>JAXLRI010000007.1:0-192304 GCA_046331175.1 Acidimicrobiales bacterium
CACGTCGCCCATCCCGAGGATCCGGCCGGCCAGCCGCTCGGGGTGGAACTGGTCGAAGTCCTTCAGCTTCTCGCCGGTGGAGGCGAAGGCGATGGGACGGCCGACGACCTCCTTGACCGACAGGGCGGCGCCGCCGCGGGCGTCGCCGTCGAGCTTGGTCAGGATGACGCCGTCGAGGGCCAGGGTCTCGTGGAAGGCCTCGGCGGTGTTCACGGCGTCCTGGCCGGTCATGGCGTCGATGACCAGGAACGTGTAGTGGGGCTGGGTGACCTCGCTGATCTGGCGCACCTGCTCCATGAGCTCGGCGTCGATGGCGAGGCGGCCGGCGGTGTCGACGATGACGACGTCGCGGCCCAGGCGCTTGGCCTCGGCCATGGCGGCCCGCGACACCTCGACCGGGTCGGAGGGCTCGGAGAACACCGGCACCTCGACCTGGCGGCCGAGCGTGCGCAGCTGCTCGACGGCAGCCGGGCGCTGCAGGTCGGCACCCACCAGCAGGGGGTTGCGCCCCTGCTTCTTGAACCAGCGGGCGAGCTTGGCCGACGTGGTGGTCTTGCCCGAGCCCTGCAGGCCGGCCATGAGCACCACGGTGGGCGGCTTGGACGCGTAGGTGATCTTGAGCGTCTCGCCACCGAGGGTGTTGACCAGCTCGTCGTGGACGGCCTTGATGACCTGCTGGTCGGGCCGCAGCGCCTTGTTGAGCTCTTCGCCGACCAGGTCGTCCTTGACCCGGGAGATGAAGCCCTTGACCACCTTGAAGTTGACGTCGGCCTCGAGCAGGGCGAGGCGGATCTCGCGGAGGACCTCGTCGATGTCGTCTTCGGAGAGGCGGCCCTTGCCGCGGATGCGCCCGAAGATGCCGTCGAGCCGGTCGGAGAGTGCTTCGAACATGAGGCCCGCGATCCTACCGGAGGCCGCTGGGGCGGGAGCACGGCAGCGCCTGGGTAGGTCCGACGTCGTGCAGCTGCGGTCCGAGCGCCGGTTCCGGTTCGAGATGACCCGAGCGGAGCTCTGGACGGCCATCGCCGCCGTCGACCAGTACCCCCGCTGGTGGCCGTGGTTGCGCAGCTTCGAGGGCCGGGGCCTGGTCGCCGGCGACGTCTGGCGCGTCACCGTGCAGCCCCCGCTCCCCTACTCCCTCGCCTTCACCGTCGCCCTCCGCGAGGTCGACGAGCACCGCCGGGTGGTCGCCGACATCGGGGGTGACATCTGCGGCTCGGCCACCCTGCGCCTCGACGACCTGCCGGACGCACCGTCGCCGTGGGGAGGTCCTCCCGGGTGTGAGGCCTGCTTGGTCTCCGCGCTCGCTCCCCGCCACCCCGTCCTGCGCGCCGCCGCCCGCGTCGCTTCCCCGATCGTGCGCCACGGTCACGACTGGGTCCTCGACACCGGTGCCCGCCAGTTCGTCGGTCGGGCCCGCTGACTCGGAAGCCGGCGGTCGGTGCCGTCAGGCGTCGGAGTCGTCGGTGAGGTCGATTGCGGCGGCGGCGTCGACCCGGAGCTGGTCGTCGACGTCGACGACACCGGGGATGCCCCCGGCCACGGTGACCAGCTCGTCGCGTGCGGTGTCGTGGGGGACGGCACCGGACAGCGTGACGACGCCCTGGCGGACCCGCACGTCGGGCTGGTCGAGGTGCCAGGTGCGCGGGGCGTGGCCCAGCTCGGCGACCACCGCCGCCTCGAGGTCGGCGTCGCTCGGCCTGCCGCCGCCGGCGGCCAGCGCGAACAGCCGGGACCGGAGCTGGCGACCGGTGACCGGGGTGACCAGCACCGCGACCACGGCACCGAGCACGAACAGCACGACGCCCTTGACCCCGGCGATCCGCACGGCGCGACGGCTGGCCCGAGCCGGGACCTTGCCCACCGTGACGCCGGCCCGGAAGGCCGTCTCGACCACCCCGGCCAGCAGCTTCACCGGGAGCACGAGCAGCACCCGCAGCGCGAACCGCACCACGCCGGCCTTCTCCTCCATCGCAGGACCTCCGGGTCAGGCGCCGTCGTCGGCGAACAGGGCGTCGACGAACTCGTCGGCGTCGAAGGGCACGAGGTCGTCGGCGGTCTCGCCCAGGCCGACCAGCTTCACCGGGATGCCGAGCTGGGACTGGATGGCGAAGATGATGCCGCCCTTGGCCGAGCCGTCGAGCTTGGTGAGCACCACACCGGTGAGCTCGACCGCCTCGGTGAACTGCTCGGCCTGGCGCAGGCCGTTCTGGCCGGTCGTGGCGTCGAGCACGAGCAGCACCTCGGTGACCGTGCCGTCGCCCTTGTCGGCCACCCGGCGGACCTTGCGCAGCTCCTCCATGAGGTTGACCTTGGTGTGGAGGCGGCCGGCGGTGTCGGCCAGCACGAGGTCGGCGCCCTTGGCCGACGCGCTCTCGATGGCGTCGAAGATCACGGCGCTGGGGTCACCGCCTTCGGAGCCACGGATGATGTCGGCGCCGGTGCGCTCGGCCCAGGTCTCGAGCTGCTCGGCGGCGGCGGCCCGGAAGGTGTCGCCGGCGGCCATCACCACGTGCTTGCCCTCGAGGACCTCGCGCTTGGACAGCTTGCCGATGGTGGTGGTCTTGCCCACGCCGTTGACGCCGACGAACAGCCACACCGACGGTGCCTGGTCGGCGTAGTGCAGCGAGAGGTCGAAGCCGGCGAGGCGCTGCTTCATCTCGTCCTTGAGGGCGTCCAGCAGCTGGCCGCCCTCGGTGAGGCCCTCGGCCGCCACCCGCTCCTTGAGGTGCTCGAGCAGCTCCTGGGTGGGCTCGATGCCGACGTCGGCACCGATGAGGGCGTACTCGAGCTCCTCCCAGGTGTCGTCGTCGATCTTGGCCCGGCGCAGCGAGCCGAAGGTGCCCTTGAGCTTGTCCCGGGCCTTGGCCAGGCGGTCCCGGAACCGGGGCTTGGCGGCCGGCTCCTCGGCCTCGACCGAGGGCGCGGGTGCCCCGGCCTCCTCGACGGGGACCTCGGGCTCGGCCGGCTCGGCCTCGACGACCGCCGCCGCGGCCTCGGTGAGCGTCGCATCGCCCTCCCCGCCGGCCTCGGCCTCCTCCTGCTCGAGGCGCTCGAGGAAGGCCTGCTTGCGCTCCTCGACGTCCTTGCGGACGTCGTCGGTCAGCTTGGGGGCGTCGGGCGGCGGCTCGAGCGACGAGCGGTTGCGGCGACGGGCCACGACGAGGCCGGCGCTCACCCCGATCACGACGGCGAGCACGACGATGAGGATCAGGAAGGTCATCGGGCCGGGAGCCTAGTGGGCCCCTGCGGCCCATCCCTCCGGGCGCCGGGCCCGACGTCCTGTCCGAAAACCCCAGCACGGGCACGCCACCGAGGTGACGTGCCCGTGCCGGCTGGGAGCTCCCGTGGTGCTCGGGGGACCGTGACCCCCTTCACTAGTGACGGCCCCCGTCACACCACGGTTCCGGGGCAGGGCGACGCTGCCCCGCCGCGATCTGGGTGATCAGCGACCCTGGCGCAGACCTCCGCTGCCGTTCTGGCTGCCGCTGCCGCCCTGGCTGCCGGAGCCGCCGCGGGGCGAGGTGCTGCCTGAGCCGCTGCCGCCGTTCTGGCTGCCGCTGCCGCCCTGGGAGCCCTGGCCCTGGCTCGACGAGCTGGACTGGGGTCGGGTGCCGAGGGTGACCTGGACGTCCTCGGTGCTGCCGTCACGCTCGACGGTGAGGGTGACGGTGTCGCCGGGCGCCTTGGCGAGGATGCGGGCCGACAGGTCCTGGCTCGACGAGACCGACTGGCCGTCGATGCCGGTGATCACGTCGCCCTTCTGGAAGCCCGCCTCGGCCGCCGGCGTGCCGTCGGCCACCTGGGCCACCACCGCACCGGCGCTGCCGTCGGTCGGGGTCGAGGTGCTCACACCGAGGTAGCCCTTGGCGAGCGACTGGCCCGACACGATCTTGTCGGCGACCGACTTGGCGGTGGCGATCGGGATGGAGAACCCGATGCCGTTGTTCTCGCCCTTCTCGGAGAAGATCGCCGTGTTGATGCCGACGATCTCGCCCTTGCGGTTGGCGAGGGCACCACCGGAGTTGCCGGGGTTGATGGGCGCGTCGGTCTGGATCATGTTGATGGCCACGCCCTGCTCGCCGTCGACGGGGCGGTCGACGGCGCTGACGATGCCGGCGGTGACGGTCGACTGGAGGCCGAACGGGCTGCCGAGGGCGTAGACCGACTGGCCGACGCGGACGCCGTCGGTCGACAGGCGGGCCACCGCGAGCTTGCCGTTGCCGTCCACCTTGACCACGGCCACGTCCGAGGACGGGTCGCGCCCGACGACGGTGCCCGACAGCTTGGTGCCGTCGGTGAGCCGCACGTTCACGTCGGTGGCGTCGCCGACCACGTGGGCGTTGGTGATGACGAGGCCGCTGGCGTCGTAGATGATGCCCGAGCCGAGGCCGTCGCCCCGCTCGATCTGCACGACCGCCGGGCCGAGGGCGGCCGCGACCGCCTCCGCCGGCTCGTCGGCATCGGCGGCCACCGGCGGGGTGGCCTGACCGGGCTGGGCGGCGGGCTGGGCCACCGCCGCCGCCGGGGCGGTCGGCGTCGGGTTCGACAGCGCCTTGGCGCCGAACCAGCCGGTGCCGAGGAGGCCGGCGGCCGCGAGCAGAGCGAGGGCCACGCGCCCCCCACCCCCGTGCCGGGTGGGAGGAGGAGAGGAGGACAACGGGGGTGGGGGCGGTGGCGTCGGCGCCCCGGGGGACGCCGAGAACGGGTCGTGCGGAGGACGGGTGGTCGTGCGGGGCTCGCCGTCGAACCAGGCCGTGGCGGCCGGGCCGAAGGGCCCCGATGCCGTCGCGGGACCACCGGCCGACGTGGTCGGCGGGGTCGGGCCGGGAGCGGCGTCCCAGGCGGCGGGGTCGGCGGTCTGCGGGTCCCAGGTGGGAGCGGTCATCGTTGTCCGTCCGGAGGTCGATGGCGGGTGGGGATCTGCGGCGCACGGTACGGACGCCCCCGGAAAGCACGCGTAAAGCGGCTGGACCGATCGACGGGTCCGTGGACAGGCGCGCTGACGGGCAGCGATGTCAGGGCGTCGGCGTCAGGGCGTCGGCGACGCGTGTGCGCCGCGGGGCACCGTCAGCTTGCGGTGAGGGGCGCGGCGGTCGGCGCGGGCCCGCCGACGGGCGGCACCGCCATGGCGGGCAGCCAGAGCGCGAACGCCGACCCGCGACCCGGCTCGGACACCAGCTTCACCGTGCCGCCGTGGGCCTGGGCGATCTGGCGCACGATGGTCAGGCCGAGGCCGCTGCGCCCCTCTTCTCGACCCGCCTTGCCGTCACCGCGGTAGAAGCGCTGGAAGACGCGGTCCTGGTCGTCGGCGGCGATGCCCGGGCCCTGGTCCTGCACCGCCAGCCACACCCACGGGTCCTGGCGGCCGGCGGTGACGCGGACGGTGGTCCCCTCGGGAGCCAGGCGCACGGCGTTGGCGAGCAGGTTGGCCAGCGCCTGCTTCAGGGCGTGGCGGTCGGCGAGCACCCACAGCCCGGCCGGGGCGGCGCCCGCCACCATGAGCGATCGCGCCTCGGCGGGGGCACGGAACTCGTCGACGGCCTCGACCACCAGCGTCGAGGCATCCACCGGGGCCTTCTCCCGGGAGGTCGTGCCCTTGCGGGCGTACACCAGGAGGTCGTCGACCAGCCGGGACATGCGCTCGGTCGAGCGGTCGACCACCTCGAGCGTGCGACGCAGCTCGTCGGGGTCGGCCCCGGGATCGCTGAGCGTGACCTCGATGTTCGTGCGGATGACGGCCAACGGGTTGCGCAGCTCGTGGGACGCCTCGTGGATGAAGCGCCGCTGCTCCTCGAAGGCGTCGTCGATGCGCTCGAGCATGTCGTCGAAGGTGTCGGCGAGGTCGCGCAGCTCGTCGTGGGGACCGCCCAGCTCGATCCGTCGTGACAGGTCGGTGGCCGAGATGTCGCGGGCGACCTCGGTGATCTGCTCGATGGGCCTGAGCACCCGACCGGCGACGATCCAACCGACGCCGAGGCTGGAGAGGAACAGCACCGACAGGCCGGCGAACGTGTACTGGCGCAGGGCCTCCAGGGCCCGTTGGTTGGCCAGCTGCTCGATGTTGCGGATGTAGAAGCGGTCGATGGTGACGGGCCCCTGCGGCGTGAGCACGCGCACGTCGACGGACTGGTACACCTCTTGCTCGTCGAGCGTGCGGGCGGCGCCGAGGTAGATGGCGCCGAGGAGGATGGCGGCGAGGCCGAACAGCACGCTCGAGTAGATGACGGTGAGCCGGAACCGGATCGAGCCCATCCAGCTCGGCATCCGCCGGGCCGCTTGGACCGAGCGGCGCGGCACCGGGAGCTCGACGGTGATCGACCCCGGGCTGGGGGCGGGCCCGGGCGGCCCGTCCGGCGTCACGTCGGCCGGGCCCGGTGCCGGGCCGCTCTCGCTCACGAGCCGATCCCGTCCGGCGGCGGGGTGTCGAGGAGCCGGTAGCCGCTGCCGATCACCGTCTCGATGAGCGGCGGGTCGCCGATCTTGCGGCGCAGCGTCCCGACCGTCACCCGCACGGTGTTCGTGAACGGGTCGGCGTTCTCGTCCCAGACGTGCTCGAGCAGCGTCTCCTGGGAGAGGACCCGGCCCGGGTTGGACATGAAGTACCGCAGGAGGGCGAACTCCTTGGCCGTGAGGTCGAGGTGGACGTCGGCCCGGGCAGCCTCGTGGCGGGCGGTGTCGAGGCGCAGCTCGCCCACCTGCAGCACGGCCGTGGACGAACCGGCGTCGCGGCGCAGCAGCGAGCGGACGCGGGCCGACAGCTCGGGGAAGGCGAACGGCTTGACGAGGTAGTCGTCGGCACCGTCGTCGAGGCCGGCGACGCGATCCTCGAGCGAATCGCGAGCGGTCAGCATGAGCACGCGGGGCTTCGGGTCGACGGCGGGGTCGTCGCGCAGCCGGCGGCACACCTCGCGGCCGTCGACCTCGGGCATGGTGATATCGAGGCACACGAGGTCGTACTCGTTGATCGCCAGCTTCTCGAGCGCCTCGACCCCGTCGTTTGCCACATCGACGGCGTACCCCTCGCGCCGCAGGCCGCGGGCCACCGCGTCGGCCAGGTCGACCTCGTCGTCCACCACCAGCAGTCGCATCGGCCGCCACGCTACCGGTGGGGCGCACCAGCGAACCGCACCGGGCCGGCGCGAGACGGCCCGGTGCTTCGCGGACCGTCGGCCCGACCGACCCTGGCCGGGGGACCGGTCCCCACCGTTCTCACGAGCACCGCCGCCTTCGAGGGGGCAGGCTTTATCTTGGCCTTCACCTCGTCGTGGTCCACTCGCCCGACGGCCCGGACCGGGCCCACCCCCTCGCACGCGCAGGAGCCGACCCCATGGACAACCCCGCCGACGGTCTCGCCCCCACCGGAGCGACCACCCCGCCGCCTCCCGGCGGCCCGGGCGTCACCCCGCCCCCACCCGCCCCCGAGGCCTGGGCGGCTCCGCACGGGGCCCCGGCGGCGCCGGCCGGCGGCCCGACCGCCTCCACGGGAGCGCCCCCCGACGTGGCCAAGCTCGAGCAGGCGCTGTTCGAGATGAAGAAGGTCATCGTCGGCCAGGACCGCGCCATCGAGCGGCTGTTCGTCTGCCTCCTCTCCGGGGGCCACGTGCTCCTCGAGGGCGTGCCCGGCCTGGCCAAGACGCTGGCGGTCGAGACCCTGTCCACGGTGGTCGGCGGCTCGTTCACCCGCCTGCAGTTCACCCCCGACCTGCTGCCCGCCGACCTCACCGGCACCCGGATCTACCGCCAGTCCTCCGAGCAGTTCGACATCGAGCTGGGCCCGATCTTCGCCAACTTCGTGCTGGCCGACGAGATCAACCGCGCCCCAGCCAAGGTCCAGTCGGCCCTGCTCGAGGTCATGGCCGAGCACCACGTGTCCATCGGCGGCCAGACGTTCCCCGTTCCCGAGCCCTTCCTCGTGATGGCAACCCAGAACCCCATCGAGCAGGAGGGCGTGTACCCGCTGCCCGAGGCCCAGCGCGACCGGTTCCTGATGAAGGTCGTCATCGGCTACCCCAGTCCGGTCGAGGAGCTCGAGATCGTGCACCGCATGGGCGTGCGGCCGCCCCACGCCACCCAGGTGCTCAGCCTCGACGACCTGGTCGCGCTCCAGCGGGCCACCGACGACGTCTACGTCGACCACGGCGTCGTCGACTACGCGGTGAACCTCGTGCTGGCCACCCGCGAGCCGGCCGCCCACAACCTGCCCGAGCTGGCCGACCTCATCTCCTTCGGCGCCAGCCCCCGCGCCAGCCTCGGCCTGGTCGCCGGGGCGCGGGCCCTGGCCCTGCTGCGGGGCCGGTCCTACGCCCTGCCCCAGGACGTCTACGACATCGCCCCCGACGTGCTGCGGCACCGCCTCGTGCTGTCCTACGAGGCCCTGGCCCAGGGGCTCAACGTCGAGCAGATCCTCACCCGGCTCCTGTCCACCGTCCCCGCCCCGCGGCTGGCCCCGTCCCAAGACCCCGCCCTGGTCTCGGCCGCCGGCACCGAGCGCCAGGCCGTGCCCGGCTCCTGGGCCCAGCCCACCGCATGAGCCAGCGCCGTTCGCCGGCCGCACCTGCGGACCACGCCCGCAACGCCGAGCTGCGGGGTGTCTCGAACCGCCCGCCCAGCGTCGCCATCGGCCCGACAGCCGAGGTGCTGCGGCGGCTCGAGCTCAGCGTGACGCGACGCCTCGACGGGATGCTGCAGGGCGACTACCGCGGCCTCGTCCCCGGCCACGGCTCCGAGCTGGGCGAGACACGCCAGTACCGGGCCGGCGACGACGTGCGGCGCATCGACTGGAACGTCACCGCCCGGATGCTCGACCCGCACGTCCGCGAGACCATCGCCGACCGCGAGCTCGAGACGTGGGCCCTCGTCGACCTCACCGCCAGCCTCGGCTTCGGCACCGCCGACTGCGAGAAGCGCGACCTCGCCGTCGCCGCCGTGGCCGCCCTCGGCTTCCTCACCCAGCGCACCGGCAACCGCATGGGCGCGGTCACCATCGAGGGCGACCGGATGGACACCATCCCCGCCCGCACCGGCCGCACCAACCTCCAGGCGCTGCTGCACCGCGTGGTGAAGGCGGCCCAGCACCCCGCCGAGGGATCGGCCGACCTGGCGCTCGGCCTGCGCCGCATGGGCTCCACCATGCAGCGCCGGGGCCTGGCCGTGGTCATCTCCGACTTCCTGTCGCCGCCCGGGTGGGAGCTGCCGCTGCGCGGGCTGGCCGGCCGGCACGAGACCCTCGCCATCGAGATCATCGACCCACGCGAGCTCGAGCTGCCCGACCTCGGCGTCATCGACCTCGTCGACCCCGAGTCGGGGCAGGTGTTCGAGGTGCAGACCTCCGACAAGGACGTCCGCCAGCGCTTCGCAGCGGCCGCCGCCCAGCAACGAGCCCAGGTGGCGGCGTCGATCCGCCGGGCCGGTGCCGACCACCTCGTGCTGCGCACCGACCGCGACTGGCTGCTCGACCTCGTCCGCTTCGTCGCGTGGCGCCGCGAGCGCATCGACGCCCTGGCCCGGGTCAGGCCATGAGCCGCCCCGCCCCGCTCTCCTCCCCCACCACCGCTCCCCGAGCGAGGACCACCCCATGAACTTCCTCGAACCCCAACGCCTGCTGCTCCTCGGGGCGGTCGCGCTGCTGGCGGTCCTGTACCTCGTGCTGCAGGCCCGCCGCCGCACCTATGCCGTGCGGTTCACCAACCTGGCGCTGCTCTCGGCGGTGGCGCCGAAGCGCCCGGGGTGGCGACGCCACCTGCCCGCGGCGTTCTTCCTCGTGGCCACGGCCGTGCTGGTCGTCGGCTTCGCCCGACCCACCCGTGAGGAGCAGGTGCCCCGCGAGCGGGCCACCATCATCCTCGCCATCGACACCTCGCTGTCGATGGAGGCCGACGACGTGGCCCCGACCCGCATCGAAGCCGCCAAGGCAGCCGCGTCGTCGTTCCTCGACATCCTGCCGCCGAAGATCAACGTCGGCCTGGTGGCCTTCAACGGCAACGCCACGCTGAAGGTGCCACCCACCACCGACCGGGCCCGCCTCAAGACCGGCATCCAGAACCTCCAGCTCGGCGAGCGCACGGCCATCGGCGAGGCCATCTTCGCCAGCCTCGACGCCCTCAACCAGGTGCCCCCGGACCAGGAGGGCACCAAGCCCCCGGCCCGCATCCTCGTGATGTCCGACGGCGCCACCACCGACGGTCGCCCGAACGAGGTGGCGTCCAAGGCCGCCGTCGACGCCGGCGTGCCGGTGTCGACCATCGCCTTCGGCACCGACGACGGCCGGATCCAGGTGCCGGGCGAGAGCCGCACGGTGTCGGTCCGGGTCGACCGCGAGGCCCTCAAGGACATCGCCGACACGACCCAGGGTCGGGCCTTCAGCGCCGCCACCGAGGGCGAGCTGCGGGACGTCTACGCCGACATCGGCTCCTCGGTGGGCTACACGACCGAGGAGCGCGAGGTGTCGAGCTGGTTCATCGGTGGAGCGCTGGCGCTCCTGCTGATCACCAGCGGGATGTCGCTGGTCTGGTTCAGCCGGCTGCCCTGACCCGAACCGCCACCTGGTCCTGCACCGAGCCCGTCCCGGCCACCGTCGGGGCGGGTTCGCTGCGTGAGGCGGGTGGGGCGCTCAGTTCTGCGAGGCGTTGGCCGCGGGGTTGGCGTGGGCCGCCGCCGTCGACACCTTCTCGCTGACCACCCGGGACGAGCCGCCGGGCTGCATGGTCACGCCGTAGAGGCAGTCGGCCGCCTCCATGGTGCGCTTCTGGTGGCTCACGATGAGCAGCTGGGCGTCGTGGCGGAACTCCTCGACCAGCCCGAGGAAGCGGTGCAGGTTCACGTCGTCGAGGGCAGCCTCGACCTCGTCCATGACGTAGAAGGGCGAGGGCCGGCTGCGGAACACGGCGAACAGGTAGGCCAGCGCCGTCAGCGACCGCTCGCCGCCCGACAGCAGCGAGAGCTTCTTGACGTTCTTGCCCGACGGCTTGGCCTCGATCTCGATGCCGGTCTCGAGCAGGCGGTCGGGCTCGGTCAGGCGCAAGCGGCCGGTTCCACCGGGGAACAGCGTCGTGAAGAGGTGCTCGAAGTTCTGCGACACGTCGGCGAAGGCCGACGCGAAGACCGAGACGATCTCCTCGTCGATGGCCTTGATGATCTTGGCCAGCTCGCGGCGGGACTCCTTGACGTCGTCGAGCTGCTGCTGCAGGAAGGTGTGGCGCTCCTGCAGGGCCTCGAACTCCTCGAGGGCGAGCGGGTTGATGGGCCCCATGATCCGCAGCTCGCGCTCGAGCTCGCGGATCCGCGCCTTCGGGTTGGTCCCCTCGGGCAGCGGCGGGCACTCGGCCTCGATCGCGACGGCCGGTTCGCAGTCGAGCTCGCTGCGAAGGGCCTCGGTGATGGTCTCGATGCGCAGGCGGGTCTCGGCGTCGTCGATCTCGGTGCGCCCGAGCCGCTCGCGCACCTCGGCCAGGCCCTTCTCGTCGGCGGCCCGTCGGCGGCGGAGGTCGTCGAGGCGCACCGAGACCTCGCGCGCGGCCTCGGACTGGCGGCGGCGGCGCTCGCGCAGGTCGGTGAGGACGGCCTCGACCTCGGCGACCCGCTCGTTGGTGAAGGCCGACAGGCGATCGACGGCGACCAGCTTGGCATCCAGCTCCTGCCGGCGGCGCTCGACCTCGTCGCGCTCGTGGGCGTGGCGCTCGAGGCGCTGCTCGACCTCGGCCAAGCGCCGCTGCAGGAACTGGCGGCGGTCGGTGACCCCGGCGGCACGGACCTCGAGGTCGGTGCGCAGGGCCCCGACCTCGGCGGCCTGCTCGTCGAGGGCGGTGCGGGCCTGGCTGATGGCCCGGCCCTTCTCGAGGGTCTCGGACTCGGCGGCCTCGAGGACGGGCAGCGTCTGCTCGAGCTCGGCCACCCGGCCGCGCTCGCGCTCGACCCGCTCGGCCAGCTCGTCGAGGTGGGACTGCAGGGCCTCGGCCTCGGTGAGGGCGTCGCGGCGCTCGGTCTCGACCCGCTGCAGCCCGTCGCCCGCGGCGCTGAGCAGCCCGTCGTTGTCGTCGAGCTGGCGGGAGAGCTCCTGCTCGGCCTTGCGAGCCTCGTCGAGGGCGTGGCGGGCCTCGCTGGCCCGGCGGCGGCCGACCTCGACGGCGGCGGCAGCGTCGGCGGCGCGGTGACGGGCCTCCTCGAGGGCGGCACCGGTGGCCCCGGCGCCGGCGGCGCCCAGCCGCCAGCCGGTGGCCCCGAACCGGTCGCCGCCGCGCGTGACGACCACGGCAGCAGGGTGGGCCAGGGTGGCGTCGACGGCGGCGGCCCAGCCCCCGTCGACGACGACGGCCGCGCCCACCAGCAGGTCGAGCAGGCCGTCGACCCCGGGTCGGGTGGCGCGCACGTGGCCGCGAACCGGCTCGCCCACCGGCGGCGGTGCCACCGGGACCGACGAAGACCGCAGGGCGAGGACCGCGCCCGCCACCTCGCCCTCGGCCAGCGAGGCCAGCGCCCGACGACCGGCGTCGACGCCGTCGACCACCACGGCAGCCAACGCCTCACCAGCGGCGGCCTCGAAGGCGGGCTCCCAGCCCTCGTCGACCTCGACGAGGTCGAGCAGGGTGCCGAGCACGCCGTCGACGGCGGCCAGCTGCTCGGCACCGGCTCGGGCCCGGGCCTCGTCCAGGGCGAGCGCCAGGGCCTCGACCCGGGCGCTCCAGGCGTGGTGCTCGGCCTGCGCGTCACGCAGGGCCTGGTCGGCGGCCTCGACGGCCGTCTCGGCGTCGGCCCGCCACTGCTCGGCGCCGTCGAGGGATTCGACGAGGGGCAGCTCGGACTGCTCGGCCGCGGCCAGCTCGCCCCGGAGGCGCTCGGCCTCGGCACCCAGGCGCTCCGCCTTGTCGTGGGTGGCGGCCCGCCGCGCGGCCACTCGGGCCAGCTCGGCCTCGCCCCGCTCGAGGGCGGCCCGGAGCGCGACGAGCTCGCCCCGGACCTCGGCGGCCTCACCGCTCGGCGCCACCACGCCCTCGGCCCAGTCGGCCTCGAACCGCTCGCGGGCGGCGGCCAGGGCGGCCTCGGCGGTGGCCAGCTCGGCCACCCGCGGCTCGAGCTCGGCGGCCTCGGCCTCGACCTCGACCAGCTCGGCGGCGAGCTGGGCGGCCTCGGCCTCGAGGGTGGCGACGACGGCCTGGTCGATGAACGCGCCACGGTCGCGCTCGATGCCGCGGCGGCGCTCGGTGAGCACGTTCACCAGGCCGCGGGCCTTCTCGAACAGCGACTCGAAGGCGGCGAGGTCGTCGCCGAGGTCGTCGCCGCCCATGGCCGACAGCTGGGCCTCGGTGGCCATGACCTGGGCGTCGAGGTCGGCCAGGGACCGCTGCAGGGCCTGCTCGCGCTCGGTGAGCTCGCGACGGCGCTGGGCCGACTGCTCGAGGCGGGCCTTGAGGGCGGCCAGCTCGCGGCCGGCGACGTGGGTGCGCAGGGCGGTGAGCTCGGCCAGCAGGTCGCCGTGGCGGCGGGCGGCCTCGGCCTGGCGCTCGAGGGGCCGCAGCTGGCGGCGCACCTCGCGCAGGAGGTCCTGCAGGCGGGTGAGGTTGGTCTCGGTGGCGGCCAGGCGGCGCTCGGACTTCTCCTTGCGCTTGCGGAACTTCAGCACGCCGGCGGCCTCTTCGATGATGGCCCGCCGGTCCTCGGGCTTGGCGTTGAGGACGGCATCGATCTGGCCCTGGCTGATGATGACGTGCTGCTGTCGGCCGACGCCGCTGTCGGACAGCAGCTCCTGGACGTCGAGGAGGCGGCACGGCACGCCGTTGATGGCGTACTCGCTCTCACCCGTGCGGAACAGCGTGCGGGTGATGGTGACCTCGTTGAACTCGATCGGCAGCATCCCCGAGGCGTTGTCGATGACCAGGCTCACCTCGGCCCGGCCGAGCGGCGACCGCTTGGCGGTGCCGGCGAAGATGACGTCGTCCATCTTCTGGGAGCGCACCGCCGAGGGGGCCTGGGCGCCGAGCACCCAGCCGATGGCGTCCACCACGTTGGACTTGCCGCTGCCGTTGGGGCCGACGACCACGGTGACCCCGGGTTCGAGGTCGAGGCTGGTGGCGTCGGCGAAGGACTTGAACCCCTTGAGGGTCAGCGTCTTGAGGTACAACCGCTCGGCTCCGCTGTGGGTCGACTGCGAGGTCCGGGCGCGAGCGGCGAGGCCGCTCCGCACGGCTGCGCCGACCCTAGCGGGCGCCTCCGGAGCCGCCGCGAATGCCCGTTGACCTGCCGGTTCGCGGGCTCACGGCCGATCCCGCCGGCGGCGGGTCAGACCTGGCACTGCTCGCAGAAGTAGGTGGTGCGGTTCTGGAACTTGGCCTTGACGATGTCGCTGCGGCACCGCCGGCAGGCGAGCTTCTCGCGGTCGTAGACCTGGTGGTGCTCCTGGTACTCGCCGGCCTTGCCGTTGAGGTCGACGTACTGCTCGTCGGACAGCGTGGAGCCGCCGTACTTGATGGCGTCGTGGAGCACCTCGACCACGGCCCGGTAGAGGCGGCGGATCTCCTGGGTGGACAGCGAGTCGGTCTGGCGGTCGTAGCGCAGGCCGGCGTCGAAGAGGATCTCGTCGGAGTAGATGTTGCCGATGCCGGCCAGGATGGTCTGGTCCATCAGGAACGCCTTCAGCTTCATCTTGTGGGCGTGCAGCAGGTGCCCGAAGGTGACCCACGACATCGGCTCCTCGACGGGGTCGACCCCCATGTGGGCCAGCTCGGGCACCTCCTCGGTGAGCTGGTCGGGGCTGGTGACGAACAGCTCGCCGAAGGTGCGGGGGTCGACGAAGCGCAGCTGGCCGCCCTGGGTGAAGGTGATCACCACGTGGGTGTGCTTGGCCACGGGTTCCTTGGCCGCCACCCGCAGGAGCTGGCCGCTCATGCCGAGGTGCACCACGAGCAGATCGCCGGTGTCGAGCTTGACGAGCAGGTACTTGCCCTTGCGGTCGACGCCGGTGACCTTCACCCCGTCGAGCTTGGCCACGAACTGCTTCTTGGTGTTGTGCCGGCGGATCGACCGGGTGTTGGTGACCTCGACCGACTTGATCTTCTTGCCCACCACCTCCCGCTCGAGCTCGCGGCGGATGGTCTCGACCTCGGGCAGCTCAGGCATCGCCGACTCCAGGCTCGGGGGCTGGTTGGGGGGTGGGAGCCGGACCGGCCCCGCCGTCGCCGCCCACCACGGCCACGACGGGGGTGCGGGCGGCGGCGTCGCCCTCGGGCCGAGGCGCGTCGCGGGCGACGGCCGCGTCGGATGGTCCCGATGCGGGCGCGACGACCGGGCGCTCCGAGCGCTCGGCGCCCTCGGCCCGCAGCCGCTCGCACGCGTCGCGCGCTGCGGCCTGCTCGGCCTGCTTCTTGGTGCGGCCCTCGCCCTCGCCGCGCACCGTGCCGTCGACGCGGACGGCCGCGAAGAACCGCTTCTGGTGGTCGGGGCCCTCGTCTCGCACCTCGTAGGCGGGCAGCTGCTCGAAGAGCCGCGCCGCGAGCTCTTGGAGCTGGGTCTTGAAGTCGGACTGGCCAGGTCCGCCGTCGGCGTTGGCGGTGATCTGCTCGTCGAGCAGGCCGAGCACCACGGACCGGCCCGCCTCGAGGCCGCCGTCGAGGAACACCGCGCCGATGAGCGCCTCGACGGCGTCGGCGAGGATCGACGGCTTCGTGCGACCGCCACTGGCCTCCTCGCCCTTGCCGAGCCGCATGGCCGAGCCGACGTCGAGGTCGGCTCCCACCTCGGCCAGCGAGGCGGCGCTCACGACCGACGAGCGCAGCTTGGCCAGCTCGCCCTCGGGCATGTGGGGGTAGCGGCGGAAGATCCGCTCGGTGACCACCACGCCGAGCACGGCATCCCCCAGGAACTCGAGGCGCTCGTTGTCGACGTAGCCTGCCTGCTCCGCGCACCAGGACCGGTGGGTCAGCGCCTGCTCGAACAGCGAGCGGTCGACGAACGCGTGGCCCAGCCGGTGGGCCAGGTCATCGGCGCCCGCGCTGAGGGCCGGGTCGGGAGGGGGCAGGGAGGCGATGGCGTGCTTACCCCAGCTTGGCGACCACGTAGTCGACGGCGTCGCGGACCGTCTTGAGGTCGTTGAGGTCCTCGTCCTCGATGCGGAAGCCGACCGAGCGCTCGCCGAGCTCCTCCTCGAGGGCCTCCACCAGCTCGATCAGGGCCAGCGAGTCGGCCTCGAGGTCGTCGGCGAACGAGTCGCCCTCGTTGATCGAGCCGGGCTCGATCTCGAGGATGTCGGCGAGGCGGTCACGGATCAGGTCGAGCACCTGCTGGCGATCGAGGGGACCTTGCTCGACGTGGGTCTCTGCGGGCACGTTGGTTCCTTCTGGGTCGGGGTCCGGCCGAGGGGCGGGACGGTTCGGGTCCCGCGTCGGCGGGACGGGTGGCGGTGCGACCCCCCGGGGCACCGGGTGACCGGCCGGGTGCGCTCCCCACGAGCACGCCGGGCACAGGGCCTGGGGCAGTGTAGCGGGCGCCCACTTGTGCGCTTGTGAACCAGGTCTGACCAGCACGTTCACCGCGCGATGCCGGGACCACGGGGTCCCCCGTGCCTCCGGCGGGGCGGACGGGGCGTGGCTGCGCGGTGGCGCCGGTGCGGGTCAGGCCTCAGGGCGGATGGCGGCGGCGAGGTGGCCGACGGTGTCGCCCCGGACCAGGTCGGCGGCGACCCGGCAGGCGTTGACCACCGCCTTGGCCGACGACGAGCCGTGGCTGATGATGCACACCCCGTCGACGCCGAGGAGCATGGCCCCGCCCGTGCTCTCGGGGTCGAGCCGCTCGTACAGGGGCGCCAGCGCCGGCATGAGGGCGGCCGCGGCCTCGCGAGCCTCGTCGGTGGCGTCGAAGGCGGCGAGCAGCGCCCCCACCAGCGACCTCATCGAGCCCTCGAGGGTCTTGAGCGCCACGTTGCCGGTGAAGCCGTCGGTGACGACCACGTCGACGTCGGGCGACATGATGTCGCGGCCCTCGACGTTGCCGATGAAGGTGGCCCCGGTGTCGCCGATCCAGGCGCCCTCGGCCAGCAGCTTGTGCGTGTCCTTCACGAGCGGGTTGCCCTTGGTGGGCTCCTCGCCGATGGAGAGCAGCCCCACCCGCGGGGTGGCGATGCCGTAGCGGTCGCGGGCGTACACCGCACCCATCTGGGCGAACTGGACCAGCCAGTCGGGCTGGCACTCGGCGTTGGCGCCGGCGTCGAGGAGGATCGTCGGGAGGTCGGCACCGGGCACCGGGATGGGCGTGGCGATGGCGGGCCGGTTCACGCCCTTGATGCGTCCCATGCGCAGCAGGGCGCTGGCCATGGTGGCGCCGGTGTTGCCGGCCGAGATCATGGCCGAGGCCCGGCCGTCGCGGACCGCCTCGGCCGCCCGCACCAGCGACGAGTCCTTCATGGTGCGCACCGACTTCGCCGGGTCGGCGTCCATGGCGATGACCTCGGAGGCCTCGATCACCTCGAGGTCGCCGGGGTCGCCGATCTCGTCGGGCCGGCCGACCAGGACGACGGGGACGCCGAGCTCGGCGGCCGCCTGCTTGGCGCCGTCGACGATGGCCGAGGGGGCGAAGTCGCCGCCCATGGCGTCGACGGCGAGGGGGAGGATCGGATCGGTGCTCATCGGGAGCAACCGACCGCCGCGACGCCGGCGGCGTTACGCCGGCGGGGGGCGGACGGCGTCAGTCGACCTCGATGGCCTGCCGGCCGTGGTACCAGCCGCAGTTGCCGCACACCCGGTGCGGCAGCTTCACCGCACCGCAGCGAGGGCAGGTGCTGCGCGACGGGTTCTCCAGCTTCCACGCCGAGGCCCGGCGGCTGCGGCTCTTCGCCTTGGAGGTCTTCTTCTTGGGGACGGCCATGGCGTTCGTGGTTCCTGGACTCGGGGGCGGCCGGAGGCCGCTCCGCAGGCGGGCGGGGGTCGTGGGCACCGAGGTGCCGGCGACGCGAAGGGAGCAGGATAGCGGCGCCCGCCCCTGGCCTTCCATTCGCCGGGCCCGCCGGGGGCGCGGCAGCCGGCCGACGGCTCAGGACGGGTCGGGCTCGGCCCCGCCGGCCTCGTCGCCGCCGTCGAGGCGGAGGGCGTCGAGGGCGGCCCACCGGGGATCGCGGGGCGAGGGACCACCGGCGCCTTCGTCGTCACCGTCGTCGCCCCCGGGCCCGTCACCGACGGCCACCGGGAAGGCGTCGGGGTCGGGCCCCGGGCAGTCGGGGCGGCACAGCGGCGCGAGGGGCAGGGCCAGCAGCACGGCATCACGGGCCATCGGCTCGAGGTCGACGTGGTCGCCATCGAGGCGGTAGGTCTCGCCCTCGGTGGGCTGGGCCTCGAAGACCTCACGCACGGGGGCCGACACCTCGCCCTCGACCGCGGTGAGGCAGCGACGGCACTCCCCCACGAACGGGGCCCGCACCTCGCCGGTGGCGGTGAGGGTGCCGTCGCTCAGGCTCTCGAGCACCACGTCCACCACGACCGGGGCGTCGTCGGGCACCTCGGAGCCGGCCACGGCGAGGCCGGGGAGCACGGCGTCACGCTCGAGCTCGCGACGGACGCCGGGCTGGCGCTGCAGCTCGGCCACCCCCACCACGAGGGGCCGAGGATCGCTCACATGCGCTCGGGCTCGTAGGCCGCCGACGGCGGCGGGGGCAGGTCGGCCACGTCGGCCTCGACCTCGACGTCGTCATCGGGCTCGACCGGCGCGGCGCCGGCGGGCGGAGGCGGCAGCGGCACCGCCGCCTCGAGGGCGTCGACCTCGTCGAGCCCGTCGTCGGCCCCCTCGAGGAGGGCCTTGCCCTGCAGCTTGGCCCGCCCGGAGCCGACCAGCTTCATGGTGCGCTCGAGCACGATCTCGAAGCTGGCGAGCTTCTGGTCGCAGAAGTCCTCGACCTCGTGGCGCAGCCGGCGGGCGTCGGCCTCGGCGGCGTCGAGCACCTGGTAGGCCCGCTGCTCGGCGGCCTTGACCACCTCGGTGCGCTGCACCATCCGCTCGGCCCGGTCGCGGGCCTGGGCGATGATCTCCTCGCCCTCGTGGCGCACCTTCTCGAGGTACTCCTCGCGCTCCTTGAGCAGCCAGCGGGCGGCGCGCAGCTCTTCGGGCAGGCGCTCGATGGCCTCGTCGAGCAGGTCGAGCACCTCCTCGCGCGAGACGCGGGGCGTGGACGACAGCGGCACGTTGGGTGCGTTGGCGATCAGGTCGCGCAGCCGCAGGATGAGCTGCTCGGCGTCACCGACCTGGTACGGCGAGGGCGCCGGCGAGATCGCCAGATCGTCCTCGAGGTCGGCGAAGTCGTCGAAGTCGCTCACGAGGCCCACCGTTCCTGGAGGCGCTTGGCCACCGGGGCGGGGACCATCGCGCTCACGTCGCCACCGAACCGAGCGATCTCCCGGATGAGCTTGGACGCCAGGAACGAGTTGCCCGACGCCGACGGGATGAACAGCGTGTCGACGCCCGAGATCTTGTGGTTCATCTGGGCCATCTGCAGCTCGGACTCGAAGTCGGACACCGCCCGCAGGCCCTTGACGATGAAGTCGGCACCGACCTCGCGGGCGAGGTCGACGACCAGGCTGGAGAACATCGTGACCCGCGCGTTGTCGACGTGGGCCACGCACTCCTCGAGCATCTCGCGGCGGTCGTCGAGGCTGAACAGCGGCTCGCCCTTCTGCGGGTTCCGCATGGCCGCCACCACGACCTCGTCGAACAGCCGGCCCGCCGTCTCGATGATCTCCATGTGCCCGTTGTGGATCGGGTCGAACGACCCGGGGTACAAGACGACGGCCACGATCACTCCGGATGCTCACGGGGCCCGCCGGCGGCTCGGCGGACGATGGAGACGAGCGTAGTGCCGTACCACTTCGTCCTGGTAGTTCCCCAGGCCGCCGGCAGCGGCACCTCGCGGTCGGACTCGATGACCGCGACGTCGGCCGGGATGCGGTCGAGCAGCGAGGTCCACGTCTCGTCGGGGGTGGCGTACGGGGGGTCGAGGAGCGCCAGGTCGAACCGGCGGCCGGCGGCCACCGCGCCGTCGAGGAACCGGTCGGCGTCGCCAGCGACGACCTCGGCCACGCCGTCGAGGTCGGTGGCGGCGAGGTTGGCGCGCAGGGCACGCAGCGCGCGCCGGTCGCGCTCGACGAACGTGGCGCGTTCGGCTCCCCGTGACAGCGCCTCGATGCCGAGGGCACCGCTGCCGGCGAACAGGTCGAGCACCGAGGCGCCCTCCACGACGTCGAGCGAGCCGAGGGCGTTGAACACGGCCTCCCGCACGCGGTCCGACGTCGGCCGGGTGTCGTTCCCGTCGGGGGCGGTGAGCCGCCGTCCCCGCCGGCTGCCGGCGACCACGCGCATGGGCCGAAGCATCGCGCCCGCGGCCACCGGTACGGTGCGATCCCATGGACGTGCCCGAGACCATCGTCTGCGTCGACTGCGGCGGCCGCTGCCACCGCCTGTCCTACGAGCGTCCCGACGAGCCCTTCGGCCCCGGCGACGTGATCGCCTACCGCTGCGAGGACTGCCTCGACCGGTGGGACGTCGTCCTGCCCGACGAAGACGAGGACGAGACCAGCGATCGCTGGTGATCGGCCCGCGGCTCAGCCGTCGAGGCCGGCCTCGCGCCGCAGCTCGGCCCACTGCCGCCAGCGCCTGCCGACCATGAGCACGTAGACGAGGCCCAGCGAGGCGATGCCGGCGCCGAAGAACAGGCTCCACACCACCATCAGCACGAAGCCGGCGAGCATCCCCACCACGCCGACCCCGATGTCGACGAGCAGGACGGTGCGCCAGTTCGAGGCGTAGGCCGCGGGGTGCCCCGGCCGGTCGCTGTCGTCGGACGCCATGCCCGCATGCTGGACCCTCGGCGCCGCCCCGCACGAACCCGGCGACGTCCCGGGCTCAGGAGGGCGGTCGGCGTCGTCCTCATCGATCCCTCACATCTCCTGCATCGCTTCGTGACCGGCAGGCCCGACAACGGGAGCCGGAGGATCGACGGGGAGGTCGACATGGCGGATCGCACCGCAACACCGATCGAGGCGGGAGCACGGGTGGCCCACCGTGGGCGCGGTCGGCGGCGGCTCACCGCCGTCGGCGCCGCGCTCGCGGCCACGGTGGCCCTGGCCGGTTGCACCCTGCCGGGGAACCGCCCGGCACCGAGCGCCGGCGGTCCGTCCACGACACCGACCACGATCGCCGGCCCGAGCACGACCGCCCCGCCCACGACGACGGCCACGCCCGTCGGCGGCGACTGCCGGTCGACGGCGACCACCGGATCGGCCACGCTCACGTCGAGCGGCGCCGCCCGGTCGTTCGTGGTGAGCGTCCCCTCGACCGGGGGCCGGCACCCGATCGTCCTCGACCTCCACGGTCTCGGTTCGTCGGGCCCCGCCGAGGCGGCGTGGACGAAGCTGGGCGAGCGGGGTGCGGCGCGGGGTGCGGTGGTCATCGAGCCCTCGGCCCTCGGTTCGCCGGCGATGTGGAAGCTCCCGCCGATCCTCGGCACCAGCGACAAGACCTTCGTCGAGGACCTCATCGCCTGGGCGGGGACGAACGCCTGCGGCGACACCGGCCGCGTGGCCATCGCCGGCATCTCCAACGGCGCCGCCCTGACCGGCGCCCTGTCGTGCCAGCTCGCCGGCATGGTCGACGCGGTCGGCATGGTCGCCGGCCCGAACGCCTGGCGACCGTGCACAGACCAGGCCCCGGTCCCGGTGCTGGCGTTCCACGGCACCGCCGACCCGATCATCCCGTACGCCGGCGGACCGGTCTTCGGCGGGATGCAGGGCGGGCTCGGTGCCCGATCGGGCTCGGGACTGAGGGTCGCACCGGCAGAGCAGGCGATGGCCGGGTGGGCGCAGCGCAACGGGTGCTCGACCACCCCCACCACCGCCGCGGTCTCGGCCCACGTCAGCCGGCTGTCCTACGAGGGCTGCCGCGACGGCGCCGACACGGCGCTGTACCGCATCGACGGCGGCGGCCACACCTGGCCGGGCGCCGCGCCGATCCCGGGCAACCCGTTCGGCCCGACCACCGACGAGATCTCGGCGACTACCCTGCTGCTCGACTTCTTCGAAGCCCACTGGCACTGATCGCGGGCCGGCTCGGTGCCGGGCGACCACCGCTCGACACTGGGTGCGACACCTCGACGCCGCGCCCGCCGGCGTCGCCGGGGAGTCGGCTTCTCAGCGAGACCTCGACATCGAGTCGGGGAAGTCGCGGCCGATTCCGAACACACCCCGCCAGTTCGGCAGCACCGACACTCGCGCTCGCCGCCTCAGCGACCTCGCCGCCCAGCTGGCGGTCCTGGCGGCAGACCACGAATCGAGGCACTGACGCTCGGGGTGTCGCGCCGAGAAGGCAAGGGAGCGCGGCACAGCCGGCGGTCTGGGACGCGTGGGTGTCGGTGTTCTGCCGCGCGTTCGCGGAGCGATAGGGGACGCCTCGGTCCCAGGCTGCGTCGTGTATCACGATATGCGATACAGTTCGGCTCATGGCGCAAGCGATATCCGTACGACTGGATGATGAGGCCGAGCGGGCCCTTCGTTCCCTCGAGGCGGCCGGGCTGTCGCGCTCCGAGGCGATCCGTTCGTCGTTGATCGCGTCGGCCCGGCGCTTGCGGCGCAGCGCGGAGCTCGCTGCCGAGGTAGCCGCGCTCGAGGCTGACGAGCAGGACCGCGAGGAGATGGTCGCGGTCGCTGGGCTGATGGAGTCGCTGCGTGCAACGCGGTGACATCTACCGGTTCAAGCTCCCCAAGGGTGTCGGTCACGAGCAGCAGGGACCTCGCTACGGGGTCGTGGTCCAGGCTGACGAGTTCCTGCCCCGGTCCGTCGTGGTCGTGGCGCCGACGTCTCGAAGCGCAAAGCCGGCGTCGTTCCGCCCTGAGATCGAGATCTCGGGTCAGCGGACGAGGGTCCTGGTGGAGCAGGTCGGTGCTGTGGATGCCACGCGCCTCGGTCGGCTCAGCGGCCATCTCACGCATGAAGAGATGTGGGGTGTCGACGAGGCGCTCCTGACGGTGCTCGGCCTCGACTGAACTGCGCGCGCCGAACCGGCGTTCGGCTCGTTCGGGAGCCGTGGATCAGGGCTACCTCCACGCGTGGATCGGCCCGCTGCCGGTGGGGTGGCGGCCGTCAGGCTGAGCGACGCTTCGCCGCGGGCTTCCTGGGTGCTGTGGGCGTGGATCGCTTCGATTGGGTGGAGCCCCCGATGAGGGCGACCTTGCGGCGGCCCTTGACGACGTTGACCTCCAAGGTGCCACCGAGACCCTCGACGTACTGCTCGAGCACCTCGATCGTGACGTTCTTCGACCGCTCGATCGCCGCGACCCGCGGTTGGGACACCCCGATCCGCTTGGCGAGCTCGCGCTGGGACAGGCCCTCCCGCTCACGAAGGGCCGTCAGCCCCGCTGCGAGGCGCAACTCGTCCTCGATCTCGCCGACACGCTTGCCCGCTCCCGGCTCGGCGAGGACCTTCTTCTCCCAGCTCTTCATGCTCATCGGGGTCTCCTTCGCTTCCCGCTCTTCGTCGCCTGCTTGGGCGCTGCTGCCTGCTTCGCTCTACGCCTCTCGATAGCGGCCTGATGCCGATCGAGGCGATCATCGGCGATCGGGATGTTCTCGACGTACCAACCTCGCCAGTCCCCGCTCTTGTCCCCACCGACCAGCAAGATCGCGTGTCGTTCCAGGTCGAACGCGAACAGCACGCGGATCTCGGTCCGACCGGTCGAACCAGGCCGAAGCTCTTTCATGTTGGCGTGCCGGCTCCCCGCCACTGTGTCGACCAGAGGTCGGCCAAGGCGGGGACCGACATCGCGGAGCACCCGTATCGCGGCGAGCAGCGCCTCCTGATCGGCTTGGGGAAGCTGGTCGGCCCAGCCCTCGCAGTCACGATGGAACTCCACCAGCCACGAACGTCCCGGCACATCGATCACATTATCGTTATCACCTGCTCAGGGCAACCGAACAGACGAACCCTGTCCCCGAACACCGCCCAGTCACCCCCCACGACAGCGTCCCCAGTGGGCCGATCGGCCCGACTCATGTCGAAGTGCCCGCCTGGCCGGTGGGTACGACCCTGGGGCCGGCGGGAGTGGACCGCCGAGGGCGTCAGGACTTGAGGAGGAACTCGGCGTCGTCCTCGCCGAGGAACAGGGCGAGCTCGTCACGCAGCAGCGGGTGGGCCTCCAGGGAGGGGTCGTCGCCGACCAGCTCGAAGGCGACGTCGCGAGCCCGGACGATCCACTGCTTGTCGGTCCGCAGCGACGCCAGCTTCAGGTCGTTGCGACCCTTCTGGCGCTCCCCCATGATCGTGCCCTCGCCCCGCAGTTCGAGGTCGACCTCGGCCAGCTCGAAGCCGTCGGTGCTGCGCACCATGGCCTGCAGCCGCTCGACCGCCAGCACGCGCTCCTCACCGTCGACGCCACTGGGGTTGGCCACGAGGTAGCACCACGAGCGGTCGGCACCGCGGCCGACGCGCCCCCGCAGCTGGTGGAGCTGGGCGATGCCGAACCGGTCGGCGTCGATGATGACCATCACGGTGGCGTTGGGGACGTCGACGCCGACCTCGATGACGGTGGTGGCCACGAGCACGTCGAGGACGCCGGTGCGGAACAGCTCCATCGTCTGCTCCTTCTCGGCCGGCGACACCCGGCCGTGGAGCAAGCCGACCTTCAACCCGTCGAGCTCGCCGCCCGCGCCGGTCAGCCGGTCGAAGGTCTCCTGGGCCGACGCCACCTCGAGCTTGTCGGACTCCTCGATCAGCGGGCACACGACGTAGGCCTGGCGACCGGCCTCGACCTCGGCTCGCACGCGGTCCCACGCCGCCTCCTCCTCGTCGCCGGGGTGCACCCACGCCGTGTCGATGGGCGTGCGACCGGGTGGCAGCTCGTCGAGCACGGACACGTCGAGGTCGCCGTAGACCGTCATGGCGGCGGTGCGCGGGATGGGCGTGGCCGTCATCACCAGGACGTCGGGAACGGTGTCCGCCTCGGTCTTGGCCCGCAGCGCCGCTCGCTGCTCGACGCCGAAGCGGTGCTGCTCGTCGATGACGACGACCCCGAGGGAGCGGAAGGCGATGTCGTCCTGGATGAGGGCGTGGGTGCCGATGGCGAGGTCGACGGTGCCATCGGCGAGGCCGGCGAGGATGCGTCGCCGCTCGGCGGCGGTGGTGCGGTTGGTGAGCAGCTCGACCCGCAGCTGGCGCGCCATGCCCGCCGCCGCGAACAGCGTGTCGCCCTGGTCGCCGCCGGGGACCTCGAGTCCCTCCAGCAGGCGCCGGATGCCGGCTGCGTGCTGCTCGGCCAAGACAGCGGTGGGTGCCATCAGTGCGCCCTGATGGCCGCCCTGCACCGCCACCAGCAGTGCCACCACGGCCACCACGGTCTTGCCGGCGCCGACGTCGCCCTGCAGCAGCCGGTGCATCGGGTGCGGGCCGGCCAGGTCGGCGGCGATCTCGCGGATGGCGCGCTCCTGCGGCGCGGTCAGCGGGAAGGGCAGGCGGTCGAGGAAGGCGGCGACCAGCGAACCGACGACCGGCGGCCCCGACGTGAGCCCGACGACGTCGTGGCGGATGCCGGCGGTGGTCTGCTCGAGCTCGCGCTTGCGGCGCACCAGCTCGAGTTGGACGCGGAGCAGCTCGTCGAAGACCAGCCGGCGCCGGGCGGCGTCCTTGTCGCGCATCTGCTCGGGCCGGTGGATGTCGTGGAAGGCGGTGGTGCGGTCGACGAGGTCCCAGCGACCGAGCACCTCGGCGGGCACGGGGTCGGCGAACTCGCCGGCCCGGCGGAGGACCTCGACCATCCAGCGACCGATGTCGTTGGAGTCGATGCGCGCCTTCTCGGACTGGGGGTAGACGGGAACGATCCGGCCGGTCTGGTCGCCGACCAGGTCGACCAGCGGGTTGGTCATCTGCTTGCGGCCGTTGAAGGAGTCGATCCGGCCGAAGAGGATGACGTCACGGCCCGGCGTGAGGACCTTCTCGCGCCACGGCTGGTTGAAGAACGTGACCCGCAGCGACCCCGACGCGTCGCGGAGGTCGACGGTGACCATGGTCTTGCGCGCCTTGGTGCGCCGGCTGCTGGTGCGCTGCACCCGGGCCAGCACCATCGCCTCCTCGCCCACCCGCAGGTCGGCGATGCGAGCCTCGTGGGTGCGATCGACCCAGCGCCGCGGGTAGTAGGTGAGCAGGTCGAGCACGGACGCGACGCCGAGCGACGCCAGGCCCTTGGCCTTGGCCTCGCCCACGCCCTCGAGCTCGGTGACCGGCACCTCGGCCAGCCTGGACAGGGTCCGTCCACCCATGACGACCTCGACGGTAGCGGGCCGGTGTGACGCTGCGAGGCGCCCGGCTCCTCGATGCCGAGTCGGCCGGCTACTCGATGCCGAAGAGGTACGGGTACAGCGGCTGGCCGCCGTGGTGGACCTCGGTGCCCACGTCGGGCCGGTGGTCCTCGAGCCACACCTGGATGTGGCGGGTGAGTGCGGGGCTGGAGCCGTCGCCCTCGATGATGGTGACCAGCTCGTGGTCGTCGGTGACGAGCACGTCGAGCAGGCGGGTGCAGGCCTCGTCGAGGGAGCCCGACACGGCCCGGATGCCGTCGTTGCACACGCCGAGGTAGTCGCCCTCGGCGATGGGGCCGAGGTCGCAGGTGGAGTCGCGCACGGCCTGGGTGACCTCGCCCGCCACCACCGCCTCGGCGGCCTCGTCCATGGCCTTGGCGTTGTCGGCGCCGCCGGCCTCGGGGTCGTAGGAGATGAGCGAGGCGAACCCCTCGGCGATGCCTCGGGTGGGGACCACGTGGACCGACTTCGTGGTGTGCGCCGCCACCTGCTCGGCCACCGGGATGATGTTCTTGTTGTTCGGCAGGATGACCACGTTGTCGGCCGGCGCCGCCTCGACCGCGGCGATGAGGTCGGCGGTGGACGGGTTCATGGTCTGGCCGCCGGTGACGATCTGCTGCACGCCGAGGCTGTAGAAGATCCGGCTGATGCCGCTGCCGGTGGCCACCGCGACGACGGCGGTCTCGACGGGCTCGGTGGCGTGGGCGGGCACCTCGGGCTCGGGGTCGGCCTCGCGGACCCACTTCTCCTCCTCCACCTGCTCGAGCAGGTCGGTGACCCGGATGTTGCGGGGGCGGCCGCAGTCGAGGGCGGCCTCGATGGAGGCGCCGATGTCGTCGCAGTGGATGTGGCAGTTCCACAGGCCGTCACCGCCCACCACCACGATCGAGTCGCCGATGCCGGCCCAGACGTCCTTGAACGCCGGGATGGTGTCGTCGGGCGCCTCGAGGAAGAACATGACCTCGTAGCGCAGGTCGGAGATGTCGCCCTCGCCGTGCGCGTGCTCGACGTGGGCCGCCATGGCGGCCACGCCATCGGCCATGGGCACGTCGGCCGCCGGCGGGAGGGGTCGCCCGTCGACGGTGGTGAGCAGCGCGTCGAGCAGCAGCAGGAAGCCGGTGCCGCCGGCGTCGACCACGCCGGCCTCGGCGAGGACCGGGAGCATCTCGGGGGTGCGGGCGAGGGCGTCGCCGCCGCCGGCGCGCGCCGCCTCCAGCACGGCGACGAGGTCGCCGCCTGCGCCCACGGCCTCGGTCGCGGCACCCGCCGAGGCCTTCACCACGGTCAGGATGGTGCCCTCGACCGGCTTCATCACCGCCGCGTAGGCGGCGTCGCTCGCTGCGGTCAGGGCCCGGGCGATCACCGTGGCATCGGCCCCGTCGTGCTCGCGCACGACGTCGGCGATGCCGCGCAGGATCTGCGAGAGGATCACGCCGCTGTTGCCGCGAGCCCCCATGAGCGACCCGTGCGAGACCGCCCGGCAGGTGGCCTCGAGGTCGGCGCCGGCACCGTCGAGCTCGGCCACCACCGAGGTGAGGGTGAGGGCCATGTTGGTGCCGGTGTCGCCGTCGGGGACCGGGTAGACGTTCAGCCGGTTGATGGCCTCGCGGTGGTCGGCCAGCGCGTCGGCGAAGTGGGCCATGGCGGCGCGCACGGCGGCGGCGTCGAGCCGATCGAGGGTGGTGGTGCTCACCGACGCCCTCCGGTGGGGGCGCTGCGGCGGCGAGGAGCGGGCCGGGGCATCCCGGGGATCGTAGTGATCGCGCTCCGGCGCGGTCTCCACCGAGTCGCCGACCGGCTCCGCCCGGCCGCCAGACGGTCTCCACCGGCCCCCGATTGGGGAGGGACCCGCCCCGGTTGCTATCGTCGAGCCCCTGTCCACGGAGCGAGATCGGTCGAGGTAGAGGC
The DNA here is from genome assembly GCA_046331175.1 of Acidimicrobiales bacterium. Lineage (GTDB taxonomy): Bacteria > Actinomycetota > Acidimicrobiia > Acidimicrobiales > Acidimicrobilacustridaceae > JAWKIW01. The sequence continues at coordinate 28,219 of JAXLRI010000007.1, forward strand.
GTCATGGCATCGGTGTGCGAGGTGTGCGGCAAGAAGCCGTCGTTCGGGATGTCGGTGAGCCACTCGCACCGGCGGACCAAGCGGCGCTGGAACCCCAACATCCAGCGGATCCGCGCCGTGGTCGACGGTTCGCCCAAGCGGCTGAACGTCTGCACGTCGTGCATCAAGGCCGGCAAGGTCACCAAGGCCGTCCACTAGGCGGGAGGGCCGATGCAGGGCGTCATCAAGGTCTACGACCCCACGACCCGGCTCGGCGTGGTGGTGCGCGACACCGACCTGACCGAGCACGAGCTGGCGCCCGGCGCCCTCGACGGCTCGATCTTCCGCATGCTGCGCCAGGGGCAGCGGGTCGTGTTCGACCTCGACGAGCGGGGCCTCGCCACGGCCATCCGCATCGGTGCCGAGGTCGACATGGGCACCCCCGGCTTCCCCACCGACGACCCGCAGCTCGCCCTCGAGGACCGGACGACCACCCCCGGGGGCACCGTCCCCCAACCTTGACAGCCACTGAACGACCAGGCCCCCGTCCGGGGGCCTTCGTCATCCTCCCAGCGGACCGGCGCCCCTCGGCCTTCGGGTCGGGTGCCGGGAGGCTGGACCCAAGCGAACCCCCCGTGGACCCGGTCCCCGCCGGGCCCACCCGAACGCAACCCGCCGGAACGACAACGGCGTCGGAGGACCCCCATGGCAGGTACGACCACCAACCAGAAGCTGCTCGACTGGGTCGCGGAGTGGGCCGAGATCTTGCAGCCTGCCGACATCCACTGGTGCGACGGCGGCCACGAGGAGCGCACCTGGCTGCGCGAGCTGCTCGTGGCCAGCGGCACCTTCGAGCGCCTGGACTACGACCTGCGCCCCACCAGCTACCTGGCCCTGTCCGACCCGAGCGACGTCGCCCGCGTCGAGGACCGGACCTTCATCTGCTCCGAGAACGAGATCGACGCCGGCCCCACCAACAACTGGCGCGACCCGGCCGAGATGAAGGCCGAGATGAAGCGCCTCTACACGGGGGCCATGGAGGGCCGCACCATGTTCGTGGTGCCGTTCTCGATGGGTCCGCTCGGGTCGCCCATCGCCCACATCGGCGTCGAGATCACCGACTCCGCCTACGTGGCCGTGAACATGCAGATCATGACCCGCATGGGCCAGGACGCCCTCGACGTGCTCGGCGACGACGGCGAGTTCGTGCCCTGCGTCCACTCGGTGGGCGCTCCGCTCGCCCCAGGCCAGGCCGACGTGCCGTGGCCGTGCGACGCCGACAACAAGTACATCGTCCACTTCCCCGAGACCCGCGAGATCTGGTCGTACGGCTCGGGCTACGGCGGCAACGCCCTGCTCGGCAAGAAGTGCTTCGCCCTGCGCATCGCCTCGGCCATGGGCCGCGACGAGGGCTGGCTGGCCGAGCACATGCTGATCCTCGGCGTCACCCCCCCGAACGGCGAGAAGAAGTACGTCGCGGCGGCGTTCCCGTCGGCCTGTGGCAAGACCAACATGGCGATGATGATCCCGACCCTGCCGGGCTGGAAGATCGAGACCGTCGGCGATGACATCGCCTGGATGAAGTTCGGCGAGGACGGCCAGCTCTACGCCATCAACCCCGAGGCCGGCTTCTTCGGCGTCGCCCCCGGCACGTCGGAGGCCACCAACTACAACGCGCTGCGCAGCCTCGACTTCGGCGTGGTCTTCACCAACTGCGCCAAGACCGACGACGGCGACGTGTGGTGGGAGGGGCTCACCGACGAGCTGCCCGAGCACCTCATCGACTGGCAGGGCCACGACTGGCACCCCGAGCGGGGCACGCCGGCCGCCCACCCCAACGCCCGGTTCACCGCCCCGGCCGCCGCCTGCCCCTCCATCGCCCCCGAGTGGGAGGACCCCAAGGGCGTGCCGATCTCGGCCATCCTCTTCGGTGGTCGCCGGGCCACCAACGTGCCGCTCGTGACCGAGTCCTTCGACTGGCAGCACGGCGTCTTCCTCGGCTCGATCATGTCGTCGGAGAAGACGGCGGCCGCCGCCGGCACCGTCGGCGAGCTGCGCTTCGACCCCTTCGCCATGCTCCCGTTCTGCGGGTACAACATGGGCGACTACTTCAAGCACTGGCTCGACACCGCCGGCCGCACCGACGCCGACAAGCTGCCCAAGCTCTACTGGGTCAACTGGTTCCGCAAGGGCGAGGACGGCTCGTTCCTGTGGCCGGGCTACGGCGAGAACAGCCGGGTGCTCAAGTGGGTCGTCGAGCGCCTCGAGGGCGCCGGCGAGGCCGTCGACACCCCCATCGGCCGGGTGCCCACCCTCGCCGGGATCGACCGGACGGGCCTCGACCTCGACGACGAGACGATGGCCAAGGTCCTCGAGGTCGACCCCGACGCCTGGCGCGCCGAGATCCCCCAGATCGAGGGCCACTACACCAGCCTCGGCGAGCGCCTGCCGTCCGAGCTGCGCGACGAGCTGGCTGCGCTGGAGAAGCGCCTGTCGGAGTGACCAGACCGTCGGCCGCGGCCGACCAGGTCCACCGCTGTCCGGCAGGGAGGGGCCCCTCGGGGCCCCTCCGCCGCGTCCGGGGTCGGGACGGGGCCACCATCGATGCTCCATTCGGGGATCAGAAAACCTGCGTTGTTCGCGCTCAGGTTTGCTGGTATCTTCGCTGTGCAACCCGTCCGTGCCGACCACCTTCGGAGGCATCGCCATGCTCCTGCGCTTCGACCCCTTCCGCGACCTCGACCGCCTCGCCGACCAGGCCTTCCGGGCTCCGGGCATGCCCATGGACGCCGTGCGCAGCGCCGACGGCGTGGTGGTGTCGCTCGACCTGCCCGGCGTCGACCCGGCGTCCATCGACGTCGAGGTCGAGGCCAACGTGCTCACCGTGGCCGCCGAGCGCCGCTGGGTGCGGGCCGAGGGCGACCAGGTCCTCGCCGCCGAGCGCCGCCACGGTGCCCTGCGCCGCCAGCTCGTGCTCGGCGACACCCTCGACGGCGGTCGCCTGACCGCGGCCTACGCCGACGGTGTGCTCACGCTGACCATCCCGATGGCCGAGACGGCCAAGCCCCGCAAGGTGGCCGTGGCCGCCGGCGCTCCCACCAGCGCCATCGAGGCGTCGGTGGTCGACGACGACGGTCCCTCGGCCGACTGACGTCCACCGGGCCGCCGGCCCGACCCGATCTGGTTCGCCGCCCCTCCTCCTCCCCCGGACGACGAGCCACCGCCCCGGCCCCGCCGATCCTCCCCGGCGGGGCCGGGGCGCGCTGGCGGCCGGACCTGACGGGAGCGAGGAGCCTGCGCCGCGCCGGCGCGGCCGAGGCGGGCTCGGCGGCACTAACCTCCGGGAGCCCGAGCAGGCCGGTCGCGCCGGCCGCAGGCCGAGAGGGAGCAACGCCATGGACGTCCGGGCCTATGTGCTGATCCAGACCGAGGTGGGCAAGGCGGCGCGCGTCGCCGACGAGGTGCGCTCGATCGAGGGCGTGGTCTCCGCCGACGACGTCACCGGCCCCTACGACGTCATCGCCGTCGCCAGCGCCGGCACCATGGACGACCTCGGCAAGATGGTCGTCAGCCGCGTGCAGATGATCGAGGGCATCACCCGGACCCTCACCTGCCCGGTGGTGAACCTCTAGCGGCCGAGGCCGGCCGGCGGCCCCGCCCGGAGCGATCAGCGGGCGCCGACGATCATGGCCCGGATGCCGAGGCCCATGATGAACAGGCTGCCGCCGCCGTAGAGCAGGTAGCGGTAGCGCTCCATCTGCGCCCGGTAGGCGTAGAGGATGCCGATGGCGATGATGGCGACGAAGCCGTAGAACATGTGGAACTTCGGCGCCTTGAGCCCCTGGCCGGCGACCATCCCCACGCCGAGGCCGACCTGCACGAAGATCGTCAGCTCGGCGGCGATGACGAACCACCACAGCGCCCGGACGCGCAGCGTCGGGACCCAGTGCGCCGCCAGGCACCAGATCCCGGCCAGCGCGTTGCCGACGATGACGAACCAGGCCCAGGACTCGTGCAGGTCGAGCAGCACGGCTCAGGCGTCGCCGGGCTCCGACACCAGCGCGATGTCGTAGCTCCACAGCTCGGAGTGCACCGAGACCGGCGGCCGCTCGGCGCCCCCGTGGGCGGCCTCGGCCTCGGAGCGGTGCCCGTGGGCGAACGCCGGCGAGCTGACCCAGGCGTTGAAGGCGTCCTCGTCGCGCCAGCGGGTGACGACCAGCCACGTGGTGCGATCGTCGGTGGGCTTCAGCAGCTCGAACCCCTCGAAGCCGTCCTGGTGGTCGACGGCGCCCGCCCGGGCACCGAAGCGGCGGGCCAGCTCGTCGCCGCCCTCGGCCGGCACCGTGATCGCGTTGATCTTGATGATCGTCATGGCGCCGAGCGTACGTCACGCACCCCCGCGGCCCGCCAGCGAGACGGCGGCCTACGGCGGTGGCGAGGTGGACGCCGGCGTCGTGGGGTCCGCCGACCCGCTCGAGCCCGAGGCACCGCAGACCCGGAGGCCGAGCGCTTCGGCCTGGCGCCGCGCCAGGCCCAGGGCCTCGCCGGCGGGCGTGCCCGGCGCGTTCATGCGGGTCGGATCCTGGGCGAGCCGGGGGAGGTCGGCCTCGACGAGGTCGAAGTAGGTCGACAGCTGGACGACCAGCTGCGCCCACCGCGGGTCGGCCGTCGCCCCCGCGAGGCTGCGCAGCTCGTCCACCTCACCCCGGTAGAGCTCGACGAGCCGGCGCAGGTAGGGCTCCACGTCGGCGGGACGGGTCGGCTGGGGGACGGCCGCGACCTCGGCGTCCACGCGTGCGCAGATCCCGTCGGCCGCCGCCGCGGTCGGCGGCCCCACCGTCCCCCCCGCCGAGGATCCGGTCACCGCCGGAGCGCTCGTGGCCGGGTGGCCGGGCCCGGCACCGCAGCCGACCGCCACGGCGACCACGACCGCACCGAGCACGACCGCACCGAACACGACCGCACCGGGCCGCCCGGGCTTCGCCGTCCACCGCACCAGGAGATGTTCGCACGTGCCGTGACCGTCGAGCCGACAACGCGCCGACCGCGCGCCGGCAGCACGGCCCCAGCACGGCCCTGCCGATCGGTGAGCGGGACCGTAGACTCGGACGCACCATGTTGAAGTCGAACGACCCGTGCTGGTGCGGCAGCGGCAAGAAGTACAAGCGGTGCCACCGGGCCGACTCGGCCCTGGTGCACCCCGGCACGCTGAGCCCCTGGCGCGAGGTCCCCGCCGACATCGCCCGTCCCGACTACGCCGAGTCGGGTGAGCCCCGCCGCTGGCCCGAACCCCTGGTGAAGTCGCCCGAGGTCATCGAGCGCATGCGCCGGGCCGGCCGGGCCGCCGCCGAGATCCTCGCCGAGGCCGGCCGGGCCGTTGCCCCCGGGGTCACCACCGACGAGATCGACGCCGTGGTGCACGAGGCCACGATCGCCCACGGCGGCTACCCGAGCCCCCTGAACTACCGCGGCTTCCCCAAGTCGGTGTGCACCTCGGTCAACGAGGTCATCTGCCACGGCATCCCCGACGATCGGGCCCTGCGCGACGGCGAGATCGTCAACATCGACGTGACGATCTTCCTCGACGGGGTGCACGGCGACACCAACGCCACCTTCCTGGTCGGCGACGTCGACCCGGTCAGCCGCCGCCTGGTGCGCGTCACGCGCGAGTGCCTCGACGCCGGCATCGACGCCGTGCGGCCGGGTCGGCCGATCTCCGACATCGGCAAGGCCATCGAAGCCCACGCCCACGGGGCGGGCTTCGAGGTGGTGCGGGCCTTCATCGGCCACGGCATCGGCGAGCTGTTCCACGCCGACCTGCAGATCCCCCACTACTACGAGCCCCGGGCCACCACCGAGATGGAGCCGGGCATGACCTTCACCATCGAGCCGATGATCGCCATCGGCACCTGGAAGCACGAGATCTGGGACGACGGCTGGACCGCCGTCACCGCCGACCTGTCCCGGACGGCCCAGTTCGAGCACACCGTCCTGGTCACGCCCGACGGGGTCGAGCGGCTGACCGTGGTCGAGGACACCGGCGTCGGCGACGGCGGCGGCGGCGCCGCCCCCCCACCGCCCCGGCCTCGGCCGGCTGATCCGGCACCCCGCCCGCCGCCCCATGCGCCACCGCCGCTTCGACGTGGCCGCCGTGCGCCTCGACGGCGAGGACGTCCGCCTCCGCTACGCCGACCTGGTGGTGGCCGACCCCGAGGGCACCGACCAGCTGCAGTGGGAGTGCATCGTCGTCCCGCTGGCCTTCGACCGCCTGGCCACCGGTGCCTACGCCGTCGCGGTCGACACCCTCGACGGACGCACGCTCGCCGGTGACGCCATCCTCGTGCGCTCCGTCAACGGCACCCACGTCTTCCGGGGGGCGGGACCGCTGGCCGGCCTCGAGGCCGACGAGCTGACCTGACCCGGACGGCGATGCGCGGTCGCGGGAGCGGTCGGCGAGGGAGCCCGGCTCAGCCGGGCTCGACGCTGGGCTGGCCGCCCGACCCGTTGGTGATCGGCACCGTCACCTTCAACGACTGGCCGTCGGCGGTGGCCGTGCAGGTCAGCGTGCCGTTGCCGTCGGGGACGACGACGGCCTTGGGGCAGCTGACCGTCACCTGGGACGCACCCTGGTCGCGGATGCCCCGCTCGATGACCGTCACGCCGTCGCCGACGACGTAGAAGACCTTGCGGTCGACCTCGAAGCCGACGTTGCCCTGGTCGTCCTTCTGGGTGACCGTCACCTTCACGGGCGTGCCGTCGACGGTGGCCGTGCACTCGAAGGTGCCGCCCACCGTCACCGGGACCGAGCTCGGACAGCTGACGTTCGACGCCGTGAGGTCGTACTCGGCGATCTTGGACTGGATCGCGCTCTGGGCCTTCGACGGATCGAGCGTGGCCGAGCTCGAGCACGCCGACAACCCCACGCCGCCCAGCAGCGCCACCGACACCGCCACCGCTGCCCTGTTCACCATGGATCCTCCTGGTCCGCCGGCTGTCGGGCGCACGCTACCGCCCCTCGGCGCACCAGGGCCGGCAGCCGACGGGTGTCGCTCTGCCTCGACCCACGGCGAGGGGGTCGAGGCCGGCGACGAGCCTGACCCGGGTTCAGGCGGGATCGATCGACGGAGCGCCGGCCTGGCCGTCGCGAACCGGCACCGAGACCTTCAGCGCCTGGCCGTCTGCAGTGGCGGTGCACGTGAACGAGCCCGTCCCGTCGGTGAGCACCACCGCCTTGGGACACGAGACCGACACGTCGGTCGCTCCTCGGTCCCGGATCGCCTGCTGGATCACCGGCAGGTTGTTCTCGGTGCGCAGGACCGACCGTGGGTCGGTCTCGAAGCTCACCGAACCGGCGTCGTCCTTCTGGGTCACGACCACCTTGACGGGCACCCCGTCCACGGTGGCGGTGCAGTCGAAGGTGCTCCCCGCCTTGACCTCGATCGACGGCGGGCAGGCCACGCTCGAAGCCGCGAGGTCGGCCGCGGCGAGCTTCGCCTGGATGGTGCCCTGCAGCTTGGCCGTGTCGATGGACGTGGCGCAGCCGGCCACCGTCAGCGCCAAGAGGCCCGCCGACGCGGCCACCACTCGCCTGCTCTGCCCCATGGGCTCTCCTCGTCCGGGTGCCGAGACGCTATCGCCCGATCGCCGGTCGGCCGGAGGGGGCTGCCGTTGACCGGCCAATCGTTCGCATGCTAATGATTCACACTGACCCGATCAAGGCGGCCACCCGCCGACGACGTGGCGTCCACCACCATGACGACTCGCTCGACGACCGACCCCACCACCCGAACCGCCCGTGCGGCCCGGACCGAGGCCGACGCCCGCCTCCAGAGGCTGCAGGCGATGGACACGTCGGTCGGCCGGCAGCTGAGCATCACCGCCAAGACGGTGAAGGCGTGGTTCGACCAGCACCTCGCCGACCACGGCTCGAGCCTCACCACCTGGATCGTCCTGTCCCACGCCCTCGCCGCCGAGCCACCCGGGCTGAGCCAGAAGGCCATGGCCGACGAGATGGGCATCGGCGGGCCGGCGCTCGTGCGCCACATCGACCGGCTCGAGGCCGAGGGCCTCGTCGAGCGCAGCCGCGATCCCGACGACCGCCGCATCACCCGGGTGACGGCCACCGCCGCCGGCCGACGGCACCACGCCGAGCTGGCCAAGGTCGCCGCCGACGGCGACGCCGAGATCCGCTCGGTGCTGTCCGAGCGCGAGGCCACCACCCTGCTGCGGGCGCTGCAGACCCTCCACGACCACTTCGCCGCCCTGCCACCGGGCGGGACGACCCGAACGACCCGAACCCACCCCACGGAGGCCCCATGACCGCCACCGAACCCGACGTCCAGCCGCCGGGGCCCGCCCCCGGCGACGAGGTGATCCGCGCCGAGGACCTGACCAAGGTGTACCCGGGAGGCGTCAAGGCCGTCGACGGCCTGAACCTCACCGTGTACGCCGGCGAGATCTTCGGCCTGCTCGGACCCAACGGCGCCGGCAAGACCACCACCGCCGGCATGCTCACCACGCGGGTCGTGCCCACCTCCGGTCACGCGTACGTGGGCGGCATCGACGTGTGGGGCCACCCTGCCCTGGCCAAGCGCCTCATCGGCGTGGTCCCCCAGACCAACACGCTCGACCGCTCGCTCACCGTCTGGGAGAACCTCTACTTCCACGGTCGGTTCTTCGGGATGAGCACCAAGCAGGCCCGGGCCGAGGCTGACCGCCTGCTCGAGCTGTTCAAGCTGACCGAGCGGGCCAAGATGCCGGTGCTCGCCCTGTCGGGTGGCATGGCCCAGCGGTTGATGGTGGCTCGGGCCGTCATGCACCGGCCCCAGGTGCTGTTCCTCGACGAGCCCACCGCCGGCCTCGACCCGCAGAGCCGCATCGCCCTGTGGGAGATCCTTGGCGAGCTGCACACCGGCGGGCAGACGATCCTGCTCACCACCCACTACATGGAAGAGGCCGACCAGCTCTGCAACCGGCTGGCCATCATCGACCACGGCAAGGTGCTGGCCCTCGACACGCCCGAGAAGCTGAAGCGCTCGACCGGGGCCGACACCATGATCACGGTGAGCGCCGACGGCGACCTCGAGCGGCTGGCCGGCCTGCTGAAGGACGGCATCGCCGGAGCCACCGACGCCCTCGTCCTCGAGGGCCAGGTGCTGCTCGGCGTCACCGGCGCCAAGGGCGTGCTGCCCCAGGTGGTGCAGGTGGCCGAGCAGCACGGCGTCACCGTCACCGACCTCTCCATCAGCGAGCCCAGCCTCGAGACCGTCTTCATCAACCTGACCGGGAAGGACCTGCGCGAATGACCGCCACCGACACGGCTCCCGCCACCGAGGCGGCGCCGGCACCCAAGGTCTCGTCGGGCATCGCCTTCAAGGCGTTGCTGCTGCGCGACTTCTACGTGCTGCGCAAGAACCTCAAGGAGTTCCTGCCCCGCACGCTCCTGCAGCCGCTGCTGCTGGTCTTCGTCTTCACCTACGTGTTCCCCAAGATCGGCCAGACCGTGGGCGGGAACTTCACCACCGTCATCGTCGCCGGCGTGCTCGCCTCGGTGATCCTGTTCCAGGGCATCCAGTCGGTGGCCCTCCCGCTGGTGCAGGAGTTCGGCTACACGAAGGAGATCGAAGACCGGGTGCTGGCCCCCATGCCGGTCGAGCTGGTCGCCATCCAGAAGGTGGTGTCGGGGTCGATCCAGTGCCTGATCTCGGCGATCATCGTGTTCCCGATCGCCAAGTTCGTGCCGGCCACACCCGTCGACCTCCAGATCACCTGGCCGCTGGTGCTGACGCTCATCCCGCTCGCCTGCATCATGTCGGCGTCGCTGGGCCTCACCTTCGGCACCATCTTCGACCCGCGCACCGTGCCGCTGCTGTTCGGCATCATCGTCGTGCCGCTCACCTTCCTCGGCTGCATCTACTTCCCGTGGGAGGCCCTCAGCGCCATCCCGTGGTTGCAGTACCTCGTGCTGGCCAATCCGCTCGTGTACATCAGCGAGGGGCTCCGAGCCGCCCTCACCGCCGTGCCGCACATGACGCTGTGGGCCATCTACCCGGTGATGATCGGCTTCAGCGCCCTGTTCCTCTTCCAGGGCATCAAGGGCTTCAAGAAGCGGGTCCTCGCCTGATCGCCACCCGATGAGCCGGGTACCGGCCGGCAGCGTGCTGGTGCTGTTCGACATCGACGGCACGCTGGTGCGGGCCGGCGACCCGGCCCACCACGACGCCTTCGACGCCGCCCTGGTCTCGGTGTTCGGGGTCGAAGCGACCATCGCCGGCGTGCCGCTGGCCGGTCGCCTCGACCACCAGATCGCCCGCGACGCGCTGCTGGCCGCCGGGGTCGACGACGACACGATCGACGCCGGCCTCGCCGACCTCGTCGCCCACATGGGCGCCGGCTACGCCGAGGTGGTGGCCCCGGGAGCCCGGATCGAGCGGAGGCTGCCCGGCGTACCGGCGACGCTCGAACGCCTGCTCGCCGCCGGGGTGGCCCTCGGCGTGGTGACCGGCAACGCCGAGCCGGTGGGACGGGCCAAGCTGGCCGCCGCCGGCATCGACCACCTGCTGCCGTTCGGTGGCTGGGGCGACCACCCCGTCGACCGGGCCGGCCTCGTGGAGGTGGCCCGGATCGCCGCCGAGCGCCACCACGGGCGACCCTTCCCGCTCGACCAGACCTGGGTGGTGGGCGACACCACCCTCGACGTGGCTGGCGCGCACGCCGCCGGCGCCCGCTCGCTGGCCGTCCCCACCGGCCCGATCGGGCGCGACGTCCTCGCCGCCGTCGGCCCCGACGTCCTCCTCGACGACCTCGGCGACTCCGACGCCGTCCTGGCCGTCGTCACCGATCTGGGGTGAGCGGCGCCGCACCTCGTGTCACTGCCGCCTTGCCCGTCGACCGGCTCACTGGTGGCACGGGCCGCCGGTGGTTCAGCGGATCGTGGAGCCGATCCCGCAGAACATGTGGTCCGCCGTCGAGATCCGCACGACCGCGGCGGGGTGATCGATCCCGAAGGAGTCGAACTGGGCCAGCTCGACCTCCTCGCCGGCGGCCGCCAGCCAGACCGACGCGCTCGTTCGGCTCACCGGTCCGGCGGCGCTGCAGGGGGCCGCGTCCCCCAGCCGCCAGGCCCCCTTGTGCCCCTCGATCATCCCGCCGCTCCAGCGGTCGTCAGCATCGAAGGCCATGCCGATCTGGTCGGCGAGGGCTGCGGGAGCGATGGTGTCCGAGCGGAGCACCAGCACCCGCACGCCGATGCCACCGGCCCCGTCGGTCCACTCGGTCTCGTTGCGCTCGACCACCGTCCCTGCGGGCAGCTCGGGCACCAACGACATCGCCGGGGCGGAGCCGGAGAGCCCCCGGAAGGCGAGACCGATGAGGGCGACGACCGCCACGGAGGCGACCACCACACCGACCCGCACCACCTTCGACCCCACCGCACGAGCCTAGGTGAGGGCCGCCCGCGCCGGTTCGGGGAGAGGTCAAGGCACGGGAGGATGCCTCCGGATCCACGACCTCCGCCTCGACCGAGCCGAGTCGGCGGAGTGGTCGTCGTCGTAGGTTTGGCGGCGTGATCCTGCCGACGGAGCGCGACCTCCGCCTCACGACGATCCGGCGCGGCGGCACGCTCACCGACGAGCACCACCACATGCTCGCCCGCTGGGCGGCCACGTGCGCCGAGCACGTCCTACCGCTGTTCGAGGGGCTCCGTCCCGACGACCATCGTCCCCGCGACGCCATCGCGGCCGTGCGGGCCTGGGCCGAGGGCGACGTCACCATGTCGGAGTCGCGCGCGGCGGGCGGCCACGCCATGGCGGCGGCCCGGGTGCTGCAGGGACCGGCTCGCCACGCCGCCTTCGCCGCCGGCCAGGCCGGCGTCGTTGCCCACGTCGCCGCCCACGACCTGGGAGCCGCCGCCTACGCCATCAAGGCGGTGCGGGCGGCGGCAGCACCCGGGCGGGCGCTCGACGCCGGCCGTCGCGAGTGCCGCTGGCAGCGCCGGCAGCTCCCGGCGGCCGTTCGCGACCTGGTGCTCGACGACCAGCGCCGCCGCAACGACCTCTGCTGGTCGGTCTTCGACTGCTGACGGGTCCGTCTGATCCCGATCGTCGGAACCAGGGCGGTGCTGATCAGTAGGCGCCGTCGAGGACGGCGAGCGCGTCGGCCTCGGAGACCGGCTTGGGGTTGGCCTTCACCGGGAAGCTCTGCTGGGAGAGGCGGGCGACGGCCTCGAGGTCGTCGGCGTCGACCCCGCAGTCCGACAACGTCGTGGGCAGTCCCAGGCCGGCCGCGAGCGCGGTGACGGCGTCGGCCAGGGCCGCTCCCCCACCGTCGACGCCCATGGCACCGGCCAGGGCGTCGAGCGCCTCGGGCACGGCGTCGGCGTTGTAGGCGATGGCGTGGGGCAGGATCACCGCGTTGGCCAGGCCGTGCGGGATCCCGGTGCGGCCCCCCACCAGCTGGGCCAGGCCGTGGTGGATGCCCATCGACCCGTTCTGCAGGCAGCGACCGGCCAACGCCGCGCCGACGAGCATGTCGCGGCGGGCGTCGAGGTCGGTCGGGTCGGCGACGACGCGGGGCAGGGCGTCGTGGATGCGCGCCGCGCCGGCCAGGCCGATGGCCACCGCCTCGGGCGTGGCCGTGGGCGACCACACGATCTCGACGCAGTGGGCCAGGGCGTTCATGCCGGTCTCAGCGCTGACCTTGGCCGGCGTCGACAGCGTGAGCTCGGGGTCGTAGACGGCGGCGATGGGTGCGCAGGTGGGACCGCCGGCGCCCTGCTTCTGGCGGGTGGTGGGGTCGGTCATGCCGAAGAACGGGGTGAGCTCGGCCCCCGAGTAGGTGGTGGGCACGGCGACGTGGGGCAGCACGGGACGATCGGCGTAGGACGCGCCCGGCGTCCCCTGCTCCTGCTCGGTGAAGAAGGCCACCGCCTTGCCGAGGTCGGCGCAGGAACCGCCCCCGAAGGAGACGATGCCGTCGACGCCGTCGCGACGGGCCTGGCGCAGGGCCGCCTGCACCGCCGGCGCCGGCACGTGCGAGGCGACCTCGTCGAAGGTGGACGCCAGCGCACCGCCGAGCGCCCGCTGCAGGCGAGCACCGTCGTCGGACGCGGCCCGGCCGGCGGTCGTGACCAGCAGGACCCGGCGGGCACCCACGGCTCGCAGCAGCTCGGGCAGGCGGCGGACCTCGCCGTCGCCGAAGACCAGCTGCTGGGCGAAGCCGGTGTGGGTCCAGGCGGGGCCGTCGCTCATCGGGTGCTCCTCGGGTCGGACGCGGTGGTCATCGGCACGCCACGTGGCGGCGCCGACGGGCGGTCAGCCCTCGAACAGGTCGCCACCGAAGGGGGCGCCCGCCGGGCGAGGCACCCCGTGGCGGATGTACCACTCGGTGCCGAAGGCCCGGGCGAAGATCTCGTCGGGCATCTTCAGGAAGAACGTGTCGGGCCCGATCTGGCTGCGGTGGGCCTGCATGGCCTCGCGCTTGGCCTGGACGTGGTCGGTCACGTCGACCGCGTGGGTGATGACCTCCTCGGGCATCCCGAACTGCTCGTCCTCGACGTCGGCGCGGTCCTCCTCCTCGAACACCTCGGCCATCAGCTCGGCGGCCTCGGCGATCTGGCGGCGCACCTCGTCGCGGTTCATGGTCGCCTCGAAGACCCGGTCGACCCCGGCCCTCTCGGCGGCCCGCACGCCCACCCGGTGCACCTGGATGTGGTCGGGGTGGCCGTAGTTGCCGTGCTCGTCGTAGATGGTGAGCACGTCGGCGTCGACGTCGCGCAGGATGGCGGCCAGCCGATCGGCGGCCTCGTCGAGGTCGGCCTGCCAGAAGCACGCCGGGTTGTCGTTGGTGGGCTCGCCCATCATTCCGGAGTCCTCGTAGCCGAGGAACTCGACCCGCTCGGCGCCGAGGACCTCGGCCGAGCGGTGGGTCTCGACGACGCGGCGCTCCCACAGCGCCTCGCCGTCGGCGAGCACGCCGGGCTGGGGTTCGCCCTGCTCGCCGCGGGTGGCGACGACGAGGACGACCCGGTGGCCGGCGGCAGCCGCCTTGGCCATGGACCCGCCGGTGGCGATCGCCTCGTCGTCGGGATGGGCGTGGAAGCTCACGAGGGTGGCCATCGCCCGTGCACCCTACCGACCGGATCGCCCGTCGGCGCCCGTGGCCGAAGACCGATCGCCCTCGGTGGATCAGGCGATGGCGCCGGCCTCGCGCAGGGCGGCGATGCGATCGGCCGCCAGGCCCCAGTCGGCCAGGGCCTCGTCGGTGTGCTGACCAGCGTGGGCCGGCGGGCGCTGGATGGCCCCCGGGGTGCGGGAGAAGCGCGGCGCCGGCGCCGGCTGCACGATCCCCTGCTCCTCGACGAACGTGCCCCGCTCCTTGTTGTGGGGGTGCTCGGGCGCCTCGGCCATCGACAGCACGGGGGCGAAGCACACGTCGGTGCCCTCCATGATCTCGCACCACTCGTCGCGGGTCTTCGAGCGGAAGATCTCGGCGAAGCGCTCCTTCATGGCCGGCCACGAGTCGCGGTCGTGCTGCCAGGGCAGCCCCTCCTCGTCGGCCAGGCCCGTGCGCTCGAGCAGCTCGGCGTAGAACTGCGGCTCGATGGCGCCGATCGACACGTACTTGCCGTCGCTGGTCTCGAAGACGTCGTAGAACGAGGCGCCGGTGTCGAGCAGGTTCGTCCCCCGCTCGTCGGCCCAGATGCCCATGGCGCGGAAGGCGTGGAACATCGTCATGAGCACGGCGGCGCCGTCGACCATGGCGGTGTCGACCACCTGGCCCTTGCCCGACGACGACCGCTCGACCAGCGCGCAGGCGATGCCGTAGACGAGGAACATGCCGCCGCCACCGAAGTCGCCGACGAGGTTGAGCGGGGGCAGCGGTGCCTGGCCGGCCCGGCCGATGGCCTCGAGGGCGCCGGCCAGCGAGATGTAGTTGATGTCGTGGCCGGCGGCCTGGGCGTAGGGACCCTCCTGGCCCCACCCCGTCATCCGCCCGTAGACGAGCCGCGGGTTGCGCTCGAGGCAGACGTCGGGCCCGAGGCCCATGCGCTCCATGACGCCGGGGCGGAAGCCCTCGATGAGGACGTCGGCCTCCTCGACGAGCGTGAGCACGGTCTCGACGCCCTCGGGGTTCTTCAGGTCGACGCCGATGGAGCGCCGGCCGCGGTTGAGCACGTCGGCGGGCGGGTTGGCCGGGTCGCCGCCGCGCACGGCCGACGCCCGGTCGACGCGCAGCACCTCGGCGCCCATGTCGGCGAGCAGCATCGCCGCGAACGGCCCGGGGCCGATCCCGGCCAGCTCGAGCACCTTGATCCCTGACAGCGGTCCGGACACGGTGGGGTCCCCCTGGTTGGTTGCGGTCGGGCGCTGCGAGCGCGGCGCCACGTGGTCGTGCGGTGGTGGAGCGGCTGCGAGCCGCCCGAGGTCGGCGGCCTGCTCAGGCCGGGGCGGCCGAGCGGGCGGCCAGCGCGGTGACGGCCTCGATGATGCGGGCCCAGAACTCCGACGGCAGGTCGTGGCCCATGCCCTCCACGATGATCAGCTCTGAGCCCTCGATGCACTCGGCGGTGCGCTCGCCGCCCGAGACGTTCACCAGCCGGTCCACGTCGCCGTGGATGACGAGCGTGTTGAGGTCGAGGTCGCGCAGGGCGTCGGAGCGGCTGCCCGAGGCGAGGATGGCCAGCAGCTGGTGGGCGGTGCCCCGCGGCCAGTAGGCCCGGTCGTAGGCGGCGCCGGCCCGCTCGGCGACGCGCTCGGGGTCGTAGTGGTCGGGGCTGCCGATGAGCTTCCACTGCGCGAGCTGGGCTTGGACGTAGGCCTCACGATCAGGGGCCGCCGGGGCCATGAGGATCGGCAGCACCTCGGCATCGGGCTGGCCGACGTCGGGGTCGCCGGTGGTCGACATGATCGAGGTCATCGACAGCAGCCGCTCGCGGTGCTCGATGGCCATCGTCTGCACGATCATCCCGCCCATCGACACGCCGAGGACGTGGGCGCGATCGATGCCCAGGTGGTCGAGCAGGCCGATGCCGTCGGCGGCCATGTCCGACAGGAGGTACGGCGCGTCGGCGGGCTCGCCGGCGAACAGGCCGAGGATGGCCGCCATCACGTCGAGCTCGACGTCGAAGTGGGTGGACAGTCCGACATCGCGGTTGTCGTAGCGGATCACGAAGAAGCCGCGGTCGACGAGGCCCTCGCAGAACGGCACGTCCCACGAGATCAGCTGGCCGCCGAGTCCGTTGACCAGCAGCAGCGGCGGGTCGTCGGGGTCCCCGAACGTCTCGTAGTACAGCTCGATCCCGTTGCTGGCGGCGGTGGGCATCCCGCCATCCTTCCCGTACTTGACCAGGTGGTCAAGAAGGGCGGGGCTCGGCGGACGGCGGTTGGGCGACCCGGCCCGACGGTCAGCGGGGCCCTTCGACGACGTCCCAGCCGGAGCGGCCCGCGGGGGCCTCGGCCGGGTTCGCCCACGGCGCCGCCGCAGGCGACGTCGCCGCACCCACGGGCGGCGGGACCTGGCGCGGGGCCCACTCGGCGGAGCTCGGGGCCGCGACGGGCGGGGCCGCCGGCCACGCGGTGTCGGCCCAGACGGCCCCGTTCCAGTCGACCGTCGGACTCGGCGCGGCGGCGGGCGCCGTCGTCGCGGCGCGGCGGGCGACCGTCCGGCGCCAGGTGAAGATCCTCAGGGCGGCGAGGAGGGTCACCGCCACCAGCCCGAACACCCCGACGAAGCGGGCGACCGGGTTGGCCACGTCGGTGCCGGCGGTGAGGGCGTGGACGCTGACGAGCAGGAAGCACGCGTAGCTGGAGAGGTGGATCACGTGCCAGGTCTTGCGGGGCAGCCGCCGCATGGCGAGCGAGGACACCTCGACCGCGACCAACAGGTAGAGCGCCAGCACGCCCCAGGCCACGGCGACGGGTCGCCACGACGAGGCGAAGGGCACGACGAGGTCGACCGGCCGGAAGTCGGTGTAGCTGTCGAGCAGCAGGGAGCCGAGGTGCAAGCCGACCAGGACGACGGCGGCGCCGCCGAGGAAGCGGTGCAGGTCGAGCATCCACTTGGGCCCGGGGCGGCGGCCCAGGACCTTGCCGGCCATGAGCACGCCCCACAGCACCGAGGCGGTCAGCAGGACCCAGGCGATGATCCCTGAGGCCCGGGTGACGTACCAGAAGACGTGGTCCACGCCGACCGGCTCAGCTCGCCCGGCTGCGGGTTCGCGGGCGGGGCGCGGTCTGCTGCTGCTGCTGGGGCTGCGAAGGCTGGACCCGGGTCGAGGGGGTGGTGGCCGACGACGACGAGCTGTCGTCGCCGAGCCGGGTGCGGGGGCGGCGGGTCGGCGTGGTGGTCGACGGCGAGGTGGGGGCCGGCGAGGTCTGGGTGGCGACCTGGTTGCCAGCGGCCTGGGCGTCGTCGGGGGCCGGAGCGGCCACCGCGAACCAGGCGGCCAGGCCGAGCGTGCCACCGGCGGCGAGCCAGCCGGCGGCGCGACGGGCCCGCTGCGCGGGGTGCCGGCGCTTGGTGCTCCGGGTCGAGCCACCGGGCGCGCGCCCCGAACCGGGGGCGGCGGAGGGGGAGGCGTACGGATCCACGGAGGCGAGTATGGCGAGGGTTCGTAAGAAGGCGGTTAAGCGCTTCCCCAAGATCAGGTAAGGACGGCGGGACGGGATCGGGAGGCGTCGGCCGGTAGCGTGCCCGGCCATGGCCGGCCCCGACGACGACCTCCCCTACCGCGTCGACCCGCTGACCGGCGACCTCGCCTACATCGTCGCCAAGCGCCAGGGACGCCCCAACCTGCCCGCCGCGGGCTGCCCGTTCTGCCCGGGCGGCCTCGAGGCGCCCGAGCCCTACGACGTCTTCTCGTTCCCGAACCGGTGGCCCGCCATCCCCGGCGGCCGCAGCGAGGTCGTCCTCTACACGTCGGACCACGACGCCACGTTCGCCTCGCTCGGGCCGGAGGGGGCCCGCAAGGTGGTCGACCTGTGGGCCGAGCGCACGGCCGCCCTCGGTGGGCGCGGCGACGTCGCCTACGTGCTGGTCTTCGAGAACCGCGGCCCCGAGGTCGGGGCCACCATCGCCCACCCGCACGGGCAGATCTACGCCTTCGACCGCATCCCGCCGCGCGCCCGGGACGAGCTGGATCGAGCCGACCCGACCGCCTTCGCCGAGGCCGCCGCCGGGCACGACGGCGAGCGGCTCGTCGCCGAGGTCGGCACCTGGCGGGCCTGGGTGCCCTGGGCCGCCGGGTGGCCCTACGAGCTGCTGGTGTCGCCGCGAACGGAGCGACCCGACCTCCCGTCCCTCGACGACGGAGAGCGCGACGACCTGGCCGCGGTGCTGGTCGACGTGCTCGGCCGACTCGACGCGCTGTTCGACGAGCCCATGCCGTACATGCTCTGGTGGCACCAGCGGCCCTTCGACGGCGGCGACTGGCCCGGGGCTCGGGTCCACCTCCACATCGCCCCCCTCTTCCGCTCGCCGCACACCCAGCGCTTCGTGGCGGCCGGCGAGCTCGGCAGCCACGTGTACTTCAACCCGGTCGACCCGGTCGACGCCGCCGCCGCCCTGCGGGCCGCCGACTCGACCCCGGTCGAGCGCCCGGGTCGTGACCCGGGAGACGGGGCCGACGATGGCTGAGCGGCCCGTCGTCGAGGCCTTCGCACCGGGCCGGGTCAACCTCATCGGCGACCACACCGACTACGCGGGCGGGCTGGCCTTGCCCATGGCGATCCAGCTCGGGACCACGGTGGTGGGCACCCCGACCGACGACGGCGTCGTGCGCCTCCGCTCCGCCGAGCAGGCCGAACCCGCGGTGGTGCCGACCGGCGTCGACGACCCTGCGGCCGTGCGGCCGCCGTGGGCCCGCTACGTCGCCGGCGTGGTGGCCGAGCTCGAGGGGACGACCGGCTTCGACGGGACCGTGTCGTCGACCCTGCCCATCGGCAGCGGGCTGTCCTCCAGCGCCGCCCTCGAGCTGGCGGTCGCCCTGGCCCTCGGCTTCGACGGACCGCCGATCGAGCTGGCGCGGCTGGGCCAGCGAGCCGAGCAGCGCGCCTCAGGGGTGCCGTGCGGGCTCATGGACCAGCTCACCTCGGCCTGCGGGCAGGCGGGGCAGGCCCTGCTCATCGACTTCGCCACCGACGACTGGACGCCGGTCCCGATGCCGACGACGGCCGAGGTGGTCGTCGTCCACTCGGGGCGCGAGCGGGCGCTGGCCTCGTCGGCCTACGGCGAGCGTCGGACCGCCGTCGAGCGGGCGGCCGCCGTGATCGGCCCGCTCGGTCGAGCCACGCTCGCCGACGTCGACCGGATCAGCGACCTCGTCGTGCGCCGCCGAGCCCGGCACGTGGTCACCGAGGACGAGCGGGTCCGCGCCTTCGCCGACGCGCTGCGCGACGGCGAGCTGGCGACCGCCGGCGAGCTCATGATCGACAGCCACCGCAGCCTCCGCGACGACTTCGCGGTGTCGACCCCCGAGCTCGACGCCCTCGTCGACGAGCTCGTCTCGACGCCGGGGGTGCACGGCGCCCGCCTGACCGGAGCCGGGTTCGGCGGCTGCGTCGTGGCGCTCACGGATCCCGGCGCGCTCGCACCGGGCCCGAGGCGGTGGGTGGTCACGGCGTCGGCAGGCGCCCACCGGCGCTGAGGGCGGTCACTCCCCCCGAGCCGCCGCCCACCAGTCGCCGAGCCCCTGCGGGTCGGGCGCGCGGCCAGCCTCGATCCGCTGCTCGGCGCGTCGCCGCCACCGACGCCGGAAGACCCACACCGGCAGGGCCAGCACGGCGGCCGAGACCGCCAGCCACGGCAGGCCGGCCAGCTGCCCGGTGACGATGGCCGCCACCGACCCGATGCCCATCAGGCCGCCGACGAGGACGAGCACGACCAGGCCGGCGGTGCTGAGCACCCAACCGAGGCCCGCCGGCGTCCCGGTCTGCTCGCCGACCTCGCGCTGGGGCGGGAAGAACGGGACCGCACCCGGGTGGGCACGAGCCTCGCCCGACCACTCGAGGCGCCGGCGCAGGTGCCGGTCGGCGGTGAGCACGAACACGGCGAGGAGGATCCACGTGACCGCCAGGAGGGCGGCGGCGGTGGCCGACCACCGCCGGGCCGACACCAGCTGGGCCGCCGTCATCGAGCGGGTGGTGGCGCCCTGGAAGAAGGCGAGCACAGAGGCCCCACCAGCCAGGCCGAGGGCGAGGCGGACGCCGATCGGCACCGCCTGACGAAGCGGCGCCTCGACGTAGGCCTCGCCGTAGGCCTGAAGCACCTCCTTCGGGCGGCGGCGTCGCCGCCAGGCGACCTCCAGGCCGACGGTGGCGAACACCCCCGCCATCGCCGCCAACGACAGCGCCGCCACCAGCGAGCTGCTGGACTCGAGGTCCCCGCGGGGCACCGACACCCGATCGACCAGCGCCTGGTCGATCGATGCCCGCATGAGGTAGGCGAGCGACCGGGCGACCCCGAGGGCCGCCATCACCGCGCAGGCGACGATGAGCGCCCGGCCGAGCAGCGTCGACGGCGGCGGCACCGGTCCGAGGTACGGCGCCGGTGCGCCGGGGGGTGCCAGCGCGGGCGACGGGGCCGCGTGACCCCACGAGGGGACGAGGCCCCCGTCGGGCACCACCGTCGGTGGTGGCGGCAGGGCGGGGCCGGGGCCGCCGGGTGGCACCGGGGGCGGCGGAGCAGCAGGCGGTGGCGTCGACGTCGAGCTCGAGGTCGAAGGCAGGGGGCCCGGGGCCGCGGTCGGTGGGGCGGCCGGTGGACCGGGGACCGGGGACCCCGGTCGCGGTGCCCGCGACGGCGACCACGAGGGCAGCGGTGCGGTCGCGCCGGGTGCATCCGGGCCCCAGGGCGAGCCACTGCCACCGGACGGCGCCGACGCCGAACCGCGCCGCGCGCCATCGGACGGGTCCTGCTGCTCGCCCACCTGCTCCCACCCCCTGGGCCTGCGGGGCCCGCCGCCACGGCGACCCCCGCGGTCGCCGCTCGGGAACGCTACCCCGGGCCCCGGGCTCAGGCGGTGGTGGCCTTGGCGAAGGCGGCGTCGACGTCGGCGGCCGGGTACGCGTCGGCGCAGGGCCGGCCGGTCCCGGCCGGGTCGAGGGCGGCCGGGCGGTCGTGCAAGTTCCACCAGGCCAGGGTCGACACGTACGGGAAGCCACGGGCGACGAGGTCGGCGCACGACAGGCCACCGTCCTGGAGGGCGGCGATGGTGACCGGCCCCGTCGTCCCCCGCTGCCAGGTGAACCGACCACCGTCGTCGAGGACCACCACGAGCACCGTCGACGGCGGCACCTCCTTGATCGGCGGCTCGGTGCGGGCCTGGCACTCCAGCACCTCGCCGGCCGCGATCGGTTGGGGGGCGCCGCACGAGACCGCGTGGGTCCAGCCCGTCTCCAGCGGCAGCTGGACCTCGAGGGCGGTCGCCACCTGGTCGGTGGTCAGGTTCTGACGTCGGGCGGCCGACGTCGTGCCCCCGTCGGGAAGGGCCGGTGGCGCCTTGGACGTGGTGGTGCCGAGGATCTCGCCGGGCACGGGGACCGTGCGGGCGGTGGCGCCGGTGCTCGCCGCCCGGTCGGCCCGGTCGCCCTGGCGGGTGAGCACGACGGCGACCATCCCCACGAACACGCCGACGACCACCACGAAGCCGAGGGCCCGCAGCCACAGCGGCGTGCGGCGGGCCCCGATCGCGTCGTCCTCGCGGCCGGCGCCGGGCTCGGACCCCTCGGCACCGGTCTGCGTCGCCGGCATCGCCGGCGCGGGGTCGCCGGTGGGCGGCTCGGCGGGCTGGTCGTCGTCGGCCATGGCGGGCGAGACGCTACTGGTCAGCCGCCGGCGGGACGAGGCAGCGTCGCCACCACGGCGGCCAGGCGGCGGGCCGCCGCCGGGGTGCGCACCCCCCACCAGAACAGGTCCTGGCCGTCCACCAGCACCGTCGGAGCGATCGCCTCCAGCTCGGCGACGTGGCGATCGGTGAACGGATAGGGCTCCGACGGGGCCAGCACGACGTCGGGAGCCCGTGCGAGCACCTCGTCGATGGCGACCTCCGGGTAGCGCTCGTCGGCGTCGGCGAACACGTCGACCACCCCGACGTGGTCGAGCAGGGACGACCCGTAGCAGCCGGCGGCCATCGTCATCCACGGCCGCCGCCAGATCGGCACGAAGGCGCGGGCCACCGGCGCCGCCCTCGGTGGGAGCGGTTCGGGGGCCGGAGGCTCGACGCCGAGGCGATCCGCCAGGGC
This sequence comes from Acidimicrobiales bacterium, assembly GCA_046331175.1. Lineage (GTDB taxonomy): Bacteria > Actinomycetota > Acidimicrobiia > Acidimicrobiales > Acidimicrobilacustridaceae > JAWKIW01. The sequence goes on from JAXLRI010000007.1 coordinate 50,436, forward strand.
GGCCAGCTGCGGGGCGACGTCGTCCACCACGTCCACGTCGAACACGAACCGGTCGATCCCGGCGGCGGCGAGGGCCTCGGCGTCCTCGCGGCGGTTCTCCTCGCGGCACAGCACCACGAGGTCGGGGGCGAGGTCGACCACCGCCGCCACGTCGGGATCCTTGGTGCCCCCGACGGCCGGCAGCTCGGGGTGCTCGCAGAACCGCGTGACCGCCACCGGCGTGACGCCCCAGGCCACCAGCGTCTCGGTGGCCGACGGCACCAGCGACACGACGCGGGGAGCGGTGCGCCTCGGCGTCACATGCGGCCGAGGAGCTCGGCCTTCTTGGCCTGGAACTCCTCCTCGGTCAGCACGCCCTTGTCGCGGAGCTGGCTGAGGTGCTCGATCTGCTGGGGGATCGTCTGGGCCGGCGGCTGGGCGGCGGCGGCCTGCACGGCGGCCGTCTGGGCCCCGCTCACCTGCTGTCCCAGCCGGTCGAAGTTGCGGCGGTCGTTGAGCTCCATCTGCTGGTAGATCTCGTTCTGCACCGCGCTCGGGTTGCGGATGTCGTCGAACACCTGGGCGCCGTCCTTGGACGCCGACTCGATCTGCAGATCGCCGAGGCCGAGCATGCGCTCGAAGATCCGCTGCTCGAAGAAGATGGTGTTGATGCGCTCGAGGGGGATCTCGATGCCCCGCTTGGCGATGATGCCCTCGCGGTAGATGACCCGGTCGCTGGTGAGCACGAAGTCGGTGCTCACCCACTTGAGGAACACCCGCAGGAAGTAGACGAGCCCCAGGAGGACGCACAGGGCGAAGAAGATCTTGATGGGATCGGCCCACCCACCGCCGAGGGCCACGACGCCGAGCACCATGGCGATGACCAGCGGCGCCACGCCCTTGACGAGCATCCACCAGTGCGGGTGCAGGTCGAGGATGAGCTCTTCGTAGTCGTGCAACAGCTGCTTGGGGTACGACATCGCCCGCGAGCGTAGCGACAGGCCCGAGCGCGGCCCCGGATGGGCGGGACGGGCGGGACGGGCGGGACGGGCGGGACGGGACGTCGGCGACCTGGCGGATCCCACCTCGCCGGCCACGGACCGGCGGTTCGCCCGATCAGCCCCAGCCCAGCTCGTGCAGGCGGTCGTCGGAGATGCCGAAGTGGTGGCCGACCTCGTGCACGACGGTGATCCGCACCTGCTGGACGACCTCGGCCTCGCTGCGGCACCGGGCCAGGATGGGCAACCGGTAGATCGTGATGCGGTCGGGCATGGCCGGCCCCACGCCGTAGCCCTCGCGCTGGGTGAGCGGGATGCCCTCGTAGAGGCCGAGCAGGTACGGGTCGCCGCTGGTGTCCCGGACGAACACCGCGACGTTGTCCATCATGCGGCCGAGCCCCGACGGGATGCCGTCGAGCGCCTCGCCCACCAGCTCCTCGAACCGCTCCGGGCTGACGTCGACCATGACGGGGCAACCTACCGGCGTCGGGTCGTCATCCACCGATGGCGTACACGAAGCCTCCGCACGTCGGCCGCAACGGCACCCCGCCCAGGTCGCGCTGCAGCGCCTTCAGCGCGAAGTCGCGCTGGGCCGCACCCGTCGCCGGGTCGACGACCACCGAGGTCACGGCGTAGTCCTCGAGGAACCGCCGGCGGTCGGCCACCGAGATCCGACCCCAGTTCAAGGGCTGGGCGACGCCGACCCGGGTCGTCATCGCCCCCATGATGTAGGCGTCGGCGGTGCCCCCGAGGTACATGGCCCGATCGTTCGGGCCCAGGCACGACAGGATGCGGTCGCTGACGGGTTCGGGATCGACCCACCCGGCCTGCAGCAGGAGGTCGTTCTGCAGGTGCACGTGGTGCGTCTGGCCGAGGTACGGGATGAGGCCGACGAACAGCAGCACCGGCAGCAGGACGGCCATGGCCCGCCTCGGCCCCGCGGCCGCGAGGACGACGGCACCGCACGCCAGGTACACCGACAGGAACGGCAGCGACCAGTACCGCGCGTCGAAGGCCGAGCCGAGCAGCTGGCTGGCCACCGACGCCAGCACCATCGCCAGGGCGAGCGGGACCAGCAGCCGGACGCCGCGACACGCACCCAGCCGACGCCGCAGGTCGTCCGACGCGGTCTGCAGGGCCGGACGCAGGCCGACGCCCCGACGCACGGCGACGGCGGCGGGACCGACGACGGCCGCCAGGAGCACGACCACCGTCAAGAGCACCGCCGGCCGCATGACCACCGCATCGCGCACCGACACGTCGATCGCACCGAGCATCTTCGACCAGCCCGAGGTCATCCGGTTGGCGAAGTCGCCCGGCTGCTCGAACACCGACGGCGGCCGCTGGACGAAGTAGTCGACCGGGGTCGTGAGCTTGGCCGAGAGGCCACTCCCCGCGTACGGGGTCACGAAGGGCGACCGGAATCGGACGAGGCTGTAGAGGATCCATGGGGACAGCCCTGCCAGCAGACCGACGGCGTAGGCGAGCAGCTGGCGTGGACGGAGGACGCGCACGGCGAGGAGGGCGAGCGGCACGAACACCAGCACGAACACGTTGTCGAGGCGCGTGAGGACCAGCATCGCCATGAACAGGCCCACCAGCGCGACGCGACGAGGCGAGAGCGGCCACGGACCGCTGAGCGTCGCGACGATGGCCGCCATCCACAGCACCGACAGGGGCAGCGGACTGCCCTCGATGACCCCCATGGCGAACCAGTTGAAGACGAAGAGGCAGGCGATGACCGCCGGGCCGAAGCCCCGCACGTCGAGCAGTCGCCGGCCTGCGACGTCGAGCACGACCGCGGCCACGAGCACCGCGACGACGGCCGCCACGATCGGTGCCTGTAGCCGAGGCCGCTCAGCTGGTCGGCCCCGAAGATGACCGCCGGCCAGACGAGGGGCACGGGGGTGTACGGCTCGGTGCTGCCGAACCAGCGATAGGTCTGCACCCGGCCCGGATCCCGGAACACCGACCGTGAGAGCTCGACGAACGTCCACGAGTCGTTCTGGTAGGGCGGAAGCCCCGCCAGGGCCGGGCTGGCGAAGCGGTGGAGCGCGAAGGCAAGCACCCCGAACAGCGGGATGGCGACGAGCCACCGGCGGTCGTGAACGGCGCGCGCCCACCATGCATGCAGTCGCCCGCGCCAGCGGGCGAAGCCCCCTCCGGCCCCGACCATGGCGGGAGGGTACCAGTGCTCGAGGTGGCCCCCGCGCTGCCGGGCAGGACCCGAGCCGGCGAGGCCGTCACACCGCCTGCGTAAGGTGGGCCCGTGGACCCCGACGCGCTGCTCTCCGGCCTCAACCCCGCCCAGCGCGACGCCGTCACGTCCTCCCACGCGCCGCTGGCCATCCTCGCCGGGGCCGGCTCGGGCAAGACGCGCGTGCTCACCCGCCGCATCGCCTGGCGGGCCGCCACCGGCGACCTCGATCCTCGCCACGTGCTGGCCCTGACCTTCACCCGCAAGGCCGCCGGCGAGATGCGCTCGCGCCTGCGCCAGCTCGGCCTGCGCGACCAGGTGGCCGCCGGCACCTTCCACGCCGTGGCCTACGCCCAGCTGCGCACCCGGTGGGCCGACCGGGACATCGCACCGCCCGAGCTGCTCGATCGCAAGGTCGGCTTCGTGGCCCGGCTGCTCCCATCGTCGGTCAACCGAGGTTCATCCGGCTCGGTGGCCGCCCTCGACGCCGTGAGCGAGATCGAGTGGGCCAAGGCCCGCATGATCGGCCCCGACGACTACGCCGACGCCGCCCGAGCCGCCACCCGGACCCCGTCCATCGACCTCGGCGTCGTCGCCCGCACCTACGAGCGCTACGAGCAGGCCAAGCGCGATCGTCGGCTCGTCGACTTCGACGACCTCCTCCGCCTGTGCCGGCGCGACATCGACCAGGACCACGAGTTCGGCGAGGCCCAGCGCTGGCGCTTCCGCCACCTCTTCGTCGACGAGTACCAGGACGTGAACCCGCTGCAGCACGCCCTGCTCTCGTCGTGGCTCGGCGACCGCCTCGACCTGTGCGTGGTGGGCGACCCCAACCAGGCCATCTACGCCTGGAACGGCGCCGACGCCGGCTACCTCGCCGGCTTCCGCACCACCCACCCCACCGCCGGCGTCGTCGTCCTCGAGGAGAACTACCGGTCGAGCCCACAGATCCTCGGCGTGGCCAACGCGGTGCTGGCCGGGGCGCCGCGGCGCAACACCGGGGCCGAGGGCGTCCGCCGGCTGCGCGCCAACCGCCCCGAGGGCGCGCTGCCCACCATCGACGAGCTCGAGACCGACACCGACGAGGCCCACGCCATCGCCCGCAACCTCCGGGATCACCACCCGCCCGGGGCCACATGGTCGTCCCAGGCGGTGCTCGTGCGCACCAACGCCCAGATCGGCGTCATCGAGGAGGCGCTCAAGCGGGTCGGCATCCCGTTCCGCGTGCGGGGCGGGGTGGCCCTCCTCGACCAGCCCGAGGTGAAGACCGCCCTCGGCCAGGTGCGCCGGGCGACGGGGCGCTTCGAGGACGCGCTCGCCGACGTCGAGGCCACGCTCGGGCCGACCGACGCCGAAGGGCAGGGCGAGGTCGAACCCGAGGGCGCCGCCGGCGGCGGCAGGCGCGGCGGTGCCCTGTCCCCCGAGCGGCGGGCCAACGTCGAGGCCTTCGTCCGACTGGGCCACGACTACCTCGGCATCGACCCTCGCCCGTCGGTCCCCGGCTTCCTCGCCTGGCTGGCCGAGACCACCCGAGCCGACCAGCCCGACGTCAGTGGCGACGCCGTCGAGATCACCACGTTCCACGCCGCCAAGGGCCTCGAGTGGCCGGTGGTGCACCTCGCCGGCCTCGAGCAGGGACTCGTGCCGATCGGCCACGCCAAGACCACCGCCGAGCTCGACGAGGAGCGGCGCCTGTTCTACGTGGCGGTCACCCGGGCCGAGCGCGAGCTGTGCCTCACGTGGGCCCGCCAGCGCACCTTCGGCAGCCGCAAGGCGCGCCGCGAGCGCTCGTTCTTCCTCGACGAGGTCGAGATCGCCTGCCGCGTCCTGGCCGAGCGGGGCGAGCCCGACGACTGGGGCCCGGTCCTGCGCGACCGCCGGGCGGCGCTCGCCGAGCACAGCGCCACCCCCGCGACGCGCGGCGGTGCCCGCAAGCCGGGCACCGGGGGCAAGGCGGCTCGCTCCTCGGCCCGAGCCGCCACCGGTCGGAAGGAAGCCCAGGGGCGAGCCGCCACCGCGGTCGCCGCCGAGGACCAGGCGCTGTACGAGGCCCTCAAGGCGTGGCGGTCCGGGGCAGCAAAGGCCGGCGCCGTGCCGGCCTACGTGATCTTCCACGACGCCACGCTGGCCGAGATCGCCGCCGCCCGGCCACGATCGGCCGATCAGCTCCTCGACGTGTCGGGGGTCGGGCCGGTGAAGGTCGGCCGCTACGGCGACGCGGTGCTCGCCGTGGTCGCCGACCACACCGGCGACGCCGGCGCCGATGCCCGGGCGGACGGCGCGCCGCGCCTGCCCGACATCGCCGGCTGATCCGGCGCCCGTCCCCGCCCTGCGACCACCGCGGGTGGCAAGGTGTCCCCATGCGCTTCGAGGCCGAGCAGGTCTTCCGGGCCCGCCCCGATCGGGTGCTCGCCCTCTACACCGACCCCGATTTCTACCCCGCCCTGGCCGGCCTGCCGAAGGTGTCGGCCCCCGACGTGCTCGAGCACCGAGTCGACGGCGACCGCGTGCTGCTGCGGGTCCGCTACGCCTTCACCGCACCCCTGCCGGCCGCCGCCACCGCCATCATCGATCCGGCCAAGCTCACCTGGGTCGACGAGACGTGGTTCGACCTGGCCACCGACTCGGCCAGCACCCGGCTGCTGCCCGACCACTACCCGGACAAGATGACGGCGTCGGCGGCGGCCACCTTCACCGCCGACGGCGACGGCACCCGACGCCGCATCCGCGGCGAGCTGCGGGTGCGCGTGCTGCTGGTGGGCGGCAAGGTCGAGGGCGCCATCGTGTCGGGGCTGCGCGAGCACCTCACCGACGAGGCCCGGGTCGCCCAGCAGCGCCTCGACGCCGAGCTGCCCTGATCGAACACCCCAGACCTCCGCACCCCGGCGACGGCCGGAGGCGGGTCGACGTCGGTCGACGCGGTGCAGCCGTGCGCTCGGATCAGACGGCGGTGGTGCCGCCGCGACGCTCCTGCTCGGCCGCCTCGCGCTGGTCGCGCAGGTCGGCGAACTTGGAGAAGTCGATCGAGATGAACACCGCGTCGGCCTCTGCGCACAGCGTGTCGCCGGCGAGGAGGCGGCCGTGGGTGAAGATCTTGCGGCCCTCCACCCCCACCAGCTCGCCGATGAAGTGCAGCTCGGTGTGCAGCGGCGTGGGGCTGCGGTACTTCACCGTCAGCGTGCCGGTCATGCCGGGCTGACCCGACAGCGACTGCGTGGCGCCCAGCAGCTCGTCGAACGCGCCGGCGATGTACCCGCCGTGCACGCACCCGGGCGGCCCCTCGTACGCCGAGCCGAACACGACCCGCCCGTGCACCACCCCGTCGATGTCCTGGAGGTAGATGGGCGGCGAGAGCGGGTTGGCCCGGCCGATGAACGGGCTGTGCTCGAAGCTGGCGTGGGGGTCCATGCCGGCGTTGGCCGCCTCGGCGAAGCCCTCGTAGAGCGTGCCGTGGTCGATGCGGTCGAAGGTGAGCGCCACCCGGGCCAGCTCGTCGGCGGCGTCGATGAGCGCCTCGGTCGGGGCGGCGGTACGCACGAGCCGCTCGATGATGATCCGCATGGAGTCGGCCAGCCGCCGCATCTCGACGCGGCGGGCCGTCATCTGCGAGACCGGCGGCTCCTGCCAGCGCGTGTAGAGCATCGAGCGGGCCTGCTCGAGGACCTCGTCGAGCTCGGCCGCGGCCGTGTCGGGGGTGGCGTCGTCGGGAGCAGCGTCGTCGGGCACCCGACCTTGCTACCCGCCCCGGCGAACGCCGCCAACTCCGACCGGCCGCGCCGGCAGGAGCACCGGCGCCGGCACCGGCCGCGATCAGACGGCGAAGTCGACGACGACCGGCGCGTGGTCCGACGGCTGCTTGCCCTTGCGGGCGTTGCGGTCGATGAGAGCCGACGTGGAGGTCTCGGCCAGCGACGGCGTGGCGAGGACGAGGTCGATGCGCATGCCCTTGCCCTTGTGGAAGTTCCCGGCCCGGTAGTCCCACCACGAGAACAGGCCCGGCGCGTCGTAGTGGCGGCGGAAGACGTCGACGAGGCCCCAGTCCTCCAGAGCGGCCAGCGCGTCACGCTCGGGTTCGCTCACGTGGGTGGCACCGACGAAGTCGGCCGGGTCGTACACGTCGCGGTCGTCGGGGGCGATGTTGAAGTCGCCGGTGACCACCAGGCGCGAAGCGGGGTCCTCGTCGGCCTCGAGCACCCGCCGCAGCCGCTCGAGCCACCGCAGCTTGTACTGGTAGTGATCGTCGTCGAGCGACCGCCCGTTGGGGACGTACACGCTCGCCACCCGCACGCCGCCGCAGGTGGCCCACAGGAGGCGCGCGTCGGGGTCGGGCTCGTCGCCGTCGTCGAAGCCCGCCACCACGTCGTCGAGGCCGACCTTGGACAGGATCGCCACGCCGTTCCACCGGCCCTGGCCGTGGTGGGCCGTCTCGTAGCCCATGGCGCCGAAGGTGAGGGCGGGGAAGGCGTCGTCGGCCAGCTTGGTCTCCTGCAGGCACACGACGTCGGGCTGCACGCTCTCCAGCCACTCCTCCACCCTCGGGAGGCGGGCCTTCAGCGAGTTCACGTTCCAAGTGGCGAGGCGCACGGCCGCCGAGGCTACCGCCGGGGCGCGGGCCCGCGGCTCGGCCGAGCGGGGGACGACCGGTAGCGTCGCCGGGCATGGAGGCCGTGGCCTGGAGCGACTACATCTGCCCGTGGGCCTACCTCGGGCGCGACCGCACCGCCTTGCTGGGCGAGCTCGGCGTGGCCGTGACCGTCCGCCCGTTCGAGCTGCACCCCGAGATCCCGGTGGGCGGCCGCGAGAACCGGCGGGGCGGGCGCCTCGACCGGGTCTTCGCCATCGTGCAGGCCGAGTGCGACGAGCTGGGCATCCCGTTCCGGCGCCCCGACCGCACCCCGAGCTCGCGCCGGGCCCTCGAGACCGCCGAGATCGTGCGGGTCGGTTGGCCCCAGGCCTTCGCCCGCGTCGACGAGGCGCTGTCGCGGGGCCACTGGGTCGACGGGCTCGACATCGGCGACCCGGCGGTGATCGACGGGATCCTCGCCGACGCCGGGGTGCCGCCCGGCGAGGTGGGCGAGCGCTGGGCCGACGGCGACGGCACCGCGGCGGTGGACGCGTCGATGGCCGACGCCCGCGAGCTGGGCGTCACCGCCACCCCGGCCTGGTGGGTCGGCGACGCCCTGCTGATCCCCGGCGCCCAGCCCCGCGACACCATGCACCGCTGGATCACCCGGCTGCTGGCCGCCGAGGCCGCCGGCGCCACCGGCGACTGAGCCGGTCCTGATCCGGTCCCGAGCCCGTCCTGAACGGGTCCTGACCCGCCGACCCCGGCCACCAGGCCGCCCGGGGTCGCCCGGTAGGATCGGTCCGTGCCCGACGACGCCTTCGCCACCCAACCGGTCGGCCAGAACTCCTGGTTGGTCGAGGAGATGTACGAGCAGTACCTCGCCGACCCCGCCTCGGTGAGCGAGTCCTGGCGCGACTTCTTCGCCGACTACCGGCCCGCGGCCGCCCCGCCCCCCGCCGCGCCGGCGACCGCGCCCGCCGCCGCACCCCCGGCCGCCTCCCCCGCCCCGGCGCCCGCCGCCACACCGACCGCCACCGAGGCGGCCGAGGTCGGCGAGCCCATCCGCGGCGTCGGCGCCCGCATCGTCGCCAACATGGAGGCCAGCCTGGCGGTGCCCACCGCCACCAGCTTCCGCGAGGTCCCCGCCCGCCTGCTCGAGGTGAACCGCCAGATCCTCAACGGCTACCTCGGGCGCACGCGGGGCGGGAAGGTGAGCTTCACCCACCTCATCGGCTACGCCGTCGTGCGCGCCATCGCCGACACCGTGCCGGCCATGAACAACACCTACGTCGAGGACCCCGACGGCAAGCCACGCATCGTGCGCAACGACCACCTCGGGCTCGGCATCGCCGTCGACCTCGAGAAGCCCGACGGCTCGCGCTCGCTGCTGGTGCCCGTGGTCAAGGGCGCCGACGCCCTCGACTTCCGCGGCTTCCACACCGCCTACGAGGAGCTCATCCGCAAGGTCCGCTCGAACAAGCTCAGCCCCGACGACTTCGCCGGTGCCACCGTCACCCTCACCAACCCGGGCACCATCGGCACGGTCCAGTCGGTCCCCCGCCTCATGCCGGGCCAGGGCGTGATCGTGGGCGTCGGCTCGCTCGACTACCCGACCGCCTTCGCCGGCGCCGACCCGTCCACCATCGCCTCGCTCGGGCTGTCGAAGGTCATCACCATCTCGTCGACCTACGACCACCGCATCATCCAAGGCGCCGAGTCGGGCCTGTTCCTCAAGCGGGTCCACGAGCTGCTGCTCGGCGCCGACGAGTTCTACGACGACATCTTCCGCGCCATCGGCGTGCCCTACGAGGCCGTGCTGTGGCGCCGCGACGTCAACCCGGCCGACCACGAGCAGACGATGGTCGAGAAGCAGGTGCAGGTCGACCGGCTCATCAACATGCACCGGGTCCGCGGCCACCTCATCGCCGACCTCGACCCGCTGGCCGCCGAAGAGCCCACCATGCACCCCGAGCTCGACCCGGCCACCTACGGGCTCACCATCTGGGACCTCGACCGCGAGTTCCTCACCCACGGGGTCGGCGGCCGCGACCGCATGAAGCTCGGCGACCTGCTGCACGTGCTGCGCGACGCGTACTGCCGCACGATCGGCATCGAGTACATGCACATCCAGGACCCCGACGAGAAGCTGTGGATCCAGGAGCACGTCGAGGGCATCACCGGTGGGCTGGCCCCCGACGAGCAGCGCCACATCCTCGGCCGGCTCAACGCCGCCGAGGCCCTCGAGAAGTTCCTCGGCACCAAGTACCTCGGCCAGAAGCGCTTCGGCATCGACGGCGCCGAGTCCGCCATCCCGCTGCTCGACGCCATCCTCTCCGAGGCCGCCGACCTCGGGATGCACAAGGCGGTCATGGGCATGGCCCACCGGGGCCGGCTCAACGTCCTGGTCAACATCGTCGGCAAGTCCTACGAGCAGCTGTTCGCCGAGTTCGAGGGCAACATCGACCCCGAGTCGATCCAGGGCTCGGGCGACGTCAAGTACCACCTCGGCCAGACCGGCAAGTTCGTCAGCCGCGTGGGCAACGAGATCCCCGTCGAGCTGGCGGCCAACCCCAGCCACCTTGAGGCCGTCGATCCGGTCGTGGTCGGCATGGCCCGCGCCGAGATGGACCAGATCGAGCCGCCGGGCAACTACCCGGTGCTGCCGGTGCTGATCCACGGCGACGCCGCCTTCGCCGGCCAGGGCGTGGTCGCCGAGACGCTCAACCTCTCGCTCATCAAGGGCTACCGCGTCGGTGGCACCATCCACCTGATCATCAACAACCAGCTGGGCTTCACCACGCCGCCCACCGCCGCCCGCTCGTCCGAGTACCCCACCGACGTCGCCAAGATGGTCCAGGCGCCCATCTTCCACGTCAACGGCGACGACCCCGAGGCGTGCGTCCGAGTGGCCCGCCTGGCCTTCATGTACCGCCGCCGGTGGAACAAGGACGTCGTCATCGACATGGTCTGCTATCGGCGGCACGGCCACAACGAGGGCGACGACCCCAGCTACACGCAGCCGCTGATGTACAAGAAGATCGACGCCCGCCGGTCGGTGCGCAAGCTCTACACCGAGGCGCTGGTCAAGCGGGGCGACATCACCCTCGACGAGGCCGAGGAGGCCCTGGCCGACTTCCAGAAGCGGCTGCAAGACGCTCTCGACGAGACCCGCTCCCACGCGCCGCCCGCCGGGGTGCGCGCCCTGCCGGCGCCACCGCCGATGGGCGTGCTGCCCCACATCGACACCGGTGTCGCGCGGCCGGTGCTCGACGAGCTGTTCGACGTGATCGACCACGCGCCCGAGGGCTTCCTGGTCCACCCCAAGCTGGCCAAGCAGTTCGAGGCCCGGGCCAAGCTCTACCGCGACGACGGCCTCGTCGACTGGGCGCTCGGCGAGTCGCTCGCCATCGGCTCGCTCCTGCACGAGGGCACCTCCGTGCGGCTCTCCGGCGAGGACAGCCGACGGGGCACCTTCTCCCAGCGTCACCTCGTGCTCGTCGACTACGAGACGGGCGAGGAGCGCTGCCCGCTGCGCGACGCCGCCGCCGACGGTGCCCGCTTCTGGCTCTACGACTCCCTGCTGTCGGAGTTCGCCGTGCTCGGCTTCGAGTACGGCTACTCGGTCACCAACAAGGACGCCCTGGTGCTGTGGGAGGCCCAGTTCGGCGACTTCGTGAACGGCGCCCAGGCCATCATCGACCAGTTCGTCGTCGCCGCCGAGGACAAGTGGGGCCAGACCTCGGGCCTGGTCATGCTGCTCCCCCACGGCTTCGAGGGCCAGGGCCCCGAGCACTCGTCGGCTCGCATCGAGCGCTTCCTCACGCTCGCCGCCGAGGACAACATCCAGATCTGCAACGCCACCACCGCCGCCCAGTACTTCCACCTGCTGCGCCGCCAGGTGCGCCGCGACATCCGCAAGCCGCTGATCGTGTTCACGCCCAAGTCCCAGCTGCGGGCCAAGACGTCGCGCTCACCGGTCGACGCGCTGACCCACGGATCGTTCGAGGAGGTGCTGGACGATCCCGGCATCAGCGACCCCGCCGCCGTGCGGCGCGTGGTGTTCGCCTCCGGCAAGGTCGCCATCGAGGCGATGGCGGCACGCGACAAGGTGGGCGCTCCCGTCGCCATCGTGCGCGTCGAGCAGCTGTACCCGTGGCCGTTCGACGCGGTCGCCGCCGTGCTCGACCGCTACGCCGGTGCCAGCCAGATCTACTGGCTCCAGGAGGAGCCCGAGAACATGGGGCCGTGGAACTCGGTGAAGGGTCGCCTCTACGAGGCCCACGGCGACTCCCACGAGATCACCCGGGTGAGCCGCACCGAGTCGGGCTCGCCGGCCACCGGCGTGCACGCCATCCACGTCCAAGAGCAGGACGAGCTCTTCCAGCGGATCCTCGGCGGGCTCTGAGCACCGGCGCACCGACGAGCCCGCGACGGAGGTCGACCCCATGACGACGATGCCCGCGGTGTTCCTGGGCCATGGCAACCCCATGAACGCCCTCGAGCACAACCGGTTCACCGAGGCGTGGTCGACGGTGGGGGCGCTGGCTCCGGCCCCTCGGGCCATCCTGTGCGTCTCGGCGCACTGGTACATCAACGCGACCGCCGTCACCGCCATGGAGCGGCCTCGGGTCATCCACGACTTCTTCGGCTTCCCCGACGAGCTCTTCGCCTTCGACTACCCCGTGGCCGGCTCGCCCGAGGTGGCCGACGAGGTCGTCGAGGTGCTCCAGCCGAAGTGGTGCGGCCTCGACGTCGACAGCTGGGGCATCGACCACGGTGCCTGGTCGGTGCTCGCCCATGCGTACCCGGCCGCCGACGTGCCGGTGGTGCAGCTGTCGGTCAACGCCGCACTGCCCTTCGACGAGCACCTCGACCTCGGTCGCCGCCTGGCGCCGCTGCGCGAGCGCGGCGTGCTGGTAGTGGCGAGCGGCAACGTGGTGCACGACCTCCGCTCCCTCGACTGGGGCCGACCCCAGGCCGGCGACGACTGGGCCCGCTCCTTCGACGACGCCGTACGAGCCGTGCTGACCGACCGCCCCGGCGATCTCGGTTCCGTCGCCGCCCACGACGCCTACGCGCGGGCCGTGCCGACACCCGACCACTTCATGCCGCTCGCCTACCTCGCCGGCATGGCCGACGTCGCCGGTGCGCCCGCCCGCGTGCTCGTCGACGGCTGCGTGTACGGATCGCTGTCGATGACGTCCTACGTCGTCGGCGACCTGGGCTGACGTCCCAGCGCTCGACCGCGGTCAGCGCAAGGCGAAGCCGAGCAGCGACTCGAGCTCGGCCAGCGCATCGTCCGGGTCGACCACCTTGATGGTGGCCATGCCCATGGCCCGGGCCGGCTTCAGGTTGACCCCGAGGTCGTCGAGGAAGACCGCCTCGGTCGGCTCGATCTCGAGCAGCTCGCACGCCAGCTCGTAGAAGCGCGGGTCGGGCTTGCGCACGCCCGCCTGAGACGACTCGACCACGGCGTCGAACATGGACAGCACCCGGCCCATCTCGGACTCGCGGTCGACGTGGCCGTCACCGAGCACGAAGTTGTTCGTGAGCAGCCCGGTGCACAGGTCGGGGTGCTCGTGGATCCGACGCAGCGCCTCGACCATCGCCGGCCGCAGGTCGCCCATCAACAGCCCCAGCACCTCGCGCCCCGAGACCCGATGGCCGAGGGCATCCGACTCAGCGGCGAAGGCGGCGTCGAACGCGTCCACGTCGATCTCGCTGCGCTCGAGCCGGGCCCACGCGTTGGTGTCGGGGTCGGTGGCGTTGACCGACCGCAGGAAGCCTGGGGGTAGGCCACGCTCCTCCTCGAAGCGGGCGAACGCCTCGAACGGCGAGGACAGGATCACCCCACCGAAGTCGAACAGGACAGCGCGGATCGTGGCCACGGGGCGGCAGCGTAGGCGCGGCGGCCCTCAGCCGAGCAGGTCGCGCACGACCGCGTCCCAGAGCTGGGTCGACAGGTGCAGCGACTCGATGTCGATGCGCTCGTCGTCGCCGTGGAACATGGCGCCGTAGTCCTCGAAGCTCATCTTCTGGCTGAAGAGGCCGAAGCCGTAGGCGGTCGAGCCCGCCCGGCGGAAGAAGCGGGCATCGGTGGCCCCCACGGTGAGGTAGGGCACCGTCTCACTGCCCGGATACCACTGCTTGGTGACGCGCTGCAGGGTGTCCCACAGCGGCGTGTCGATGGGCGACGCCGACGACGGATCGGCCTCGACCGGCGTGATCTCGACCGAGCCGGCCAGGTCGCCGAGCGCCTCGACCAGCAGTGCGTGGGTCTCCTCGCCGGTCTGACCGGGGAGCGTGCGGATGTCGACCTCGAGGTCGACCACGTCGGGGATCGTGTTGATCTTCGTCCCGCCCTGCACCATCGTCGGGGCGAAGGTGGTGTGGGTGCAGGCGTGGAACTGTCGGGCCATGCCGAGCGGGAGCACCTCGATGGCCTCGGTGAAGGCCTCGGGGTCGAGCAGCGGACCGGTGATCTCGTCGGGGTAGCCCATCGACTCGATGAAGCGGCGGAACACGTCGTGGATCTGGGTGTCGGGCTGGAAGGCGTCGATCCGGCGCACGACCTCGGCCGCCTTCACCAGCGCGTTGTCGGTGCGGTGGGGCTGGGAACCGTGGCCGGCGGTGCCGCGCACGCGCAGCCGGCACCAGTAGGTGCCCTTCTCGCCGACGATGACCGGCAGGCGAACGCCGGCGGGCGACGGGATCGGGATGCCACCGGACTCGGTGATGACGTAGTCGGCGACGACGGCATCGCGCTCGCGCTCGACGAGGTGGCGGGCGCCGTAGGTGCCCAGTGCCTCCTCGTCGGCGACGGCGAGGTACACGAGCGTGCCGCGCGGCCGGTAGCCCGACCGCGCCAGCTCCTTCACCGCCACCGCCATCGAAGCGGTGAGGTTCAACATGTCGACGGCGCCCCGGCCCCACACCTCGCCGTCGACGACGTCGCCACCGAAGGGATCCTCACGCCAGCCGTCGGGCGTCACCGGGACGACGTCGGTGTGGCCCATGAGCAGCAGCGTCGGCGCATCGGGATCGGACCCTTCGATGCGCGTCACCAGGCTGGTGCGACCAGGCGCCGGCTCGTAGGTCTCGAGGTCGAGCCCGGAACCCTCGAGGTACGTCCGCAGCAGGTCGGCGCTTCGCACCTCGTTGCCCGATGCCATGTGGCCGTCGTTGACGCACTGGTTTCGGATGAGCGACTGCAGCAGCTCGGTGACCTCGGCGGCGGCAGGCGGGGGCGTGTTCACATCGACCACGTCCGGCAGCGTAGGCTGACCACCAGCTTCGCGACGGACCGCACTCGCCGAACGAGCCGCCCGCACCGCATCGATCGCCCCCGCGAGTCGACGCCGGTGGGACCACGGCCTGATCGACCTCGAGCCGGCCCGGTCACGATCGGGGCCCGCGAGAGCCGCGGGTCCGAGCTCCAGCACAGGACCGGACAACGCATGCACTTCACCCACGTCGTGGTCGACGGCTCGAACATCGCGACCGAAGGACGCGACCTGCCGAGCCTCCACCAGCTCGACGAAGCAGTGCGGGCCTTCATGGCCGAGCACGACGTCGACAACATCACCGTGATCGTCGACGCCACCTTCGGGCACCGCATCGACGCCTCCGAGCGCGACGAGTACGAGGAGGCGATCCTCGCCCAGGAGCTCACCACGCCGCCGGCGGGCGCCATCGGCCGGGGCGACGCCTTCGTCCTGTCGATCGCCGACCGCGCCTCCGCGACGATCCTGTCGAACGACTCCTTCCAGGAGTTCCACGGCCAGTACCAGTGGCTGTTCGACGAGGGCCGCATCATCGGCGGCAAGCCGGTGCCGGGCGTCGGCTGGGTGTTCGTGCCCCGCAGCCCGGTGCGCGGCCCCATCAGCCGCAAGGCCGTGCGCGACGCCCGCAGCGGCAAGGCCGGCATCGCTGGTGGCAACGCCAACCGACGTCGCCGTCGGGGCCGGGGCGAGCGCGACGAGGCGCCCGCCGGCGAGCGGTCGGCTCCGGCAGCGAAGACGGCTGCCGCGCCGGCCATGCAGGCCGAGGGCGGCTCGCGCAACCGGCGCAAGGGTCGGGGCAAGGCGAAGCCGCCCGAGCCGGTCAACGAGTTCCTCCCCTACGTCGAGTTCGTCGGCGCCCATCCGGTCGGCTCCACCGTCGAGGGCACCGTCGACGTCTTCTCGTCGCACGGCGCCTACGTGCACGTCGGCGAGGTGGCCTGCTACCTCCCGCTCAAGCAGATGGCCGAGCCGGCTCCGCGCAGCGCGCGCGAGGTGCTCGCCATCGGTGAGGTGCGCGAGTTCGTCGTGCTCGAGCTCGACCCACCACGTCGCTCGGTCGACCTCACGCTGCTGCCGCTCGGCGGCGCGACACCGCGCGCCGATGCCGACCGCGATGCCTCACGTCGCGGCGCAGCCGAAGCATCGGGCACCGGTGCGACGCGCGGTTCGTCACGTCGTTCACCGCGCGCGAGTGATGCGAACCGTGACGCGCGCACCGTTTCGCGACAAGATGGTCGTACGCGACGGGGCAGCGAGCGGACCGACGAGGTCGACGTTCGAGTCGTCGCCGGCGATGCAGGCGGAGACGTCGACACCGCGGTAGCAGCGAAACCCAACACTGCAGCACGGGTAGTTGCTACAACTTCATCAACAGAACAACACGCCCAGGAGGCGCCGGTGACACCAGTAAAGAAGTCCACGGCCAAGAAGGCCGCCAAGAAGGCTCCGGCCAAGAAGGCGACCAAGAAGGCTGTCAAGAAGACGGTGAAGCGGGCCCCGGCCAAGAAGGCGGCCAAGAAGACCGTGAAGAAGGCCGCCAAGAAGGCGCCCGCCAAGAAGGCCGCCAAGAAGGCGACCAAGAAGGCCACCAAGAAGGCCCCCGCACGCAAGGCCGCCAAGAAGGCGACCAAGAAGGCCACCAAGAAGGCCCCCGCACGCAAGGCCGCCAAGAAGGCGACCAAGAAGGCCACCAAGAAGGCCCCGGCTCGCAAGGCCGCGGCCAAGAAGGCCACCAAGAAGGCGCCCGCCCGCAAGGCGGCGCGGAAGGCTCCGGCCCGCAAGCGCTGAGCCTCGCACCAGCAGTGGCAACGGCCCCGCTTCGGCGGGGCCGTTGCGCGTCCCGAGCCCGATGTCCGCACGACACCGCGGCGTGCGCCGCCGCGCGGGTGGGCGTCGGCGACGGTCACACCGGTAGCCTGCGCCGCCATGAACGCGCAGTTCATCTTCACCATGCACAAGGTCGGCCGCTTCTACCCGCCCGATCGCGAGGTGCTCGCCGACATCTCGCTGTCGTTCTACCCGGGCGCCAAGATCGGCGTGATCGGCTCGAACGGCTCGGGCAAGTCGTCGCTGCTGAAGATCATGGCGGGCGTCGACGACGGCTACACCGGTGAGGCTCGGCTCACGCCCGGCTTCACCGTCGGCCTGCTCGACCAGGAGCCCCAGCTCGATCCGGCCAAGGACGTGATCGGCAACATCATGGAGGGGCTGGGCGAGACGGCCACGTTGCTCGAGCGCTACGAGGAGGTCCTCGCCAAGTGGGCCGACCCCGAAGCCGACTACGAGAAGCTCGGTGAGGAGCAGGCCGAGCTCGAGCGCAAGATCGAAGCGGCCGGTGCGTGGGACCTGAAGCGCACCATCGAGATCGCCATGGACGCGCTGCGCACGCCTCCCGGCGACGCCGACGTCACCACGCTGTCGGGCGGTGAGCGACGACGGGTCGCGCTGTGCCGCCTGTTGCTGTCGAGCCCCGACCTCCTGTTGCTCGACGAGCCGACGAACCACCTCGACGCCGAGTCGGTGGCGTGGCTCGAGCGCTTCCTGCGCGACTACCACGACACCGTCGTCGCGATCACCCACGACCGCTACTTCCTCGACAACGTGGCCAAGTGGATCCTCGAGCTCGACCACGGTCGCGGCATCCCGTTCGAGGGGAACTACTCCAGCTGGCTCGAGCAGAAGCAGGAGCGTCTGGCCCGGGCCGAGAAGGCCGACGCCAAGCGGCAGCGCACCCTCGAGCGCGAGCTGGAGTGGGTGCGCATGGCGCCCAAGGCGCGCCAGGCCAAGGGCAAGGCGCGCCTCGCGGCCTACGACAAGCTGCTCGCCGAGTCGTCGGCCGGTGACGGTGGCAGCGACAAGCTGGAGATCTTCATCCCGTCGGGCGAGCGGCTCGGCGACGTGGTGATCGAGGCCGACCACCTCCGCAAGGGGTTCGGCGACCGGCTCCTCATCGAGGACCTGTCGTTCATCCTCCCCCGGGCCGGCATCGTCGGCGTGATCGGCCCCAACGGCGCCGGCAAGACGACGCTGTTCAAGATGTTCACCGGACAGGAGCCGGTCGACGACGGCGAGCTGCGCGTCGGACCCACCGTCGAGCTGGCCTACGTCGACCAATCGCGGGACAGCCTCGACCCCGAGCGGACGGTGTACGAGGAGATCAGCGAGGGCAACGAGATCATCAAGCTGGGCAACCGGGAGATGAACGCCCGGGCCTACGTCGCCGCCTTCAACTTCCGGGGCAGCGACCAGCAGAAGAAGGTCGGCGTGCTCTCGGGAGGCGAGCGCAACCGGGTGCACCTGGCGAAGGTGCTCAAGAGCGGCGGCAACGTGCTCCTGCTCGACGAGCCCACCAACGACCTCGACGTCGACACGCTCCGGGCGCTGGAGGAGGGCCTGGAGTCCTTCGCCGGGTGCGCGGTGATCATCAGCCACGACCGCTGGTTCCTCGACCGGGTGGCCACCCACATCCTCGCCTTCGAGGGCGACTCGCAGGTGCGGTGGTTCGAGGGCAACTTCTCCGAGTACGAGGACTGGCGCCACAAGGAGCTGGGCGCCGAGGCCGACCAGCCCCACCGCATCAAGTACAAGCCGCTCGTGCGCTGAGCGGGTCGGGAGCGCGACCATGGCCACCGTGGAGGCGACCCTCGAGCACCCGGCGCCGGCCGATCCCGTACGACGCGCCCGGCTGGTGCGGCGCGGCGTGATCGTGCTCTCGGCCGTCGGCATCGCCGGGATGATCGCCGGGTCGATCCTCGACAACAACGGGTTCGCCATCACGTTCGGCCTCATCACCGCGGTCGCGGTGGGGTTCCTCATCCTGTTGACCGCGGTCATCGGCCGGGACGCGTTCCAGGGCGCCGGCTCGGAACGAGCGTCCGACGGCGCCGACGCCCGCCGCGGCGTCGACGAGCGCATCGCCGCCGACGTCGAGGCCCGCATCGAGCGGCTGGTCGAGGCCGGGGCCGACGAGGGCGAGGTGCGCCGGCTGGTGACCCGCGCCGTGGAGCTCGGCCGGAGCTGAGCCGGACCTGAGCCGGCGGGGTCGACCCGTCCCCTCGCCGGCGGTGGCCCGAACCCTCACAGCGCTGCCCGCCGCTGCCGATAGGTGTCCATGTCCAGCGCCGGTGCCGGGAAGGCCGTCCCCACGAGCCGGGCGGCCCGCCGCCTGATCGAGCCGGGGAGCGGCACCGAGTGCGTCGCCTGCGGCGAGCAGGTGAAGTTCCAGGCCAAGGTCAAGGGCGAGCAGGTGATCTGCAACGTCTACGACGAGGGCCAGTGGGTCAGGGTCGAGCACTACCACCGCGAGTGCTACGAGGCGGCGGGGTCGCCCTACGGCGAGCCCGAGGCCCCCAAGCCCAAGCGCAGCTCGAGCTGACGGCTGCGACCCGGGGGCGGTGGCCGCGCCGCTAGCGTCCTGCATCGTCAGCCGGGCGGGCCGACGTGGAGGAGCAGCGATGACAGGCATCACGCGGCGCGGGTTCCTGCGGGGGGCCGGCGGGGCCGCCGGCGCGTTGGGGATCGGCGCCCTCTCGTCGTCGCTGCTCACCGCGTGCGGTGCCGACCGCTCGACCGGCACGGCGCCACCGGCCAGCGGGCCGGGCTCCACCGTCGCTCCGGGTGCAGCCGCTCTCCCCGATCCGTCGAAGGCGCCGTTCGACACCGTCGTCGTGGTGATGATGGAGAACCGGTCGTTCGACTCGCTGCTCGGCTGGGTGCCGGGGGCGGACGGCAAGCAGGCCGGGCTCACCTACCCCGACTCGACCGGTGCCCCCCAGCAGACCTGGCACCTCGCCCCGCACTGGCAGGGGTGCCAGTACCAGGACCCGTTCCACACGGTGCCGGCCATGAACGCGCAGTTCAACGGCGGTCAGGTCGACGGGTTCCTGAAGCTGCAGCCGGTCGGCGACCACTTCCCCATCGGCTACTACCTCGCCGACGACCTGCCCAACCTCGCCGCCCTGGCCCAGGGCTACACGCTCTTCGACCGCTACTTCTCGGCGTTGCTGGCCCCCACCTGGCCCAACCGGCTCTACCAGCTGTCGGCCACTACCGACCTGTACGAGACCGGCACCTACCCGACCGGCGACGCCCCCCGACCCTCGGACCTGCCGCTGGCCATCTTCGACCGGACGGCGGCAGCCGGGCTGAGTGCCCGGTACTACTCGCCCGGCGTGCCGATGACCGGGCTGTACGCCAGCAAGCGCTACGACTCGCTCACGGTGCCGTACACGCAGTTCCTCAGCGACGCCAAGGCCGGCACGCTGCCCAACGTGTCCTTCGTCGACCCGATCATCGTCCCCGAGGCCGAGCTGGACGGCTCGTCGACCGACATGCACCCGTACGGCAGCGTGAAGGCCGGGGACGCCTTCCTGGCCGAGGTGCACGAGGCCATCCGCACCAGCCCGCAGTGGGACCGCACGGTCATGGTGATCAACTGGGACGAGAACGGCGGCTTCTTCGACCACGTGGTCCCGCCGACGTGCGTGGACGACACCGTCGCCGTCGGCCCGGGGGCGCCGACCTTCACGAACCTCGGGTTCCGGGTGCCCTGCATCGTGGTCAGCCCCTTCGCCCCCACCCGGATCGTGCACGACGGACCCTACGAGCACTGCTCCGTGCTGAGGATGATCGAGTGGCGCTGGGGGCTGCCGCCGATGACCGAGCGCGACGCCAACGCCCGCAACCTGGCCGAGGGGTTGGACTTCGCGGCGCGGCGCGACCCGATCACCCTGCCGACCACCCCGGCCCCCGACCCCGAGGTCTGCGACAACCCGAACCACCTGGCCTAGCGGCCGCGATCGCTCGGCGGCCTCGGCGGCTCGGCGGCCTCGGCGGCCTCGGCCCGTTCCTGTGCGTTCGTGGTCACGCTCGAGCGTGATGCCGAACGCCGCCGGCCCGGCGGGGTCAGCCGGCGAGGAGGTCGAGCTGGCCGGGTAGCGGTCGGTCGGCTTCGGCCGCTCGAACCGGTGACCCGTCGGCGTGGCGATCCTCGATGCGGCCATCGCCGGCGATCTCGTTGCTGGTGGCCTCGTCGTCGGGGTGGTCGAGGTCGATGCAGCCGCCGGGGATGGCACCGGCGGCGAGGGGGTGGGTCGCTGGGGACGAGGCGGCGGGAGCGGCCGTGGCGGACCAGGACCCAGCGGTCGTGGGTCTTGCGGCCGTCGTGGTCGTCGCACAGCGGCCCGAGGTTCGCCAGGGTGCGTGGCCCGTCGTCGATCCAGCGGTGGTGGTGGTCGATCACCTTGGGTGGGTCGGGGCAGCCGTCGATGCAGCAGGTGGTGTGGTCGGCTTCCAGCGCGGTGCGCTGGGCGGCCGTGGGTGCTCGCCCGAAGTGCGCGACCTTCTGGATGTCTTGGCCTTCACGGAGCACGGCGGCGAGGAACGTGTCGTCGCGGGCCAACAGGTCGTCGACGGTGGCGACCGACACCGGGCCGATGCCGGTGATCTCACACCGCTCGCCGGCGATGGTGAACCCGCGGCGCAAGGCGGCCAGGTCGACGTTGACGATGACCTTGGTGGCCCACCGTGGCGACCCGGGCCCAGCGGTGAGCCCATCATGGACGCCGGGCTCGGGAGCACCAACTCGCTCGTCGCTGAACTCGTCGGCCCAGTCGACGAGACGGTCTCGATCGCTGCGGTCGTCCTGGTCCGGTGCGCCGCCGCTGGGGTCAGCACGGTGATCTCGTGCGCGGGGCACGGGTTGGGCCGCGACTGCGACCAGGCCATCGAACGATGCCTGGTCGTCGGTCAGCACCTCACCCCGGCCGCGCGCAGCACGACGGGTCTGTTCGGCCCACGGCGCCAACCCGGCCAGGATCCTGGCGATGTCATCGGGTGGCCCCACCGCCCGCAGCCACGCCGAGCCGTCCTCACCGCGGCCGTGGGTCACGCACCGCCGGCGCCGGATCCGCTCCACCGCCTCCCGGCCGTCGCCGCGGGCGGCGGCCTTGGCGGCGCGGGCCTTGCGGGCCAGGCCCTCCACCGAGCCGCTGGCCGCCTCGGCGAGCAGACCGCCCTCCGAGCCCGGCGCCGCCTTCGCGGCCGGGGCGATCTCGCGGACCTGCTCCTTGGTCAACCGGCCCTGCCGCAGCGCGTCCTGGGTGCCATCGAGCTCGTCGAGCACACGCGCCGCGGCGAGGTCCTTGCGGGCATCCGACCGCGACTGACCCGTCGTGCGGGCCATCCACTCGGCCACATCGGCGTCACCGCCACCGGCCCACACCGACGTGCGCGCCATCCGCCCCGCCGCCAAGAGCCGACCCCCCGCCGCCAGCCGCTCCAGCTCGGCGAACCGCTCCACCAGCACCGCCGCATCGGCCGCCGAGACCACCGACGCATCGAACCCCGCCACCAGAGCCCGGACCTCGACCACCACCGCCGTCAGCGTCGAACCGACCGTCGGCGAGCCGTCGTCGGCCCCGTCGTCGGACTCGGTGTTCTCCCTGGTGGACATGCCGAGATCATACACCTGTTCGTCATCGTGTGCAACGGGATGACAGGAGAACACCAGGAAATGACGGAGGGTCATCCGGGCGCTGCCGAGCGCGACCGACTGCCCTGCGGGTCAGGTGGAGCATCGACGCTGGCGACGTGGGGCCCTCGTCACTCGCCGCCGAGGTGGTACCCGTAGCCGAGCGACCAGGTGTGCCAATCGTCAGCGATCTCCCGAAAGACCGGACGGGTCAGGAAGCGCCGGGGCGACCACGGCGGCTCTGCCTGCAGCCACGAACCGAATCGGCTTCTCGTCGCCGGCCACCATCGACGAGCCAGGAGGCCGGCCGCGTCTCTCGGGGCACGCACGCACCCCGAACGCCCTCTGCCGCCACGCCTGCTCGGGGCGGTGCTGGTCTCCCTGGTGAACATGCAAGATCACCCGAGACGGGCCGGCGATCACCGAGCCTCCCCGCCCCACCGCGGCGCCGCCCGCGGCAGGTCGGCCCGCGTGACGGTCATCTGGACGACGCGCCGCCGGGCTCCGGACTCGTTTCGTCGGCCGCTGTGCCACAGGTGCGAGTCGAAGACCAGGACGTCACCGGGCCGGCCGACGATCACGACCTCGTCGGGATGCCTCGCGCCCGGCTGCGCCAAGGATCGCGGGACGGCCGCGCCGCCCCGGTGCGACCTGGGCACGACGCGCGGGGCACCGTTCGCCTCGGTCACCTCGTCGAGCATCCACAGCAGCGTGAGCCCGTCGACGGCGTGGACCCGTCCGGGCGGCCGATCGGCGTGGAGCCCCTGCGCACCCGGCCCCGGATCCCGGCCGTGGACCCTGACCTCGACCGTCCCGAGCAGCTCGGCGACGAGCTCGGCGATCCCGGGTCGGTCGACGAGCGACCGCCACTCCTCGACGTTCGGCGTCTCGTCGTCGATGGCGACGTGCAGCGTCGACCCGGGCGTCGCCGACGGGAAGGCCACCCGAAGGTCCTCCACCGCACGGTCGTCGAGCAGCGAGCGGATCAGCACGTAGCCCACGTCGGCGAGCCGAGCGACCTGTGCGACGGTCGAGCGAGGATCGGCGTCGTCGGTGGTGGCCACACCGCCGTTCTACCCGCCCCGGGAATCGGCTTCTCGTCGCCGGCCGCCGTCGACTAGCCAGGAGGCCGGCGGCGCACCTCGGGGCACGCACGCGTCCCGACCGCCCTCGGCCGCGCGCCTGCCGCCCCAACGATCATGTGGTCCGCCCTCCGCTCCTCCCGTGCCTTCCGGCTGCTCGTCGTCGGCGAGCTGGTCAGCCGCGCCGGCACGGCCGCCAGCTTCGTGGCGGTGTGGGCGGTGGCCGTCTACGACCTCGGCGTCGGGCCGGTGGGCCTCAGCATCCTCGCCCTGTGCAACACGCTGCCGCGGGTCCTCTCCTCGGCCGTCGCCGGCCGCCTCGTCGATCGCTACGACCCGCGCGTCGTGCTGCTCGGCGCCAACGTGATCGGCGCCCTCGGCAGCCTGGCGCAGTGGGCCGCCGGCGATGTCATCACCTTCGGGCTCGCCACCCTCGTCGCCGGCGCCAGCTTCGGCGCCTTCATGCCGGCCATGCAGTCCATGAGCCCCCGGGTCGTCGAGGACCGCCACCTCCATCCCGCCAACGCCATCCTCGAGCTCACCTGGCAGATCGGCTTCATCGTCGGCCCGCTCGCCGGCGTCGCCGCCCTCGCCGTCGGCGGCAACCGCGGACCGCTGCTGTTCGACGCCGCCACGTTCGTGGTCGGCATCGCCTGCCTCGTGCCCATGCGACTGCTGCCGGTGCGCGAGCACACCGACGCCACCGAGGCGACCGCCGCCGACTCCCCCGGCGCCGACCTCGCCGGCGCCGACGCCGTCACCGTCGCCGACGCCGTGGCCGACCCACGCACCGTCGGCGAACCGACCGCCGCGTCCTCGCCCTCCCCCACCGACCGACCCACCGACGGACCGGCCGACGGACCGGCCGACGGACCGGCCGACGACGGTACCAGCTCCGCACGACGCGGCTTCCTCGCCGACCTCCGCTACACGTGGTCGCTCACCGTCGCCCGCTTCGTCCTGGTCCTCAACACGGGCAGCTGGCTGGGCATCGCCTTCTTCATCGTGCTCGAGCCGCTGTACGTGTCCGAGGTCCTGCAGCAGGGCCCGGCGGTGCTCGGCCTCATGCAGACGGCGTTCGGCGTCGGTGCCATCGCCGGCGCGGCCATCGCCGCTCGCATCGAGGCGCGGGTCGGACCGCGCCTGCTGGCCACCACCCTGCTCCTGTGCGGGATCGGGATGATCGGCTACACGGCCAGCACGATCGTGGCCATCGCCGCCGTCGGCGTCACCGTCTGGGGCGTCGGCATCGGCCTGTGGGCCCCCGTCAGCCGCACCATGATCCAGCGGGGCGTGCCCATGGCCCACCACGGACGGGTCAACGGGGTGATGGCCACGCTCCAGAGCGCGCTCGAGGTGATCCCGGTGCTCCTCGCCGGCCAGCTCGCCGTGCTGGTCGGCATCCAGATCACCCTGATCGCCGCGGGCGCGTCGACGCTGGGCCTGGCCGCCTGGGGCCTGCGCCGCTCCCGCTCGGTCCACGTCCCCGAGGCCAACACGATCGACGGCCGGCTGAACCCCGCCGCCGGCTGAACCCGACGACCGGCTCAGCCCGACGGCCGGCTGGTCCGGCCGAACGACCGACGAGCCGAGGCCCGGTCAGCCCAGCAGGTCGAGGACCCGCGCCGCCTGGGCGATCGGGTCGCCGTCGGCCGGCGTGAGCACCAGCTCGGGGGCCAGCGGCGGCTCGTACGGGTCGTCGATGCCGGTGAAGCCCTTCAGCTCGCCGGCGCGCGCCTTGGCGTACAGGCCCTTCGGGTCGCGCTGCTCGCACACCTCGATGGGCGTGTCGACGAACACCTCGACGAAGCGCAGGCCGGCGGCCTCGTGGATGGCCCGGGCCTGCTCGCGGCCGGCCCGGTAGGGGGAGATGAGCGGCACCAGCGACACGACGCCGGCGTCGGCGAACAGCCGCGCCACCTCGCTCGCCCGCCGCACGTTCTCGTGGCGGTCGGCCTCGGAGAAGCCCAGGTCGCCGTTGAGGCCGTGGCGCAGGTTGTCGCCGTCGAGCAGGTAGGCCGCCCGGCCGGCCTCGAGCAGCAGCCGTTCGACCTCGACCGCCACGGTGGACTTCCCCGAGCCTGACAGCCCGGTGAACCACACGGTGGCACCGCCGAGCCGACCCGCGGCCCACCGCTCGTCGCGCGAGATGGCCCCGGCGTGCCACACCACGTTGGGGCTGATGGCGGAGGGCTCGCTCACGACCGCTCGCTCACGACGGCGACGCCTGGGTGGACCCCAGGATCATCCCGGCGGCCACCGTGGTGTTGGTGGCCTCGTCGATGAGGATGAAGCTGCCCGTCTCGCGGTTGCGGCGGTAGTCGTCGAAGAACAGCGGCGCGGTGGTGCGCAGGCTGACCCGGCCGATCTCGTTGAGGCCCAGCTGGCCGGCGTCGTGGTCGCGGTGCAGCGTATTGACGTCGAGCCGGTAGTGCAGGTCCTTGACCAGGGCCCGCACCGACCGAGTGGTGTGCTTCAGCGTGTACTTGCCACGGGGCGTCAGGGCGGCCTGCTCGCTCATCCAGCAGATCATGGCGTCGATGTCCTGGCCCACCGTCGGCTGGTTGTGCGGACGGCAGATCATGTCGCCGCGACTGATGTCGATCTCGTCGTTGAGCGTGACCGACACGGCCATGGGGGCGAAGGCCTCGTCGACCGGACCGTCGGCGGTGTCGATGGAGCGGATGGTGGAGGTGAACCCCGACGGCAGCACCACGACCTCGTCGCCCGGCTTGAGCACGCCGCCAGCGACGGTGCCGGCATAGCCGCGGTAGTCGTGGTGGGCCTCGCTCATCGGTCGCAGCACGTACTGCACCGGGAAGCGGGCGTCGATGAGGTTGCGGTCGGAGGCGATGAACACCGACTCGAGGTGGTGCAGCAGCGACGAGCCCTCGTACCACGGCATGTTCTCGGAGCGGTGCACGACGTTGTCGCCGTTGAGGGCCGAGATGGGGATGAACGTCAGGTCGGTGACGTCGAGCTTGGTGGCGAAGCCGGTGAACTCCTCGACGATCTCCTCGAACACCGCCTGGTCGTGGTCGACGAGGTCCATCTTGTTGACGCACAACACCAGGTGGGGCACCCGCAACAGCGAGGCCAGGAAGGCGTGCCGGCGCGACTGCTCGACCACGCCGTGACGGGCGTCGACGAGGACGAGCGCCAGGTCGGCGGTGGAGCAGCCGGTGACCATGTTGCGCGTGTACTGCAGGTGGCCGGGGGTGTCGGCGATGATGAACTTGCGCTTGGGCGTGGCGAAGTAGCGGTAGGCGACGTCGATGGTGATGCCCTGCTCGCGCTCGGCGCGCAGGCCGTCGGTGAGCAGCGCCAGGTTGGTGTACTCGTCGCCCCGCTCGCGCGACGTGCGCTCGACCGATTCGAGCTGGTCCTCGAAGATGGCCTTCGAGTCGTACAGCAGCCGGCCGATGAGCGTGGACTTGCCGTCGTCGACAGAGCCGGCGGTGGCGAGGCGCAGGAGCTCGGACATCAGAAGTAGCCCTCCTTCTTGCGATCCTCCATGCCGGCCTCGGAGATGCGGTCGTCGGCCCGGGTGGCACCCCGCTCGGTGATGCGGGTGGCGGCGGTCTCGGCGATGACCTTGTCGACGGTGTCGGCGTCGGACTCGACCGCACCCGTGCACGAGGCGTCGCCCACGGTGCGGAACCGCACCAGCTCCTCGAACGGCTCCTCGCCGTCGAGGAGGGTGACGAAGGGCGTGACCGCCAGGAGCATGCCGTCGCGCTCGAAGACCTGCCGCCGGTGGGCGTAGTAGATCGACGGCAGCTCGATGGACTCCTCGGCGATGTACTGCCAGATGTCGAGCTCGGTCCAGTTGCTGAGCGGGAACACGCGGATGTGCTCGCCCTGCTTGTGGCGGCCGTTGTAGAGGCTCCACAGCTCGGGCCGCTGGTTCTTGGGGTCCCACTGCCCGAACTCGTCTCGGAAGGAGTACACGCGCTCCTTGGCCCGGGCCTTCTCCTCGTCGCGACGGGCGCCCCCGAACGCGGCGTCGAAGCGGTGCTCCTCGATGGCGTCGAGCAGCGTCACCGTCTGCAGCCGGTTGCGGCTGGCGCGCGGGCCGGTCTCCTCGACCACTCGCCCCTGGTCGATGGACTCCTGCACCGAGGCGACGATGAGCCGCAGGCCGAGCCGCTCGACGGTCTGGTCGCGGAACTCGTAGACCTCGTCGAAGTTGTGGCCGGTGTCGACGTGCATCACCGGGAACGGCGGCCGTCCGGGCCAGAACGCCTTCGTGGCCAGGTGCAGCATGACCACCGAGTCCTTGCCGCCCGAGAACAGCAGGACCGGGCGCTCGAACTCGGCGGCGACCTCACGGATGATGTGGATCGACTCGGCCTCGAGGGTGCGGAGGTGCGACAGCTCGTAGTCCATGGCGGGGATGGAGCGTAGGGTACGAGCCGTTCCCGGGTCGAATGGCGAGTGAGTCGGTCGACTTTCGCCCGACCGCCGCCCCTCCACCCGACCGAGGTCGCCGTGCCCGACGCCCCCGTGACCCCGCCGCTGGCCCCCGCCGGGCCCGACGACCACCGGCTGGCCGCCGACCTGGCCGGGCGGTCCGCCGCTCTGCTCACCTCGCTGCGCGACCACCTCGTGGCCGACGGCGCCGACGCCGCCACCCTCAAGGACGAGGGCGACCGCCGGTCCCACGACCTGCTCATGGGCGCCCTCGCCGACCGCATCGCGCTCGGCGACGCCGTGCTGTCGGAGGAGGGCGACCGCCACGGCGACCGGCTGGGTGTCGAGCGGGTGTGGATCGTCGACCCGCTCGACGGCACCCGCGAGTTCTCCGAGCCGCCCCGCACCGACTGGGCGGTGCACGTGGCGCTGTGCGTGGACGGCCTGCCGGCGGCCGGCGCCGTGGCCCTCCCCGCGCTCGGCCTCGTCCTGTCCACGGCCGAGCCCCCCACCCTGCCGGCGGCGACCGGGGGGGCACCCCGCGTGATCGTCAGCCGGAGCCGCCCGCCGGCGGCGGCCACCTTCCTCGCCGACCAGCTCGGCGGCGAGCTGGTCGAGATGGGGTCGGCCGGCGCCAAGGCCATGGCGGTGGTGCGCGGCGAGGCCGACGTCTACGCCCACAGCGGTGGCCAGTACGAGTGGGACTCGTGCGCCCCGGTGGCGGTGGCCGTCGCCGCCGGCCTGCACTGCTCGCGGATCGACGGCTCGCCGCTCACGTACAACCACGCCGACCCGTACCTCCCCGACCTGCTGATCTGCCGGCCCGAGCTGGCAGCCGACGCGCTGACCGCCCTGGCCCGCTTCGCCGGCTGAGACCACCCCGCTCCCGGACCGCGAAACCGTCCGCGCCGCGCCCGACCCCACCGGCGAGGATGAGGTGACGAACGCAGCGAGGCGGCGGGAGGTCGACCGATGAGCCAACCCGGGTGGTACCCCGATCCCGGCGGCTCCCCCGCGATGCGGTGGTGGGACGGCCAGCGCTGGACCGACCACGTCGTGCTGCCCCCGCCGCCCGGGCCGAGGGGACCGGGTGGTCCGGCCGGCCCCGTCGGGCTCGGGCCGCTCGACCCGCGGCGGCTGGTGGCCGACGAGCAGACCGGCGCTCGCCGGGCCCGGGTGGCCCTGCTCGTGGGCGCCGGCACCCAGATCGTCTCGGCCGTGACGATCGCGGTGGTCTACAGCGCGATCTTCCACGACTTCGTGCAGGAGATCGAGCGCACCAGCCGCTCCCGGTCGTCGGCCCCACCGGCCTTCGGGGGGACGTTCGTCGGCGGCATCCTCGTGCTCAACGTGGTGCAGATCGCGTACTACGTGGTCGGCGTGCTGTTCATCGTGTGGAGCTACCAGGCGGCCCGGGCCGGGCGGGCCCTCGGGCTGCCGGCCCGGCTCGAGTCCTACTGGTCGGTGCTGGGCTGGATCGTCCCGGTCGTGAACCTGTGGTTCCCGTTCCAGGTGGTGGCCGACTGCCTGCCCGCCGGCCACCCGGCCCGCCGGACGGTCGGCTGGTGGTGGGGCCTCTACCTCGGGATGGGCGGAGCGTCGTTGCTCGTCTTCGCCGGCAGCTTCATCTCCACCCCGGCCGCCCTCGTGGCGGCGCTGGCGCCGGCCACCCTCGCGGTGCTGGCAGCCCTCAAGGGGCGCGAGATGATCCAGGCCATCGCCGACGAGCACCAGCGTCTGGTCGACGCGGGTGGCCCGGTCGCCCCGAGCGGCCCCGCCGGTCCCATCGGTCCGGCCGGCCCCGACGGCGGGGTCGGGTTCGCCTGGCGCTGAGGCGGCGACGCCGAACCGCGGCCGGCCGCGCGACCTACCCGGTGAACGCCGGCGTGACCGACCCCGAGGACGCGCCGGTGGCGGCCACGCCCGTGCCGGGCACCGTCGTGGTCGTCGACGTCGAGGTGGACGTCGTGGAGGTGGTCGACGTCGTCGTCGTGGTGGTGGCCTGGGTGGGCGGGATGGGCTGGGGCTGGCAGGCGCTGCCGGTGGCGGGCAAGCCGGGCGCCGGAAGGACCGGCGGGTCGAGGAAGCCGGGGTGGGCGAAGTCGAGCGTGTCGAGCAGGTCGTCAGCGTTGGCGTCGCGGTAGGTGAGCGCGCCGAGGTTGAACTTGGTCTCGATGAACTTGAGGATCGACGTGTGGTCGTGCACGACGCTCGACACGTAGCCCTTCTTGGCGAACGGCGAGATCACCACCGACGGCACGCGGAAGCCGTAGCGGTCGAAGGCTCCGGGCTGGTCGGGCGGCACGGTGATGCGCGGCGCGATGTTGTCGGGCGCCACCGCCGGGGGCGGCGGCACGTGGTCGTAGTAGCCACCGTGCTCGTCGTAGGTGAAGAACAGCACGGTCTTGGACCAGGCCGGGCTGTGCAGCACGGCGTTGATGAGCGACGAGCTGTAGGCCTCGCCGTTCTGGACGTCGGCGTCCTCCTCGCTCCACTTCTGGTCGCCTGGGCTGATGATCGACACCTGGGGCAGCGTGCCGTTGGCGCAGTCGAGCAGGAAGTCGTTGAAGGTCTTGACCTTGTCGCCGTGCGACGACGACCAGCCCGGGAACAGGGCGATGTCGGCGAGGTCGACGGCGTAGTCGGCCCAGCTGATGCCGTGGGCGTCGAGGCGCTCCCAGATCACGCCGTTGGGGGCCACGGGGGTGGCCACCACCTCCTGCACGTCGGTGGACACGATGCCGACGGACGTGGCGGCCTGGAGGTAGCGACGGTTCGGGAAGGTCTGGCCCAGCACCGAGGCGAACCAGCGATCGCACAGCACGAAGGTGCTGGCGAGGCCGTAGTAGAAGGGGATGGTCGACCCGTCCCAGTAGCCCATCGAGCCCGTGGCGCCGTTGGCCGCCCGGATGAAGCCGTCGTTGGCCCCGTTGTTCCACTCGATGTGGCTGGAGTTCCAGCTCTGGCCGGCGCCGTCGTTGGGGTCGCACGTGCCTTGGATGGGGAACACGGTCACCGGCTGGTCCTGCAGGTTCGGGTTCGTGTTGGTGGGCACGCCGCCGGGGCCGAGCGTGAAGCCGTCGCCCCGCCCGAGCATCCCGAAGTAGTTGTCGTAGGAGTGGTTCTCCTGCATGTAGATGATCACGTGCTCGACCTGGGGCATCGTGTCGACGCCCTCGGGCTTGGAGGGGTCGGGGCGGGTCCCCGGCGGCAGGATCAGGCCGGCCGCCCGGGCCGACGACTGGGCCTGCCACGGGGTCACGCCGGCCACCGCCGCGACGCCGGCGGCCGCCGCCAGGCCCTGCAAGAGCTGGCGCCTCGTCGGGCGCGCTGCGTTCCCCATCCCGTTGCCTCCGTGGCCGTGCGTTCCGCCACGCGCACGTTAGGCCGTCGTCGACGCCGACGGGCGGCGTCCCCTGCAAGGATCGGCCCATGGAGCTCAAGGTCGTCCGCTACGAGGTCGCCGACCGCGTGGCCACCATCACCCTCGACCGCCCGCAGCGGCTCAACGCCTGGACCGGCCGCATGCACGCCGAGTACCGGTGGTCGGTCGCGCGGGCCGAGGAGGACGACGAGGTGCGGGTCCTCGTCGTCACCGGGGCCGGGCGCGGGTTCTGCGCTGGCGCCGACAGCGGCGCCCTCGAGGGCCACGTCGCCAAGGGCGGCTACGACCCCGGCACCCGCGACGACGAGCTGGCCACGCCCGGCTACGGCGTGCGCGAGGCCTACGACCACGACTTCAGCTTCCACTTCGGCCTGACCAAGCCCGTCATCGCCGCCATCAACGGACCGGCGGCGGGCGTCGGCCTCGTGCTGGCCTGCTACTGCGACCTGCGCTTCGCCGCCGCCGGGGCCAAGCTCACCACCGCGCACGGCCGGCTCAACCTGCCGGCCGAGTACGGCCTGAGCTGGCTGCTCCCGCGCATCATCGGTCTGGGTCGCGCCAACGACCTGCTGCTCTCGAGCCGGGTGGTGCTGGCCGAGGAGGCCGAGCGGCTGGGCCTGGTGAACCGGGTGCTGCCCGCCGACGAGCTGCTGCCCGCCACCCGCGCGTACGCCGCCGACCTGGCCCACGGCGTCGCCCGCCGCTCGCTCGCCGAGACCAAGCGGCAGGTCTACGCCGATTGGGATCGCGACGTGGGCACGTCGGTCGAGGAGTCCAAGGTGCTGCTCGACGAGATGATGCGCGAGCCCGACTTCGCCGAGGGCGTGGCCGCCCTCACCGAGAAGCGCCCGCCCCGCTTCGCCTGATCCGGCGGGTGGGACCGGCGGCTCGCCGCCCTGCGCACCACTTGACAAGATTTCTTGTCCATGATGACCTGGCGAGGTGCTCGACCTCGACGTCATCGACGCCCCCGACGCCGCCGTCGCCGCCCTCGACCCGGTGCGGGCCCGGATCCTCCAGGTGCTGGCCGAGCCCGGATCGGCCACGACGGTGGCCGCCGTGCTGGGCCTGAGCCGGCAGAAGGTCAACTACCACCTACGCACCCTCGAGGACCACGGGCTCGTCGAGCTGGTCGAGGAGCGCCCTCGCCGCGGCTTCACCGAGCGCATCGTGCAGGCGACCGCCCGCAGCTACCTCGTCGGGCCCGACACCCTCGGCGAGGTCGCCCCCGATCCCACCGCGGTCGACCGCCTGTCGAGCCGCTACCTCATCGCCCTGGCCGCCCGCCTGGTCCGCGAGGTGTCCGGCCTGGCCCGCGGCGCCGAGCGGGCAGGCAAGCGCCTGCCCCTACTGGCCCTCGACACCGAGATCCGCTTCGCCTCAGCGGCCGACCGGGCCGCCTTCACCGACGAGCTGGCCACCATCGTCACCGACCTCGTCGCCCGCCACCACGACGAGCGGGCGCCGGGCGGCCGCTGGCACCGGCTCGTCGTCGCCGCCCACCCGATCCCACCGCCCGGGTCGTCGAGGGAGCCGGCCACCGAGCCGGCCACCGAGCCGACCACCGATCCCAGCCCACCACCAGAGGGAGCCGAACCATGACCGACCCGCAGCCCGACGAGCAGCCCGACGAGCAGCCGGCGGCGTCCCGGACGCTGGAGCTCGAGGTCGAGGTCGTCGGCACGCCCGAAGAGGTGTGGCAGGCCATCGCCACCGGCCCGGGCATCAGCTCGTGGTACGTGCCCCACGACGTGGAGGAGCGCGAGGGCGGCCACGCGGTCGCGTCGTTCGGCGACGCCCCCGAGATGCAGATCTCCGGTCGGGTCGCCGCCTGGGACCCGCCCCGCCGCATCGTGTTCGACGGCGGCGAGGGCGTCGGCGGGCTGGCCTTCGAGTGGCTGGTGGAGGCGCGCGACCAGGGCACGTGCGTCGTGCGGCTGCTCAACAGCGGCTTCGGCGAGGGCGAGCCGTGGGACGACCAGTACGACGCGATGGAGAACGGCTGGCGGATCTTCCTCCTCAACCTCCAGCTGCACTGCCGCCACTTCCCCGGTCGCCCCGCCACCTCGATGCAACCGATGACGATGTGGCCGCTCGACCGGGAACCGGCCTGGCAGCGGCTGACCGATCGACTGGGCCTGCCGTCGGAACCGGTCGTCGGCGACGAGGTGCGCGCCACCGCCGGCGACGGCCTCGGCTACGCCGGCACCGTGGCCGCGGTCGGCCCCACCTGGATGGCCCTGCTCACCAGCGAGCCGGCCCCGGGCACCGCTTTCATCGCCGCCGAGCACGGCGGCGGCGCGTGCGGCGTGTCGGTGTGGGGCTACCTCTACGGCGACGACGCCGCGGCCATCGTCGAGCGGGACAAGCCGCGCTGGCAGGCGTGGCTGGCCGACCAGGCCGAGTCGACCTGAGCGCCTGGCGGGGCCGACCGTCAGGCCACGGCGCCGGCGTCGTGCAGGGCGGCGATCTCGTCGTCGCCGTAGCCGGCCTCGCGCAGGACGGCGTCGGTGTGCTCGCCGAGCGCCGGGGCCGGCCGCGGTGGTGGCACCTGCTCGTGGTGGAAGTGCACGGGTGAGGCCACCGCCTGGTGCGCCGGCGCCACCGGCCCCTCGGGGACCTCGACGAAGGCACCGGCGGCCCGGGCCTGCGGATCGCTCAGCACGTCGGCGGGCGTGTTCACCGGCGCCCACCACACGTCCTCGTCGTCGAAGCGGGCCGTGAGCTCGTCGCGGTCGTAGCGTGCGAACTCGGCGTCGAGCTCGGCCACCACCACCTCGCCGTTCTTGCGGCGGCCCCGGGCGGTGGCGAAGCGCTCGTCGTCGAGCAGGTCGGTGCGGCCCAGCGCCCGGCACAGGTTCGGGAAGTGGCGGTCGGACTCGACCCCGATGAGCCAGAACCACGCGCCGTCGCCGGCGCGGTAGCAGTTGACCATCGGGTTCATCTCCTGGGTCCGCGGCACCGCGGGGACCAGCTTGCCGAAGCGGGCCTGGATGCCCAGGTCCCACCCGAGGCAGTAGATGCCGGTGCGCAGCAGCGACGTCTCCACCAGCCCGCCGCGCCCGGTGCGCGTGCGCTCGAGCAGCGCGGCGAGGATGCCGGCCACCGTGGTGATGCCGGTGACGTGGTCGCCGAAGCCGCCGCGGATGGCGGGCGGCGCCTCGCCGGGCGGCGCCAGCAGCGACGCCACGCCGCTGCGCGCCCAGAACCCGCCCACGTCGTAGCCGGCCCGCCCGGCGTCGGGCCCGTCGAGGCCGTAGCCGGTGACGCTGGCGTACACGAGGTGCGGGTGGCGCTCGCCGACCTCGTCGTAGGCCAGGCCGAGGCGGGCGATGGCGTCGGGCCGCAGGTTCGTGACGAAGACGTCGGCGCCCGCCAGCAACCGGTGCAGCACGTCGCGCCCCGCGTCGGACTGCAGGTCGACGACGACGGACCGCTTGCCGCGGTTGTCGAGGTCGAACGGCGGCGACTCGGGTTGGCCGTGGCCGGTGATGAGGTTGAACACGCGGCGCATGGGATCGCCCGCCGGCGCCTCGACCTTGACGACGTCGGCCCCCCAGTCGGCGAGCACCCCCGCCGCCGACGGCCCGGCCACCCAGATCCCCAGCTCGACGACGCGCACGTTCTCCAGCACGGCCGCAGGCTACCGGCGCGGCGCTGGGGGGACCCGAGGTGGATCCCGCCGGTCCGGCAGGCCCCGGACGGGGCCGGGTCCCTAGACTCCCCGGCGACATGGCTGACGCGCTGGCAACCCACGACCCATCCCCCGCGGCGACGCCCGACGGGCCCGCCGACCTGGCCATCGGGTCCTTCAGCGACACGCCGCCGTGGATCGTCGACCCCGCCGCGATGAGCTGGCGGGCGCCGGTCGCCGCCGTGCGCTGGCGCAGCCGCCGCCAGGTCCCCGAGATGATCCGGCCTCGCCGGTTCCCCAAGGGCACGCGGGTCTTCACCGTCACCCGCCGCCTGGGCACGGCCGTCGGCCTGTGGGCGCTCGGGGCCCGCCGCCAGGGCGGCTCGGCGTCCAAGGCCGACCTGTCCCGCCGCCTCCGGGTCGCCGCCGAGCACCTCGGCCCCACCTACATCAAGCTGGCCCAGATCATCAGCTCGGGCGAGGGCCTCTTCCCCGAGGAGCTGGTCACCGAGTGCCAGAAGTGCCGCGACCAGGTGCCGGCCGAGTCGTTCGACCACGTGCGGCGCGTCGTCGAGGAGGACCTCGGCCGCCGGCTCGAGGACGTCTTCGCCTCGTTCGACCGCGAGCCCATCGCCGCCGCGTCCATCGCCCAGGTGCACGGAGCCGTGCTCCGCACCGGCGAGCGGGTCGTCGTGAAGGTCCAGCGGCCCACCGTCGCCACCCTCGTGCACGCCGACATCGAGGTCATGGCGTGGCTGGCGCCGTTCCTCGTCGGCCGCATCCCCATCGCCGCCCTGGCCAACCCGCCGGCGCTGGTCGAGCTGTTCGCCGAGACCATCTCCGAAGAGCTCGACTTCCGGCTCGAGGCCCAGAACATGCTCGACATCGCCCACGCCTTCGCCGACCTGGGTGTGCGCAGCTACGTGATCCCCCGCCCCCACCCCCACCTCGTCACGCCACGGGTCCTCGTGATGGAGCGCCTCGACGGCTTCGCCTTCTACGACGTGGCCGGCATCAAGGAGGCCGGCGTCGACACCGAGCAGGTCGTGCGCAACGGGATGGTCGGGTTCATGGAGGGGTGCATGATCCACGGCATCTTCCACGGCGACCTCCACGGCGGGAACCTGCTCGTGATGGCCGACGGCCGCACCGCGCTGCTCGACTTCGGCATCACCGGGCGCATGGACGAGAAGAAGCGCCAGGCGTTCCTGCGGATGCTGGTGGGCGCCTCGATGAACGACGTGCGCTCGCAGGTCGAGGCCTTCCGCGACCTGGGCGCCCTGCCCGACGACGTCGACATCGACGCCATGATCCGCGACCTCAACCTCGACGGGCCGCCGGTCGATCCCACCAAGCTCTCCCAGGAGGAGATGCTCCACGAGATCCAGACGGCGGTGAAGGGCCTGCTCGGCTACGGCGCCCGCATGCCCAAGGAGCTCATGCTCTTCATCAAGAACATGGTGTTCCTCGACGGCGCCATCGCCTCGCTGGCCCCCGACCTCGACATCTTCTCCGAGATCGCCAACATCTCGATCTACTTCGCCGAGCGCCACGGTGAGCGCATCGCCGCCGAGATCGGCCTCGACGCCGAGGCCTGGGACATGGACCTCACCGGCGTGAAGGCCGGGTTCGGCGTCGACCCCGGTGAGGTGTCGACCCTCACCTACCGCGACCTGCAGGAGCGCCGGGCCGTCATCCGCGACCGCTTCCAGGGCGGCGAGGCCCGCCGGCGACGTCGGCGGGGTCGGCACCGCTGAGGCCCGACCGGGCCCTCCTGCGCCGTTCGCTATCGTCGCCGCCGTGCGCCTGGTGATCGCCCGCTGCTCGGTCGACTACGACGGTCGGCTGTCGGCCCACCTCCCGCTGGCCCCCCGCCTGATCATGGTGAAGGCCGACGGCTGCGTCGCCATCCACGCCGACGGCGGCGCCTACAAGCCGCTCAACTGGATGAACGCGCCGAACACCCTCACCGAGGAGCCCGGACGCTGGGTGGTGCGCAACCCCAAGGGCGAGACCCTCACCATCACCCTCGACGAGGTGCTGGCCGACACCAGCCACGAGCTCGGCGTCGACCCGGGCCTGCGCAAGGACGGCGTGGAGGCGCACCTGCAGGAGCTGCTGGCGGCCAACCCCGACCACATCGAGGAGGGCATGGTGCTGGTGCGCCGCGAGCACGCCACGCCCATCGGCCCGGTCGACCTGCTCTGCCGCGACGCCGACGGCGGCGCGGTGGCCATCGAGGTGAAGCGGCGCGGCGAGATCGACGGCGTCGAGCAGCTGGCCCGCTACCTCGAGTACCTCGAGCTCGATCCGTCGCTGCGCCCGGTGCGGGGCATGTTCGTCGCCCAGGTGATCAAGCCCCAGGCCCGCGTCCTCGCCGAGACGCGCGGCATCGGCTGGCGCGAGGTCGACTACGACACCCTGCGAGGCATCGAGTCCGACGAGCTGCGGCTGTTCTGAGGCGACGAGCGGCCGGCACCGCCGGCGCTCAGCCGGGCACCCGGGTGATGCGGGTGATCAGGTCGTCGACGAAGGCGGCGCTCACCGGCCGACCCAGCACCACGCGGCGGTGCACCAGCGGTCCGACCAGGTAGGGCACGGCGTCGTCGGGGTCGAGCCCGGGGTCGATGGACCCGTCGGCGATCCCGCGCGCCACGACGTCGCGCAGGGCCCCGATGCGACGACCCATGATCTCGGCCCGCAGCGCGCTGACCTGCGGGCTGACCTCGCCGCGCGAGAGCAGCGACACGAACAGCGCCCCGTCGGTGTCGGCCAGCACGCCGTCGACCACCGCCAGCAGCATCGCCCGCAGGTCGCCCACCGGATCGCCGGGCAGGTCGACCGGGGCCACCTGGAGCCGGTGCTCGATGGCATCGGCGAGGAGGTCGTCGATGCGCGGCCAGTGGCGGTAGACGGTGGCCCGACCGACACCGGCCTCGCGGGCGACCGCCGAGTGGGTCACCCCGGCCAGGCCCTGCGCCTCCAGCACCCGGACCACCGCCGCCAGGACCCGGTCGCGGGTGGCGACGACCCGCGGGTCGAGGTGGTCGCCGGCGGCGGCATCGGACATGGCGGGAACGTACCAGCAATTTCTGATACAACTTGTCTCAGAAATTCGCCTGGCTGGGAGACCCGTCGTGTCTCCGAGCGTCCTGGGGGAGGGCCCGATGACCAGCACCACGACCACGCGCCCAGATGGGGGCGCGGCACCGGCCGCACCGCCGGCACCGAGAGCCGAGGCGCCGCCCCGTCCGCGGCCCGCCCCGGCGATCCTCGTCACCGCGGCGGCGCTGTCGCTGGCCGCCGGCGGCATCCACCTGGCGATGGTGCCGCCCCACGCCGCCGAGAGCGCGGTCCTGGCCGTCGGGTTCGGGCTGTCGGGCTGGTTCCAGCTCGGCACCGGGCTGGCCATGCCGTGGTGGCCCCGGCGACCGCTGTTCGGCACGGTGGCCGTCGCCAACGCCGCCTTCGTCGTCGTGTGGGCGATCAGCCGCACGGTCGGCCTGCCGGTCGGCGAGCACGCCGGCCAGGCCGAGGCCGCCACCTTCGTCGACCAGGCCACCGTCGTGCTCGAGGTGGCCCTGGTGGCGCTGGCCGCCGCGCTCGTGGCCCGCCCGGCGCTCGGCCGGTCCTGGCGGACGGGCACGGCGGTGATCGTGACCGCGCCGGCGGTGGCCGCGCTCGTGCTCGCCACCGCCGCCATCGCCTCGCCGTCGGCCTCGAGCCACACCCACGGCGATGCGGCCTCGGGCCACGCCCACGACCACGCCTCGGGCGCCGCCGGCGACGCCTGGGTGCCGGTCGACGTCGCCACCCAGCGCACGCTCTCCGACCAGCTCGCCCAGGCCCGAGCGGCGACGATGCGCTACCCGACCGTCGCCGACCTCAAGGCCGCCGGCGGCAAGCGCCTGAGCGTGTTCACGCCCTACAACGGCGCCCACCACACGATCCCGGTCCCGGGCGTCCCGGTCCCCGAGGGCGGCTTCGACCTCAAGGCGATCATGGGCAACGTCAGCGGCTTCGACCCCGCCAACCCGCCGATCGCCCTGTACTCGTCGACCGAGGACACCGCGGTCGTGGTCGGGGTCATGTACGTCGTGTTCAGCGACGCCGAGCCCGAGGGCTTCGCCGGACCGAACGACCACTGGCACCGCCACCAGGGCGTGTGCGCCCGGGTGGCGCCGGGCGGTGGCCTCGACATCCTGCTGCCGATCTCCCAGGACACCACCAAGGAGCAGTGCGACGCCGTCGGCGGCAACCACCTCCCGGTGACGCCGTGGATGCTCCACGTGTGGACGGCGCCGGGCTGGGAGAGCACCGCAGGGGTGTTCTCGCACGAGAACCCGCGCCTCACCTGCGCCGACGGGCGCGCGCTCGCCGCCGAGGACTTCGTCAACGGCTGCCGCGGACTCGCCTGACGCCGCGCACGCCACGACGACGTCCGAGGGGCCGACGAGCGAGGAGCCGACGTCCGAGGGGCCGACGAGGGGGCTGCCGCCGCGCGAGCATCGGGTGACCGTCCAGGAGGACGCCGATGCCGTCATCAGCCCCCGCCACCTACCCGTACACCTTCACCGCGGTCTGGGACGCCCTCCAGCGGGTCCTCCCCCACCTCGGCTTCCAGGTGGTGGCCGCCGACCCGGCCACCGGCGTGCTCCAGCTGCGCGGCGGTTCGGGGTCGGTCATGAGCCTCGGCGAGAACCTCACCGTGAAGGCCGGTGCCCCCGACGCCTTCCACACGGTGGTGCAGGTCGAGTCGGGCATCCGCCTCGGCATCGCCACCTACGCCCGCACGAACAGCAACTTCGACACCATCCTGCGCACGCTCGGCGGCTACCTCGACCAGCACTACCTGGCCCACCGCGCCCCCGACGCCCCGCCGGTGCCACTGCCGCCGCCCCCCGCTCCGCCTCCTCCGGCCCAGCAACCACCGTCTGCACAGCAGCCCCCGGCTGCCCCACCGCCGCCCGCCGGGGGCGCCCAGCAGTAGCGGACCGAGCAACCGGCCCGGGCGAGGGTGAGCAACCGATCCCAGCCGCGGTTGAGCAACGATTGCTCTGCCCCGACCCCGGCCCTCGGTGGTCTCCTGGCGACATGGCCTCCACCGACGAGTACCTCGCCCGCTACGCCACCGCCCTGCAGCCCCACGTGCCCGAGCCCATCCGGGCGGTCGGCATCCTGTGTCGGCCCGGCGCCCTCGGCAACGCGCTCGTCTACCAGGCCTCGCCGATGGTGGCGATGATCCGCAACCGCTCGGCCAAGAAGGCCAGCGGTGGGCTGCCCCCCAACCTGGCGGTGGCGGCCACCGAGACCCGCGTCCACCTCTTCGACTATCGGCCCACCAACCGCGGGCTGAAGGTGAAGCGCGAGGTCCTCGTGCTCGACCGCAGCACGTTCCAGGTGGCATTCGACCAGCCCGGCACGCTCGCGCAACGGGTGCGCTTCTTCTTCGCCGACGGCAGCCAGCTCGAGCTCGACGCCAACAAGACGCTGGCCAAGTGGTCCGACTTCCACACGCCGCTGTTCGCCGAGCTGGCCCGCCAGATCATGGTCCACCCGCCGGCCTGGGCCGACGGCCCGGCCTGACGATCGTGGTGGCGCTCTGGTCGGCGCCACCACCGCCAGCACCGCCGGGTGGCAGCGCGGATCCTCGGCCGCGCCGCCACCCGACCGGTGCCGATCACCCGGCGGGAGGACCCCCGATCACCGAGCGGATCGCCTCGGCGAGCTCGGTCATCGGTGCCGTCTCGCCCGCCACCTCCACGGGCACGCCGCGGATGGTGACCGCGATCGACTTCTTCTTGTGGCCTTCGAGGGTCACGGCCTGGACCGGGATGCGGGCCACCAGCTTGACCGGCGTCCGCTGTCGCATCCCGCCTGCCTTGAAGACCAGGAGGTTGTGCTGGTTGACCCCCCAGACCATGGCCTTGCAGAGGCCCAGCGCGTCCTGGGCCTTCAGGATGGCCCGGGCATCGCTCGCCTTCGTCGGCCGGGCAGGCATCGCGCCGCCGCGCGACGCCTCGGAGGCCGCGCCGATCGCTCCGCCGCCCAAGACCCCGCCCCACCCCTGGGGTGGCGTCCGGTGCAGGGCGGCGATCGCCAGCAGCTCGTGGCCGGGTGGAGGCTCGCTGCCCAGCACCTGATACGCCTGCGCCGCCAGGTCCGCCATGACCGGTCCTCCCGCTCGTCCCCGCACCGCCCGACCGTCGGGCGAGGGGCTGGCGGACGATAGCGCGGCTCGATCAGGCGGTGAAGCGGCAGCGGCCACCGTCGAGGACGGTGCGCCCGTCGCCGCCGGCGGTGCGGAAGGTCGCCTGGTCGCCGTCGACCCACATCGACACGGTGAGGGCCTCGCCCGGCAGGACCGGCGAGGAGAACCGCCCCTCCATGCCGCGGAAGCGCGACGGGTCGGACCCGCAGAGCGTGTGCAGCAGCGCCCGACCGGTGAAGCCGTACGTGCACAGGCCGTGCAGGATGGGGCGGTCGAACCCGCCCATGGCAGCGAACGCGGGGTCGGAGTGCAGCGGGTTGCGGTCGCCCGAGAGGCGGTACAGCAGCGCCTGGTCGTCGCGGGTCTGGTAGGTGACGACGTGGTCGGGCTCGCGCTCGGGCGCCTCGTTCTTCGGCCCCGACGGGCCCCGGTCGCCACCGAAGCCGCCCTCGCCGCGGATGAACGCGGCGAAGGTGTTGCGGAACAGCGGCTCGCCGGTCTCGACGTTCGTCGAGGTCGACTCGCACACGATCAGCGCACCCTTGCCCTTGTCGTAGATCCCGGTGATCTCGCCGACCGTGCTGACCGTGCCCTTGACCGGGATCTCACCGAACAGCTCGATGGCCTGCTCGCCGTGCACGAGCATGGCGGGGTTGAAGTCGCCGATCTTCGAGAAGGCGCCGAAGAACCCGGTGGCCAGCACCACGGCCATGGTCGGCAGCACCCGCTGCGGGGTGTCGCTGGTGTTCTCGGTGGTGAAGGCCAGCTCGTCGGTGCCGGCACCGACGCCGAGGGCGTAGAGGATGGCGTCCTTGGAGCCCCACGAGTGCTCGGTGGGCTCGCTGCGGGCGCCGACGGCGGAGGGGTCGATCGGCACCTCAGGCCTCCTTGCGGTCGTGGCCGCTCATGTCGGCGTTGGGACGCGCCTTGCCGACCAGCTCCTCGACCAGCGGGCCGATGGCCGACGGGTCGTCGACGGGCTCGACGGTGGGGCCGATGTGCCAGCCCTCGGAGATGCCGAGGCGCATGCCGGTCACATCGAAGACCCGGCCGGTCACGCCGGCCGACTCGCTCGA
Organism: Acidimicrobiales bacterium; assembly: GCA_046331175.1. Classification (GTDB taxonomy): domain Bacteria; phylum Actinomycetota; class Acidimicrobiia; order Acidimicrobiales; family Acidimicrobilacustridaceae; genus JAWKIW01. Next base: position 92,732 of record JAXLRI010000007.1, read on the forward strand.
GGCCAGCCACGTGACGATGGGGGCGATCCACCGCGGCGACATCTTCTCCTTGATGTCGTCGGGGGCCTGACCCATGCCGAGGTTCTCGGTCATGCGGGTGAGGGCGGCGGGGGCGATGGCGTTGACGGTGACGCCGTAGCGGGCGAGCTCCATGGCGGCGATGACCGTGAAGGCGGCGATGCCCGCCTTGGCGGCGCCGTAGTTGGTCTGGCCGACGTTGCCGTAGATCCCCGAGGGCGACGACGTGTTGATGATCCGGCCGTCGACCTCGGCGCCGGCCTTGGACTGCTCACGCCAGTAGGCCGCGGCGTGGTGCGCCGGACCGGCGGTGCCCTTCAGGTGCACCTTGATGACCGCGTCCCACTCGGCCTCGCTCATGTTGGTGAGCATGCGGTCGCGCAGGATGCCGGCGTTGTTGATGAGCACGTCGAGCCGGCCGAAGGCCTCGACCGCCTGGTCGATCAGCGCCTTGGCGCCCGCCCAGTCGGAGATGTCGCTGGTGTTGGCCACCGCCTGCCCACCGGCGGCGACGATCTCGTCGACCACCTGCTGGGCCGGACCGGCCTCCGAGCCGCTCCCGTCCATGGAGCCGCCGAGGTCGTTCACCACGACCTTGGCCCCCTCCGCCGCCAGCATCAGGGCGTGCTCGCGCCCGATCCCCCGTCCCGCACCGGTGACGATGCAGACGCGCCCCTCGCAGAGACCAGCCATCCTGGACCCCCTTGCCTCTCTTGATCGGTCGGTCAGCAAGCAGCCTCGCACCGGCCCCGCCCACGACGCCAACCGGCCGCGACCGTCGAGCCGCCCGGCCGCGACCGGCGCCGGGTGACGCCACTCGTGCACCGCCACGTGCGAGGGTGGTGGTCGTGCCTGCTCGCCGTTCCGGCCGCCGCCGAGGCCCCGGTCGCACCCTCCTGATCGCCGCCCTCGTCGTCGTCGGCGTGCTGGTCGTCGGCCTCGTCGCCTTCGGCGTCGACAGCGCACGCGCCAGCGACGAGGTGCCCCGCAACGTGGCCATCGACGGCACCGCGGTGGGCGGGATGAACGGCCCCGACCTGTGGCGGGCCACCCACCAGGTGGCCGACCAGTGGGCGGCAGTGCCCGTCACCGTCACCACGCCCAAGGGCGAGCAGACCACCACGCTCGGCGCCCTCGGCGTCCGGGTCGACGAGCGCGCGCTGGCCCAGCAGGCGTGGGACGCCAGGGCCGGCGGCTTCCTCCTGGCCCGCCCCGTGGCCTGGATCACCTCGTTCTTCGACCAGCGAACCATCGCCCCCACCTTCACGGTCGACCCCTCGGCCGCCACCACCGCCCTCGCTCCGCTCGAGGCGCAGGTGAACGTGCCGCCCACCGAGCCCAACCTCTCGTCCACCGGCTCGTCGATCGCGCTGGTGGCCGGCGTGCCCGGCCAGACCATCGATGCCGCAGCCGCGGCCGACGCCGCCGCCACCGCCGCCCGCCAGAGCCAGCGCACCATCACCGTGGCCGCCCCCGTCGTGCCACTGCCCCCCAAGACGACCGACGCCCAGGTGCAGACCCTCGTCGACCAGGCCAACCAGCTCACCGACAAGCGGCTGTCGATCTACCTCGGCAACAAGAGCGGCGTCGTCGACGCCAAGATCCTGCGTTCGTGGCTCACGGCCTCGCTCGGGCCCAACGGGCTCGTGCTGTCGGTCGACCCGGCCAAGGTGAGCGAGGACGTCACCCGCATCCTCGGCACCGTGGGCACGCCGGTGGTCGAGACCGGCTTCACGGTCGGCCCCGACGGCAAGGTCGCGGTGGTGCCCGGCACCGCCGGCCAGCGCTGCTGCACACCCGAGTCGGTGTCGGGCATCGTCACCGCGCTGCAGCAGGGCAAGGGCCGGGTCGACCTCCAGCTCGAGACCGTGCAGCCCGCCCACGACAAGGCCTGGGCCGACAAGCTCGGCATCACCACCCAGATCGCCACCTTCACCACGCCCTACCCTGCCGGCCAGCCCCGGGTCACCAACATCCACCGGTTCGCCGACCTGATGAAGGGCAAGGTGATCGAGCCCGGCGCCACCCTCTCGCTCAACGAGGCGGTGGGCCAGCGCACCGAGGCCAAGGGCTTCGTGAAGGCCCCGGTGATCTACGACAGCAAGTACGACGAGGACGTCGGCGGCGGCGTGTCCCAGTTCGCGGCGACCACGTTCAACGCCGCCTTCTTCGGTGGGCTCGACATCCCCGCCTACCAGATGCACTCGATCTACATCGACCGCTACCCGTACGGGCGCGAGGCCACGATCTCGTGGACCAGCCCCGACCTGAAGATCCGCAACAACACGCCCTACGGCGTGCTGGTCTGGCCCACCTACACCGACACCTCGGTGACGGTCACCCTCTACTCCACGCCCTTCATGAAGGGCGACCAGACCAACCAGACCAAGGAGCCCAAGGGCCCCTGCACGAAGGTCACCACCGAGCGCACGCGCACCGCGGTCGCCGACGGCAAGACCAGCACCGACACCTTCGTGGGGCTCTACCAGCCCTCCGAGGGCGTCAAGTGCGACTGACCGAGCCGCGTCGCTGAGCGGTCGGAGCGGTCAGGCCTCGAGCAGGGCGGCCTGGGCGGTGGCGTCGTCGACGACCACGCCCCCGCCGTGGTCGACCAGCACCCGCACGTCGGCAGCATGGGCCACCTGCTCGCGGTGGGTGACGAACACGGTCGTGCCGGTGCGGCGGGCCAGGGCGTCGAGCACGGCCAGCTCGGTGCGCTCGTCGAGGGCCGACGTCGACTCGTCGAGCACGAGCACGTCGGGGGCCACCAGCCAGGCCCGGGCCAGGGCCACCAGCTGGCGCTGCTGGGGGGTCAGGTTGATGCCCTCCTCGAGCACCGGCGCGTCGAGGCCACCCGGCAGGTCGGCGAGCCCGGCGGTCGCGCCCACCGCGGCCACCGCCGCCTCGAGCTCGACGCGCGGAGCATCCGGACGGCCGTAGGCGACGTTGTCGGCGACGGTGCCGCCGAACAGGAACGGCTCTTGGGGGACGACCCCGATGCGGCGGCGCACCGACGCCAGGGTGAGGTCGCGCAGGTCGACCCCTCCGACCCGCACCGCGCCCCGATCGGGGTCGTACACGCGGGTGACCAGCTTGGCCACCGTCGACTTGCCCGCCCCGGTCGGGCCGACGACCGCGATGGTCCGCCCGGCCGGCAGCCGCAGCGACGTGCCGGCCAGCACCTCTCGCGTGGTGCCCGGGTAGCGGAAGTGCACGTCGTCGAGCTCGATGTCGCCGGGCAGCGCGTCGCAGTCGACGGCGTCGGGTCGCTCCACCGGCAGGACGTCGGCCTCGTAGGGCTGGCGCAGGCGATCGAACGAGACCCGGGCCCGCAGCTGCTGCTGCAGCAGGTTGCCCAGCTCCATGATCGGGTTGAGGGCCTGCTGGAGGTAGAGCCGCACGGTCAGCATGGCGCCGATCGAAAGGGCGCCGCCGAGCACCAGCTCGCCCGACCGCCACATGATGAGGGCACCGCCGATCTCGGCGATCCACTGGATGGCCATGCCGTAGCCGCCGGCGAGGAGCGCCGCCCAGCGCTCGGCCCGGCGCAGGCGCTCGGCCAGCTCGTCGAACGACGCCCCCGCCTCGACCCCGGCCCCGGCCGCATCCAGCGCGGCCCGGCCGTTGTAGTCCTCCTCGAGCCGGGCGATGACGTCGCCGAGGGCAGCCCGCTGGCGCAGGTAGGCGCGACGGGCCAGGGGCACCTCGATCAGGGTGACGACCACGGCGGTGGCGACGACGCCCAGGATGACGAACACCAGCTGCGCTCCGACCAGGGCCATGAACAGCACGGCGAAGCACAGGGTCAGCACGACGGTGACCAGGCGGGTGGCCACGGCCCGGGCGAAGGTGGTGACCTCCTCGAGGTCGTGGAGCACCCGGGTGGCGACGTAGCCGGGCAGCTCGCGGTCGTAGTAGGCGAGGCCGAGCCAGGCGAGGCGGCGCACCAGGCGGACGCGCAACAGGTAGAGCATCCCGTTGGCGAGCCGGGCGGCGTTGACGTCGAACCACCACTGCGCCAGCGCACCCACGGCCGCCAGCGCCACCAGGATGACGGCGTAGCGGGTGGTCTGACCTCCGGACTCGATGGCGTCGTTGACCTCGCCGAACAGCCACTGCGGGGCCAGCCCGATGAGGGTGATGGCCACCATCACCCCGGACAGGGCCGGGAGCGCCCGACGGAAGGGCCGGGCCAGGTTGGCCAGCCTCGGCGGTGCCGGGTCGTCCTCGTCGGCGTCGTCGCACCGGGGCTCGTCGTCGGCCAGCACCACCGGCGGCGGTCCGGGGGCCTCCTCGACGGGGGGGCCGCCGTCGCCGTGCACGGCGGCCATGGCCAGGTCGAGCGCCACGGCCTGGGGTCGCCCGGGTTCGAGCGCCGCCGCCGTCGACGATGGGTCGGCGGCGACCGCGGTCGCCGGGGCCGCGTCCACCGCGGGACCGAGGTCGACCACCTGGTCGACCGCCGCCGCCGCCGACGGGCGGGTGCTGAGGTACAGCACCACGAGGTCGGGGTAGGCCGCCCGGATGGCGGCCAGGATCTCGGCCTCCATGGCGGTGTGGACGCCCGAGAGCGCCTCCACCAGCACCAGCACGCGGGGCTCGGCCAGCAGCGCCTGGGCCAGGGCGAGCCGCTGGCGCTGGCCGCCCGAGAGGTTCATGGCCCGGTCGCCGAGGACCTCGTCGAGCCCGCCCGGCAGCGTGGCCACCACCTCGTCGGCGCGGGCCGAGCGAAGGGCGCGCTCCAGGTCGGCGGCCCGGTCGTCGGCGGCCCGGTCGTCGGCGGCGGCGCGACCGTCGAGCCCGGACGCGGTGGCACCCAGCAGCAGGTTGTCGCGCACGGACCGGGCGAACAGGTAGGGCTCGCTGTCGAGCACCCGCAGCCGAGCACGAGCCGACCAGGAGGGCAGCTCGTGGAGGTCGGCCTCCTCCAGCCAGACCGACCCGCCGATCGCCGGCGCCGCGCCGGTGAGCACCCGGGCCACGGCCGGCAGGGACAGCGCCGCCGGGGCGGTGACGAGGGCGACGGTGCCGGGCGCGACCGCCACCGAGGTCGGCTCGGTGACCTCGCCGCCGGGGACCGCCAGCGACAGGTGCTCGCAGCCCCACCCCACCCGGGGCCGGCCGAACGGGTCGGCCTCGTCGCCGCCGGACCGGTCGTCACCGACGATGCGGTCGCCGACGCCGACCCCGCCGGGGTCCACCAGCTCACCGATGCGCGAGCTGCCGGTGCGAGCGAAGCTCCATCCGTCGAGGATGGTGGTGAACGACTGGGCGAAGAACACGACCTGGCCCGAGCCGACGAAGAACACGAGGAACTGGCCGGTCGTGAGCGAGCCGCCCTGCACCGCCCGTGCGCCCAGGAGCAGCAGGGCCGCCTGGCTGAGCGCCGGCACCAGCCGCAACAGGGCGTTGGCCCGGGCCAGGACCCGCACGCGCGTGAGGGCGAACCGGTAAGCGCGACGGGCCGCCCTCGCCACCCCGGCCACGACCGACGGCTCGCGCCCGAACAGCTTCACGACCCGGATGCCGCGGATCGGCTCGTCGATGGCCCGGGTGACCTCGGCCGTCTCCTGCAGCTGCAGCCACGACAGGGATCGGATGCGTCCCCGGATCCGCAGCACCAGGTACAGGTTCACGGGCAGGCACGAGAACGTCACCAGCATCAGCGGGAGGTTCAGGTAGCCGAGGTAGACCATGCCGGCCAGCACGGCCGGGGCCCCGGCCAGCAGCACCGGCACGAGGTAGACGACGTTGTTCAGCTGCGCCAGGTCGGCGACCGAGCGGGTGACGACCTGACCGGTGGCCACGTCGTCGTCGTCGACCTGCTCGGCCAGCAGCGAGCGGTGCAGCACCGTGCGGACGCGGTACTCGATGGTCCACCGGACCCGGGTCATCATCAGCACCGAGCCGACGGTCAGGGTCACGTAGAGGACGCCGAGGGTCGCCATGCGGACCACCAGCGGTCCGAGCGGCGCCGTCCGGTTCGTCACCCCCTCGTCGACCACCGCCACCGCGGCCTGACCGAGGGCGATCTGGAACAGGAAGCCGACGGCCGAGATGGCGATGGCGGCCCCCAGCCACCACCGCTGCTCCTTGACGAGCTGCCAGAGCAGCGTCTTGGCCGGCGCCCGGCCGACGAGGACCGACACCTGCCGGCGCGCCGCGCGCACGAGCGATCGGTGGCCGCCTCCCCCGTCCCCCATGGGCCGAGCCTGCCATCCCTGGGCTACGGGCGCTGTATGGACGACGCCGCCGACCGGATCGGCCCCTGGGCGGAGGGCCCACTACCCTGACCGAGCCGGCCGGGCGGGAACCGACCGACGCGACGCACCCGCACCACCCTCGGGGGGATCCGCCATGACCGACCTCTCGGCCATCGACCAGTTCGAGTTCGAGCCCCGCATGAGCGACGCCGATGCGCTCATGTGGAGCATCGAGAAGGACCCGCTGCTGCGGAGCACCATCACCTTCGTCACCTTCCTCGACCAGGCCCCCGACCGCGACCGGTTCACCCGCGTCATGGACCGCGCCTCCCGCGTGGTGCCCCGGCTCCGCCAGCGCGTCCTCGGCCACCCGTACTCCATCGCCCCGCCACGCTGGGAGGTCGACCCGAACTTCGACCTCGCCTACCACCTGCGGTGGATGCGCACGATCGACGACGGCACGGCACGCGAGGTGTTCGAGATCGCCGAGCCCATCGCCATGCAGGGCTTCGACCGAGCCCGCCCGCTGTGGGAGTTCACCGTCGTCGAGGGGCTGGCCGACGGCAAGGCCGCGGTGATCGGCAAGGTCCACCACGCCATCACCGACGGCGTGGGCGGCGTGAAGCTGCAGATGGAGATGCTCGACCTCGAACGGCACCCGGCGGTCGAGCGCGACATGCCCCCTGAGCCCCTGCCCCACGACCTGGGCGAGGGTCGGCGCATGGTCGACGCCGTCCGCTACGAGGCCGAGCGCCAGCTCGGCTCGATGCACGGCCTCGTCGGGTCCGCCATCGATCGGGCCCGCCGACTGGCCGCCGACCCCGTCGGCGTGGGCGTCGACGCCATCCGCACCGGCGGGTCCGTGGTGCGCCTCCTGTCGCCGGCGACGAAGCCGCTGAGCCCGCTCATGGTCGATCGGTCGCTGTCGGTGCGCTTCGACATGCTGCAGGTGCCGCTCGGCGAGCTGAAGGGGGCGGCCCGCATCGTGCAGGGCCACCTCAACGACGCGTTCGTCGGTGGCGTCGCCGGCGGCCTGCGCCTCTACCACGAGCACCACGGCTACACGGTCGACGACCTGCGCATGACGATGCCGATCAACGTGCGCGACGCCAGCACCGCCAACCGCGCCGGCAACCAGTTCGTCCCCGCCCGCTTCCCCGTGCCGGTCGGCATCGACGACCCGCTGCGCCGCATGAACGCCATCCGCGAGCTGGTGGCCCAGCAGCGGGCCGAACCGGCGCTGGCCCTCAGCGACCCCCTCGCCGGCCTGCTCAACCGACTGCCGGTCACCGCCACCACCGCCGTGTTCGGCTCGATGCTCAAGGGCGTCGACTTCATCACGTCGAACGTGCCTGGCGCGCCCATCCCGGTCTTCATGGCCGGCGCCGCCGTCGAGGCCCAGGTCGCCCTCGGCCCGATGACCGGGTCGGCGTGCAACGTGGTGCTGCTCTCCTACCAGGACGACGTGAACCTCGGCATCACCATGGACCCCGCCGCCATCCCCGACCACGACGTGTTCGTCGACTGCCTGCGCGAGGGCTTCGCCGAGATCACCAAGCTGGCCTGACCACGGTCGGCGACGACTGCGGTCACCCCAGGCCGTCGTCGGCGAGGCCGTCGTCGACGATGCGACGCTGCTCTTCGCGGTGCTCGCCCTCGGTGCCGTGGTCCTCGAGGTGGTCGTCGACGTGGTCGGCCAGCCGCCAGCGCCCGAGGGCAGGCATCAGCCGGGCGATGAGCGCGGCGCCCGCCATGCACGCCACGCCACCAGAGACCACGGCGAAGGTGGGGGTGGTGAGGGCGGCCACCGCGCCGGCCTCGACATCGCCGAGGCGCGGGCCGCCGGTGACCACGGCGATGTGCACCGACGACAAGCGGCCCCGGAGGCGGTCGGGCACGGTCAGCTGCAGGATCGAGTTGCGGAAGACCGCGGACACGACGTCGGCGGCGCCCGCCACGGCCAGCAGCAGCAGCGCCAGCCACAGCCACGGGCTCAGCCCGAACAGGGCCACCGCCGCGCCCCAGGCGACCACGGCCCAGATGACGCCCCGCCCCTGACCGTCGACCCGGCCGGCCCATCCCGACCAGATGGCCGCGCCCAAGGCGCCCGCCGCCGGCGCCGCGTAGAGCAGGCCCACCGCCTCGGGGCCGCCGAACACGTCGGTGCCGAGCGCGGGGAACAGCGCCCGCGGCATCCCGAAGATCATGGCGTTGATGTCGATGACGAAGGTTCCCTGCAGCGCCTGGCGACCCCTCAGGAACCGGAGCCCCTCCAGGATCGATGCCCGGCCGCCACCAGGGTGCACGCCGGCCGGCAGGATCGGCGCCATCCGCAGCAGCGTCACGGCGGCCACGGCGAACGACACCACGTCGAGGGCGTAGGTCGACGCGATCGACACCCGGGCGATGAGCAGGCCGGCCAGCGCGGGCCCCACGACCAGGCCGAGCTGCCACATCAGCTGGTTGAGCGCCAGCGCCGCCGGCAGGTCGCGACGACCCACCAGGTTCGGCACCGCCGCCGAGCGGGTCGGGTGGTCGAGCCCGGAGAACCCCGCCGCCAGCGCGGTGAGAACGTAGATGAGCCACACCTGCGGGGTGGCGACGAAGGCGTTGATCGCCAGCCCGGCGCTGGTGACGCCGAGCAGCAGCTGGGCGATGAGCAGCAGCCGGCGGCGGTCGTGGGTGTCGGCCCAGGCGCCGCCGAGCAGCGACCCGACCACCAGCGGGACGACCTGGGCCAGGCCGAGCATGCCGACCGCGAACGACGAGTCGGTGAGGACGAAGACCTGGTACGGCGCGGCGACTGCCGTCAGCTGCGTGCCGACGTACGAGACGGCCTGGCCGGAGAAGAGCAGCCGGTACTGGCGCGACGTGCGCAGCGGGCTGAGGTCGACGAGCAGCCGGGCCACGTTGGCTCCGCGTCAGGCCACGGCTGCGGCCGGGCGGTTCGGCCGGTGGGCCGGTCGAGCGCTCAGCTCTGGGCCGGTGGGTCGACCGGCGGCTCGGACGGGCCGTAGGGGCCGGCGTCGGGGCGGCTGCCGCCACCCGGCAGGGTGGTGGTGTCGCCGGTGCCGTCGAGGTCGGGCGGAGGCGGCCCGGCGGCCTCGTTCCGACGGCGCACGATGAGGGCGATCACCAGCGCCACCACGCCCACCCCGGCGACGACGGCCACGATGATCGCCGGGGTCAGGTTCGAGCCGCCCTCGGTGGTGGCCGTCGACAGCGCCGTGCCCGGCGTGGTGCCCGGCGCCTTGGTGGTGGCCGGCGCCGTGGTGGTCGTGGTCGACGACGTGGTGGTCGAGGTCGAGGTGGTGGTCGACGTGGACGTGGTGGTCGGCGCCGTCGTCGTCGTGGTGGGCGCCGTCGTCGTGGTCGTCGGCGGGTTGAACGTGTTGGTGATGGTGATCGTGACGCTGCCAACCCCACCGGTGAACTGCAGCGTCGTCTCGCTGACGCACTGCGCCGCGCCGGTGGCCTGGCAGCGGAAGGCGACCGAGGCGGCACCCCCGGTGCCCGGCTCGCTGACCGTGCAGTTCGTGATGCCGGTGGCGTCGACGTTCTGGGTGCCGGGACCGGAGAAGACGAAGCCGCCCGAGATGACCCCCTCGGGCTGGCACGTCAGCTGCACCTGGTAGCTGGCCCCCGAAGGGGCCGGTCCGTTGACCGCCTTGGTGAGGACGATCTCCTGGTCGGCGGCGTGGGCCGGCGACGCCAGGCCCCCGACCATCGACAGCGTCGCCACGCCGAGGGCGGCGACCAGGCGGAGGGCGGACGAGCGCACGGAACGGGCCACGGGACGGCTCCTCGGGAGGGGGACGGACCGCCGGTGCCGGGCCTCGGTCACGGCGAGCACCAAACCGTAGCCCGACCCCCCGCCGACCCGAGCGACCGCGGCGGCGGCCTCAGGCCTCGACCAGGTTGATCCCGCCACCGCCGTCGCGCAGCGTGATCGGGCGGCCGACCCACTCGTCGGCCTCGAGCGCGGCCAGCAGCTCGGCGTCGACGGCCCGGGCGTAGCAGCGCTCGCCCGACGGCAGGTCGGCGACGATGAGCGCCCACTCCGGCCCGCCGTCGCGCCCGTGGACCACCGCGTAGGTGGCGATCGTGGCCGGTCCGGTGGCCGCCGGCACGATGGTGCGCCGCGGCCGGGCGTCCAGCGCGGCCTGGACCGCCGCCTCGTCGGGGCGTGGGAGGGGCCCGGCAGGGGGCGCCGTCGACCACAGCGCGGCAGCGTGCTTGGTCATGTGCATGCCGACGCCCGTGGTGAGCCCGAGCGACCCGGGATCGGATCGCAACACGTCGGCCATGGTCGCCACCGCGTGGGTGCCGTAGCCGCTGCCCGGACCGCCGAAGTACGGCAGGCCGCCGGTGACGGTGAGGCCACGAGGGTCGGTCGGCGAGATGCCGTTGGCGTCGGCGGCGTGGTGCAGCGAGGACGGGAAGCACGAGTAGAGGTCGAGGTGGGCCACGTCGTCGATGCCCACGCCGGCGGCCCGCAGCGCCTCGCCGGTGGTGGCCGCCATGCCGGGCACCGACGCGAACGAGTGGTGCTCGGCCAGGTAGGTGGGATCGGTGCCGTAGCACCAGCCCCGAAGGTGCACCCGCTGCTCGTCGGGCACGCCCAGCTCGTCGGCCACCTGCGTGCTGGCCACGATGACGGCGGCGGCCATGTCGACGTCCATCACGCTCACGACGAGCTTGGTGTAGGGGTAGCCGACCATGCGGTTGTCGGCGGTGGCGGTGACCAGCTCGTCGGCAGCGCGGGCGACCGGGAACCACGCGCAGGGGTTGGCGGCGGCCACCTCGGTGAGCGGCGCCATGGTGCGGCCGATGGCGGCCCGGTAGGCCGTGGGGTCGTCGCCGCGGGCCGCCCGGCGACCCACGTCCCACGTGGCGAAGGTGAGCCACGCCTGGAAGACCTCGTGGCTGATCTCGGTGTCGAGGAAGGGGGCCTCGAGCGGGAAGGGCTTGCGCTCGGGGTCGCGGAACGAGAAGGCAGGCTTCTCCCCCGCCTTCTTGATGCGGCGCACCGTCGCCAGGGCCTCGCCGCTGACGACGACGCCGGCACCGACCTCGCCGCTCGCGATCCGCGCCGCCAGCGACGACAGCTCCTGCAGCGGGCGGGTGCCACCGATGCCGGTGTAGGTGCCTTCGCCACCGTCGAGGCCGAGGCGCTCGGCGAGGCGACCGGCGGGGTCGTCGTACTGCCACGTCTGGCTGTAGATCACGCGGCGATCGTCGAGGCGGCCGAGCACGGCCGCGGCGCCACCAGCGGCCCCGGCGTCCTCGGCCGCCGCCCGCACGACCTGCTCCCACATGGCCAGCGGCTCGGGGGCGCAGCCGTCGAGCAGCTCGGGGTCGTCGGGGCGCCACGTGCGCTGCCCGACGCCGATGATGCAGACCGACCGCGGGTCGGCCCCGGCGCTCACGAGGTCACCGCCCCTGCCACACCGGGTCGCGCTTCTCGGCGAAGGCCTTCGGCCCCTCCTTGGCGTCCTCGCTGGCGAAGACCTTGTTCGACAGCTCCTGCTCGATCCCGTAGGCGTCGTCGAGCGTGCCACCCAGGCCGCGCAGCACGCTCTCCTTCGTGGCCTGCACGGCCAGCGGCGCGTTCACGACGATGCGGCGAGCCCAGTCGAAGGCCCGGTCGAGCAGCTCGTCCTCGGGCACGATCTCGTTGATCAAGCCCAGCTCGAGCGCCCGCGACGCCGGGAACCGCTCGGCCGTGAGCAGGAACTCCATGGCGGCGGGGAACGGGATCTGGCGGGGCAGGCGGGCGGTGGTGCCACCGCCGGCGAACAGGCCGCGCTTGGGCTCCATCACGCCGAAGGTGGCGTGGTCGGTGGCCACCCGGATGTCGACGCCGCCGAGCATCTCCATGCCGCCGGCGACGCAGGGCCCGTTGATGGCGGCGATGATCGGCTTGTAGATCTTGGCGTCGCGCAGCACGGCCCGGGTGCCGTCGGACAGCTTGCAGCCGTCGACCTCGGTCACCTCGCCCTTGCCGATCTCCTTGGCCAGCTCGGTGATCTGGGGGATGTAGGTCTTGAGGTCGGCGCCCGACATGAAGCTGCGATCGACGCCGGTCACGATCGCCACCCACGCCTCGTCGTCGTAGCGGAAGCGCTTCCACGCACCGGCGAGGTCGCGGAAGTGGTACAGGTCGAGCGAGTTCTTCGCCTCAGGCCGGTCGATGGTGATGAGCACGACGTGCTCGAGGCCGTCACGGCCCCCCGGGTGCTGCTCGTAGTGGATGGGCATGGCCCGTCGCGTCCCCCTGCGGTGATCGCCGCCGGCGGGCGTGCCCGGGCCGGTCGGCGTCGGTCTCGAAACCTGACATGGTAGTCAGGTTCGTGGTCAGCCCCCGGAGGCCTCCGACGGCCGGGCCAGCCACTGCAGGTCGAGCTCCTCGGGCGGTCGGGCCGCCGCGACCCACCGCACCAGCTCGGCCGCCACCACCTCGGGCGGCTGCGGATCGACGCCCTCGAACCGGCCCTCGGCGTGCCACCGCTCGAACATCGCCACCGAGCGCTCGGGGTCCCACGCCTCGGCCATGCCGGTGATCGTGGGCCCGACGACCACGCGGCTGAAGGTCACGTCGGGCTCCTCGGCCCGCCACGCAGCGGTGACCGTCTCGAGGGCCGCCTTCGTGGCCGCATAGGCGCCGAGGCCGGGCCAAGGGTCGGCGACCGAGTCCGACGACAGCAGCGCCACCCGGCCGCCGCTGACCCGCAGCGCGGGCAGCGCGCCGGCCACGACCGAGGCGGCGCCGACGACGTTGGTCTCGAACAGCCGCCGCCAGTCGTCGGTGGTCGTCTCTGCGAGGGGCGCGAGGTGGTTGACGCCGGTGGCGTACACGACGGCGTCGATCCCCCCGAGGCGGTCGGCCGCCGTCGCGACCGCGGCGCGACACGTGACGTCGTCGCGCACGTCGCAGGCGATGGCCACGATCGCGCCGGGGTGGCCGTCGGCGGCCGCCTGGACGACGACCTCGTCGAGCACGTCGGGGCGGCGGGCCAGCGCGGCGACGTCGACCCCGGACGCCGACAGGGCCACCGCCGTGGCCCGGCCGATGCCCGCCGACGCCCCGGCCACCACCACCCGCCGGCCGGCCACGTCGTCGCTGCTGCCGGCTCGCTCGGGCTCCCCCACCACGGCAGTCTGACACAGCCGTCAGGTTCGCCGGCGGGACCCGGTGCCCGCCGGGAGACGGCGTCCGTGTGTGACATCTTGCACGTGATCTCGGTGGATCGGTGCTGGTCAGGGTGCATCTCTCGAACACATGTACCCGACCGAAGCGGAGGCCGCCGACGAAATCGCAGGTGATGGCGCGGCTGGTGAGCGGGATCGGTGGCGGGCTCGGGCGGCCGAGCTCGAGGCGCGCACCCACCGCGACGCCGATGGTCGGGTGACCTTCATCGGGCCGTCGCCTGAGGAGGTCGAGCTGAAGGAGCTGTCGGTGCAGCTGCGGGCGGTGCAGTCCCAGATCGCGCAGCTGCAGGCCCGTTCGGTGGCGTTGGTGGCCCGGGTCGATGAGCTGCGCGCGTTCGGGGTGATCGACACGTTGTCGACCTCGGCGTGGCTCGCGTGGGCAGGCGGCTTGACCACCGGCGAGGCCCGCCGGCAGGTGGCGTTGGCCCGCCGCCTGCCGGAGCTGCCGAAGCTGTCGGCAGCCTTCGACGCCGGGGAGATCTCCGAAGGGGTCGCGGCGACGCTGGTGAAGGTGGCGACCCCCGCGAACGAGTCGCGGTTGTTGGAAGCCGCCGAAGCGGCCACGGGTCCGCAGCTGGCCCGGCTGGTCGCCGAGTACAAGCCACTGCAACCCAAGGACCCCACCGCCGCCGGTGGTCGGGACCCGTCCGAGGAGTACCTCGACGGGCACTTCGACGAGTTCGGGATGTACGAGGCCCACATCCGCACCCGCGCCGAGGACGGCGCGGTGTTCGAGGCCGCCATCGACGCCAAGCTCGACGCCGACCGCGAAGACACCCGTGCCGGTGGCGGTGACGGGGGCGAGCCGATGACCCGCGTGGATGCGTTGATCGCCTTGGCGACCGATCACCTCGCCGGGCTCGCGCCCGCACCGAACGTCGGGCCGCAGCGGTTCCAGGTCATCGTCCGCGTCGACGAAGCCGCCCTGCACCCCGAGCTGGATGATCTCGCCCGCGCCGACGCCTGCCTCGCCGGTGCCTGCTCGCTGGACCCCAACGTGGCCCGCGAGCTGGCCTGTGACGCCGGGATCGCCGCGCTGGTCGAGCGCGACGGGGTGCCGGTGCAGGTCACGTCGCCGACCCGGTTCGCCACCCCCGCCCAGCTCGTCGCCCTGTTCACCCGCGACCGCTGCTGCCAGTACCCGGGCTGCGGTCGGACCAAGCGCCTGATCGCTCACCACGTCACGCCGCATCCGGTGGGTCCCACGAGGGTCGACGAGCTGGTGTTGTTGTGCCGCAAGCACCACCGCAAGATCCACAAACGAGGCTGGTCAACGAGGTGGGAGAACCGCCGCGGCAAACGCCTCCTCGTCGTGGTCACCCCCGACGGATCCACCATCGAACCACCCGCACCACCCGGCGGGCCACCCCCCGAACCGCCGCCCCCCGGTCGGCGCCGCACCGGCACCGGCGAACGCCTCACCCCCTGGGCCCGCGACTGCTTCTACGGCGCCTGGACCCAAGCCGACCAAGCCGCCCTCGACCAAGCCGCCCTCGACCAAGCCGCCCTCGACCACGACGCCCAGACCGCAGCCGCAGCCGAGGCCGATGCGGACGCCGATGCGAACGCACGCGCCGACGTAGCCGAGACCGGCCCGCGCCCCCTGGCCGAGACGAGCCACCCCGAGGTCACCACCGCGGCCTGAGCGCCGGGGGCCCGCCGCTGCTCAGCTCGGGTGGCGACGGGTGGAGACGACCTCCGGTGGGACGGCCCACTTCTCCGCGTAGGCCGACGGCGACAGGAGGTCGAGGTCCGCAGCCGCCTCACGGGCCACGACGCCGGCGCCGTAGTGGTCGTAGGACTCCACCCGTCCCCGAGCCCGATCCTCGGGGTGCACCAGGACCCAGCCGTGACCCGCGGCGTCGTACAGGACCGCCTCGAACCGATGCGGACCCCTGGACCACGAGCCCATCGGTTCCCGTT
Organism: Acidimicrobiales bacterium; assembly: GCA_046331175.1. Lineage (GTDB taxonomy): Bacteria > Actinomycetota > Acidimicrobiia > Acidimicrobiales > Acidimicrobilacustridaceae > JAWKIW01. The sequence continues at coordinate 108,088 of JAXLRI010000007.1, forward strand.
CGCGGCGCAGCCCGATGTGCGGCTTCCGCCTCGCCGCGTCGGCGATCCCGTCCACCTCACCACCGTCGCACTGCAAGGCCGAGGTGGACAACCCGTTTGCCGACGCGGCATGCCACAGAGGTCGCGTCAGATGGCGGCGGTCCCCGGTGGCGGCGTGCTGCGGACCGGGGAGCGCAGGGCGCCGACGACGCCGAGCAGGGTCACCACGAGCACGACGGCCACCGCCAGGCCCCAGACCACCCAGAACGCGGCCATCGGCCCACTGAACCCGAACACCCAGAGCACCACCGGCACGTAGACGACGAGCACGGCGCCGTACATCCACCGCGCGGCGACGGCGTGGCGGCGGGCCAGCGAGGCCCGGTCGGACCACCTCAGGGCGACGACCACGACGGCGATGAGCGGGCCACCGAAGCAGAGGCCGGCCCACACCGCCAGGGCCAGCCAACGGTCGTTGTCGTCCTCGGCCTCGCCCCGCAGCACGCTTCGACCCTAGGAGGTGGGCACGGCGCGGCGCGGCAGGGCCTCGGCGACGGCGCTCAGATGAGCGAGTCGCCGGTGGCGATGCAGACGCTCTTGGTCTCGAGGAAGGCGTCGATGCCCTCGTGACCGCCCTCGCGACCCATGCCCGAGGTCTTGTAGCCACCGAAGGGCAGGTTGGGCACGACGGTGTAGCCGTTGATGCCGAACGTGCCCGACCGCACCGCCTTGGCGATGCGCAGGGCCCGCTTCACGTCCGACGTCTGCACCGACGCGCCCAGGCCGTAGTCGGTGTCGTTGGCCAAGCGGATGGCGTCCTCCTCGTTGGTGAACGGGATGACTGCAAGGACCGGACCGAACACCTCCTCGCGGGCGATGGTCATCGAGTTGTCGACGTCGGCGAACAGCGTCGGGTTCACGAAGTTGCCGGTGGCGAGGTCGCCGTCGGGCCGGTCGCCACCGCACACCAGGCGGGCGCCCTCCTCGGTCCCCCGCTCGATCAGGCCGGTGACCCGCTCGAGCTGCCGGCCGTTGATCAGCGGGCCGCTGGTGGTGCCCGGGTCGAACGGATCGCCGAGCGTGGAGATGGAGGCGAACAGGGCGAACTTGTCGATCATCTCGTCGTAGATCGACTCGTGGACCAGCGCCCGGGTGTGGCACACGCAGCCCTGGCCCGACAGACCCATCGACACCATGCCCATCACGCCGGCGGCGGTGCCGTCGAGGTCGACGTCGGGGAAGACGATGTTCGGGCTCTTGCCACCGAGCTCGAGCGACACCCGCTTGATGCCGTCGGCGGCGGCCACCATCATCCGCTGCCCCACGGCCCGGCTGCCGGTGAAGGTGATCTTGTCGACCAGGGGCGACGTGATGAGCGCCTCGCCCACCACCGGGCCGGTGCCAAGCACGAGGTTGAGCACGCCGGGCGGCACGCCGGCCTCCTCGCACAGCTCGACCAGGCGAACGGTGACGAGCGACGCGTACTCGCTCGGCTTGATGACGATCGTGCAGCCGGCGGCCAGCGCCGGCGCCACCTTCTGGGCGAACAGCATGAGCGGGGCGTTCCACGGGATGATCCCGGCCACGACGCCGACCGGCTCGCGGAAGGTGAGGAACACGCCCGGGCCGCCGTTGTAGTGCGGCAGCGTCTCGCCGGCGATGCGGTCGACCCAGCCGGCGTGGTAGTCGAAGATGTCGGCGGCGATGCCCGACGACACCTGGTAGATCGAGCTGAACGACACCGGCATGCCGTTGTCGAGGGTCTGCAGCCGGTCGAGCTCCTCACCGTGCTCGGCGATCAGCGTCGAGATGCGCTGCAGCAGCCGCTTCCGGTCGCGGGCGCCCCAGCTGGTCCAGCCGCCGTCGTCGAAGGCGCGGCGAGCGGCGGCGACCGCCTCGGCCACCTGGGCCTCGGTGGCGGTGCCGAAGGTGACCACGTCCTCGTTCGACGCCGGGTGGACGTGGGTCCACGGATCGGCGCCGCCCTCCTGCCACGTCCCGTCGATGAAGAGGCGGGCGCCCTTCACGCCCAGCTCGTCACGGTGCGCCAGCACGCTGATCGCCATCTCGTCCCCCGGATCGTCACGAGCTCGCTCGGGTCGGCGCGGCTCTGGTCCGGGCGAAAACTAACACCCATGTCAGGTTTCGCGACCGGGGCGACGAGGCCCCCCTTCGGCGGCCTCGGGCGGGGCTCAGCCCGGGGTCGCGACCACCCGGACGTCGACCAGCCACATGCCGATGGAGGCCTCGTCGCCCACCAGCACGTGCAACAGCCCGGACGGCTGCGGGGTGGCGTCGATCCCCTCCCCCTCCCCCTCGACGTGGCCGACCGACCCGAGCGACTGCACATCGCCGGTGGTCAGGTCGACGCGGTACAGGCCGTTGGCCTCGTCGTCGGTCGACAGCCACAGCGCGCCGTCGGCCACGTCGCCGCCCTGGATGCGCTTCACCGTGGTCGACATGGCCAGCGGCGCCAGCGGCTGCAGCGTGGTGCCGTCCCAGCGGTAGCGGGTGATGGCGTCGTCGTCGAAGAAGTCGGCCGAGTAGACGATCCCGTCGGCCGCGGCCACGAACGAGGCGTGGTGCTGGGGCACCTCCTGGGCGCCGACGAAGGCGAGGGTGGTGGGGTCGTAGCGGGCGATGACCTGGGTGCCGGCCGCCTTGTCGTCCTTCTCGATCGGCGCCCAGAGGATGCCGGCGTCGACATCGACGTCGCCCACGTGGTCGTACGAGCGCGCCGCCAGGTCGGCCGGGATGGCCGGGTCGGCCTTGCCCCGCTCGACCTGCGGGTCGTCGGTGGTGGCCACGAGCGCGTTGTTGGTGGAGAGCACCCAGCCAGCCACGTCGGCCGCCCGGGCCACGCCCTGGCGGATCCCGGGGTTCACCGCCACCTGCCCGGTGACCACGATGCTGCGCCGCACGGGCGCGGTCCCGGGCGTCGACCCGGTCGTTCGGTCCGCAGTGCCCGCTGCCGTCGTGGGGATGCCGCCATCGGGGACCGGGGTCCAGTCGCGGGTGCCGTTCGGACCCCCCGGCGACGACCCGCCGCCCGAGCAGGCGGTGGCGACGGCGGCCAGCGCCAGACCGACCGCCGCCACGACGGTCCGACGCGACGACCGCTCCCCCGGCCTCTCCACGAGCGACCTCCCCATGCCGCGGACCCTACCGGCCGCCGGCGCCGACGTTCAGGCCACCAGCCACCGCCACTGTGGTCCACGACATCCAGGTCGTCACCGACATCAAGGTCCCGAGCCACCGCCACGGTGGTCCACGACATCAAGGTCGTCACCGACATCAAGGTCGTCACCGACATCAAGGTCGTCACCGACATCAAGGTCGTCACCGACATCAAGGTCCCTAGCCACCGCCACGGTGGTCCACGACATCGAGGTCGTCACCGACATCGAGGTCGTCACCGACGTGACCGACCCGACGACGGGCAGGCCGTGGGAGGCTGCCGGGATGGCCGGTCGTGTCGCCGGGGGTGTGATGCTCCCGCAGCTGCGGATGGATCCCGCCACCATCGAGGCGCGGGTGCTCGCCGCCGAGGAGGCCGGGCTGCACTCGGTGTGGTTCATGGACCACCTCGCCGCACCTGCCCTGCCCGAGGCCGACGCCCTCGAGGGCTGGACCCTGGCGTCGTTCCTCGCCGCCCGCACCGAGCGCATCCGCCTCGGCCACCTCGTCCTGTGCGACGCCTTCCGGCCGCCGGCCCTCCTCGCCAAGATGGCCGCCACCCTCGACGTGCTCAGCAGCGGCCGGCTCGAGCTGGGCCTCGGTTGGGGATCGGTGCCGGGTGAGCTGGAGACCTACGGCATCGGCCGCGGCACGCCGACCGAGCGGGCCGCCCGCCTCGACGAGACGCTCACCGCCGTGCGCGCCCTGCTCACCGGCGACCCGGTCGACCTCGCCGGAGAGCACGTCGTCCTCCGGGGTGCCATGGCCCGCCCCCGCCCCGTCCAGGACCCGCTGCCGATCACCATCGGCGGCGCCGGCCGTCGGCTGACCCTGCCCCTCGTCAACGCCCACGCCGACTGGTGGAACTGCCCGTGCTACGCCGCCGACCGGCTGGGCGAGCTGCGGCCGCTCGTCGCCGACCACGTGCGGGTGTCGGTGCAACGGCCGATCGGCCTGGCGGCCTCGTCGGCCGAGCGCGAGGAGGTGGCCGACCTCGCCCAGCGCCGCCTCGGGGGCTGGGGCGGCCTCGTCACCGGCACGCCCGACGAGGTGGCCGACGCCCTGCGCCGCGACGTCGAGGCCGGCGCCGAGCTCGTCATCGCCGTGCTCCACGACTTCGGCCGCCCCGAGTCGCTCCAGCTCTTCGCCGACGAGGTCCTCCCCGCCCTCGCCTGACCGAGCCCGGGCGCGACGGAGGGGCGGTCCCCCAACCGCCCCTCCGTCGACCCCCCGGTCGCAGATCGCTCTGCTCGCCCGTCCCCCCGAACGGGCGGACCGGATGTCAGGCGGCGACGGCCACCGCCTCGCCCTGGACCTTCACCTCGCCGTCGGCGTTGGCCAGGCTCACGTCGAGCACGACCAGCTTGCGGCCGTCCTCCTCGCGCTTGTCGCTGACCACCACCTTGGTGGTGAGCTGCTCGTCGGGCCAGGTCTGCTTCGTGAAGCGCACCTGATAGCTGGCGAGGTTGCCGATGCCGGCGTAGTCGGTGATGGCCTTGCCCAGGATGCCCATCGACAGCATCCCGTGGCCGAACACGCTGGGCAGGCCGGCCGCCTGGGCCGCCACCTCGTCGTGGTGCATCGGGTTGAAGTCGCCCGACGCGCCGGCGTACTGGACCAGATCGGTGCGGGTGAGCTTGTGGGTGAACGACGGCGCCTCGTCGCCCACCTGCACCTCGTCGAAGTTCAGCTTGGCCTCGGCCATCGACCCCTCGTCCCCCTGTGCGAACCCGGGTCCTGCGACCGGGTGGCGGCAGTCTACGAAACCTGACATGGACGTCAAGTAACGGACCGGCCCGACCCCGAGCCGGGTGTCGGGCGGCACACCGGGGTCGTCTCGCCGACATCCCTAGACTCCGCCCATGGTCGGCGCCGGGGAGCCCGTGCACTACGAGCGCCCGGTGCAGGCTCGGGCCACCATCCGAGGCGTCATCGCCCTCCAGCTGCTCGCCAACGGCGCCGGCGCCCTCGTGGTCTTCGTCTACCTCGGGCTGCTGTTCCCCGTCACCGCCCCCGACGACACCCACCAGCTCGGCCTCAACGTGGCCGTGCTGGCGGCCTTCCTGCTGGTCGCGCTCGCCGTCGCCTTCCCGCTCAACCGCATCATGCTCGGCAAGGCCATGCGCTGGGTCCGCGAGGGACGACCCCCCACGCCGAAGGAGCGCAAGGAGACCCTGGCCCAGCCGCTCGTGCAGACGGCGTCGGCGTTCCTCGGCTGGGTCGGCGGCGCGGTGGTGTTCGGCATCCTCAACGACAACGCCCGTCGGGTGGGCTTCGGCATCCTGCTGGCCGGCCTGCTGGTCAGCGCCATCCTCTACCTGCTGCTCGAGCGCCACTTCCGACCCATCGTCGCCCTGGCGATGGCCGGCCAGCCGCCGTCGGCCAACAAGCGCGAGGTGCTCATCCGCCTGATGCTGGCCTGGTGGATCGGCTCGGCCATCCCCGTGCTCGCGCTGGCCCTGGCCCCGCTGGTCACCCCCGCCGACGAGCAGGCCCAGCTCACCACCCAGTTCACGGTGGTGATGATCCTCGTGCTCGTGGCCGGCGGCCTGGTGATGCGGGCCGCCGCCGGGTCGGTGGCCGGCCCGGTCAACGCCGTGCGCGACGCCATGGCCGAGGTCGAGGACGGCAACCTCGAGGTCCACGTCCCGGTCGACACCACCGGCGAGATCGGCCGCCTCCAGGCCGGCTTCAACTCGATGGTCGACGGGCTGCGCGAGCGCCGGCGCATCCAGGAGCTGTTCGGCCGCCAGGTGGGCGCCGACGTCGCCCGCCACGCCCTCGAGGCCGAGCCCACCCTCGGCGGGGAGGTGCGCGAGATCACCGCGCTGTTCGTCGACCTCGCCGACTTCACCGCCTTCACCGAGAGCCACGGCCCGAACGAGGTCGTCGACGAGCTCAACCGCTTCTTCGCCATCGTCATCCGCGTGGTGATGGCCGAGGGCGGGTGGGTCAACAAGTTCGAGGGCGACGCCGCCCTGTGCATCTTCGGGGCGCCGGCCCACCAGCCCGACCACGCCGCCCGCGCCCTGCGGGCGGCGTCCCGCCTCCCCGCCGAGGTGGCCACCCTGCCCGAGGCCCCCGGCGTCGGCATCGGGGTCGCCACCGGCCACGCCGTGGCCGGCCACGTCGGCACCGCCGAGCGCTACGAGTACACGGTCATCGGCGACGCCGTGAACGTGGCGTCCCGGCTCACCGACCTGGCCAAGGCCCGCGACACCCACGCCCTCGCCAGCGACGAGACGGTCCGGGCCGCCGGCGACGCCGCCGTCGGCTGGCGCCGCGCCGGCACGGTGCAGGTCAAGGGCCGCCAGCAGCCGATCGCCATCTTCGAACCGGCCGTCGACGGCGACGGCGACGGGACCGGCGCCAGCGCGGATCCCCGGCCCCGCACGGTCGTGCGCCGGGTCGAGGCCGCCGACCTGCCCCGGGCCGGCACCACCCCCACCTGACCCCGATTCGGGGGTTTACACCGTCAGTAAACGATGTTTACATACGCCGTAAGCGAGGGTGTGACGCCGGGCACGTGGAAGGCCCGGCCCACGGGCGAACCCCCGCCGACCTGACCACTGGCGATGCGAACACGGGGGGAACAACCCATGCAACGAGTGCGACTGGCCGCGGCCGCGGCCGTCCTCACCACGGTCCTGGCGCTGGCCGGCGGACCCGCCCACGCGGCGACCGCCGGCCCGCCGGGCCAACCGGCGACCGGGTACGGCTCGCCGAACGGCTACGTGGCCACCTCGGCCACCAAGTACGTCACCGGCGACGGCTACGCCGGCACCCGGGTGTGGTGGTACGTGCCCGACCACCTGAAGAACGGCACCACCGCCCCGGTGGTGGTGTTCCTGCACGGCTTCGAGCTGCTGGCCCCCGAGATCTACCAGGGCCACATCGACCACCTGACCCGGCAGGGCTACATCGTGGTCTTCCCGCAGTTCAACAAGGGCGGGATCGTCGGGCTGCTGTCGGACACCAACCAGAACACGATGCTGCAGCGCGCCGTCGACGCCACCAACGTGGCGCTGACCAAGCTGGGGTCGCTCGCCGACCGCGGGAACGTCCACCTCTACGGCCACAGCCTGGGCGGCGAGATGGGCGCGGCCTGGATGGGGCGCGGCGGCGTGCCGGTCAAGAGCGTGACCCTGGCCAACCCGTCGCTGAACGCGGCGGCGTCGATCCCGAGCTTCGTGCAGGGGCTGATCACCATCACGCCGATCGACCACGCCACCGCCGCCAAGGCGACCAACGTGCGCACGATCATCCTCACCGGTGATGCCGACACCATCGCCAGCCCGAACGAGTCGCTGCAGCTGTACGGCGAGCTGACCTCGGCGCCGTCCAAGGTCGTGTACCAGGCCCGCTCCGACGGCCACGGCTCGCCGGCGCTCAAGGCCGACCACATGGCCCCGATCCAGGACCAGGGACTCGTGCCGGACTTCATGATGCAGCTCTTCGGCGGTACGGGCCGCCAGGACACCCTGGACTGGCGCTACTACTACGCGGCCCTCGACGCCAACATCGCCGGGGCCACGCGCGTGAGCTTCGCCATGGGGTCGTGGAGCGACGGCGTGGCGGTCGCTCCGCCGGTGCAGCTCACCCCGTGACCTGACGACCCGATCCCACGGCCGACCCACCACCCGGGTCGTCGCCGAGGGCACTCGATCGGTCCGAGCCCGGATGGCCGCCTCGCCCGCGGTCGTCCGGGCTCGGCCGCGCTCCGCCCGTGCTCGACCGCGACGCCGCGGTGCTCGGCTCAGGCCCGGTCGAAGAGCAGCGCGGCCAGGCGGTCGTGTTGCCACGCGGCGTCGCCGAGGAAGGCGTCGCCGGCGTAGGCCCGCCGCAGGTACAGGTGCAGGTCGTGCTCCCAGGTGTACCCGATGCCGCCGTGGACCTGCATGCCCACCTTGGCGCAGTGGCGGGCCGCCTCCCCCGCGGCCGCCTTGGCCACGGGGACCGCTCGGAAGCGATCGGGGTCGCCGGCGTCGACCGCCATGGCGGCGTAGGCCACCGCGGCGTCGGCCCGCTCGACGTCGAGGGCCATGTCGACCAGCTCCCACTGCAGCCCCTGGAACGAGCCGACGGGCACGTCGAACTGGATGCGCTCCTTGGCGTAGGCAACCGACGCCTCGAGCAGCCAGCGGGCCACGCCCACCAGCTCGGCGGCCACCGCCACGGTCGCGCCGGCCACCACGGCGGCCAGGTCCTCCACGGCGATCGGCGTGCCGGCGGCGTCCGAACCGCTCGGCACGTCGACCTCGAACACGCGCCTCGTGGCGTCGAGGGTCGAGACGTGGCGCAGGCCGGTGGGTGGCGCGTCGACCAGCACGACGGCAGGGCCCGGCACGACGACGGCCACCACGTCGACGCGGTCGGCCTCGGGCACGAAGGTGCGCACCGGGTCGTCGCTCACCGGGTCGACCACCCAGCGACCGTCGCGCCCCGCCAGCGCCACCGTGCCCACCAGCTCGCCGGCCGCCGCCCGATCGGCCTCGGCCTGCAGGTCGGCGGCGCGCAGCAGCGGCAGGAAGAGCGCGGTGGTGGCCAGGTGCGGGCCGGGCAGCAGCACGCGCCCGGCCTCCTGGCAGAACAGGGCGAGGTCGACGAGCGGCCCGTCGCCCAGCGCGACCCACTCGCGCAGGTGGCGGTCGAACAGCACGTCGGATGCGGCAGGGTCGTCGACGTGGGCCCGCACCAACGACGGCGGGCACTCGTTGGTCAGCAGGCTGCGGGCGGAGTCGCGCAGCAGGGCCTGCTCCTCGGTGAGGGTGAAGTCCACGGTCGCTCCTTCAGCCCCGGGGCAGCCCGAGGACGCGGGTGGCCACGACGTTGCGCTGGATCTCGGAGGTGCCCCCGCCGATGGTGGCGGCCAGGGCGACGAAGAAGCCCTGCCACCAGCGTCCGGCCTCCTCGGCCAGCTCGGGGTCGGTCACCGCGGCGTAGGCGCCCTGCAGCTCGAGGCCCAGCTCGAAGAGCTCCTTGCGCAGCTCGGACGTGGCCAGCTTCATGTACGAGTGCTCGGGGGCCGACGAGCCCTGGGCGAACGAGGCGAAGCCCTTGTAGCCGAGGGCCCGCAGCGAGGCGACCCGCTCGTAGGCGGCCGCCAGCTGCCGGCGCACCAGCGGGTCCCGGTCGAGCCCCCGGCGTTGGGCCATGGCGAGCAGCCCCTCGACAGCCCGCTGCGCGCCGGCGACGCCCTCGACCCACAGCCCGCCGCGCTCGTGGGCCAGCGCGCCCATGGTGATGCGCCACCCGTTGTCGCGCTCGCCGACGAGGTTGGCCTTGGGCACCACGACGTCGTCGAAGAACACCTCGGCGAACTCGACCTGGCCGGTGATGTGGGGCAGCGGCCGCACCTGCACGCCCGGGGCGTCCATGTCGATGATGAGCGCCGAGATGCCCTTGTGCTTCGGTGCCTCTGGGTTGGTGCGCACGTAGCAGAAGCACTTCTGGGCGAACGGGGCGTACGACGTCCACACCTTCTGGCCGTTGACCACGAACGAGTCGCCGTCGTCGACGGCGCGGGTGGACAGGTTGGCGAGGTCGCTGCCGGCGTCGGGCTCGCTCATGCCGACGCACCACACGACGTCACCGCGGATGGCGGCCGGCGCCTGGGCCTTCTGCTCGTCGTTGCCGAACTCGAGCAGGCTCGGCCCGACGATGGCGTAGCCACCGAAGTGGACCGAGCGGACCACGCCCTGCGACGCCAGCTCTTCGAGGTAGATGAGGGTCTGCACCGGCGTGGCGTTCCGGCCGCCCAGCTCGGGCGGGTACGACGGGATCATCCACCCGTGGTCGAACAACGTGGCCTGCCACGCCCGAGCCCACTCGGGGATGCCGGCCTCGCCCTCGCCGAGGAAGTCCTTGCCCCGGCTGGCCTCGGGCGGGCAGTGCTCGGCGAGGAAGGCCCGCAGCTCGTCGCGGAACGCCTCGTCCTGCTCGTTCCAGTCGAGCTTCACGAGCGGCCCCCGGCATCGGGCGCATCGGGCGACGGGAAGAAGAACGGCGGGATGGTGCCGTCGCTGCGGGCGAACAGCGCCTCGCGAGCGGCGTCGACCGCGTCGATGGTCCACACGTCGTCGGCGGTGGCCTCGGTGAGCGGGCGCCAGCCCTCCAACAGCTGGACCTGGCCGCCCTGCACCTTCACCACCTGGCCGCTGATCCCGGCGGTGAGCGGCGAGGCCAGCCACGCGGCCACCGCCGCCACGTTCTCGGGGGCGAAGCGGTCGAAGTCGCCCTCCTTGGCCGCCATGTAGTCGCCGGCCACGGCCTCGGTGAGGCGAGTGCGTGCCACCGGGGCGATGGCGTTGACCCGCACGCCGTACCGCTCGAGCTCGCGGGCCACGACGATGGTCATCGACGCGATGCCGGCCTTGGCCGCCGCGTAGTTGACCTGGCCGGCGTTGCCGTACAGGCCCGACTCCGACGCCGTGTTGACGATGGCGGCGTCGACCGGGCCGCCCGCCGCCTTGGCCTGGTCGCGCCAGTGGGCGCCGGCGAAGTGGGTCGTGCAGAAGTGGCCCTTCAGGTGGACGGCGATGACGGCGTCCCACTCCTGCTCGGTCATCGAGAAGCTCATGCGGTCGCGCAGGATGCCGGCGTTGTTGATGAGCACGTCGAGCCGGCCGAAGGCGGCGACCGCCTCGCCGATGAGGTTCTCGGCGCCGGCCCAGGTGGCCACGTCGTCGAAGTTGGCCACCGCTTCGCCGCCGGCCGCGGCGATGGCGTCGACCACCTCCTGGGCCGGGGTGGTGTCGGCCCCCTCGCCCCCGGCCGCGCCACCGAGGTCGTTGACGACGACCTTGGCGCCCTCGGCCGCCAGCAGCTCGGCCTCGGCCCGGCCGATGCCTCGGCCGGCACCGGTCACGACCGCGACCTTGCCCTCGAACAGACCCACGCTGACCCCCCGGGTGCCACCGCCAGCGGGCGGCGCGAAACCTGACGTTCGTGTCACCTCACGCTATCGTCCCGACGCCGGGGCGGCGAGCAGGAGGCGCACGGGCGCTCCCCCGCCCGGCACACGAGGGGGCGACCATGGCCGACGAGCGACCGGCGGACGAGCTGGTGACCTGGCGGGTCGACGAGGGCGTCGGCTGGATCACCATCAACGCCCCCGAGCAGGGCAACTCGCTCTCGTGGCCCATGCGCGACCGGATCGGCGACCTGCTCGAGGACGCCTCGGCGGCGCTCGGCGTGCGGGCCGTCGTGCTGACCGGTGCCGGCGAGCGCCACTTCTGCACCGGCGCCAACCTCGGAGGCCCCCGGGCCGCCGCCCCCGACCGCCCCGAGGGGGCGCCCGACCGGGCGGTGGGCGATGCCGCCCGCATGATCCGCCGGGGGTGGCAGCGGATGGTCGGGGCCATCCTCGATTGCGAGAAGCCGGTGGTGTGCGCCGTGAACGGCACCGCCGCCGGCGGCGGTGCCCAGCTGGTGCTGGCGTGCGACCTGGTCGTGATGGCCGACACCGCCCGGATCATCGAGGTGTTCGTGCGGCGCGGGATCATGCCCGACGCCGGCGGCGCCTACCTGCTCCCCCGCCTCGTCGGCATGCACCGGGCCAAGGAGCTGCTGTTCCTCGGCGACGACCTGTCGGCCGCGGACGCCGAGCGGTTCGGCATCGCCAACCGCGTCGTGCCCGCCGACGAGCTGGCCGCGGCCGCCGGCGAGCTGGCCGGCCGCCTCGCCGCCGGGCCGACCAAGGCGATCGGCATGACCAAGTGGCTCCTCAACCGCTCGTTCGAGTCGAGCCGCCAGACCGCCTTCGACGAGGAGGCCTACGCCCAGGAGCTGGTGAACGCCTCGGCCGACGCGCGCGAGGGCATGACGGCGTTCATCGAGCGCCGCGACCCCGGCTTCACCGGCTGGTAGGCCGATCCGGCGGCTCGGCGATCAGTCGTCGTCGGCGTCGTCGGTGGCCGCCGCCTCGTCGGCCTTGGCCGGACGGCCTTCGGGGCCCCAGTCGTAGCCGAGCTCGTCGAGCCAGTCGCCGAGGTCGCGCCCGATGCGGAACTGGGCCAGGGTGTCGCCCTCGCCGCTCGTGTAGCGCAGCTGGATCATCGTCTTCTGCACCGAGGTGGGGTCCTCGGCGGCGGTGTCGACGCTGCTGATGGCCGACCGCTCGATGGTGAACTCCTTCTGCGGCGCCCACGTGACGAAGGCGATGCGCTCGGGCCCCACCGCCAGGGCACCCATGCCCCGCAGCCCGCCGGCCTCCTCGGGCTCGGTGCCGAAGCCGGTGGCCTTGGGCTCGATGACCTTCACCGCGTCCTTGCCGCCCACCAGCTCGCGGGCCCGGGCGATGGCGGCATCGCCCTTCTTGTTGAGCATCGGCGTCAGCGCCAGCCCGGCGATGATGACGACGACGACCACCACGAGCAGCACGATGAGCAGGGCGTTCATGGCGGCGACGCTACCAACCGCCCCACCCGGCCGCCGGGGATGGCGATGCCGCCGCGCCACGGTCGCCGCCGGCGGTGCCGGCCGGTGGTGTGACCCGCGACACGGTCCGTACACCCCGGGTGCGAAGATCGGCGGGCGCGCGGCGGGGGCCGCGCCGCAACGGGGGGTACCGATGGGCCGGTTCGACGACTTCCACGTGGGCGTGCCCGAGCCCGACGACGACCCGGGCCTGCCCATCAAGCTCAACCCGTGCTCGAACGGCGAGTTCGTCCCCCCGCCCCCGTCGCCGATCGTGCGGGAGGCGGTGCGCCGGGCACGCGAGGACGCCGAGCGCAACGCCCGGCGCCTCGGGATGTCGCGCCGCCGCTTCCTCCTGTCGTCGATGGGTGCCGCCACGACGCTGATGGCCCTGGCCGCGTGCAGCAGCGAGGCGAACAAGGCGGCCGGCACCGGCGGCACGGGCGGCACCTTCCGCGTCCCGAACGAGGCCGGCACCGAGCCCGACGCCGCCTACGACGCGCTCGGCGGCGAGCAGTTCGTGTTCGACGTGCAGACCCACTACCTCGACGCAACCCACGACTACCCGCCCGCCCTCGGCGTGATGTTCCCCCAGGCGGCCTGCGACGCCGGCAAGGACGGCGACTCGAAGGTGTGCTTCTCGGTCGACAAGTACCTCGACCTGCTGTTCAACCGCAGCGACACCAACATGGTCATCCTGTCGGCCCTGCCCTTCGCCGGCTCGCCGCTCAGCGCCGACGTCATGGCCAAGACCATCGACCTCGCCGACCGCCTCTGCAACGACAAGCGCACGCTGATGCAGGGCGAGGCCCACCCGAGCACCGGTCCCATCCAGGGCGTCTACGAGAACATGGCCAAGCTCAAGGCCACCACGCCCATGGCGGCGTGGAAGGTGTACACGCACCTCGGCGGCCCGGGCTGGTACCTCGACGACCACGACCCGTCGGCCCCCCAGGTCGGCCAGGCGTTCCTCGACAAGGTGCGCGAGCTGGGCCCGAAGCTGGTCGCGGTGCACAAGGGCTTCGCCATGGTGTCGAACGCGCCGCAGTTCTCCGACCCGGTCGACGTCGGCCCGGCCGCGTCGCGCAACCCCGACATCCGCTTCGTCATCTACCACTCGGGCTACGACATCGACTCGACCGAGGGGCCCTACGACGACAAGAACACCAAGGGCATCGACCGGCTCGTCCGCTCCGTGAAGCAGGCCGGCATCGGGCCCGGCGGCAACGTCTACGCCGAGCTCGGCTCCACGTGGCGGGCCCTGATGCAGAAGCCCGACGAGGCGGCCCACGCCCTCGGCAAGCTGCTGGTGACCTTCGGCGAGGACAACATCGTGTGGGGCACCGACTCGATCTGGTACGGCGCCCCCCAGGACCAGATCCAGGCGTTCCGGTCCTTCGAGATCACGCCGACGTTCCAGCAGCGCTTCGGCTACCCAGCCCTGACCTCCAAGGCCAAGGCCAAGATCCTGGGGCTCAACTCGGCCCGCCTCTACGGCGTCGAGCCGATCACCACGACCTGCAAGATCGATCGCCAGCAGATCGAGAGCGCTCGACTCACCTCGTTCGAGGGCAACACCACCTACGGCCCTCGGACCGCCAGCCAGGCGTGGGCCGTGGCCGCCCACGAGCAGGCCCAGCTCCTCGGCCTGGCCTGACCCCGGTCGCCGGCCCTGCCGGCTCAGGTGAGGGCGCGGTCGGGGACCCAGTTGCCGTGGAAGCCGGCGGGCACCCGCACGGGCAGGTGCACCCGGGCGACCTCGGTGCCGAAGTCGTGGGCGTCGACCACGACGAGGTCGGACCGGTCGGTCGCCTGGTCGTAGACGTAGCCGAGGAGCCAGCCCTCGTCCTCGCCGGCGTCGTCGGCGGCGGGCACGAAGACGAACTCGCTGCCGGCCCGGCCGGCCCCGAGGTCGGCCTCGGCGGTGGTGCCGGCCACGACGTCGTGCTTGAGCAGGGCGGTCCGGCCGCCCTCGCCCCGCGCACCCAAGGCGTCGAAGCCCGTGTTGGCCAGCGAGTAGCCGTAGCGGTGGGGGCGGCCGGCCAGGCGCTCGTCGGCCCGCGGGAACTCCTGACCCCGGCCGTCGAGCACCGTGCGGTCGATCCGACCCGCCACCGGGTCGAGCACCCACCGCTCGAGCACGGGCTCGCCCTGCGACGGGTCGCCGTGGTCCGGATCGTCGAAGGCCCGGGGGTGCACCACGAGGTCGATGACGACCCGGTCGCCGTCGTCGTAGGCGTTGAGGGGGTGGTACACGTAGCAGGGGTCGACGTCGAGCCACACGACGTCGTCGCCGCTGCCGGTCCTCGGCAGCAGCCCGACCCGGGCGTGGTAGGCGGGATCCCACTGGAACGGCAGGGCCAGCCCCGACATGGCGGCTTCGAGGCTGAAGACCACGGGCAGGTCGAACACCACGACGCGCGTGTCGGTGAGGCCCATGTCGTGGACCATCACCGGGCCACCCATGGCGACCTCGGCGGTGTGGGAGAGCTGCCCGGCGGCGCTGATCACGTGGTACCGCAGCACCGGCTCGACGAAGCTGTAGCTGACCACGTGCAGGTCGTTGGTGTCGGGGTCGAACTTCGGGTGGGCGTTGACGCCGGCCGGGAGCGAGCCGCCGAAGCTCGACTGGCCGATGGTGTCGAGCTCGGGCGTGAGCTGCCAGGGCAGGGCCCCTTCGGTGATGGCCCAGATGCCGCCGGCGTGGTGCACCACGTTGGTGTTGCCCTGCCCCGCGTACAGGCCGCCCTCGGCGGTGGGGGCGGGCGCCTCGCCGAGCTTGGCCGCGAGGTCGGGGGTGCGGACCCAGCGGTTGCGATACCACTCGGCCCGACCGTCCTGGAGCCGCACGCCGTGGACCATGCCGTCGCCGATGAACCAGTGGTGGTGGTCGGGGTCGGCACCCACGGGGTTGGGCCCGTTGCGCAGGTACCGGCCGGTGAGGGCGTCGGGCAGCGCCCCGGTCACCTCGAGGTCGGTGACGGTGACCTCCTCGGTCACCGGGGCGAAGTTGGCCTCCAGGAACGCGTAGCTGCTGGTGCGGCCGGCGGTGTCGGTCATGGATCCCCCTCGAGCGGTGCCGACGTTTCGCGACACTGTTTGCTAACTGCGTTAGATAACACCGGGATCTGCTAGGTTGTCAACCCGTGGCCCGCCCCCGCGAGTACGACGACGACCTGCGCGTGCGCCTCGTCGACGCCGCCGGGCGGCTCCTGGCCGCCGAGGGGCCCACCGCCGTCTCCACCCGGCGGGTGGCGGCCGAGGTCGGCACCACCACCGCCGCGATCTACAGCCTGCTCGGCTCCAAGGAGGAGCTGGTCCGGGCCATGTACCGCGAGGGCTTCGCCCGCCTCGGCGAGCGGCTGGGCGAGGTCCCCACCGGCGACGACCCCCTCACCCACCTGTGGGCCCTCGGGCGCGCCTACCACGGCGCCGCCCTGGCCAGCCCGCACCTCTACGTGGTCATGTTCGAGCGGCCGATCCCCGAGTTCTGCCCCAACGACGAGGATGCCGCTCGCTCGCTCGGCACCCTGCAGGTGCTCATCGACGGCGTCGCCGACTGCGTGCGGGCCGGCATCTTCGCTGGCGATCCCGAGGCCCTCGCCATGCGGTTCTGGGCCTTCGCCCACGGCGTCGCCAGCCTCACCATCGCCGGCGTGCTGACCCCCGCCGACGCCGAGGAGATCCTCGACGGCGGCACCACCGCCCTGTCGGTCGGGCTCCAGGCCGAGGTCGCCGGCTGGTCGGCGCCGCACCACCCCGACCCCCGCTGACGACCGGCTCGCCGCAGCGCGACGCCTACTTCTTCTTGTGCTTGTCCTTGCGCTCGGCCCGGTGGCGCGCCTGCAGGGCGGCACCGATGATGCCGGCCTTGTTCTTGAGGCGGGCGGTGGTGACGGGCGTGCGGCACTGCACCAGCGGCAGCCAGGGATCGGGCTGCTTGGAGATGCCACCCCCGAGGATGAACAGGTCGGGCCACAGCAGATCCTCGACCAGCTGGAGGTACTCGCTCAGGCGACCGGCCCAGTCCTCCCACGACAGGCCGTCGCGCTCGCGCACCGACTCGGCGGCGTACTTCTCGGCGTCGCCGCCGTGCAGGGAGAGGTGGCCCAGCTCGGAGTTGGGCACCAGCTTGCCGTGGTACATCAGCGCCGAACCGATGCCGGTGCCGAGCGTGAGCAGCAGCACCACGCCCTTGTGGGCGTCGCCGCCGCCGAAGGTGGCCTCGGCCAGCCCGGCGGCGTCGGCGTCGTTCATGACGGTGAGGTCGACGTCGCCACCGAGGTGCCTGGAGGCGTCGAGGCCGACCCAGGCGTCGCCGAGGTTGGCGGCGGTGCGGATGGTGCCGTGGGTCACCACGCCGGGGAAGGTGCACCCGACCGGGCCGTCCCAGTCGAAGTGGTCGATGATCTGGTGGACGACGTCGTGCACGGCGTCGGGCGTCGCGGGGTGCGGCGTGAGGATCCGCAGGCGGTCGGTCTTGAACACGCCCTTGTTGGTGTCGACGACCGCCCCCTTGATGCCGGTGCCGCCGATGTCGATGCCGAGGACCTTCACGTGCCGTACCCCCTGGTCGAGCCGTCGGGCAGTCTCGCGCGGCCGCCGGGTCGCCGCGCGGCGCCGGCCGAGCCCGCGCGACCGATCGCCCGACGCGGTGACGAGCGGCCCTTCTCGTCGCCGGCCCGCCTCCCTACCCTGGGTGGCATGGCGGACGCCGTCTCGCTGCTGGATCCCCACACCATCCCCACACGCCACTGGCACGCGCTCGACGACGGCCGCATCCAGTGCGACGTGTGCCCCCGGGCCTGCAAGCTGCGGGAGGGGCAGCGGGGCGTGTGCTTCGTCCGGGGCCGCACCGACGACCAGGTGGTGCTGACCACCTACGGCCGGTCGAGCGGCTACTGCGTCGACCCCATCGAGAAGAAGCCGCTCAACCACTTCCTCCCGGGGACGTCGGTGCTGTCGTTCGGCACCGCCGGCTGCAACCTGGCCTGCCGGTTCTGCCAGAACTGGGACATCTCCAAGTCCAAGGAGACCGACCGGCTGGCCGACGCCGCCCAACCCGAGGACATCGCCGAGGCCGCGCTGGCGCTCGGCGCCGCCAGCGTGGCCTTCACCTACAACGATCCGACCATCTTCCTCGAGTACGCCATCGACACCGCCGAGGCGTGCCACGCCCAGGGGATCCGGGCGGTGGCGGTCACCGCCGGCTACATGTGCGACGAGCCCCGCCGCGAGCTCTACGCCGTGCTCGACGCCGCCAACGTCGACCTCAAGGGCTTCACCCAGGACTTCTACCGGCACGTCGCCATGGGCGACCTCGAGCCGGTGCTCGACACGCTGCGCTACGTGCACCACGAGACCGACTGCTGGCTGGAGATCACCACGCTGCTCATCCCCGGCCACAACGACGGCGACGACGAGCTCGACCGCATGACCCGGTGGATCGCCGACGAGCTGGGCCCGGGCGTGCCGCTGCACTTCTCGGCCTTCCACCCCGACTACAAGATGCGCGACGTGCCGCCCACCCCGCCCGCCACGCTCACCCGGGCCCGCCACATCGCCAAGGCCAACGGCCTCGAGCACGTGTACACCGGCAACGTGCACGACACCGACGGCGGCTCCACCTACTGCCCCGGCTGCGGCACCCGGGTGGTCGAGCGCGACTGGTACGTCATCGGCGGCTACCGCCTCACCGGTGACGGCCACTGCCGCGAGTGCGGCACGGCGGTGGCCGGGGTGTTCGACGGGCCGCCCGGCGAGTGGGGCGCCAAGCGGGTGCCGGTGCGGCTGGCCGAGGGCCGGGTGCGACGGCGATGAGCCGAGGCGACGAGGCCTGGCGCGTCCGGCCGCCGGCGGTGGCCGGGATGTTCTACCCCGGCGACCCGTCCGAGCTGGCCGCCGTCGTCGACGCCGACCTCGCGGCCGCCCGCCGACGTTCGCCGGCCGCCGGGCCCACCCCCAAGGCGCTGATCGCCCCACACGCCGGCTTCGTGTACTCGGGGCCCGTCGCCGCCTCGGCGTACGCCCGGCTCGGCGAGCCCCCCGTGCCGATCGATCGCGTCGTGCTGCTCGGCCCCGCCCACCGCGTCGCCGTGCGCGGGATCGGCCTCTCGTCGGCCGACGGCTGGGCGACGCCCCTCGGCGTGGTCCCCGTCGACCACGCCGACGACGCCCGCCTGCTCTCGACCCGAGGCGTCGAGCTCGCCGACCGGGCCCTGGCCCCCGAGCACTCCCTCGAGGTCCACCTCCCGTTCCTGCAGCGGGTCCTCGCCCCGGGCTGGACCCTGGTGCCGATGATCGTCGGCGGCGCCCGCCCCGAGCTGGTGGCCGACGTGCTCGACCTGGTGTGGGGCGGCCCCGAGACGCTCGTGGTCGTCTCGTCCGACCTCAGCCACTACCACCCCTACGAGCAGGCCGCCGACCTCGACCGCGCCACCGCCGCCGCCATCGTCGCCGGACGGCCCGTGCAGCCCGACCAGGCGTGCGGCGCCCACCCGGTCGACGGCCTGCTGCTGGCCGCCCGCCGCCACGGGCTGGCCACCGACCTCGTCGACCTGCGCAGCTCGGGCGACACCGCCGGCGACCGCGACCGCGTCGTCGGCTACGGCTCCTTCGTGCTGCAGCCGGCCGACGCCGGAGCGCCGTCGTGAGCGCGCCCGACGACGTCGGCGCCGCGGGCGTGGCCGCCCCCGACCTCGGCGACGACGACCGCCGGGCGCTGCTCGACCTGGCCGTCACCGCCATCCGTGCCCGGCTGGAGGGCCAGCGCCTCCAGATCGACCACGCCCGCCTCTCCCCCACCCTGGCGGCGCCCGGCGCCAGCTTCGTCACGCTGCGCGAGGGCGACCGGCTGCTCGGCTGCATCGGCACCATCCAGCCCACCGACCCCCTCGCCGACGACGTCGCCCACAACGCCGAGCAGGCCGCCTTCGCCGACCCGCGCCTGCCCGCGCTCACGCCGACCGAGTTCGAGGTGATGGAGGTGAAGGTGTCGGTGCTGTCGCCGCTCGAGCGCCTGGCGGTGCGCTCCCCCGCCGAGCTGGCGGCGGTGGTGGTGCCCGGCGCCGACGGCCTGCTGCTCGACTCGCGCCGCGCCCACGGCACGTTCCTCCCCTCGGTGTGGGAGCAGCTGCCCTCGGTCGACGACTTCCTCCACCACCTCTGGCGCAAGGCGGGCCTCCGCCCGTTCGCCTGGCCCGACGACCTCCAGGTCCTGCGCTACCGCACCCTCGAGTTCGGCGACCCCGGCCCCCGTCCGCCGATCCAGCGCTGATCGCTCGGGTCGACCCGCTGCTCGCGCGGCCGACGGTCAGCGCGTGCGGACGTGCTCGATGGTGACCGAGAAGCGGGCGGTGAAGCTGCTGCCCGGCGCCACCACGGGGCACACGCCGGTGGTGAGGGCGTCGGTGGGGGCCGTCATCGGCTCGAGGGCCACGAAGGCCTTGCCCGGCGGTGCGTAGACCTGGGCGAACGGGTAGCTGCGGTCGAGCTCGATGCCCAGGCGGGTGCCATCGGCCTCGAGTGCGAGCCGCCGGTCGGCTCGCAGGCGGTAGCCGTCGTCGAAGGTGCGGCGGCCGAGCAGCTCGGCCTCGGCCTTCTCGCGGTGCGACTCGCCGGTGGGCAGCCCCCGCTCGTCGAGCACGAGGTGCTCGCGCACCGGGAGCAGCAGCCGCAGGTCGCCCCGCTTCACCCCGGGCAGGCAGAAGTAGGGGTGCCAGCCGAACGACACCGGCACCTTGCGGCGGCCGGTGGGCCGCACGGTCGTGGCGACGATGAGGCGGGCGGGCGCACCCCGCCGCACCGGACGGGCGGCTCCGGCCAGCGGGGGCCGGCTGGGCCCCGACGGCGCCGGGCCGGCGGGCACGACCCGGGCCTCGATCTCGAGCTCGTGGGGGAACGGGAAGGCGGTCAGCAGGTCGTCCCCCTCAAACGCGAACAGCGCCACCAGCACCGCGGCCCGCTCGTCGGCGATGAGGCGGGCCACCTTCCACGGGCGGGCGGCCATGGTGCCGTGGATGGGCAGGCCGTTGCCGTCGAGGTGCAGCCCCGAGGCCTTCTTGTCGACATCCACCGAGACGCCGGCCGCCTTGTACGCCAGCCCGGACAGCCGGTTGGCCCACGGCGCCAGCAGCGGCAGGCCGGTGGTGTGGCCCTCGCGGTAGGCGTCGAGGCCACCGTGGAGGCTGAGGTGCTCCTCGCCGGCGAAGCGCAGGGACGCGCCGAGCATGCCGAGCGACGGGATGAAGGTGGCCTCGAGCTCGCCGGCCGCCAACGTGACGGCCGGCTCGCCCTGGAAGACCCCGAGGTGGACGGACGGCTCCCCGCTCATCGGGAGGGGGACGTCACTTCTTCTCGTCGTGGCCGCCGAACTGCTTCCGCATGGCGGACAGCAGCTTGTCGGCGTAATCGGCCTCGCCCCGCGAGCTGAACCGCTCGTACAGCGAGGTGGTGAGGATGGGGGTGGGCACGCCCTCGTCGATGGCCGCCAGCGACGTCCAGCGCCCCTCGCCCGAGTCGGACACCCGGCCCTCGAAGGTGTCGAGGTGGGGGTCCTCCACCAGGGCGGCGGCGGTGAGGTCGAGCAGCCACGACGCGACGACGCTGCCCCGCCGCCACACCTCGGCGACCTCCTTGAGGTCGAGGTCGAACTGGTAGTACTGCGGGTCGCGCAGCGGGGTGGTCTCGGCGTCGGCGTCGCGCTGCACCTTGCCGGCGTTGGCGTGCTTCAGCACGTTCAGGCCCTCGGCGTAGGCCGCCATGATCCCGTACTCGATGCCGTTGTGGACCATCTTCACGAAGTGGCCGGCACCGTGCGGGCCGCAGTGGAGGTAGCCCTGCTCGGACGGCGACGGATCGCCCGACCGTCCCGGCGTCCGCTCGACGTCGCCGATGCCGGGGGCGATGGAGCGGAAGACCGGATCGAGGTGGGTGACGATGTCGTCCTCGCCGCCGATCATCAGGCAGAAGCCGCGCTCGAGGCCGAAGACGCCGCCACTGGTGCCGACGTCGACGTAGTGCACGCCCGACGGCTCGAGGGCGGCGGCGCGGTCGATGTCGTCGCGGTAGTAGGTGTTGCCACCGTCGATCACGATGTCGCCGGGATCCATCAGGGCGGCGACGTCGTGGACGGTCTGGCCGGCGAAGGCGGCCGGCACCATGATCCACGCCGCCCGCGGGGCGTCGAGCTTGGCGACGAAGTCCTCGAGCGAGGACGCGCCGGTGATGGCGTCGCTCTCGGCCGCGAGCTGGGCGGTGACGTCGGCGCTCACGTCGTAGACGACGCAGGTGTGCCCGTCGCGCACCAGGCGGCGCACGAGGTTCGCCCCCATCCGACCGAGCCCAACCATCCCAAGCTGCATCGCGCGCCTCCTGCGTCGTGTCCGCCCGCATGATGGCCGAATCCGGCGGACCGTGCTGGCATGGGCCGGACGATCCGGTGGGACCGACGCTCCCGCCAGTCCGCGGGCGGTCGGCCGGGCTCGGTCGCGGCGGGTCAGCCGGCGAAGGACGCCGTGCCGGAGAACATGTGCGAGGCCACCTTGGGCCCGGCGATGTCGAACTCGGCGAGGCGGTCGGTCACGAACCCGGCGTCGCGGACCAGGGCCGGGATGTCGCGGTCGAGGTGGCACCCACCGGCGACCTTGCGCTGCAGCGGCGTGAACCGGTGCTGGCGGGCCGCCACCTTCGGGTCGGGGGACAGCCCGTGCTCGAGGAAGAAGAGGCGGCCGCCCGGCCGCAGCACGCGGGCCGCCTCGGCCAGGGCGGCGCCGACGTCGGGGATCGTGCACAGCGTCCACGTCGACAGCACGCAGTCGACGCTGGCGTCGTCGACCGGCAGCGACTGGCCGTCGAGGCCCACGAACTCGACGGGGACGGGCGAGGCCGCCAGCCGGCGGGCGGCCAGGCGCCGACCCACCGCCGAGGGGTCGACGGCGAGCACCACGTCGACCTCGGGCGGGTAGAGCCCCACGTTCGGCCCCGATCCGAAGCCGATCTCGAGGACGCGGCCGTGCAGCCCGGCGAGGGCAGGCCGACGCACCTGCTGCACCTGGCGGTTGCCGAGCAGCACGTCGATGGCTCGCGGCAGCACCTGGTCCTCGTAGAAGCCCACGTCGCATGCTCCCACACCGCGCCCGGCCCCGAGCCCGCCGACCAGCCCGTTCGACGGGCCTTCGACGTTGCTCGGCGGCCCTCGGGCCCGTACCGTTGCGCCGACGAGGACCACGCCCGCCGCCCCGTCCGGGGCGGCCGAACGTTCGGGGAGCCGTTCGGCGGATGAACCCCTACGAGGTGCTCGGTGTCGGGCCGGCGACGCCGATCGAGGAGATCGAGGCGGCCTACCGCCTGCGCCTGCGCGAGTGGCACCCCGACCTGCACCAGTCCGAGGGGCCCGAGGCCGTGGCGCGAGCCGAGGACCAGACCCGCCAGCTCAACGCGGCGATGGCCCGCATCCGCCACGACGTCAAGGAGGGCGGCCCGGGTGCGTGGCGTGCCTACGACACGCCGCGCCCGCCCGGCGGTGACCGGACGGGCCCCGACGGACGAGACCACGCCGACGAGCGCGGCTGGTGGGAGACCGACTACCAGCGCTGGTACGGCTACGACCGCCAGTCGCCGTTCAGCGGCGCGGGGCCGGCCGCCGGCGGCCGAGGTCGCGACCGCGACGCGTGGACCCCACCCCGACCCAACGAGGACTGGTTCGGCACCGTCCACCCCGACGACATCGTCCCGTGCCCGTACTGCGGTGCCACCTTCGACATGCTCGAGTCGTTCCAGCTGCACCTGGCCACCGACCACCAGTTCCGCCAGACCGTCTACCGGGCGCCGCGGGACTGGAGCTTCGGCGTCCTCGACGTGCTGGGCAAGCTCCGCTACCTGCCGCTGTGGATCGTCGTGCCCATCGCCGTGCTGCTGATGTGGGTGATCCCGTTCTGGGCCTGGACGATCTCGTGGGGCTTCGTCGCCCTCGTGCTGTGGGCGCAGACGTCGTCGCGCTTCCGGCGCGACCCCTACCACCACCGCTAGCGCGGGGCGCCGCCGCGGCGCCGAACCCGCCGGACGCCGCCGAACGCGGGGTCAGCCGGTGGTCAGGAGCATGCAGCCGCCGAGGGGGCCGCCGCCGGCGCCGACCACGGCCACCTCGGGGGCCCGGCCCCCGGGACGGGTCACCTGCCGCTCGTCGCCGCGGCCCCACAGCTGCGTGCAGGCCTCGTGGAGGAAGCCGTAGCCGTGCAGGCGGCCACCGGAGAGCTGGCCGCCGTGGGTGTTCACCGGGATGGTGCCGTCGAGGGCGATGGCCGCACCGCCGTCGATGAACGGACCGCCCTCGCCCTTGCCGCAGAAGCCGAGCGCCTCCAGCCAGCAGAGGGTGATGAAGCTGAACCCGTCGTAGAGCTCGGCCACGTCGACGTCGGCGGGCGTCAGGTCGGTGCGCTCCCAGAGCATGGCGGCCGCGTCGCGCAGGGCCATGGTGGTGAGGTCGTCGAACTGGTCCCACGACGGACGCCCGCGCAACGCCGAGCCGACCGCCTCGAACCGCGCCGCGGGGTGGTCGAGGCCGGCGGCGTGCTCGGCGCGGGAGACGATCACGGCCGTCGAGCCGTCGGCGGGCACGTCGCAGTCGTACAGGCACAGCGGCGACGAGATCATGCGGATGCCGAGGTAGTCCTCGAGCGTCATCGGGTCGCGGTAGATCGCCTTGGGGTTGCGGCCAGCGTTGGCCCGGGCGTTGAGCGCGATCCACGCCAGCTGCTCACGGGTGGTGCCGAACTCGTGGAAGTGGCGCTGGGCCATCATCCCGATCCAGTTGGCCGCCGACGGCGCCCCGAACGGCAGCGTCCACTGCATGAAGCTGTTCGCCCGGTACGGCCCCGCGCCGGCGCCCATGGTCACCGACGCCCGGCCCTGGTCGCCCTGGGCGCTCGCCTCCCAGACGGTGCGGAAGCACAGCACGTGGTCGCAGAGGCCGGTGGCGACCGCGCAGACGGCGTTGATGACCGAGCCCAGCTGGCCGGGCGACTCGAGGCCGCCGGCGAACCAGCTCAGCTCGAGGCGCAGGGCGTCCTGGATCTCGGTGACGCCCACGCCGCTGAAGCCCGGCGGCACGTCCTGGTTGCCCGGGTACGTGGCGACGCCGTCGATGTCGGAGGGCGTGAGGCCGGCGTCGGCGATGGCGGCCAGCGCCGCCTCGACGGTGAGGTCGAGCGGGTCGCGGTAGATGCGGCGTCCGACCTGGGACTGACCGATGCCCGAGACGATGGCCCGGTCCTCGAGGCGGGTCGTGGCCTTCATCGCTCGCCCCCCTCGCCGCCGGCGTCCGGGTCCGGTTCGAACATGGGCAGCCAGACCTCGTAGCCGTCGTCGTCGTAGTGGTCGAAGGTCACCCGCACCGGCATGCCGATGGCGACCTCGTACGGGTCGCAGCCCACGATGTTGGTGGTCAGGCGCAGGCCCTCCTGCTCGGGGAGCTCGACGATGGCGATCACGTACGGCGGATCCATGGTCGGGATCCACGGCTGCTCGTTCACCGTGAAGGTGTGCACCGCGGCCTTGCCGCTGGCCGCCGCCGGGGCGACGTCGGTCGATCGGCACGTCGGGCACACCGGCGACGGCGGGTGGATCCACGTGCCGCACCCACCACACCGCAGGAACCGCAGCTCGCCCTCGGCGCCGCCCCGCCAGAAGTGCTCGTTCTCGGGCGTCACGCGCGGGAGCACGCGGAACGGCTTGGTGGACTGGTCGCTCACGCGGGCCTCCCCATGGCTGACGCTCGTGTCAGGTTCCTTCCTACCACCCGGGGTGCGGGCAGACTGGCGTCGTGGCGCCCGACGACGACCTGTGTCCCCCGCCGGTCGCCGGCGCCTGGCGCTCGGCCACCGCGGCGTCGCGGGCCCGACGCGGGCCGGTGCGGGTGGCCGTGCTGGCCGACACCCACCTCCGGGCCGGTGGGCGGGCGCTCCCCGACGCCGCGTGGGAGGTCGTCCGCACCGCCGACGTGGTGCTGCACGCCGGCGACGTGGTCGAGGCGCACCTGCTCGACGAGCTGGGATCGGTGGCACCGGTGCACGCCGTGCTCGGCAACAACGACCACGGCCTCGAGCGCCTGCTGCCCGAGCGCCTCGAGCTCGCCCTGGGCGGCGTGCGGATCGCGATGGTGCACGACTCGGGGGCGCGCGCCGGTCGCCCCGCCCGCCTCCGCCGCTGGTTCCCCGAGGCCGACGTCGTCGTGTTCGGCCACAGCCACGACCCGGTCGACGAGGCCGGCATCGACGGCCAGCGCCTCTTCAACCCCGGCTCGCCCACCCAGCGCCGCCGCCAGCCGCGCTGCTCGATGGGCGTGCTCGACCTGGACGGTGGCGCCGTGGTCGGGCACCGCATCGTCGCGATCTGACCGACGATCGTCGGCCCGGTCGCGCGTCGGGCCTCGGCGACGCCCTCAGTCGTCGTCGTCCTCGACGGCCTCGCCGTCGAGGACGCGGCCGCCTCGCTCGAAGCCCTCACGGGCGTGGGGGATCGCCTCGGCGGCGGGCAGCACCCCGAAGCCCGGCTCGGTGAGCACCACGGCGGCGGCGATCTCCTCCCACGACGCGCCGACCTCGGTGGCCAGCTGGGCGTGGCGACGCACCCCGCCGCCGTTGCGGGCCAGCACCATGACCACCATGCGGATGAGCTCGTGGGTCTTGCGATCGAGGGCCTGCAGCGACTCGATCTGGGCCAGCCAGGCGCGCTGGGCGTCGAGGAGCGAGGGGAAGACCTCGTGCATCGGCTCCTCGTACGAGAAGCTCCACTCCGACTGGCTCACGTCGCTCTCCTCGGGGCTGGTCGCGGCTCGGGCCGACGGCCCCGCACCCTACCGCCGGGGCGTGCCGTAGGCTTCCGCCCACGCTGCCCGGGGGGTGGGTGATGGAGCTGGTGCCCGAGTCCGAGATCGAGACCGACCTCGACGTCGAGCCGGTCGTCCGCCGGGGCGCGGCGCCGACCGACGACCACGCTCGGCCGCGGCCGCCCCGACCGGGGGGTGCGCTGCGGTGGGTGGTGGTGCTGGCCGAGGAGGTGGCGATGGTCCCGTGGACCATCCGCCAGACCCGCCACGCCCTGGTCTCGCTGCCCGACCGCCTCGACCGGCTGACCGACGCGCTCGAGGAGACGATGGAGAGCCTCAACGACACGCTCCCCCGCCTCAACGGCGTGATGGCCGACGTCACCGACGGCATCGGCAGCGTCGACCGCTCCGTGCACGACCTCACCGGCGAGCTGGGCAAGACCGTGTTCGCCCTCGACCGGCTGCTGCCCGAGCTGTCCGGGATGATCAGCGCCATGGACGAGCGCATGTCCCACATGGACGACACGGTCTCCGAGCTGGGATCGATGGCCCGCGGCATCCTGGGGTCCATCCCCGGCGTGCGCCGCTCGGTCCGCCGCCCCGCCGCCGGCTGACATCCCATCGGCAAGGCGCGGCGGGCGTCGGCGTGGAGATCATCTTCGAGCTCCTGTTCCAGCTCGTGTTCGAGGTGATCCTCGAAACCCTCTTCCACCTCGGCTGGGAGGCCACCAGCACCACCATGCGCAACCCGGTCGGCCGCATCACGGCCGGCGCGGTCGTCGGCCTCGGGCTGGGCGTCGCGTGGGGCGTCCATGTGGCGGGCACGGGGCGCACCGCCACTCCGACGAGCCTCTACGTCTGCGTGGTGCTGGCCGTCGGCTCGGCCGTGGTGGCCGTCGTTCGCCAGCTCCAGGAACCAGCACCCGGCGACGAGGCCTCCAGCACGCCCGCCTCCCCGCGGGACGACCGCATCTGGCAGTGGCCGTGGCACTGGCCATCGGACCGCTTCGTGGGCTTCGCGCTCCTCAACATGGCGCTGGCACTCGGGATCGCCATCGGCTTCCGGCCGCCGACCTGACCCCCGCTCGCCGCCGACCCTCGCTCAGGGGTCCTTGGGGAGGTCGAGGAGGCGCTCGGCGATCACGTTGCGCTGGATGTCGGAGGTGCCGCCGGCGATCGACAGCGCCCGGTTGCCGAGGAAGCCGCTGACCCAGGCGGCGGCGTCGCCGTCGGCGGCCGCCGCCTGCGGCCCGAGCAGCGCCAGGCCCGCCTCCTGCACGGCCTGCTCGTGCTCGACGCCGAGCAGCTTGCGCACGCTCGACTCGGCGCCCGGCTCGGCCCCGTGCAGCGCCCGCAGGGTCGACCGCAGACCGAGCACGGCGACGGCCTGGGCCTCGGCCACCAGGGCGCCGAGCCGGTCGGCCAGCACGGGGTCGGTGGCGAGGCGGTCGCCGGCCATGCCGAGGACCACCTCGAGCCCGGGACCGAACGACGAGCCCGACCCCATCGACACCCGCTCGTTGGCGAGCGTGGTGCGGGCGGCCTCCCAACCGCCGCCGACCGGACCGATCACGCAGTCGTCGGGCACCAGCACCTCGTCGAAGAAGACCTCGTTGAACATGGCGGCGCCGGTGAGCTCGCGCAGCGGGCGGATCTCGATGCCGGGGCTGGCCATGTCGACGGCGAAGCAGGTGATGCCCTCGTGCTTGGCGACGTCGGGATCGGTGCGGGCGAGGCACAGCCCCCACTGGGCGACGTGGGCCAGCGTGGTCCACACCTTCTGGCCGGTGAGCCGCCAGCCACGCCCGGCGTCGTCGCGCTCGGCCCGCATGGCCAGCGACGCGAGGTCGCTGCCGGCGCCCGGCTCGCTGAAGAGCTGGCACCACAGCACCTCACCCCGCAGCGACGGCGGGACGAACCGCTCCTGCTGCTCGGTGGTGCCGTGGGCGATGATCGTCGGCAGCACCCAGGCCGCGACCTGCAGGTGCGGGCGGCGGAGGCGGGCGGCGGTGAACACCTGGTCGATGACGAGCTGCTCGACGGCGCCGGCGTCACGGCCCCACGGCGCCGGCCAGTGCGGCACGAGGTAGCCGGCGTCGGCGACGGCGGCGTTCCACTCGGGCTTGGGACGGGCCTGCACGTCGGCGACGAACGCCTCGACCTCGGCCCGGTGGGCCTCGGCCTCGGGCGGCAGCGACAGCGAGAGCGAGCGACGGGTGATGGCCGCCGGGCCGCCGTCGACGAGGCGGCCCCGCCAATCGGATCCGCCGCCCAGCCACTGGTGCACGGACAGCGCCCGCTTGGCGTAGAGGTGGGCGTCGTGGTCCCAGGTGTAGCCGATGCCGCCGAGCACCTGGATGCCGTCCTTGGCCACCTCGAGGGCGTCGTCGGCCACGATGGCGGCGACGACGAGCGCGGTCTGGGTGGCCTGGGCGGTGGCCTCGCTGCTGGTCGGGTCGTTCGCCGCGTCGTCAGCAGCACGGGCGGCGTCCCAGGCCAGGGCGCGCGACCGCTCGAGGCGCAGGAGCATGCCGGCGCAGCGGTGCTTGACCGCCTGGAACTGGCCGATGGGCCGGCCGAACTGCTCGCGCACGGCGGCGTAGGCCGCGGCCGTGCCGACCGACCACGCCATGGCGCCGGCGGCTTCGGCGGCGGCCAGCACGACGGCGAGCTGGTCGACGGGATCGATGCCCGCCTCGCTCGCTCCGCGTCCCAGGACGGCGTTCGACGGGACGGGAGCTTCGTCGAGGACGACGTCGGCCACCGGCCGGGTGCCGTCGACCGACGATCGGGCGACGAGCTGCACGCCGGGGTCACCGCGGCGCACCACGAACCAGTCGTCGCCGGCCGGGACCACGACCACGTCGGCCAAGGCGCCGCCGAGCACGGCCTCGGCCCGCCCGGTCAGCACGACGCCGTGCTGCTCGCCGTCGCCGTCGGTCGTGGCCGTCACCTCGCCGGTGGCCGTCAGCTCGGTCGTGGCCCGGCGAGCGACCGCGCCCGTCGTCGACCCGTCGACCAGACCCGGCAGCCACGCCGCCCGCTGCTCGTCGCCGCCGAGCGCCTGGATGACCGCCGAGGCGGCGACGGTGGGCAGGAACGCGCCGGGGGCACAGGCCCGGCCCAGCTCCTCGAGCACCACCGCCAGCTCGACCAGCCCGTAGCCCTGGCCGCCGTGGGCCTCGTCGACGTGGAGGCCGAGCCACCCGAGGGCGGCCAGGTCGTCCCAGAAGGGTGGCCGCACCGGCTCGACGGGCGGGTCCTCGTCGAGCACCGCCTTGGTCGCGACCGGGTCGACGTGGGCCTCGGCCCAGCGGCGGGCGGTGGCGTGGAGCTCGAGGTGCTCGTCGTCGAGGCCGAGGGTGCCGAGCTGCATGCGGTGGGGCTCCTGGCGGGCGGCGGAAGGGGCGGGGGCGGGACCGGATGGCGCACGGCGCCGGCCGGTTGACGCTCCGGTCCGCCGAACCTGACAATCGTGTCATAGTCGAGGGGGGACGCCGGGGGGCCGGCGCTCGAGAGGGGGGACCATGGCCGTCGTCGACGCCGACGCCCACGTGAACGAGGAGCCACTGGCCTGGGCCGAGCTGGCCGAGGCCCACCCGGGGTGGCTGCAGGCCGGCCGGTCGGGCGAGCGATGGGTCGCCGAGATCGCCGGCAAGCTCTACCCGGTGCAGGAGGGGCCCGGCTGCGGCGTGCCCATCGACGCCGCCGTGAGCCAGGCCGCCGCCGCCGGCGCCGCCGACCTCGACCAGCGGCTGGCCGACATGGACGCCGAGGGCATCGACGTCCAGGTGCTGTTCGGCGGGCTGGTCATCGGTCTCACGTCGTTCGACGATGCCGGCTTCGCCCTCGACTTCGCCCAGGCGTACAACGACTGGCTGCTCGACAAGGTGTGCGCCCACTCCCCCGAGCGGCTCAAGGGCGTCGCCGTGGCGCCGGCCCAGGACGTGGCCCGCGCCGTCGGCGAGATCGAGCGGGCGGCCGAGAAGGGCGCGGTCGCGGTGACGGTGCCGCCGGTGATCGGCGACCGGAACCTCGACGACCCGTCGCTGCTGCCGCTGTTCGAGGCGGCCGACGACCTCGACCTGGCCGTGTGCGTGCACTCGGCGCCGGGCATGAACGTGCCCCTGCCGGCCGCCGGCCGCTTCGCCAACTACGCACAGGTGCACTGCCTGTCGTTCCCCGTCGACCAGATGGTGGCGCTGACCGCGCTGGCCATGGGCGGCGTGCTCGACCGCTTCCCCGCGCTGCGGGTGGGCTTCATGGAGTCGGGCATCGGGTGGGTGCCGTACTTCGTGCACCGCATGCACGAGCACCACGAGAAGCTCTCGCACCTGCTGCCGCACCTCGAGACCGATCCGCGCGACCTGCTGGCGCGCGGCCAGTGCTTCTTCAGCTTCGAGGCCGAGGAGCCGCTGCTCGAGCAGTGCGTCGCCGAGCTGGGGCCGGATGCGTGGGTGTACGCATCGGACTACCCGCACTGGGACTCGGACTTCCCCGGCACCGTCGCCGAGTGCCGCGAGAAGGCCGCCGCCCTCGGCCCCGAGGTCACCGACCGCCTGCTCGCCGCCAACGCCACCCGCCTGTACGGGTTGTAGGGGCGCGGAGACCGCTGGCGGCCGGTCGGTCGGTGACCACCCATGGCTACCGCCGCACACCGGAGGACGGGACGACGATCCCGCAGCGCACCAGCTCCATGGCGAGTGTCACGTGGGCGTCCATCCCCTCGCTGGTGACCAGCTGGTCGTCGGTGACCAGACCCGGCCGACCGGAGGCGTAGGCGTCGTGGATCCGTGCCGCCTCCTGCTCGAGGACCGCGAGGGCCGGGCGCGTCTGGGGGTCGGCCTGAGACGCCGCTTCCGCCAGCCGCCGCCGCAGCTCCTCCGCCGAGGCGGCATCGGTGGGACGGGGCGCCTCCGAGACGACCCGCAGAGCGTCGCAGTAGGCAGCGTCCTCGGGCGCCGGGATCGTCGTCGGCGTTCCGGTCGGACCCGGCGCGGTACCGGCGCAACCGATGGGGGCCACGGCGACGAGCGCCGTCATCACGACGACTCGCCTGAGCCGCCGCCCCCGACCTGCCCGCTCCACGCCACGCATGTGCCGAAACACTTCCACGGTCGGGCCAGGTGACGCCGGCGGAGTTGGCAGACTGAGGTCACGCCACCGGCGCCGACCTCTGCCCGCTGGCCCGACCGGGAGGTCCCCGTGCACTACGACGAGTTCGGCTTGCTCCACGAGAACGCCGCCGAAGCCGGCCTGCGCCTCGAGCCGGGCGCGCTGCCGGCGGTGCGCCGCGTGTTCGTCGACGTGCCGAGCGGCCACCAGCTCAGCGCGCTGATGTGGGGCCAGGAGCCGCCCGAGATCGTCCTGCTGCACGGCGGCGCCCAGAACGCCCACACGTGGGACACCGTCCTGCTGGCGCTGGGTCGGCCCGCGGTGGCCCTCGACCTGCCCGGGCACGGGCACAGCCAGTGGCGCGAAACCAAGGACTACCGGCCGCCGGCCATGGCCGACGACGTCGCCGCCGCCATCGTCGAGCTGGCGCCGTCGGCACACACGCTGGTCGGCATGTCGCTCGGGGGCCTGACCGCGGTGGCGACGCTGGCCGCCCACCCGCAGCTCGTCGAGCGCATCGCGGTGGTCGACGTGACCCCCGGGGTCAACCGCGACAAGGCCGCCGAGATCACCGCCTTCATCTCCGGTCCCGAGACCTTCGCCAGCTTCGACGAGATCCTCGAGCGGACCATCGCCTTCAACCCGACGCGGTCCGAGGCATCGCTGCGGCGCGGCGTGCTGCACAACGCCAAGCCGCTCGACGACGGCACGTGGGTCTGGCGGTACGACCTGCCGACCGGCGAGCGGCTCGAGGACCTCGACGTGCGCTTCGCCGACCTGTGGGAGGCCTTCGGCGCCATCGAGCAGCCGATGCTGTTCCTGCGCGGCGGCACGTCGCCGGTGGTCGACGACGACGACGTGGCCGAGCTGCGCCGCCGCAAGCCCGACGTCGAGGTCGTGGTGGTCGACGGCGCCGGCCACTCCATCCAGGGCGACCGCCCCGTCGAGCTGGCCGAGCTGCTCGAGCGCTTCATCACCGGCTGAGACGAGCGCCTCGGCCGGCCGGGAGCCTCCAGCCGAGGAACGGCGGCGACCCGCTCGATCTGGAGCTGCAGCGAGGGACGTTCCTGCTTCGTCGACGGCCTGGTCACGACGGCACCCGCTCGGCCCGACCCCGAGGTGCGATGGCCGCGCTCGGCGGCGGTCGGGTGACCTTCCGTCATTCCCTGGGTTTCCCTGTCATCCTGCTGTGCTCCGTAGCGAACAGGTGTATGATTTTGGCATGTTCACCAGGGAGAGCTCCGAGCCGGATGCCGTCGTGGAGGGCGGCGTGGACGGCGCTGCGGCCGGTGGTTCGCCGACGGTCGGAGCGGCGTTGGGGGCGGTCCTGGTCGAGGTCCGGGAGCTGCTGGCCGGGTTCGATCCGGCGGTGATCTCGGCGGCCGATGCGGCGGTGCTGGTCGAGCGGTTCGCCGAGCTGGAGCGGCTGGCGGCGGGGGGTCGGCTCTTGGCGGCGGGGCGGATGGCGCGCACATCGGTGTGGGCCGGTGACGGTGACGCCGATGTGGCCGCGTGGATGGCCCGCACGACGGGTCAGTCGCGCTCGGACGCGCGCAAGGACCTGGCGGCGGCCCGTGTGCTCGACGAGCTCGATGGCACCCAGGACGCGCTGCGCCAGGGCCGGTTGACCAAGGAGCAGGTCCGCGAGATCGCTCCGGCTGCGAAGGCGGCGCCGGGCGCGGAGGGCGGACTGCTCGAGGAAGCGGCCAGCGGGTCGGTGGAGGGCCTGGCCCGCAAGGCCCGCGCCGCCAAGGCCGCGGCGCGGGGCGATGGCCGTGAGGCGGTCGAGCGGGTGCGGCGGCGGCGGTGCGTCACCCACGGCCGCGGCGAGGACGGCTCCGCGTGGCTGCGAGCGGCCGGGCCACCCGACGACATCGCCAGGATCCTGGCCGGGTTGGCGCCGTGGGCCGAACAAGCGCGCCGTGCTGCGCGCGGCCGGGGTGAGGTGCTGACCGACGACCAGGCAACCTTCGATGGCCTGGTCGCGGTCGCGGCCCAACCCGTCCCGAAGGCCGGGGCGGTCCACCCGGAGGGGGACGGCGAGGACGTCGACCTCGATGACGGCAACGATCCCGGTCTGACTGCCACGGCGGGGTCGCCGCGGTGGGCCACCAAGGTGATCGTCAACGTCGACCTGGCCGCCCTGCGCCGCGGGTTCACCATCGCCGGCGAGCGCTGCGAGATCACCGGCATCGGACCCGTCCCCGTCGCAATGGTCGACGACCTGTTGGCACGCGACGACTCCTTCCTGGCCGCCGTCGTGCGCGAAGGCACCGACATCACCAAGGTCGCCCACCTCGGGCGAGCACCCACGGCCGGCCAACGCACCGCCCTCGAAGCCGACCACACCACCTGCTGCATCGACGGCTGCCCCGACCCACCCCGCGTGATCGACCACCACCACCGCTTCGCCGACGACGGGCCGCGCACGCTGGCCAACCTCGGACCGCTGTGCGACGACCACGACCACAGCAAGACCCACGACCGCTGGGTCCTCGTCCGCCACGGCCGATCCCGACGCCTCGTCCCACCCGGCCACCCCCTCGCCGCCGGCGCCACCCCCGGCGGCTGCGTCGACCTCGACCACCCCGACGACGGGGCCACCGCCGGCGATGCCGCGAGCGCCGACGCCGACGCCGACGCCGACGCATCGAGCACTCGCCCGGCCCCGCAGGGCCACCGGCACGACGATGCCGGGCCACCCGCCCAGCTCGACCTCCTCGCCGGCTGAGGGCGAGCGGCGCTCGAGCTGCGTGTCCCGTCACCCAGGAGCGTGACGAGGAACGCATGCCGGCAGGTGCTCGTCCGCCGGTGCTCGGTCGGCGTTCGCCATCACCCCGGAGCGTGACCACGAACGCACACCGGCCGACCCACGTCCGCCGACGCTCGAGCTGCGTTCCCCGTCACCCAAGAGCGTGACCACGAAGGCGCACAGGCCCAGCCCGGCGATGGGTCAGCGGCTCAGCCGTCCTGGGTGCCGAAGCCGTTGGGGTCCTCGGGGTTCGGCGAGACCGGCTCGAGCGTGGTGGTCGGCCCCCCGGCGCTGGGGGCCGTCGAGGAGGTCGACGACGACGACGTGCCGCCCACCGACATGTCGACGCCGGCCCGGCACTTCTGCATGCCCAAGGCCTGGGCCTGCGAGGCGGCCTGGGCGGTGACCTTGGCGAGGTCGTCGAACGACGGCGGCGTGGCGCCCGGCGTGGCCCCGCCGAGCAGGTTGGCCTGCAGCTCGAGCTGGCGGTTCCGCTCGTCGAGGCTGCCCAGGTAGTCGCGCACCTCGGCCCGCTTCTCGTCGGGCTTCTCGAGGTCGCGCAGCTGGCTGGCCTCCTTCTTGGACAGCTCGGCGCTCTTGCGCATGGTGTCGGCCAGCGTCGGCGTGAAGAGCACCGGCCGGATCTGGTCGGCCTCCTTCTGCACCGTGGCGCACACCTCGTCGGCCTTGGTCCGCCACGACGACAGCGGGATGCCACCGCCCGAGCACGACGCCGCCAGCAGGCCCCCGCCCGCCGCGAGGACCGCAGCGGCGGTCCGACGGCGGGCGCGCGCTCGGCGGGGGGCAGGGGTCGGCGACATCGGCGACCGACCCTACCGGCCCGCCGCGACCGGCGGCTCGCGCCGGCCGCCGGGGCCCGAGCGCCAACCGACACGACGGCTACCGTGACCGCCATGGAGATCAAGGAGCTCGGCCACCTCGTGCTGTACGTGCGCGACCTCGAGCAGTCCCGCGCCTTCTACCGCGACGTGCTCGGCTTCCACGAGCTCGGCGGCGGCGACATCGGCATCCCGGCCGTCGGCTTCTCCTCGGGGCGCACCCACCACGAGCTGCTGCTCATCGAGGTCGGCCCCGACGCCGCTCCTCTGCCGGCCGGCCGGCGGGTCGGGCTCGACCACGTCGGCCTCAAGGTCGGCGACACCGACGACGAGCTGCGCGAGGCCCTCACCCGGGTCACCGAGGCCGGCGTGGAGGTGGTCGGCATGAGCGACCACACCGTCACCCACAGCCTCTACGTGCTCGACCC
The DNA here is from genome assembly GCA_046331175.1 of Acidimicrobiales bacterium. GTDB lineage: Bacteria > Actinomycetota > Acidimicrobiia > Acidimicrobiales > Acidimicrobilacustridaceae > JAWKIW01. Next base: position 143,620 of record JAXLRI010000007.1, read on the forward strand.
CGACGGCAACGAGATCGAGCTGTACATCGACGTCCCCGGCGTCGACTGGCGCGCCGACCCCACGCTCATCGGCAGCCCCACCAAGCCCCTCCACCTCTGACCCGGCCTGAGCCGAAGGGGCCGGCGCAGGCGCCGCTCAGGTGATGGCGCGCGGCGGACCGGCCAGCTCGCGGAAGCGCTCGTAGCGGGGCGCCATGGCGGCCGCCCAGCGCTCGTCGGGCTCGACCCGGCGACCGACCGAGGCCCACCGGCCAGCCCCGCTCGGGTCGGCCTCGAGGCCGGCGGTGACCCGGGCCAGGAAGGCGGCTCCGTAGGCACCACCTTCGGGCACGGCGACGACGTCGACGGGCAGCCCGGTGGCGTCGGCCACCGCCTGCACCCACGGCTCGACCCGGGTGCCGCCCCCGGTCGCCACGATCCGCCGGGCCGACGCCCCGGACAGGTCGAGGTGGTGCCGGACGGTGAAGCCGGCCGCCTCGTAGGCGGCCCGCCGCACGGCACCCGGGCCCATGGTGAGGTCGAGGTCGTGCAGCACCGCCCGCCGGTCGGGGTCGTGCAGCGGCGTGCGCTCGCCCCGCACGTAGGGCTCCCAGACCGGCACGGCGGCGGGATCGTCGGGCGGCGGCCCGTCGGCGAGCAGCGCCAGCGCCCAGTTGAGGAACAGGCCACCCGCGTTCGACGGCCCGCCGACGAGCACCCGCTCGGGGGTGGTGTGGGGCAGCGTCCACAGCCCGGGCACCTCGACCCAGTCGGCCACCACCGCCCAGGTCATCAGCGTCGTCCCGCAGATGACCAGCACGTCGCCGACGTCGTCGGCCCCGGCGACGATCTGCTCGCCGATGGCGTCGATGGTGCCCCCGCCCACGGCGACGCCGGCGGCGGTGCGCCCGCAGGCAGCGTTGCCCGGGAACAGCAGGGGCAGCTGGTCGGGCCGGGCGCCGGCCTCGGCCACCACCGCTGCGTCCCACCCGGTGAAGTCGAACAGGGGGAGCATGGTCATGGCGACGACGGTGTCGATGCCGGCGACGCCGCACAGGGCGTGGTTGGCCACCGCCTGCGCCGGCCAGTAGCCGGCGGCGCCGGGCGCCTCGGCGGCGCACCAGCGCAGCATCGACACCAGCTCGCCGCTCTCGGCCGGGTTCTTGCCCGTGACCGGACCACCCCGCCAGTCGCCGTAGAGCAGGCCGGGGGTGAGCGCCCGCCCGTCCTCGTCGACGGCGCACAGCGACGGCACCATCGCCGCCACGTCGACGCCGGCGACCTCCCGCCCCACCGCCACCTCGTCGAAGGCAGCCACCACGTTGGCCCGCCAGGCGAGGTCGGGGTCGTGCTCGAAGGCATCGGGGCGGGGGGACGCGACGGCGTGGACCTTGCGGGCCCGCGCCAGCACCGCCCCGTCGGCGGTGACCGCCACCGCCTTCACCGAGGTGGTCCCGATGTCGAGGCCGACCGTCACCACGTCGCTGGCGTCCGCCACCGCTCCCCCTGTTCGTGCGCCCCGGAGGAGCGCCCCGTCGTCGCGGCTACTTCACCATGCGCAGGTTGAACGGGTAGCGGTAGGCCTCGCCGCGGCCGGCGGCGCCGCCGGCCATGAGCGGCAGGATGCAGCCGATGAGCCACACGATGAAGATCGTGGCGAACCCGATCAGCACGAACATGAGCACGTAGCTGACGATGGTGCCGATGAGCACCATGAGCTGGAAGTTCAGCGCCTCGGCCGACTGGTCCTTCACGTAGGGGTCGGTCTTGCCCTGGCCGAGGTAGATGATCAGCGGGCCGAGCCAGCCGAGGCCACCACAGGTGAGGAAGCACAGGCCGGCACCGAGGTAGTGCGCCATCGAGGCGCTCGACGTCGGGTTGGTGCCCCCGGCGGCGGGCACGGGGGCGGCGGGAACGCCACCGGCCTGCTGCTGCTCGGCGAACTGGCCCCACTGGGAGCCGTCCCACCAGCGCAGCTGGCCGTTGGTGGGATCGGGGTACCAGCCGGGAGCGGTCTGGCCACCCGCGGCCGCGGGATCAGAGCCGGAGGCGGAGGGATCGGTCATGGCTACCTCGCACGTGACGGATGAGGGGGTGCCCTGGCACGGTAGCCGTCGGCCACCGGGCGCGCCGCGACCGCAGCGCGGTGCGGGCGGCTACTTCACCATGCGGATGTTGAGGGGATACCGGTACCACTCGCCCCGGTTGGCGGCCATCGCTCCCTGGATGCAGAGCACGACGTTGGCGATGGCGATGACGATCATGAGGACGAAGCCGACCAGGACGAGGGCCAGCACCACGCTGACGAGCATCCCGATCAGCACGGTGAGCTGGAAGTTGAGTGCCTCGGTGGACTGGTCCTTGGCGAACGGGTCGTCCTTGCCGGCGGTCAGCATGATGATCAGCGGCCCGATGAAGCCGGTGAGCCAGCCGAGCAGGTGGGCGAGCATCGCCGTCGAGCGGGCGTTGGAGGCGGCGGCGCCGGGGGCCGGCGGCGCGTAGTAGCCGGGCGGCGGCGGGCCCGACCCGGGAGCCGGCGCCCAGGCACCCGGGGGCATCGGACCGGCCGGCGCGGCGAGCTGGCCCCACGCCTGGCCGTCCCACCAGCGCAGGGCGCCGGTGGCCGGGTCGGGGTACCAGCCCGGCACCGGGGCGCCGGGGGCGGGAGCACCGGGAGCGGGAGCGCCGGGGCTCGGCCCGCCGGGGGCGGGCGGTGGCCCCGGTCGTTGCGGTTCGGTCATCGGCGGCCCTCCCGGTGGCGGCTCGCCGCACGGTACCGGAGCCGGCCCGCCGGCCGCGGGGAGATCGCTACGGCGCGGGCACCTCGACCACGGTGGCGGCACCCATGCCACCCCCGGCGCACAGCGAGGCCACGCCGATGCCGCCGCCGCGGCGGCGCAGCTCGTGGATCAACGTGACGATGATGCGGGCGCCCGACGCCGCCACCGGGTGGCCGAGGGCGACCGCGCCACCGTTGACGTTGACGATCTCGGGATCGAGGCCGAGCACCTTGATGGTGCCGACGGTCATCGAGGCGAACGCCTCGTTGATCTCGACGAGGTCGACGTCGTCGAGGGTGAGGCCGGCCCGCTCGAGGGCGCGCGGGATGGCGATGGTCGGCCCGAGGCCCGTGTCGGCCGGTGGCACGCCGGCGGCGGCCCAGGAGCGGATGGTGGCCAGGGGGGCCAGGCCGTTGGCCTCGGCGTACCCACGGTCGGCCAGCACCAGCGCGGCCGACCCGTCGTTGAGCGAGGACGAGTTGCCGGCGGTGATGGTGCCGTCGGGGACCCCCGACAGGACCCGGAGCGAGGCCAGCTTCTCCACCGTGCTCCCGCGGCGCGGGTGCTCGTCGGTGTCGAAGGTGGACGTCTCCCCCATCCACCCGCGCACCTCCATGGGGACGATCTCCTCGGCGAAGCGGCCCTCGTCGATGGCGGCGACGGCCTTGCGGTGCGAGTGGAACGACCACTCGTCCATCTCCTCGCGCGACACGCCGACCTTGCGGGCGGTGTTCTCGCCCACGGTGACCATCATGTTCATGTTGGGGGCCTCCGGCGTGTCCGGGTGGCTGGGCGACAGCCACTGCTCGGGCATCCCGTAGGCGTAGGCGGCCTTGCGGTAGGTGATGGGCGACTGGGTCATCGACTCGGTGCCGCCGGCGATCACCACCCGGTCCATGCCGGCCACGATCGAACCGGCCGCCATGGCGACCGCGGTCATGCCGGTGGCGCACTGGCGGTTCACCGCCGCGCCGGGGGTGTCGTCGGGCAGGCCGATCTCGACGGCGAGGTAGCGGGCGATGTCGCCGCCGCCGTGGAGCACCTCGCCGAGCACCAGGTCGTCGACGTCGTCGGCGGGCACCCCCGAGCGCTTCAGCGCCTCCGTGACCGACGCCTTGCCGATGTCGTAGATCGACGTGTTGGCCAGCGAGCCCTTGTAGGCGTCGCCGATGGCCGTGCGCGCCGCGCCGAGGACGACTGCTTCACCCATGGATGGTGCTCCCGGATCGTTGGCCCGAGCCCCTGCCCGAGCGGTCCGCCCATTGTCGTGGCTGACACGGGCGTCAGCAAACACGGCTACGCTCCCCCGCACCGTGGCCCGCGGGGCCGGACGCCGGGAGGGGCCGTGGGGGCCGTCGAGGGGAAGATCGCCGTGGTGACAGGGGCCGGCCGCGGCATCGGCCGGGCCGAGGCCCTGGCCCTGGCCGCCGGCGGCGCCACCGTCGTGGTCAACGACGTGGATGCCGACCAGGCCGCCGTCGTGGTCGCCGAGATCGAAGGCGCCGGCGGCACTGCGGTCGCCCACACCGACGACGTGTCGACCTTCGCCGGCGCCGAGTCGGCGGTGGCCGCCGCCGTCGACGGCTTCGGCCGCCTCGACGTGCTGGTGAACAACGCCGGCATCATCCGCGACGCCATGAGCTTCTCGATGGACGAGGCGGCGTTCGACGACGTGCTCCGGGTCCACCTCAAGGGCCACTTCGGGTGCGCCCACTTCGCCGGCATCCACTGGCGGGAGCGGGCCAAGGCCGGCGAGGAGGGGGTCACCGGCCGCATCGTGAACACCGCGTCCGAGTCGGGCCTGTACGGCCTGGCCGGCCAGGTGAACTACGCGGCGGCCAAGGCCGGCATCGCGTCGATGACCATCGCCCTCGGGCGCGAGCTGAAGAAGTACGGCGTCACCGTCAACGCCATCGCTCCCCGGGCCCGCACCCGCATGACCGAGACGGTCCTGTCGGGCATCGGCCCCACCGAGGGCGGCTTCGACGAGTGGGACCCCGCCAACATCGCCCCGGTGGTGGTGTGGCTGGCCTCCGACGCGGCGGCGCGCATCAACGGCCAGGTCTTCGTCGTGTTCGCCGACCGCGTGCACCTCATGACCGGCTGGGACCTCCACGGCACCATCGCCAACGACGGCGCCGCCTTCACCGTCGACGAGCTGGTCGCCCGCACCGACGAGCTGTTCGGCGACCGCCGCACCGGCCTGCCCCCGATGGGCTTCGGCAGCTAGCCGGACGAGGCGACCCGACCGACCCGACCGACCCGGACCGACGGACCGACCCGGACCGACAGACCCGACCGAACCGACCGACCGAACCGACGGACCGACCCGACGGCGAACCCAAGGAGACGAGACAGCATGGCCCTCGACGAGCTCAAGGGGACCGACCTCGGCAGCCAGACCGTGGTCATCGAGCGGGCGCCCGTCCCGGTGTTCGCGGCGGCGGTGGGCGAGGACCCGACCGCCTTCCGCGACGAGGGCACGCCGGTGCCCCCCACGTACCCGTTCTGCTGGTCGTACTGGGGCACCGTCGACGGCGAGGTCAAGGGCCTGCCCATCGGCGACCTGCGCAAGCGGGGCATGATCCTGCACGGCGAGCAGGCCTTCGAGTACCACCGGTGGCCCACGGTCGGCGAGACCCTCCAGGGCCACCGCACCATCGAGGACGTGTACGAGAAGGACACGTCCTCGGCCCGCATGGAGTTCTACGTGATGGCCACCGAGTGGCGCGACCAGAGCGGCGCGCCGGTGGTGACCGACCGCTTCACGCTGATCGTGCGAGCCCGCAAGGACGCCTGACCACCACGCCCTCCCGCCGACGGACGAGGCACCACCTCGGCCCCATCGGGTGCGATGCTGGCGCGCCGCCACGCAGGACCACCGAGGGGGAGGCGACCATGCCGACCAGCACGATCCGCGCCCTGATCGCCGCGACCGGGGTCGCGGTCGTCGCCGTCGGCGCCGCTTGCTCGTCGAGCAGCACCCCGTCGTCCGGACCGACCCCGAGCTTCGAGACGAACCCGCCGAAGACCACGCCGACCACCGTCGTCGTGAAGACGGCCGCGTGCGACCGGCCGCCGCTGGCGGCGGCGCTGGCGGCGGCCAAGGCCGACGCGACGCTCGGTGACTTCGCCTGCAGCTCCACCTTCGCCGTGGGCACCGTGGAGGGCCCGGGGCTGGCGCAGTGGGGCGAGGCGGGGTTCTTCACGGTGGTCGAGGACGGCCAGTGGTCCTTCGTCAAGACCGTGAAGGTCGACGACGCCACGCTGTCGGCCGCCCCCACCGGCTTCCCCCAGGCCGTGTACCAGCAGTGGCTCCCGAAGTACCAGCGCCCGGCCCGCACCTCCACCACGCTGTGCCTCTACTACGACCCCGCGACGAAGGGCTGCACCGACAAGGCCCCGGCCGGCGTCGGCGGTGGCAGCGGCGCGGGAGCGAGCGGCCAGGGTGGCGCCGAGGGCGCCGGCTGATCCGGTCACGGCGACCGGTGCAACGAGGAGGCGGCGGCTACCAGCGCAGCTCGTCGAGGAAGCCGGCGATGAGGTTGGTGGTGGAGTTGGGGTTGTCGCCGGCGGCGAGGTGACCGGCCTTCTCGACGGTGGCCAGGCGGGCGTTGGGGATCAGCGACGTGACCTCGTCGGCACCTTCGGCCGACAGCACGTCCGACGCCGACCCGCGCAGCAGCAGGACCGGGCAGCGCAGCGCGGCGGCCGACTCGGCGACGCCGTCGAGGAACTGGTCGAGGTTGTCGGCGGGGTGCCCGTCGACCTCGGCCTCGCGGAACCGCCGACCGAAGCCGTGCTTCCACTCCCACCGGCCGTCGGGCCGCTGGCGCAGGTTGCGGGTCAGGCTCTCGGGGCGGACGGCCTTGCGCTGGGGCAGGTACTTCGAGATCTCCTCGGCGGCCTCCTCGAGCGAGCCGAACGACTCGTGGGCCCCCATGAAGTCGACGATCTTGCGCACGCCCTCGGGCTCGAGGCGGTGGCCGACGTCGATGAGCACCAGGCCCGCGACGCGATCGGGGTGCTCGGCCCCGAGCCGGATACCGGTGAGGCCGCCGAGCGACGCGCCCACCAGCACCACCCGGGGCATGCCGAAGGCGTCGAGCAGGGCCGGGATGGTGGTGGCGATGGCGGTCGGGCCCAGCCGCTCCTCCATCGGGTCGGAGTCGCCGTGGCTCGGCAGGTCGGGGGCCAGCACGTGGTAGCGGCCGGCCACGGCCTCGCCGAGGTCCTCGAACATGTAGGCGGTCTGACCGCCGCCGTGCAGCGCCAGCACCGATGGGAGGCCCCGGTGGCCCCACTCGAGGTAGTGGACCTGGCGGTCGTCGACCAGGGCGAAGCCGCTGCGACCGCCCCGCGGGATGTCGTGGCGGGGCGGGCCGCCCTCGGCGGGCAACGGGGTCACGGCCATGGGGTCCTCCTGGCTCGGGCGCCCGACGGGCACGCGGCTCCGGCATCGGGACCTCGGAGGTTCCCGTGCGGGTGGCGGCAGTCTACGGCGACCACGAGCGGCCACCGGCGCGTTGGCTGACGCTCGTGTCAGGTCGTGCCATGCTGGCCCCATGGACCTGCGCCACGGGGTGACGGTGGGCGACGTCGCCCGTGAGCACCGACGGAGCCGACCCCTCGTCACCGCCACCGTCGACGGCGACGGGCGCTGGACCTGGCCGGCCTTCGACGACCGCGTGAACCGGCTGGCGAACGCCCTGCTGGCCGACGGCGTCGGCCCCGGCGACCGGGTGCTCTGGGTCGGGCAGAACTCGGCGCGCCTGCTCGAGCTGCTCGTGGCGGCGGCCAAGATCGGTGCCGCGTGCTGCCCGGTCAACTGGCGCCAGTCCGCCGCCGAGCTGGCCTTCGTCCTGGGCGACGTCGACGCCGCGGTCGTGGTGTGGCAGCAGGCCAGGATCGGCGAGGCGGTGGCCGAGGCCCGCGACGAGGCCGGCGACGGACGGGCCCGCTGGCTGTGCCTCGACCCGGCCGCCGACGACGACTCGGCCGCCGGCCCCCCACCCGGCTCGTACGAGGCCTACCTGGCCGCGGACGAGGCCGACCCCGACGTGGCGGTCGACCCGGCGTCGCCGGTGCTGCTGCTGTACACCGCCGCCTTCACCGGCCGGCCCAGCGGCGCCCTCCTGTCGCACACGGCGCTGCTCACCGAGGGCCTCGTGGTGGCGATGCTGCAGGGCATCACCGAGGGCTACGTGTACCTGAACAGCGGGCCGCTGTTCCACGCCGCCACCCTCATGTCGACGATCGCCACCTTCGCGGTCGGCGGCACCAACGTGTTCACCCCCCGGGCCGACGCCGAGGTCCTGTGCCGGCTCGTCCACGACGAGCGCTGCAACGGCGCGTTCCTGATGCCGCCCACCATCGCCAAGATGGTCGAGGTCAACGCCGACCGCCGCTACGACCTGTCGAGCCTGCGGACCTTCGCCGGCTCGGCGGCGTGGAACGAGATGATCACGGTCGACACCAGCCCGGCGGCCCGGAACCCGGCCGGCTTCGGCCAGACCGAGGTCATGGGCATGCTCATGGTCAACGCCGGCGGCGAACCGGTCGAGGGCAACGCCGGGCGACCCATCCCGCTGGCCCAGGTGCGCATCGTCGACCCCGACGGCGTCGAGGTCCCCACTGGCGAGACCGGCGAGATCGTGGCGCGGGGACCGACCGTGATGGTCGGCTACCACGACCGGCCCGAGCTGAGCGCCGAGCGGTCCGCCGGCGACTGGCACCACACCGGCGACCTCGGCCGCCGCGAGGCCGACGGGTCCATCACCTTCGTGGGGCCCAAGGGCCGGCTCATCAAGTCGGCGGCCGAGAACATCTACCCGATCGAGGTCGAGGCGTGCCTGCAGCAGCACCCGGCCGTGCGCGAGGCCGCGGTCATCGGCGTGCCCGACCGCACGTGGGGCCAGCGGGTGAAGGCCGTCGTGGTGCTCGACGACGGGGCCGAGGCCACCGCCGACGACCTGGTCGAGCACTGCCGCTCGCGGATCGCCGGCTACAAGAAGCCGAACGAGGTGGTCTTCGTCGACGAGCTGCCCCGCCAGGGCTGGCAGGTCGACCACGCCGCCCTCGACGAGCGCTTCGGCGGCGGCGGCTACCCCGGCGGCGGCTGAGCGCTAGGCGGTCGGCTGGTCGCCGAGGAAGACGATCTCGCGGCGGGCGAAGCGCCAGGTGCCGTCGTCGAGCACGAGGCGGTCGTGGTAGCGGCCGGCCGAGGTGATGGCGAAGCTGCCCATGGGGCCGCCCTCGGCCCCCGCCGCCCGGGCGATGAACACGTAGTCGGTCACGGCGGTGGCCGAGGCCCCGTCGTCGGCCACCGCGATCAGGGGGTTGGCGCAGAGGTGCTTGCCCCGGCGCTCGGGCGGCTGGGCGGCGGCCATGAAGGCCTCGATGGCGTCGCGGCCGCGGTGCACCGACCCCATCACGGCGAGCTCGGCGTCGGCGGCGAACAGCAGGGCGAACGCGTCGAAGCGGCCGTCGTCGCAGGTGTGGCAGTAGCCGGCCAGCGTGCGGCGGATGGCCTCCTCGGCGCTCACCGGGCGCCCTCGGGGACGAGCCGGCCGCCGGCGGCGAGGGCGGCGTCGACGTCGTCGACCGGGGTCGGCCGGCTGAACAGGAAGCCCTGGGCGGACGGGCACCCCAGCTCGACGAGGGCCCGCCGCTGGGCCTCGGTCTCGACGCCCTCGGCGACGACCTCGAGCTCGAGGGTCGCCGCCAGGTTCACCACCGTGGCCACGATCGTCGTCCCCGGTCCGCCGCGGTCGAGGTCGTCCACGAACGATCGGTCGATCTTCACCACGTCGATGGGCAGCCGGACGAGGTTGGTCAGCGACGAGTAGCCGGTGCCGAAGTCGTCGAGGGCGATGCTGGCGCCGAGCGCCTTGAGCTCGTCGAGCGTGCGCCCGGCCGCCTCGAGGTCGTCGAGCAGGACGGTCTCGGTGATCTCGAAGGTCAGGCCACCGGGGTCGGCGCCGGCCTCGTGCAGGGCGGTGGCGACCGAGTCGGCGAACCCGGGCAGCGCCAGCTGGCGGGCCGAGAGGTTGACGCTGACCTTGAGGTCGGGGTGGGGGCCGTGCCAGCGCGCCAGCTGGCGGCTGGCCTCGCCCACGATCCACTCGCCGAGCGGGATGATGAGCCCGGAGTCCTCGGCCAGCGGGATGAACTCGCCGGGTGGGAGCAGGCCGAGGCGGGGGTGGTCCCACCGGACGAGGGCCTCGACCCCGGTGATGCGGCCGCTCTCGAGGTCGACCACCGGCTGGTAGTGGAGCTGGAACTCCTCGCGGTCGATGCCGTGGCGCAGGGCCACCTCGAGCTTGCGCCGGGCGTCGACCCAGGCCCGCATCTCCGAGTCGAACACCTCGTAGCGGGTGGCGCTGCCCTCCTTGGCCCGGTTCATCGCCACGTCGGCGTTGGACACCAGCGACTCGGCGGTGCCCTCGCCGACCGGCGAGTAGGCGATGCCCACGCTGGCGGCCACGAAGGCGTCGTCGCCGGCGACGAAGAAGGGGTCGTTGACGACCTCGATGATGGCGGTGGCCACCTCGACGGCATCGGCGATGTCGTCGAGCTCCTCGATGTGGACCACGAACTGGTCGCCGGAGAACCGGCTGACGGTCGCCGAGCTGCCGACCACGGCCTCGATGCGGCGGGCCGCCTGGACGATGAGGTCGTCACCGGCGCGGTGGCCCAGCGCCTCGGTGACGAGCTTGACCCGGTCGATGTCGACGAACAGCACGGCGAGCGGCGAGCGGTGGCGGCGCGCCCGCAGCAGCGCCGAGTCGAGCTGGGCGATGAGCAGCGCCCGGTTGGGCAGACCCGTGAGCGAGTCGTGGGTGGCGAGGTGCTCGAGCTCCTGCTCGAAGGCCTTGCGCTCGGAGATGTCGCGGATGACGGCGGTGAAGAGCCGGCCGTCGCTGGTGTCGACCTGGGCCAGGGCCAGCTCGAGCGGGACGATCTCGCCGTCGCGCCGGCGACCGTTGATCTCGGCCGGCGCCAGGGCGGCCAGGCCCTCGCCGCGCCCCGCCACGTAGGCCTGGAAGGCGCCGACCAGCTCGTCGCGCTGGACGATGTCGAGCAGGTCGGCGGCCTCGAGGACCCCGATGACCTCGTCGGAGTCGTAGCCGAAGATCCGCTCGGCGGCGGCGTTGAACTCGACGATCCGGCCGGCCTCGTCGCAGGTGACGATGCCCTCGGCCGCCGTCTCGACGATGGCCCGCAAGCGCTCCTCCCGCTCGCGCAGGGCGGCGTCGGCCACGACGACGTCGGTGATGTCGGCCGCCGACACCACGTAGCCCGCCACCGTGCCGAGCTCGTCGGCGACCGGGGCCGAGCGGAGGCGGATCCAACGCCAGGAGTCGTCGGGGCGCACGACCCGGTACTCGGCGACGAAGTCGGGGCGGTCGGCCTGACGGCGCAGCTCGGCGTGGATGGCCTCGCGGTCGTCGTCGTGCACGAAGTCGAGCCACGACCGACCGGCCAGGTCCTCGACGCCCCGACCGAGGATCTCGGTGGCCGCCGGGTTGACGTAGAGCGGCTGCATCTCGGCGTCGGTGATGATGATCCCGATCGGGGCGTACTCGGCCAGGATCTGGAACCGCTGCTCGCTGTCCCGGAGGGCCTCGACGGCGCTGTGGTGCATGCGGCGCTCGCGCTCGGCCTGCTCGATCGCCTCGACCTGCTCGGTCACGTCGAACGACACGGCGATGGCACCGTCGCCATCGGACAGCGGGGCGATCACGATGCGGGCCGCCCACCGGTCGCCCTCAGGGGAGGCCCCGCCCACGTCGAAGGTGGAGGCCCGCCCGGTCATGACCTGGTCGAAGGCCGCGCGGGCGTCCTCGCCGAACAGGTCGATCGACAGCCCGACCAGCTCGCCGTCGGCGACACCCATCCGACGCAGGGCGCCCCCGTACGAGCTGGTGAGCTCGCCCCGGCGGTCGAGCGAGAAGATCGAGATCGGCAGGTTGGCGACGATCGTGCGGAGGTTCGCGGCGAAGCGCGAGTCGTCGGTGGTGGCGGCGTGCACCGCGAGGTCGGTGAGGGCGATGGCCAGCGTGTCGTCGTCGGACAGGCTGGCCGCCCGCTGCTCGATGGTGGAGATGCGCAGCGAGGGCGCGACGGCATCGCCGACACCCACATCCCCCGGTTCCTCGCCGTGCTCCCCTCGCACGATGGCGAGCGTAGCCGTGGGGGGCCTCGGCGTCCCCCGAGACGGCCGTCGGGCCTAGGGGGCGAACGAACCGTCGGCACCCCGGTGCCACCCGCCGGCGGCGGCGTTGCCCCCGTCGACGAGGACCGTGGTGCCGGTGACGAAGGCGGCAGCGTCGGACGCGAGGAACAGCACGGCGTGGGCCACGTCGGCCGCCCGGCCCGGGTACGGCAGCGGCGTGGTGACCGGGAGGTCGACGCCGATGCCCGGCGTGGGGATGACGTCGGGGGCGACGCAGGTGACTCGGATGCGCCGCTCGCCCAGCTCGAGGGCGAGGCTCTTGGTGAGGTTGGCCAGCGCCGCCTTCATGGCGGCGTAGACGGCGAAGCCGGGCGCCGCCCGGTGCGCCTCGATCGAGGTGACGCTGACGATCGCCCCCCCACCGCCACGCTCGCCCTCCGGCGGCGGCACGTGGGGGACGAAGGCCCGGATGCAGGTGGCGGCGCTGGTGAAGTTCTCGCGCACGAGCGCGTCCTCGCCCTTGGCCGACACGTCGAGGAACGGCGCCGCGAACCCGCCGCCGGCGTTGTTCACCAGCACGTGCAGCGACCCGAACCGGTCGGCGGCACCGTCGACGAAGGCCACCACGGCATCGGCGTCGCGGACGTCGAGCACCCCGCGATGGACCTCGCTCCCCTGCGCCACCAGACGGTCGGCGACGGCGGCGAGGCCGTCGGCGTCGCGATCGCACAGGGCGAGGCGGGCGCCGGCGGCGGCGAGGAGCTCGGCCACGGCGGCGCCGATGCCCTGGGCGGCACCGGTGACCACCGCCGTGCGCCCGGCGAGGGAGAAGGCGGCGAGGGCATCGGGCACGGCGGGAGCCTACGCTGCCGCCTCGGCGGCCGACCGGTCGCCGGCGCGGTGCGCGACGGCGCGCCGCGGACGCGGACAGGGGGACCACAGATGGGCTTCGACCTGCAGGGCAAGCGGGTGCTCGTCACCGGCGCGTCGGCCGGCATCGGCGCCGCCCTCGCCACCGGGTTCGCCGAGCGCGGGGCCGTCGTCGGCATCTGCGCCCGGCGGGCCGACCGGCTGGCGTCGGTGCTCGACGCCTGCCGCGCCCACCAGCCCGATTCCCGCTCGTGGGTGGTCGACCTGGCCGACCTCGACGGCGTGGTGCCGTTCGCCGAGCGGGCGTGGGACGAGCTGGGCGGCATCGACGTGGTCGTCAACAACGCCGGCGTGCCCAAGCGCCGCCGGGTCGATGCCCTGTCCACCGCCGAGCTCGACGCCGTCATGGCCATCAACTACCTGTCGCCGGCCCGGCTGATCATGGCGGTCCTGCCCCGTATGCTCGAGCGGGGCTCGGGCCGCATCGTGTGCGTCTCGTCGGTGGCCGCTCGCCTCAGCCCGCCCGGCGAGGCCGCCTACTCGGCGTCGAAGGCCGCGGTCACCGCCTTCTGCGAGTCGCTCGCCGCCGAGGTGTGGTCGACGGGCGTGAAGGTGCACGTGGTCAACCCCGGCGTCGTCGACACCGAGCTGTTCGACCTGCCCGACAACGACCCGCTCCTCGCCGACGACATCGAGCGGCTACCGCCGTCGGCCGTCGTCGAGGCGGTGGTCGACCAGCTCGACACCGGCGCCTTCGAGGCGTGGGTGCCGGGGTGGTTCGGCGAGGTGTTCGAGGGCAAGGCCACCAACCCCGAGGGCTACCTTTCGGGCGCCGCCGCCTTCTACGCCGAGCGCTACGGCGACGGCTGACCGACTCGCGACCAGTCCACCGTCGCCGGCTCAGGCCTTGGGCGCCAGCTGCGCGAGCATGGCGGCCATCTGCTGGTGCACGGCGTTGACGGCCTGCAGCGGCCGGATCATCACCCGGAACTCGACGATCTTGCCGTCGTCGTCGCAGCGGATGATGTCGACGCCGTTGACGTACTTGCCGGCCACGGTGGTCTCGAACTCGAGCACCGCGGTGTCGCCCTGCAGCACCTTCTTCGTGTAGCGGAAGGCGCCCTCCGGGCGCTCGTCGAGGGCGCCGGGATCACGGTCGGCGGCGCCGTCGCCGAGCGCACCGCCATCGCCGCCCTGGCCATCGTCGCCCGGCAGGGCCTGCGACGCCGCCTGCAGGTAGAGCTTGGTGACGGCCTTGCCCTCCTGGGGCGTGAACACGACGGGCGAGAAGAACACGACGTCGTCGTGCAGCAGCTCGTCGAGGCCGCCGGGCAGCCGGCCGCGCAGGAACTCGTGCCAGCGCTCGATCACGCCGAAGATCGGCTCGTCGGTGGGGGCAGCGGCGTCGGTCATCCGCCGACCGTACCAACGGGGCCGCAGCCCGAAACCTGACACGAGCGTCAGTGCTACGGTCCGGCCCCATGGGGGACTCCTGGCGCTACCTCGACCTCGGCCGGCAGGGACCGTTCGAGAACGCGGCGACCATGCCCGTGCTCGTGCGCAGCGTGGCCCAGGGCGGTGAGCCGATCGTGCAGACGTCGGTGTGGGGGGCCACCCACCTCAACGTCGGCTGGTTCGACGACGTCGACGCCACCCTCGACCTGGCCCGCTGCGACGAGCTGGGCGTCCAGGTCATCCGCCGCCAGATGTTCGGCGGAGGCACCGCCTTCTACGGCGCCGAGTGCGCGGCCATGTGGGGCTTCCTCATCCCCCACGACGACCCCAACGACCTCGACGCGCTGATCGCCCGCTTCCAGCCGGTCCTGCTCGACGCCCTCGACCGGCTCGGCTGTGGCGAGGTGGTGTTCGAGGGCTCCAGCGACCTGCGCTGGAAGGGCCGCAAGCTCGGGGCGCTGACGGCCCAGGACATCATGGTGTGCAACTCGGTGGGCGGGTTCGTGAACCTGGCCAAGCCCGACATCGACCTGTACCTGCAGGTCGTGCGCATCCCCGACGACAAGTTCAAGGACAAGGCCGTCAAGGACATGCGCGAGTACGTGTGCACCCTCGAGGAGGTGTCGGGCCACCCCGTCACCTACGAGGACCTGCGCGACGCGCTGGTGGCCGCGCTGCGCGACGGCGGGGTGCCGCTCGTGGACAGCGAGCTCAGCGAGGGCGAGCAGTACGGGTTGTCGAAGGTGTCGGCCAAGGTCGGCGGCGACGAGGTCGTGCGCCGGGTGTCCTCGGACCGGTTCCGGGCCGCGGCCCCCGCCGGCAGCCGGGTCGGCTTCGGCAACCACAAGGGCCGCAAGCTGTGCCGGGCCGGCGTGGCCGTGGACGAGTCGGGCACCGTGGTGGCGGCGATGATGGCCGGCGACATGCACGTGGGCCCGCCCGACGTGCTCGACCGCGTGGCCGAGGCCCTGGTCGGCGCCGACGGCGGCGACGAGGCCGACCTCCGGGCGCGCATCTCGTCGGTCTTCGACGGCGACGACGTGCACCAGGCCGACGCCACGCTCGGGGTGACCACCGACGACCTGCTGACCGCGGTCGCCAAGGCCGTGGCCGAGGCCACCACCGCCGTGCCGGCCGGCGCCGGCGGCTGACCCGGGGCCGGTCGTGGGCATCGACCTCGACGGAGCCCGCGTCCTGCTCACCGGCGCGTCCTCGGGCATCGGCGCCGCCCTCGCCCCACAGCTCGCGGCGCGGGGCGCGACCGTCGGCTTGGTCGCCCGTCGCGCCGACCGCCTGGAGGCGGTGCTGGCCACGTGTCGCGAACACGCGCCCGACTCCCGCTCGTGGGCCTGCGACCTCGGCGACCTCGAGGCCGCGGTCGCCCTCGTCGGTCGGGCGTGGGACGAGCTCGGCGGCATCGACGTGCTCGTCAACAACGCCGCCATCCCGAAGCGCCGCCGCGTCACCGACCTCTCCCCCGCCGAGCTCGACCACGTCATGCGGGTCGACTTCACGTCCCCGGCCCGCATGACGATGGCCCTGCTGCCCCGACTGCTCGAGCGCGGCCACGGCATGGTGGTCAACGTGTCGAGCCTCGGCGGGCGCCTCGGCATCGTCCACGAGAGCGCCTACTGCGCCGCCAAGTTCGCCCTCTGCGGCTTCACCGAGTCGCTGGCGCTGGACCTGTGGGACACCGGCGTGCAGGTGCGCCTCGTGATCCCCGGCCCGGTCGACACCGAGATCTGGGACCAGCCCGGCAACGAGGCGCCCCGCTACGACGGTCCGCTCGAGCCGCCGAGCGAGGTCGCCGCCGGCATCGTCGCCGCCATCGAGGGCGACGGCTTCGAGCACTACCTGCCCGACCTCAAGGGCATCGCCGAGTTCAAGACCGCCGACATCGACACGTTCCTCGAGGGGGCCGCCGCCATGGGCCGCGACGAACCAGCGGGAGGCACCACGTGAAGGCCCTCGTCTTCCTCACCGACCCGGGCCCGGTCGACCCACCGCCGCCCGACGCCCCGCGGCTCGAACAGCA
Organism: Acidimicrobiales bacterium; assembly: GCA_046331175.1. Lineage (GTDB taxonomy): Bacteria > Actinomycetota > Acidimicrobiia > Acidimicrobiales > Acidimicrobilacustridaceae > JAWKIW01. Next base: position 159,917 of record JAXLRI010000007.1, read on the forward strand.
CCTGGCCACCACGCCGATGAAGGTCGAGGAGCTGCCCGACCCCCACCTGCTCGGCGACGACTGGATGGTGCTGCGCACCCGGCTCACCGGCATCTGCGGGTCGGACTCGAAGCAGGTCCTGATGGACTTCGAGGACGCCGGCGACAACCCGATGACGGCGTTCATCTCGTTCCCGCAGGTGCTCGGCCACGAGGTCGTGGCCGACGTCGTCGAGGTCGGTCCGGCGGTCGACGACATCGAGGTGGGCCAGCGGGTGGTGCTGAACCCGTGGCTGTCGTGCGGGCCCCGCGGCATCGACCCGTCGTGCCCCGAGTGCCAGCAGGGCAGCTACAGCGCGTGCTGGAGCTTCTGCGACGGGCGCCTGGCCCCGGGCATCCACACCGGCAACTCGTCGGATGCCACCGGTGGCTTCGCCGAGCTCCTCCCCGCCCACCGCCTCATGGTCTTCCCGGTGCCCGACGACATGTCCGACGAGGTCGCCGTGCTGGCCGACCCGTTCTCGGTGTCGCTGCACGCCATCGCCCGCACCCCTCCCCCGCCCGGCGGCCGCGTGGTCGTGTACGGCGCCGGCGCCCTGGGCACGACCGCCACGGCCATCCTGCGGGCCCTGCACCCCGACGTCGAGGTCGCCACCATCGCCCGCTTCCCCGCCCAGGTGGCGCTGGCCGAGCGACTCGGGGCCACGGTGTTCGCCCCCGAGCCACGCGAGCAGCTGCTCGAGGAGCTGGCCGCCTGGTCGGGGGCGACGCTGCGCCGTCCATGGGAGGGCCTGCCGGTCGCCTACCCGGGCAAGGTCGACGTGGTCTACGACACCGTCGGCTACCCGCAGACCGTCGAGGTCGGCCTGCGCCTGCTGGCCCACGGTGGTGCGCTGGTGCAGCTGGGCGTGGCGTCACCCGCCCGGTTCGAGTGGACGCCGTGGTACTTCAAGGAGCTGCGGCTCATCGGGTCGAACGCCTTCGGCGTGGAGACCGTCGAGGGCGTCCGCCGCCACGCCATCGAGCACTACCTCGACCTCGCCGGATCGGGCCGCATCGACCTCACCGGCATGCTCACCCACACCTTCCGCCTCGACGACTGGCGCGACGCCTTCCGCACCATCGTCAGACAGGGCGACACCGGCGCGGTGAAGGTGGCCTTCGACTTCCGGTAGCGACCCTCAGCAGAGGCCGGCCGGCAGCGTCGTCGACGGCGCCGGAGCCCCCGCCCGCGGCATCGTGCCCAAGGACCGCATCGCCGCGCAGAGGTCGGTGACCTGGTCGGCCGGTGGCACGGTGATCGTGACGGGCGCTCCGAAGTCGGAGAAGTCGTAGGTGGTGGTCGACTTCAGCTGCGCGTCGGCCGGCAGGGCGCTCCGGACGCTCGTCCCGGTCATCGCCTTCGCTGTCGCCCCGAGGTCGGACGTGACGGTGATCCGCCGCACGAGGCCCTGCCCGTCGACGTACACGTCGACCGGGAAGGTGAGGTCGTCGAGGGCCTGCCGCTGCTCGCTCGTCAGGGGCTGCATGGCCTGCTCCATGCGCGCCCGGTCGACCCCCGAGGCCTCGAGGGCCTTGCGCATGGAGACGACCGCTCGCACGTGGGTCGTGTCGACGCCGCCGATCGCCTCGTGCCCCACGGTGGTGAGATCGGCACCGACGCCCTGGAGCGCCTCCAGGAAGGCGCTCGGATCGCCGGAGCCCCCGGCTCCGCCGGTCAGCGCCCCGAGCATCCCGCTCGCTGCCGCGCCGGCGCCGGCCTTGGTGGTGTCGACCTTGATCCAGTCCGGCCCCCCGCGAGACCCCAGCGCGGCCAGCATCGGCATCCGCACGTAGACGTCGGCCCCGTCCTGGACGGTCTGCTCCTCGAACGAGGGCGCCGCCCCGCCGGTGGTCCCACCGGGCCCGTCCATGGCCGACAGCACGCGGTCGAACATCGGGCCGAGGTCGATCGTCATGGTCGAGCGCTTCGCCGCCCGGTCGTAGGCACCGTCGCCGGTGAAGGACAACGACAGGCCGCCGGGGACCGACCCCGCCCCCGGCACCGATCCGGTGGGCCCGCCCTCCACGCCGGGGAACCCCGCGATCGAGGTCTCCGAGACGAGGTGGACCTTGGCGGTGTTCGCCCCCGTGGTGCGCTGGGCCGCGGCGACCACCGCGGCGGCGTCGAGGTCGGTGGACACCGCCACCGGATCGCTCGACCGGCCGCACGCCACCGAGCCGGTGGCGAGGACGGCGGCGACCAGGGCCGCACCGGCCGCACCGCGGGCCACTCGCTTGGTTGCCATCGCCCACCTCCGGCGTCGGCGCCGACCGCCCGGCGCGTGCCGACCACGGTACCCCTGGACCTCCAGCAGCCCGGTTCGGTTCGCGCCAACCGCCACGGGGTGGTCGCGCTCGGCCAAGATGGTCCGATGCCCATCCGCCCGACCCACCGGCCACCGGCCCGGCTGGTGACCCACTACCGCCGCCGCGGCGGGCCGTGGGACGTGGACACGTTGGACGGGCTGCTCACCGGTCGCCACCCCCGCTCGACCGTCCTGGTCGACGGCCACCTGCGCTTCCGCGGCGGCGCCCTCGACGAGTGGGTGGCCGAGGCGGCCGGCGCCCTGCGGGTGGCCGGCGTGCGAGCGGGCACCGCCGTGGCGTGGCACCTGCCCAACTGCGCCGACGCCGTCGTGCTGTTCCGGGCGTGCTGGCGCCTGGGCGCCATCGCCGTCCCGCTGCACCACCGCTTCACCCCGGCCGAGGCCTCGAACCTGGCCGGCCGCGTGGGTGCCCGCCTGCTGCTGCGCGCCGGCGATCTCGACCGCCTGGCCCTGGGCGAACCGGTGCCGCTCGGCGCGTCGGGGGCCCGGCCCGAGAAGCCCGCCGTGGTGCTCTTCACGGCCGGCTCGAGCGGTACGCCGAAGGGCGTGATCCACACGCACCGGGCGCTCGCCCACAAGGCCCGCCAGCTGCCGGCGGTGCACGGCCTGTCCGACGCAGACGTCACGCTGATGCCGGCGCCGCTGGCGCACGTCTCGGGCCTGCTCAACGGCGTGGTGCTGCCCGGCGCCCTCGGCATGGGCTCGGTGCTCATGGACCACTGGGAGCCCGACCTCGCCGTCGACCTGATCGCCTCCGAGCACGTGTCGTTCATGGTCGGCCCGCCCACCTTCTTCCTCGGCATCCTCGGGGCCCGCCGCTTCGCCCCCGAGCGGGTCAACAGCCTGCGCCTGGTGTCGTGCGGCGGCACGGGCGTGACGCCGGCCTTCGTGCGCGAGGCCGGCACCGCGCTGCGGGCCCACGTGAAGCGCACCTACGGGTCGACCGAGGCCCCCACCATCGCCACCAGCCAGGCCGCCGACCCACCCGAGGTGGCCGCCCTGCACGACGGTCGGGCGCTCGGCGACGTCGAGCTGCGGATCTCGGACCCCGCCACCGGCGACGAGCGACCGGTCGGCGCCGAGGGCGAGCTGTGGGTGCGTGGTCCCGAGCTGTTCAGCGGCTATCTCGACCAGCGGCGCACCGACGACGCCTTCTCCCCCGGCGGCTGGTTCCGCACCGGTGACCTGGCCGCCGTCGACGGCGACGGCTGGCTCACCATCACCGGCCGACTGAAGGACATCATCATCCGCGGCGGCGAGAACATCGCGGCCGCCGAGGTCGAGGCCGACCTCGAGGCCCACCCGGCCGTGCGCCAGGCCGCGGTCGTGGGCGAACCCGACGCCCGACTCGGCGAGCGAGCGGTCGCCTACGTCGTCGTCGACCCCGGGGCGGGTGCGTTCGACCTCGAGGTGTGCCGCCGCTGGTTCGCCGAGCTCGGCGTGGCCCGCTACAAGACCCCCGAGCGGGTCGTCACGGTCGCCGAGCTGCCGCTGCTCGCGTCGGGCAAGGTCGACAAGGTGGCCCTGAAGGCCGGGCGGGTCGGCCGGGTCGGCTGACCGAAGACCGACGACGTCAGACCGTCGGCGTGGCGTCGCAGGCGGTCGGCCCGAGCATCGACATGGCCTTGACGGTCCGGTTGTAGCTGTCCTTGTACTGGCCGTCGGGGGTGGCCACCTGGATCTGGTGGCCCGGCAGCTGCACCCACGTCGGCGTGTAGGTCATCTTGAGGACCTTGAACTGGCCGGGAGCGACCTCGGCGACGTCGAAGCGCTGGAGCGAGCCGTCCTGGTTGTCGTTCTTCAGCGTGCGGTCGATGGTGGGCGACTGGTTCGACAAGAAGTTGCCCATGCCGTAGGTGACGTACTTGTCGCCGATCTTCTCGCAGGGCTGCACCACGTGGACGTGGTCCCCGAGGATGAGGTCGATGTTCGGGTCGGCGAGCAGCGCCTTGGCCAGCTCGCGCTGGTCCTTGTTCGGCTCGTGGACGTACTGGTCGCCCCAGTGGATCGACACCACCACGAACTCGGCGCCCCGTGCCTTGAGCGCCTTGGCCTGGGCGATGATCCCCTCGGCACCGATGGCCGGCCACAACATGGCCTGCAGCCACGGGGCCTCCTTGGGCACCGTCTTGTCGGGTCCGGCGTTGTTGTAGATCGTGTAGCTGAAGGCCAGGTGGCCCACCTTCACGCCCTTGACGTCGTAGATGGGCGGGTTGTCGGCCTCGGCCTGGTCGCGGCTGCCGCCGGCGTGCTTGAGCCCGGCCTCGTCGAGCACCTGGGCGGTCTGCTGCACGCCGGCCATCTGGCGGTCCCACGTGTGGTTCGACGCGGTGTCGCACCCGTCGAAGCCGGCGCCCTTCAGCGCGGTGGCGATCTCCTTGGGAGCGTTGAAGCTGAGGGTGTTCGGCACCGTCAGGTTCTTGTTCTCCGCCGAGATGGGCGTCTCCTGGTGGCAGATGGCGAGGTCGGCCGACGAGATCTCGTCGCGCACCTTGTCGAACATCGGGTTGAAGTCGTAGCCCTTGCCGCCGGCGTACTTCTGGCCGCTCTGGATCACCATCGCGTGCAGGAGGATGTCGCCCGACGCGGCGATGGAGAAGATGCGCGGCACGAAGATGGTGGTGGGCGGCGCCTCGTCCGGGTTGTCGCCCTTGTCCGCCGGCTGCTCGCCGCCGGCGGGCGCCGCTCCGTCGGTGCTGGTCGCCGTGCCGCCGCTGCTGCACGCCGCCGCCAGGAGGGCGAGGGCAGCCAGCACGGCCAGGGCCAGTGGGGTCCGGGTGGTGCGCATCGCAGTCATGGCCTCCGTCCGATCGACCCGCGAGTCTGGCCGACGGACCACCCAAAAGGCACGCGGGGAGCCGGGAGCGCGGCGGCCCTCAGGTGGTGGCGCCGTCCAGGGTGGTGGCCAGGTCGGCGGCGAAGGCCTCGACGAGGTGGTCGAAGCCCGGCGTGTAGGAGTGCACCTCGACGCGGGCGGCGGGGTCGAAGCCGATGCGGTCGCACACCCCGGCGTCGCGCAGGTCGAGCAGGTCGGCCAGGCGCAGGGCCAGCAGCTCGCACTCGATGGCGGACTGGCCGTCGGCCAGGATCGGCCGGCTGAAGCCCCGCCGGTCGGCCTCGGCCTCGAACCGGGCCCGGCCGTCCTCGTCGGGCCAGGCTCGCAGCCAGACCGTGCGGTGGACCCCGGCGCTCACCGGCGAGGGCTCACAGCACGCTGTGGCCGGCGGCGACCCGCTCGCGCAGGAGGGCGCCGAGGCGGGCCCGGTGGACGACGGCGTCACCGAACGACCCCCGGTCGAGCTGGGCCCGCTTCACGAAGAGGTGCACGTCGCACTCCCAGGTGAACCCGATGCCGCCGTGCACCTGGAGGGCCGATGCCGTCACGCGGGTGGCGGCGTCGGAGCACCACGTCTTGGCCGTGGAGGCGGCGACCGATGCGTCGCGGTCGCCGGCGGCGTGGCACCAGGCGGCGTGGTAGGTCACCGACCGCATCCCCTCGACGTCGACCAGCATGTCGGCGCAGCGGTGCTTGACCGCCTGGAACGAGCCGATGGGCCGCCCGAACTGCTCGCGCTCCTTGGCGTACTCGACAGCCAGGTCGAGGGAGCGGGCGCCGATGCCCAGCAGCTCGGCCGACAGGGCCGAGGCGCCGGCGTCGAGGTGGTCCGACACCGCCTCGGCCTCGCCGAGCAGCAGGCCGGTGGCGCCGTCGAGCTCGATGCGGCCGACCTCGCGGGTGAGGTCCATGGCGGGCAAGCGATCGGGCCGACCGGTCGCCGCCAGGTCGACGGCGAGGAGCAGCTCGCGGTCGGGGGCGGCCGCGTCGACCGCCCGCACGACGGCGACGTCGGCCGACGGAGCGAAGGGCACGGGCTCGGTGCGGCCGTGCAGCGTCCACCCGTCGGCACCGGCTCGCGCCTCCAGCGGGGACCACGAGGCCGTGGCGAACGCCGCGCCGCTGACCAGCCGAGCCACCAGCTCGGCGACTGGGTCGGCGCCGTCCCCACCGCGGGCGGCCGCCCGGACCAGCGCGTCGAGGGCGACGGCGTGCTGCACGAACGGCGCCGGGGCGACGTGGGCGCCCACCTGCTCGGCCAGCACCGCCACCTCGACCCAGCCGAGGCCGACGCCGCCGAGGTCCTCGGGCACGGCGATGGCACCCCAGCCCTGGTCGACCATGGCCGACCACAGCTCGGGCAACAGGCCGCCGCCGGCATCGACGTGGGCCCGCACGACCGCCGGCGACGCCGCCTTGTCGAGCAGGTCGCGCGCCGCGTCCTGGAGGGCCACCTGGTCGTCGGACAGCTCGAAGTCCATCGGGCGGCGAGCCTAGTGCCGGCCGACGCCAAACCTGACACGGACGTCAGCCAACGGGTCCCCGCCCGCCTAGGATCGGCCCCCGCATGGACCTGACGCCCACCGCCGAGCAGGAGGCCTTCCGGGCCGAGTGCCGCGCCTGGCTGCACGAGCACCTGCCCTGGGAGTACGGCACCGGGTTCCCACCTCGCTTCGACGACCTCGCCGACGAGGTGGCCTACCTGCGCGGGTGGCAGGCGAAGCTGGCCGACGCCCGCCTCGTCGGCGTCACCTGGCCCACCGAGCTCGGCGGGCGCGGTGCCGGTCCCCTCTTCCACTACATCGTCCAGGAGGAGCTGGCGCGGGCCCGGGCTCCCGAGCTGGTCGGCCGCATCGGCATCAACCTGGTCGGGCCCACCCTGCTGGCCCACGGCACCGACGAGCAGCAGGCTCGCTGGCTGCCGAAGGTCCTCAGCGCCGAGCAGCTGTTCTGCCAGCTCTTCAGCGAACCCGGCGCCGGCAGCGACCTCGCGTCGCTGGCCACCCGGGCGATGCGCGACGAGGACGCCGGCGGCTGGCGCATCACCGGTCAGAAGGTGTGGACCTCCTACGCCCAGTTCGCCGACTGGGGCCTGCTGCTGGCCCGCACCGACCCCGATGCCCCGAAGCACAAGGGCATCACCGCCTTCGTGATCGACATGCACCAGCCCGGCATCGACGTGCGGCCGCTGCGGCAGATCACCGGCGAGTCCGACTTCAACGAGGTCTTCTTCGACGACGCCTTCGTGCCCGACGACGCCCGCATTGGCGCGGTCGACGACGGGTGGCGGGTGTCGTCGTCGACGCTGACCCACGAGCGCGGCACCAACCCCCGCCAGCTCGTCATCCACGCCCAGCTGCTGGAAGAGCTGCTGCGGCTGGCGCTGGACGAGGGCTCCTACGACGACCCCCGCCTCCAGCAGCGCCTGGCCGAAGCGTTCGTCGAGGTGCGGCTGTTCCAGCTGCACAACTGGCGGTCGCTGTCGCGCCTCGAGCACGGCCGGGCGCTCGGCCCCGAGGGCAGTGCGCTGAAGCTCTACTGGAGCGAGATGTCCAAGCGCCTCCACGACACCGCCATGGCCGTGCTCGGCGACGCCGCGCCGCTGTGGTGGGACGCCGAGGGCAACCCCGGCGACGGCCGCTGGCAGCGCAGCTGGCTCTACTACCAGTCGGCCTCGGTCTTCGCCGGCACCAACGAGATCCAGCGCACGATCATCGGCGAGCGCGTCCTCGGCCTGCCGCGCGAGCCACGATGAGCGACGTGAGCCACCCCGCCAGCCATCCCGACGAGCCCACCAGCGAGGCGAAGCCCGTGTTCGAGACCATCCGCTACGAGGTCGACGGCCCCGTCGCCACCGTCACGCTGGCCCGGCCCGACAAGGCCAACGCCCAGTCGATGCAGATGATCGACGAGCTCGACGCCGCCCTCGACCTGGTCATGGCCGACGACGCCGTGCGGGTGGCGATCCTCGCCGCCGACGGCAAGCACTTCTCGGCCGGCCACGACCTCGCCGAGCTGGTCGGCCCCGACGCCGACCCCGCCCTGCAGGCCGAGCGGTCCACCCCCGAGGGCAAGCTGGCCCACGAGCGGCGCATGTACTTCGACCGTTGCGTGCGCCTCTACGAGCTGCCCAAGCCGACCATCGCCGCCGTGCAGGGCAAGTGCATCGCCGCCGGCCTGATGTTGGCCGCCATGTGCGACCTCATCGTCGCCAGCGACGACGCCTCGTTCGCCAACCCGGTGGCCCGCATGAGCGGCGCCGGCGTCGAGCTGCTCGTCGAGCCGTGGGAGCTGGGCATCCGCAAGGCCAAGGAGCTGCTGCTCACCGGCGACCCCATCTCGGCCGACGACGCCTGCCGGCTCGGCATGGTCAACCAGGTCGTGCCGCGCGACCGGCTGGCCGCCGCCGCACGGGAGATGGCCGACAAGGTCGCGCTCGTCCCGCCCATCACCGCCCAGCGCATCAAGGACTCGGTGAACGAGACCTTCGAGCTGATGGGCAAGCGGCGCTCCTGGCAGTACCACTTCGTCAACCACCACTTCGTGCACAACACCGCCACCGCCCTCGGCAAGCTGTCCGAGCGCGAGGGCATGGGGTCGATGCGCGAGGTGTTCGACGCCCGCGACCGCGGCGACGCCTCGTCGTGACCCCCACCCCGCCGTTGCACGCCGTCACTCCCGACCGGACCCCCTCCCACCGAACTTTGGAGGATTCGCGTCACCCCTTGGCGCGAATCCTCCAAAGTTCGGATCGGTGGGGGGCGCGGTGGGGGGAGCGGTGATGGGCGGGTCTGAGGCGACCGGGCGGCGGGGGCCGCTGGCGGGGCGGCGGGTGATCGACGTCGGCACGCGCATCTCGGCCCCGTTCTGCGCCGGGCTCCTCGGCGAGCAGGGCGCCGACGTCATCAAGGTCGAGCAGCCCGGCACCGGCGACTTCATGCGCACCATCGGGCCGTTCGTCCGCCCCGACGGCGGCGGCACCGAGGGCACCGGCGAGTCCCACCACGACGGCGACCCGGGCCACTCGCTGTTCTGGGCGGTCGAGGGCCGGGGCCGCCGCAGCGTCACGTGCGACCTCCGCCGCCCCGCCGGCCAGGAGCTGTTCCGCCGCCTGTGCGCCACCGCCGACGTGGTCTGCGAGAACTTCCGGCCCGGCACCCTCGAGCGCTGGCACGTGGGGCCCGCCGACCTCGACCCCCGCCTGGTGGTGGTGCGCATCTCGGTGTTCGGCCAGGACGGCCCGAAGGCCGAGCGGCCCGGCCTCGACCGGCTCGGCATCGGCTACGGCGGCCTGCTGCACCTCACCGGCTACCCCGACCGGCCGCCGGTGCGGGTCGGCGTGACCATCTCCGACTACCTCACCGGCGTGTTCGCCGCCCAGGCCGCCACCGCCGCCCTCTACCGGCGCGACGCTCAACCGCCCGAGCACGGCGGCGGCTCGGGCGCGGTGGTCGACGCGTGCCTGTACGGGTCGGTGCTGCGCATCCTCGAGTGGACGGTGGCCGCTTACGACCGGCTCGGCGTGGTGCGCTGCCGCGAGGGCAACCGCCTGGCCAACTCGGCGCCGCTCGACAACTACCCCACCGCCGACGGCACCTACGTGTGCGTGGTCGCGGGGTCCGACGCCAACTTCGCCCGCCTGTGCCGAGCCATGGAGCGGCCCGAGCTGGTCGACGACCCGCGCTTTCGCCGGCTCGCCGACCGGGCCGCCCGCAGCGACGAGATCAACGACCTCGTCGCCGACTGGACCCGCTCGCTCACCGCCGCCGAGGTCGAGGCCCGCTGCGTCGCCCACGACGTGCCGGTGGCCACCGCCTACACGGCCGCCGACATCGCCCTCGACGAGCACATGGCCGCCCGCGGCGACCTCGTCACCGTCGACGACCCCGTCATCGGCCCCGTGCGCCAGCAGGCGCCGTTCCCCCGGTTCGTCGGCGAGCCGGTCCCCGTGCCCACCGGCGCGCCGCGCCTCGGTGAGCACAACGACGAGGTCTGGCTCGACGTCGTCGGCCTCTCCCCCGACGAGCTGGCCGCCCACCGCGCCGACGGGATCATCTGACCCGACCACCACCCGATCGCCCCCCGCCGTGCCACCATGACCCCGTGGACGAGCCGATCGACGAGCCGGTGATCGACGAGCAGTGGCGCCACCGGCGGGCGGCGGGCCGGATCGCCGCCGGCCTCGCCGGTCTGGTGGCCCTGGCCGCCATCGCCGCGTGCGGCAGCAGCGGCACCGTCGACACGCCGCCGGGCACGACCGCCCGGCCCACCGGCACGACCGTGTGCGTCGCCCGCAACGTCATGGAGAACGAAGCGACGACCATCACGATGGCATGCCCGCCGGTCCACGCCGACGACACGAAGGCGCGGCCCGACGTGACATCGGCGGTCGGGACGGTGCCGCCCATCGGCACCACCGCCACCACCTGCGTGTCGGCCCCGGCGTCGACCGCCGTCGGCCTGCCCGGCGGCGGCGAGATCGTGTGCTCCACCAACGACACCGCGACCGGCCCCCCGAGGACGGCCACGACGGTGCCCCAGAGCACCACCACCTCGCGCTGAGCACCGGCCGGCGAGCGCGCGGGCCCCGACCCGTCAGCGGTGGCGGCGGTCGGGCACCTCGTGCCAGGTCAGGTCACCGAACTCGGGGTGGCGCTTCTCGTGGAAGGCGGCCACGCCCTCGGCGTAGTCGGCCCCGCCGTAGGACGCCCGCCGCAGGCTCTGCAGCCGCTCCCACCGCTCGGGGTCGAGGGGTTGGCCGACGGTGAGCAGGCGGAACTGCTCCTTCATCGAGCGGATGGCCGCCGGCGAGTTGCGGGCGATGGTGGTGGCCATGTCGTAGGTGAAGGCCTCGAGCTCGTCGGTGGGTGCGCAGTGGTTGAGGATCCCCGACCGCAAGGCGTCGTCGGCGGTGACCTGCCGGGCGGTGAACAGCATCTCCTTGGCCTTGTGCAGGCCGGCCACGTTGACGACGTGGTTCAGGCCCGACGGGTTGTAGGCCAGGCCGAGCTTGGCCGGGGTGAGGGCGAACGACGCCCGCTCCGAGCCGATGGTGATGTCGCAGGTGAGCACCAGGTCGCACGCCCCGCCCCAGACCGAGCCCTCGATCATGGCGATGACCGGCACGGGGACCACCTGCACCTTGCGCAGCACGTCCTCGAGCGGCTCCTCCCACGACAGCGGGTCGTGGTCGCTCGGCAGCTCGTCGATGTCGTATCCGGCCGACCACACCTTCACGCCCGGCTGGGCCCGCAGCACGACGACACGGGCGCCCCGGTCGACGAGGTCGACGAGGCCGGCGCCCAGCTCGGCGAGCAGGGCGTGGCAGAGGCTGTTCGCCTTGGCCGGCCGGTCGAGGGTGAGGGTGCCGATGCGATCCGCCAGGTCGACGTGGACGAAGGTCATGCCCGCACCATGCCACGCGTAGGCTCCACCCCGATGAGCGACGAGCGCAGGACCGACCCGGCGACGCTGCCGGCCGAGCGACTGGCCGGCAAGGTGGTGATCGTGACCGGAGCGGCATCGGGCATCGGCGCCGCGTCGGTGCGCCGGGCCCTGGCCGAGGGCGCCACCGTGGTGGGCGCCGACGTGGCCCTCCCGAGCGACGGCGAGGCCCCTGCGGACCACGGCATCGACGCCGGCGACCGCTGGCGCCACGAGCTGGTCGACGTGACCGACGAGGCCGCCGTCGAGGCGTTCGTCGGCGCGGTGGCCGGCCGCGACGGCCGGGTCGACGGCCTCGTCAACGCCGCCGGCGTGGCCGGGGCCGGCGCCGTGCACGACCTCGACACCGCCGAGTGGCACCGGGTCATCGGCGTGAACCTCACCGGCACGTTCCTCGTGGCCAAGCACGTGCTGCGGGCGATGCTGGCCCAGGAGCCGAGCGCCATCGGCCAGCGCGGCGCCATCGTCACCCTGGCCTCGATCGAGGGGCTCGAGGGCACCGCCGGTGGCAGCGCGTACAACGCCTCGAAGGGCGGCGTGGTGCTGCTGACCAAGAACATCGCCATCGACTACGGCGGCCAGGGCATCCGGGCCAACGCCATCTGCCCCGGGTTCATCTCCACGCCGATGACCCAGATCGTGTTCGACATCCCCGGGCTGGAGGCGATGCGGGCCGACTTCCTCCACGAGCACAAGCTGCGCCGCTTCGGCCGCCCCGACGAGGTGGCCGCGGTCGCCGCCTTCCTGCTGAGCGACGACGCATCGTTCGTGACCGGCCACGCCATGACCGTCGACGGCGGCTACACGGCCGGCCGCGACCACCACATCACCGACGTGATGGGCCTCTGACGCTCGCGGCTACGACGCGAGGAAGAGGTCGGCCACCCGCTCGCGGTGGGTGCCGTGGTAGCCGAGCAGCAGGTCGTCCTGCTTGGCCCGCTTGTAGAAGAGGTGGGCGTCGCAGTCCCACGTGAAGCCGACGCCGCCGTGGATCTGGATGCTCTCGCCGGTGACGGCGATGGCCGACTCGGGCACGTAGGCCTTGGCCATGGCGGCCGCCTCTTCCCGCACCGGGTCGTCGACGTCGGACGCCCAGGCGGCGTAGTGCGTGCCCACCCGTGACAGCTCGATGTGGTGGAGCATGTCGACGGCCTTGTGCTTGATCACCTGGAAGGTGGCGATGGGCCGGTCGAACTGCACCCGCACCTTGGCGTACTCGACGGCCAGGTGGTGGGCCGCCTCCATGGCGCCGATCAGCTCGGCGCACAGCGCCACGCAGGCGTCGTCGACGACGCGCCGCCAGATGGCGGTGTGGTCGCCCTCGGGCCCGACCGGCTCGGCGACCACGCCGTCGAGCGCCAGGCGGGCGACCTTGCGGGTGGGGTCCCACGTGGGGACCTCGACGGCGAGGCCGGTGGCGCCGGGGTTCTCGACCACGAAGGTGCCGAGGCCCTCCTGGGTGCGGGCCACGACCAGCACCCAGTCGGCGGTGTGGCCGTCGAGCACGACCGGCTTGAGGCCGTCGAGCAGCCAGCGCCCGGTCTTGCGGCTGGCTCGCGTCCGCACGCGGTCGACGACGTCGCCGTGGCCCTGCTCGTCGACGGCCACGGTGCCGCGGGTGCTGCCGTTGGCGAGGGCGCCGAGGCGGTCGTCGAGACCCAGCCGCGTGGCGGCGAGCGTGGCGAGGACGGCCGACGAGAAGAACGGCCCCGGGAAGGCGCCCCGGCCCAGCTCCTCCTGCACGACGACCACGTCGGTGAGGCCGAGCCCGAGGCCGCCGTGCTCCTCGGGCACCAGCAGGCCGGTCCACCCCAGCTCGGCCAGCGTCGACCAGACCGCGGGGGTGACGCCCACCGGGTCGTCGAGCAGGCCGCGCACGTAGGCCGTGTCAGCGTCGCGCGAGACGAAGGACCGCACCGCGTCGCGCAGCGCGTCCTGCTCGTCGGAGAACGTGAACTCCATGCCTGCCTCCCGTCGTGGGACCGCGCCGGCGGCCGCGCGACAAACCTGACGTGGGCGTCACCTTAGTGGGCCGGCCCGGCTAGGGTCGGGCCCGGACAGCACCGGGTCCCGGGGGATCGCACATGGACTTCGCACACACCGCCGAGGACGAGGCCTTCCGCGACGAGCTCACGTCGTGGCTCGACGAGCGCCTCCCCAAGTTCCTCGCCGAGTGGTCCGAGGAGCCCGACGCCGGCTCCGACGCCGACGCCGGCTCCGGCCGGGCGGCGTCGGGCGTGATGGCCGCCATGGAGCGACGCCGGGCCTGGCAGCGCACGCTCAACGAGGGCCGCTGGGCCGCCATCTCGTGGCCCACCGAGTGGGGCGGCCGCGACGCCACCGTCACCCAGAACGTCATCTACTCCGAGACCATGGCCCGCTACCGCACGCCCGGCATCTACAACGCCAACGGCCTGTGGCAGATCGGCCCGATGATCATCAGGTGGGGCACCGACGAGCAGAAGCAGCGGTGGGTGCCCAACATCCTCAACGCGGACGACCACTGGTGCCAGGGGTTCACCGAGCCCGAGGCCGGCTCCGACCTCGGCAACCTGCGCACCACGGCCGTGCGCGACGGCGACGACTACGTCCTCAACGGCCAGAAGATCTGGATCTCGTCGGCCCACATCGCCAAGTGGGGCCTGTTCCTCGTGCGCACCGACCCCGATGCCATCGCCGAGGGCCGCAAGCACGACGGCATCACCGCCCTGATCATCGACCTCGAGGTGCCGGGCATCACCATCCGCCCGCTGCGCGACATCGCCGGCGAGGAGATGTTCTGCGAGGTGTTCTTCGACGACGCCCGCGTGCCCGTCTCGTACCGCCTCGGCGAGGAGGACGAGGGCTGGTTGGTCGCCATGGGCACGCTCGGCAGCGAGCGGGTCGGCACCGCCGGCCTGGCCATCGGCATGAAGTCCGACCTGCAGGCCATGGTGAACCTGGCCCGCTCGGTCAACCCAGCGGCGCTGGACGACCCCGAGCTGCGCGAGCGCATCGCCCGGGCCCACACCGACATCGAGTACACCCGCCTGCTCAACTACCGGGCCCTCTCGCGCATCCTGCGCAACGAGAAGCCGTGGCCCGAGGTGCCCATGGCCAAGCTGCAGTGGAGCCACCTGGCCCAGACCCTGGCCGAGCTGGCCGTCGACCTGCTCGGCCCGTCGGGCATGCTCGCCAAGGGCGGCCCCGACGCCGTCGACGGCGGCTCCTGGAACCGGCTCTACGTCTTCCAGCGCTACACGTCGATCGGCGCCGGCACCACCGAGGTGCAGAAGAACATCATCGCCGACCGCGCCATCAAGCTCCCCCGCAAATAGCCCTGGGCGCCGGCGCCGCGCCGCCTACAGCGGGGTGAAGGTGTCCTTGAGGTGGTCGAGCGAGTACACGCTCGGGTCGCTGCCGCCGACCGTGACGAGGTACACGCGGTTGTCGGTGGCGAAGGCCGTCACGTAGAAGGTCCCGTCGGGGCCCGCCACCACCGCATCGCGGGTGGGCTGGGTGCGCCCCTCACCGGGCGAGCTCTTGGCGACCTTGTCGCCACGCTTGGCCGCCCAGGCGGCGATCGTCTTCTGCAGCACCTGCTGGGGGTTGTCGGCCGCCGGCTGGTCGACGACGACGATGGCGTAGCCACCGTTGCCGTCGACGTCGAGGTAGGAGGCCGTGCCGACGTTGTTGCCGTCGATGGTCAACGAGTCCTTCATGACGATCGGGGCCTTGGGGTACTCGGCCCGGAAGGTGCCCTCGGGTGACGTGTAGATGATCCAGCCCGCCTTGCCGGGCGGGAACTGGTTGGGGGCGAGGGTGCTCGACGTGCTCGAGGTGGCCTTGGGGTCGGCCAGCTGCACCTGGCCGAGCGGCGGGACGGTGGTGCCGTCGCCGGACCCGGTCGAGAGGGGCTCGGACTTGGGCCGGAACAGCACGATCACCAGCAGGATGACCACGACGGCGCCGCCGATGGCGGCGGCCACGACCCACGGCGGGGTCTTCTCGGCCAGTGGGGCCACCGGTGCCGGCCGGCCGCCGGGTCCGCCCGGTCCGCCGGGTCCGCCGAGGCCGCCGGGTCCGCCACCGGCACCGGCACTCGCACCGAAGCCACCCGGGCCGGGCGGGGGCGGCGTGGCACCCTCGGCGTCGTCGTCGGGCGGCGGGGGTGGTGGCGAGGGGTCGTCGGCCCTGGGCGCCGGGCCCGACGACGGCGGCAGGGCGGGCGGCGTCGCCGCCGGGCCGGCACCCGCCTCGGCCTCGGCCAGCGCGTCCTCGATCTCGGCCGCGGTCAGCCCGCAGGTGTGGCAGTGGTCCCAGTCCTCTTGGATGGGCGTGTAGCAGCGCGGACAGCGCGGCAGTGCCATCTCGACCCCTTCTCTCGTGGAACCGCTTCTCCCGTGGAGCCGCCGCTGCCCCCTGCGGGGATCCCCGTCCGGCTCCGCTCACAACCGAGTCGGCCGCGGCCGACGCCTCATGGTGGCATCCGGCGGCCCCCGTGTCAGGGAGGGCCCCGGCGCCACGGGCGAGGAGGCTCAGCCCAGCCGCTCGATCACGGTGGCGTTGGCCTGGCCGCCGCCCTCGCACATGGTCTGGAAGCCGAGCCGGCCGCCGGTCTCCTCGAGCTGGCACAGCAGCGTGGTCATCAGCCGCACCCCGCTGGCGCCGAGCGGGTGCCCGATGGCGATGGCGCCACCCCGCGGGTTGTAGCGCTCGGGGTCGGGGGCGAACTCGGCGGCCCACATGAGGGCGATGGCGGCGAAGGCCTCGTTGCACTCGATGGCGTCGAACTGGTCGATCGTGAGTCCGGTGCGGTCGAGCAGCTTGCGGGTGACCGGGTTGGGCGCCGACAGCACGAGGACGGCGTCGTCGGCTCCCACGACCATGTGGCGGATCCGCGCCCGGATGGGGAGGCCGAGCGCCTCGGCGACGGAGCGGTCGGCGACGAGCATGGCGGCGGCGCCGTCGCTCATCTGCGAGGAGTTCCCGGCGGTGATGGAGGGGGCGATCGACGGGTCCCACCCGGCCGCCGACGGCAGGCCGGCGAGGATCTCGGCGGTGGTGCCCGGGCGGATGCCCTCGTCGGACACGACCAGCTCGTCGGTCGGCAGGCCGTCGGGCCCCTTGCGCGGGACCGCCACGATCTCGGCCGCCGACCGACCGTCCGTGGTGGCGGCGTGGGCCCGCTGGTGGCTGCGGACGGCGAGCTCGTCCATCTGCTCGCGCGTGATGCCGTGGCGGTCGGCGAGGATCTGGGCCACCTCGAACTGGGTCATGAGCTGGCCGTCGCACGCGTCGAGGAAGTCGCGGGAGAAGGGGCCCTGACCGCCGACCTGGAAGGCGTCGTCGTCCTTGCCGATGGTGACCGGCTTGGACGTGGCGTTGGAGGCCATCGGCGCACGCGTCATCGACTCGACCCCGCAGGCGATGGCGAGGTCGTAGCTGCCGGCGAGCACGCCCTGGGCGGCGAAGTGGACCGCCTGCTGCGACGAGCCGCACTGCCGGTCCACGGTGGTGGCGGCCACCGACTGGGGCAGGCCCGCGGCGACCCACGCGTTGCGGGTGACGTTGCAGCCCTGCTCGCCGGACTGCGTGATGCACCCACCGATCACGTCGTCGATGCGCTCGGGGTCGACCCCGGTGCGGTCGAGCAGCGCCAGCAGCGCGTGGGCGAGCAGGTCGGTCGGGTGCCAGGTCGACAGCACCCCCTTGCGTTTGCCGATCGGCGTGCGGATGGTGTCGACGATGACCGCTTCGCGGACGCTCACGCTGGTGCTCCCCCTCCGGCGGCGGCCGGCGGCCACCCTCTACCTGACGTCGGCGTCAGCCTAGGCCGCGCCCCGCCCGGTGGCGCCCGTGAGCGCCGGCGGGGGCCGTCTACCCTGGCCGCCATGGCCGCTCCCGGTGCCCTCCGACTCCGCGCCCTCGCCGCCGGCGCCCTCGCCGCCGCCACGCTCGCCGTCGGCGTCGCCTGCACGAAGGCCGAGAACGTCCCCACCGACACGGTGGCGCCGTCGTCCTCGACCACCGCCAGCACGGCCGCCCCCGACACCACGAGGGCCCCCGGCACCACCCGGGCTCCCGGCACCACCGTCCGGCGATCGGGCACCACCGTGAAGGGCGGCGCCTCGTCGACCGCCCTCGGCGGCATCGACCCGGCGACGTTCGACGTCCTCGATCCGGGCACGCCCTACTCGCGCTACGTCACCGTCGAGGACGACACCACGGCCATCTCCGTCGACCTGCCCGCTTCCTGGCACACCGACGGCCGGCTGCGGACCCTGGAGAACAACGACCTGCCGTCGGTGAACGCCGCCACCGATCTCGACGCCTACCTGGCCAACGAGTCGACGCCGGGCATGCGCTTCTCGGCCTACCGCGGCCCGCTGCGCGCCAAGGGCGAGGCCTGGGCCCTCGACCACCTGGCCGAGATCGACGGGATCTCGTCGTGCACCGGCAAGCCCGAGCGGGTCGCCTTCGAGGACGGCGGCTACCGCGGGTCGGCGGTGGTCACCACCGGCTGCGGCGTCGACGGCCAGCTGGTCAACGTCCACATCGTCGCCTCCGACCGCCAGGGCACCGGCGCCCTGGCCGTGATCCAGGTGCAGCTGAAGACCCAGGCCGACGTCGAGGCGCTGGCCAAGGTGATCTCCAGCTTCAAGGTGCCCACCGACGGCTGACCGAGGCCACGAGGCGCTGGGTCACGGCCCCCGCGCAGGACCACCGACCCTGGCGCCCGGCGCGCCGGCGTCGCAGGCTCACGACCATGGACCGTCGCCGCACCCCGCCCGCCTTCGTCCCGGTCTCCGTGCTGGTCGCCGTGGCGGCCGTCGTGCTGGCGGGCTGCTCGTCGTCGCCGAGCAGCGGCGACGGAGGCGGAGGGGCGACCATCGCCGCCCCGACCACCACGACCGCCACGACGGGCGGCTCGGCCTCCACGGCCGGCCCCGGCACCACCGCCCGCCGCCCGCCGCCGACGACGCCCGGCCCATCCACCACGACTCGCAGCGGATCGGCTGCGGCGACGGTCACCCGCGACGACCTCGGTGGCATCGACCCGGCCTCGCTCGGCGAGCTGCCGACCGACGCGCCCTACGGCCGGTACGCGACGATCCGCGACGACACCGGCCAGGTGAGCGCCGAGGTCCCGGTGACGTGGGAGCACGACGGGAGCATCCGCACCATCACCGAGGTCGACGTGCCCAACGTGGTGGCGGCGCCGCTGCTGCAGGACTACTACGACGACCGCACGAGCCCGGGCATGCGCCTGGCCGCCTACCAGGGCGAGCTGGCGGACAAGGGGATCGACTGGGCCCTGCGCCACGAGGGCGAGGTCGACCACCTCGACCGGTGCACCGGCACCTCCGAGACCACGCCGTTCTCGCTCGGCTCGCGGGAGGGCACGGCCCAGGTCACCACTGGGTGCGGACGGAGCGGGGACGTGACCGTGGTCCAGGTGGCGGCCGCGACCCCCGACGGTGGCGACCTGGCCGTGCTCCAGGTGGCCCTCGTGTCGACCGCCGACGTGGCGGCGCTGGCCACGATCCTCGGTTCGATGGCGGTGCCCTGAGGTCCTCCGCCCGCCGTGGGGATACCTGACATGGACGTCAGGTAGGCTGCCCCGCCATGACGCCCCAGAGCCCGTCGTCCCCGCCGCTCGACGTCACCGGACGCCCCACCGCCCTGCGCGACCTCGACCTCGACGCCTTCTTCCACCCGAAGACGGTCGCCGTCATCGGCGCCTCGGCCACGTCCAAGAAGCCGAACACCGCGATGTGGCGCAAGATCTCGGCCTGGGGCCAGCGGGCCGGGGCGAACGTGATCCCGGTCCACCCGAAGTACGACGAGCTCGACGGCGTGCGCTGCTACGACACCATCGCCGAGGTGCCGGGCGAGATCGACCTCGCGGTGATCCTCGTGGGTGACGCGGTCGGCATGTTCGAGACGGTGCTCGAGAAGGCCCCGAAGTACGCGGTGATCTTCTCGGCCGGCTTCGCCGAGACCGGGGCCGAGGGCGCCGCTCTGCAGCGGCGGCTCGAGGACCTCATCGCCTCCGGCACCACCCACCTGCTCGGGCCCAACACCAACCTCAACGCCTTCGAGTCGTTCCGCGACGACCTGCCCGCCCCCAAGATCGCCCTCATCACCCAGAGCGGCCACCAGGGCCGGCCCGTGTTCCAGGCCCAGGACTTCGGCGTCGCCCTGTCGCACTGGGCCCCGACCGGCAACGAGGCCGACCTCGAGTTCGCCGACTTCGCCCGCTACTTCGCCGACCAGCCCGAGGTGGGCGTCATCGCCTGCTACATCGAGGGCTTCAAGGACGGCCGCACCCTGATGCTGGCCGCCGACCACGCCGCGAAGGCCGGCGTGCCGATCGTGTGCGTGAAGGTGGGCAAGACGGCCGAGGGCGCGTCGATGGCCCAGAGCCACACCGGCCACCTCACCGGATCGAACGCCGTCACCGACGCCGTGTTCCGCCAGCTGGGCGTCACGCGGGTCGACGGCCTCGACGAGCTCACCGACACCGCCGCCATGTTCGCCCGGACGTCGAAGCCGAAGGGACGGGGCGTGTGCGTCTACGCCATCTCCGGCGGCACCGGCGCCCACATGGCCGACCTGCTCGCCGACGCCGGCCTCGAGCTGCCCGACCTGACCGCCAAGACCCAGAAGCGGCTCCACGACGGGCTCATCCCGCCCTACCTGCGGGTGTCGAACCCGGTCGACAACGGCGGCCCGCCGTCGACCGACGAGCGGGGCCCGAAGATCATCGAGGCCATCCTGGCCGACCCCAACGTCGACCTGGTGATCTGCCCGATCACCGGGGCGCTCGAGACCATCAGCCGCCCGCTGGCCACCCAGCTGGTCGAGGCGGCCAAGACGACCGACAAGCCGATCTTCGTGGTGTGGGGATCGCCCGACGTGTCCGATCCCGTCTACACCGACATCCTCCTGCCGAGCGGCCTGCCCACCTTCCGGACCTTCCACAACTGCGTCCAGGCGGCCCGCGCCTACTTCGACTGGTGGGACTTCCAGGACCGCTACTCCTCGCCGTTCGCCGATGCCGTCACCAAGCCGTCGGCGGCGGCCAAGAAGGTGGCGACGCTGCTCGCCGCGGCCGCCGAGGCGGGCACTGCCTTGTCCGAGCACGGGTCCAAGGAGGTGCTGCGCGCCTACAAGATCCCGGTGTCCACCGATGTGCTGGTGTCGTCGGCGGCCGAGGCGGCCCGGGCGGCCACCGCCATCGGCTTCCCGGTGGTGATGAAGGCGTGCTCGCCCAAGCTGCTGCACAAGTCCGAGCACGGGCTGGTGAGGGTCGGCGTGTCGTCGGCGGCCGAGGCCAAGGCCGCCTACGCCGAGCTCGTGACCGCGGCTCGCAAGGCCGACCGGCGAGCCGACCTGGAAGGCGTGCTCGTGTGCGAGATGGTCTCGGGTGGCGTCGAGGCCGTCATCGGCGTGTCCCAGGACGAGCTGTTCGGCCCGGTGGTCATGCTCGGCCTGGGCGGCGTGTTCGTCGAGGTGCTCGGCGACGTCACCTTCCGCGTGCCGCCGTTCGGGCGGGACGAGGCCGAGCGCATGGTCGGCGAGCTGGCTGGGGCGAAGCTGTTCGAGGGCGTGCGCGGCGCCAAGCCGTCCGACGTCAAGGCCCTGGTCGACACGATCCTGAAGGTGCAGCGGCTGGCCGTCGACCACGCCGACGCCATCGCCGAGCTCGACATCAACCCGCTCGTCGTGCGACCCAAGGGCAAGGGCGTGGTCGCCCTCGACGCCCTGGTGGTGCCCCGCTGATGCCGAGCGGCTCCCCGCTCACCGACGCCACCGCCATCGTCGGCGTCGGCCAGACCGCGTTCGCCAAGCACCTCGAGCCGTCCGAGCACGAGCTGGCGCTGCAGGCGATCCTCGCCGCCCTCGACGACGCCGGCATCCGCCCATGGGAGGTCGACGGCCTGGCCTCGTACACCCTCGAGGCCACCGAGGAGATCGAGATCGCCCGCAACCTCGGCTGCCGGGCCGTCACGTGGTTCGCCCAGGTCGGCTACGGCGGTGGCGCGGGGTGCGGCGTGGTCGGCAACGCCGCCATGGCGGTCGCCAGCGGCCAGTGCGAGGTGGCGGTGGCCTGGCGGTCCCGGAAGCGGGGGGCTGCGTCGTCGCGCCCGTGGGCCGGGGTGAGCGACCGTGTCGGGGGCAACCAGCAGTGGAGCCGCCCGTTCGGCCTCCTGCGCCCGGTCGACGAGGTCGCCATGCTGACCCGGCGGTACATGCACACCTACGGCGCCACGCGCGAGCACCTGTGCAACGTGGCCACCGCGGTGCGGGCCCACGCCAACCGCAACCCGGCGGCGATGATGCACGCCAAGCCGATGACCCGCGACGACTACTTCACCGCCCGCTGGGTCTCCGAGCCCCTGTGCCTGTTCGACAACTGCCTCGAGACCGACGGCGCCGGCGCGGTGGTGATCGTGCGGGCCGACCGGGCGGCCGACACCCGGGGCACGCCGGTGCTGGTGCACGCCTTCGCCCAGTCGATCCCCGACCAGCACCAGACCATGACCAACTACTTCACCGAGGACCCGCTGCTCGGGCCGGCCCACGCCTGCGCCGACCGGCTGTGGCGCAACGCCGACTTCGGCCCCGCCGACCTCGACGTGGCCCAGCTGTACGACGCCTTCTCGCCGCTCGTGATCCTCTCGCTGGAGGGCTACGGCATCTGCGGCCGGGGCGAGGGCGCCGCCTTCACCGACGACGGGGCCATCGGGCCGGGCGGGCGCCTGCCGGTCAACACCTCGGGCGGCGGGATGTCCGAGGCCTACGTCCACGGCTTCAACCTGATCACCGAGGGTGTGCGCCAGCTGCGGGGCACGTCCACCTCGCAGGTGCCCGACGCCGAGACCTGCCTCGTCACCAGCGGCGAGGGCGTGCCCACCAGCGCCCTGCTGCTGCGGAGGCCCCGATGACGTGGCCACCCGTCGAGGGGATGCTGGCGCCGGGGCCCACCGACGAGCACGCGGCGACCTTCTGGCGCTGGTGCGCGGCAGGAGAGCTGCGGGTGCAGCGCTGCACCGGCTGCGGCCGGCGACGCTTCCCGCCCCGACCGCTGTGCCCGTCGTGCCACGCGTTCGACCACGAGTGGGAGCGCCTGTCGGGCCGGGGTCGCATCTGGTCCTTCGTGGTCAGCCACCCGCCGCTGCTCCCGGCCTACGGCGAGCAGGCGCCCTACGCGGTGGTCGTCGTCGAGCTCGACGCCGACGGGGCCGACGACCCACCGCTGCGCATGGTGGGCAACCTGTGCCACGCGCCGGGTGACCGCCTCGACGTGGTCGACCCGGGCTCGCTGGTGATCGGCGAGGTCGTCGAGGTCGTCTTCGACCCGATCGACGACGACGCCGCCCTCCCCCGCTGGCGCCGCGTCGACGGCTGAGCCCGCGACGGGTCCGCCACGGCGCCGCGGCCTGGTCGTACCCTCGGCTCCGGTGATCGACCAGCCCGCCGACGACGCCCCCGACGCACCCCCAGAGCCGGCCGCCGACCCGGCCGCCGACGCCCTGGCCGGCCCCACCCGACGGCGGCTGCTGCAGGCCGGCGCCGCCCTCGGCGCGGCGGCCTTCGCCCCGCTCGCCCTCGACGCCGCCGGGGCCCGGGCGGCGCTCGCCGCACCGCTCGCCGGCGGCGGGACCCAGGCGGTCGCCGCCGCCGCCGAGTCCATCACGCTCGGCTTCCCCGCGTTCTGGCCGATGCAGACGGGGGCCGGCGCCGGCATCGTCTACGGCGGAGCCGGCACCGCCTACGCCACCAACAACGGCTACGTCGCCGCCCCGATCGCGCTGCCCGCCGGCTCGCAGATCGTCCGGATCGACGTCAACGGCGACACCACCGGCGGCCTCGCGTCCCAGCCCTGGTACTTCCAGTCGATGACCGCCGGCGGGGCGGCCACCTTGCTGGCCACCATCACCGCCACGGGAGGCCCCGGCGCCACCGCCGGCGCCTACACGGGTGCGCCGGTGACCGTGGCCGACTCGACCCACTACTACCTCGAGCTGCAGAGCACGTCGTCCACCAACCGGGCCCGCAGCGCCGTCATCCGCTACCTGCCCCCCGCCGCCGGCATCCGCCTGCTCGCCACGCCCGTCCGCGTCTACGACTCCCGTCCGGGCAACGCCCCCGCGGTCAACCCCAAGACCCCGTTGGCCGGCGGCACCGCCCGCGCCGTCGACTGCACCTACGGCGGTGCCGTCCCCGCCGGGGCGCGCGCCGTGCTGGCCGGCATCACCCTGGTCACCCGCAGCGCCGGCGGCTTCGTCGCCCTCTACCGCAACGGGATCAGCTGGCCCGGCACGTCGTCGGTGAACTGGTCGGTGGCCGGCGACGTCATCGGCGGCACCCAGATCATCGCCCTCGACGGCGGGGGCGCCTTCGCCGCCTACTGCGCCCCCGGCGCGTCGACCGACCTGCTCGTCGACGTCCAGGGCTACCTGCTGTAGCCACCGATCGGCGCCGGGCCGATCGCTCGGGCCGCGTCGGCGGCTTCAGCCCTCGCGCAAGGCCCGCACCGACGGGCGGATCGGCGGCACCGGGGCCACCCGCACCTTCACGTCGACGGCCACGGCCCCGCGCTCGCTGACCACCACCGGGTTCAGGTCGAGCTCGGCCAGCTCGGGGATGTCGTCGGCGAGCTGGCCGACCCGGCCGAGCATGGCCTCGAGGGCGGCGGTGTCGGCCGGCGGCGACCCCCGGTAGCCGAACAGCAGCGGGCTGCCCCGCAGCGATCGGACGACCTCGGCGGCGTCGACGTCGGTGAGCGGGAGCACCCGGAAGGTGCGATCGGCCAGGAGCTCGGTGGCCACGCCCCCCATGCCGAACATGACGAGTGGGCCGAAGGCCAGGTCCTGCACGACGCCGATGATGGTCTCGACCCCCGACCGGGCCATCGGCTGCACGACGATGCCTCCCAGCTGCTCGTCCCCGACCACCGCCTCCATGGCGATGAACGCGTCCCGCACCGACTGGGCGTCGCGCAGGCCGAGGCGCAGGCCACCCACGTCGCTCTTGTGCACCAGCCCGCCGGCGGCCGCCTTGAGCGCCACGGGGTAGCCGAACGCCTCGGCGTGGGCCACCGCCTCGTCGGCGTCGGCGGCCCGGCGCACGGGGGCCACGGCCACGCCGTAGGCCGCCAGCAGGCCCACGGCCACGTCGGCGTCGAGCCAGCACCCGTCGGGGTGGCGGACCAGCGCGGCGTCGACGATGGCGCGGGCGGTGGCCATCTCGATGTCGTCGAACACGGGGACGGTGCCCGGGTCGCGCCGGCGCCACTCGGCGTAGCGGACGACGCGGCCGAGGGCGATGGCGGCCGGCTCGGGTGAGGGGAACGACGGCACGCGGCGGCGGCCGTCGCCCCCGGCGAGGGGCAGCGGCACCTCCCGCGACGCGAGGAAGTTGGCGATGATCGGCTTGGTGGCGCCCTCGACGGCGCGGGCGATGGCGACGGCCACGTCGTCGGCCTGGGTGACCAGTGGCGGGGTGAAGATCACGATGACGTTGTCGACGTCGTCGTCGTCGAGCACCAGCCGCAGCACCTCCTCGTACTGCTCGGGGCTGGCCGACGCGACCATGTCGATCGGGTTGCCGACGGCGGCGTTGGGGCCGAGCCGGGCCCGCACCGCCGCCCGGGTGCGCTCGCCGAGCCGCACCACCTCGAGCCCCGCGCTCTCACAGGCGTCGGCGGCGAGGATGCCGGGGCCGCCCGAGTTGGACACGATGGCCACCCGCTTGCCCGCGGGCAGCGGCTGGGTGGCCAGCACCTGGGCCAGGTCGAACAGCTCGTCGAGCGTGTCGACCCGGATCACCCCGGTCTGGCGGAACAGCGCCGACACCGCGACGTCGGCGCTGGCGGCGGCGGCGGTGTGGGAGGAGGCGGCTCGGGAGCCGGCGACCGTGCGACCCGACTTCACCGCCACGATCGGCTTGCGCTGCGAGATGCGGCGGGCCACCCGCGAGAACTTGCGGGGGTTGCCGAACGACTCGAGGTACATGAGGACGAGGTCGGTCCCCTCGTCGTCCTCCCAGTACTGGAGGAGGTCGTTGCCGCTGACGTCGGCCTTGTTGCCGATCGAGACGAACGACGAGATGCCCAGGCCGAGCCGGGCGGTCCACTCGAGCAGGGCGATGCCGAGCGCCCCCGACTGCGAGAGGAAGGCGACCCGACCGGGCAGCGGTGGCTGCGGTGCGAAGGTGGCATCGAGACCCACCGCGGTGTTGACGACGCCCAGGCAGTTCGGCCCGACCATGCGCATGCCGCCCCGCCGGGCGGCCACGAGCAGCTGGTGCTCGAGCTCGGCGCCCTCGTCGCCCACCTCGCTGAAGCCGGCGCTGATCACCACCAGCCCCTTCACCTGCTTGGCGGCGCACTCGTCGACCACCTCGACGCAGTGCTCCCGTGGCACGGCGACCACCGCCAGGTCGACCTCGTCGGGGATGGCACCCACGCTCGGGTAGCAGGGCACGCTGGCGACGTGCGAGCGGGCGGGGTTCACGGGGTAGACCGACCCGTCGAAGCCGCCCCGGAGCAGGTTGGTCAGCAGGTGGTGGCCGATGGTGCCGGGCCGGTCGCTGGCGCCGACGACCGCCACCGATCGGGGCGCCAGGATCCGCTCGATGGAGTGGCGCTCGGCATCGTGCTCGCGGCGCTCGATGCGCGCCCGGGCCTCGTCGGTGGCCTCGATGTCGAAGGCCACCTCGATCACGCCGCTGTCGAAGCCCTCGACCACGCGGTAGCCGGCATCGTGGAAGACCCGCAGCATCCGACGGTTGTCGGGCAGGGTCTGAGCGGTGAACCGGCGGAACCCGTGCTCGCGCGCCGCCTCGGCGAGGAACTCGAGCAGGATCGTGCCGAGCCCGCGGCCCTGGTGCTCGTCGGCGATGACGAAGGCGACCTCGGCTTCGCGCCGCTCGTCGTCGTGGACCCCGTCGTAGCGGGCGATGGCGATGATGTCGCCGTCGAGGAGGGCGACGAACGCCATGCGGTCGACGTAGTCGACCGTGCAGAAGTGGCGCACCTCCTTGTCGGTGAGCGTGTCGCGCGGGCTGAAGAACCGGTAGTACTTCGCCTCCGGCGACAGCCGGGCGACGAAGGCGCGGTGGCGGTCCTGGTCGTCGGGCCGGATGGGCCGGAGGCGGACGGTGCCCCCGTCGGCCGCCACCACGTCGGCCTCCCAGCGCGTCGGGTAGCCGGGCGGCAGCTCGTCGGTCACGACCCATCACTAGCACCCCGCCGCTCCGTCCGGTCCCGTCCGGTCCCGTCCGGTCCCGTCCGGTCCCCGGCCGTCCGGTCTCGTCTGGTCCCCGGCCGTCAGGTCCCGTCCGGTCCCCGGTCGGCAGGGTCGGCCGGATCGGCTGCGGCCGGCAGGCCGTCGAGGTGGCGGGCGGCCACGGCGGCGAGCAGCTCGATGGGCACGATCTCCTCGGCGGTCAGCGCGCACGGCGCCGAGTTGGCCAGGACGAGCAGCCCGTGCCGGCGCTCGCCCCGCCGCAGCGGCACCACCGCCAGCGACCGCACGCCGGTGCGCCGCAGGTCGTCCATCCCGATGAACGACCGGCCGAGCGTGCTGCCCGCCGCGTAGCACGACGTCATGTCGCCGACGAGCTCGACGAAGCCGTGGAGCTCGGCCGCGTCGAGGGCGGTCAGCCGGCGCCGCAGCGGGCCGCGGGCCGAGACCACGCGATCGGCCCCCGATCCGTCGACGAGGGTGAGCACGCCCGTGTCGAGCCGGCCGAGCCGCAGCGCGCCACCCAGCAGGGCCGTGACCAGGTCGGACCGGTCGCGGGTGGCGAGCAGGCGTCGGAGGTGGCGGTCGAGGCGGTCCTGCTCGGTCTCGGTGGGCACCCGACCGACGTCCTGCAGGCGCAGGCCCAGCAGGGCGGCGGCGTGGCGCATGTCGGCGAGGTCCTCGGGGGTCAGGCGGCGGCGGGCGTCGACGTTGAGGGCGCCGACCACCACCCCCTCGACCCGGATCGGCAGGCAGGCCTCGGCCACCGTGCCCGGGATGGCCTCGAGGTAGCCGGGGGCGGAGGCCACATCGTCGACCACCAGCTCGCGTCCCTCGAGGTAGCTGCGGCCGGTGATGCCGATGCCCGGGGGCAGGCCGTCGAGCACCTGCCACAGCCCCCGCTGGGCCTGGCAGCGCAGCCGGTCGCCGTGCAGCAGGTACGCGCTCGGCATCAGGCCCTCGCGGTGGGCGAGGTGGTCGACGACCGCCTCGCACGCGCCGCGTGGGTCGGGGGCCGATGCCAGCCGGCGGGCCAGCGAGCCGATGCCGACGGGACGGGTGGCGGCGTCGATGGGGGCGACGTCGGCGGCGGCCGGCCAGGGCGGACCCGGTCGGCCGACCAGGTAGCCCTGCACCAGGCCGATGCCGACGCCCCGGAGGAACTCGAGCTCTCCGGCCCGCTCCACGCCCTCGGCGACGACGGCCGCCCCCAGCTCGCCGGCGAAGGCCACCAGCGCCCGGGCGAGCGCCCGGCGGTTGCGGTCGTGCTCGAGGCCGTCGACCAGGCTGCGGTCGAGCTTGATGAAGTCGGGTGACAGCTGCACCACGTGGCGCAGGCTGGCGTACCCCGAGCCGGTGTCGTCGATGGCGACCCGGGTGCCGAGCGCCGTCCACGCCAGGAGGTGGTCGCGGGTCGCCTCGTAGTCGGAGATGATCTCGGACTCGCTCAGCTCGAGGACGAGCCGGTGGTGCAGCCCGTCGCCGACCTGCAGGGCCGCCGGCTCGGCGAGCGTCGACGGGCTGAGGTTGACGAAGAGCAGCGCCCCGCCCGGCGGCAGGCCGTGGTCGAGGGCGGCACGGAGGCACAGGACCTCCAGCTCGGGCCGCAGGCCGGCGAGGTCGGCGGCCGCCAGCCAGACGTCGGGTGGGGCGTCGGGGCCGTCCGGACCGCCGTCCATGCGGGCGAGGGCCTCGTAGCCGACGATGGCGCCGTCCATGGCCACGACCGGCTGGAAGGCGGCGTGGACCGCCCGCCGGCCGAGCAGGTCGACGACGTCACCGGGACCGGGGCCGGCCCGGCGCGCGTCCTCGGGGAGCGCGCTGCGCCGGTCCGTCTCGCCCACGCCGTCGGGCGGGGCCGCCGCTCCATCCACCCTGGTGGTATCGGCCGCCGGCGACCCGCACCCGAGGCCGGGGCCGGGACCAGCGCGTGAACGGTGGCTGACGCCGGCCTGAACCGGGGCCGGGCCGCCGGGTCACCCCAGGGCGTCGAGGGTGCGGTCGAGCTCGTCGGGGTCCGTGGTGGTGGGCACCAGGAGCAGCTCGTCGCAGCCGGCGTCCTCCAGCCGGGCCACGGCGTCGCGGAGCGCCCCCGGCGAGTGGGCCGAGCACGACCGGGCCATGGCATCGGCGATCTCGGTGCCGAAGATGCCCAGGTAGCGGCGGGCATAGGCGTGCAACCGGTCGGTGGCCCCGTCACCGAGCGCGTACCAGAAGCTGGTGACGTGGCGTGGTGGCTCGGTGCGGCCGGCGTCGGCCCACGCCTGCTCGATCTGGCGGAAGGTGCCCGGGGCGTCCTCGCCGAGCGGGTCGAGCAGGAAGCCGCTGATGCCCGTGGCCCACGCCGCGCTGCGGGCGATCGACTTGGGACCGAGGGCGCCGCTGTAGAGGGGCGGGCCGCCGGGCTGGACGGGTGGTGGACCGACCGGGTGCACGTCGTCGAAGGGGGCCTCGCCGGCCCAGACCCGCTGCATGACCGCGACCTGGTCGTCCATGCGCTGGTGGCGGCGCCCGAAGGGCCGCTCGAGGGAGCGGTAGTCCTCGTCGCGCCCGCCGACGCCCACGCCCAGCACGAAGCGGCCCTCCGACAGCACGTCGAGGGTGGCCGCCTTCTTGGCCACGTCGACCGCCGAGTGCATGGGCAGGACCACGACCGTCGCCATGATCCGGGGCCGCTCGGTCAGCGCGGCCGCCGCCGAGAGCGTCACCCACAGCTCCTGGTTGGGGTAGGCGATGCGCTCGCCGATGGCGAGCGTCGACCACGGTCCGTCGTCGACGCGCCGGCACCACGCCAGGGTCGACGCTCGGTCGACGCCGGCGATCATCGTCGGCAGGGTCATCCCGATCTCCATGGCGCCGGACCCTATCTGCCGAGCGCGGGTCGGCCGCCCGCCTGACCGCCCGAGGTCAGCCCTGGCCGATGGTGATGGTGCGCACCGCGCCGCCCGCCGGCGGGATGACCGACAGCTGGGGGCCGGTGAACGAGCTCACGACGAACGAGCCGTCGCCATCGGAGGCGATGTTGTCGACCGCCGGGGTGGCCGGGGTGGCGTAGGGCGTGACCTGCCGGGTGGCGAGGTCGACGGCCACGACGCCGACCGGTGCCGAGCTCAGCACGTACGCCCGGCCGTCGACGCCGAACTTCACCGCGCTCGGGAACCCGGGGACCTCGACGATCCTGGTGACCTGGCCCGTCTGCGGGTCGATGCGCACCAGCGAGCCCTTCTGGTCCTGGAACGACGGGCCGTAGATGGCGCCGTCGGGGCCGAAGGCGAAGGCGTTCACGTTGCCGACCGACTCCGCCACCGTGACCGGCGTGGCCCCGCCCCGCGGGTCGATCCGGTAGAGGCCGTCGGCGGTCACGGCCCGGCCCACGTAGAGCGAGTCGTCCGGACCGAAGGCGATCGGGTTGGCTCCGGCGCCGACCTGGCTGAGCGTCGTGCTGGTGCCGTCGGGGCCGAGGCGACCGACGACACCGTCCTCGAAGCCGGTCCAGTAGACGGCACCGTCGGGGCCCACGGCGAGGTCGTCGGGCTTGGTCACGCCCTGAGCGGCACCGAAGCGGCCGAGGATGCGCCCGTCGCGGGGGTCGACGGCGAGGATCTCACCGCCGGCCAGGTCGGCGACCCACAGCCGCTGGCCGTCCCAGGCCACGCCGTTGGTGCCCTTCGGCGATGCCTGGTCGACCGGGGCGGTGGGCAGCGCCACGGTGGCCGGCCCGTGCACGGTCGGCGTCCACGCCGCGCCCGTGGCCGTGGTGGCGCCCGTCCGCCCCGCCGCCGTGGTGGTGCCCGAGGTGCCGGAGGTGCCGGACGGTCGAACCGTGCTGCCCGGGGCGATCGACCCGCTGGTGCCGGGACCGGCGGGCGACGAGCTCGACCCGCACGCCACGAGCGCGAGCAGCCCACCGCCGAGCACGAGGGCCCCGGCCCACCGCCGCGCGCCCGT
The DNA here is from genome assembly GCA_046331175.1 of Acidimicrobiales bacterium. Taxonomy (GTDB): domain Bacteria; phylum Actinomycetota; class Acidimicrobiia; order Acidimicrobiales; family Acidimicrobilacustridaceae; genus JAWKIW01. The sequence continues at coordinate 190,731 of JAXLRI010000007.1, forward strand.
TGCCCGATCGTGCGAGGAGGTCGCCGTCATGGCCGCCGACGCTACCCGCCACGCCCGCCGCCCCGCCGCGAGCCCACACCTGATGACGATGGGTCCGGCCCCCGGACACATCCTCATCAACCTCACCCGATGTCCGCGCAACGCCCACACCTGATGACGATGCATCCGGCCCCCGGACACATCCTCATCACCCTCACCCGATGTCCGCGCAACGCCCACACCTGATGACGATGCATCCGGCCCCCGGACACATCCTCATCACCCTCACCCGATGTCCGCGCAACGCCCACACCTGATGACGATGCATCCGGCCCCCGGACACATCCTCATCAACCTCGGATCGACGAGCGTGCGGCCCCTTGGCGCGGAGCCGCCGACCACGTACGGTCCGTCGACGCCCACCTCGGCGACCCGCTCGCCCGCCCCCGGCCAGCGACCTCCCTCGCGGGATCCCCGCCTCGATCCCTGCGACCTGCGACCCGGAGCGTTGCCATGGCCACCCTCGATCCACTCGTCGACGAGCTCGCGCCCCGCCAGCACGGCCTCGTCACCCGCCGGCAGCTCCTCGACCGGGGTGCGTCCCCCTCGGCCATCGGCCGGGCGGTGCGCGCCGGGCGGCTCGTGCCGATCAGATCAGGCGTCTACCGCAGCGGCGGGACGCCCATGACCTGGCACGCCAACGTGCTGGGCGCCTGCCTCACCACCGGCGCCGGCGTGGCGTCGCACCGGACGGGGGCGGTCCTGTGGGACGTCGAGGACGCTCGCCCGGGCCGGCCCGACGTCTCGGTCGCCCACCCCTACGGCCGAGCGCCGACCGGCGTCCGTCTGCACCAGGTCACCGACCTGGACCTGGCGGGCGCCACGGTCCGCTCGGGCATCCCGGTGGTCGGGGCGCCCCGGCTGCTGGTCGACCTGGCGGCGATCGTGGACGACGTCGGGTTGCTGCGCGTCCTCGACGACCTGGAGCGCCGCCACCTCGTCGACCTCGAGCTGGCGATCGCCACGTTCCACGCCCACCAGCGCGTCGGCAAGCCAGGCATGGCGCGGCTCGGTCGCGTCCTCACGGGACGGCTCGACGAGCAGGACGTGCCCGACAGCGCACTCGAGCGCGAGTTCCGCGTGGTGGCGCGGGCGGCCGGGTTGGAGGAGCCCGACTACCACGTGGTCGTCACCGACGAGCACGGGCGGATCGTCGAGGTCGACGGCCTGTGGCGGCCGCGGTGGGTCGTGCTGGAGATGGACGGCCGCAGCGTCCACGCCCGCCGGGAGTCGTTCGATCGCGACGCCGCCCGCCGACTCCGCCTGCAGGCGGCCGGCTACGCGGTCGCCGTCGTCACGTGGACGGCCGTTCGCACCGATCCGGCGAGCGTCATCGGCCACCTCCGCCGCCTGCTGGCACTGGGCGGTCCCGGCGCCCGCGCCACCGATCTCACCCGTCGCCGCGCGTCCTGATGACGATGCATCCGGCCCCCGGACACATCCTCATCAACCTCACCCGTCGCCCCGCCGCGAGCCCACACCTGATGAGGATGCATCCGGCCCCCGGACACATCCTCATCGCCCTCACCCGCTGG
>JAXLRI010000008.1:0-178893 GCA_046331175.1 Acidimicrobiales bacterium
TGGCCTCGAACCAGGCCTCGAGCAGGTCGGCCACCGTGGAGCGCGAGCGGGCCACCCGCCCCTCGGCGATCTCGGCGAGCAGGGCGTTGCGCACGGCCTCGGCCTCGCGCTTGGTCCCCCGCACCGTGCGGGTGATCTGACGACGTTTGCCGGTGATCGGGTCGGTTCCAGCGTCGACGACGATCCGCCAGGCGTTGCCGCGCTTGGTCACGTGCCCGGATGCCATGGTCACGACCGTAGCGGCGGCCTGTGACCATTTCGTGACCATTCTGCCTTCCCAGTCCGAGGTGCTTGTTCTCGCACCCCTTCTGAACTGGGATTTCTTGGCACCCCCAACGGGATTTGAACCCGTGTCGCCACCTTGAGAGGGTGGTGTCCTAGGCCGCTAGACGATGGGGGCTCGACGACCGGGACCCGAGGGTGCCCGGCACGGCCCCGGCAGCATAGCGAGCCCGCACCTCGGCTCCCAAGTGGGCTTCGCGGCGCGCCGCCACGGCCGACGAGCCGCCGCTCCAGGTCCGGGACGCGCCCCGGACGCGACTCGACCCGGGCAGCTGCCCGGGTCGATCAGCGGTGCTCGGGGGGGAGGACTCGAACCCCCAATAGATGGACCAGAACCACCTGTGTTGCCAATTACACCACCCCCGAATGGGAACCCGCATCGTAGCGACCGGCGCAGGAGCCACCAAACGAGGAGCGCGTCGACGGCCGACCCCGCCCGGCCCGCTCACGTGAGGTCGTCGACGTCCTGCACCTCGTAGAAGCCGGTGAGGCGGGTCTCCTCGATCACCTCGGCGATGCGCTCGTGGCGGGCCTGCTCCTGCTCGCCGACCCGCGCCAACAGCTCGGGCAGGGCGTCGGTGTCGATGTCCATGAGGCCGATCGACACGATCTCGTCGGGGTGGTCGAGGCTGCGGGCGTTGATCACCCGCACGGGCGCGCCGTAGCGGTCGTCGGACTGCCACGCCGTCCGGAAGTCGTCGTAGGTCTTGCCCGGCTTGAGCCGTCGGACGAGAACGCTGACGAGCATGCTGGCCTCCCCTGGTCGGACGCCCCGAGGGGCGGTCCGCCGGCCCCGGTCCGTCCGGGTGCCGTCGGATCGTACCGGGTCGACCCACCTGCGGCCGTCCCCGACGACGAGGCGGGTCGTGGCACGACGCACCGTCGCGGCCGGCGGTCCCGCCCCGCCGGTCAGGACCAGGTCAGGAACCGTTGACCGGGCGCTCATCGGCCGGTGACCGGCCCGTGCCCTTCGCTCGCGAGACTGCCGGTGCCCGCCGGACGAACCCCCACCACCCCACCCCGGCGCCGCCCGCGACCACAGGAGGCACGATGCACACGCCCAAGGCCAAGATCGCCAGCCGGTACGGACCGGCCCGGTACGGCCCCAAGCCGTACGGCACCCGCCGCCACACCGGCGGCAAGGAAGCGGGCCGGGCCGGCACCAAGCTGTTCTGAGGCCTGGCCGGCGTCGCACCGGGGTGGACCGGTCGGCGCCTCCGCCCCACCTCGGCGGGTGGGGCGGCCGTCGCGGCGGCGACGGTGGCCACCCGTCCCGGGCGGCGGGTCCGGACGGCACCGGTGGGGCCGTGGGTCGAGCACCTGCGGCCCCACCGGCGCGCTCGGGCGACCTCGCCCGCCATCGCCTCGCTCTCGCCCGGCATCTCGTCGCTGGGGGCGGGGCCCCTAGAGCCGGCTGAGCCGCCCGTACCCCAGGAAGCGGCCGAGGCCGACGGCCAGGGTCTCCTTGGCGTACTGGCTCGCCGACGAGGGGGTGTCGGCCGGCGACCCCACCGCCGACAGGCCGACCTCGCCGGCGATCCCCTCGGCCCGCGCCAGGTGGTACGGATCCGACACCAGCACCACGTGGTCGCCCAGACCGGCGTTGCGCATGATCAGCGAGGCGGCCGACAGCTCCTCGAAGGTGTTCGTGCCGTCGACCTCGACCTTGATCGCCTTGTCGGGCACGCCCTTCTTGCGCAGGTAGTCGTAGCCGGCGCGGCCCTGGGTGACCCGGTCGCCGGCCTGCTTGCCGCCGGTGACGATGATCGTCGACGCCACGCCCTTCTGGTACAGCTCGACGGCGTGGTCGAGCCGAGCCGCCAGCACCGGCGACGGCGAGCCGTTCCACTGGGCGGCACCGAGCACGACGATCGCGCCGGCAGGCGGCGAGGACGGCGCCTGGGCCTGGTCTTGGCGCCCCGTCCACCAGACCTGGACGAAGGTGACGGCGAAGTACAGGACCACCACCCCGAGCAGCGCCAGGACGACCTTGACGGCCAGGCGCAGCAGGCGGATCACGCCCGGCGCACCCGGGTCACCGCGGCCAGGAGGTCCGAACGCAGCGTCCGGCGCACCCGGGTCGCCGGACGCACGGGGCTCACCGAGCTGGCCGGGCTCGTCGCGGCCCACCGACCCATCCGGATCACCCCCCGAGCCGCTCGCGGGCGGCGCGCAGCCGGCGCAGCACCTCGTCGCGGCCCAGCACCTCGAGCGACTCGCCCAGCGGTGGCCCCACGCTTCGGCCCGTGACCGCGACCCGCACCGGGGCCTGCCACTGCTTCTTGGGCAGCTCGAGCCGCTCGCCGGACGCGGCGATGGCGGCCATCAGCGCGTCGGAGGTCCAGTCGATGGTCTCGTAGGCCTCGATGACGGCGTCGAGCTGGGCGCGCGCGTTGTCGGGGGCCTTCTCCATGGCCTTGGCCCACGAGTCGTCGTCGATCTCGGGGTCGGCGAGGAACACGAAGTCGACGTAGCCGGGGACCTCCGACAGCAGCTCGACGCGCTCCTGCACCAGCGGGGCCAGCCGCTCGAAGGTGGCGACGTCGAAGCGGTCGGTCGGCCAGGGCGCCCGGTCGAACAACCAGTGGGTGGAACGGTCGACGAACTCGGCGGTGGGCAGCTCGCGGATGTAGTGGCCGTTGAACGACGCCAGCTTCTTCAGGTCGAAGAAGGCCGACGACTTGCCCACGTCGGACAGCCGGAACAGCTCGATGATCTCGGCGATGGGGCGGATCTCCTGGCCGTCGGGCGGCCCCCAGCCGAGCAGGGCGAGGTAGTTGCGCATGGCCTCGGGCAGGTAGCCCCGCTCGATGTAGTCGCCCATCGAGACGTCGTCGCGGCGCTTGGAGAGCTTCTGGCGCTTCTCGTTCACGATCAGCGGCAGGTGCGCGTAGGCCGCCGAGGTGTCGACGCCGAGCGCCTCGCGCAGCAGCAGCACCTTGGGCGTGGTGTTGATGAGGTCCTCGCCCCGCACGATGTGGGTGATGCCCATGGCTGGGTCGTCCACGGCGTTGGCCACGAGGAACATGGGCACGCCGCTGGAGCGCACGATGACGAAGTCCTCGAGCTCGGCGTTGGCGAAGGTGATGGGACCGCGCACGAGATCGTCGAAGCCGGTCTCGCCTTCGTCGGGCGTGCGGAACCGCACGACGCGGCCCTCGCCCGGCCCGAGGCCCCGGTCCCGGCAGTGGCCGTCGTAGCCGGGCTTGCCGCCCCGGGCCTCGGCCCGGGCCTTCACGTCGTCGGGGGTGCAATCGCACCAGTAGGCGTGGCCGTCGTCGAGGAGCCGCTGGGCGGCGGCGCGGTACTCGTCGGCCCGGTCGGACTGGTGGACGGGCTCACCGTCCCAGTCGATGCCCAGCCACTCGAGGGCCCGGTAGATCACCTCGATGAGCTCGTGACGGGACCGCTCGGCGTCGGTGTCCTCGATGCGCAGCACGAGCTGGCCGCCCTGCTGGCGGGCGAACAGCCAGTTGAACAGGGCGGTGCGCGCCCCGCCGAGGTGGAGGTAGCCGGTGGGCGCGGGGGCGAAGCGGACCCGGACGTCGGGCCCCGACGGGGGGGAGGTGCTCACCGGGCCGATCGTACCGGCGGGCACCCCGGTCCCCGGGAGCACCCGCTGCTGCTCCCGGCGCGGCCCGCCGACGCGGCCCGCCTACCGCGGCCCACGGTGGGCCGGTAGCCTCGTCGACCGATGTCGTCCCGGTCGATCCGCCTCCGCACCCTGCTCGCCTCGCTCCTCTGCCTCGCCGCGCTGGCAGCCGGGTGCTCGCGCCAGGACGACGCCGGCAGCGGCTTCCGCCTGGCCGGCGACCAGCTGGTCGCCACCACCACGTCGGCCGCGCCCACCACGACCACCCCGCCCGGCAGCACGCCGGCCGCGGCCGCCACCTTCGACATCGCCACCGCCAAGGTCGCCCGGGTGCAGGTGTACACGGTGCGCCCCGGCTCGGCGATCGGCGCGTCCGCGCCGGCCGACGGCGCCCCCGTCGCCCAGCTGGCCGCCGCCGGGCAGACGTACACGGCCACGCCGCCCCAGCACGACCCCATCCCCCGGGTCGGCCTCAACACCGCGCCGTACGTCGAGAAGACCGCCACCGGCTTCGCCTACGCCAACCCGACGTCGTTCGGGAACCCGCTCGTGTTCTCGGTCACCGGCCGCGAGGGCGACTACGTCAAGGTGCTCGTGTCGGCCCGACCCAACCACCAGGAGGGCTGGGTGAAGGCGTCCGACGTCGACCTCAGCACCACGCAGTACCGCCTCGAGCTGAAGCTGTCGGCGTTCGAGCTGACCGCCTACAACGGCAACGACGTCATCGCCAAGACCAACGTGGTCATCGGCACCGACCGGACCCAGACGCCCAAGGGCCGCTTCTTCATCAACGAGAAGATCCCGCAGAAGAACCCGGCCGGCGCCTACGGCCCGTGGATCCTGTCCACCAACGGCTACAGCGAGTGGCTCGACCTGTTCGACGGGGGCCTGCCGGTGGTGGCCTTCCACGGCACCAACGCGCCCGGCCTCATCGGCACCAAGGCGTCCAACGGCTGCATCCGGATGCCCAACGACGTCGTGACGCAGCTGGCCACCACCATCCCCGCCGGCACCCCCGTCGACATCGTCGACTGAGGTCGGCGGCCAGGTCTCGGCCGTCAGGACGCGGGGGTCAGGACTCGGCGGCGACGGCGCGCTGGGCGGCGGCGGCGAGCGCCGACGACGGGGTGGCGGCCGCCGCGGCCTGCTTGGACGACGCGCTGTCGCCCCGGCGCTTGAAGAACTGGCGCCAACCCCCCGGCTGCCGGGCGATCTCGACGACCTGGGTGTGGGGCATCTGCAGCACCGATACGGGGACGAGGTCGGCGATGCGACGCAGCTGCATGTAGTGGTGCAGCGCGGCGCACTCCTCGAACAGCGGCTTGCGGGTGCGCACGAGGTCGTCGTCGGGAGCAGCCTCGAGGAAGCCCCACACGGCGAAGGCCACGGTGAGGTCGTGCACGACGGGGGCCCGCCCGAACAGCGAGGCCCGCTTCAGGGCGACGGCGCAGGCCCCGGCCTCGACGTCGGCCCAGTGCTCGCCCGGCTGGAGGTGCACCCGGTCGACGAAGGACTTGACCAGCTTCAGCACGTAGCCCTGGTCGGGCCCGGGGTAGCCGAGGCGCGGGCCGAGCGGCTGGCGGCCGACGAGGTCGCCGGGCCGATCGGCCACCCACGAGTCGCCACGCCACGGAGGCGACTCGTAGACGCGGGGCTTCTCGTCGGCGGGGCGGGGCACGTACTCGGGCGCAGCCATCGCCGCCAGCCTACGCGGCGCCACGCGTCCCAGCCGCATCGCACGGAGCCGACGGCTACGTTGACCGGCCATGGCCGATCTGCCCTGGGCCCGCGACACCGCCTCGCTGGTCGACGCCTTCCGCGCCGGTGACCACTCCCCCGTCGACGAGCTCGACGCCGTCCTGTCGGCGGTGCACGCCTCCGACCTGAACGCGTTCTGCCACCTCGACGCCGACGCCGCCCGCGACGCGGCCGCACGGGCCGACCTGTCGGCGCCGTTCGGCGGCGTGCCGCTGGCCGTGAAGCTCGGGACCCGGGTGGCGGGGTGGCCGGCGAACGAGGCGTCGGTCCCGCTGTACGGGCAGACCCACGCCCACGACGCCACCATGGTCTCGCGCCTCCGCGACGCCGGCGCCGTCCTGTTCGGCCAGACGACCATGTCGGAGTTCGCCGGGCTGAACCAGACCCGTACCAAGCTGCACGGCGCCACCGGCAACCCGTGGGACCTCGAGCGCACACCAGGCGGCTCGTCGGGCGGCGCGGCGGCAGCCGTCGCCGGGCGGTTGTGCACGCTGGCCACGGGCGGCGACGGCGGCGGGTCGATCCGCATCCCGGCGGCCTTCTGCGGCCTGCCCGGCCTCAAGTGCACCTACGGGCGCATCCCCAAGGGCCCGCACATGGCGATGGGCAACCTCACCGCGGTGTCGGGGTGCCTCACCCGGTCGGTGCGCGACATCGCCCGCTACCTCGACGTCACCAGCGGCTTCGACCGGCGCGACCCGTTCAGCCTGCCCAAGGTCGATGGCTGGGAGCGCGACCTCGGCACGCGCGAGGTGCGCGGCCTCCGAGTCGCGGTGAGCATCGACCTCGGGGCGGCCACCGTCCAGCGCGACGTCGCTGCGCTCGTCGCCGAGCACGCCGAGCTGCTGATCGCCGACGCGGGCCTGGTCCGCCGCGACATCGACGTGGTCGCCCCCGAGGGGTCCTTCGAGTGGGCCCTCAGCGGGATGGTCGGCGTGCGCAAGGAGCTGGGCGACCACTGGCCCGACTGCGCGGAGGACCTCACGCCCGCCATCCGCTTCGGCATGCAGCTGGCCGAGGAGCACTTCTCCATCGACGCCGCCGTGCGGATCGAACGGATGCGCACGGAGAACAACGAGCGGATGGCCGCGCTGTTCGACCAGGTCGACCTGGTCATCTCGGCCACCAACCCCGACGTGGCCTTCGCCGCCGACGGACGGATCCCCACCACCGTCGACGGCGTCGAGGTCGGCCTCGGCAACCAGGGCCGGCTCACCATCCCGGCCAACTTCTACGGCAACCCGTCGATCTCCATCCCGATCGGCACGGTCGACGGCCTGCCGGTGGGCATGCAGGTGATGGCGCCGCACTTCCACGAGGACTGGCTGCTCGACCTCGCCCTGCTCGTCGAGCGCGAGCGCCCCTGGCCCCTGGTCGCGCCCGGCACGCCGGTCTGAGCTGGTCCGAGCCGGTCCGAGCCGGTCCGAGCTGGTCCGAGCTGGCGGGTCGCCTCGGCCGCCCTGTTCCGCGCCGAGGGTCGACCGCACGACATCGATCGGCGGCACGTCGACCGGCACCGACATCGACTCGCTCGGGGAGGGTGCCGCCGGGACAGACGGCCGCCGGCGTTCCTGTCACACCCCCTCTGGATCATTGGGGGCATGGTCGAGGTGATGGTTCCGGGGCGCGACGCGGTGCGGTCGCTGCGGGATGCCGAGCGGGACGCGGTCCGCGCGGGTGCGCCTGGTCGGGTGCGGGGTGGGGTGCGGTGTGTGGCCCACGAGGCGCCGTCGGGTCGGGTGACGATGCGCTGTTCGACGCCGCCACCGACGAACGAGCCGCCGGCTCGCACCGACACACCGACCGGCGATGCCGAGGACGACACGACCAACGCCACCGCGGTCGACATCGCCAACGACACCTCCCCCGGCAGCGGCCCCGCGGTCGAGGCTTCCTCGGAGCGCTCCTTGGCCGATGCGGTCGCGGTGGTGCGGTCGGCGTTGGCGGCCGCGGGGACGGTGGGAGCGGTCGACGACGAGGTCCTGTGCGACCAGGTGCTGGTGTTGGAGGAGCTGCGGCGTGTGGTGGATGTGGCCGAGGGGGCGCGGTTGGCTGAGCTGGATCGGCGTGATGCGACGGCGCGGGATCACGGCCTGGTGACCCATCGCTGGTTGGCGCGGGAGGCGATGCTGCCCGCTGGGGTGGCCCGCGACCGCGTCAAGGTCGGCACCGCCATCACGGAGCGGTTCGATCGGTTGGGTCCCGCCGTCGAGGCCGGGAGGATCTCCTGGGACCACGCCAGGGCGGTGGTCCACGCCGCCAACCCCCGGGTGATCGACGCGATCGGCCACCTGCAAGACGACCTGATCGACCTCGCCGAGGCCACCGTGTTCGAGCGGTGGCGCCGCGAGCTGGGCGGCGTCGTCGCCCTGGTCGACCAAGACGGCGGCCACGACCCCACGACGGGCGACACCCGCACCGAGCTGCGGGTCTCGGCGATCCTCGACAACGCCATCGACGTGCGCGGCACCCTCGTCGGCGACGACGCCGCGACGGTCGCCGCCACCATCGAAGCGGTCGCCGACGAGCTGTACCGCCGGGCGGTGCGCGACCACGAGACCTGCCCCGACCTGGCGGTCCCCACCCGGACGGTGCTGCGCGCCAGGGCCCTGGTCGAGATCTGCCGGCGGGCCATGGCCCGCGACCTCCACGACACGAGGCCACCGCGACCAGAGGTCGTCCTGGTCACCCACGCCAGCGAACCGCTCGCCGACGTCGCCACCGTCGACGGCGCCGTGTTGGTCCAAGACGGGACCCGCCGGCGTCTCGAGTGCGTCGCCGACTGGCATCCGGTGGTGGTCGACTCGTTGGGGGTGCCCCTCGACCACGGACGGGCCGTGCGGTTCGCGACCGCCGCCCAACGCCGCGCCCTGGCCATCCGCGACGGCGGCTGTGTCTACCCGGGCTGCGACGCCCCGCTGTCGTGGGTCGAGGCCCACCACATCGACCCCCACCACCACGGCGGCGACACCGACACCGACCGCATGGCCAACGCCTGCGCATGGCACCACCACCACGTCGCCCACGGCCAGGGCTGGACCATGGGCATCACCGCCGACGGCTGGACCTGGTTCACCAGCCCCACCGGCCACACCTTCTGGGGCCAACGCCACGGCCGACAACGCACCGGCCCACCCCCCGACCCCGACGCACCCTGACCGGCAGCGAGGACGGGCGAGTCGACGAGCCTGAGCCCGCCCACGGCCCCACGGCGAGCCCACCTGACCAGCGCTCGATCGCCTCGCCGCACCCGCAGACCGCAGACCGGCGCTCGATCGCCTCGCCGCACCCGCACACCCCCGCGCCGTCAGCTCGCCCGGGCCGCAGACCGGCTGCCCGTGGGCTGCCACCTCGGCAACCCGGGTCGACCAGCCCGACGGTCGACCAGCCCGACGGCCCCCAACCGGGCGGTCTCCCGCGGTCGCGGTCAGGCCGCTGGGGGTTCCAGACCGGACGACGTCAGGGCGCGCACGCGACCGACGGTGTTGAGCAACGACCCGCCGAACCGCACGACGACCACCGAGCCCGCCGTCACCTCGCCGAGGACGACGGCCTCCTGGGGCGACGGGGGCAGCGACTCGCCGAGGGTCGACGCGCCGCCGATCCCGACCGCCAGCACGGTGCCCTGCTCGGGATCCCGGTCGAGGACCACCGACCGGCCGTTGGCGGCCACGAGGTCGACGGTCCGCCTCGAGTCGGCCGGAGAACCGGGTCTCGTCCCGGCCACGAGCTCGAGCTGGCGGGCTCGGGGGCGGTACCGGACGACGTAGGCCACCACGACCCCGCCCACGACCACGACCAGCAGCGCCAGCATCCCGATCAGGATCTCCGGACCGTCGGCGGCGCGGACCTGCTCGGGTGGCCCGGCGGGTAGACGACCTCGATGGTGTCGCCGACGGCGAGTCCGTGGTCCTGGCTCTCGTACACCGCCTGCCGGGTGGTCCCGTCCTCCCACTCGACGAGCGTCCGGCCGCCATCTCGATCCGCCACCGCGATCGCCTCGGCGTGGGTCAGAGCGCCTTCGGACCGCAGGTTCAGCACGGCGACGACCACGACGAGAACCGCCAGCACGAGAGCGATCGCCGCCACCGCCCGGCTGGCCCGCTGCTCCCACCGCCAGCGCTCGACGCCTTCGTCCTCGGGCAGCAGCACCCAGGACCACCGAGCCCATGGCCGCCGCCCCATCCGGCGATGATCACCGCTCCCCCGCCCCCGAGCAACCCGGGCCTACCACCGCTCGGTCAAGGCCCCGCCTGCTGGACCCATCGGCCCGCGCCCGACGGCTCGGGGCCTCCGCTCCGCCGTGGCCGCCCCCGTCCCGTCCGCACCCCATCCCCCTTTGGCGTCGGCGGCGGCGTCCGCGTCCCCGTCGGTGTCGTCGTCCGCATCCCCGTCGGCGTCGGCGTCGCCGCCGGGCGGGCGTCAGGCCAGCGAGCGGGCGAGCAGGTCGGGCTCGACGTTGCCGCCGGACAGGACGGCCACGACCAGGGCGTCGTCGGGCAGGCCGAGCTCGCTCCGGTGGAAGCACCAGGCCGCCGTGGCGACCGCCCCCGAGGGCTCGGCCACCAGGCGAGCGCCGCCGGCGATCACGCCCATGGCGGCGACGATCTCGTCCTCCGTCACGGTCACGATGCGATCCACGGAACGGCGGATGACCGTCCAGGGGTGGGCTCCGACCTGGCGGACGCGCAGGCCGTCGGCGATGGTGCTCGACGCCTGCTCGGCCGGGATGGCGATCCGCTCACCGACTGCCAGCGACCGCCGGGCGTCGTCGGCCACCTCCGGCTCCACCCCGATCACGGCGACATCGGGCCGCCGTCCGTTGACCGCCCCGGCGATGCCCGAGATCAGCCCACCACCGCTCACGGGCACGAGCACCGCCGCCACCCGTGGCAGGTCATCGAGGACCTCGAGGCCCACCGTGCCCGCGCCGGCCATCACGGTCGGGTCGTCGTAGGGCGCCACCACCGGCCATCCCCGTTCGGCGGCGACCAGGTCGCACCGCTCGGCCCGTTCGGCCGAGTCGGGCCCCACCACGATCACCTCGGCCCCCCAGGCTTCGGTGGCGGCCCGCTTCCGCGGCGGCGCGTCGTCGGGCATGACGACGGTGGCCGCCAGGCCGAGCCGGGCGGCGGCCCACGCCACGGCCTGGGCGTGGTTGCCCGACGAGTGGGCGACCACGCCCGGCGGGGTGGCCCCGCGTCGCTCGTCGATCAACGTCAGCAGGCAGTTGAGCGCGCCCCGGGCCTTGAAGCTGCCGACCTCCTGGAGGCTCTCGGCCTTCAGCCACAGGCCGCCAGCGCCCGACGAGGGCGGGGCCGACGAGGGCGGGGCCGACGAGACGGTCGAGGCGGCCCCGGGTCCGACGCCGCCACGCTCGCCGAGGGCGTCGCCGTCGCCGCCGACCGCACCCAGACGCACCAGGGGTGTGCGCAGGACGCGGCCGGCCAGCCGGGCCGCCGCCGCCTCGACGTCGGCCAGCTCGATCGACGGGCCGGCATCGGGGGCCGCGCCGCTCACGTCACGTCACCACGGCGTCATCGGGCGCGGACGGCCGGCGGTCAGCCGTCGCCGACCGGACCGTCGTCGCCGTTGGGGGCGTCGGTGTGGAGCAGCCCGTAGACGAGCGAGTCGAGCAGGGCCTCCCACGAGGCCTCGATGATGTTCTCGGACACGCCGATGGTCGACCACGACTCGGTGCCGTTGGTCGAGTCGATGAGCACGCGGGTGACCGCCCCGGTGGCCCGGTTCGTGTCGAGGACGCGCACCTTGAAGTCGGTGAGGTGCAGGCGCTGCAGGGCCGGGTAGCGCTGGCCCACGGCGCGGCGCAGCGCCTGGTCGAGGGCGTTGACCGGGCCGTTGCCCTCAGCGGTGGCGATGATGCGCTCGCCGTCGACCACCACCTTGATGGTGGCCTCGGTGACCACGTCGAAGGCGCCGTCGGTGCCGTTGCCCTGGCCGCCGTCGCCGACCGGGCGGGGCCGGTGGTCGACGATCACCCGGAACGACTCCAACGTGAAGAAGCTCTGGTGCCAGCCGCCGGCCTCGCGCATGAGCAGCTCGAGGGAGCCGTCGGCCGCCTCGAAGTGGTAGCCCTCGTGCTCGAGCTCCTTCAGGCGCCCGACCACGTCGTTGAGGGCGGCCCCGTCGAGGTCGAGGCCGAGCTCGCCGGCCTTGATCTCGAGCGTCGACTTGCCAGCCAGCTCGGACACCACGAAGCGGGTGCCGTTGCCGACCAGGTCGGGGTTCACGTGCTCGTAGGCGTCGGGCCGGCGCTTGATGGCGCTCACGTGCAGGCCGGCCTTGTGGGCGAACGCCGAGGCGCCGACGAACGCCGCCTGCGGGTCGAGGTTCACGTTGACCAGCTCGGCGATGTGGTGGCTCACCGCGGTCAGGCGCTCCAGGCGACCCTCGGGCAGCGTGGCCACACCCATCTTCAGCGAGAGGTCGGGGACGATGGTCGACAGGTTGGCGTTGCCGGTGCGCTCGCCGATGCCGTTGATGGTGCCCTGCACCTGACGGGCGCCGGCCCGCACGCCGGCGAGCGTGTTGGCCACGGCGCAGCCCGTGTCGTCGTGGACGTGCATGCCGAGGGCGACGTCGCGACCGAAGTACTCGTGGACCTCGCCGACGATGCGCTCGACGTCGAACGGCAGCGAGCCGCCGTTGGTGTCGCACAGCACCAGCACCTCGGCGCCGGCGGTGGCGGCCGCCTCGAGCACGCGCAGCGAGAACTCGGCGTTGCGCCGGTATCCGTCGAAGAAGTGCTCGGCGTCGAAGAACACGCGGAGGCCGGCGTGGCGGAGGAACTCCACCGAGTCGGCCACCATGGCCACACCCTCGTCGAGCGTGGTCCGCAGCGCCTCGGTGACGTGGTAGTCCCAGCACTTGCCGACGATGCACACCGTCGAGGTGTTGGCCTTCACCAGGTTGCGCAGGGTCTCGTCGTCGTCGACCTTGCCGAGGACGCGGCGGGTCGACCCGAAGGCCACCAGGGTGGACGTCGACAGCGACAGCTCGGACGGCGCCCGCTCGAAGAACTCGACGTCCTTGGGGTTGGCGCCGGGCCAGCCGCCCTCGATGTAGTGCACACCGAGGTGGTCGAGCTGCTCGGCGATGCGCAGCTTGTCGTCGACGGTCAGCGAGATGCCCTCGAGCTGGGCCCCGTCGCGCAGGGTGGTGTCGTAGACCTCGACGGCCGACGGCTGGTTCGGCGCCGGCGGCACCTGGGGAGCCGGCGCGCCAGCGGTGGCGCCGGTGGTGGTGGGTTCGGCGGCGTCACCCATCGACGTGCTCCACCCAGTCCTTGTACCGGTCGACCTCGCCGCGCACGGCCTTGGCGTACTCGGCGGCGATGGCGGTGGTGATCGGCCCCGGGCACGGGATGGGTCGGTCGTCGACGGAGTTGACCGCCGACACCTCGGCGGCGGTGCCGCAGACGAACATCTCGTCGGCGATGTAGAGGTCGGTGCGGGCCAGGTGGTCGACGGTGACGTCGATGCCCAGGTCGTTGGCGATGGTGGTGACCGAGCTCTGGGTGATGCCCTCGAGCGCGCCCGCCGACGACGGTGGTGTGATGAGCCGGCCGTTCTTGGCGATGAAGATGTTCTCGCCGGTGCACTCGCTGACCCAACCGTGGGGGCTCAGCATGACGGCCTCGTCGTAGCCGGCCTTGAGCGCCTCGACCTTGGCCAGCGAGGAGTTCACGTAGTTGCCGGTGGTCTTGGACGCTGGCGGCATCGTGTTGTGGTCGTGGCGGGTCCACGAGGACACCTTCATGCGGACGCCCTTGGTGACGGCGTCGTCGCCGAGGTAGGCACCCCACGGCCAGCAGGCGATGGCCACGTCGACCTCGCACGGCAGCGTGTTGAGCCCCATCTCGCCGTAGCCGTAGTAGGCGATCGGCCGGATGTAGCACGAGGGCAGGCCGTTGACCCGCACCGTCAGCTTGATGGCCTCGACCAGCTCCTCGACGGAGTAGGGCAGCTCCATCATCAGCATCTGGGCGCTGTTGTGCAGGCGCTCGGCGTGCTCGGTCAGGCGAAACACCGCGGGGCCGTCGGCCGTCTCGTAGGCGCGGATGCCCTCGAACACGCCCATGCCGTAGTGCAGCGAGTGGGTGAGGATGTGGATCTGGGCCTTGTCCCAGTCCACCAGCTCGCCGTTGAACCAGATCTTGTCGGTGGGCGTGATCGGCATCGGGGTGTCCTCGGGGTGCGGTCGATCGGGTGATCGGGTCGGATCGGTCGGAGCGGGTTGAACAGGTCGGACGGGTGGAGCGGTCGAGCGGGGGGTCAGACCCGGCCGGCGACGAGGTCGCCCACCTCGGTGGTGGAGCCGGTGAGCGAGGACGCGTCCTCGCAGGCCTTGCGGATGCGGGCGGCGGCGTCGTCCTCGCCCAGGAACTCGAGCATCATCGCCGCCGACAGGATGGCGGCGACGGGGTTGGCGATGTTCTGGCCGGCGATGTCGGGGGCCGAGCCGTGCACCGGCTCGAACATCGACGGGCCGGTGCGGTCGGGGTTGAGGTTGCCCGAGGAGGCGAAGCCGATGCCGCCGGAGACGGCCCCGCCGAGGTCGGTCAGGATGTCGCCGAACAGGTTGTCGGTGACGATGACGTCGTAGCGCTGAGGTGACTCGACGAAGTAGATGCAGGCGGCGTCGACGTGGTTGTAGGCGGTCTCGACGTCGGGGTACTCGGCGTGCACCTCGTCGAACGTGCGCTCCCACAGGTCGCCGGCGAAGGTGAGCACGTTGGTCTTGTGCACCAGCGTGAGGTGCTTGCGCTCGCGGCTGCGGGCCAGCTCGAAGGCGTAGCGCACGCAGCGCTCGACGCCGAAGCGGGTGTTGACCGAGCCCTGCGTGGCGATCTCGTGCGGGGTGCCCTTGCGCAGGAACCCACCCTCGCCGGCGTAGGTGCCCTCGGTGTTCTCGCGGATGACGATGAAGTCGTGGCCGCCGTCGGGGGCGAGGAACGGCCGCTGGTTGACGTACAGGTCGAGGTCGAAGCGCATCTTCAGCAGCAGGCCGCGCTCGATGACGCCCGGCGGCACGTCGGGGGTGCCGACGGCGCCCAGCAGCAGGGCGTCGAGGCCCCGCCACTCCTCGACGGTGGCGTCGTCGAGCACCACGCCGTCGCGCAGGTAGCGGGCCCCACCCAGGTCGTAGTCGACGGTCTCGAGGTCGACGCCGGTGGCGCGCACCACCTTCAGGGCCTCGGGGATGACCTCGTGGCCGATCCCGTCGCCGGGGATGACGCCGATCTTGTGGCTCACTGCTCGCTCCGTCGGGTGGTGGTGGTCAGGCGCTGCGCCCCGGGACGGGACACCGCCCCGGAACATGAAAAGCCGCCCACCAGGGTGGACGGCCGAGGGCGCACACCGGGACCGGTGTGCGCTAGGGAATCACGATGATGGCGGCGGTGAGGTGCGCAGACATCCCCGCCAGTGTGCTCGGCGACCGGCCGAACGTCAACCTCGCCACGGTCACGGGGGTCACGACGAGCCGCCGGCGGAGGCCGGGGTCGGAGCGGCGGCCACCGCCAGGAACAGGTCGTAGGGGACGCCGTCGCGCACCATCTGGGCGCAGTCGGAGAAGGCCGGATCGGCGAACCCGGCGGCGGTGAGCTGGGCCGCCAGCGTCGGGCGGTGGAACCCGTGGTGGCCGGCGAAGCCGTCGCCGTGGAACGAGCCGTCCTCGTGGTCGAGGTCGACGATGCACAGGTGGCCGCCGGCGGCCAGCAGCGTGGCGAAGCCAGCCAAGACCCGTTCGAGGTCGGCGATGTGGTGCAGGACCATCACGGTGACGATGAGGTCGAACTGCTCGTCGGGCACCGGGTCCGACGAGAGGTCGAGGGCCCAGATGCGGGCGTCGGCCGGCAGGGCGCCGGCCGCGACCTTGCTCGCCATGACCGAGCGCATGCCCTCGGAGGCGTCGGCCAGGGTGACCGGCCCGACGTGGTCGCGCAGGGCCTCGGTGACCAGCCCGGTCCCGGCGCCGTACTCGAGCAGGCGGGTGGTGGGGCCGACCGGGACCGACTCGACGATGGCCGCCGCCACCGTGGCCGCCCGCTCGACCTTGGCCGGCTCGTCCCACGTGGCCGCGGCCTCGTCGAAGAACGCCGCCCCGTGCGTGTCGTCGTGGTCGTGGCCGTGCGTGTCGCCGTGGCCGCCGGGGTCGTGCTGGTCGTCGTGGTCGTGCACCTCGTCACCTTCCCTGCCGACCGCAGGCTACCGCCCGTTCCCACTGGTCGATCCGGATCCGCCCTCGCCACCTCGCACCAGCGACGCCTAGCATCGAACCCGTGCCCGAGACGCATCACCTCTCCCAGTCGGCCCACGATCGGCTCTCCGCCGAGCTCGAGGAGCTGACCACCCACGGCCGGACCGAGATCGCCCGCAAGATCCAGTCGGCGCGCGAGCTGGGCGACCTGTCCGAGAACGGCGACTACCACGCCGCCAAGGAGGAGCAGGGCAAGATGGAGGCCCGCATCCGGCACATCCAGGCGGTGCTCGAGAACGCCGAGATCGTCGAGGCCGGCGGCACCGACCGGGTCGGCACCGGGTCGATCGTGTCGATCTCCTACGAGGGCGACGACGACACCGAGACCTACCTGATCGGCTCGATCGAGGAGAAGCAGGCCGGCGTCGACGTCATCTCCCCCGGCTCCCCGCTCGGCCGGTCGCTCATGGGCGCGGCCATCGGCGACGTCGTCGAGTTCGAAGCGCCCGGCGGCGTGCTCAAGGTCGAGGTCGTCGACATCCAGAGCTGACGGACCGCGCCCGTCGCGCTCCGTCCCCTCCGTCCCCTCCGTCCCCTCCGTCGGCTCCCGCTGCCCCGCTCCCGCCCCTGCACCGCCCGACCCGCCGTGACCACCACCACCGCCGAAGGGAGCGACCACCCCCAGGCCCGACCGCCGGCCGGCCTGCCCCACGGCCGCGCCGTCGAGCTGCCCGGTCGGGGCACCACCTGGGTCCACGAGCACCGCGGGCCGGTGCGGGGGTTCGGGACCGAGCCGGGACCGCCGCCGCTGCCCCTCGTCCTGCTCCACGGCTGGACGGTCACCGGCGCGGTCAACTGGTACCCGTCCTTCGCCGCCCTCGGCCGCCACCACCGGGTCGTGTCGATCGACCACCGGGGCCACGGTCGGGGCGTGCGCACGTGGCGGCGGTTCCGCCTCGAGGACTGCGCCGACGACGTGGTCGCCCTGGCCGACGAGCTGGGCATCGACCGGTTCGTCCCGGTCGGGTACTCGATGGGCGGCACGGTGGCCCAGCTCCTGTGGCGACGCCACCGGGACCGGGTGGCCGGGCTCGTGCTGGGCGCCACCGCCGGCGCCTTCCGGGAGCGCCCCGCCGAGCAGGTCGTCTTCTCGCTGCTCGGCGGGCTGTCGGTGGCGGCGCGCCTCACGCCCGGCGTCCTGCGCACCCGGGTCAGCCAGCGGCTCGCCGTCGAGCGCTACGACGGCACCGCCACGGGCCGGTGGGCCATGGGCGAGATCGCTCGGAACGACCCGCGCATGGTCGCCGAGGCCGGCCACGCCATCGGCCGGTTCCACTCGCTGGACTGGATCGGCGGGGTCGACGTCCCCACCGCCGTGGTCGTCACCCAACACGACAACGTGGTGCCGACCCGCCGGCAGCGCCAGCTGGCGGCCGCCATCCCCGGCGCCGACGTCTACCCGGTGCCCGGCGACCACGGCGCCTGCGTCCGACAACCCCACGCCTTCGTGCCGGTGCTGGCCGCCGCCTGCCGCGACGTGTCCGACCGGGCCCGGGCCCGAGACCGCGCCTCGAGTCGCTGACGGTTCGCCGTCACCCGGTAGCCCCCGTCGACGGATCGCTCCCCGCTGGTCGTGGCCGGATCGCCGGCGATCAGGTGCCGGCGGGCACCCCGGCGGCGACCTGCACCGTGACCGGCCGCCCGAGGACCTCCTCGAGCAGGCCCTTGCGCTCGTCGAAGGAGAACAGCTCGAGCGACACGTCGGCGCCGGGGCGGGCCTGGACGTTGACCAGCACCGGCTCGCCCGTGCCGACGGAGCCGGCGCAGGCGACGGTGTCGATGAGCCCGGCGTGGGTGCGGTCGAGGGCGATGGCCACGCGCAGGATGCCGGCCAGGGTGCGCACGGCCTGTTGATCGTCTGCGTCCAGGGCGGCGAACTCGGCGTGGGTGGGCTTGGGCGCGCTCTTGCGGTGGTAGCGGGCGACCACGGCGATCAGCTCGATCTCGTGGTCGGTGAACCCGAGCAGGTGGTCGGAGTTCCGGATCACGTAGTACGTGTGCTTGTGGTGCCCGGTGTGGGCGACGTAGAGGCCGACGTTGCACAGCAGGGCCGCCGCCTCGAGCAGCTCGCGCCGGTCGTCGCCGAGGCCGTGCAACGGCCGCAGCCCGTCGAACAGCTCGAGGGCGAGGTGGGCGACCTGGGTGGAGTGGGTGGGGTCCTCGTCCATCAGGTCGGCCAGGTGCAGCACCGACCGGCGGCGGAGGTCGTGCAGGTGGTGCATGGCGCCGCCCCGCTGGCGCTCCAGCGCGTCGAGCAGCACCCCCTCGCGCAGGGCGTAGTCGGAGATCACCAGACGGTCGATGCCGAGCTGGCGCATGGCCTGGTCGAGGATGATCGCCCCCGCCAGGATGATGTCGGCCCGGCGCTCGTCCATGCCCGGGATGCGGCGGCGCTCGTCGGGGGTGGCGGCGTCGGCCAGCCGCTTCACCACCGCCTTGGTCTCCCGACGGGTGATCTCGAAGCCGTTGAACGTGCGTGGCGGATCGGCGTCGGGATCTCGCTCGGCGTGCACGAGCGCCGCCACCGCCTCGGCCGTGCCGCTCGACCCCACCGCCACGTCGAAGCCGACCCGCTGCACGTCGCGCACCACGGGCACGAGCATGGCGCGCACGAACCGCTTGCAGGCCGACACCGCCTTGCTGGTGGCGCGGCCGTCGGGGAAGAAGCGGCGGGTGAGCCGCAGGGCCCCGAGCTTCAGGCTGGCCGAGCTCAGCACCTGGCCGCGCTCGCCCACCAGGATCTCGGTCGAGCCGCCGCCGATGTCCACGAGCACGAGTCGCTGGTCGTAGACGGGGACCGCCTGCAGCACGCCGAGGTGGATGAGGCGGGCCTCCTCGGTGCCGGGCACCACCTCGACGCGCACGCCGGCCTCGGCCTGCGCCCGGTCGATGAACTCGTGGCCGTTCTCGGCCTCGCGCACGGCCGACGTGGCCACGGCGTACACGGGGGCGTCGTGGATCTCGGCGATCTGGCGCATGCGAGCCAGGGCGGCCACGCCCCGCTCGATGGCCTCGGGGTCGAGGCGCTTCATGTCGCCACCGGCACCGGCGTTGGAGCCGAGGCGCACCATCTCCTTCTCACGGGCGATGACCTCGAAGCGGTTGCCCGCGCCCACGCGCGCCACGACGAGGTGGAACGAGTTGGTGCCGATGTCGACGGCGGCGAGGGTCTGGGGCACCCCGCTGCCACCGACCGACGGGCCCGGCTCCCCCCTCGCGGTGGGACCGTTCGGCTCGGGCCACTCCGTCGTCGCCATGCAGCGCCGAGCCTAGTGACCTCGCCACCGGCGCTCGTCCGGGCTCACACCTGCCGGCCCGAGCCGTCCCCGCCCGGCCGGCGACCTCACGCCTGCAGGCCCGCGGCGCGCTCGACCCGCCGGGCGGCGGCGACCACCGCCTCGGCGTAGCGCTTGCCCGGCTGGCGGGTGGTCCGCTCGATGGGCCCCGACACGCTGACCGCCCCCACCACGGCACCGTCGGCGCCGAGCACCGGCGCGCTGACCGAGGCCACCCCGGCCTCGCGCTCGCCCACCGACTGCACCCAGGGCGGCACCGGCTCGCCGGGCTCCACGCCGAGCAGGCGGCCGGCCGAGCCCTTGTCGAGGGGCAGCGACGCCCCCATGGGCACGATCGTGCGCAGGCCGTGGGGTGACTCGAGCGCGGCGATGCACACCCGGCGATCGCCCTCCCGCACGTACAGCTGCACCGACTCGCCGGTGACGTCGCGCAGCTCGGCCAGCGCCGGACCAGCGGCGTCGGCGAGCGGGATGGCGGCCGCCGCCGCCCGGCCCAGGGCCACCAGGCGCACCCCGAGGGTGAACCGCCCGTCCTCGTCGCGCCGCACCAACCCGTGGCGCTCCAGGGCCACGGCCAGGCGGTGGGCGGTGGCCCGGGACAGGCCGGTGGCCTCGACGAGCTCGGCCAGCGAGCGAGGCCGCGCCTCCAGCACGTCGAGCACGAGGACGGACTTGTCGAGGACGCCGACACCACTTACACTCGATTCCACGGGACGAGAGTATCGTCTCACATAGCAAGACACAAGAACAAGACACAAGAGCAAGACGCGAGAGCAAGACGCGAGAGCAAGACGCGAGAGCAAGACGCAAGAGCGAGACACAGGAGCCGGACGCGCGGGTGACCGGGCCGGCCGAGATGCGAGCCGGCGGTCGCCGGACGACGAGCGAGGAGCGAGGCACATGGCCGAGCCACAGACCCTCTCCGACAAGATCTGGGCGCAGCACCTGGTCCACCAGGCCGAGGGCGAGCCCGACCTCCTCTACATCGACCTCCACCTCGTCCACGAGGTCACGTCGCCCCAGGCCTTCGACGGCCTGCGGATGAGCGGCCGCACCGTGCGCCGCCCCGAGCTCACCGTCGCCACCGAGGACCACAACGTCCCCACCGCCGACATCGACCAGCCCATCGCCGACCCGATCTCGCGCAAGCAGGTCGAGGTGCTGCGAGCGAACTGCGCCGAGTTCGGGATCACCGAGCACCCGATGGGGTCGCCGGGCCAGGGCATCGTCCACGTCATCGGCCCCGAGCAGGGCCTCACCCAGCCGGGCATGACCATCGTGTGCGGCGACTCGCACACCTCCACCCACGGCGCCTTCGGGGCCCTGGCCTTCGGCATCGGCACCAGCGAGGTCGAGCACGTCCTGGCCACCCAGACCCTGCCCCAGCACCGCCCCGGCACCATGAGCGTCACCGTCGACGGCGACCTGCCCGCCGGCGTCACCGCCAAGGACATCATCCTGGCGATCATCGGCCGCATCGGCACCGGCGGCGGCATCGGCTCGATCATCGAGTTCCGGGGCTCGGCCATCCGCGCCCTGTCGATGGAGGGCCGCATGACGGTGTGCAACATGACCATCGAGGCCGGCGCCCGCGCCGGGCTGATCGCCCCCGACGACACCACCTTCGCCTACCTCGAGGGCCGGGCCCACGCCCCGAAGGGCAAGGCGTGGGAGCAGGCGCTCGACCACTGGCGGGCCCTGCCCACCGACGAGGGCGCCACCTTCGACAAGGCCGTCACCCTCGACGCCGGCGCCCTGGTCCCCCACGTCAGCTGGGGCACCAACCCCTCGCAGGTGGTCGAGATCACCGGCACGATCCCGAGCCCCGACGACTTCGCCGAGGGCAACGCCCGCGACGCCGCCGCCCGAGCCCTCGACTACATGGGCCTCACCGGCGGCACGCCGGTCAAGGAGGTGCCGGTCGACACGGTGTTCATCGGCTCGTGCACCAACAGCCGCATCGAGGACCTGCGGGCCGCCGCCGCCGTGGCCGACGGTCGCACCGTGAAGGCCGGTCTGCGGGCCATGGTCGTGCCCGGCTCGTTCGCGGTGAAGGCCCAGGCCGAGGCCGAGGGCCTGCCCGAGGTGTTCCGGGCCGCCGGCTTCGACTGGCGCGAGCCGGGCTGCTCGATGTGCCTGGCCATGAACCCCGACAAGCTGGCGCCGGGTGAGCGGGCGGCGTCCACCAGCAACCGCAACTTCGAGGGCCGCCAGGGCCGGGGCGGGCGCACCCACCTCGTGTCGCCCGAGGTGGCGGCCGCCACCGCCATCGCCGGCACCTTCGCCACCCCGGCCGACCTGGACTGAAGGGAAGGACCATGGATCCCGTCCGCCGCATCACCGCCACCGCCGTCCCGCTCGACCGGTCCGACGTCGACACCGACCAGATCATCCCGAGCGACTGGCTGAAGAAGGTCGAGCGCACCGGCTTCGGCGCCGGTCTCTTCTCCGAGTGGCGCGACGACCCCGAGTTCGTGCTCAACCTCCCCCAGTTCGAGGGGGCGTCGATCCTCGTCGCCGCCGAGAACTTCGGCACCGGCTCGTCGCGAGAGCACGCCGTGTGGGCGATCATGGACTACGGCTTCCAGGCGGTGATCTCCCCGCGCTTCGCCGACATCTTCCGCAACAACTGCACGAAGAACGGCTTGGTGCCGGTGCAGGTCGACCCCGAGGTCGGGCGGGCGCTGCTCGCCGGCGTCGAGGCCGACCCCACCCTCGAGATCACCGTCGACGTCGAGGCCCGCACCGTCTCGGCGCCCGCCCTCGGCATCGAGGCCTCCTTCCCGCTCGACGACTCCACCCGGCACCGCTTCCTCGAGGGCCTCGACGACATCGGCATCACGCTGCAGCACGCCGACGCCATCGCCGACTTCGAGGCGAAGCGCCCGGCCTGGCTGCCCAGCGCCGGCTGACGAGCCGAGGCGCGCCTCGGCTCAGTCGTCGAGGGCGGCGATGCGGTAGCGGTTGCCGCCGCGGGCCTTGGCCCGGTACATGGCGGTGTCGGCCAGGGTGAGGAGCTGGTCCGGGTCGACGTTGGCCTGCCGACTGCGGGCGACCCCGATCCCGACCGAGATGCCGACCTTCACCTCGGCGTCGTCACCCACGCGGACCGGCTGGGTCACCCGGGCGATGATCATCTCGGCGAGGTCGCCCAGCTCGTCGGTGTCGGTGAGCCCCTCGCACACCAGCACGAACTCGTCGCCGCCCACCCGGGCCGCCCCGTCCACCGAGCCGGTGCAGGTGCGGAGCCGCTGGGCCACCTCGACGAGGACGGCGTCGCCGGCGGCGTGGCCGTGGTCGTCGTTGATGGCCTTGAACCCGTCGAGGTCGCAGAACAGCACGGCCACGCCGCGCCGAGCCCGGGCGTGGCGGGCCACCGCCGCCTCCAGCTCGTCGACGAACAGCGAGCGGTTGGGCAGGCCGGTCAGCACGTCGTGGGTGGCGAGGTGGCGCAGCTCGGAGATGTCGCGGGCCAGCATGGCGATCCAGTCGAAGCCGCCTTCGTCGTCGCGGTGGACGACACCGAGCGCCGACACCGGCACGGTGCGGCCGGCGCCCACGTTGAGCGGCAGCTCGCCCCGCCACACCCGACCCTCCGCGCCGAGGGCGGTCACGGCGGCCGAGATCCACCGCTGGCGGGGCTCGTCGTCGATGAGGTCCTCGAGCACGCCATCGGCACCCTCGCCCCGCAACCGCGCGAGCACCTCCTCCAGCGCGGCGTTGACGTAGAGGATCTCGCCCCCCGGCCGGAACACGGCCACGTAGTCGGACGTGGCGTCGAGCATCTGGGTGAGCCGCGCCGTCTGGGCCCGGGCCTGCACCTCGGCGGTGACGTCCTCGAGGGTGGCGATGGCCCCGACGGCGAGGTGGCCCTCGGCGTAGCGGGGGGCGATGCGCACGCGGATCCAGGTGGCCGGCTCGTCGTCGTCGGCGCTGAACGCGGCCGTCAGGGTGGTGTGCTCGTCGCCCTCGATGGCACCTCGGACGGCGCGGCGCAGGGCCTCGGCGTCGGCGGGGCCGGTCCGGTCGAACCAGGCGTCGCCCTCGGCCCCGCCGAGCAGCGAGCGGGCGGCCGCGTTGAGGTAGACGGTGCGGGCCCAGGCGTCCACCACGAGGATGCCGAGCGGCGCAGCGTCGGTGAGCGACTGCATGTCGCCGGCCGTCTCGGCCAGCGACTCGACCTGCTCGGCCGCGTCGAGGTTGCGGACCTGCACGAGGATGCCCCGGAGGTCGGGGTGGTCGAGCTGGGACGAGCCGCTGATCTCGATGTGCTCCCAGTGGTCGTCGAGCTCGACGCTGCGGGACCGCACGGTGAAGCGCAGCCGACGGCCGGGGTTCATCACTGCGTCGGTGAACCGGTCGAGGACCGTGGGCAGGTCCTCGGGGTGGACCCGCTCGATGGGGTTGACGCCGATGCCGGCCTCCGGGTCGCCGGCCCCCTCGACGCCGTCGTCCGCGGCGGCGTGGCCGCGCCGGTCCGCCGCACCGGCCATGCCGGGGACGACGCGGCGCCGTCGCGCGAGGCGGGCGTGCAGACGTTCGGACTGCCACGACACCAGGCCGTCGTGGTCGAGCAGCATCGTGGAGTCGGCGGTGGCGTCGATGATGCTCGAGAGGCGGTGCTCGTCCCGGCGATCGCGAACGACGACGAGCAGCGATCCAGGCGAGCCGCCGGTGGGACCCCCGTCGTCGGCGGACGCCCCCGGGAACGGCCCGGCCCGCAGCTCGACGTGGCGACGGGCCCCGCCGACCACCCACGTGACCGCCAGCGGCATCGCCGAGGACGCCGCCGCCCGCACCAGCCAGTCGCCCACCGCCACCCCGTCCGTGCCCGGTGCCAGCGCCTCCAGCGGCCGTCCCACCAGGTGGTCGACCGAGACGGACAGCTCGTCGGCAGCTCGGGCGTTGGCGGCCCGGACGGTCCCATCGACCACCAGCAGGGCCGCCACCGGCAAGGCGTCGAGCAGGGAGCGATCGGCCATGGGATCGGCCAAGGGATCGGTCATGAGACCGGTCCGAGCACCCGCTCGACGTGGTCGTTGGTGAAGCGACCCTCCGGGTCGAGTCGGCGGCGCACGGCCTGGAACTCGTCCCACCGCGGGTAGGCGGCCGCCAGGTCGGCGGCGGTCCTCGTGTGCAGCTTGCCCCAGTGTGGGCGACCGTCCAGGTCGACCATGGCCGCCTCGACCGCATCGAAGTAGTCGCGGTAGGGCGTGCCCCGGGCGACGTGGACGGCGACGTAGGCGGTGTCGCGCCCCGACGCGGTGGACAGGGCGATGTCGTCGGCCGCCGTCGTGCGGACCTCGACCGGGAACCCGATGTAGCGACCCCCGCCGTCGACGATGGCCCGCACCCGGTCGACCGCTTCGACCAGCGCCTCGCGGGGGACCGCGTACTCCATCTCGTAGAAGTGCACGAGCCGGGGGCTGGCGAACACGCGGTACGAGCGGTCGACGTACTCCACCCGGCCCTTCGACGGCAGGCGCTTGGCCACCTTCGGGATCCAGTCGTCGCGCACCCGGCCGGCGGCGAGCATGGCGGCGAAGCCGGCGTTGTCGAGGAGGACGTCCTCGTAGAGGGCCCGCCACGCCGGTCGCGGCACCGGGGGCTCGTCGGTGCGGCGGTTGCGCTTGGTGAGCGCCCACCGGGTGTTGGGGACCCAGAAGAGCTCGAAGTGGTCGTTGTCGGCCACGAGCTCGTCGATGCCCTCGAGGACCTCGTCGACCCGCATCGGTTCCTCGACGGCGTGCAGCCGGAAGGCCGGCACGCATTGCAGCGTCACCGCCGAGACCAGACCGAGCGCGCCGACGCCGACGCGGGCCGCGGCGAACACCTCGGGCTCCTCGGTGGCCGAGCACGCCACGACGTCGCCCGATCCATCGACCAGCCGCATGGCCACGATGCCCGACGAGAGGTTCCGGAAGCGGGCGCCGGTGCCGTGGGTGGCGGTCTGGGTGGCACCGGCGACCGACTGGTAGGCGATGTCGCCGAGGTTCTCCAGGGCCAGCCCGTGCTCGTCGAGGACCTCGTTGAGGCGCCACAGCGGGATGCCGGCCTCGACGGTGACCTGCCGGGCGGCGATGTCGACGTCGAGCACCCGGTCGTGGGCGGAGAGGTCGACCAGGGCGCCCCCGGTGGTGGCCACCGCCGTGAAGGAGTGGCCAGCGCCCACGGCGCGCACCCGCTGCCCCTCGTCGGCGGCGCGGGCCACCAGCTCGCGCAGGGCCGGCTCACCCGACGGACGCAGGAGCGCGGCGGGCCGGCAGGCCTGGTTGCCGGCCCAGTTCCGCCACTCGCCACGCCGCAGTCGGTGCACGCCGCGGACCCTACCTGTCGACCTCGGCGCTCGGCGCCGCGGCACGGCTCGCCGGCCCGCCACCCGGGCCGGGGCGCGAGACGGCCCCGGCCGGTGGGCCGGGGCCGTCGACAGGAAGCCGCACCCCAGGGGGACGGCAGCCGCCTTCCGCCAGATCAGCGGGCCTTGAGCGCCTCGATCAGCGCCGGCAGGACCTTGTGGACGTCGCCCACGATGCCGAGGTCGCTCACCGAGAAGATCGGGGCCTCCGCGTCCTTGTTGATGGCGATGATGTTCTTGGCGCCCTTCATGCCCACCATGTGCTGGGTGGCACCGGAGATGCCGGCGGCGATGTACACCGTCGGCTTCACGACCTTGCCGGTCTGGCCGACCTGGTAGCTGTAGGGCACCCAGCCGGCGTCGACGATGGCGCGGGAGGCGCCGGGGGCGGCGCCGAGCAGCTTGGCCAGCTCCTCGACCAGGGCGTACTTGTCGGCCTCGCCGAGGCCGCGGCCACCGGAGACGACGATGTCGGCCTCGTCCAGGCTCGGGCCCTCGCGCTCCTCCACGTGGCGGGAGGTGACGGTGGCGGTGGCGCCGGTGTCGGGCACGTCGATGGCCTCGACTGCGGCCGGGCCACCGCCGCTCTCCTCGGCGGCGAAGGACTTCGGCCGGATGAGGACGATGTGCGGGCCGGGGCCGGTGAACTTGGTCTTGACGTTCGTGGTGCCGCCGAAGACCGGCTCGGTGGTGACCAGCGCATCGCCGTCGACCTCGAGGTCGACGTTGTTGGTGATCACGGTGCGGTCGATCTTGGCCGACAGCCGGCCGGCCACGTCGCGGCCGTCGTAGCTGGTGGCGAAGAGGATGGCGTCGGGGGCGTTGCCCCCGCTCACCTGGGCGGCGATGGCGGCGGCCACCGGCGAGCCGGCGAGCTTGCCGCCGAGGTCGCCCGTGGTCAGCACCTTGGTGGCGCCGTGGGCGCCGAGGGTGCCGGCCACCGCGTCGGCGTCACCGCCGGCGTAGACCGCCTCGACGGTGTCGGCGAGGCCGCGGGCCTTGGTGAGCAGCTCGAGGGTGGTGGTGGTCACCTTGCCGTCGGAGGCCTCGGCGAACACCCAGATCTTGGAAAGTCCCATGGTTCAGATGCTCCTTCGGCCTCAGATGACCTTGAGGTTCTCGAGGTAGGCGACGACCTTCTCGGCGCCGGTGCCGTCGTCTTCGAAGATCTCGCCCGCCTCGCGCGAGGGGGCCTCCTCGATGGCCACGATCTCCTGGCCGGCGCCGGCCCAGCCGACGCTGCCGGCGTCGATGCCGAGGTCGGCGACGGTGACCTCGTCGACCGGCTTGGACTTGGCGGCCATGATCCCCTTGAAGGAGGGGTAGCGGGGCTCGACCACGCCGGCGGTCACCGAGACGACCGCGGGCAGCGGGCACTCGACGTCGTCGTAGCCGGCCTCGGTCTGGCGCTCGACCTTGGCGGTGCCGCCGGCCAGCTCGATGCTCTTGGCGAAGGTGATCGACGGCAGGCCCAGGAGCTCGGCGAGCTGCTCGGGCACGGTGCCGGTGTAGCCGTCGCTCGACTCGGTCGCGGTGAGCACCAGGTCGGCGCCCTCCACCCGCTTGACGGCGGCGGCCAGCACCTTGGCGGTGCCGAGCGCATCGGTGCCGGCCAGGGCGGGATCGCTCACCAGGACGGCCTTGGCAGCGCCCATGGCCAGCGCGGTGCGCAGGCCCGAGGTCTCGCTGTTGGGGGCCATCGACACGAGGGTGACCTCGCCGCCGCCGGCCGCATCCGCCAGCTGCAGGGCCATCTCGACGCCGTACGAGTCGGACTCATCCAGGATGAGCTTGCCGTCTCGCTTGAGCGTCTTGGTGTTGGGATCCAGCGCCCCGGGCTCGGCCGGGTCCGGGATCTGCTTCACGCAGACGACGATGTTCATGCGGGGGATTCTGTTGGACGACGGTCCGCCGGGCCAAATCGTCGCCGGGGCGGGCCCCTGCTCGTCCCCCGGGGTCTCAGGGGCCCTCGGCGCGGTCGCCGACGGCGACCGGCTCAGGCGCCTCGCCGACCGCGCCCTCGGCGTCGCCACCGGCACGCGGGAGGCGGCGGAACGCAGCCCGCTCGGCATCGAGGCGCTGGAGGTGGGCGACCAGCGCCGCCCACCGCTCGGGGTCGGGCCGGTCGATGCCGTAGGCGTCGAGGGTGACGTCGGGCAGGTCGGCGGTGTACTCGTGGCCGGTGGCCCGGAACACGCCCGGCACCGGCCGGGTCGCGTTGACGGCGTCGACGATGAGCTGGACGCCGGTGACGAACGGGAGCCAGCCCATGTCGGCGGGCACCCCCCACGGCCGCTCGGGCCCGGGGGCCAGCAGCCACGGCGGCGTGCGCACGAGCAGGCCGGCGCAGAGGTAGCGCACGGGGTCGTTGCCGTGGCCGAGGATCACGACCCGCAGCCGGGAGCGGGCATCGTCGTCGAGGGCGAGCAGCGGGTCGGGGCGGTCGATCTCGACGACCGAGCCCTCCGGCACCGCCACGGCGCGCTCGACCAGCACCTGCCGGCGCCAGCCCGAGTAGTACGGCGTGCCGACCCACAGGGCCCGGGCGACGCCGAGGTCGTCGAGGCCGGCGACGCCCTGGCCGAGGAACGTGTCCTGACCCGACCAGGCCCCGAGGCTCTCGCCGTAGACCACCACGGTGGGCCGGCGCTCTTGCGGGCGCTCGGCCAGCTCGGCGGCGATGCCCTCGAGCAGCGCCTTCTGCACCCGGCCGCCCCGCGGGACCCGCTGCAGCGTGAGGAACGACGGCAGCCGGCCGTACTGCACGGCCACCGCCGCGGTGTCGCCGAGCAGGACGTGGTCGAGCACCTCGAGGGGCAGCGTGTTGACCAGGCCGTTGCCGGCCGGGCAGCCGACCACCAGCAGGCGCCGGTCGAAGGCCCCCGTCCGGCGCAGCTCGGCGAGGGCCAGGGCGACCCGCTCCTCGTCGGTGCGGGCCGCGGCGTAGCCGACGAACACGCGGATGGGCTCGGCGACCGCCGGCTCGCCCATGACCCGCTCGATCTCATCGGGGTAGGGCGCGTTGAGGACGAAGCGACGGCCCTCCCGGCCGAGGCGGGCGAAGGCGATCGGGCTGCCGTCGCCCGACGAGCGGGCTGGTGTGGACGGGGCCCGGTCGAACCCGGCGTCGACCACCCGGTCGTACAGGCGCAGGCCCCGCACGAAGGTGTCGGCCAGCGCCTTGCCGGTGCCGTACCAGATGCCCGCCGCGGCCGCCCGACCGGCCCAGCGGCTGATGCCCGGGCCCACCTCGAGGCGCCGCTCGAGGGTGCGACCGATGGCTCCGGCGCTGCGCCGGAACCCCTCTCCCAACGTGACCAGCAGGGCCCCGACGGCCACGCTCTGGGTGACCGCTGGCAGCGGCTGGGGCGGCGGCGGGTCGTACTCCGTGTGAGCCGCCCGCTGGGCCTTGACCCCGGCGACCACCGCCCGCGCCCCCGAACCGAGGGCGGCCGTGGTCAGCACCGCGCCGGCGATGCGCCGCCGCTCGACGGGCACCGCCCGCACCGCCACCCCGAGGGTGGCGGCCGTGGAGCCGGCCGCCAGGCACGACGCGGTGGTGCGCACCGCCGAACGCCACGCCGGCTCGCCGTCGGCCTCGGGCAGGGCGCGCGACGCGGCGAAGCCGCCGACGCCGGTGGCGCCGAACAGCACCAGGTCGCCGACCGGGCTGCCGGTGCGCCCGAGCAGGCCGTAGGTGGCGTCGCCGAGGGCGAAGCCCAGGGCCCCGGTCACGCCGGCGATCAGCGCCTGGTGGGCGGTGGCCCGGGGCATGAGCGAGGGCCGGAACGACCGCCCGGCCAGGGCGGCGCCGAGGATGAGGCCGGACCACACGTCGGGCCGGTGGAACCAGACGCCGTTGGGGGCGGGCGCGGCGGGGCGGGAGGCCGGCATGGCGGCGAGCCTAGGGGACCTCGACGTCGCCGACGCGGGCCGTCGCCCGGCGGCGGGCGACCCACCGGGCGGCGAGCAGGCCGGCCACGTTGGTGACGGCGTGCGAGACGATCGGGGCGGCCAGGCTCCCCGACCGGACCCGCAACCGGCCGAGCAGCGCCCCGGCGACGGTGGTGGCGAGCACCGTGGGCGCCACCGACGCCAGCAGGGGCAGCCGCTGGGCCACCGGGTTGTGGTTGCGGTCCTCGAGCGCCGGCAGCACGTGCCAGAGCCCGAACAGCCCAGCCACGATCGCATCGCCGGCGCCGGGTCCGACGTCGCGCCGGGCCAGGCCCAGCAGCGTGCCCCGGAACACCGCCTCCTCGTACACCGACGTGCCGAGGGGGATGTCGACGAGGGTCCGGCGGGCCAGCGCCGCGCCGCTGCCCTCGAGGGCCCGCGGGTCGTCGAAGGCGCCCTGGGTCGCGGGGACCGAGGCGGCCACGGCCACCCCGGCGGCCGACACCGCGCCCGACACCAGGCCGTCGCGCAGGCCTCGGCCCACCGCCGACGGCGACAGGCCCAGCTCGGCACGAGACAGCCCGAGCAGGCGGCCGGCCACCAGCGCCCCCGCCGCCGCCCCGGTGTGGGTCAGGGCGTGCCAGGCCTCGGGCACCCGCCGGTGGTCGACGACGTGGAAGCCCACGACGGCGGCCACCAGGACGGCCTCGCCGGCGAGGCGGCGCGTGGGCGGCAGTCCGGGCACGCCGCTGTGTACCACGACGGGCCCGGAGCGGGCGTCGGCGCGCGCAGCGGGCGGGCGGCGGAGCGCTCGTGGGAGTGCGCGGCGGAGCGGGCGTCGGCGCGCGCAGCGGGCGGGCGGCGGAGCGCTCGTGGGAGTGCGCGGCGGAGCGGGCGTCGGCGCTCTCGCCGGGTCCCGCCGCGCCGGGTCCCGCCCCCGAGGGCGCGCCCAGCAGGCGCGGTGTCGTCGCGGCCCCGGGGCGGGCGGCGGGCGGTCGCTGCTACGGTCCGCCGGCGGTGCGGATCCTGCTGATCGTCAACGCGTCGGCCAGCTCGGTCACCGCCCGGGGACGGGTGGTGATCCAGAAGGCGCTGTCCGCCGACCACGAGGTGCGCCTCGCCGAGACGTCCAAGCGCGGCCACGCCACCCGCCTCGCCCACGCCGCCGCCACCGACGGCGCCCACGTGGTCGTCGTGCTGGGCGGCGACGGCACCCTCAACGAGGCGGCCAACGGCCTGGCCGGCACCACCACCGCCCTGGCCCCGCTGCCGGGTGGCTCCACCAACGTCTTCGCCCGCACCATCGGCCTGCCCGACGACCCGATCGAGGCCACCGGCGCGCTGCTCGACGCCCTCGGCCGGGGCTCGATCCGCCGGATCGGGCTGGGCAACGTGAACGGCCGGTGGTTCCTGTTCCACGTCGGGATGGGGTTCGACGCCGGCGTGGTCGAGCAGGTCGAGAAGCGGGCCGCCCTCAAGCGCTGGGCCAGCCACCCGCTCTTCGTGTTCTCGGCCTTCGACACCGCCCTGCGCCACTACGACCGCAGCCGGCCGCGCATGGCCGTGCACCATGCCGACGGTTCGATGGTCGACGACGTGTACGAGGCGCTGTGCTTCAACACCAACCCGTACACGTACATCGGGTCGCTGCCCATCAACATCGCTCCCGACGCCAGCCTCGACAACGCCCTCACGACGGTGTCGGTGCGCACGCTGCGGGTGCCCACCGTCCTCGCCCTGATCGGTTCGGCGGTGGTGACCAACGGTCGGCGGGTGCGCCGCAGCCACGTCGTCGACTACCGGCCCGACGTCGACTCGGTCGTGGTGAGCGGCTACGGGCCGTTCCCCTACCAGGTCGACGGCGACCACCTGGGCGACGCCGAGCGGCTCGAGCTGCGGCACGAGCCCGACGTGCTGTC
This sequence comes from Acidimicrobiales bacterium, assembly GCA_046331175.1. Classification (GTDB taxonomy): domain Bacteria; phylum Actinomycetota; class Acidimicrobiia; order Acidimicrobiales; family Acidimicrobilacustridaceae; genus JAWKIW01. The sequence goes on from JAXLRI010000008.1 coordinate 31,378, forward strand.
GCTCGTCGTGCCCTGACCGGCCGGTGCCCGACGGAGCGGCCGACCGCGACCGGGGCCGCTGGGATCGCGGACCGCGGCAGTGGACCGGGGCCGTGGACCGCGGTGGCCGATGGTGGGTCGCGCCGCGGTCAGCCGGCCGCGGGCGGCGCGTCGAGGGCAGCGCGGGCGAGGTCGGGGACGTTGGTGATGATGGCGTCGACGCCCAGCGCGGCGAGCTCGACCATGCGCGCCGGGTCGTCGACGGTCCAGACGTTGACGGCGAGGCCGGCGGCGTGGGCGGCATCGACCAGGGCGGCGTCCACGAGCGGATCGAACGGGTGCAGGGCGACGTGGCCGGCCTCGGCGGCCCGGGCCACCGTGCGGGCGAGGTCGGCCAGGTGGAACACGAGGAGGCCGGTGGGGATGGACGGATCGACGGCCCGATGGGCGGCGATGGCCCCCGGGTCGAACGACGACACGAGGAAGCGCTCGGGCGCCCCGGCCGCGGCCAGCACCGCCGCCACCTCGCCCGCCACGGCGTAGGCCGGGTCGAACCCCGGCTCGGCGGGGTCGCTCTTGATCTCGACGTTGACCCAGAGGGGTTCGCTCGCAGCAAGCGCGGTGGCCAGGGTCGGGACCTCGGCGGGCAGCGTCTCGGCGGTCCGCTCGGCCAGCGGCGGGCCCCCGTCGGCGGGCGTCGGGTCGTGGTGGACGGCCAGCGTCCCGTCGGCGCAGCGCCGCACGTCGAGCTCGATGCCGTCGGCACCGAGCGTGACGGCGCCACGGAACGCCTCCACCGTGTTCTCCGGAAACGCCCTGGAAGCGCCCCGATGTGCGACCACGCGAGGTCGTCCCATCTCACGCACCGTGACCTCCCATCGGCCCTCGCGATGACGTGCCGCGAGTCACACAAATCCCCCCACACGACCCTTGCGGACCCATTTGGAACGCATTACGGTGGCCAAGTCCCAGCCACACGCCGTTCACCTTTGCGGGGCGGTGGCATGTGAACCGCTTCACGACTGCTTGCTCTGGTTTCGTCACCCGAACGTGCAGTGGTAGCCCGATCCGTGGAGGCACCGTGGCCCTCACCTCGTCTCGCTCGCTGACCCTCTCCGCCCAGCCCGACGCGTGGCGTTCCCTCGCCTCGTGCCGGGACACCGACCCGGACCTGTTCTTCCCGGTCGGCACCACCGGGCCGGCCATCGAGCAGATCGACAACGCCAAGGCCGTGTGCGCCACGTGCGAGGTCAAGGAGCCGTGCCTCGAGTTCGCGCTCACGACCAACCAGGACTCGGGCGTGTGGGGCGGCACCTCCGAGGAGGAGCGCCGCAAGATCCGCCGCCAGTGGATGGCCGCCAAGCGCCGCAGCGCCTGACCCTCCTCCAGTCCAGCAACCTCCCACGACCTCCCTGCGGGGAGGTCGTGTCGCGTGCGGGGCCGGGTCGCGCCGACCCTCACGGCTCGCACCCCGCCGACCCTCACGGCTCGCGCCTCGCCGACCCTCACGGCTCGCGCCTCGCCGACCCTCACGGCTCGGTCTCCTCGGCGTGGATCGGCAGGTGCAGGGCCACCACCGTGCCCGGGCGGTCGCCCTCGCCGTCGCCGGTGCGCATCTCGAGCGTGCCGTCGAGCTCGGTGGTCACCAGCGTCCGCACGATCGACAGGCCGAGGCCGGTGGCCGCCTCGGGCGAGAAGCCCTCGGGCAGGCCGGCGCCGTCGTCGACCACCCGCACGTCGAGGGCCTCGCCGTCGTTGGCCAGCTCGAGGCGGACCGAGCCGGCATCGCTCTCGAGGCCCGGCGGGTAGGCGTGGTCGACCACGTTCTGGAGCAGCTCGGTGAGGACCACCGCCAGCGATGTGGTCATGGCCGCCGGCAGCTCGCCGGCGTCGCCGTCGATGGTGATGTGGACCGGGTGGTCGGGCGACACCAGGCCCTCCTCGACCATCCGCACCAGGGGCCGCACGATCTCGATGAAGGGGACGTCGTCGCCGGCGCCGTGGGCCAGGGTCTCGTGGACGATGGCGATGGAGCGGATCCGCCGCACCGACTCCTCCAACGCCGCCTTGGCCTCCGGCGACGAGAGCCGGCGGGCCTGCAGGCGCAGCAAGGAGGAGATGGTCTGCAGGTTGTTCTTCACCCGGTGGTGGATCTCGCGGATGGTGGCGTCCTTGCTGAGCAGCAGCCGGTCGCGACGGCGCACCTCGGACACGTCGCGCAGCAGCAGGACGGCACCGCTGACCCGACCCTGGTCGAGGAGCGGGATGCACCGCAGCAGGACGGTCACGTCGGGGCCCAGCTCGAGCTCCTCGGTGGCGGGGATGGCCTTGGTGAAGGCGGTGCGCACCACCGTCTCCTGCAGGCCGAGGTCGATGAGGCGCACGCCCTCGGTGTTGGCGTGCACGCCCAGCCGGTGCAGCGCCGACACCGCGTTGGGTGAGGCGTACTCGACCCGCGCGGTGCCGTCGAGGAGCAGGACCCCGTCACCGACGCGGGGGAGCTGGTCGGTCCAGCCCTCCTCGTCGGCGAAGGGGAACTCACCGGTGGGCAGCATCCGGGCGAAGCGGTGGAACACCTCGATGTAGACCTTCTCGAGCTCGCCGGGCTGACGGCCGACCGAGGAGGCCGACTCGCGACTGAGCACGGCGATGGTGTCGCCCTCGAAGCGCACCGGGATGCACAGGGCCCGGATCAGCTCGCGGCGGGCCTCGTTGGGCACCTCGCCGTCGATGATCTCGCCCAGGCTGAACGACCGGGCCACCAGTGGGCGCTCGTGGTCGGTGACCAGCCGCCCCACGTAGTCGTTGCGGTAGACGGTCTGGCCCGTGGTGGGCCGCACCTGGCCGAGCACGATGAACTGCTCGGCCCCCTCCCCCGCCGACGGGTGGCCCACCCGGGCGAAGAGCAGCAGGTCGGCGAAGCTGAGGTCGGCGAGCAGGCCCCACGAGCCCACCAGGCGCTGGAGGTGGTCGACCTGGGGCTGGCGGAGCTGGGTGTGGCGACGCGCGAGCTCGGCGAGGCTGGCCATAGGGATGACAGTCTGCCCTGCCCGACCGACCCCCCGGGTCAGCGACCGGCGGGCATCAGGTCCACAGCTGGCGACCCACGCGCAGGAGGCCGCCGAGGTCGTACACGTCGGAGTCGAGGTAGGGGGCCGTGCAGACGAGGTCGGGCACCCGGGCCAGCTCGGCGCGCATCTCGGCCTCGCGGGTGGCCACCACGCGGTAGTTGAGGAAGCTCTCGCCGACCTCGCGCAGCACGCGCGCGACGTCGTCGGCCTCGCCGAGCGAAGACGGCAGCTGGGCCGCCACCTTGTCGGCGTCGCGGCACAGCACCTGGGCCGAGCGGGTGGCCTCGGGGTCGATCAGGTAGGCGGGCAGCACCTTGTTGAGCACGACGGCGCCCAGCGGGAAGCCCCGCTCGTCGAGCGCCTCGATGAAGAACTCGGCCTCGCGCACCGGCGCCGCCTCCAACGTGGACACCACGACGAAGGTGGTGCGTCGGTCCGACAGCGTGCGGGTGACGGCCTTGGCCCGCTCGACGAAGCCGGAGTACATCGTCTGGAAGAGGATGAAGAACTCGGCGATGTCCTGGAGGAACTGCGAGCCGAGGATGCGATCGGCCACCGAGTAGAACGGCCGCGACGCGGCGGTGAGCACGCGGGAGCGGTACGGCGCGATCAGCCACCGCAGCAGGCGGCTGGAGAAGAAGTCGGCCATGCGCTCGGGCGCCTCGAGGAAGTCGATGGCGTTCCGGGTGGGCGGGGTGTCGACGATGATCAGGTCGTAGCGGCCCGACGAGTGGATCTCGTAGAGCCGCTCCATGGCGATGTAGTCGTGGCTCTGGACGAACTTCGACGTGATGTTCTGGTACAGCGGGTTGGCCAGGATGGCCTCGCGGGTCTGGGCGTCGGGGGCGTGGGTGCGCACGAGCGCGTCCCATGACTCCTTGGTGTCGAGCATGGCGGCCCACAGCTCGCCCCGGGGCTCGACGCCGGCCGCCTCGAACAGCTCGTCGGGGACGCGGGTCTCGACGTTGCCGAAGCGCTCGAGGCCCAGGGCGCTGGCCAGCCGGCGGGCCGGGTCGACGGTGAGGACCAGGACCTTGCCCCCGATCTCGGCCGCGGCCATGGCCGCCGACGCCGCCGCCGTCGTGGTCTTGCCCACCCCGCCCGACCCGCAGAAGATGGCGATCTCCTTGGCCGACAGCAGCTGTTCGAGCGTGCGGGCCTTGTCGGCGTCGTCGTCGGTGCGCTTGTGGCGGGCCACGGCGGGACCTCAGTACCCCAGCTCGGCGCCCAGCGCCTCGGCCACCGAGTGGGTGGCTCGCACGCCGTGCTCGCGGGTGAACAGGTACGGGACGTAGAGCATGGGGACCTCGCGCGGCAGCTCGCGCCGCAGGCGGCCGAGGTGCTCGGCCCGAGTGCGCCGCAGGGTGACCGCCAGCTCGGCGGCGTCGAGCACGGGCTCGACGGGGCCGCCGACGGCGACGGCCAGCTCGTCGAGGTGGGCCGGCTCGCGCAGACGCCCGAAGATCTCCTCCTCGCCGCGACCGAACAGCTCGGGCAGCACCTTGTTGACCACCACCGCCGCCAGGTCGACCTGGGTCTCGGTGCCGATGCGGCCCGCCAGCTCGATGGTCTCGGAGACCGGCATCTCCTCGGGGGCCGCCACGATGACCGCACCGGTGACGGCCGGGTCGGCGAGCAGCTCGACCATCCAGGTGGTCTGCTCGCGCACCAGGCCCACCTGCACCAGCTCGTTGATGGCCTGGGGGGCGGCCAGCTGGCCGACGACGTGGCCCGAGGCGGGGGCATCGACGACGACCAGGTCGTAGCGATTCTCTCGCACCTCGTAGAGCAGCTTGCCGACGGTGAGGATCTCCTTGACCCCCGGCGCCGCGGTGGCCACGAAGTCGAAGCTCTTGGCGAGGGGCCCGACCCGGGCGATGAGCGGCACCTTCAGCTGCAGGGACAGGTACTCCTTGAGCGACTCCTCGGTGTTCATCGCCATGGCGAACAGGCCAGGAGCCAGCTCCTGGGGCGCGAACCGGTTGGGCCGGGCCTCGAAGAAGTCGGCGAGGTTGCCCTTGGCATCGACCTCGCAGACGAGGGTGCGCTTGCCGTGCTGGGAGGCCAGCAGGCCGATGGCGGCGGCGACGCTCGTCTTGCCCACCCCACCCTTGCCGGTGACGAACAGCAACCTCCGATCGAGCAGCTCGACGGAGGTGGCGGTGGTGGTCACGAGCTCGGGGCGGGATCGGCGGGGTTCGGCGTGGGGTGGGCCGCGGACCGGGTCAGGACCCGAAGCCGATGCGGCGTTCGGTGTCGGGGCGCCCGAACTCGACGTAGGCCACCCGCTCGGACGGGATGCCGACCTCGCGGCCGCTCTTGTCGGTGAGCCACAGGACCTTGTCGTCGTCGGCCAGGGCGGCATCGACGGCGGCCTTGATCTCGGCCTTGTCGGCGCCGTCGGGCAGCTCGACCTCGATCTCCTTCATGGTGTGCAGCACACCGATGCGAACGTCCACCAGGTCCTCCTGTGGCGAGCCGGCCGCGCCGGCCGGTTGCGGTGCCGTCATCGTAGGGCCTGCCGACCCCGGTGCGGCCAGGCCGCCCGACCGACGACGAGCACGACCGGCGGCGCCGGCCCAGCCCACGGTGGCGGTCGACCCGGGCGGCGATGGGCCACCGGAGGGCCACCCGCCGGCCCGCTGGTGGCGGAGGCCGACCCTACGATGGCTGGTCGTGCCGCCCCCCGACGACCCCCGTGCCCGCGTGATCGCCGCCTACGGCGCCTACCACGCGCTCCTCGACGGCACGTCGGCGGCCCGCTGGTGGCGCTTCATGAACTACGGGTACGTCGACGTCGTCGACGACGAGGGGCGGTCGACGCCGGTGCGGTCGGTCGTCGACCTGCCGCCGCGGATGCCCGGCCGCAACGCCGCCCGCCTGGTCGCCGAGCTGGTCGGCTCCGAGCCCCTCCACGGGGCGACCGTGGTCGACGTGGGCTGCGGCCGCGGGGGCACGGCCCGCCTGCTCGCCGAGGTGTTCGGCGCTCGCCGGGTGGTGGCCCTCGACCTGGTGCCCGCCGCCGCCCGCGCCGCCGGCGGGGCGGCGCCCGCAGTCCACGCCACCGTGGCCGACGCCGAGCGCCTCCCCCTCGGCACGAGCACCGCCGACGCGATCACCAACGTCGAGTCCTCCCTGCACTACCCCGACCTGCCGGCCTTCTACGTCGAGGTCGCCCGCGTGCTGCGCCCCGGCGGCGCCTTCCTCTACACCGACCTCCTCTGGGCCGACGCCGGCGACGCGTACCTCGACGCGCTGGCCGCCGCCGGCCTCGACCTCGAGCTCGACGACGACATCACCGCCAACGTGCTCGCCAGCCGGGCCCAGGCCGCCGAGCGCGAGGCCCGAGCCCTGCACGCCGCCGGCACCGACGTCGACCCCGACGACGCCGCTCGCTTCACCGGGGTGACCGGCACCGCGTTCACCGCCGGCCTGCAGGACGGCTCGTGGCGCTACCGGCTGCTACGCCTGCGCCGGACGAGCCGGTCCCCGGTTCGGTCCAGCCCGGTCCGGTCGAGCGCGGCCCGGTCCACCGAAGCCCGGTTCGCCGCGGCCACGGCGGCGGCCGATGCTGCGCTCGGGTCGTTCGCCGCCACCTCGGGTCCAGGCCACAAGTGACGGCCCGAGGCGGTGAGGCGGCGGGCCGGGGCTTCGCGCCCTCAGCCTGACGGCTCGGGGGCGGCATCCCGGTCATCCCGGTCATCCCCGTCGGCCCGCTCGGCCCGCTCGGCCCGCTCGGCCCGCTCGGCCCGGCGGCGCAGCATCTGGTCGCGCACCGAACGACCCCAGCCCTCGCTGCTGCCGAGCCCGCCGTCGACCGGGATCACGGCGCCGGTCACGAAGGCCGCGGCCTCCGAGGCCAGGAACGCCACGACGGCGGCGACCTCCGCCGGATGGCCGAGGCGACCCGCCGGCACCATCGACGCCAGCGCGTCGAGGCGGCGCGGGTCGAGGTCGCGCAGCAGCTCGGTGTCGATGGGGCCCGGGGCGACGGCGTTGACGGTGATCCCGTCGGCGGCGACCTCGACCGCCAGGCCACGGACCCAGCCGTTGAGCGCGGCCTTGGCGGTGGCGTAGTTGGCCTGGCCGGCCGATCCGAGGATCCCGCCCAGTGAGGTGACGGCCACGACCCGACCGAAGCCCCGCTCGACCATGCAGGGCAGCAGGCCGTCGACCACCGATGCGGTGGCGATCAGGTCGATGGTCAGCACCTCGGTGAAGGCCTCGTCGGTCATGCGGGCCGACATGCCGTCGCGCAGCACGGCGGCGTTGGCCACCACCACGTCGACGCCGCCGTCCTCGGCGGCCGCCGCGACCAGGCCGCGGCGCTGGTCTGCGTCGAGGAGGTCGCACCGGTGCCACGCCACGAGGTCCCCCAGGTCGGGGGCCTCGGTCGACCGGTGGGAGGCCAGCACGCGGTGACCCGAGCCGGCCAGGGCCTCGACCACGGCCCGGCCGATGCCCCTCGCCCCACCGGTCACCAGCGCCCTGCGCACGGGCGGATCGAGGTCGTCGACGGACGGCACGCGGCGACCCTACTTCCCCACCTCGACCGCTCAGCGGGGGTCGGGGTCGGCGACCGGCGACGTCGTGGCCGGCGAGGTCCCGGTCGCCGAGGACGCAGCGCTCGCGGACGCAGCGCTCGTCGCAGATGCGGTGGCCACCGCGGGCGCGTCGTCGGAGGGGCGGGCGGGGAAGCGGTCGCCGAAGCGCTCGGGGTCGAGCCCGGCGCACTCGCCCTCGGCCCGACCCAGCGTGCGACCCCGGGCGTCGGCGAGGCGACACGTGACGAACACCTGGCGACCGTCGCCCCGCACGGGATCGGCCTCGAAGACGAGCCGCTCGCCGAGCGGGCTGGGACGCAGGTAGCGGACGGTCAGCCTCCGGGTCACCGGCAGCGGCTCGAGCCGCGACGCGGCGCTCGACACGATCACGTCGAACGCGGCGGCGATGAAGCCGCCGTGCACGACCCCTGGGGGCCCCTCGAAGGCCGGGCCGAAGCGGGCGCGGGCGACGTAGCGGTGGCCGTCCCAATCGCCCTCGAACGGGGGGAAGGACAGGGACCGCCCGCTGGCGATGGGGTGCTCGGCCGTTCCCGGCTCGCTGCCCTCCTCGACACCGCGGCGGAAGAGCGTGGTGTAGCGGGTGGCCGCGCCGTCGACGCCCGTGGGGTGCGCGGCGAGCACGTCGTCGACCACGTCGCCGAGGCGCGCCCACTCGTCGTCGGTGAGCGACTCGGTCACGAGGAGGTCGGCGAGGCGACGCAGGCGATCGAGGCCCTCGTCGTGGAGGCGGTGGTCCACCTCAGCGCGCCCCGGCGGGACGGCAGTCGGGGAGCTCGCCCCGGGCGCAGAGGCCGTCGAGGTCGGCGGCGAGGTCGGCGGAGAACCGCTGGCTCCCCTGGCCGTTGAGGTGCATCACGTCACCGAACAGCGAGGTCGGGTAGCCGTGGTCGGTGTAGTCGAGCACGGGCACCTGCCGGAGGCGGGCCTGGTCGGCGATCCGGTGGGCCGCCTCGCGCCAGGCTGCCACGTCCACCCCGCCGGCCGCCATGAGCTCGGTGGCCACCGGGGGGATGACGACGACCACGGGCAGGCCCTGGGCCCGATAGGTGGCCAGGATCGCGTCCATGGCCCCGAAGTCGGTGCGGCCGTCCAGCGACTGGTTGACCGCAGCGAACAGCGGCTCGAGGCCGGTCTTCTCGGGGGTCTTGTCGACGTAGGTCAGCGACTGCCCGTCGGGTGCGGTCTTGCCCGCTGCGAGATCGTCCCGGCGCTCGACGACGGGGCGGTCGGGCGCACCGGTGACCCGGTTCCACGCCGCCTCGGCGACCAGCCGGGGGCTGCGCAACGACGACCGGTACCGGACCAGGGCGAGGTGCTCGCCGGCGGTCTCGTCGAGCTGCTGCCACAGGTCGGGGTCGAGGTTGGCGAGGTGGCGGGACAACGTGGCGTCGTAGGAGCTGGTGTCGGCGGGGCTGGCGCCGAGGGTCGACACGAGCAGCGGCGTGACCCCCTGCACCACGAGGCGAGGCGTGACCTCGGGCAGGACGAAGCGCTCGACCCACAGGCGCTGGGAGGGCAGCCGGGCTCCGAGGAGGGCGGCGTCGTAGCCCGACCGGAACGACCGGGAGGCGTCGGCGAAGGCGGTCGGCGAGACGCCGGCGTCCATGGTGGAGTCGCCCACGAACAGCACCTGGGGCGGCCGTCCCGCCGCCGACGCCGCCGCCAGCTGGTCGCGCTTGATCGACGCCTCGCTCACGTTGCGCACGCCCCAGCTCTCGGGCACGAGCTGGGGTGCCAGGGCCCGCGTGAGCAGCTCGCCCACGAGCAGGACCACCACGACGATGGCGACGCCCTTCAGCGCGGTGCGTGGCCACGACCGCGTCGGGGCGGGACGGGACGGCGTCGACGGGGCCGCGGGGCCCGTCGGCACGGGATCGGGTGCACCCACCTCAGTCGACTCGCTCGAAGCGTGGGACGGACGGGCGGGCCACCGGGGAGTCGAGCTCCCACACGCCGAACAGGTCGTCCTCCATGCCGAAGCCGATGGCAGCGTCCGACAGGCCCTGGGGGTCGTCGACGGTGAACGACGCCGGCGGATGGGTGCGCAGCGCGGGCACGGCGTCGTCCCACACCTGGCCGTCGTCCTTCGCCCGGACCATGGCGGCGTGCCACGCCGCGACGTCGTGGGCGAGGCGCAGCGTGACCGGGAAGCGACGCCCGGGCGCCGGCAACACGGCGTGCTGGGCCGCCAGCACGGCGGTGAGGGCGTCGTCGTCGGCGACGCCGCGGGCGAGGAGGTCGGAGCGCACGTCGTCGAGGAGGTCGCGCCAGCTGCCGGGTGGTGCCAGCAGCTCGGGGCCGCTCTCGAGGAACCAGGCGAGGTGCGGCACGTCCTCGCGCTCGTCGCGAGCGCGACGGTCGAGGTCGGCGTACCACTCGGCCTCGGGGAGGCCGAGCTCGTGGCGAACGTAGCGGGACACCAGGCGCAGCACGCCGTAGTTGTCGGTCACGGTGAAGGTGCGGCGCAGGCGCTCCATCTGGCGGTGGTCGTCGCGGGTGAAGGAGGCGCTGGCCACCACGATCGGCCGCTCCGCCCGCAGGTTCTGACCGACCTTGCCCTCGGTCTGCAGCTGGAAGCGCTCGCGGTAGGAGGGCTCGTTCATCGGGCTGTTGACGATCATCTCGGTGCGGTAGATCTTGGCCGGCAGCTCGTGGTCGATCGCGTCCTGGAGGTCGCCGCGGAAGCTCGCCAGGGTGGACCCGGGCAGGCCCATCATCAGGTCGGTGTAGAGCGGCAGCCCGGCTCGCCGGAACTCGGCCGCCAGCTCGCGGTACTTGTCGGTGCGGATGTTGGAGCGGTGCACGGCGTCGAGGGTGCCGGGGTCGACCGTCTGCAGCGACAGGCTCGCCTCGGTGATCAGGCCGGCCGCCACCAGGACCTCCACGATGTGCCGCGTGTGCTTGATGGTGTTCTTGGCGAAGCTGGTCTGGAAGCGCACGGGGAAGCCGTAGGTGGCCTTCACCCGAGCCAGGTGCTCGGCGATCTCGACGTCGCGCTCGAAGATGCCGAAGTTGGCGTCGGCGAAGAACACGCGGGGGATGCGGTGCCGACCGAGCCACTCGATCTCGGCGAGCACCCGATCGAGGGAGAACTGGCGGATGCGCGACCGGGTCGCCGACCCCCAATCGCAGAAGGTGCACCCGTAGGGGCAGCCGCGGTTCGTCTCGAGGATGGCCATGGCCACCGTGGCCTCGCCGTAGGCGTCGAACAGGCCCGAGAGGTACGGCGACGGCAGGAGGTCGAGGTCGGCGATGCGAGGCCGATCGGGGGTGCGGACCACGTCGCCGCCGTCGCGGAAGGCGACGCCTTCGACGTCGGCGAGCACCGAGAGGTCGCCATCGCGGCCCACCAGACGGCCGTCGAGGGCATCGAGCACCGCCACCACGGTGGCCTCGCCCTCGCCCCGCACGACGAGGTCGACCTCGGGGTGGGAGCGGAGGTAGGCCTCGCAGTCGGCCGGGTACGCCGGGGTGTCGGGGCCGCCGGCGATGACCAGGCTGTCGGGGCTGCGACCCTTCACCATCGCCGCGACCTTCAGGTTCTCGCGGTGGGACCAGACGTAGTTCGACAGCAGCAGGACCACCGGGCCCTCGTCGAGCAGGGCCCGCAGCCCCGGCCGGCGCACGACCCACGTCGGCTCGAGCGCGTAGCGGTCGAGCAGGCGGCCGCCGTCGTGGGCCTGGATCGCTGCCAGCAGCATGCCCAGGGCCAACGGCGCCGTGTCGGTGTTCTTGCTGTAGGGCACGACCAACGGGCGATGGGCCACCCCGGCCCGCCGCTCGCGGTCCCGCGCCCGTCGACGCTCGGCGGCCTGGCGATCGCAGACGGCGACGAGATCGCCCAGCCGCTCGAGCTCGCGGGCGCCGATCTGCTGGGCGCCACCGGCCGCCGGCGCGTCGCCGGCGGCCACCGGCACGAGCAGCCCCACCCCGTGGAGGCGGGTGGCCAGGAGGCCGAAGGCGGCCGGTCCGAGCGCGCCGTCGCCCTCGGCGAGCACGTGAGTGGCGTGCGCTGCTTCCAGCGCCGCTGGCCACCCGAACGCGGTGGTCGCCGTCGCCTCCACCGGGTCGAGGACGACGAGCACGTTCCCGTCGTGGTCGACGACCTGGAGCCCTCCGGTGACCGGCCGGGCGAGGAAGGGCGTACGCAGGACCCACGGCCCAGGTGCGCCCGGGCTCGGACTCGGGCCCGGTGCCGTCGTCGCGTCGGCACCGGCGTCCCCACCCCCGAGCGGGCGCGGCCGACGCTCGGCGGGGAGGACGAGGCGCCCCCGAGCGTCGAGGGCGTCCACGAGCGCCTCGAGGCGGGCCGGCTCGGCGCCGGTGGCCGCGGCCACGGCGTCGACCACCTCGCCGATGCTGGCACCGGCCGGGTCGACGAGCGCGCCGAGCAGCGCGACCTCGGCCGAGCCCAGGTCGATGGCGGCGTGCTCGCCGATCGGCGGGACGAGCAGCCCGCGCGCCGTGACGGCGACGAACAGCGACGCGGAGAGCCCCTTGGTCGCTGCCCGTGTCGGCTGCTCCATGAGCGCCATCGATGCCCTTCCCGGTCCGACCCGACCTGCTCCCGACGTCGGGTGCGAGAAGCCAACGAGCATAGCGGCGGGGTCTCCGGACCCGGGGTCGCGTGGGCGCCGACGACGGCTCCTAGACTCGCCCGCCGTGGCCTCCGACGACGTCCCGAGCGGCGAGCCCGTCGCGGTCGTCACCGGCGGCAACCGCGGCGTCGGGCTGGCCTGCGCCCGGGCCCTGGCCGCCGACGGCCACCGCGTGGTCGTCACGTGGCGCACCGAGCCGGGCCCCGACTTCCCCGGCGTGCGCTGCGACGTGCGCGACCCCGATGCCGTCGACGCCGCCTTCGACCAGATCGAGGCCGAGCACGGCCCGGTGGCGGTGCTGGTGGCCAACGCCGGGACCGCCGAGCGGAACCTCGCCATCCGGATGAAGCCGTCGTCGTTCGCCGACGTCGTCGGCACCAACCTGGTCGGGTCCTTCGCCGCCGCGCGTCGCGCCGCCCAGACGATGGTCCGCCGCCGCCAGGGGCGCCTCGTGTTCGTCTCGTCGACGTCCGCGCTGTACGGCACGCCTGGGGTGGCGTCCTACAGCGCGTCCAAGGCCGGCCTCATCGGGCTGTGCCGTTCGCTGGCCCGCGAGCTCGGGTCGCGTGGCATCACCGCCAACGTGGTCGCCCCCGGACTCCTCGAGAACATGCGCGACCTCGCTCCCGGCGCCGACGACTGGATCGCCCGCACGCCGCTCGGTCGGGTGGGGAGGGTCGAGGAGGCCGCCGCGGTCGTGCGGTTCCTCTGCTCACCACGGGCGGCGGCCATCACCGGCACGGTCTTCCCGGTCGATGGCGGCTTCGGCATGGGCATCGGCTGACGCCACCGATCCCTCCGCTCGCCCGCCCTCGCGCGCCGTCTCGGCTGGTTCGGACCGGCGCCGCCGCTCGTCGCCGGGGCGGCTCAGGACTCGACCGGGCGCAGCGCCACGGCGCCGTTGTGGCCGCCGAGGCCGAGCGACGTCGACAGCGACAACCGGGGTTCCCAGGGGCGAGGGGCGCCCTGCACCACGTCCACGGTGATGTCGGGGTCGAGGGTGCGCAGCCCGCCGGTGGGGGGCAGCAGGCGGTGGTGGATGGCCAGCGCCACGGCACCGGCCTCCAGGGCGCCGGCCGCTGGGCCGGAGTGGCCGGTGGTCCCCTTGATGGAGTTGACGGCCGGACCGGGCGAGCCGAACAGCTTGGCGATGGCGGTGGCCTCGGCCTGGTCGTTGGAGACGGTGGCGGTGCCGTGGGTGTTCACGAAGCCGACGTCGCCGGGCTCGGCCCCGGCCTCGGCGATGGCGAGCTCCATGGCCCGGCGCACCCCGTCGCCGTCGGCCGCCGGGGCGATGAGGTCGCCGGCGTCGTTGGTGTTGCCGTAGCCGCACACCTCGGCGTAGATGCGAGCCCCGCGAGCCCGGGCCCGGTCGAGGTCCTCGAGCACCAGCACGCAGGCGCCGTCGGCGGGCACGAAGCCGTCGCGATCGACGTCGAACGGGCGCGACACGGCGTCGCGGGTCAGGACCCGCAGGTTGGTCAGCCCGGCCAGCATCGCCCCCGAGATGTGCTGGGCCTGCTCGTCACGGCCGGCGGCGTAGAACGACTCGGCGGCGCCGGTGAACACCACGTCGGCGTACCCGTGCTTGATGAGGCGGGCGGCCTCGCCCACGGCGTGGGTCCCGGAGGCGCAGCCCGACGAGATGGCCTGGGTGGTCCCCCGGGCCTGGTGGAGCAGGGCGACGACCGACGCGGCAGCGTTGGACATGGTGAGCACCCCGAGCAGCGGCGAGACGCCGGCCGGGCCCAGCTCCTCGTAGGCGAGGTACTCGCGGATGGCGGTGCCGGCCGAGCCGTTGCCCGTGCCGAGGACCACCGCCGTGCGCTCGGGGTCGGTGGTGTCGAGGTCGGCATCGCGGCGGGCCAGGTCGGCGGCGGCCGCGGCGAGCTGGGCGAAGGGGTCGGTGTGCCGGCGCAGGCGACGCTCGAGCCAGGCCTTGGGGTCGAAGTCGACCAGCCGCCGCGCCGTCTGCTCGGGCGCCGGCTCGAGGAGGGCGGCCCAGAAGGCGTCGGCGCCGACGGCGGCCCCCGAGAGCACACCGATGCCGGTGACCACGGCTCGGCGGGCGTTCGAGGTCGGCGACGCGGTGCTCATCACCGGCGACCCTAGCGCCGCCGACCGGCCGGCCCTCGGGAGCTGGCCGCCGCCGGCCGCCGAGCCGCCGTGGGCATCCGCGGCCGGTCCTTCAGCCGAACCCCATCGACAGGCCGCCGTCGACGGGGACCATCGTGCCGGTGACGAAGGCGGCCTCGTCGGAGGCGAGGAACGCGACCAGGCCGGCGACGTCGTCGGGCGTCGCCAGCCGACCGGTGGGCGTGCGCTGCTCCAGGTCCTCGACCCGCCGCCGGATGCGGGCGTGCTCGGTCGCCCGACCCCGCAGCTCGGCCGTGTCGAGCGGTCCGGCCAGGACGGCGTTGACGGTGATCGACCGGCCCGCCAGCTCGCGGGCCAGCGCCCGCGCGTAGCCCACCAGGCCGGCAGCGCCGGCGGCGAACGGCGCCTCCAACGCCGCCCCCACCAGCGAGGCCACCGACGTGACCACCACCAGTCGGCCCGACCGGCGCGGCACCATCACGTCGGCGGCCCGCCGCACGAGCGGGTGGTGCCAGGCGACGTCCGCGTCGAGGGCGTCGGCCAGCGCCTCGGCGCCCGAGCGCAGCAGGGGCGTCGCCACGGGCGCGCCGGCGACGGTCACGACGACCTGCAAGGGGGCGTGCACCTCGGCCCGGTCGACCAGCCCCGCGGGCCCGGCGGAGGCGTCGGGGTCGTCGAGCCCGGCCCGGTCCAGGCCGGGTCGACCGAGGTCGTGGGCACCGGCGGGCACCTCGCCCGCAGCGATGGCCGCCGAGACCGTCCACCCGTCGGCGAGCAGCGCGTCGACGACCGCGGCGCCGAGCTCCGCCTGGCGGCTGACGACCAGCGCGCCCCTGGCGGTGGCCATCACCGGTCGGCGCGGCCGCCGGCGGTCACGGGGCCGACCCGCCGCGGCCGCTCAAGACATCGGCCCCGAAGCGGGAGAACTCGAGGATCATCGCCTGCTCGGCCGGCGAGAACAGCGGACCCGGCCCGGCGGTCGCCGGACCGACCTTGCGCGCCCGGATGATGGTGTAGGCGCAGCGCCGGTCGCTCAGCTGCTCGTGCAACGCCGACCCGTCGGCCCCGACCCACTCCTCGAAGCCCTCGATGGCCCGCCCGTCGCCGAACGCGAGCCGCTGGCGCTCGGCCCGGGCGGCACGCGAGGCCAGCACGTTGGGGGTGATGTCGCGGTGGGCGGCGACCTCGAGGCCCAGATCGCCGAAGGCCCGCTGGTAGGCCGCGACCATCTCTCGCCGGGAGAGGTCGGCCCACAGGAACCAGCCTCCGGGCGCCAGGACGCGGGCCACCTCGCGGAAGAACCGCTCGACGTCGGGGTAGCAGCCCGACGACTCGATGTTGACCACTGCGTCGACGGATCCGTCGGCCAGCGGAAGCGCCTCGGCGTCGCTCTGGGCGAACGCGCTGCGGTCGGCGGGATAGGTCTGGCGGCAGAAGTCGAGGGAGGTGCCGGCCAGGTCGAGGCCGACCGCCGACGCGATGCCGGCGTGGTCGAGCAGCAGGCCGATGTTGCCGCCCCGGCCGCAGCCGACCTCGGCGACCCGACGACCGGTGAGGTCGGTGTCGCCGACGACCTGGAAGAGCAGCTGGGCCGAGTCGAGGTTGGGGAAGCGACGAGGGAGCGCCGGGCCGGCCGGCTCCTCGCCCTCGAGCACGGCGTATCCGAAGTTGAAGAAGCGCAGGTACTTGTGGAACTTCGTGCCGACCAGCCGATCGTTCAGCTGGTCGAAGCTGTCGCGGTAGCTGGTGCGGACCTCGTCGGCGTCGTCGGCGCGCTCGTCGGTCGGCGAGGACGTCATCACCGCTGGCGGGCGATCTCGCGATCGAGGAGGTCCACCAGCTGCCCGACCGTCTCGAGGTCGTACAGCTTCTGCTCCTCGATCTCGAGGCCGAACTGGCGCTCGGCGGCGTTGATCACCTCGATCAGGTCGATGCTGTCGGCATCGAGGTCGGCGAAGTCCGTCTCGGGGGTGATCTCGGACGGATCGACCTCGAGGACCTCGACGAAGCGCTCGGTCAGCCAGGTGTAGAGCTCGTCACGGGTCATGGCGCGTCGTGGTCCCCTCCGAAGGCACGGCGAACCGGTTCCGACCGGCCCGGGCGGCCACCCTACTCGCCGCCCGCCGGGCCCCGGGGGTCCCGTCCTCCTCGGCCGCCGAGGCCGTCCCGCAGGGCGGGAGCCTCCGGGTCGGCCCGAGCGCGCCGTGTGTATGCTCGCCGACGGCCTCGCCGCCCGGGGAGCGCCACCGGGATGCGATGACCTTCAACAGCGTCGAGTACTTCGTCTTCCTGTTCTGCGTCGTCCTCCTGCACTGGGCCGCCCACCCTCGCCTGCGACCCGGTCTGCTGCTGGCCGCGTCCTACCTCTTCTACGCGACGTGGAACTGGCGGTTCGTGCCGCTGCTGGCCTTCGCCACGGTCGTGACCTACGTGGCCGGCCGGCTCCTGCCCACGAGCACCGGGACTCGGCGACGGGCCCTGCTGTGGTTCGCCGTGCTCTCCTCGGCCGCGGTCGTGGTCGGCTTCAAGGGCCTGGCGGTGCTGACCGGCGGCGGGGGCGCCGCCGGTGGTGGCGTGCTCGGCTTCGGGTTCGGCTCGGTCGTCGAGAACGTGGTGATCCCGGTCGGCCTGTCCTTCTACACGTTCCAGGTGATCAGCTACGTGGTGGACGTCAGCCGGGGCACGATCGAGCCCGAACGGCGGTTCGTCACCTACGCGCTCTACGTCTCGTTCTTCCCGCACCTGCTCGCCGGACCGATCGTCCGGGCCGGCCGCCTCATCCCCCAGCTGCACTCCCGGCGCCGGCGACCGGACCCCATCGCCTTCTCCGAGGGCCTCCAGCTGCTGCTGACGGGCCTGTTCAAGAAGGTGGTCGTGGCCGATCTGCTGGCGGCGACCGTGCGGACCTACCTCCCCGCCCTGACGAGCCCCGACCCGAACCTGGGCAGCGTCGACGCCGTGCTGTGCCTGGTCGTGGTCCTGCTGTCGAACTACTTCGACATCTGGGGCTACGTCGACATGGCGCGTGGCTCGGCGAAGCTGCTCGGCGTCCGCATGCCCTCGTCGTTCGCCCAGCCCTACACCCGCTCGCGCAGCTGGACCGAGTTCTGGCGCCGCTGGCAGGTCACGATCATGGGCTGGTTCCGCGACTACGTCTACCGACCGGTGCGCGGCTCGACCCGGACCCGCGGCCGCGAGGCGCTGGCGCTGCTCGCCACCTTCGTCGCCGCCGGCCTCTGGCACGGGCTGACCCCTGGTTGGCTGGTGTGGGGCCTGCTCACCGCCGGGCTGCTCATCGCCGAGCAGTGGTGGAAGGTCGACCGGGTGATCGCCGGCAACGGCAAGCCGACGCCGGCCACGCGGACCGGCCGCGTCCTGCGGCAGGTCCGCCGCTCCCTCTACGTGTTCGTCTGCCTGTTGATCGTGACCCCGTGGGCCGGCACCGGATCGCTGTCGGGCGCGCTGACGGTCTACGGCTACGTGTTCAGCGCCCCGGGGGCCATCGACGCCAACCTCGTGCTGTTCACCGTCCTGGCCGTCGCCGTCATGATCCTGCTCGACGGGTTCGAGCGGCGCGAGATGGATCGCGAGGGCTTCCCCAACCCGGTGACCACCCGGCGGTGGGTGGTCTACGGGTGCATGGTCCTCGGCATCGTCGTCGCCAGCGGGGCGACCACCCAGGAGTTCGTGTACTTCCGGTTCTGACCGGGCGCGGCCCCGACCACGACCGGGGCACGGCCCTGGCGGTCAGAGGATCTTGAGGCCGGGGTTGTAGCGGCGGGTAGGGGCAAGCTCGACGTCGACCCGCTCGGCGATGGCGCGGATGGCGGCCCCGGCCTCGCTCTCGGGGTCGTCGGCGACGATGGGGTCGCCCGAGTCGCCGCCCTCGCGCAGCGCGGTGACGAGCGGGACCTGGCCGACGAGGGGAACGCCGAGGCGCTCGGCCAGCTCGGCGCCGCCGCCCTCGCCGAAGATCTCGTAGCGCTTGCCGTCGTCACCGGTGAACCACGACATGTTCTCGATGACGCCCTTGACCTCGAGGTTGACCTTCTGGGCCATGAACGCCGCCCGCTGGGCCACCCGCTGGGCGGCAGGCTGGGGGGTGGTGACCACGTAGACCTCGCCGCGGGGCAGGAACTGGGCGAGGGACAGCGCGATGTCACCGGTGCCGGGCGGCAGGTCGATCACGAGGAAGTCGGGGTCGTCCCAGAAGACGTCGGTGAGGAACTGCTCGAGGGCCTTGTGCAGCATCGGCCCCCGCCAGATGACCGGCTGGTCCTCCTGGGCGAAGAAGCCCATGGAGATGCAGCGCACGCCGTGGGACTCGGGCGGCACGAGCATCTCGTCGATGACGACGGGCGGGTGCTCGACGCCGAGCATGCGCGGGATCGAGAAGCCCCACACGTCGGCGTCGACGACCGCCACCGATCGACCGCGCTGGGCCAGCGCCACCGCCAGGTTGGTGGTGAGCGAGGACTTGCCGACGCCGCCCTTGCCCGAGGCGATCAGCAGCACGCGGGTGCGGCTGGCGGGGTCGGCGAAGGGGATGGCCCGCCCCTCGGCGTGGCCGTGCCCCTGGTGGGTGCCGGCCGTGGCCGCCGGGTCGCCGTGCAGCTTCTGGCGCAGGGCCGCCCGCTCGTTGTCGGTCATCACCGTGAAGTCGATGGCCACGTCGTCGATGCCGTCGAGCGCCGTGACCGCCTCGGTGACCCGCCGGTCGATCTCGTTGCGCAGCGGGCAGCCGGCGACGGTCAGGGCGATCTGGACGGCGACGTGCGGGCCGTCGATGGCCACCGTGCGGACCATGTCGAGCTCGACGATGCTGCGGTGCAGCTCGGGGTCCTCGACGGGGCGGAGGGCCTCGACGACGGCGGCTTCGGTGACGGCCATGGGTTCCTCGGGCGGGTGGGATCGGGCGCGCGGCGCGCCGGATCGAGGTCGTCGGCCAGGGGTCGGTGGGCCGGCGGCCGCCGGGGAGCGAATTTCCCCTACGGCGATAGGTAGAATATCGGCGTGCCGTCCCCCCGCCACAGCCCGGCGAGCGACGCCGGCCCGGTCTCGGGACCCGAGGTCGAGGGCCCCGAACCCGCGCTGGGCACGGCCACCGCCGCCGACCCCGGCACCGGACCGCTGAGCGCCACCGAGTTCGCCTCGATGGTCACGGCCATCACGTCGGCCTTCGGCGACCCCACCCGCCGCGACATCTACCTGTTCGCCCGGGAGCACGCCGACGGCGTCACCGCCGCCGAGGTGGCCGAGCGCTTCGCCCTGCACCCCAACGTGGCCCGCCACCACCTCGACAAGCTGGCCGCCGGTGGCTACCTCGAGGTCGCCGTGGCCCGCACCGGCCGCACGGGCGCCGGGCGCCCCTCCAAGCACTACCGGGTCACGGGCCGCTCCCCCACGCTCGAGTTCCCGGTGCGCCACGACGACCTGCTCGTCACGCTCCTCGGCCGGGCGCTGTCGCGCCTGCCCCGCCGCGAGGCCGAGGCCATGGCCGAGGAGGTCGGCCTCGAGTACGGGCGGCTCATGGCCCGCAGCCTCGGCGACTCCGGCGAGCAGCAGCGCTCCTTCCGCTCCGCCCTGCACGCGGTGGCCGACGCCCTCACCGCCCACGGCTTCGCCGCCCACGCCGAGAAGCACCACGACGAGCTGCGCATCGTGGCCGAGCACTGCCCGTTCGGCGGCGCCGCCATCGAGAACCCGGTGATCTGCGCCGTCGACCGCGGGATGGTCCGCGGGATGCTCGGCGAGCTCTACGGCGACACGTCCCCCGAGCTCGAGTCGTCGATCGCCCTCGGCGACGACGTCTGCGTCACCTCCATCGAGAGCTGACCGGCCGTGAGCCGGCACTACCTCGACCACGCCTCGACGTCGCCGCCCCGCCCCGAGGCGGTGGCCGCGCTGGTGGGGTGGCTCCACGATCCGGCCGGCGACCCGGGTCGCATCCACGCCGAGGGCATGCGGGCCCGCGTCGCCCTCGAGGACGCCCGGGCGGCCGTGGCCCTCCTGCTGGGCGCCCGGCCCCGCGAGGTCGTCTTCACCAGCGGGGCCACCGAGGCGATCGCCACCGCCGTCGCCGGCACCGCGGCGCGGGGTCGTCGGATCGTCGTGCCCGCGATCGAGCACTCCGCCGTGCGCGCCGCCGCCGGCGCGCTCGCCGATCGCCACGGGCACGAGCTCGTCACCGTGGGGGTCGACCGCACGGGCCGCGTCGACGCCGACGAGCTGCTCGCCGCCGTCGACGACGACACCGCCCTGGTCAACCTGCAGTGGGGCAACCACGAGGTCGGCACGCTCCAGCCGGTGGCCGAGGTCGCCGCCGCCTGCCGGGAGCGCGGCGTCCTGCTGCACGTCGACGCCGCCCAGGCCGCCGGCCGGATCCCGATCGCGTTCGACGACCTCGGCGTCGACCTGCTGTCGGTGTCGGCCCACAAGCTCGGCGGTCCGGCGGGCACCGGGGCGCTGCTCGTCCGCCGCGGCCTGCGCATCGACCCGCTGCTCCTCGGCGGCGACCAGGAGCGCGCCCGCCGCGCCGGGATGGAGGACGTGCCGGCGGCGGTGGCCTTCGGCGCCGCGTGCGCGGCGCTGGCCGGTGGCGACCGGCTGGCCGTCGAGGCCGCCGATGCCCGCCGCCGCACCGACCGCCTGCGCACCGGCCTGGCCGCCCTCGACGGTGTGGAGCTCCACGGCCACCCCGACCTGCGCCTCCCCCACCTCGTGTGCGCCGGGATCGACGGCATCGAACCCCAGGCCGTCCTGCTCGGGCTCGACCAGGCCGGCGTGGCCGCCCACTCGGGCAGCGCCTGTGCCACCGAGGGTCTGGAGGACTCACCGGTGCTGGCCGCCATGGGCGTCGACGCCCACCGGTCGTTGCGCCTCAGCGTGGGCTGGTCGACCACCGACGCCGACGTCGACGCCGTCCTGGCGGCGCTGCCGCCGATCCTCGACCACCTCCGCGCCCTGGCCCGCTGACGCGAGGGTCGCCGGCGCGACCGGGCGCCCGGACCGAGGGCGCTAGCCGACCTTGATGTCGTGGAGGGTGGCGAACCCGTCCCAGTCGTGCCAGTTGAGCGGCCCGCCCCCGTTCCAGCGCGCCGTGAGCCGGACGGTGGACGGCGCCAGCGAACCGGGGGCCGGGCCCTCCTCGGCGCCACGGGGACCGAGGGCCTCGGCGATGCGCTCGGCGGCGACGTCGCCCACCACCATCGAGTAGCTGAGGTGCGACGGCCACAGCGCCATGAAGGACTCGAGGCCGAAGGTCTCGAGCTTGGCCGGCGCCGGCTGGCCGACCGCCGAGGTGTCGCTCGCCGCCATCATCGGGTGCTCGGTCTTGCGGCGGGCGTAGACCCCCCACTCGAGCCTTCGTCGCAGCTCGGCCAGCTCGGGACTCGCACCGAAGAGGGTCTCGACCGCGGCCGCCACCACCTTGGAGTCGACCTGCGGGTCGAACCGCAGGTCCTCGGCGCCGAGGGTGGTCTGGGCGTCGTCGATGGGCGGGCTCACCAGCCAGGCGGTGACCCCGCCTCCCAGGGGGTGCGAGGTGATCTGCAGGCCGGCGACGTGGCCCGAGACCTGCGGCAGGTCGACGCCCCGGATGCAGATCAGGTGCTTCTTGCGGACGGCCTGGCAGGCCCGGGCGGTCTCGGTGCGCTCGCGCCGGACGCTCGCGTCGCGGAAGCGGGCGGCGACCTTGTGCAGGAGCTCGGCGTTGCCGCCGCTGGCCGCGAAGACGGTGAAGCGGGGCACGATCGGCACGGTGCGGTCACCAACCTCGACGGCGATCGAGTCGATGGCCCGATCGGCGGCCAGGTCGAAGCGCACGACCCGCCCCTCGAAGAAGCGGTCCTCGATGCCCCGCCGCAGCTCGGCCAGCACGTCGGCGGGGTCGACCACGACGTCGTTGTCGAGCAGGAACGGCGACGCGTCGGCCTCGGAGCCGCCGGCGAAGATCGGCGGCACGTCGTCGGCCGGCCGATAGGTCAGCGCCGCGTCGGTCCACAGCCTGGTCCGGGTGCCCACCTCGTCGGGCCGGGCCAGGTACATCGCCGGGGCCTCGTTCTGGGGCACCCCGTTGGACTCGGCCCACAGCCGCCAGTAGCCCGCGGCGCGCCGGGCCGGCTGGATGCGGGCCACGTCGTTGCCGTCGTAGCCCGCGGTCAGGTAGCCCTCGGCCTCGAGCGTCTCGACCGGCATCGACGGGTCGGTGACGACGCAGATCGAGTAGCGATCGTGCAGCTGCCGGGCCAGGTAGTGGCCCATCATGCCGCCGCCGACGATGGCGACGTCGACCACGAGATCCTCGTCGAGGTCGATGGGCATGGCAGGAATGTAGTGGGCGGCCACGACCACCGTGCGCGCTCGCGGCCGTGAGGTCCCCGACCCACGGGTACAGTGCGCCGCCGTGCCCGTGTACCTCGTCCGCCACGCCCACGCGGGCAACCGGTCGCAGTGGAAGGGACCCGACGCCGAGCGACCGGTGTCCGAGCGGGGCGCGGCCCAGGCGCGGGCCCTGGCCGACGAGCTGGCCGACGCCGGCGTCCGCCGCGTCGTGGCCAGCCCCACCGAGCGCTGCATCCAGACGGTCGTCCCGCTCGCGGAGCGCCTCGGGCTCGAGGTCCGAACCCGCAAGCTGCTCGCCGCCGACGCCGACCCCGACGCCGCCATCGCCTACCTCGTGGCCCACGCCGACGAGCACCCGGTGCTGTGCAGCCACGGCGAGCTGATCCCCAAGGTGATCGGCCGGCTCGTCTCCCGGGGCATGAAGACCAAGGCCGCGGTCGCCGCCGAGAAGGCCTCGGTGTGGGTGCTCGACGTCGAAGGCGGCCGCGTGGTCCGCGGCCGCTACCTGCCCCCACCCAAGCTGCGGGGGTGAGGCCGCCGCCCCGGGTCGTGCAGGCTACGGCGTGGCCGACGGCGACCCGGGCGCCGTCGAGCCGGGCGGCGCCGAGCCGGCCGAGCTCGAGCCCGACGGCTCCGAGCCGTCGACGCTCGCCCGCAGGCCCTGGACCATCTGCTGCATGAAGGGCGGGATCTGGCTGTCGGGCACCTTGGCCAGCTCGGCTCGGGCCCCGGCCAGATCACCGGCGTTGCGCAGCAGGATCGCCTTGAACACGTGGGCGTCGGGATAGTCGGGCTTGGCCACGATGGCCCGGTCGAGCCAGCTCGCCGCCTCCTGGTCGAGCGCCGGCTGGCGATCGGCCGGCCCGTTGACGGCGAGGGTGTGCAGCAGCCAGCCCCGGTAGGTCATGGCCTCGGCGTTGGCCGGATCGGCCTGCAGGGCGTCGTCGTAGGCCTTGATGGCCGCCTTGAAGTGCTCGACGGCACCCGTGCCGTCGCCGCTCTGGAGGGCCTGGTTGGCCTCGGCCGTCTCGCTGCGGGCCTTGGCCAGCAGGTCGCGGCTGGTCTGGCGGATGTCGCCGGTGGCGCTGTCGCCGGCGGAGCGCCGGCCGAGGGCCTGGGCCAGCACGGCGCCGACCACGAGGGCAGCCACCACGATGAGGGCGGCGATGGCCAGGGTGCGGCCCCGCGAGCCTCGGGGACGGGCCGCCATCGCCGTCTGGTGCCCCTCGATGGCGCGCAGGACGGCCGCCGCCCGCGCCGTGTAGTCGTCCTTGAGGGCGGCGTAGTCGCCGTCGTCGAGGTCGCCGGCGTCGTGCTCGCGCTCGAGGTCGCGCAGCGACCGCAGGAGGAAGTCGCGCTGCTCCTCGAGGGCGGCGAGCGCATCGGGGTCGAGCGGGGCGGCCGGACGACGGTCGGCGACCGTGGCACCCGCACCGGACCCGGCCGAGCCGCTCCCCCGATCGCGAGCAGCCCG
Organism: Acidimicrobiales bacterium; assembly: GCA_046331175.1. Lineage (GTDB taxonomy): Bacteria > Actinomycetota > Acidimicrobiia > Acidimicrobiales > Acidimicrobilacustridaceae > JAWKIW01. The sequence continues at coordinate 55,505 of JAXLRI010000008.1, forward strand.
GGTCGTCGCACCGCTCGTCGCCTCGCTCTCGCGAGCGGCCTTGCGGGCGGCGGTGCCGCCGCCTCCGGAGCGGGTGGGTGGCCGGGTGGGCGCGCTCACGACCGGGCCCCATCGGCGGGCTCGGCGGACGACCCCGGCTCGCCCGGCTCGTCCGGCTCGTCCGCCTCGTTGGCGTCGTCCGACGCGGTCGCCTCGTCGGGCGGGCCGGTGCGGGCGGCGGCCGGCGCGCCGCGGTCGGCGAGCGCCTCCGCGACCAGGGCCTCGTCGGCGGCGCTGGCGTGGAGCGTTCCGGCCTGCTGCCACCGCCGGAACACGACGACGAGCCCCGCGACGGCCAGGAGCCCGACGACGATCGGCAGGGCCCACACGAGGCCGGCGGTGCCCGACCCGCTGGGGTCGAGCGAGATGTCGTCGTACTTCTGCAGGAGCCGGTCGCGGATCTGCTCCTCGGACAGCCCCGACTCGAAGCCCTTGGCGATCTCGACGCGGATCTGCTGGGAGATCTGGGCGTCGCTCTGGGCCACCGACTCGCCGTTGCAGGTGGGGCAGCGCACGGTGCGGGCCACCGCGTTGACCCGCTCGGCCTGGGTGGCCGGCGGGCGCTCGCCCATGGCGCCGATGACGAGCGCCCCGGCCACCACCACCAGGACCGCGAGCCACGGCCACCAGCCGGTGCGGTGCGCTCCCCGCCGGGACGGCTCGCCCGAGCCCTCGCCGGCCCGGTCGGGATCGCCGTCGACGACCCGGTCGGCCGGCGTGGGCTCGAGGGTGCGGCGGCTCACGACCCGCTCCCGTTCCCCGAGCCGCCGGCGGGCCCCGAGCCCGCCTTCTCGATCTCGTTGATGACGGCGTCGACCTGGTCGGCCTTCACCCCGCCCACGAACTTCTGGACGATGGTGCCGTCGGGCGCCACGAGGAACGACTCGGGCAGGGCGGCGACGCCGAAGTCGATGGCGGCGCTGTTCTGCCCGGCGATGACCGGCCACGACCCGCCCCGCTCGGCGAAGAACCGGCGGATGTTCTCCTCGGAGTCCTGGAACGACACGCTCACCACCGACGCGTCGCCGGCGGCCTTGTGCCGGTCGGCGAAGGCGACCAGCTCGGGGTGCTCGACCTGGCAGGGGATGCACCACGTGGCGAAGAAGTTGACCAGCACGTAGCGGCCGCGCTGGTTGTCGATGTCGTAGCGACCGCCGTCGAGCGTGGCCCCCGACAGGGCCGGCACGACCTTGCCCACCAGCGGGCTCTGCTGGTCGCGCTCCTCGGCCGGCTTGCGGGTGGCGAGCAGCGCGATGAACGCCAGCAGCACCACGGCGACCGCGGCGGCGACGTAGGGGGCGACGCGTCGCCGCGGCACCACCGACCGGCCGTCGTCGACGACGTCCACGACGACCTCAGCCCACCACGGCCGGCTCGGCCGGCTCGTCGGTCTCGTCGGCCCGGCCGTCGGTCTCGCTCGCCGAGGTCGGGTCGTCGCCACCGTCGCGTCGGCGCCGGCCGCCGCCGGCGGCGCCGCCGGCGAACGGGGCGGCCGAGACCGGGTCGGTCGGGCGTCGCTGGCCGGTGGGCACGATGGCGAGGATGGTGCCGAGCGCCATGACGCCGCCGCCGATCCAGAGCCACATGATGAGCGGCTGCACGACCACGCGGATGGTGACCGAGCCGTCGCCTCCGTCCTGGGGCAGCGCCAGCAGCGACAGGGCCACGTCGTCGCGGGGCGTGGTGTGCACCGACGGCGTGCCCACCAGGGCCTTGCCGGACCCGAAGGCGCTGAGCGCCGGCTCGTACACGTCGCCGCCGTCGACCCGCACCTGGGCGGCGACGGTGGCCCGGTTGGTGAACTGCTTGGTGACGACGCCCTCGAAGGTGAGCTCGTGCCCGGCGAACGAGGCGGTCTGGCCCGGCGTGAGGGTGAGCTCGGCCTGGCGGGCGTAGCTGGCCGAGGCGGCGAACGCCAGGGCGATGAGGATGACGCCGATGTGCACGACCATGCCGCCGTTGGCCCGGCCGACCAGGCCGCGCCACCCGTGCCGGCGGGTGGCCAGCACCAGCTGCCGGCCGGCGGCGCCACCGGCGAAGCCGGCCAGGAAGAACGCCACCAGCGGCGCCACGCCGCGGGCTCCGAGGAGCACGGCGACGACCAGCACGCCGGCGCCGACCCACGCCGGCCACAGCAGGCGGTGGCGCAGCAGCTCGCCGCTGGCCTTGCGCCACGGGAGCACCGGGGCCACGGCCATCAGGAACAGCAGCGTGAGCCCGAGCGGCATCGTCATGCGGTTGAAGTAGGGCGTGCCCACCGAGATGCGGTCGCCGTTGAGCGCCTCGGCGATCAGCGGGAACACGGTGCCCAGCAGCACCACGAAGGCGAAGGCGGCGAACAGCACGTTGTTGGCGAGGAAGGCGCCCTCGCGCGAGATCGGCGAGTCGATGCGCCCCGGCGCCCGCAGCCGGTCGCCCCGCCAGCCGATGAGGCCGATGGTGACGGCCACGATGAGGGCGAAGAAGCCGAGGATGGCCGGGCCGATCCCCGACTCGGAGAAGGCGTGCACCGAGTCGATGACCCCCGACCGGGTGAGGAACGTGCCGAGGATGGTCAGCGAGAACGTGGCGCACAGCAGCGACAGGTTCCACACCCGCAGCATCCCGCGGCGCTCCTGCACCATGACCGAGTGGAGGTAGGCGGTGCCGGTGAGCCACGGCAGGAACGAGGCGTTCTCGACCGGGTCCCAGGCCCAGTAGCCACCCCAGCCGAGCACCTCGTAGGACCACCAGGCACCGGCCACGATGCCGACCGTGAGGCAGCCCCAGGCGAACAGCGTCCAGCGGCGGGTCCCGAGCAGCCAGCCCTCGCCCACCCGACCGGTGACCAGCGCGCCGATGGCGAAGGCGAACGGCACCGTGAACCCGACGTAGCCGAGGTAGAGCATCGGCGGGTGGAACGCCATCAGCGGGTGGTTCTGCAGCAGCGGGTTGGGCCCCGGCCCGTCGTAGCCGAAGGCGGGCGTGACCGACCGGAACGGGTTGGCCGGTCCGGCCAGCAGGCCGAAGAAGAACAGGCAGACCACGAACATCGTGAGCATCGCCCACCCCACGAGGGGGTCGCTGATGCGGTCGCGGTAGCGCCAGGCGACCACCGCGGTGTAGCCGGCGAGGATCACGGCCCACAGGACCAGCGATCCCTCGAGGGCCGACCACATGGTGGCGATCTTGAACAGCAGCGGCGTCTTGGTGGACGAGTTGTCGTGCACGAACTGCACGGTGAAGTCGTCGGTGAGCAGTGCCCGCTGCATGGCGAGGGTCATCAGGACGCCGCCGCCGAGGACGAGGTAGGCGTACAGACGACCCGACCGCACGAGCGCCGGCCGCCTGCCGAGGAGCCCGACGGCGAGCGTGACGATGCCGACGAGGGCGCCGAGGAGGCCGAGGACGACACCGGCGGTGCCGAGGGCGATGTTCACCGGGCCCTCCGGCCGCACCGATCGGCGGCCTGCCCGCGGCCGCGCCCGACGGGCGCGGCGGTCACGGCTTCACCCCGCCCTGGGTCTCGGCGTCGGTCAACCGCTCGGGGTTCTTGGCGTCGTACTCCTCGGAGTGCTTCACCATGATGCGATCGCTGGCGAAGGCGGTCTGGCTGTCGTTCCAGCGGCCCTCGAGGACCACGGGGATGTCGGGCTGGAACAGCTGGGGCGGGTCGCCGACGTGATCGACGGGCACCTGCACGCCCTTGTAGGTCACCTTGAACGACACGCCCTCGGCGGTGCGGGTGACGCTGTCGGGCACCACGGTGCCCTGGAGGCGGAACCGCTTGTCGGCCAGGTCCTGCTTCTGGGCCACGGCCTCGTCGGCGTTCAGGAAGAACACGGTGGCCGAGCCCAGCGAGCGCACCACGAACACCCCCGCCACCAGGACCAGGGCGAGGATGCCCAGCACGACCCAGCGGCTGCCCCGTCGGCGCGACGATGCCGCCCCGGGACCCGTGCGCGGCGTGAGGTCGAGGCCCCCGGCGGCGGCGTCGCCGGGCGCGGCGGCCGCGTCCCCGGTGGTGGTGCCGTCGGTGGTGCCGTCGGTGGGGCGGGTCACATCCATCGGCGATCCTCCGGCGGGACCTGCCGGCTCAACCGCCGGCCCCGGGCGACCAGCGCGGCGGCGTACACGCCGACGGCCCCGAAGGTGACCAGCCAGCCGGCGACGATGTAGAGGGTGTCGTTCTCCACGTCAGCGCTCCGTCCCGTCGGTGCGACCGGTGGGACCGGCCTCGGCCCGCCGATCGGCGATGGCGGCGTCGAGGCCCTGGGCCTCCACCTGCTCCTCGAGCCAGCCCACGCGGAACCGCACGATGAGCAACCAGGCGAAGACCAGGAACATCACCAGGAACCCCAGGCTCATGGTGAACAGCTGCAGGCCCTCGATCTTGGCCCCGGGCAGGGTGAGGGTGGGCTCCTGGTGCAGGGTGCGCCACCACTCGACGGACTGGCGCACGAGGATCACGTTGGGCACGAGCAGCAGGCCGAGCCAGGCCGCCCGGCGCGACCGCACGTCGGGGTCGGCCGGCAGGCGCCGCAGGGCCAGGTAGCCGACCAGCAGCAACATGAGCATGGCGGTCGACGTGAGCCGGGCGTCCCACACCCAGAACACGCCCCAGGTGGGCTTGCCCCAGAGCATCCCCGTGAGCAGCGTGACGCCGCAGAACACGGCGGCGATCTCGGCCGAGGCGCCGGCCACGAGGTCCCACCACCGGGACCGCTTCCACAGCACGGCGATCGACCCGATGGTGGTCAGGAAGCAGCCGACGTAGGCGGTGGTGGCCGCCGGTGGGTGCACGTAGATGAGCCGGACCATGGCGCCCTGCACCCGATCCTCGGGCGTGCCCCACAGGCCCAGCAGGGCGAGGGCCACGGCGCCGGCCAGCGCGACCAGGCCGAGCACCACCGTCCCCTTCGACAGGACGCCCCGGGGGCCACCGTCGGCGGGGGCCGGCACCGTGGCGTCGTTGCCGCTGGTGACGTGGGTGGTCACGATTCCTCCAGGAGGGGGCCGAAGGCGAAGGCCCCGGCGACGATGTAGACGAGGGCGAACACGGTGAGCAGCCCCACCCAGGGCCACCCATCGGCGGTGGCTCCGGACAGCGCTGCCTCGAACGCCCGCGTGGAGCCGATGAGCACCGGCGCGAGCACCGGGAGCAACAGGAGCGGGAGGAGCGTCTCCCGCACCCGCAGCCCGGCGGCGAGCACGCCGTAGAGCGTACCGGCGGCGGCCACGCCGGCGGTAGCCGCGAGGCAGGTGGAGATGAGCAGGGGCCAGCCACCGAGGGGGGCGTTGTAGAGGATCGCCACGCCGATCCCGAGCAGGACCTCGAGCGCCAGCAGCTGCAGCGCCACCGCCGCCGCCTTGCCCAGGAAGATGCCGGCCGGGTCGAGGCCGGAGAGGCGCAGGGCGTCGCGGTTGCCGTCGGCGGCCTCGACGGTGAAGGAGCGCTGGACGGCCAGCAGGCTGCAGAACAGGACGGCCACCCAGTACAGGCCGGGGGTGGCCCGCACCAGCAGGCCACGGTCGGGATCCAGGGCGAAGGCGAACAGCACCAGGACGAGGAGGGCGAAGGGGGCGATCTGGTTGAGGGCGACCCGCGAACGCGCCTCGAGCCGCAGGTCCTTGCCCGCCACGAGGGCGGCGTCACGCAGCACCGGGGGCCTCCCCGTCGGCGGCCGGGGGGTCGGCACGGCCCGGCCGACCGGTGTCGGCCACCACCACGCCACCCGACACGGTCACGACCCGGCCGGCCAGCGCCTCGGCCCGATCGAGCTCGTGGGAGGCGACCAGCACCGTGACCCCGGCGGCCACGGCGTCGCCGACCAGGCCGTCGACCAGGTCGCGCGCCACGTTGTCGAGGCCGGCGTGGGGCTCGTCGAGCAGCCAGAGCTCGGGCCGCCGGGCCAGCAGGGTGGCCAGCGAGGTGCGGCGGCGCTGCCCGGCGGAGAGGCGGGCGACGGCGACGGTGCGGAGGCGGCCGTCGAGGCCGAGGACGCCGAGGGCGGCCTCGGCGTCGGCCGGGTCGGCGCCGGCGGCCCGGGTCCAGAAGCGGACGTTGTCCTCCACGGTCAGCTCGTCGTAGAGGCCGGTGGCGTGGCCGAGGTAGCCGACCCGGGCTCGCACCGCCTTGCGGTCGCGGCGCAGGTCGACGCCGAGGACCGTCGCCTCGCCGTCGGAGACGCCGACCAGGCCGGCACACGCCCGCAGCAGCGTGGTCTTGCCGGCGCCGTTGGGCCCCTGGAGCAGGACGACCTCGCCCGGGGCGACGTCGAGGTCGACGCCGGCCAGCGCCGGGAACCGGCCGAGCAGCGCGACGGCGCCCCGGAGAGAGATGACGGCATCCATCACGAACGACCGCCGGCCACGCTACCGGGGGCGGGTGCGCCGGCACAGATCGAGCACCGGGCCTGCCGCGGGACGCCGCCCGGGCCCTCGGCGATCGGCGACGGCCGGCGACGCCGTCCATCGGGATCGGCGACGGCCGACGGCGACTGGTCGGGCCCAGTCGGTATCGTTCCCCGGTGGTCCTGTCCCGCGTCCTCGGCGCCATCGGGCGGGTGATGATCGCCGCCGGCGTCATCCTCCTGCTGTTCGTCGCCTACCAGCTGTGGGGCACCGGCGTCCGCACCGACCAGGCCCAGAACCGGTTGGGCGCCCAGTTCGACCAGCAGGTCGCCCAGGCCACCGCCGGCGCGGCGACGCCCACGACCGCCGCCGACGGCACCACGGCCCCGCTCTCGCTGGCCGAGCTGGCCAAGGACCCGCAGGTGCAGGCCTACGCCAAGGACAAGCGGTACTACGCCGGCGAGCCGATCGGGAAGATCACCATCCCGAAGATCGGGGCCGACTTCTGGATGGTGCAGGGGGTCGACCTCCCGCTGCTGTCGGAGGGCCCGGGCCACTTCCCGGGCACGCCCATGCCCGGTCAGCCCGGCAACGCCGCGCTCGCCGGCCACCGCACCACCTTCAAAGCGCCCTTCAACCGGGTCGACGAGCTCGAGCCGGGCGACACCGTCACCGTCGAGACGCTCCAGGGCCGGTTCACCTACGAGGTGCTCCCGCAGAAGCCGCAGTACGCGGGCGGCCCGGCGCTCGGCCACTACATCATCGACCCGTCCCAGACCGAGATCCTCGACGACAAGGGCGACAACCGGCTCACGCTGATGGCGTGCCACCCGAAGTACTCGGCCGCCGAGCGCATCGTGGTCGAGGCCAAGCTGGTCTCGAACCCGGCCGAGGCCACCCCCAAGGGCGACGCCGATCCCGGGTCGTCGGCGACCGCGCTGGCCAACCTGGGCAGCGACGAGGCCACCGCCGACCTGATCTCGGGAGGCGACGCCAACGCCCGGGGACCGGCCATCCTCTGGGGGCTCGCCGCCGCCGCCGTGGTGCTCGCCGCGTGGCTGCTCGGTCGCTGGAAGCGCTCCCTGCGCTGGCCCGCCTACCTGGTGGCCGTCGTGCCCTTCTTGGTGCTGCTGTTCTTCTGCTTCGAGAACGTCACGAAGCTGCTCCCGAGCGCGTACTGACGATGCCCGTCGCCGCCCCCCGCCGACCCGACGGCCGCCGGCCGGCGCGCCACCGCCCGCTCGGGGGTCGTCGCACCGCCGCTCGGGTCGCGCTCGCGGGGCTGGCGCTGGCCGCGCTGGCGGCCGGGTGCAGCCGAGGCGGCGACACGGCGACGACGTCGACGACCGCCTCGACCACGCCCCCGGAGACCACGAGCACCACCGAGGTGCCGATGTCGGAGGGCCGCCAGGTGTTCGCCTACGTGCCCGACGTGGGCGACTGCTACGACATCCGCCGCACCGACTCGTCGGGCGGCGGCGGGCCGGCCGGCACCGAGGTCGTCCTGCGCCTCGACTGCGAGAAGCCCCACACCAACGAGGTGTTCGCGGTCGTGACCGTCGACCTGAAGGACTACCCGGGCGAGGTCTGGCTGAAGAACCTGGCCAAGCTCGAGTGCCCGAAGTCGTTCGAGGCCTACGTGGGGGTGCCCTACGAGACGTCCGACCTCGAGCTCGGCTACCGGCTGCCGTCGCAGTCGTCGTGGAACCAGGGCTACCGCAAGACGATCGGATGCCTCGTCACCAGCGGCACCGGACCCAAGCTCGAGGGTTCGGTCAAGGGCTCGAAGCGCTGAGCGGCCGGCCCCTGCCGGGCGGCCGCCCATCGTGAGGAGGCCGGATCAGCGGCCGTGGAAGCGCGGCGTGCGACGCTCGCGGAAGGCGGCGAAGCCCTCGGTGAGGTCGTCGCTGGCCCACGCCCGGGCGTGGGCGGCGGCGAAGTCGTCGGTGGCCTCGGCGTCGGCGGCCCGATCGAGGCCGACCTTGTGCCCGGCCAGGCTGAGCGGCGCCAGGGCGGCGAGGTCGGCGGCCCACGCCAGGGCGGCGTCGAGGTGGCCGAGGCGCTGCACGAGACCCACGTCGAAGGCCCGCTGCCCCGACACGATCTCGCCGCCGAGCAACATCCCCCGGGCGGTGGCCTGGCCGGCGACGGCGGCCAGGCGGGCCACGGTGGCCTGGTCGATCATCAGGCCGAGCTTGGCGGCGGGGATGCCGAACCGGGCGTCGGGGGTGGCCACCCGCAGGTCGCACGACACCGCCAGCTGGGTGCCGCCACCCAGGGCGATGCCCTCGGCGGCGCAGATCGTCGGGCACGGCACCGCCCGCACGGCGGCGACGAACGCGGCGAAGTCCCGGGCGAAGCCGGTGTCGACGGCAGCGGAGATGTCGGCGCCGGCGGTCAGGTGCCCCTCGGCCCCGGTGAAGACCAGCACCCGCGTGGCCGGGTCGGCCGCGGCCTCGGCCACGAAGCCGTGCACGACCGCCAGGTCGTCGGCGTCGAGGGCGTTGCGCCGCTCGGGTCGATCGAGGACGAGCAGCACCACGCCGTCGTCGTGGAGCTCGCGCCGGATGGCCATGGTCGCAACCTCGGGTGGGTGATGGGGGATCCGCCGGGACGCACGCCCCGTCCCGGGCGACCAGGCTGCCGGGCGGGCTAGCGCCCCCGCCACTCCGGCGGGCGCTTCTCGAGGAAGGCGGCGATGCCCTCGGCGGCGTCCTCGGTGCCGGTGGTGACGGTGAGCAGCGGGTGCAGCAGGCGCAGGGCGTCGTCGGCCGCCGCGTCCCACACCGCGTAGAAGGAGTCGCGGCCGAGCCGCAGCGTGGCCGGCGGCTTGGCCGCGAGGTCGAACGCGAGGGCGTCGACGGTGGCGTCGAGCTCGTCCACGGGCACCACGGACGTGACGAAGCCGATGCGATCGGCCTCGGCCGCCTGCACCCGCCGGCCCGTCATCATCAGCTCGAGGGCCTTCTTGGGCGGCATCGACCGCACCAGCGGCACGGTGATCATGTAGGGCCACAGGCCGACGTCGATCTCGGGGGTGCCGAAGGTGGCGTCGTCGGCCGCCACCACGAGGTCGCAGGCCAGGGCGAGCCCGAAGCCGCCGGCGAGGCAGTAGCCGCGGACGCGGGCGATGGTGGGCTTGCCGAGCGACCAGAGGTCGCCGAACAGCCCCGCCAGTTCGCCGCGGGCGTCGTGGAGGTCGAGGTAGCCGGCGCCCTCGGCCATCCCGCCGAGGTCGGCGCCGGCGCAGAAGGCCCGGTCGCCGGCGCCGGTGAGCACCACCACCCGCACGTCGGGGTCGGTGCGCAGGTCGGCGAGGTGGGCCCGCAGGCCGCTGATCACCGTCCACGACAGGGCGTTGCGGCGATCGGGGCGGTTGATGGTGAGCCAGGCGACCCCGTCGCGGACCTCGAGGAGCAGCTCGTCGTCGGCCATCGGGCGCCGACCCTACCCGGTCCGACGGGAGGCACCGGGGCCTCGCTCTGTGGTCGCGCGAGCGCAGCCAGCACGGGTTCACGCGCCGTTCACCAGGTTCTGGCCCTCCGGGGTTGCCCCGGCCGACCCCCGCGAGGGAGGGTGGGGCCGCACCTTCGGATCGCGTCGATCGACGTCGGTCCACCATCCCCGAACACCGCTCTTCTACCGTCTGCACCGTGCTCGCCAGGACCGATCTCAACCTCGGGTCCGCCCTCGTCTGCTTGTTGATCGGGGGCGTGCTCCTCGCCATCGTCTGGGTCATCGACCGCCGCCACCTGCGGCGGGACGAGGCCGCGGCCACCGGGCAGCACGCTGCGGTGGCCGTCGCCGACGACCACCGGCTGGTCCGGGCCGGCAGCGGGGTGCGCGACACGGGCGTCGCCGGGCAGGCCGAGGTGCCGCCTGCCGCCCAGGACCTCGAGACCACCGGCGAGATCCCGACCCGCTTCATCAAGGTGCGCAAGCCCTCGCCGGCCGCCGAGCCGGAGCCGATCGTGGTCGCCGCCGAACCCGAACCGATCGTCGTCGCCGAACCGGTCCTCGTCGCCGCCGAACCCGAGCCCGAGCCGATCGTCGTCGTCGCCGAACCCGAGCCCGAGCCGATCGTCGTCGTCGCCGATCCCGAGCCCGAGCCCGAGCCCGAGCCGATCGTCGTCGCCGAGCCCGAGCCCGTCGTCGTCGCGGAGCCCGAGCCGATCGTCGTCGCCGAGCCCGAGCCCGTCGTCGTCGCGGAGCCCGAGCCGATCGTCGTCGCCGAATCGCAGGCGCCAGCGCCGGTGGTCACCTTCACGGCCCACGCCCAGGGCGCCCCCGGTGTGCGGTTCGTCGACCCCGCGGTGATCGACCTCACCGGTGAGCACGCAGCGGTGCGAGCCGCCCCCGAGGTCGAGGCGGTGGCGGCAGCCGAGCCCACGCCCATCGCCGTCGTGCCCGAGCCGGTCGGGCCCGAGCCCGTCGCCGCCGAGCCGGTCTCCCCGACTCCTGTCGCATCCGTCCCGGCTCCGACTCCTGTCGCATCCGTCCCGGCTCCGGCACCTGTCGCCGCCGCCCCGGCGCCGGCTGCCCCCGTCGCCGACAACCGGGTGAAGCGCCAGCGCCGCAAGCGCGGCCGGGTCGACGAGCCGGCCAAGCCGAAGCTGCCCAAGGGCGCCGAGGCGGCCCTGGCCGCCATGGTCGAGGTCGTGCCCGACCCCCGCAACACGGTCAAGCTCACCCGCGACCCCACCGCCGAGGTCACGCTCACCCGTGCCGAGCGGCGGGCCGTCGAGGAGGCCCGGGCGTACCGCCCGCCGGTGGCCGACCCGACCGAGTGGGAGACGCCCACCGAGGCCCGCGTGCAGGCCACCGCCCCGGTGGACGACCACCAGCGGGCCGACTCGCTGCCCGGCTGACCACGGCCGGACCTCGCCCGCGAGGCCTTCCCGGACCCCGCGCGCCCGGGGCCGTCGACGACGTCCAGCGCGGGGAACCGGTTGGCCTAGGTTGACAGCGTCCCCGCCCGCTCGACGCCGGCGACGACGGGACCGCCCCGGCGGCTCCGTCCGCGCGGTGCCGACGGGCTCTTCGGCGAAACGGAGTGGGCATGGCTGGCCAGGACCTCGAGTCGGTGGTGTCCGAGCTTCGAGCGCAGGTGGACGACCTTCGACGGCGGCTGGCTGCCGTCGAGGCGGGCGGCCCGGGGCCTGCACCGGTGGCCGCGGACCCCCCGGCGGCGACCACGACGCGTGCGACGTCGAGTTCGGCCACCGTGGGCGTGGACGACGTCGCCGACGAGGTGGCCGACGAGCGAACGGATCGGCGAACGCTGCTGCGCCACGCCGGGGCGGTCGCCGCCGGCGCCGCCGTCGGTGGCGCCGCGACGGTCGTGACCACCGCCGGCCCGGCCGCCGCGGCCGGCCCCGGCTCCTACGACGGCAACCCCGCCGTCACCGCCACCGGGGTCGGCGGCCACGGGGTCACCGCGACCAGCGACACCAACGAGGCGGTCCTCGCCACGGTCAACAACGCCTTCTACGCGGTCAAGGGGGTCAACCCGAACACGTCGGGCGGCGGCGTGGCCGGCCGCGGCGGCTTCTACGGGGTCTGGGGCGACAACGGCAACGGAGCGGGTGCCGGCGTCGTCGGCACCTCCACGATCGGCTACTGCCTGACCGCGCAGCCACTCGACGTGACGGCCCTGGCCCACCTGAGGCTGTACGCAGCACCCACCATGCCGGCGCCACCGACACGGTCCGACGCCCACGTCACCGGCGAGATCGCCTTGGACGGGAACCAGGACCTGTGGCTCTGCGTCACCAACGGCACGCCGGGGACGTGGCGGCGGATCGCCGGCTCCAGCACGGCAGGCGCGCTCACGCTGCTCGGCACGCCCGTCCGCGTCTACGACTCACGACCCGGCAACCCGCCCCTGGTCGGCACCAAGACCCCCCTCGCGAACGGCGCGGTGCGCGTCGTCGACACCAAGGCCGCCTCGAGCGGCGTGCCGGTGGGCGCGACCGGCGTCCTCGCCAACGTCACCGTGGTCAACACGTCGGCATCGGGCTTCCTCAGCGCGTACCGAGCCGGAGCGACGACCCCCAACGCCTCCACGGTGAACTGGTTCGTCGCCGGCGAGATCGTCGCCAACACCACGGTCGTCGCCTGCGATGCCAACGCCCAGATCAGCTGCTACGTCCCGCCCGGGTCGAGCACCGACGTCTTCATCGACGTCATCGGCTACCTCCGCTGAGCTGCGGGGCGCGGCGCCGTCACCGCGCCGCCGCGCCCTCAGTCGGCCGAGGCGCCCACCACGGCGGCCAGGGCGGTCCACGACTGGGGGCGGGCGCCGAGCGCCGCACCGGAGTCGGGGTTCCAGTACTCGGCCAGGCCCGATGTCTCGGCGCCGGCGCGCAGCGACGCGGCCAGGCGACCGGCGACGTCGTCGCGACCCGCGGCGCGGGCGCCGAGCCACAGGAGGTAGGTGAGCTGCGGCCACGCCGGGCCCCGCCAGTACTGGTCCGGCTCGAAGGCGGGCTCGTCACGGTGCACGCCGGTGGGCCCGAACGGGGCGCCGTGGGCGGCGGGGTCGACGAGGGCGCCGAGGGCGGCGTCGACGACGTCGGGGCGCCCGTCGACCAGCAGCGGGAGCAGCGCATCGAGGGTGCGGGCCCGACCCGAGGCGGTGGTCGCCCCGGCCGCCACCCGATCGCTGGCGAGGGGATCGTCGTCGTCGACGACGTCGACCCAGGTGACCAGCTCGGCATCGAAGCGGTCGGCGAGCGACGCCGCCACCTCGTCGGCGAGGGCCTCGACGCGGGGTTCGCGCTGGACCGACGCCAGCTCCCACGTGTTGAACACCACCAGGGCGTCGAAGCCGGCCGAGGCCACCGAGAAGGCTGGGTTGGCCACCGGCCCGCCGGCGGCCGGGACGATGAGAGACGCCACCAGGTCGCCCTTGCGCTCGTACCAGCGCCGGTCGTCGAAGCCCCCCGGGCACCACGCGTCCCACCGGGGGCTGTGGTCACAACCCGACTCCCAGGGGTGGAGGAGGGCGACGCCGCCGCCGGGCCGCGGCCGGCGGACCAGGAGGTGCCGGAGACCGGCCCAGGCGCGGTCGACGAGCTCGGCGGGCACGGCGACGCCCCGGCGGTGCAGCTCGGCGACGGCGTGGCCGTACATCGGAGGCTGCGTGACCACCGACGATCCCGACCGGCCCCAGAACCCGGCCAAGCCGTCGGGGTCGGTCCAGTAGCGGACGTGCGGCACGAAGCCGTCGGGCGCCTGGGCGTCGAACACGTTGGTCAGCTCGGCGAGGGCCCGCTCGGCGTCGCCGAACGCCGCCCAGCACACGGCGTGGAAGCACGAGTCCCACAGCCACTGGTGCGGGTAGACGTCGGCGTTGGGCACCGTGAAGCCGGGCTCTCGCCAGTGATCGGTCAGGGTGGTGCGGGCCAGCTCGGCCAGCGGATCGCCGATCGGTAGGTTGTGCGGGGCGTTCACCCGGTCCCTCCTCGCCCGGTTGCCGACCGAGCCTCACCCCATCCCGCCGCCCATCTTGGCCCACCCGTGACCACCTGTGCGTTCGTCTCGTTCCGCCTCGGCTTGACCGACGGCGTCTCGGTCGTCGCCGACACCTGGATCGCCGCCCTGCGCGACCTCGGGTTCGACGTCGTGACGGTCGCCGGCGACGGGCCTGTCGACCGCACGGTGGCCGGCCTGTCGCTGCAGGCCCGCCAGGCGCCACCGTTCGGCGAGGTGGAGGAGGTGCTGCGCGACGCCGACCTGGTGGTGGTCGAGAACCTCCTCACCATCCCCATGAACCTGCCGGCGTCGCGGGTCGTGGCCGAGGTGCTGCGGGGCCGCCCCGCCCTCCTCCACCACCACGACCCGGCGTGGCAGCGGGCCGAGTACGCGGCGATCACCGAGCTGCCGCCCGACGACCCGGCGTGGCGCCACGTCGCCATCAACGACCTCACCTGCCGCCAGCTCGCCGAGCGCGGCATCGACGCCGAGCGCATCTTCAACGGCTTCGACGTGCACGCCCCCGACGGCGACCGCGCTGCCACCCGGGCCGCGCTCGGCGTCGACGACGGCGAGCTGCTCGTCGCCCACCCGGTCCGGGCCATCCCCCGCAAGGACGTGCCCGCCGCCATCGCCTTCGCCGAGGCGCTCGGCGCCACGTACTGGCTGTCCGGGCCGGCCGAGGACGGGTACGAGCCCACCCTCGACCGCCTGCTCGCCGCCGCCACGACCCGCGTGGTGCACCAGCCGGTCGCCCGCTCGGCCGACCTGTACGCCGCCGCCGACGTCGTGGTGTTCCCGTCGACGTGGGAGGGCTTCGGCAACCCACCGGTCGAGGCCGCCATCCACCGGCGCCCGGTCGCCGTCGGCCCCTACCCGGTCGCCGACGAGCTGCGGGCGCTGGGCTTCCGGTGGTTCGACAGCGCCCGGCCCGACGAGGTGGCGGCGTGGCTCGACGCCCCCGACGACGGGCTCCTCGACCGCAACCGGCGGGTCGTCGAGCAGCACCTCTCGCTCGAGGCGATGGCCGACTCGCTGCGCGCCCTGCTCGATCGGGCAGGCTGGACCCCGTGACCCCCGACCCGACCGGCTCCGACCGCTCCCCCGACGGCGGACCCCGCCGCGGCCCCGACGGGCGCCCGGTCGACCCCGTCCTCGCCCGCCGGGAGGCGGTGTCGCGGTGGGCCAAGCTCGCCCAACGGGTCGGTTACCTGCTGTTCGCCCTGGCCCTGGTGCTGTTCTTCCTCGGGTTCGCCACGCGCGACTTCACCCCGGCCATCGTCACCGGCCTGGAGATCTGCCTCATCGGCGGATCGATCCTGCTCGCGCCGAGCATCGTCATCGGCTACGCCGTCAAGGCCGCCGACCGCGCCGACGTCGAGGACGACTGGCGCTGACCCGGCGCCGACCCGTCCGGCGCTCACGCCGTGTGCTCACGACATCGATGTCGCCAGCCACCCTGGCGGTGGTCCACGACCTGAACGTCGGGGTGCCGGCCGCCCACGCCGCCTTCCGTTCACGGCATTGATGTCGCCAGCCACCGTGGCGGTGCACCACGACATCAATGCGCCCAGCCACCGTGGCGGTGCACCACGACATCAATGCGCCCAGCCACCGTGGCGGTGGACCACGACATCAATGTCGCCACCGCCCTGCACGTCGCGCCGGCCCGGCCGACGTTCAGGCCCTGGACCACCCCACAGGTGGCCGAGGGCCTGCACGTCGATCGGGCCGGTCGGACCGCTCGGGCGGGCGGCTCGTCTACGCTGGCGGGACCCGAGCCGAAGGAGCAGCCCCCGATGGAGCGCACCCCCACCCTCGAGGCCGACGAGGCCCGCACCGACGCCACCGCCCCCGCCGACGAGGCCGTGGAGGACGCGGTCGAGGAAGAGCTGCTCGTCGAAGAGGTGTCCATCGACGGGATGTGCGGCGTCTACTGATCGCCGCCGCGATCACCCGCCCGGCCGTCCCGGTCCGACCATGACCTTCGACCTCGACGCCGCCTACTGCGTCGACCCCCTCGTCGCCCTCCGCCCCGAGGGCTTCGGCGCGCTCGCCTACCACTACGGCAACCGCCGCCTCACGCTGCTGCGGGCCCCAGAGCTGGTCGAGCTGGTCGAGGCGCTCGGCCAGCAGCCCAGCGCCCGCACCGCGCTGGCCACCTCGGGCATCGCCGAGCGCCGCTGGCCGGCGTTCACCAAGGCTCTCACCTCGCTCGAGCGCGGCGGCTTCGTGGTCGAGGTGCCCGCCGACGAGGCGCCCCGCGCCATCCCCGACTCCTCGGCCCGCGGCGCCCGCCAGGCCCCGCCGGCGCCAGCGACGGCCGCCACCGCGCCACCCACGCGCGGCACGGCGCTGACCGACCAGCTCAAGGCCGGCCTGGCCTCGCCCATCTGCCTCACGTGGGAGTGGACCTACGCCTGCAACCTGCAGTGCGTGCACTGCCTGTCGTCGTCGGGCCGGCGCGACCCCGACGAGCTCACCACCGCCGAGATGCTCCGGGTGGTCGACGACCTGCGCGACCTGCAGGTGTTCTACGTGAACATCGGCGGCGGCGAGCCCATGCTGCGGCCCGACTTCTTCGAGGTGACCGAGTACTGCGTCAGCCAGGGCGTGGGCGTGAAGTTCTCCACCAACGGCGGCCTGATGACCGCCGAGAAGGCTCGGCGGCTGGCCGCCATGGACTACGTCGACGTGCAGATCAGCCTCGACGGCATCGACGATGCCACCAACGACGCGGTGCGCGGCGAGGGCAGCTTCGCCAAGGCCCGCGAGGCGATGGACCACCTGGCCGCCGCCGACTTCGGCCCGTTCAAGATCAGCGTGGTCATGACCCGCGACAACGTCGAGCAGCTCGACGACTTCGAGGCGCTGGCCGACCACTACGGCGCCGAGCTGCGCCTCACCCGCTTCCGCCCCTCCGGCCGGGGCGCCGAGTCGTGGCACGACCTGCACCCCACCCAGGACCAGCAGCGACGCCTGTACCACTGGCTTCTCGAACGTCCCCACGTGCTCACCGGCGACTCGTTCTTCCACCTGTCGGCCCTCGGCGAGCCGCTGCCCGGCCTCAACCTGTGCGGCGCCGGCCGCGTGGTGTGCCTCATCGACCCGGTGGGCGACGTCTACGCCTGCCCGTTCGTGCTGCACGACGAGTTCAAGGCCGGATCGGTGCGCGACGGCGGTGGCTTCGGCGCGGTGTGGCGGTCGTCCGACCTGTTCACCGAGCTGCGCGAGCCGCAGTCGGCCGGCGCGTGCGCCTCGTGCGGCAGCTACGACGCCTGCCAGGGCGGCTGCATGGCCACCAAGTTCTTCACCGGGCTGCCCCTCGACGGGCCCGACCCCGAGTGCGTGAAGGGCCACGGCGAGGAGGCGCTGGCCGGCACGGCGGTCGCCGTCGTGCCCACCACCGGCGACGCCAAGGACCACTCGTGGTCGCCGGTGCGCCTGGGCCGCAAGCCGCTGGCCGTCCCCTCGACCTGAGCCGGCCACCCTGCGCCTCGCCACACCCCGGCCTGTGGGGCCCGCGACGGCCTGACCACCCGACGCAGACCGGCCTGGGGTGAGGTTCCCCACCGGTCCGACGAGGCGTCCCGAGGTCGACGCCGCGAGGATGGTTGGCCGTGCCCACCCGTCCCTCCGCTCGCCCGCCGCTGCCCGCCGAGCGTCGTGATCCGCACCCCGATCGGCTGCCCCTCGACACGCCGGGCCGGGACGCGATCGTCGCCGCCCACGCCGAGGCGCTGGAGCGGGGCGAGCCGGGCTACTTCGATCCCCGCACCGGGCTGTTCGTGATGACGGCGGCGTACCTGTGGGCCCGCGGCACCTGCTGCGACAACGGCTGCCGCCACTGCCCCTACCTCCCCCGCTGACGCGCCCGCCGCGACCAGAGGCCGGAGGCCGGACGCGGCGGAGGCCGACCCAGCCCGGTCGGCCTCCGTCAGGAACACTGGAGCGGGATCGTCACCCGCGACCCGAAACGTCGGGTGGCGACTCCGAACCATGCTCGGTGGTGGCTGCCATCGCACACCTCCGATCCGTGGTCCCGGCCTGCTCGCCGGGCCCAGGGGTGATGATCGTCCTGCGCCCCGGGTGCCACTAGGGCCAAGGGTCCCGAACCGTTCGCCCGGGGCGGCACCGCCCAGCCCGGGACCCGGCCTCGATCGCGCACCGACCTCCTCGTCGCGACCGGCCGTTCGCGAACCCGACGAGCCGCGCTCCGGTTTTCCCATCAAACCGATGGAAGAAGTTGCATCGCGGCTCCACTTCCCCTAAACATGACCGACAACATCAGGAATATCCCGGAGGTCTCCGTGTCCCGCACCTCGCGGCTGCGCCCGCTCGTCCTGCTCCCTCTCGTGCTCGCCCTGACCGTGCTCGGCGCGTGCACCTCGTCGGGGGCGACGTCCGCATCGTCGGGTGGGACCGCCGGCGCGGCCGGCACCCCGGTGCGCCTCGGCTTCTTCCCGAACATCACCCACGCGCCCGCCCTCGTCGGCGTCGAGCAGGGCCTGTTCGCCAAGGAGCTGGGCTCCACGCCGCTGGAGACCAAGAGCTTCAACGCCGGCCCGGCCGCGGTCGAGGCGCTGTTCGGCGACGCCCTCGACATCACCTACATCGGGCCGAACCCGTCGATCAACGCCTACCAGAAGTCCAAGGGCGAGGCGGTGCGCATCGTCAGCGGCTCCACCTCGGGTGGCGCCTACTTCGTGGTGAAGCCCGAGATCACCAGCGCCCAGGACCTCAAGGGCAAGACCGTGGCCAGCCCGCAGCTGGGCAACACCCAGGACGTCGCCCTGCGCTCGTGGCTGAAGCAGCAGGGCCTGTCGACCGACGCCTCCGGCGGCGGCGACGTCAGCATCAAGCCCCAGGAGAACGCCGACTCGCTGTCGGCCTTCAAGGCCGGCCAGATCGCCGGTGCCTGGGTGCCCGAGCCGTGGGCCACCCGCCTGGTGCAGGAGGGCGGCGGCAAGGTGCTCGTCGACGAGAAGACCCTGTGGCCCGAGGGCAAGTACGTGACCACCAACATCCTCGTGCGCAAGGCGTTCCTCGACGAGCACCCCGACCTGGTCAAGAAGGTGCTGCAGGGCCACCTGGCGTCGCTCGACGAGATCGCCAAGAACCCCGCCGACGCCCAGAAGGCGGCCAACGACCAGATCGAGAAGCTGACCCAGAAGCGGCTCCCCGACAGCGTGGTGACGGCGTCGTGGCCGAACCTCGCCTTCACCTACGACCCGTTGGCCGCCACCCTGCAGAAGTCGGCCAACGACGCCAAGGCGGTCGGCCAGCTGCAGGACACCAACCTCTCGGGGATCTACGACCTGAAGATCCTCAACGAGCTGCTGAAGGCCAAGGGCCAGCCCGAGGCGAAGGGCCTGTGACCGACCTGCTCCCCGACGCCCCGCCCGACCCGCTGGGCACCGTGGCCGTGCGGGGGGTGTCGAAGGTCTACGGGCGCGGCGACGACGCCGTTCACGCCCTCGACCGGGTCGACCTCGAGGTGCGCGCCGGCGAGCTGCTGTGCATCGTCGGCGCCTCGGGCTGCGGCAAGAGCACGCTGCTGAACCTGCTGGCCGGGCTCGACCACCCCACCGCCGGGGTGGTCGACGTCCGCGCCACGCCCGCCCTGATGTTCCAGGAGTCGGCGCTGTTCCCGTGGCGGACGGTGGCCGGCAACGTCGACCTGGCGCTCAAGCTGCGCAAGGTCCCCAAGGCCGAGCGCAAGGCCCGGGTCGATGCCCTGCTGCGCCTGGTCCACCTCGACGGGTTCGGCGACAAGCGCCCCCACGAGCTCTCCGGCGGCATGCGCCAGCGCGTGGCCATCGCCCGGGCCTTCGCCCAGGACACCGAGCTCCTCCTCATGGACGAGCCGTTCGGCGCCCTCGACGCCATGACCCGCGACCTGCTCCACGACGAGCTCGAGCGGCTCTGGAGCGATCGCAACCTCACCGTCGTCTTCGTGACCCACAACGTGCGCGAGGCGGTGCGCCTCGGCGACCGGGTGGTGATGCTGTCGAGCCGACCGGGCCGCGTCGCCGCCGAGTTCGCCGTGCCCTTCGACCGGCCCCGCCGCCTCGACGACCCCGAGGTCACGCGGCTGGCCGGCACGATCACCGAGGCCCTGCGGGCCGAGGTCCGTCGCCATGGCTGAGCCGACCGGCGACCCCGCCGAGGACGCCGGCACCGCCGAGGCCACCACCGCCGATGCCGCCACCGCCGTGGCCGGCCCGCGCCACGTCGACGAGCACGCCACCCTCGACGCCGAGCTGGCCGGCCTCGACGCCCTCGAGCTGGCCGGCCCCAAGCGGGCCGACCTGCTGCGGCGCACCTGGCGGGCGGCGTGGCCCAAGCTGGCCGCCACCGCCATCCTGCTGCTCGCCTGGCAGGTGGTGGTGTGGCTCAAGCTGAAGCCCGAGTACGTGCTCCCCGGCCCCGGCCCGGTCCTCAAGACGGCCTGGGACGGCGTGTTCGGCGAGGACCACGTCCTCGTGCGGGCCACGATCATCACCATGCAACGGGCGTTCGTCGGCTTCGCCCTCGCCCTCGTCATCGGCTGCCTGATCGGTGCGGTGGTCTCGCGCAGCCGCTTGCTGCGCACCGCCGTCGGCTCGCTGATCACGGGTCTGCAGACCATGCCGTCGATCGCCTGGTTCCCGCTGGCCATCCTGCTGTTCAAGCTCACCGAGGGCGCCATCTTGTTCGTGGTGGTCCTTGGCGCCGCCCCGGCCATCGCCAACGGCCTCATCGCCGGGGCCGACAGCGTGCCGCCCATCCTCGTGCGGGCCGGGCGGGTGCTCGGCGCCGGGCGGTTCTCGCTGTACCGCTACGTCGTGCTGCCCGGTTCGATGCCGTCGTTCGTGACCGGCCTCAAGCAGGGCTGGGCGTTCGCCTGGCGCTCGCTGATGGCCGGCGAGCTGCTGGTGATCATCGAGAACCAGCCGTCGATCGGCGCCCAGCTGCAGATCGCCCGCGAGTTCGCCGACGCCACCGGGCTGCTGGCGACCATGGTCGTCATCCTCGTCATCGGCGTCTTCATCGACGCCGCCGTGTTCGGCACGCTCGAGCGCTCGGTCCGGCGCCGGTGGGGCATGGTCGACGCCGCCAGCGGCGGTCACCGACCCGAGTGACCCGACCCGAGTGACCCGACCCGAGTGACCCGACCCGAGTGACCCGACCCGAGTGACCCGACGGCGATCGTCGGGCGGAGGAGCAGCGCGCTCGAAGCCCGCACCGGACCGCCGGCGACGGAGCCGCGTTGCTCCCTCGCCGGCGGGGTACGGTCCGAGCGGCCGGCGGGACCGGCCAGGGCGACCCGACGGGGCCGTCGACCGGCGGCCGAGGCGGCCCGCGGAGCGGAGGATGCAGCGTGGAACCCACGACGCCACCAGCCGACGACGGCGCGAGGGGTCCGGCACCGGGCGACGGGTCGGGTGACGGAGCGGCCCTCCCGCCCCCGGCCGGCAGCCCTCCTCCCCCACCCGGCTGGCCACCACCGGCCGGCCCCGGACCGTCGACGACGCCACCCGTCGCGGGCCCAGCCTCGACCTCCGGACAGCCAGCCGCCTCCGGACAACCCCCGACGTACGGGCAACCCCCGGCGTACGGGCAACCCCCGACGTACGGGCAACCCCCGGCCTCCGGACAGCCAGCCGCCTCCGGGCAACCCCCGGCGTACGGGCAACCCCCGACGTACGGGCAACCCCCGACGTACGGGCAACCGCCGGCCTACGGCGTGCCGCCGGGCTACGCGCCGCCGAGCCCGAGGTCGAACACCACCGCCATCGTGCTCCTGGTGCTCGGGATCCCGGCCCTGATCGCCGTGGTCGCCGTCGTGTGCATCCTGGCGGTCACCTTCCTCGGGCGGAACGCCTCGTCGAAGTTCTCGTCGGTGGGCACCGCGGTCGGAGGGCCGTCGACCACGACCTCGAGCGGAGGATCGAGCGGATCCGGCGGCGGAGCGAGCGGTGGCACCGGCACCACCCGGCGGTCCTCGACGTCCAGCTCGTCGCGTCCGTCGACCACCACCTCCTCCGAGGGGGCGTCCGGCAGCTTCGGCGCGGTGGCCTCCACGGTCACCACCGTCACGCCGTCAGCGGCGGCCGCCACCAGCGACGGCTCGCTGTTCTTCACCACCGTCCACCGCGAGGTCCCCGGCATCACCCGGGCCGACGCCGAGCGGGTCGCCAAGGCGGCGTGCGCCGACATCGCCGCCAAGGGCGTCGACAAGGCCATGCGCGGCGGCATCGTCGATGCCCTCGACGGCCAGCTGTCGGCGCGCGACGTCGGCGTGGTCGTCGGGGCCGGCGTCACCGAGTTCTGCCCGTCGAACCTCGACGAGTTCATCGCCTGGGCCAAGAAGCAGTCGGGCGGCTGATCCGACCTCGGCCGGCGACGGGCGACCCGCCGCCGGTCAGGGATCACCCCATCGGGGGCATCGGCCCACCGGCGGCACCCGACTGCGTCGTCGGCGTCCCCCGGAAGCAGCCGATGGTGTAGGGGAACGTCGATGTCGCGTGGTAGCGGTAGGTCCCGTCGGGGCCGACCCGGCCGTTGCAGGCGTCGAGCACCGTCGGGTCCGAGGAGGACCGGTACTCGTGGGCGGACCACGCCTGGGTGGTCGGATCGCCGGTCCGCACGTACCCGCTGGTGAAGGTGACGACCTGGGTGCAGGCCACGTCGAGGCAGCCGCGCGAGCCGTAGATGGGGAACCCGTCGATGGCGTACCCGAGGATCGGCGAGGCGCCCAGGCCGCAGGCCGAGGTGTCCCGCAGGGCGTGGTCGTGGTACTCGCCGGCCGGACCGGTGTGCCCGCCGCAGGTGTCGAGGATGCCGTTGGCGACCGGATCGCCGTAGGCCTCCGAGGCCGGCTGGCCGCCCTCGGTCGGCCCGTAGATCGGCAGGCCGGTGACGGTGAAGCCGATGGTGCCGAGGCGGTTGACGATGCTGGTCGTCGACGCGGCGGGTGTCGGGCGCAGGGGCACGTGCCAGGTCCAGCTCTGGGTCTTCAGCGGGTTGGGGGTCATCGGCGTGAAGGCGTACGACGGCATCCCGTTCGAGGTGACGACGAGCTCGGTGGCGGTGCACCGGACGCCGAGCGACGGGCGGGCGTAGCCGCTGCCGGCGCCGGGCATCGACGACAGGTCGGCGAAGGCAGCGGACGGGCACCCGGCCGCGGCGGTCGTCGTCGTGGAGCTCGACGCGCCGGTCGACGTCGTCGTGGCCGGGATCGACGACGTCGTGCTCGACGGCCCCGAGGGTGGTGGCGGGGGCAGCGGGCCGGGGCGCACGGTGGTGCAGCCGACCGCCACGGCGACGGCCACCAGCCCGAGGGGGGCGAGCAGCCGGCGTCCCCGACCGGCGGGTCGGGACGTCCCCGCGGGCATCGGGGGCGACGACGGGCGCGCCGGCGCGGCGCGACGAACGGGCATGGCGGGACCTCCGAGCGACGGGGCGACGACGACCGACGGCGGGTGCCCGGCGGGCACCACCCCGCACCGGCGCCGGGCGCTCGAGCGGCACGTCGTGGTCGGGCCGAACGTAGCGAAGCCGGCCTGAGAGGTGCCTGTGACCGCGCCGGCCCTGGCCCCGGTGGCGACCAGCGGACGGTCGGAGGGCGACGAGACGACGATCGGGACCTGACGAACCGTCGTGGATTGCCGACGCCGCCGTGCCCTACGCGAGACTCCCGGGCGTGAGGTTGCTCGAACCGCTGGTGCTGCGCGGGGCCACGGCCCCCAACCGCGTCCTGTTCGGCCCCCACGAGACCAACCTCGGCTGGGACCGGTCGATCTCCGAGCGCCACCTCGCCTACTACGAGCGACGGGCACGGGGCGGCGCCGGCGTCGTCGTGTGCGAGGAGGCGTCGGTCCACGAGTCCGACTGGCCGTACGAGCGCTGCCCGCTGGCGGCGGCGTGCGGGCCGGGCTGGTCGGCGCTGGCCGAGCGGGTGCACGCCCACGGCGGCCTGGCGCTCGCCGCCATCGGCCACACCGGCGGCCAGGGCGCGTCGGCCTACTCCCAGCGCGAGCTGTGGGCCCCGAGCGGCGTACCCGAGGTGAACACCCGCGAGGTCCCCAAGGTCATGGAGCACGACGACATCGCCGCCGTCGTGCGCGGCTTCGGTGAGGCCACCGCCCTGGCCGTCGCCTCCGGCCTCGACGGGGTCGAGGTCAACGCCGGGCAGAACAGCCTCGTGCGCCAGTTCCTGTCCGGGCTCACCAACACCCGAGACGACGCCTACGGCACCGACCGCACCCGCTTCGCCCGCGAGGTGCTCCACGCCGTGCGGGCCGCCGCCGGCGATCGCGTCGTGGGGCTGCGGCTGTCGTGCGACGAGCTGGCCCCGTGGGCCGGGCTCGTCCCCGAGGCCGCCGCCGAGGTGGCGGCCTCGCTGCTGCCCTGGATCGACTACCTCGTCGTCGTGCGCGGCGCCATCTTCTCGGTGCCGGCCACGCGCCCCGACGGCCACACGCCGCCGGGGTTCAACCTCGACCTCAGCGCCCAGGTGCGAGCCGCCGTCGAGGGACGCGTGCCGGTCTACGCCCAGGGTTCGATCGTCGACTGGGGCCAGGCCGAGTGGGCGGTGGGCGACGGCGACAAGGCCGACGGCGTCGAGATGACCCGGGCCCAGATCGCCGACCCCGACCTCGTGGCCAAGCTGGCCGCCGGCGAGGCCGAGCAGATCCGGCCGTGCATCCTCTGCAACCAGACGTGCAAGGTCCGCGACAACCGCAACCCCATCGTCTCGTGCGTGGTCGAGCCGAGCGCCGGCCACGAGACCGAGGACCCGTCCGTCGAGGGCACCGCCGCCCGCCCGTGCTCGGTGCTGGTGGTCGGCGGTGGCGTGGCCGGCCTCGAAGCCGCCCGCGTGGCGGCGTCGCGCGGCCACCAGGTGACGTTGTGGGAGCAGGGCGACGAGCTCGGCGGTGTGGTGCGGGCGGCGGCCGCCGGGGCCGGCCGCGACCGGCTGGCGCTCGTCGCCGACTGGCTGCAGGCCGAGGTCGAGCGCCTCGGCGTCACCGTCGAGCTGGGCCGGGCGGCCAAGGTCACCGCCGCCGACGCCATGCGGGGCGAGACCGATCCCTTCGCGGCCGCCGACGTCGACCACGTGGTGCTGGCCACCGGCTCGCTGCCCGGCGCCACCACCTACAAGACGACCAAGACCGCCGTCGTGCACGACGCCCTCACCGTGCTCGAGGCGCTGCGGGCCGGCGACGGCGACGGCGGGCTCCCGCCCGGGCCGATCGCCGTGTGGGACCCCATCGGCGGGCCGGTCGGCATCTCCATCGCCGAGGCCCTGGTCGCAGCGGGCCGAGAGGTCACGCTGGTCTCCCCCGACCTCATCGTCGGCACGCTGCTGTCGCGATCCGGCGACCTCGCCCCCGCCAACACCCGGCTCGAGTCGGCCGGCGTCACGCTCCACAAGCGGGCCGTGCTGCGGTCGGTGAAGAAGTCCACCATCACCGTGGAGGACCGCTTCAGCGGCGAGCTGAGCGAGCTCAAGGCGGCCGCGCTGGTCGACGCCGGCCAGCGCCTGCCCGACGAGCGGCTGTGGGAGGCCACCGGCCACCACCACGTCCGCGCCGGCGACTGCGTCGCCCCGCGCTCGCTGTACGAAGCGGTCCTCGAAGGCCGCCGGGCGGCGCTCACCGTCGAGGGCGAGGTCTGACCGTGGCCATCGGGGGGACCACGAAGTCCACGCGGCCGCCGGCCACGACCGCCACCGACGCCGCCCGGGGGGGTGGTCGCTGATGGCCGGGGGCCAGTACCGCTACCTGTTCAGCCCGCTGCAGCTGGGCCCGGTCACGGTGCACAACCGCATCGTGTTCGCCGCCCACCTCACCAACTACGCCGACCACGGGCTGCCGTCCGAGCAGCACGCCGCCTACTACGCGGCCCGGGCCGCCGGCGGCGCCGGCCTGATCATCACCGAGGAGCACTCGGTCCACCCGACCGACTGGCCCTACGAGAAGATGATCCACGCCTTCCACCCCGAGGTGGTGCCCGGCTACCGGCGCATCACCGAGGCGGTGCACGCCCACGGCGTGCCGATCTTCGCCCAGATCAACCACAACGGCGGCCAGGCGTCGTCGATGTACACGCGGCTGCCGGTGTGGGCGCCGTCGCCGGTGGCCGACCCGCTGTTCCGCGAGGTCCCCAAGGCGGTCGACCACCTCGAGATCGCCGAGATCGTCGCCGGCTACGCCGAGGTCGCCGCCCGGTGCAAGGAGGGCGGCTTCGACGGCATCGAGCTGCAGTGCTCCCACAGCTCGATCGTGCGCGGCTTCCTGTCGCGGGCCACCAACGTGCGCACCGACGAGTACGGCGGGTCGCTCGAGAACCGGGCCCGCATCCTCCACGAGATCGTCGCCGCCGTCCGCGAGGCCATCGGCCGCGACCTCGCGCTCGGCGTGCGGCTCTGCGGCGACGAGCTGATCGAGCAGGGCATCACCATCGACGAGACCGTCGAGGTGGCCCGCGCCGTCGAGGCGAACGGCCTCGTCGACTACATCAACACCTCGATCGGGGTGGCGACGGCGTCGCTGTTCATGATCGAGGCGTCGATGCACATCCCGCCCGAGTACGCCATGTTCATCCCGAGCGCCATCCGCAAGGCGGTCGACCTGCCGGTGGTCGGCGTCGGCCGGTTCAAGGACCCGCTGCAGGCCGAGCGTGCGCTCTCCCAGGGACACGCCGACCTGATCGGCGTGGTGCGGGGCCAGATCGCCGACCCCGAGTTCACCGCCAAGGCCCGGGCCGGCTCGCACCACCAGATCCGCCTGTGCCTGTCGTGCAACCAGGAGTGCGTGGGGCGCATGGGCCTCAACCGCTGGCTCGGCTGCATCGAGAACCCGCGCACCGGCCGCGAGGCCACGCTGCCGGCGCCCACCCGCCGGCCGGCGGCCAAGCGGGTGCTGGTGGTCGGCGCCGGCCCGGCCGGCCTGCAGGCGGCCATCTCGGCGGCCCAGCACGGGCACTCGGTCGTGGTCTGCGAGCGCGACGACGAGGCCGGTGGCCAGGTGCGCTGGGCGGCGCGCGTGCCCAACCGCGCCGAGCTGGGCGACCTGGTGCGCAACCAGCTGATCGAGTGCGAGCAGCTCGGCGTCGAGCTGCGCTTCGGCACCGAGGTCACCGACGAGGTGGTCGACCGGCTGGATCCTGACGTGGTCGTCGTGGCCACCGGCTCCGAGCCGAACCGCCCCTGGTGGGCACCACCGCCACCCCCGCACGACGAGGCGGTGCCGGTCGTCGAGCTGCTGCCCGTCGACGGGGCCGGTGGCCGAGAGGAGCCGGTCGTGGGCGACGCTCCCGCACCGGGCACGCAGGACGACCCGGGCGACGACCACAGCGACGACGAGCCGCTGCGGGTCATCGACGTCCTGGACGTGGTCACCGGGCGCTACGCGCCGACCGGGTCGGTGCTGCTCATCGACGAGCTCGGCTTCCACCAGGCCACATCGGTGGCCGAGCTGCTCGCCGACCGCGGCTGCCAGGTGGAGGTGATGTCGCCGGGCATGGTCGTCGGCCAGGACCTGGGCATCACCCTCGACATGGAGAACTGGTGGCTGCGGGCCGGCAAGAAGGGCATCGTGCAGACCACCGACTCCGTCGTCGTCGGCCTCGAGGGTCGCCACCTGCAGGTGCTGCACCACCCCACCGGGACCACCACGCCCCGCACCGCCGACTGGGTCGTGCTGGCCGTGCCGCCGAGCCCGGCCGACTCGCTGTACCACCGCCTGCGCGAGCGCTTCGCCGGCTCCGCCACCGAGGTGCACCGCGTCGGCGACTGCGTGGCCCCGCGCCGCGCCCACGCCGCCGTCGTGGACGGCAACCGCATCGGAGCGCAGCTGTGAGCGCACCGCACGCGACCGACGACGCCGCCGGCGTCCCCGCAGCGTCCGACGGGGAGGTGACCCGATGATCGCGGTGGTGCCGGTGCGCGCCGGCGAGCTGCCCATCGGGGGCGACGAGGCCGCCGCCGAGGCGGGCGGTCGCGTGCTCCTCATCGGCGACCGCGCCGGTGATGCCGTGGCCGGCCTGCACGGCGTGGCCGACGAGGTGACGGTGTGCGAGCAGGACGCCTTCACCCCCGGCGCGTGGAGCGCGGGGCTGGCCGCCCTGGTCGAGGGCGAGCACGTGCTGATCCTGCCGGCGTCGCCCGACGGCCGCGACCTGGCCCCCCGCCTGGCCCACCTGCTCGACCGGCCGCTGCTCACCGGCGCCGTGCAGGTGACCCCGTCGGGCGCCACCGTCGCCCGCCACGGTGGCCTGGTGATGGAGGAGCAGGTCACCGACGTCCCCTTCGTGGCGACGCTCCAGCCGGGCGTCCGCGGCGTCGAGCCCGACGATGCCGTCGTGCCCACCGTTCGCACCATCGACCTGCCCGCCCCGGACCACGCCGTCGACGACGCCGTCCTGGTGGAGGTGCTGCCCCCCGATCCGGCCACCATGGACCTGGCCGAGGCCCCCCGCATCGTCGGCGGCGGCGCCGGCCTGCGCTCCATCGAGGCCATGGATCGCCTGGCCGAGGTCGCCACCGCGCTGGGCTGCTCCATCGGCGGCACCCGGGTGGTCACCGACTGGGGCTGGCTGCCCTACGAGCGCCAGATCGGCACCACCGGCGTGGCGGTGCACCCCGACGTCTACTTGGCCTTCGGCATCTCCGGGGCCGTGCAGCACACCGCCGGCCTCGGGTCGCCCCGCCACGTGATCGCGGTCAACACCGACGCCAGCTGCCCGATGATGGCCCTGGCCGACCTGGCCATCGTCACCGATGCCCCGGCCCTCGTCGACGCCCTGGCCCGGCGCCTGGGGGTGCACCAGCCATGAGCGGCCCGACCCGGACCACCGTCGCCACCGACACGCGCACGCAGGCCGACCGCCTCGCCGGGCCGGCGTCGCAGGTCGCCGTGGTCGACACCCCCGACGCCTACGACTTCGACGTGATCGTGGTGGGCGCCGGTCCGGCCGGCTCGGCCGCCGCCCTCGTCCTGGCCCGGGCCGGCAAGCGGGTGTGCCTGCTCGAGCGGGGCCCGTTCCCCGGCTCGAAGAACATGTACGGCGGCGTCGTCTACGGCCGCATCCTCGACACGCTCGTCCCGAGCTGGTGGGACGAGGTGCCGGTGCAGCGCTGGGTGACCCGTCGCGGCACGGTCGTCATGACCGACACCCAGGCGCTCACCATCGACTACCGCACCACGGCGTGGGGCGAGGCCCCCTACAACGGGTGCACCACGCTGCGGCCCGACTTCGACGCCTGGCTCG
Organism: Acidimicrobiales bacterium; assembly: GCA_046331175.1. Lineage (GTDB taxonomy): Bacteria > Actinomycetota > Acidimicrobiia > Acidimicrobiales > Acidimicrobilacustridaceae > JAWKIW01. The sequence continues at coordinate 84,614 of JAXLRI010000008.1, forward strand.
CCTCCAAGGCCACCGACGCCGGCGCCACCCTCGTCACCTCCACCACCGCCACCGGCCTGCTGCGCGACCGCGGCGGCCGCATCGTCGGCGTGCGCACCGATCGCCCCGACGGCGACCTCACCGCCCGGCTCGTGATCGCCTGCGACGGCGTGAACTCGTTCCTCGCCAAGGCCGCCGGCATCTACCACCACACCGACGCCGCCCACTTCACGCTGGGGGCCAAGGAGGTGCTGGCCCTGCCGCGCGAGGAGATCGAGAAGCGGTTCGGCCTCACCGGCCACGAGGGCGCCGACCTCGAGATCATCGGCTGCACCCAGGGCATCCCCGGCGGTGGGTTCGTCTACACCAACCTCGACACCATCGCGGTGGGGGTGGTGCTCAGCCTGCCGGCCCTGGCCGCGTCGAAGCGGCGGGCGGAGGAGATCATCGCCGAGCTCAAGCGCCACCCGATGATCGCCCCCATGGTCGACGGGGCCGAGCTCAAGGAGTACTCGGCCCACCTCATCCCCGAGGCCGGCCTCGACATGATGCCCGAGCTGGTCACCGACGGGATGCTGGTCGCCGGCGACGCCGCCGCCATGTGCCTCGCGGCGGGCATCTGGCTGGAGGGCGTCAACTTCGCCATCGGCTCGGGCGCCGCCGCCGGCGAGACCGCGCTCGAGGCGCTGCGCACCGGCGACGTGTCGGCCCCCTCGCTCGAGTCGTACCGCACCCGCATGGAGTCGACCTTCGTGCTCGCCGACCACCGCAAGCTGGCCGGCGCCCCCGGCCTGGTCATGAGCGACCGGGTCCAGCAGCAGTACCCCGCCCTCGTGTGCAACCTGGTCGAGTCCCTGTTCACCGTCACCAACCCCGAGCCCAAGAAGGGCGTGACCGCCCTGGCCTGGAAGCAGCTGCGCGCCTCGGGCGTGAAGCTGCGCCACCTGGCCGCCGATGCCTGGGCCGGCCTGCGCACCTACGGATGATGCCGACGCCATGAACCTCCGCCGCCGCCCGCTCCTCGGTGCCCCGAGCCCCGCCACCACCAACCCGGTCGTGGGCGACTGGGCCCCGGTGTCCTTCGAGGACCGCATGGCCCTGGTCGACTTCCGCGTCGGCGAGCGGGCCCACATCACCGTCGACGGCGACTCGTGCCGGGGGTGCACCACCAAGGAGTGCGTCACCGCCTGCCCGGCCAACCTCTTCGTGCCCACCAGCGACGGCGGCATCGTCTTCAACTACGAGCAGTGCTTCGAGTGCGGCACCTGCTACCTCGTGTGCAACAACGAGGGCGCCATCACCTGGACCTACCCCGACGGCGGCAGCGGCGTCGTGTTCCACCGGAGCTGACGTGGCCACCTCCCGTCCCACCGACCCGTCGAGCTCGACCGGCGTGCCGTCCGACGCGCCGCTCCCCCCGGTCGGGGTGGCCATCAAGTGGATCGACCTGCGGCCCGAGGTCGACCGGCTGACCGGGACCGTCGCCGGCGACGAGCGCTTCGCCGGCTGCTCGGCCGCCGACCGCGCCGCCCTCGAGTGGGCGCTGCGGATCGCCGAGCGGGGCGGGCGCCAGGTGGTCGTGGCCAGCGCCGGGCCCGAAGGCGTCGACGACCTGCTGCGCGACGCCCTCGCCGTCGGCGCCGCCCGCGCCGTGCGGGTCGACCTGCCGACCGGGGCCGCCAGCGAGGAGGTGGCCGCCGGTCTGGCCGACGTGCTGGCCGACTGTGGGCTGATCTGCTGCGGCGACTGGAGCGCCGATCGCGGGTCGGGCGCGGTGCCCGCCTTCCTCGCCGCCCGCCTCGAACGCCCGCAGGCCCTGGGCCTCGTCGCCGTCCACCCCGCACCCGCCGCCGGCCAGGACCGGAGCGAGGCCGACGTCGTCGACGACCCCGACGAGGCTGACGACGACTGGACGGCCGCCGGCGTGCGGGGCGCCGGTCCGGGCCGGCTGCGCGCCACCCGCCGCCTCGACCACGGCCGCCGCGAGATCCTCGAGGTGCACGAGCCGGCGGTGCTGTCGTTCGAGGGCGGCACCGCCTCGCTGCGCCGGGCCCCGCTCGCCGCGCTGCTCGCCGCCGCCGACGCGCCGGTCGAGGTCGTCACCGGGCCCACCGGCCGCCACGCCCGGGTCCGCACGGTCCGCACCGGCCCGGCCCGCCCGCGGGCCCGAGCACTGCCCCCACCCGACCTGTCGCTCAGCCCCCGAGAGCGGATCCTCGCCATCACCGGGGCCCTCGTCGACCACGCGCCCGCCCGCACCGTCGTCACCGACGACGCCGGGGAGGCGGCCGACCTCGTGCTCGACCAGCTGCGCACGTGGGGCGTCCTCGACAACGACGACGCCGGGCCGAGCGGTGCGACCGGCACGAGCGGTGCGACCGGCACGAGCGGTGCGACCGGCACGAGCGGCGCAAGCGGGCCGACGGCCGACGAGCCCGGCGCGGGCTGAGCCGAGGTGGCCGTGGAGCCACCGGCGCCGGGCGGGCGCTGGGCCGATGCCACCTGGCCCGACCGGGCGACGACGGGACCGGTCGCCCTGCTGGTCCCGCTGGGGGCCACCGAGCAGCACGGCCCCCACCTGCCCCTCGACACCGACACCCGCATCGCCACCGCGGTGGCCGAGCGGGTGGCGGCCGGCCGCCCCGACGCGGCCGCGGCGCCGGCCATCCCCTACGGCGCCAGCGGCGAGCACCAGGGCTTCGCCGGCACGCTGTCGATCGGCCACGAGGCCCTGGCCGCCGTCCTGGTCGAGCTGGTGCGCTCGGCCACCGGCGACCGCACACCGGGCCGCACCGGCGACGGCGGCGGCAGCAGCGGCGGCGGCCGCGGCAGCAGCAGGGGCGGCGGCGAGCCCGGAGCACCGGTGGCCACCGTCGTGCTGGTGAACGGCCACGGCGGCAACGGCGAGGCCGTGCGGACCGCGCTCGACGTGCTGGTCGGCGAGGGCCGGCCGGTCCGGGCGTGGTGGCCGCGGTGGCCGGCCGACGACAGCCACGCCGGGCGGGTCGAGACCTCGCTGCTGCTCGCCATCGCCCCCGAGGTGGTGCACCTCGACCGCGCCACGGCGGGCCGGACCGAACCGCTGCCCGAGCTGCTCGACGACCTGCGCCGCGGCGGCGTGGCCGCCGTGTCGGCCAACGGCGTGCTCGGCGACCCGGCCGGGGCGTCCGCCGCCGCGGGGGCCGCGTTGCTGGAAGACTTCGCCGCAGACCTCGATCGCACCGTCACCGCCGCGCTGGCGGCCGCCGACCCCCACCAGGAGCACCGACCATGACCTCCACCGAGTCCTCCGATCCCCGCCGCGTCGCCGTCGTCACCGGCGGAGGGCGTGGCATCGGGGCCGCCGTCGGGGCCGGCCTGGCGGCCGCCGGGTGGCGGGTCGCCCTCGTCGACCGCTGCGCCGACGACCCCGAGCTGCCCTACCCCCTCGCCACCCGCCACGACCTCGACGTGGCCGTGGCCCGCTGCGTCGGCGCCGCCGAGGGCGACACCAGCGCGGCGGTCGGCCTGGTCGCCGACGTGCGCGACCAGAGCGGCCTCGACATCGCCGTGCGCGACGTGCTCGAGCGGTGGGACCGCCTCGACGCCGCCGTGGCCGCCGCCGGCGTGATCGCCGGTGGCCCACCCGCCTGGGAGACCGACGACGTCACCTGGAACGCCATGGTCGACGTCAACCTCACGGGCGTCTGGCGCCTGGCCCGGGCCACCATCCCGGCGCTGCTCGACGCCCCCGAGCCCCGCCAGGGCCGGTTCGTCGCCATCGCCTCCACCGCCGGCCTCGACGGGCTGCCCCAGCTGGGGGCCTACACGGCTTCCAAGCACGGCGTGATCGGCCTGGTGAAGTCGCTGGCCGCCGAGCTGGGCGAGCGCGGCGTGACCGCCAACGCGGTGTGCCCGGGCTCCACCCGCACCGCCATGCTCGACGCCAGCGCCGTGATCTACGAGCTGGCGTCGGCCGACGAGTTCGCCGCCCACCACGCGCTGCGGCGCATCCTCGAGCCCGACGAGGTCGCCACCGCCGTCGTGTGGCTCTGCTCGGAGGCGGCCTCGGGCATGACCGGCGCCGTCGTCCCGGTCGACGGCGGGATGACCGCCACCCCCTGACGAGCGCCGAGGCCTCGGGCCTGCTCCGACGCTGCCCCGCGCCGGCGTGCGGGGGGTCGTGGACCAGGCGGTAGGGTTGCCGCCGCCACGCGCACCGGCGTTCCGGGCGCGACGTTCCCATGGGGGGTTCCATGCAGACCAAGGCCGCCGTCCTCTACGAGCCGCACACCGACTACAAGATCGAGCAGATCGAGCTCGACGCCCCGCAGGGGGCCGAGGCGCTGGTGAAGTTCAAGGCCACCGGCATGTGCCACTCCGACGAGCACCTGGTCACCGGCGACATGTCGCTGCCGCCCGAGGTCCTCGAGCTCATGGGCTGGAAGCAGTACCCGATCATCGCCGGCCACGAGGGCGCCGGCGTGGTGGTCGAGGTGGGCCCCGACTGCACCGACCTGGCGGTCGGCGACCACGTCGTGACCTCGTTCGTGCCCGCCTGCGGCAAGTGCCCCAGCTGCGTGACCGGCCACTCGAACCTGTGCGACCTCGGCGCCATGCTGCTCGCCGGCACCCAGCTCGACGGCACCGTGCGCCACCACACCCACGACGGCAAGGACATCGCCACGATGTGCTGCCTCGGCTCGTTCGCCGAGTACAGCGTGATGAACCAGGCGTCGCTGGTGAAGATCCCCCAGGACGTCCCGCTCGAGAAGGCCTGCCTGGTCGCCTGCGGCGTCACCACCGGCTGGGGCTCGGCCACCTACGTGGCCGACGTGCAGCCCGGCGACACCGTCGTCGTGGTCGGCACCGGCGGCGTCGGCATGAGCGCCGTGCAGGGGGCTGCCCTGGCCGGCGCCCGCTACGTCGTGGCCGTCGACCCGGTCGAGTTCAAGCGCGAGCAGTCGCAGGTGTTCGGCGCCACCCACTCGGCCGCCAGCCTCGAAGAGGCCGGCGCCCTGCTGGCCGAGCTCACCTGGGGCCGCAACGCCGACAAGGTCATCGTCACCGTCGGCGAGGGCCAGGGCAGCGACCTCGCCCAGATCATGGGCCTGGTGTCCAAGGGCGGCACCTGCTGCTACACCGCGGTGGCCAACATCAACGCCACCGACGCCCAGCTCAGCCTGTTCGACCTGGCCATGCAGCAGAAGGCGCTCAAGGGCTGCATCTTCGGTGGCGGCAACCCCCGCTACGACATCCCGAAGCTGCTCGGCCTGTACCAGAGCGGCAAGCTCAAGCTCGACGAGATGATCACCAACACCTACACCCTCGACGACATCAACCAGGGCTACCAGGACATGCGCGACGGCAAGAACATCCGTGGCGTCATCGTCTACGACGACTGATCAGCGCCGACCACGCCTGATCAGCCGAACCCCAGTCCCGTGACCTCCGCCGGCCGGCAGCTCGTCGACCGGCTCGACACGACCGTGGTGGGGCGGCGGCGCGAGCTCGAGCTCGTCGTCGCCGCCCTCGCCGGTCGCCGCCACGTCCTGCTCGAGGGACCGCCCGGCACCGGCAAGTCGACGATGCTGCGCGCCGTGGCCGACGTCGAGGGCACCGGCTTCGCCTTCGTCGAGGGCAACGCCGAGCTCACCCCCGGCCGCCTCGTCGGCCACTTCGATCCGGCCCAGGTCCTCGACCAGGGCTACTCGCCGACGACCTTCGTCGACGGCCCGCTCGTCACCGCCCTGCGCGACGGCTGCCTGCTCTACGTCGAAGAGCTCAACCGCGTGCCCGAGGAGACCCTCAACGTGCTCGTCACGGTGATGAGCGAGGGCGAGCTGCACGTGCCCCGCCTGGGCCGCATCGGTGCGTCCGACGGCTTCCGGCTGGTGGCGGCCATGAACCCCTTCGACGCCGTGGGCACCGCCCGCATCTCGGCCGCCATCTACGACCGCATGTGCCGGGTCACCATCGGCTACCAGTCCGCCGACGCCGAGGCGGAGATCGTGCGGCGCGAGGCTCCCGATGCCGACCCCGCCCTGGTGACACGGGCGGTTGCCGTCGTGCGCGCCACCCGCGAGCACCCCGACATCCGCGTCGGGTCGTCCGTCCGCGGCGCCATCGACCTGGTGCTGCTCGCCACCGAGCTGGCCCACCTGCGCGAGGGCCAGCCGAGCGCCGACGCCGTCGGCCTCGACGCCGCCCTCACCGCCCTGAGCGGGCGCATCCGCGTCCACGAGGGCGCCGACCGCGACGCCGACGAGCTGATCCGCGAGCTGTGGCGGGCCGTGGGTGCTGCGGCCGACGGCGAGGGCGACGGGCGCGACGCGCCACCCGGCGTCTCGAGGCCCGACCCGGGAAAAGCCTGAAGGCCGACGACGGCTCCGGCTCGTCGGCCTCGTCCCGGGACCGGGTCCTCGAGGGCGACGAGGCCCAGCGCCACCTCGACGAGCAGCGCCGCCAGACCACCCCGCGGCGGTCGCTCGAGCAGCACCAGCACTTCGCCGAGATCTCCCCCGAGGTCGGCGCCCTCGACGAGACGGCCTTCGACGAGGCCATGGCCGACGACCCCGACGCCGCCCTCACCCTGCTGGCCGAGCTCACCGGGGCCACCGACGAGAAGCTGCGGGCGTTGGCCCGACGGCTGGCGGCCCGGGTGGTGCTCGACGTGTCGCGCACCGGGCGCGTGCGGCGCGGCGGCATCGGCCGACCGGTGCCCACCCCCGCCGACCGGGCCGTGGGCGACCTCGACCTCGACGCCAGCCTCGAGGCGCTCACCCTGGCGCGGGCCTCGGGCACGCCCGCGGGGGCCGACGAGCTGCGGGTCACCACCTGGGGGCGTCCGTCCACCGCCCTGTGCCTGGTGGTCGACCGCAGCGGCTCGATGCACGGCGAGCGCCTGGCCGCCGCCGCGGTGGCCGCCGGCGCCGCCGCGTGGAAGGCCGGCGCCGACCACTCCGTCGTCGCCTTCGGGCGCGAGGCGCTGGTCCTCAAGGGCCAGGGCGACGACCGCCCACCCGAGGCCGTGGCCGACGACCTGCTGCGCCTGCGCGGCTTCGGCCCCACCGACCTCGGCCTGGCCCTGCGGGTGGCCCGGGCCCAGCTCGAGCGCTCGCCCGCCCGCCGCAAGGTCGTGGTGGTGCTGTCGGACTGCCGGGCGACCGAGGGCGGCGACCCCCGACCCTCGGCGCTGGCCCTCGGGGCCGACGAGGTCGGCGTGATCGCCCCGGCCGACGACGCCGACGACGCCACCGCCTTCGCCCGCTCGATCGGCGCTCGCGTCGTCCCCCTGACCGGACCGTCCGGCGTCCCCGCCGCCTTCGCCGCCCTCCTCGACCGATGACCACCCGCCCCCCCACCCCTGCGAACTTTGGAGGATCCGCGTCAGGGGGTGACGCGGATCCTCCAAAGTTCGGGGAAGGAGGGGGGCCGCCGGGGCTCGGGGGCGGTGGGGTGCCGATCGGGTTCGGGCTGGTGCTGGACGGGTCGGTGCGCCGGGTCGACGAGGGCCGCGTGCTGATCGGGGGCTCGCCGCTGCGGATCGTGCGGGTCACCGAGGCCGGCGCCCGCCTGGTCGACCGCTGGGTCGATGGAGCCCCGGTCGGACCCGGCGACGGCGCGAACCGGCTGGCCCGCCGGCTGCTCGACGGTGGTCTGGCCCACCCCCGGCCCGACGGGCCTGGCCCCTGGAGCGCCGCCGACCTCACCGTGGTGGTGCCGTGCCGGGACGGGGCCGCCGACCTCGGCCGCACCCTCACCGCGCTGGGCCTCGGCCGACCGGCGCCACCGAGCCGCGTGGTCGTCGTGGACGACGGGTCGACCGACCCGGCGGCGGTGGCGACGGTCGCCGCCGCCCACGGCGCCGACGTCGTGCGCCTCGACCGCAACGGCGGCCCGGCCGCCGCCCGCAACGCCGGGCTCGCGGCGGTGGCCACGCCGGTGGTCGCCTTCGTCGACTGCGACGTGGAGCCCGCCCCCGACGCCCTCGCCACCCTGCGCGCCCACCTCGCCGACCCGGCGGTGGCCGCCGTCGCCCCCCGGGTGGTCGCCGGCCCCGGCGACGACGGCGTTCTGGCCCGCTTCGAGCACGATCGCTCCCCCATCGACCTCGGCGACGAGGAGGGTCGGGTGGCGCCGCGCACCCGCCTCGCCTACGTGCCCACGACCTGCCTGGTCGCCCGCACCGATGCGATCCGCGCCGTCGGTGGCTTCGACGCCGACCTGCGCTTCGGCGAGGACGTCGACCTGGTCTGGCGACTGGTCGAGGCCGGCCACACCGTGCGCTACGAGCCGGCGGCCCGGGCCGAGCACCCGCCCCGACCCCGGCTGGGCCCGTGGCTGCGGCAGCGCTTCGACTACGGCACCGCCGCCGCGCCGCTGGCCCGCCGCCACCCCGGCGCCGTCCCTCCCCTGGCCGTGTCGGCGTGGACCGCCGGCGCCTGGGCGCTGGCCGCGACGGGGCACCCCGTGCTGGGCGTCGCCGTCACCGCCGCCGCCACCGCCGGCCTGCGCGACCGACTGCCCGAGCTGCCCGACCGCGAGGCCGAGGCGGTGCGGCTGGCCGGCGGCGGGACGCTGCGGGCCTGGCGGCCCATCGCCTCGGCCGTCACCCGCACCTGGTGGCCGATCGCGGCGGCCGCATCGACGGTGTCCCGCCGGGCCCGGCGGGCCACGCTGGCCGCGGCCCTGGCCCCGGCGCTGGCCGACTGGTCGGCGGGCGACCGCGGCCTCGATCCCCTGACCTACCTCGCCCTCCACCTCGCCGACGACGTGGCCTACGGCGCCGGCGTGTGGGCCGGCTGCCGGCGCACCGGCGACTGGTCGGCCCTGGCCCCCGACCTGACGAGCTGGCCGGGACGACGCGCCGCGGTCGAACCGGCCGGGCCCGACCAGCCCCCGACCTGACGAGCCGCGGTCGTCCGGCCGCGAGCGGGGCCACGTCTACGCTTCGAGACGACCGGGGAGGCAGCCGTGACGACGACGTCGGGGACCGGCTCGGGCACGGGCCCGGGCGGCGGACAGGACCAGGGCCACGCGGCGACGGGAGGACCCGACGCCAAGGCCGCCGGCGGCGGGGTCATCCTCCTGACCCTGGCATCGGCCCAGTTCCTCATGACCCTCGACAGCTCGGTCATGAACGTCTCGATCGCCACGGTGGCCGCCGACGTCGGCACCACCGTCACCGGCATCCAGACCGCCATCACCCTCTACACGCTGGTCATGGCCTCGTTCATGATCACCGGCGGCAAGATCGGCCAGATCATCGGCCGCAAGCGGGCCTTCAGCCTGGGCATCGTCATCTACGTCTGCGGATCGTTCACCACCGCCATCGCCCCCTCGCTGCCGGTGCTGCTCTTCGGCTGGTCCTTCCTCGAGGGGATCGGCGCGGCGCTGATCATGCCGGCCATCGTCGCCCTGGTCGCCTCGAACTTCGGCCGGGCCGAGCGGCCACGCGCCTACGGCCTGGTCGCGTCGGCCGGCGCCATCGCGGTGGCGGCCGGGCCACTGATCGGCGGCCTCTTCACCACCTACCTGTCGTGGCGCTACGTCTTCGCCGGTGAGGTGCTCGTGGGCCTGGTGATCCTGGCCCTGGCCCGCCGGGCCGCCGACTCGCCCAAGGAGGAGGGGGTCCGCCTCGACCTGGTCGGCACGCTGCTGTCGGCCGTGGGCCTCGCCCTGCTGGTGTTCGGCGTCCTGCGGTCGGGGGCCTGGGGCATCGTGCAGCCCAAGTCGGGTGCCCCCGTCTGGCTCGGCCTGTCCCCGGTCTTCTGGCTCGAGCTGGGCGGGCTCGCCGTGCTGTTCGGCTTCTTCACCTGGGAGCGCCACCGCATCGCCACCGGCAAGGCGGCCCTGCTCGACCCCGCGCTGCTCGCCAACAAGGCGCTGCGCGGCGGGCTCGTCGCCTTCTTCTTCCAGTTCCTGCTCCAAGCCGGGATGTTCTTCACCATCCCGCTGTTCCTGTCGGTCGCGCTCGGCCAGTCGGCGATCGCCACCGGCGTGCGGCTCCTCCCCCTGTCCATCACCCTGCTCGTCGCCGCCGTCGGCGTGCCCCGCCTGTGGCCGCAGGCCTCTCCTCGCCTGGTGGCGCGCGCCGGCTTCGCCCTGCTGCTGGCCGGCATCGTCGTGATGATCGGCGCCCTCGAGGTGGGCGCCGGCCCCCAGATCGTCACGTGGCCGATGCTGCTGGCCGGCCTCGGCATCGGCGCGCTGGCCTCCCAGCTCGGGGCCGTGACGGTGTCGTCGGTCCCCGACGAGCGCAGCGGCGAGGTCGGCGGACTACAGAACACCGTCACCAACCTCGGCGCGTCCATCGGCACCGCCGTCGCCGGCGCCGTGCTGATCTCGGCCCTCAGCGCCTCGTTCCTCACCGGTCTGGAGAGCAACCCCGCCGTCTCCGACCAGCTGGCCAGCCAGGCCTCGGTCCAGCTCGAGGCAGGCGCGCCCTTCGTCTCCGACGCCGACCTCGAGGCGGCGTTGACCGCCAAGGGCATCACCGGGCCGACGGCCACTGCCATCGTCGACGCCAACACCACGGCCCGCATCGACGCGCTGCGAGCCTCGCTCGGCGTGCTGGCGCTGGTGAACCTGCTGGCGCTGTTCTTCCTCGGCCGGCTGCCGAAGGAGGCGGTGGGCACCGACGACGGAGACGCCGTCGACCCGGGTGACGCCGACGTGGGGGTCGCCGCAGGTGGCCGAACCGACGGCGCCTGATCACCACCCGGCGCCGGGCTCGATCAGCCGATCACCCCGATCATCCGATCACCCGCCGACCGGCGCCTTCCACATCGCCGTGTAGAACGGCGTCGTCGGGTAGGGCGCCTGGGCGGTGGCCTGCGTGCCGGGGAAGGTCGTCCCCTTCAGGCCGCGCAGCGAGTTCGAGGCCACGAAGCCGGTGCGGGCGTTGACCAGGAACACCATCGGCACGTCGGCGGCCAGGCGCTTCTGCACCGAGGCGATGGCCTGGACCCGGGCGTCGGGCGTGCTCGCCGCCCGGAAGGCGTCCATGCCAGCCACGATCTCGGGGTCGTCGAGCCGGGAGAAGTTGAGCGACAGGCCGGTCGGGTTCGCCTTGGTGGCGATGAAGACGTAGCTCTGGTCGGGTGACGGTGAGCCCCGCAGCACGAACCCGGCCGCCTGGAAGTCGCCGGTGGCGATGACCGTGCGGATGAGCTGGGTCTGCTCGATCGCCTGCAGGTTGGCCACGATGCCGGCCTCCTCGAGCTGGCTCTTGAGGCTCTGGGCGATGGCGAGGTACTGCGGGTCGGGCGGCACGAGGGCCGTGAACTCGAGCTTCTTGCCGTGCTTGCGCTCGTACTCGGCGGCGAGGTCCTTGGCCTTGGCCGTGTCGGGCTTCGGGTAGCCGGCCGTCTCCGGCGAGATGTAGTACGGCGAGCCCTCCTCAAACATGCCCCAGCTGCCGGGGAAGGCGCTCTGGTAGGCCTGCTCGGAGAGCTTCTTCTGGTCGGTGGCGTACTGGATGGCCTGCCGTGCGGTCAGGTCGTCGAAGGGCTCCTTGGCGGTGTTCATGGCGAACACCGTCTCGTCGGTCTCCCACCCGACGTTGGTGATCATCTGCACCTCACCCCGCGAGGCGGCGGCCGCCGCCTGGCGGTAGGCGTCGGGGGTGAGCACCTCCATGGCGTCGATGTCACCGGCGGTCAGCGCGTTGCCGCGCGAGCTGGCGTCGCCGAGCACGCGGAACTCGACGGACTCGAGGTACGGCAGCGCCACGCCGGCATCGTCCTTGCGCCAGTACGCAGCGTTCTTCTTGGTCTTGGTGTAGTTGTCGCGCTGGCGGTCCTGGTAGACGAACGGGCCGGTGCCGATCGGCTTGGCGTTGGCGGCAGCCGGGTCGTCGAGCATGGCCGGCGCCACGACGTAGCCGGACTGCATGGCCAACGAGGCCGGGAACGTCGCCCACGGCTTCGACATGGTGATCTTCACCTGCAGCGAGCCGACGACGTCGATCGACGTGATCAGGTTGAACGCCTGGGCGGTGAGGCCCGACTTCCGACCGGTCTCGAGGTTGCGCTTGAGGGCGCTGGCATCGAGGGGCGTGTCGTCGTGGAAGGTCACGCCGGGTCGCAGCGTGATGGTCCACGACATGAAGTCACCGGAGGGCTGGAAGGACTCGGCGAGGTAGGGCTTGGCGATGCCCTTGTCGTCGATGGCAGCCAGCGGCTCGATCATGGCGTTGGCCACCAGGTACGACGAGTTGCTCCACTGGCCCACGTAGGGGTTGAGGCTGTCGGTCTCGGCCGCTACCCCGACGATCAGCGCGCCGCCCGCCTTGGGCGTGCCCTGGGTGGGCGTCACCCGATCGGGCTTGGCGGCGGCGACGGTCGCTTGGCGCGGCGCCTCCGACGTCCCCGTCGACGATTCGGTGCCCGACTTGCTGCTGCAGCCCGCCACGGCTGCCAGCGCGACGAACACCACCGACGCCACGACAGCGCGAGCGCTGCCCTTCGACTTGTGCATCTCGACCCCTGAGCTGTGTTCCGACCCCGACCCGACCTGACCCCGGTCCCCGACCCGACCGACCTGACCCCGCCTCGACCTGACCCCGCTCGACCTGACCGACCTGACCCCGCCTCGACCTGACCCCGCTCGACCTGACCGACCTGACCTCGCTCGACCTGACCCCACCTCGACCCGCGCCCGCCCGGCGCTGGCCTCTGCATCGGCGTCCGGCCCCAGCAGGTTGAGCGATCGGCGACATCCAGGCGCATCGTTCATCGTCCCGTCACCGTCGGCGACGACCCCGCCCTCCGGGCGGGTGGCGCCGTGGTGCGCCGGACCCGCCGCCTTTGTTACCGTCTGGTAACCATGGCGCTGCACCTCCTCCCCCCTCTGCCGGGCCGACCGCGTCCGGCCGGCGCCTCGCCTCTCGGCGGCCGTCGGTGAGCGCCCGCCTGCCCGCCGCCGAGCGGCGCCAGCAGCTGCTCGACGTGGCCCTCGAGGTGTTCTCCCGCAAGGGGTTCCACGAGGCGTCGATGAACGACATCGCCGATGCCGCCGGGGTCACCAAGCCCGTCCTGTACCAGCACTTCGGGTCCAAGCGCGAGCTGTACCTCGAGCTGCTGCGGGAGATGGGTGACCAGCTGCGCGACGCCGTGGGCAAGGCCACCGCCGGCGCCCCCGGGCCCCGCCAGCAGGTCGAGGCCGGCTTCGAGGCCTACTTCCGCTGGGTCACCGAGAACCGGGGTGGCTTCCACGTGCTGTTCGCCGGCGACACCCGCCGCGACCGCGAGTTCGTCGCCGAGGTCCTCAAGGTCGAGACCGAGATCGCGGATGCCATCGCCCAGCTCATCGTCATCGACGGGCTGTCGACCGACCGCCGCCGCCTCCTGGCCTACGGCATCGTCGGCATCTCCGAGACCACCAGCCGCCACTGGCTGGCCGACGACCTCGACCTCGGCCCCGCCGAGCTGGCCGCCCAGGTCGCCGAGCTCGCCTGGGCCGGCCTCCGCGGCCTCCGCCCCGCCTGACCGGCGGACCACCGGCCGGATCGCCCGACCGGACCGGACCGGACCAGGACGTTTCGCGACAAGCGTGTTGCGATTCGCGGCTCGGCCCCGGTAGACCGTTCCGAGACATCTCTGTCGCGGAACGAGGGAGAGGGACGCGATGACCGTCGAGGAACACGCCTACCAGCGCCGCTGGCTGATCCTGGCCGTGCTGTGCTTCAGCCTGCTGGTGATCGTGCTGGACAACTCGATCCTCAACGTGGCGATCCCCACCATCGTCAAGGAGCTCGGCGCCACCAACAGCCAGCTCCAGTGGATCATCGACTCCTACACGCTGGTCTTCGCCGGCCTCCTGCTCACCGCCGGCTCGCTCGGCGACCGCTACGGACGGCGGGGCGCCCTCCAGCTGGGCTTCTTGATCTTCGGCATCGGCTCGCTGGCCTCGGCCCTGGCCTCGTCGGCCGACCAGCTCATCGCCACCCGGGCCTTCATGGGCATCGGCGGGGCGCTGATCATGCCCGCCACCCTGTCGATCATCACCAACGTGTTCCCCGACGAGGAGCGGGGCCGGGCCATCGGCGTGTGGGCCGGCGTGGCCGGCCTCGGCGGCGCCCTCGGCCCGCTCACCGGCGGCTTCCTCGTCGAGCACTTCTACTGGGGTTCGGTGTTCCTCGTGAACATCCCGATCGTGATCGTCGGCATCGTCGCCGGCTTCGTGCTCATCCCCACGTCGAAGGACCCCACCGCCCCCAAGCTCGACCCGCTCGGCGCCGTGCTGTCGATCACCGGCCTGGTCGCCCTGCTCTACGGCCTGATCGAGGCGCCGGGCGAGGGCTGGACCTCCCCCACCATCCTCACCGCCTTCGGCATCGGCATCGTGCTGCTGGCCGCCTTCGGCGCCTGGGAGCTGCACACCGACCACCCCATGCTCGACCTGCGGTTCTTCAAGAACCCCCGCTTCTCGGCGGCCAGCGGCTCGATCACCCTGGTGTTCTTCGCCATGTTCGGGTCGATGTTCCTGCTGACCCAGTACCTGCAGTTCGTGCTGGCCTACACGCCGCTCGAGACGGGCGTCCGCATGCTGCCCTTCGCCGCCACGATGATGGTGGCCGCCCCGATGAGCGCCAAGATCACCGAGAAGACCGGCACCAAGCTGATCGTGGCCGGTGGCCTCGGCCTGGTCACCCTCGGCCTGCTGTCGATGACCGGCCTGCAGGTCGACACCTCCTACGGCGGCGTGGTGATCCGGCTGATGCTGATCGCCCTGGGCATGGCCTTCGTGATGGCGCCGGCCACCGAATCGGTCATGGGGTCGCTGCCGCTGGCCAAGGCCGGCGTCGGGTCGGCCGTCAACGACACCACCCGCCAGGTCGGTGGCGCCCTCGGCGTCGCCGTCATCGGCAGCGTGCTGTCGTCGACCTACGGCACCAAGGTCGCCGAGTTCTTCGCCGGCACGCCGGCACCGGCCCAGGCCGTCGATGCCGCCAAGGGCTCGCTCGGCGGCGCCATCGGCGTGGCCGAGAACCTGCGGTCACTCGGTCAGGGACCGCTGGCCGACAAGCTGCTGGCGGTCGCCAACCAGTCGTTCGTCGACGCCCTGCACACCGGTGCCCTGGTGGCGGCGGTCGCCACCTTCGCCGGCGTGCTCGTCGCCCTGGCGTTCCTGCCCGCCCGGGCCCAGGCCCGCGACCGAGCGCTCCAGCACGACGAGTACGCGGTCGAGCACCAGGGCGACCTGGGCATCCCCGACACCGAGCTGGCCCCGGCACCGATCGTCGACTGAGCGACGGTGACCGCGCCTCGCTCCTCTCCCGCCGTCGATCGGGCTCGCTCGGCGGGACCGTGCCTGCCCGACGACCGCACCGAAGCCGCTCGGCCCGGTCGACCGCGCAGCGCCGAGGCCGACCGCGCCATCGACGCCGCGGCACTCGACCTCTTCGCCGAGTGCGGCTTCGACGGCGTGACCATCGAGGCGGTGGCCCAGCGGGCCGGGGTGGCCCGCTCCACCGTCTACCGCCGCTACCCCTGCAAGGCCGACCTGCTCGTCGACGCCGCCGCCCGGCTCACCGACGAGGTGCGCACGGTGCCCGACACCGGCACCATCGAGGGCGACCTGCTCGAGGTGGGCCGCCAGCTGCGGCACATGCTGACCGCCACCCAGGTCGGCCGGACGGTACCGGCGGCCATCGCCGCCGCCGCCCGCCACCCCGAGCTGGCCACCGCCCACCGAGCGATGGTCCGGCAGCGCCGGGGCGAGTTCAAGGTCGTCATCGCACGAGCGGTCGAGCGGGACGAGCTGCCGGCCGACGTCGACGCCGACCTCTTGCTCGACCTCGTCCTGGCCCCGCTCTTCTACCGCGTCCTGCTGAGCGGCGAGCCCGTCACCGACCGCTACCTTCGCCGCATCGTCGGCTCCGCGGTCGAGGGCGCGCGTCGCGGCGACGGCTGATCGGTCGGTTCGTCCGGCCCATCGGGCCCGCTCCCCGCTCGAGCCGCAAGTCACGGGCCGCAAGTCACGGGCCGCGGCACGGCACCGACGGCCTCACCGAGACCCGGACAGCCGGTGACGACACGTTCGGGATCGACCGCCCCGCACGGTGAGCCGCACCCTGACGACCCATCGACCGAGAACCCGGGCCCGATCGGCCCATCGGTTCCAGGGGGCCGGGCGGTGCGCAATGGGATGGTGGGACGCTCGTCACAAGGCATGACTGACTCTTGCCTTGTAGTGTTCCGATCATGACTGCGACCGGTGACCTACGTGTCTCATCCCGCGGCCAGATGAGCCTTCCTTCGTCGGCCCGGCATCGTTGGGGCCTCGACGACGGCGGCGACGTGGGCTATCTCGACCTCGGCGATGCAATCGTCATCGTTCCCGGCGGGACCGCCGAGCTCCGGCGCGAGCTGCTCGATGCGGTGTCAGCCCAGGATTGGGACCAGGCGCGACAAGGGTTCGGCGACGACGAGCTGGCCAACGAGTGACCACAGCGCTCATCGACGACCAGCTGCTCGGGGCGGTCCTACGGGGCCGCCGGCCACGGGTGTTGGCGTCGAAGGAGATCTACACGACGGGCTGCTGGTACGTCCGGCTGTGCCAGGCCGCGCTCGGCGCCCACGAACGGACCGGGGTGCTGTCTGGACCGTTCGCAGCGCTTCCCGAGCCGCTTCGCCAACGAGCGCTCGCCGCGGTGTTGGAGCTCCCAGACGAGGTCGGGATGCTCAGCCTCCGTGAGCTCGGCCCGACCATCGCCGAGCTCCGCAGCCGACATCAGCTCAACATCTTGAGCATCGAGGCCCTCGCCGCTGCATCACGGCTCAACGCCCACGTGCACCTGAGCGCGTCGTCACCAAAGCTGGAGCAAGCGCTCCGATCAGCCAACCTCGAGGTCAAGGTTCACCCACCACCGCGCTGAGCTCGGACCTGACGCGTCAGATCCACGGATCAGCTCATCCATGGGGATGATCGGGACTGCGGCGCGTTGCGTTGACAACGGCAGCGCCCGGAACCGTCCCAGACCGAGCGGGCCGAACCCCGCCCAAGGGGCGGGCCGTTCGCCGGCTGTGCGCGCGTTCTGATCATCGGCGTTGGGCAGCTTTCCGCCACGGTCGGTGACGCTGGATCGGCCGCGTCCGCGCGGGCCGCGCTCGACCAGCGGGCCGTCGGGGCCGGCCCGATGGGCCGTCCATCCGCTCGATCGATCCAGACGGGGCCGCAGGTGCGAACCTGGTGCGTGATGACGGCGACGGCGGACAGCGACGCGACCGGCCCCGACCCTGCGGGCCCGCAGGCTCGCGCCCCCGCCGACCGGCCGGACCGATCCGACGACGGTGCGGGCCGACCTGGCTCGGGTCCCCGTGAGCACCGCTACGCCTGGACGTGGGACCTGACCTCGGCGCCCGAGCAGCTGTGGCCGCTGCTGGCCGACACCGACCGCTTCGACCGCGACACCGGCGTGCCAGCCGTCCACCGCCGTCCCGAGGACGACCCGATCGACGCCGTGACCACCGGTCGGGTGGCGGTGACCACCCGGCAGTACGGCGTCCGGCTCGACTACGAACAGGACCCGTGGGAGTGGGAGGCACCGCACTGGCTGCGGGTCCGGCGCCGCTTCCGCTCCGGCCCGCTGGCCACGCTCGACGTCGACATCCGGCTCGAGCCCCTCGATGCCGGCGGCACCCGGCTGCACTACGGCGTGGCCGCCCGACCCCGCAACGCCGTCCTCGGCCCGGCCATCCCCATCCAGATCGGGCTGATCTTCGCCCGCCGCTTCGAGGCCACCGCCCGCCGCTTCGACGACCTGGCGCAGGCCGGGACCCCGGAAGCGTCGTCGGCGCGGCGGACGCGCCTGTCGCGGCGGGGCCGCCAGCGGCTGGCCGACCAGGCATCGCGGACGGTGGCCGACGGGGCCGACGCCGCCGCCGTGGCCCACCTGGCCGACGCCGTCACCCACGACGACGACACCGTGGTCGCCCGGCTGCGCCCGTACGCCCTGGCCGACACCTGGGGCCTCGACCGCCAGCGCGTGCTCGACGCGTGCCTGCGCGCCACGCGCTCGGGGATGCTCGCCTTCCGCTGGGACCTGCTGTGCCCCGAGTGCCGGGCGGCCAAGGCCAGCGTCCCCAGCCTGCGCGAGCTGCCCGAGTCGGTGCACTGCGACACCTGCAACATCGACTACGGGCCCGGCTTCGCCCGATCGGTCGAGCTCACCTTCCGGCCCACCCCGGCCGTCCGCGAGGTCGACGACGCCCAGCACTGCATCGGCAGCCCGATGGCCACCCCCCACGTGGTGGCCCAGGCGCTGCTGGCCGCGGGCCGGTCGATCGACCTCGGCCCGGCGCTGGAGACGGGCCGCTACCGCCTGCGAGCGCCGGGCATCCCCGGCGGCCGCTACCTGCGGGTGGCGACGGCCGCCGGCCCGACGGGTGCGCCGGTCGGCGAGCCGGCGGGTGCGCGGACCGACGACGTGGCCGACGAGCCGGCGGGTGTGCCGGCGGGTGAGCGAGCCGACGACGTGGTCCACGAGGCGCCCGGGGCGATGACCGGGGCGATGACCGGTCCGGTGACGACGGCGGCCGTCGTCGTCGACCTGGGTGACGGCGGGTGGCCCGACGGCGAGGACGCCCTCACCCCCGGCGAGCGGCTGGTGGTCACCAACCGCAGCGACACCGAGCGGCTGGTGGTCCTCGAGCGCACCGCGTGGGGCGACCAGGCCGCCACCGCCGCCGACGTCACCGCCCGCCAGGAGTTCCGCGACCTGTTCGCCGAGGAGGCGCTGCGCCCCGGCGAGCACGTCTCGGTGGGCACGCTCACCGTCGTGTTCACCGACCTGCGCGACTCGACCCGCCTCTACCAGGAGGTGGGCGACGCGGTGGCCTTCGGCCGCGTCCTCGAGCACTTCGACCTGCTGCGGACCTGCGTGGCCGACGAGGGCGGTGCCGTGGTGAAGACCATCGGCGACGCCATCCTCGCCGTCTTCGGCCACCCCGGTCCGGCGGTGCGAGCGGTGCGCGCCGCCCAGGAGGCCGTCGCCGGCGTCGACGGCCTCCACCTCAAGGCCGGCATCCACACCGGCCCGTGCATCGCCGTCACCATGAACGACCAGCTCGACTACTTCGGGTCGACGGTCAACCTCGCCGCTCGCCTGACCCCCCTGTCGACCGGCGACGACATCGTCGTGTCGGCCGCCGTCCACGACGACCCCGACGTCCGGGCGCTGCTGTCGGATCCCGACCGGTGGGAGGTCGCCGAGCTGCGCTCGGCCCTCAAGGGCTTCGACGGCACCGCCACGCTCTACCGGCTCCGCCGCGCCTGACTGGCGGCGACACCAGCCCGACGAGGGCGGAGGTGCCGACCCACCACGGTCAGGGGTGGTTCACCCGATGTTCACCCCGGCGACGCCGGAGGTGGCGCGGGCCGACCGGCACCAGCATCTACGGTCGGCGGGCAGGGAGGGATGACGAGCAGACCGCACCACGTGAGGCGAGGAACGACCATGAAGAAGACCAAGCTGGCATCGGGCAAGGCCAAGGTGACCTTCGAGCTGCCCCCGGCGGTCGAGGCCGCCGACGTCGTCGTGTGCGGCGACTTCAACGGCTGGGGCGACGAGCCGACCCCTCTGGCCCGACGCAAGGACGGCCGGTTCTCCACCACCGTCACCCTGGCCCCGGGCCGCTACCGCTTCCGCTACCTCGTCGACGGCGAGCGCTGGGAGAACGACTGGTCGGCCGACGACTACGTCGCCAACGACTTCGGCAGCGACGACTCGGTCGTCTCGGTCTGAGCTCGCCCGGGTCGGTCAGGCCTGCGGGCCGATGGTGGTGCCCGGGTAGAGCTGGCCGCCGTCGCCGACCCACTCCCAGTGCCACGGCTCGGCGGCCGATTGGCCCTCGGCGGCCCACCCCGGGTGGTTCCAGCCGTAGCGCCAGGCGTTGGCGTCCAGCCAGGCGTAGCCGGTGCTGTCGAAGGTGAGGTCGCCACCGATCTGGCCGAAGTCGACCGCCTTGCCCCACCCGTGCATCGACGTGCCCGGCACCGCCGCCATCTGGCACTGCCCGAGGCTGCACCAGTACTGCCGGGCGGCGACCTGGCCGGCGTAGTCGCGGTAGCACGAGCTGCCGAGCAGCTTCACCCCGTCCTTGGCCGCGTCGGCGAGCAGCGCCTTCAGGCTGGGCGCCGCCTTGGCGTACACCGTGCACGACGCCGTCACCGTCACCAGCTGGTTGGTGGGGATCTGGCCGTTGGTGACCCCCTTGGGGATGGACGGCTTGTTGTCGGGCGTGATCGGCGGCATGCACGCCACCGCCACCAGGGCGAGGCCGGCCACCAGGACGGCGCCGATCAGGCGACGGGTGCGCACGCTCCTGGTCGTGTGGTCGGCGGCGCGGGCGCGCTCGGGTGCTCCAGGCACGGTTCGTTCCCCCCTCGGGACGCACTGGGTGCCGCCCACCACCTGCCGGTCCGGCTGGACCCCCGTCGCCGCGATCGGATCGCGACTCGGACGACCATGACCCATCGGCGTCGCTTCAGGGCACCTTGAGCGACACCGGATCGAGGTCGACGCGCCGTGGGCTGCACGACCCCGACGACCGCGCTGCGTGCCGAGCCCGTCGTGGACCGGCCGGTCGGGACCTCAGCCGGGGGCGCCGGCCGGCCGGGTCACGACCACCTGGTAGGACCGGGCCAGCAGGTCGCGCAGGCGGGCGACGTCGGCGGCGGGCACCCCGACCCTGGTCGGATCGACGGCATCGTCCCAGGTCAGCGGACCCCGGGCTCGGGCAGCACGCAGGGCGTCGTCGACCTCGGCGCGCAACCGCTGCACCTCGGCCCGCTCGGCCGGGTCGAGGGCGTCGTAGGCGGCCAGCACCTCGTCGCCCGTCGGCAGCTCGACCGGCCCCGCCTCCTGTTGGCTGGACCGCACGACGAGCCGCCGGCCGGGGGGCGGCTCGGTCCGATCGGCGCGCACGTCGCCCCAGATGTAGGCGGTGCCCGGACCGGTCGCCAACGGCCGGCCGGCCTGCTCGAGCGCCCAGCCCAACCCGCCGGCGACGATGCCCACGTCGGTGCCCCCGGCGGCGACCGACACCGGCGCGCCCGCCGGCACGGCATCGAGCACGGGGCCGACGACGGCCGCCACCGCCCGGTCGTACTGCTCGTCGGGGACCTCGCGCGACGTGGCCGCCCCGGTGACGATCGCCGACAGGACCACGACCACGGCGAGGAGGCCGGCGATGGCCACCGGCTCGATCGGTGCCCGTGGCCAGCGGTGCACCAGCACCTCGCGCGCCGCGGCCGCGAGCACCCAGACGACCCCGAACCAGCCCACCGCCGCCAGCACCCACCACCATCGGATCAGGTACGGGAACACACCGTCGTCGATGCGGGTCACGGCCAGCACCCCGGCGCCCACCCCGACGAGGGCCGTGGCCACCCAGCGGGCCGCGGCGTCGGGACCGCGCCGCCAACGCAGCCCGAGCGACGCGACGAGCGCCACCACCAGCGCCACCAGGCCACCCACCCCGGCGGGAGCGACGCCGCCGGTGACGCCGTCGGCGGGCTCCTCCCCACCGATCCACGGACCCCACGGCGCGGCCTCGCGACCGGTGATCCCGAGGGTGCCCCGGAGGCCGGGCCGGCCGCTCGGGGCGTCGTCGCGCAGGTGCGACACGAGCAACGACAGGTTGCCGGTGCCAGCCGGAGCCGCCGCCTGCTGGCGCAGCGGCGCCCCCCACACCACGACCACCACCGCGGCGGTCACCACACCGACGACCAGGCCGCGCAGCCACCACGGCGCCGCGTCGTGGAGATCGGCCCGGGGCCCGGCGGCCGGGCCGACCACCGTCGAGCCCTTGACCGGCGGGTTCGGTTCGCGCACGGCGTCGGGCGACCGATCGAACGGGGCCTCGATCGAGCCCGGTCCGGCGGCGCCGACCACGGCCGACCCGACGTCGACCGCCTCCGGGGTCGCTCCGGCCCGCCGGTGCTCCGCCAGGGCCTCGGCCGCCAGCGCCACCACCCCCCACACGCCCAGCACGGCGACGACGGGCACGTAGCCCACGTGCTCCTGGACGACGAACGAGCCGGCGCCGACCGCCAGGGGCAGCGACCACCGCGAGCCGGTGGCCATGGCCCACACCGCCACCACGAAGAGGAGGAAGGGCAGGACCGGCAGCCACGGGTTCCACGGGTCGCGCACCAGCACCGGACCCAGCGAGCGCGCCAGCACGAGCACCATGGCGGCGACGCCGAGCGCGGGCAGCGTGCCGGCCCGGCGCCGCACGACGGCCACCGCCGCCACCGCCGCCACCCCGTTGACCAGCGCGCCGGCGGCGAGGACGCTGCCGGCCTGCGGTCGCGCCGCCCACAGCGGGGCCAGCACGTAGGCCCCGAGCGGCCCGGGGTGGTTGAAGCCGAAGCGCGAGTAGGCGCCCACCAGCGGCGTGTCTCCGCCGAGCACGTCGGCCACCCGGGCGACGATGACGGCCCGGTCGCTGACCGGGTGCCAGTCGAGCCCGGCCGAGACGACGGCGTTGACCAGGAACGGGACCGCCACCGCCCCGAGGGCCAGCCAGCCGGCGACCCGGTCGAGCAGCAGCAGCCGGCGTTCGGTCACGGGTCGAGGCTACGGGCGCCCGCCAAGCCCCCACCAGGCAGCCCGATCGGTGGGCCCGCCGTCGGAACTCGCTGGGCGGCCGCGAGGTCCGACGACGAGGATGGCGGGCATGGACGGCGGCGCGGCGAGCACGAACGACCACCCCACCACGGCCGAGCTGGAGGCGGCGCTCGACCACATCCGGCGCTCCCCCACCGACCTCGGCCGACTCGAGGCGATCGTGCGACGACCGGCGCCGCTCGAGCGCGAGGTGCTCGTCGAGGGCGAGCTCTCGCTCACCGAGGGCCTGGTCGGCGACTGCTGGCGCTCGCGGGGCAGTCGCCACACCGACGACGGCGCCGCCCACCCCGAGATGCAGCTGAACCTCATGAACAGCCGGGCCCTCGCCGCGGTGTCGCCCGACCCCGCACGCCGACCCCTCGCCGGCGACCAGCTCCACGTCGACCTCGCCCTGGGCCCCGACGACCTGCCGCCTGGCAGCCGGCTGAGCATCGGCACCGCGGTCGTCGAGGTGACGGCCCGCCCCCACCGGGGGTGCGCCAAGTTCCGCGACCGCTTCGGCGTGGACGCCGTGCGGTTCGTGAACTCGCCGGTCGGCCGCCAGCTCAACCTGCGCGGCGTCAACGCCAGGGTGGTCGAGCCCGGCACGGTGCGCGTCGGCGACGCCATCTCCGTCACCCGCCCGGCCTGACGGCGTGATCAGCCGGGGATGGGCGCCGGCCAGTCGTCGGGACGGACCTTGGCATCGGTCCCCCCGTCCATGAACACCACCGAGCCGACGAAGAACCCGGCCTCAGGCCCGAGCAGGTAGGCCAGCAGGCCGGCCACCTCCTCGGGGCGTCCCGGCCGACCGATCGGGATCGGGTAGACGTCGCCCAGCTCCATCACCACGTCGGCCAGACCGGCCGTCATCGGCGTGGCGATGAACCCGGGGGCCACCGCGTTGAGGCGGATGCCGGCGCCGATCCACGGCTCGGCCACCGCCTGGTGGCGCACCCAACGAGCCAGGGCCACCTTGGTGGCGGGGTAGATGGTGACGCCCGACGCGTCGGGCTCGGCGAGGCGGCGGGCCTCGGCCTCGTCGCCGGCCACGCAGGCGTCGACCACGGCGAGGTCGTAGCCGGGCTGTGTGCTGGTGGAGTTCGACGAGATGGCCACCGCCGACGGGTTCGTGCCCTTGGCCAGCAGCGGCCGGAGGCCCTCCAAGGTGGCGACCGCCCCGAAGTAGTTCACCGACGCCACCACCTCACCGGGCGCACCGCTCACGCCGGCCCCGGCGACGAGGCCGTCGAGCGCACCGCCGCTGGCCTCGGTCACCCCGGCGACCATGGCCGCCCGCCCCTCGGGCGTCGACAGGTCGGCGGTGACCTCGGTGTCGTGCAGGTCGACGCCGATGACCCGGTGCCCATCGGCCTCCAACCGCTCCCTCGTGACCTTGCCGATGCCGCTGGCCGCGCCGGTGATGGCGATGGTCCCCATGTGGTCCTCCCCCGTGTCGAGTCGCCTCACGCTAACCGGGGCGGTCGAGGCATCGGATCGGCTCGGACCGGCTCGGACCGGCTCGGTTCCGGTCACGGTCCCGCCGAGCGCCGGCCGAGCGCCGGCCGGACGGCCGGGCACGTGTCGCCCGGTAGGTTGGCGCCGGCCCACGACCGCTCCCGGAGGACCCGCCATGCCCACCCCGCCCGCCGCCCCCGACTGGTTCCGGCGCGCGGTGGCGGTCCCGTTCACCGAGGGGTCCGTCGAGGTGGGCGGCGCCCGCGTGCACCACCTCGCGTGGGGCGAGCCGGGCCGGCCCGGGCTGGTGTTCGTCCACGGCGGCGGGGCCCACGCCCACTGGTGGAGCCCGATCGCCGCCACGTTCGCCGACGAGTACCGCGTCCTCGCCATCGATCTGTCTGGCCACGGCGACAGCGACCACCGCGACACGTACCAGCTCGAGCAGTGGACCGACGAGGTCGTCGCCACCGCCGAGGCCGGTGGCATCGACGGGGCACCGGTGGTGATCGGCCACAGCATGGGCGGCTTCGTCACCATCGCCACCGCCGCCCGCCACGCCGACCGCGTCGGCGGCGCCATCGTGTGCGACTCACCGGTGACCGAACCCGACCCCGAGATCGGCGCCTACAACCTGCAGGAAGCGTTCGGGCAGCCCCGCACCTACGAGTCGATCGACGAGGCCCTGGTCCGCTTTCGCACCGTGCCGCCCCAGGACCACTACCTCGGCTACGTGATCGACCACGTGGCCAGACACTCGCTCAAGCCCGTCGACGGCGGCTACCAGTGGAAGTTCGACCGGCGGATCTTCGCCCAGTTCTCCTCCGGCATGCGGTCGATCGCCCTGCCCTACCTGCCCGACGTGCGGTGCCGGCTGGCCCTCCTGCGCTCCGAGCACGGGCTGGTGACCGACGACATCGGGGCGTCGATGTACGACAAGCTCGGCCGGGTCACCCCCATCGTCGAGATCGCCGAGGCCGGCCACCACGCCATGCTCGACCAGCCCCTCATCCTGCTGACCGCGCTGCGGGCGCTGCTGGCCGACTGGCAGCACTCCGACCCCCACCGCCGCCCTGCCGACGCCGGCTGAAGCGGCCGCGCCGCGTCGACCTGGAGGCGCGCCCGGCTACTTGCCGAGGACGAGCAGGACCTCGAGGGTGCCGGTGTCGCCGACCTGGGCCGGGCCGCCCGAGGGGTTGTCGATCCCGTAGTCGGCGAAGGTGACGTCGAGGCTGCCGGCCACCTTGATGTTGGTGCCGTCGTAGGTGGCCTCGAGCGGGATCTGCACCGACTTGGTGACGCCGTGCAGGGTGAGGTCGCCGGTGGCGGTGACCTTGCCGGTGGAGCCGTCGGTGGGCAGACCAGAGATGTCGATCGGGCTGGTGAGGGTGAAGGTCGCCTTCGGGAACTGCGACGTCTGCATGATGCGGCCGTTGAACTGGCCGTCGCGCTGGGACTTGTCGCTCTTCACCGTGGTCAGGTCCACGGTGAACGAGGCCGTGGGGACCTTGCCGTCGGCCACCACCACCTCACCGGTGACGTCCTTGGTCCGGCCCACCGCCTCGGTGCTCTGGCCGAACAGCGTCTCCTTCACCCGGTAGCCGGCCTCGCTGCCCGACGAGACCTTCCACGTGCCGTTCAGCGAGGACACCGGCACGGCGACGCCGGTGCCGGCGGCCTTCGTGGTCGACGAACCCGAGCTGCCCGAGCCCGAGCCACTGCCCGACGACACGCTCAGCCGCTCGGGGGCCTTCTCGGAGAACACGTTGATGTAGAGGAACGGCCCACCGACGACGAGGAGCAGCACGACCACCACCCCGCCGATGATCCACGGCAGCGCCTTGCGGGAGCCCTTCTGGCCGGGTTGCGTGGTGCTGGTGGTGTCGGGCGTGCCGCTGCCGTCGCTCATGGTGTGCGCGTTCCCTCGATCGGTTCGGTCCCCCGCCGACGGTCGCCCCCAACGCTGGCAACGGGCGGGCTGTTCCCTGGGAGCCCGCTGGGAACCGGCCGTCGGGGGCGGCGGCCCCACATCGCCCCTGGTCAGGAGCGGTCGCGGTCCCAGAACACCGACAACGCGATGCCGTCGGGGTCCTTCAGGTTGAGGATCGCCCCCATCGGGATGTCGATGGCCCCGGAGTGCTCGATGCCCAGCTCGTCGAGGCGTTCGACCCAATCGTCGAGCGCCTCGCGGGAGGCCACCGAGAAGGCCACGTGGTCGAGGCCGGTCGTGGTCGGCGCGAAGGCGGTGCCGTCGTTGGCGGCGTGCTCGACCAGCCCGAGCAGCTCGCTCGTTCCGGCCAGCCGGTAGACCCGCGCCCGGCGCGGCTCGCCCGGCTCGTCGAGGACCACCTCGAGGTCGACGAGCGCGGCGTACCAGGCCTCGCTACGGTCGAGGTCGGAGACGGTGAGCGCGATGTGGTGGTAGCCGGCGACCTCCATCGCCCCATCCTCACCGATCCGTCCCCGGCGCGCCCGCCGACCTGATGCAGGTGCATCCGACCCCCGGACCCATCGTCATCGAGCCGCCGACGCCAGCCACCACGCCGCCGACCTGATGCAGGTGCATCCGGCCCCCGGACCCATCGTCATCGAGCCGCCGACGGCCGAGCCGAGACCACCCGGGCCGGATGAGGCCGGCGTCCCCCAGGATCCGTAGCCTGCTGCAGACCACGTGGCGGCGACGACCGGGAGGAGGAGCGATGGCCGGGCTGATGGCGCGCTGGGCGCCCGGGCTGGTGCACCTGCGCCACTACGAGCGCGGCTGGCTGCGACCCGACCTGCTCGCCGGCGTGGTGCTGGCCGCCATCCTCGTGCCCCAGGGCATGGCCTACGCCGAGCTGGCCGGCCTGCCGGCGGTCACCGGCCTCTACACCACCATCGCCTGCCTGGTCGGCTACGCCATCTTCGGGCCGTCACGGGTGCTGGTGCTCGGTCCCGACTCGTCGGTGTCACCGCTGATCCTCGCCACCATCACCCCGCTGCTCGTGGTGGGCGACCCCGGCAGCGCCATCGTGCTGGCCGGGATGCTGGCGGTGCTCGTCGGGCTCGTCCAGATCGGCCTCGGCGTGGCCAAGCTCGGCTTCGTGGCCGACCTGCTGTCGAGCGAGGTGCGGGTCGGCTACCTCAACGGCCTGGCCGTCACGATCATCGTCGGCCAGCTGCCCAAGCTGTTCGGCTTCTCCACCGACGCCGACGGCTTCGTCGAGGAGGTGAAGGCGTTCTTCGCCAACCTCGACCAGACCAACAAGACCACGCTCGTCACCGGCCTGTGCGTGCTGGCGGTGCTGCTGGTGCTGCCCCGCATCGCACCGAAGATCCCCGCCGTGCTGGTGGCCGTCATCGGCGTCACCATCGTGTCGGCCGTGCTCGACCTCGCCGCCGACGGCGTGAAGACGGTGGGCACGCTCCCCAAGGGCGTGCCCACGCCGTCGCTGCCGTGGGCCGGGTGGTCCAACGTGGTCCCGCTGCTGGTCGGCGCCGTGGGCATCACCATGGTCTCGCTGGCCGACACCATCGCCACCGCCAGCAGCTTCGCCGCCCGCCGCGGCGACGAGGTCGACGCCGACCAGGAGATGGTCGGCCTGGGCACCGCCAACATCGCCGCCGGGTTCTTCCAGGGCTTCGCCGTGTCGGTGAGCGGTTCGCGCACGGCGGTCGCCGACCAGGCCGGCGCCAAGTCGCAGATGACCGGCCTGGTGGGCGCCGGGCTCGTCGCTCTGCTGCTGCTGTTCCTCAACGGCCTGCTGTCGACGCTGCCCCAGACCGCGCTGGCGGCGGTGGTCATCACCGCCGCCCTGTCGCTCATGGACCTCCCCGCCCTGCGTCGCTACCTCCAGTGGCGACGTTCGTCGTTGGTCATCAGCCTCGTGGCCACCGCCGGCGTGATCTTCCTGGGCGTGCTGCAGGGCATCGTCGTGGCCATCGTGCTGGCCATCCTGCTGTTCTTCCGCCGCAGCTGGTGGCCCCACGGCGCCGTGCTCGGCGAGGTGCCCGAGGTCGGCGGCTGGCACAGCGTCGACATCTACCCCGAGGCCGTCCAGCGCGACGGCATCGTGGTGTACCGGTGGGAGGCACCGCTCTTCTTCGCCAACGCCGGCCAGCTGCGCGACCAGATCCGTCGTCTCGTCCGCCACCACGACCCGCGCTGGATCGTGCTCCAGTGCGAGGCGGTCACCGACATCGACATCACCGCCGCCGAGGTCCTGCGCGACCTCGACGAGGAGCTCAACGCCAAGCACGTGCACCTCGCGTTCGTCGAGCTGCGCGACCGGCTGCAACAGCTCGTGCAGCGCTACGGCCTGCACAGCACGCTGGACGAGGAGCACTTCTACCCCAGTCTCGCGGTGGCCCTGGCCGACATCGACGGCCACCCCCACCACCCCCACCCACCCCGCGACCCGGCCGAGCGCACCGACCCCGATCCCACCACCGACCCCACCACCGACCCCGACCCGGCCACCGACCCCGCCGCCGACTCCGACGGCTCCGACCCCGACGGCTCCGCGACCGGCAGCGACGCGACCGATCCGCCCTGACCCGACGACCGCCGCCGATCCGCCCGCCGGATCGGCGACCGGACCGACCGAACCGGGCGATGCTGTGACCGCGGCGAACGCCGCGCCGACCACGCCCACCCACCGCCGAGGAGCGCCATGACCACCGACGCCGACCCCACCGGACGACCCTCCGCCCAGCGGCGGGCGCTGGCCGTCGTGGCCCTGGTGTGCCCCGTCCTCGCCCTCGTGGTGGCCGTCGTCGCCATCCGCGGCGCGATCGTCGAGCTGCTCGTCGCCATCGCCGTGCTCGTCGTGCTCGTGCTCGCCGGCTGGTTCGCCGTCACCCGCACCGGCGTCGGCCGCGTCGTCGCCGCCGTCGTCGCCGTGGTCGCCGTCGCCGTGCTGGTCCTGCAGGTGGCGGTGAGCGAGCACCACGCCGTCGCCCTGCTCCTGGTGCTGGCGCTCGGCGCCGCCTCGGTCGGCGCCACCCGGGCGGCCCTGCACGAGCACGTCCCGGCGTCGGCCACCGGCACGCCGGTCGGGCCGGCGAGCAAGCCGGTGCTGATCATGAACCTCAAGTCGGGCGGCGGGAAGGCCGAGCGCTTCCACCTCGAGGACGCCTGCCGGGCCCGGGGCATCGAGCCCATCGTGCTGCGCCCGGGCAACGACCTGCGCCAGCTGGCCGAGGACGCCGTGGCCGGCGGTGCCGACGTCATCGGCATGGCCGGCGGTGACGGCTCGCAGGCCCTGGTCGCCTCGGTCGCCGCCGAGCACGACGTCGCCCACGTCTGCATCCCGGCCGGCACCCGCAACCACTTCGCCCTCGACCTCGGCCTCGACCGCGACGACGTGGTGGGCGCCCTCGACGCCTTCGCCGAGGGTGTCGAGCGCCGCATCGACCTGGCCGAGGTCAACGGCCGGGTGTTCGTCAACAACGTGTCGCTCGGCGTCTACGCCAAGATCGTCCAGTCCCCCGAGTACCGAGACGCCAAGCGCCAGACCACCCTGGCGATGCTGCCCCAGATGCTCGGCCCCGACGCCCCGCCCTTCGACCTGCACTTCGCCGGGCCCGACGGCACCACCGTCGACGGCGCCCAGGTGGTCCAGGTCTCCAACAACCCGTACCGGCTCACGCGCCTCATCGGTGGCTTCGGCACGCGGGCCCGCATCGACACCGGCACGCTCGGCCTGGCCGCCGTGCACCTCACCCGCGACACCGACGTGGCCCGGTTCGTCGCCCTCGAGACCGCCGGCCAGCTCTCGCGCTTCGAGGGCTGGATGGAGTGGGCCAGTCCCCGCTTCGAGGTCACCAGCGACGCCCCGGTCGAGGCCGGCGTCGACGGCGAGGCACTGCTGCTCGACCCGCCGCTGGTGTTCACCTCTCGTCCGGGTGCGGTGCGCATCCGCATCCCCACCCACGCCCCCGGCCTGTCCCCCGCCGCCCAGGCGCCCGGCTCGGCGCTGACGGCCGCCGGCCGGCTGGTGCGGGTTGCCTCCGGCCGCCCCGCCGTCGAGCCCGACGACGGCAGCGGCGAGGCCTGATCGAGAGCCTCCACACCACCCGCTCCCCCGGCTACCGGTGGAGCGTCAGCACGTCATGGCGTGGTTCACCAGGCACCGCTTCAAGTAGGTCATGCGGAGGATCTCGCCCGCCGGTGGGTAGGCGGCGGGCCACGCCGCCGCCTCGTTCGTCCGGACGACCGGCTGGCCCGCGAGGTACCAGCGATCGGTGCCGTAGGCGAAGGCCGCCGGCTCGACCCCGCCGGCACCGTCGTAGTTGGCCGCCGCCGGCAGCACGCCCGCCGGCGCATCGTTCCACGAGATGTCGAGGTGGACGTCGGGCCGGCCGGCGACGTGGTAGTCGAAGAGGAAGAAGTCGAAGGTGGCCCGCTCGGCCCCCTTCACGCCGTCGTAGTCGGCCGGCACGGGGATGTCGGCGATGCCACCGGCGACGACGTCCGCCTGGCCCCGCACGTGCCAGGTGGCGGTGGCCGGCGAGAAGGTCGCCAGGTCGGCCTTGCCGTCGCCGTCGAAGTCGGCCGGAGCGGCCACGTCGTAGTCGGGGGTGCCGGTGTGGAACGGTGCGCCGAAGGTGACCGGGTCGGCCTGGCCGCGGATCCACCACGTGGCATCGGCTTGCCGGTACCACGCCGGGTCGGTCTTGCCGTCGCCGTCGTAGTCGGACGGCACCGGCAGGATCTCGGGCTGGGGGTAGCTGGCGCCGGGCACCGAGATGGCCGGCGGCTTGGGGAAGTGGATGGTCCCCTGCGACCCCGCCGTGACCCAGTCGTCGCCGCGGACCACGGCGGCCTCCCAGACGCCGTTGCCGTCGTAGTCGCCGGCCACCGGGACGTCGCCGGACTGGCCCGTCCACAAGATGTCGCTGCCCTTCCGCCACACGCCGGAGGAGCTCATGGCGACGAGGTCGGCCTTGCTGTCGTTGTCGAAGTCGTACGGCAGGTAGCACGCCGTCGCCCCCACGGCCAGCACCACGGCCACCGCCCACAGCTTGCGCCTCATCACCGCACCTCACCCCACCTCTGCCGGCGGACCGCCGTCGCCGCCCCAGCAACCGTACTCGCCTGACCACCGACCCGACGAGCGGCCTGCCCGACGAGCAGCGCGGCGCGGCAGAGACACGAGCCTCGCCGCCGCCCAGCGGGGGCCGACGAGAAGCGGGGGCACGAGGGGGGGCTGCCGCGGTGACCAGGAGCACCTCCGGTAGCGTCGCCGGCCATGACGATGTCCAGGCGAGCCTTCATCCGGCGGGTGGGTGCGGCAGCGGGGACGGCGGTGCCCCTCTGGGCGCTGGCCGCGGCCTGCGCCGGCGACCAGTCGTCGAGCCCGCCGGGCACCAACGGCGCCGGCGGCACCACCCCCGGCTCGCTGCGCACCGGGGCCGACCTGCGCACCACCCTCGAGGCCACCATCGCCCTGGCGGCCGGCACCGGCTACCGAGCCCTGCAGTGGGGGGCGGGCGAGCCGTTCCTCACCCGCGACGACCTCGGGGTGTCGCCCGGCGCCGACCGGGCCAAGCAGCGGCGCTCGGTCCTGTACTTCGGCCAGCTGAGCGACACGCACGTGGTCGACGCCCAGACGCCCTCGCGGGCCGACTGGACCTTCGACCTCATCAAGAACTCCAGCGCCTTCCGCGCCCAGGAGACGCTCACGGTCCACGTCCTCGCCGAGATGGTGAAGGCCGTCAACGCCCTGAACCGCAGCGTGGTCACCGGCGCCCCGTGCGCCGTCTCCGTGGTCACCGGCGATCTCACCGACTCCAAGGCGACCACCGAGCTGGGCTGGTACCTCGATGTGCTGGCCGGTGGCTCGATCACCGCCAACTCGGGGACGCCGGGCACCTACGAAGGCGTGCAGGCCTGGCCGGAGGCCACCTACGCCTACCACCCCGACGATCCCAGCAAGGACTTCTGGGGCCAGAACGGCGGCTACCCCGCCATCCCCGGGCTGCTCGACGCCGCCGTGAGCCGCTCCGTCGAGTCACCCGGCCTGGCGATGCCGTGGCTCAGCGTGATCGGCAACCACGACGACGTGTGGATGGGCACCCTCGGTCCCTACACGAAGCCCTACGACGACTTCGCCATCGGCAGCAACAAGATCGCCGTCCCGCCGCCCGACTCCTCGACGCTGCTCGGCGCGGCCACCAAGCCCGATGACCCCGCCGCCCAGGCCCAGCTGCAGAGCTTCGTCGACACCCTCGGCTCCCAGCCCGGGGTCAAGACGGTCGCCGCCGACCCCAAGCGCAAGGGGTTCACCGCCCAGGAGATCGTCAACGCCCACTTCGACGTGCGGTCCCGCTCGGGTCCGGTGGGCCACGGCTTCACCGAGGCCTCCCGCACCACCGGCGAGGCGTGGTGGACGTGGCAGGTCGGCCCGGCCGTGCGCTTCATCGCCCTCGACACCAACAACCACTACTTCGGCGCCGACGGTTCCCTCCCCCAGAACCAGTGGGAGTGGCTCGAGCAGCAGCTGATCGCCCACTCGTCGACGTACCTCGACCCCTCGGGTCAGGTCGTCACCACCAACGCCAAGGACCAGCTGATCGTCCTCCTCAGCCATCACACCAGCTGGACGATGGACAACACCGCGGCCGCCTCTGGCGACACCACGAAGCTGTACACGGGACCCGAGCTGGTCGAGCTGCTGCTGCGCTTCCCCAACGTGGTGGCGTGGGTGAACGGCCACACCCACGCCAACACCATCAAGCCGCACAAGGCCACGTCGACGATGCTCGGCGGCGGCTTCTGGGAGATCAACACGCCGAGCTGCATCGACTGGGCCCAGCAGTCGCGGATGATCGAGATCGTCGACAACCGCGACGGCACGCTGTCGCTCTTCACGCTGACGGTGGACCACGAGGGCGATCCGCAGACGGCCAAGGGCGACTTCGGCCAGACCAACATGGCCTCGCTCAGCCGCGAGCTGGCCGCCAACGCCTGGTTCTGGGACTGCGCCGCGCTGCTCGGCACGCCCCAGGACCGCAACACCGAGCTGCTGATCAAGGCCCCGTTCGACCTCTCGAAGGTCGCCGACGCCCAGCTCGAGGACCACGCCCTCACCGTCAGCCTGCGCGAGCAGGGCGCCGGTCGGCCCCTCGTCGCTGCCCCCGCCTGACCACCGTCGGCGGACGGCACCGACCCACCCGTGATCGGCCGGGACCACCGGCGGGGGCGGGGTAGCGTCTGGCCCGGCGGAGACGAACGGGGGTGAGCGGTGCGGATCATGGTCGACCTCTCGGTGTGCCAGGGCTACGCCCAGTGCGCGTTCCTGGCGCCGGAGGTGTTCCACATGGAAGGCCGCGAGGTGCTGCTCTTCGACCCCGCCCCGACCGACGACCGACGCCAGCAGGTCGAGCGGGCTGCCGCCGCCTGCCCGGTGCAGGCCATCGTCATCGAGGACGTCGACGTCGCCGACGCCGACCACGCCGATGGCTGAGCGGATCGCCATCGTCGGCGCATCCCTGGCCGGGCTCCGGGCGGCCGAGGCCATGCGCGCCACCGGCTGGGTCGGCGAGCTGCACCTCATCGGCGACGAGGAGCACCTCCCCTACGACCGCCCGCCGCTGTCCAAGCAGGTGCTGACCGGTTGGATCGACGCCGACGCCGAGCACCTCCGGCTCCCCCGCCTCGCCGACCTCGGCGACGTCCGGTGGCACCTGGGCGACGGCGCGGTCGCGCTCGATCGCGACCGCCAGGAGGTCGTCCTCGCCAGCGACACCCGCGTGGGCTTCGATCGGCTGCTGATCACCACCGGCGTGCGCAACCGGCCCTGGCCCCACCCCGACCAGGCGGCGCTCGACGGGGTGATCGGCCTCCGCACCGCCGGCGATGCCGCTCGGCTGCGAGCCGCCCTCGACGCGTCCCCGGTCCGGGTGCTGGTCGTCGGCGGCGGCTTCACCGGCGCCGAGGTGGCCTCGGCGAGCCGGGGTCGCGGGGTGGAGGTGACCCTCGTCGAGCGGGGCGACGCGCCCCTCGTCGGGGCCCTCGGCGCCACGCTGGGCGAGGTGACCAAGGCGATGCACCTCGAGCACGGCGTCGACCTGCGCTGCCACACCACCGTCGAGGCACTCGAGGGCGCCGACGGCCGCCTGCGGGCCGCCGTGCTGTCGGACGGCACCACCGTCGAGGCCGATGTGGCGGTGATCGCCCAAGGCTCCGTGCGCAACACCGAGTGGCTCGCCGGCTCGGGCCTGCTCGCCGACGAGCGGGGCGTCACCACCGACGCCGGCGGTCGGGCCTTCGGGGTGAACGACCTCGTCACCGACGACGTCTTCGCCGCCGGCGACGTGGCCCGCTTCCCCCACCCCCTGTTCGACCACCGCTTCCTGTCGTTCGAGCACTGGGCCAACGCCGTCCTGGGCGGCGAGGTGGTCGGCCGCAACATGGTGTGCCGGGCCGCCGACCGGCGGGCCCACCTGGCCGTGCCCCTCGTGTGGTCGATGCAGTTCGGGGTGGGCATCAAGGTGGCGGGCGTGCCGCAGCTGGCCGACGAGGTGGTGATCGCCCAGGGATCCACCGACGACCGCAGCTTCGTCGCCGCCTACGGTCGCGACGGCACGATCGTCGGTGCGGTGGCCTTCGACCATGCCCGGTGGATCAGCCGCTACCGCAACCTCATCGCCGAGCGGGCGCCGGTGCCGGCCCCGGTCGGCGAAGCGGCCGACCACCCCGTGGTCGCGCCTGCCGACTTCCCGCACCCCTCGGCCACCTCGCACGCGTCCGGGGTCGTCGTGAGCGGGCACTCGCCCACCGAGCTCGACGCCACCCCCGTCGGTCGGTAGGCACCGATGGTGGTCCGAGGGCGGCCGGAGCCGGATCGTCGACGGTGACGCGCGATCGCTCGCCCCGGTGGGCACTCGTGGGGGTCTGCACCACGCAGGTGATGCTGATGGTCGACACCACCATCACCAGCGTGGCGCTGCCGAGCATCCAGCGCGAGCTCGGGGCCACCGCCTCGCAGCTGGCCTGGGTGCAGAACGCCTACCTGTTGGCGGTGGCCGCCCTCATGCCCTTCGCCGGCTCGTTCGGCGACCGCTACGGCCGCAAGCGGGTCTTCGTCGCCGGCCTCGTCCTCTTCACCGTGGGATCGGCGGCGTCGGGGCTCGCCCCCGACATCGCATGGCTCATCGCCGCCCGCACCCTCCAGGGGTCGGGAGCCGCCGTGGTCAGCGCGCTCGGCCTGTCGATCCTCGCCGCCAGCTTCGGCGTGGAGCACCTCGAGCGGCCCCTGGGCATCTGGGCGGCGTCGACGTCCCTCGGCGTGGCCGCCGGTCCCCTGCTGGGTGGCATCCTCGTCGCCGCCGTCGACTGGCGGGCCATCTACACGATCAACATCCCGATCGGCATCGCCACCGCGCTCGTCATGGCGGCCCTGGTGCCCGAGAGCCGCAGCGATCGGCGCACGACGGTCGATGCATTCGGGGCCACGTTGCTCGCCGGCGCGCTCCTCAGCGTGGTCGCCGGCCTGCACGCGCTCACCCTCGGCACCACCGACTACTCGCCGGTGCACAGCCTCGTGCCGCTGGCCTTGGCCGTGGTGCTGACCGCCGCCTTCGTCGCCCGCGAGCGCCGGGCCCACGACCCCGTCATGCCCCTCTCGCTCTTCCGGCCCCGGGCGTTCCGGGCTGCCGTCGTCGTCAGCGTCGTCGTCAACTTCGCCCTCATGGGCAGCATGTACTTCCAGTCGCTCGTGCTGCAGAACCTGCGGGGGTGGACGCCCCTGTCCACCGGCCTGCTGCTGCTCCCGCTCAACATCGCCTTGGCGATCAGCGGCCTGCGGGCGGCGAGCGTCATCAAGCGGTTCGGCAACGACGTGGTGGCGGCCGGCGGCCTGGCCCTGGCCGCCCTCGGGCTGGCCGTGCTGGTGCCGCTCGGGTTCGTCACCGGCCCGGCCCTGGTGATCGTCATCGGGGCCGGCGGTGCGCTGCTCGGCCTCGGCCTCGGATCGGCCTTCCCGAGCATCTCCGCCGCCGGCATCCGCCAGGTCGACCTGGGCGAGATGGGGGTGGCCTCGGCCACGCTCGGCGATGCCCGCCAGGTCGGTTCGACGCTGGGGATCGCCGCGCTGGTGGCGGTGATGATCGCCGTCAGCACCAGCACCTGGACGAGGCTCGGGGACGACCTCGGCCTGCCGTCGACGTCCCTGTCGGCCGTGCAGAACGACGTGCTCGTGGGCTCGGCGCCCGCGGTCGCCGGCCGGCTGGGCGCCGAGGCGGCCGCCGCCGCCAGCCGCAGCTTCGCCGTGGGCGTGGCCGTCGCCTACGTCCTGGCCTTCCTGCTCGTGGCCGTCGCCGCCGTGTACGCCCGACGCAGCCTGCGGCCGTCGCCGGCGCCCGACCCCGCGAGCTCGCCGGCGGGCGGCGGCTGACGCCACTCAGACGAGGTCGTGCACGAACGCCACCGCGTCGCACGCCACCGCGGCATCGTGCATGCGCGAGGCAACCCGCTCGTTGGTCTCACGGTTGCGCTCGTCGTCCCAGGCCACCAGCTCGATGAGCGTGCCCAGCTGCAGCGCGAACACCAGGCCCAGCCGGTAGTCGAACCACGCATCCTCGGGGTCGTAGCCCGTCACCCCGTGCTCCTCCAGCGCCGTGCGCCACAGCTCGCACACCCGACGGTGCTCGTCGAGGTCGGGACCGTACGAGGGCGAGTCGGCCATGATGCGGGCCACGTCGTGGGCCCCGATGCCGCGCCCCGCCATCTGGAAGTCGAAGACCGCGACCCGATAGCCGTCGGCATCGGTCCCCGCCATGCGGAGGTTGTCGGCCCGGAAGTCGCCGTCGAACACGCAGTGGGTCCGCTCCGCGGCGATGGCCAGCAGGGCCGGGTAGTGGGGGTAGATCTCGTCGCCGATCCGAGCCATGTCCGGGTGGATCGGGGCGATGAGGTCTCGCACCCCGGGCCACAGGTCGGGCACCTGGTCGGTCAGGAGGTAGCGGTTGCGAGGGAGCCACCGCAGCTCGTCACGCTCGACGTCGTCCCAGGCCCAGGCGTGCAGCGGCGCCACGGCCGCGATCGCCACCTCGAGCTGGGCGGCGTCGAGGCCGTCGTGCTGGTCGGACGCGCTCCACGCGCTGTAGTCCTCCATGACCAGGAGGCCGTCGTAGCCGTCGGGCGAGGCCTCGCCGTACCAGCACGCGGGGGTGCGGGTCTCGATGTGTGGCGCCACCGAGTCGTAGAAGCCCACCTCGATCGCCCACATCGGGCCGAGCAGCGAGTTGTCGGCGCTCGAACCGGTGTCGACGGTGTTGGCGATGAGCTTGCTGCGCTTGACGATCACGTCGGTGGGGGCGTCGCCGGCCGGACCGTCGTAGCCGAGCAGCACCCGCTCGATCGTGCAGCTCGTCCCCGGCGTGCCGCCGAGGAGGTCGTGGTGGGCCCGGTCGACGCTCGATCCCTCGGGCAGGCCGGCCGACCGCATCACCCCGGTCCACCAGGCGGCATCGTCGAGGCGGGCCTTGGTGCTCCAGGGCGCGTCGAACATGATCCACTCCTCTGCGTCGGATCCGCCGGTGCGACCCCCCCCCGCCGAGGTCGGGGTGGATCGCCGCCGGTAGTGTACGGCCGGTTCGGGGAGGGAGCAGATGGCTCAGGCGGCTCAGGACATCCTGCAACGCATCGTCGACCCGGCCACCCGGGCCGACCCCTACCCCGTGTTCGCCGAGCTGCACGACCAGCCGATCGTGCGCCTCGAGGACGGCAGCGTCGTCGTCGGCGGCTACCACGACGTGGTCACCCTGCTGCACGACCCGCGCGTGTCCATCGACCCGCTCAGCCGCGCCGGCGCCGACCCGTCGACGGTGGTCAGCATGCCGATGATGATCACGAGCGACCCGCCGGCCCACGACCGGCTGCGCGGCTACCTCAACCGGTTCTTCGCGCCACCCGAGAGCCCGCGCACGGTGCTCGACCAGCTGCCGTTCATCGAGCAGGTCACCGACGAGCTGCTCCGTGGCCTCCCCGACGGGCAGGCCGACCTCGTCGACGCCTTCGCCTACCCGCTGCCGGTGAGCGTGATCTGCCACCTCCTCGGCGTCCCGCGGGAGGACGAGCCCCGGTTCCGGGCCTGGAGCTCCCTCCTCGTCGGCGGCATCGACAAGATCGGCAGCGGAGACGCCGCCGACGTGTCGCCCGAGTCCCAGCAGGCCCTGTTCGAGCTCTTCGACTACCTCACCCACCTGCTCGGGGCGCACCGATCGGCACCGAGCGCCTGCATGCTCGCCCGCATGGCCAACGACGAGTCGGCCGAGCGGCTCGACGACACCGCGCTCGCCGCCAACGGCATGTTGCTGCTGTTCGCCGGCCACGAGACCACGGTGAACATGATCTCCAACGGGATCCTCACGCTGCTGCGCCACCCCGATGAGCTCGAGCGGCTGCGGGCCGACCCCTCCCGCGTCACCGGCCTCGTCGAAGAGCTGATGCGCTACGAGCCGGCGGTGCAGTACTCGCCCAACCACTGGGCCCTCGACGACTTCGAGCTGCAGGGCGAGACCATCGCCAAGGGCGCGGGCGTCGTCATGGCGCTGGCCGCGGCCAACCGCGACCCCCGCCGGTTCGACGACCCCGACCGCTTCTGGCCCGAGCGCCCCGACAACGAGCACGTCTCGTTCGGGCGAGGCCTGCACTACTGCTTCGGCGCACCACTCGCCCGCCTGCAGCTGTACACGGCACTCACCGCCTTCGCCCAACGGTTCGAGGCCCCGGCGCTCGTCGACGACCCACCGCCGTACCGCGAGAGCCCGGTGCTGCGAGGGCCGTCCTCGCTCCACGTCTCCTACGACGCCATCCTGCCCGGCTGACGCCGGACATCTCCCCGATCCCTCCCGGGCGTCTCGTGTCGCGACGGGTTGCTGAGACGGTCGTGATCGACTCAGTCGCTCTGGACCTCGCTCGTCGTGGGAGCCGAACCGTCACCGGGGTCGACGGTCACCCTCAGCTTGTCGCCCTTGGACGACCAGTCCCGGTAGGCCAGCGCCACCGACGCCTTCGCCGGCAGGTCGAAGCCGGGGTCGGTGAACGTCTGCTCACCGGCCTCGTCGATCCGGCTCATGCCCAGGGCGTAGCTGCCCGTGGCGTCGCCCTCGTTCCTGATGGCGAACGTGCCGGCCGCCTGGTCGAGCGTCGCGCTGACCGAGCCACCGTCGGGCAGGTCCACCCCGCCGATGGCGAACGCGTAGTCGGCACCTTCGGCCGAGAACCCGGCGCCGATGGTCGGTGCCTCGTCGCGCTTGGTCGCGTACGTGATCTGCCCTCTCGCCGGGTCGAAGGTCGCCTCGTCGACCTGGCCCGGGTCCACCTTGATCTCGTCGACGTACAGGTCGCGGTCTCCACCCACGAACGTGACGTCGGTGACGGTCTCCGCCGTCACCTTCGAGCCGTCGATGGTCACCTTGAACGGCAGGTTCGACGGCAGCGAGAGCGCCGGGGGCGTGTCGAGCTGGGCCAGGTCGCCGCCGGTCGTGAAGTCGATCTCGCGCAGACCCGGCAGGGGCGAGCCGTCGAGGGCCGTCACCTTCAGCTCGACGCCTCCGCGGGCCGCCGTCGAGTCGAGGAACAAGAACCCGGTGGGCGTCGCGGCGGACCCGCCCGGTGCGGCGCCGGCCGCACCCCCGGGTGCCGCGCCGACCGTGGCGCCGCCCGGTGCCGATGTCGACGTCGACGTCGACGAGCCACCGCACACGGGGCACACCAGCTTCCCGGTGCGCAGGCTGGTGGGTGAGAGCTGCAGCGTGTTCGTCGAGGCGTCACCCGCGTACAGGTCCGACGCCACCCCAGGGTTCGGCGATCCCTCGTAGCTCCACGTCTCGGCCGCCGGGTCCACGACCAGCGCCCGGGCCGCCCCGGGGTAGTTGTTGTCGTACAGGGCGATCTCGACCTTGCCGTCGGGCCGGTCGACGAGCCCGTACGGGGTCACGGCGTGGCCGTCCTTGCGCTGGCCTCCAACGGTCTTGAAGAAGCCGAGCGTGTACGACTCGGTCGCGCCCGGCTGGAAGGAGGCGCGGAGCTTGGCCACCACCTCGCTCGGCGGGCTGACGTCCTCGCGGCCGGTCTGCAGCGGCGCGAGGACCTGCGTCGTGAACCAGTAGGCGATCTCGCGGCTCAGCTTGTCGTTGCCGTCGATCTGCAACCCGCCGGTGGTGCTCGCCCCGAAGTCGCTGGCGCTGAGGTTGCCCTTCTTGATGAGCAGCGCCAGCGCCGCCATCCCCTCGCAGTGGCCCCCCGACATGGCGCCGTTCGCCTGTTCGAGGAACTGCTGGGCGGGCGGCGTGAGCACGCAC
This sequence comes from Acidimicrobiales bacterium, assembly GCA_046331175.1. Taxonomy (GTDB): domain Bacteria; phylum Actinomycetota; class Acidimicrobiia; order Acidimicrobiales; family Acidimicrobilacustridaceae; genus JAWKIW01. The sequence continues at coordinate 124,944 of JAXLRI010000008.1, forward strand.
GTCCCGCCCTCCGTGCCGGCGCACACCGCGTCGCCGAAGAGCCGGCGGACGTCCTCGGGCGTGAGGTCGGTCCGGTTCGGCACCGTGCCGTAGTTCTCGAAGCCGAAGCCGTCGGCCGCCGGGGTGAAGTCCAGCCCGACGGTCACGGGCCCCGACAGCGACGACGCCGCCGCCGTCCCGCCCCCACCGGCTGTCGCCTGCATGCCGCTCGGGGCCTGGGAACCACCGGCGCCCGCGGCCGTCGACGACGGTCCGCCGGCCGTCGAGGCCGTCGAGGCCGTCGACGCCGGGGAGGCCGTGGTGCCCCCGCCCGACGAGCTGCACGCCCCGAGCAGGAGCGCGCCGGCCACGCCGGCCGCCACGACCGCACGCCGCCGGGTCGACCCCCGCCCGTGCGGGAGGGACGAGGACGACCGGTCGGCCGCGCGCTGCGACCTGGACATCGCCTCGACCCACCTCGCCACCGCACGCTGCACCATCACGCCTCCCAGGCGGCCGTCCGGCTGCCGTCCGTCGTCCCCGCGCGCGCCTCGCACGAGGCCCGAGCCCGACTCTGACGGCTGGCGCCGTCCGCCACATCGGGAAGACTCCCCATCTTCCGGAGCCTTCCGGAGCAGACGAGCCCGACGGCCGAGCTCCGACGAGCCGGCGTGACCGGGGCCGGCCGGCGTGACCGGCGTCCGTCGGCGTGACCGGCGTGGCCGGGGCGGCCGGGGCGGCCCGCACCAGGCATGGTCGGCGGGCCGACGGGGAAGGTCCAGCCACGACCCCCAGCACCAGCGGGAGGGTCGAGCCGGCGGAGCAAACCGATCTCCGCCGACGGGGGCGATCGGGGAGCGACCCGAAGGGGGCAGCAGGTGGCGACCGGGGACGAGATCCGAGACCGACAGCGAGCGACGTGGGCGGGGTTGTCCACGAGCTGGGAGAAGTGGGACGGCGTCATCGTCGACCAGCTGGCGCCGGTGGGCACGGCCATGGTCGACGCCCTCGGGGTCGGCGGCGACGATGGGCCGCCGGGTGGACGTCTCCACCTGGATGTCGCCTCCGGCACCGGCGAGCCCGGCCTGACGATCGCCCGGGCGGCCCCCGATGCGCGCGTGGTCCTGACCGACCTCAGCCCCGAGATGCTCGCCGTGGCGTCCCGGCGAGCCGAGGCCGCGGGCGTGACCAACGTGGAGACCCAGGTGTGCAGCGCCGACGACCTGCCGTTCGACGACGACACGTTCTCCACCATCTCGGTGCGCTTCGGCTTCATGTTCTTCCCCGACCTCGACCCGGCCACCGCCGAGCTGGTGCGGGTGCTGGCGCCGGGCGGCCGCCTCTGCTCGGCGGTCTGGATCGACCCGGATCAGAACCCCTGGACGGCGATCGCCATGCAGGCCATCGCCACTGAGGTCGAGGTGCCCTCCCCCGAGCCCGACGCTCCCAGCATGTTCCGCTGCGCCGCGCCGGGAGCGGTGCGCGATCGCTTCGAGTCGGCCGGCCTCCGAGACGTCCGCGAGTGGGACGTCGACGTCGAGCTGGTGACGCGCTCCGCGGACGAGTACTGGGACGTGATGAGCGAGCACGTCTCGCTGATCGCCGCCGCCCTGCGCCAGGTCGACGAGCCGACCCGCGAGCGCATCCGGGCCGTGGCCGTCGCCGCGGTCGCGCCGTTCGCGAATGGCGACGACGTCCGGGTCCCGGGCCTCGCCCGCTGCACGGTGGGCACCAAGCCGGGCGGGGGATGATCAGCTGAAGAAGCCCACGACGTCGGCGAGGACGTCGACGGTGCCGCTGTTGTTGAAGATGCTGATCGTCCCGTCGGCGCCGACCGGCGCGACGACCAGGTTCGGGATCACGTCCCCCGCCCGGAAGTTCAGGTTCGACGCCGTCGGCATCGCCACGCCGGTGTTCCACACCGTGAGGTGCGAGTCGGCGGTCGGGTTCACCGCGGTCACGTTGAGCACCACCGCCGAGACGCCCAGGGGGGCGACGCCACCGACCCCCGTCACCGCCACCGTGCGGGTCTGGCCCGGTCCCCACGGCGACGCGTAGGGACCGATCTGCTCGGGCGGCGGACGCGTGTCGAGGACGCGCGCCGGCGTCACCCCGGTGAACCGACCACCGCTGGGGCGCGCGGAGTAGTAGCCGACCACGTCGGCCACCACGTCCACTGCGCCGCTGTTGTCGTAGACGCTCACCTTGCCGCCGGCGCCGACCTTGACCACGACCAGGTTCGGGATGGTGCGGTGCGCGGGGAAGTTGAGGTTCGAGACCAGCGGTCGGCCCAGACCCGTCGGCCACACCGACAGGAACGACTCCGCCGACGGCGTCACCGCCGTCACGTTCAGCACCACGGCCGCGACACCCGTCGCCGGGACACCCGATCCGGTCACGCCGGTCACCTGCACGTCACGGGTCTCCCCGCCGGTCCACGGGGCGGGGGCGGTGCCGTTCCCCTCGCGCGAGTCGAGCAGGCGGAACGGCGTCACCGCGGTGAGCTCGACGCCCCCGGCGTCGTCGCCGTAGTACCCGACCACGTCGACGATCACGTGGACGAACCCCGAGCTGTTGAAGACCGTGATCCAGCCGTCCGACGTCTGCCCCTCGCCGATGCTGTCGTTGCCGATCGGCACCGTGACCAGGTTGGGGATGGTCTGGCCGGCCGTGAAGTTCAGGTTGGACGCATCCGTCCAGCGGCCGGCCGGGTACACGGACAGGTGGGAGGTGGCGGTGGCTCCCGTGACGGTCACGTTCACGACGAGGGCAGCGGCGTCCATCGGGACGCCGGCGGTGCCCACCGCCTGCACCAGCCGGGCCTCACCGGGACCCCACGGCGTGCTGTACGGGCCGACCTGCTCGGGCGGCGGCCTCGAGTCGAGGATCCGGGTCGGCGTGAGCGGGTGGTAGGTCGCGCCGTGCGGCGGCCGGAGCATCTCGGTCGCCGTCACCGCGCGGTTCACGTTGGTGCAGTCGGCGGCGGTGAACCCGGCGGTGCCGACGAGGTTGGTGCACGCCTGACCGAGGGCGGCCCCGAGGTCCGCGTAGTCGCTCGACGGCAGGAGCATCGCCGCGTCGACCAGGTAGTAGAGGCGCGCCGCCTTCTCGAGGCCGAGGCCGGCCACCGACTGACCGTTGAACGAGCCGCCGTCGGTGATGAGGAAGGCCGCCTTGTTCCCGACCCCGCTGTTGGTGTGGACGGCGCCGTTGTCGAGGTTGGTGTCCGCGTACAGCGGGCTGCTCATCCGATCCGGATCGCCGAAGGCGGTCGGGTCCTTCATGTTGCGGATCCCGCCCGGGACGGCGTCCTCGGAGACCAGCCACCTCGCGGCGGCGGTGTCGTCGCCCCACGCCGTGTTGGTGACGAGGTCGAAGATCTCACCCATCGTGTCCGAGAGCGACTCGTTGATGGCCCCCGACTGGCCGTAGTAGGCGAGGTTCGCGGTGAACTGGGTGACGCCGTGGGTGAGCTCGTGGGCGACCACGTCGTCGGCACTGCCCCAGCCCGCACCGAAGACCGTCTGGCCTCCGATCCAGTAGGCGTTGCTGAAGGGGCACCAGCCCGGCCGGCAGTAGTCGACGGTGGAGAGCAGCGGCGCACCCAAGCCGTCGAGGCTGTCGCGACCGAAGCGACCCCAGTAGAAGTCGTAGGTGGCGCCCAGCAGCTCGTAGTTCCGGTCGACCTCCGCCTTCCCCGTGGGCGGGTCGCCCTCGGCTCGGGCGAGGGTCGTCTGGCCGCACCAGGTCGAGGAGAGGGCGGGATCGCTCCGGTTGTCGCAGACCTTGCGGTCCTTGGCCGTCGGCGCCTGGTCGACGTGCAGGACGACGACCCCGGTGTGCGCGTCCACGAGCACCACCTCGCGCGCCGGCACGGCCGTGACCTCGACCCTCCACACCAGCCGCGCGCCTGGCGCGCCCGGAGCGCCGAGCAGCACCGGGTCGTAGACTGCCAGGTCGGGTCCCGCGGTCACGGCGCCGCCGGGCAACGTCCCCACGGCGGCGTCGGCCGCGGCCGTCGCCGGCACCGCCGGTGACGTGTCGGTCGCCGAGGCCGGCAGGGTGTCCGCCAGGCTCGACAGCACCCGGCCGTCGGCGCCCACCTGCACCGACACGCCGGCCCCGAAGACCGGCACACCGGCGTAGCGCTGCTCGAACCGCACCGCGGTGCCGCCCGCCTGGCTCGAGGTCCGTCGCACCTCCACCAGCGACTCACCCGCCTCGTCGACGCCGAACAACGGGCCGTAGCGGTCGACGAAGCCGCGCGCCGCGGCGCCGTGGTCGCTGGTGCGCTCGGTCGTCAAGGGGGCGGCCGGCGACCCGCCGACCAACGACACCGCGCCGGTCTCGGGTCGGCGCTGCACCGCCACCGCGCCGCCGCCGGCCTGCTGCAGCTCCGCCACCAGCGCCTGCTGGCGACGCGACCCCGACCCGTCCTGCGACACGGCCGGCTCCGCCCCGACCCCGGCGGCCGCCGCCGACCCGGGTGCCACCACCGCTCCCGCGACCACCGGCACCAGCGCCACCACCGACACCGCTGCCCACCGACGTGCCCGCATGAAGCCGCGCATGACGACCTCCATCGCTCGACGACCGAGCGTCACCCGCACGAGGGATCGCACGCGACCCGTGAGGGCCGAGCCGCTCCGGCCGCCACGGATGGTCCTCTCGACGATCCCCCGCGGCTAGAGCCGAACGACGGCCGGCACGGGTCGAACGACCCCTCGGACGCGACGAGGCCCCGGTGCGGGTGCACCGGGGCCTCGGCTCGACTGCTGCGCCCGACCAGCGGGCGGGCGACTACTCGACGCGCAGGCCGGAGATGGCCCGGGCGATCACCAGCTGCTGGATCTGCTCGGTGCCCTCGAAGATGTCGTAGATCTTCGAGTCGCGGTGCCAGCGCTCGACCGGGTACTCCTTGACGTAGCCGTAGCCGCCGAGGATCTGGATGGCCCGCTCGGTCACCCACACGGCGACCCGACCGGCCTTCAGCTTCGACATCGAGCCCTCGGCGTTGACGTACTTGCCGTTGCGGCTGAGCCAGGCGGCCCGCCACACCAGCAGCCGGGCGGCGTCGATCTCGGTGGCCATGTCGGCGAGCATGAAGCCGATGCCCTGGTGCATCACGATCGGCTTGCCGAAGGCGACGCGCTCGGTCGAGTACTGCAGGGCGTACTCGTAGGCGGCGCGGGCGACGCCGATGGCCTGGGCGCCCACGGCGGGGCGGGTGGCCTCGAAGGTGGCCATGGCCGGCTGCTTGCCCGAGGACACCTTGCCGGGGTTGGCCTTGGCCTCACGAGCCCGGGCCAGCTTCTCGTCGAGCTTCTCCTTGCCACCGAGCAGGCAGCTGCCGGGGACCCGCACGTCGTCGAACACGACCTCGGCGGTGTGCGACGCCCGGATGCCGAGCTTGGAGTACTTCTGGCCCTGCGAGAGGCCCGGCGTGCCCTTGGGGACCACGAAGCTGGCCTGGCCGCGACCCTTGAGGTCGGGGTCGACGGTGGCCACGACGACGTGGGTGTCGGCGATGCCGCCGTTGGTGATCCACGCCTTGGTGCCGTTGATGACCCACTCGTCGGTGGCCTCGTCGTAGACGGCCTTGGTGCGCAGCGAGGACACGTCGGAGCCGGCGTCGGGCTCGGACACGCAGAAGGCGCCCAGCATCACCTCGTCGGGCGAGCCGTAGCACTGCGGGACCCACTCCATGATCTGCTCGGGGGTGCCGTTGCCGAGGATGCCGGCGGCGGCGAGGCCCGAGCCCATGATGGCCAGGCCGATGCCGGCGTCAGCCCAGAAGAGCTCCTCGGTGGCCACCGGCATCGACAGCCCGGTGGGGTCGTTCATCATGATCTGCGCCATGAAGTCCATGCCGTAGAGGCCGACCTTGGCGGCCTCCTCGACCACCGGCCACGGGAACTCCTCGCGCTCGTCCCACTCGGCGGCCACCGGCCGGATGACCTCTTCGCCGAAGTCGTGGACCCACTTCTGCAGGGTGAGCTGGTCCTCGTTCAGCTGGAACGACACGTCGGACATGGGGACACGACTCCTTGGGGTGGGGGTGCGCCGAGGCGGTTGCCGGCCGCTGGTGGTGGGGTCCCGCTCGCCGCCGGACGTGGCGACGAGACGAAGTTACCCCCCGGTAACGTACCGAACGGTAACCCAGCCCCGCCGAGGCTGACAACCCGGCCGAACGACCCTTCTTGGCCCTGACCGCCGCCGGCCGCTGCCACCCGCCGGCGCCGGCCGTCCCCCCTGCTCGGCCGCCACCCGGGCCGGCCCGATGACGATGCATCCGGCCCCCGGACACGATGTCATCAGGCTCGGTCCTAGCCGGCCCAGGCCGGTGTCCTCGATGACGAGGCATCCGGCCCCCGGACACGATGTCATCGCCCTCGGCACCGTCCGAGCCCAAGACCACACGGCAGGCGGCGGGCCGCGCCGCGGCGGGCGCCGGCACGGCGCCGGGTCAGGGGACGAGGGCGAGGGCGACCAGGACGAGCACGGCGCCCACCACGTACGGCGCGGCGATGCCCACCTGCTCGAACAGCACGCCGGCGGCCACCGGTCCGGCGACCCGGGCCAGGCCACCGGCCGACTGCTGCCACCCCAGCCACTGCCCGGGCTGGCGGCCGGCCCGGCCGGCCACCGCCGACGACAGCGTCGGCGTCAGCAGGCCCTGACCCACCACCAGCAGGAGCAGCGCCACGAGCAGCGTCGTCCACCCGCCGTCGATGGCGAGGACGCCAAGGCCGACGGCATTGGCGACCAGCCCGACGCGCAGCACGGTCGACTCGCCGAGCGCCTGGGAGACCGGTCCGACCATCCCGCCCTGCACGGCGACGAGGGCGAGGCCGATGCCGGCGAACACCATGCCGGTGGTGGCCTGGTCGAAGCCGAAGCGGCGGTCGCCGAGCAGGGCGAAGGTGGCCTCGAACCCGGCAAAGGCGATCATCGCCACGAAGGCCACGACGATCAGGCGGATGATCCCCCGCACGTCGACCCCGACCGACGACTCGGCACCGAGGTGGTCCCGTGCTCCCCCGCCGGCGGCGTGGGCGGCCTGGCCTGCGCCCACGGGCACGGGCTCCTCGAGGTGGCCGGGCTCGACGATGCCGGGGCCGTCCAGGGCCGGCGCAGCCGCGATGCGATCGGCGTCGACCTCGGCCTCGTCGACGACCTCGACCACCGCGGACCGGTCGGCGGCCGCCACCGTGGCGGCCGCGCCTCGATCGGCTGCAGCCCGGGACGCCAGCTTGGCCGGTGAGGTCTCGGGCAGGCGCACGATGGCGACCAGCGCGTTGACGAACGAGATCGCGGCCGCCAGGAAGAACGGGACGTGGATCCCGGCCTTGGAGCCCAGCGCGCCGAGGGCGGGGCCGGCCACGAACCCGACGCCGAAGGCGGCGCCCAGGAGGCCCATGAGCTTGGCCCGCTGGCGGGGCGGGGCCAGGTCGGCGGCGGAGGCCTGGGCCACCGACACCGAGGCCCCGCTGGCACCGTCGAGGATGCGGGCGGCGAACAGGAGGGCGAGCGAGCCGGCCAGCCCCGTGAGCAGCGACCCGATGGCCGTGCCGAACAGGCTGATGATCAGGACCGGCTTGCGGCCGACCTTGTCCGACAGACGCCCCCAGATCGGGGCGAAGACGAGCTGGGCCAGCGAGAACGAGGCGACCAGCACGCCGATGACCGCCGGCGTCGCCCCGAAGCTCTCGGCGTACTGCGGCAGGATCGGCAGGACGATGCCGAAGCCGACGAGGTCGACGGCCACGGTCGACCACAGGGTCCAGAAGCCCTTGGGCAGCGGCTCGCGCTCCTTGGGGGACGACGACGACCGGGCCACGACCACGAAGCGAACCGCCGCTGGCGCCCCCGGGTCAAGTCGACGCCGCCGCGGCCGCCGACCGATCCCTCGCCGCCGAGGCTGATGACGACGCGTCCGGGGGCCGAACCCATCGTCATCGAGAAAGCACCACCGCGCGGGCGCCGGCGAGCCTGATGACGACCTGTCCGGGGGCCGGACCCATCGTCATCGGGTGGCCCGACCGACCGGGGACCGTCGTCACCGGGCGACCCGCCGTTGGTCCCGATCGCCCCCGGGGTGGTTGCGCCGGGCGGCGATGGGGTGATGATGCGAGCGGACAGCCGCGGGTCGGGCGGCGGAGGGAGCCGACCATGGGCGAGAACGACAGGGTGCGGGATGGGACCGGCGCGGAGCTCCACGGCGGCGCCGACGATCACGAGGCGCCGACCGGCGACTGGCTGCCCGCGCTGTGGGCCGACCACCGGGCGGTCGTCCGCCCCGCCGACGCGGCACCCGGCGCGGACCGGTCGGGACCTGGGCCCGACTGGGACGAGCGCGGGCCCGGCTGGGACGAGCGCGGGTCCGAGCAGCGCGGGTCCGAGCAGCGCGGGTCCGAGCAGCGCGGGTCCGAGCAGCGCGGGCCCGAGCAGCGCGGGTCCGAGCAGCGCGGGTCCGAGCAGCGCGGGCCCCAGGAGCGCAGCCCCGGTTGGCTCGCCGCCCTGTGGACCGGCCAGGACCCCGACCACGAACGCCACGCAGCGAGCGTCGAGCAAGCGCCCGAGCCCGAGCCCGAGGCGGGAACGGCCCTCGTGCCGGTCACCCACCCGCACCACGCCGACACCGCACCCCCGTCGCAAGCGTCGCAGCCGTCGCCGGGCGAGGATCCGGCCGCCGACGCCGCCCGCCGGCGGCGGTTGGCGGCGTGGTCGGCCGTGGCCCGGGCCCGCCACGACCTCGCCGACGCCGAGGCCGTCCTCGCCCGCGACACCGGCGAGGACCGCGCTCGTTGGGAGGCCGACGCGGTGGTCGCCGAGGAGATCCACACGGCGCTGGTCGCCGCCCGCGAGGAAGCACGGCACCACCGGCGTCGCCGCCCCGACCTCGTCGGCCTCGAGCTGGCCGAGCGGCTGGCCCTCGATCGACTCGGGTGCGACGACTACGAGGACCTCCTCGTGGCGTGGGCCGAGCGCGAGCTCGCCGAGCGCGGCCCGGTGGCGACGGGGCGCGACGAACGGGACGTGATCGCGCTCGACGACCTCGCCGCCGTCGAGCTGGCCCGGGCCGAGCTCCAGGAGGCCGTCGCCGCCTGGTACGCCCTCGACGAGGAGGACGCCTCCCGCACCTGATGACGACGCGTCCGGGGGCCGAACCCATCGTCATCGAGAAGGCACCACCAGGCCCGTCGCCGGCGAGGCTGATGACGACGCGTCCGGGGGCCGAACCCATCGTCATCGAGAAGGCACCACCAGGCCCGTCGCCGGCGAGGCTGATGACGACGCGTCCGGGGGCCGGACCCATCGTCATCGAGCACCGTGCGGGGGAGCCGACCAAGGCGGCGGCGACCGGCGAGCGGCCCCCCGGGCGTTCGGTCAGGCCGGGCGGACCTTGGTGCCGTCGGCGGTGTCCTCGACGACGAAGCCGCGGGCGACGATCTCGTCGCGGAGGCGGTCGGCGGCGCCCCAGTCCTTCTCCGCCCGGGCGGCGTCGCGGCGGTGGGCCTTCTCCACGATGTCGTCGGGCACCTCGTCATCGGCGCCGGTGTGGAGCACCAGGCCGACGGCGTCGCAGATCGAGCGCACGGCGGCCACCAGTGCCCCCGCCAGCGCGGTCTGGCCCGTGTCGAGCGCCTCGTTGGCCTGCTTCACCGTGGTGAACAGCAGGGCGATGGCCCGCGGGGTGTCGAGATCGTCGTCCATGGCGGCCCGGAAGTCGTCGAGGACGTCGACGGGCGCAGCCAGGCCCTCGTCGAGGCCGGCCTCGGCGGCGCGGCGGGCCAACCCGTCGAGGCGCTGCAGGGCCTTGGCGGCGTCGTCGGTGGTGGCCCGGGTGACCTCCAGCGGTGACCGGTAGTGCGAGCGCAGCACCAGCAGGCGGTAGGCCCGCGGGTCGGTCGATGAGATGAGGTCGGCCAGGTTGGTGAAGTTGCCGAGCGACTTCGACATCTTCTCGCCGCCCACCTCGACGAAGCCGTTGTGCATCCAGTGGTTGGCGAAGGTGTGGCCGGCGGCCAGCGCCTGGGCCCGCTCGTTCTCGTGGTGCGGGAAGGCGAGGTCTTGGCCACCCCCGTGCAGGTCGAAGCCGTCGCCGAGCAGGTCGAGCGACATCACCACGCACTCGGTGTGCCACCCCGGCCGGCCCGCGCCCCACGGCGCGTCCCACGCCGGCTCGCCCGGCTTGGACTTCTTCCAGAGGGCGAAGTCGATGGGTGAGCGCTTCTCGTCGATGGTCTCGACCCGGGCGCCGGCCCGCAGCGAGTCGATCGACTGCCGGGCCAGCAGGCCGTAGCCGTCGACCCCCTCGGGGGCGAAGTAGACGCCGTCGCTGGTCTCGTAGGCGAAGCCCTTGTCGACCAGCTCGCCGATGAGGTCGATCATGCGGTCGACGTAGGCGGTGGCGTGGGGGTCCGACGAGGGGCGCTTCACCCCGATGGCGTCGATGGCCTCGTACCAGAGGGCCTCGTTGTCGATGGCCACCGACTCGGCGTCGCGGCCCTCCTCGTTGGCCCGGTTGATGATGTTGTCGTCGATGTCGGTGATGTTCGACACGAAGTCGACCTCGAGGCCGGTCCACTCGAGGTACCGGCGCAGCACGTCGAACACCAGCGTCATGCGCCCGTGGCCGATGTGCGGGGGGCCGTAGACGGTGGGCCCGCACACGTACATCGACACCTTGCCGGGCTCTCGGGTCTCGAAGGGGACGACGGCCCCCTTGGCGGTGTCGAACAGGCGCAACATGGGCCGAAACGCTACTGCCCCCGGCCCCGCCCGCCGATCGGGTAGGTGGGGATCCGATCGTCGAGCGGTCGGGTGCAACCTCTCGGGCCGCTCGGGCGTCTGGAGAGGTGGGCGCGATCGTGCGGCGCCCGGTGGGACGAAGGGGACGAGCAGGCAGTGGACCGGCCCGACGACGACGAGCGCAGCGCCTGGAAGTCGGCCCGCGCCGCCGTGGCCCAGGCCGGCGCCGAGGTGGTCGTGCCCGAGGCGCCGCCCCGACCCCGCGCCGATGGCTGGATCGGTCCCCTGCCGGGCGATCCGGGGCTGGCCGACGCCCGGGCCGCCTTCGAGCGCTTCTACCGCGACCGCTACGCGGAGGCCGTGCGCCTGGCCCTGCTCATCACCGGCTCCCGGGAGACGGCCGAGGAGATCGCCCAGGACGCCTTCGTCGCCCTGCACGCCCGGTGGAGCACCGTCGACCGGCCGGCCGCCTACCTCCGCACCACCATCGTCAACGCCTGCCACAGCGTCGGGCGGCGCCAAGGTCGTTGGGACCGACGACGCCACCTCGTCGCCACCGACGACCGCCACGACGACGCCCCACCCGACCTGGCCGACGTCCTGCTCACCCTGCCGGTGCGGCAGCGGGCGGCCCTGGTGCTGCGGTTCTGGAGCGGGCTGTCCGAAGCCGAGATCGCCGAGGCCCTCGACGTCCGCCCCGGCACCGTCAAGTCGCTGGTGCACCGCGGCCTGGCCGCCCTGCGCAAGGAGCTCGACCCGTGAGGGCGCCGACCGAGCTCGAGGACCGCCTGTCCGATGCGCTCTGGGCCCGCGCCGCCACGGTCGTCGACGACGAGCCGCCGGAGCTCGACCTGCACCCGTTCACGGTGCCGCCCCCACCCCGGCCCCAAGGCGTGGTCGAGCGCGTCCTCGTCGCGGCCATCACCGTGGCCGTGCTCGTCCTGGTCGGTGGTCTGCTCGTGGTGTCGCGTCCGGAGGTGTCACCGACCTCGACCTCGACGCCGACGACGAGGGACTTCGTCGTGGCCGCGCCGCCCGACCCGCTCGACGGCCGCCGCGCCCCCGTCGACGCCCGGCCGCTCCGCCTGGGGCTCGCCCTGCCCGGGGCCGAGCTGGCCTGGGCCCAGAACCTCGTCGACCCCGCCGACCGCACGACCTGGCCTGTGGCCCGCCCGCCCTGGGAGTCGCCGACGACCCGGCGCAACGGGTATCGGGCCGGCACCGGCCTCGCTGCCCCCACCTTCTACGTCGACAAGCGCGACCCCCGCCTCCCGACGACGACCGTCGCGGAGCTACCCGGCCGACCGGCCGAGGTCACCGACCTGGGCGATGGCGTCGAGGTGGTGGCCGATCCGGTCGCGCCGGCGGGAGGCTGGGTGCGACGGTGGACCGTCCGGCGGCCCGAGGGCACGTACACGATCACCGGCCACGGCATCGACGACGCGACCATCGCCGAGGTCGCTCGGACCATTCGCCCCGCCGACGTCCATGCGGTCAGCGAGGGCCGCGTCGCGCGCGGCGACCCGTTGGCGCCGACCGCCGACATCGCCGGCTTCGACCCGATCGACCTCGGCCGGTTCCTCCCGCCGTACGACGGCTACGGACGATCGGGGTGGCACTGGCCCGGCGCCGAGGCCGAGGTCGGGACCATCCCGGCGTCATCCGAGACCATCGAGGCCATGGCCGCCGACGCCGTCACCGGGGCGACCGCCGCCACGTTGCAGCCGGTGCGCGTGCGCGACCGGGACGGCGTGCTGGCCGTCCTGCCCGACGGGTCCTGGTGGGTGCGTTGGGACGAGCCCGACGCCCACGCCATCGGCGAGCTGGTCGTCCGCGGCGACCGGGCCGCGCTGGATGCCGCCCTCGCCGCCGTCGACGAGGTCGACGCCACCGCCTACCTGCAGCTGGCCGCGGCGCGGCCGCCCGATCCGGCCCAGCGCTGGTCGTGCCCGAGCGACCCGGCCTGGTGTCGCGCCGCGGCCGTCGACCGCCTGCACGCGCTCGACCTGCTCAGCGTGTGGCGCAAGGGCCCCACGGGGCTCGAGGGGTTCGGCCCCGTCCCCGGCATGCCGGCCCCGCCCGACCAGTACCGCGGCGGGGGCTGACCGAGGACACCGGCGCGACCTTCTCGCTTCGAGCGGTCGGTGGGCGGCCGGTAGGTTTGGCGCCGTGAGCACCGACGCCCCGACCCCCCGACCCGAGTGGACCGTCCCCGAGAAGCCGAGCCTCGACGGGCTCGAGGAGCGCTGGGGACCGGTGTGGGAGGCCCAGGGCACGTATCGGTTCGACCGGTCGAAGACCCGCGACGAGATCTACTCGATCGACACGCCGCCGCCCACCGTCTCGGGCTCGCTGCACGTCGGCCACGTCTTCTCCTACACCCACACCGACACCGTCGCCCGCTTCCAGCGCATGCGGGGCCGCGAGGTCTTCTACCCGATGGGCTGGGACGACAACGGCCTGCCCACCGAGCGGCGCGTCCAGAACTACTACGGCGTCCAGTGCGACCCGTCGCTCCCCTACGACCCGGGCTTCGTCCCGCCGTTCGCCGGCGACGTCCCCACCGGCAAGAACAAGCCGCTGCCGGTCCACATCTCGCGCCGCAACTTCGTCGACCTGTGCAACGAGCTGACCACCGCTGACGAGGTCGTCTTCGAGCAGCTCTGGCGCCGGCTCGGCCTCTCCGTCGACTGGTCGATGACCTACGCCACCATCGACGAGCGCTCGCAGCGGGTCGCCCAGCGGGCGTTCCTGCGCAACCTCGAACGGGGCGAGGCCTACCAGGCCGAGGCGCCCGTCCTGTGGGACGTCGACTTCCGCTGCGCCGTCGCCCAGGCCGAGCTCGAGGACAAGGAGCTGCCGGGCGCCTACCACCGCATCCCCTTCGCCCGAACCGACGGCGGCGGCGACGTCTTCATCGAGACCACCCGGCCAGAGCTCATCCCGGCCTGCGTCGCCCTCGTCGCCCACCCCGACGACGAGCGCTACCAGCCGCTCTTCGGCACCACGGTCACCACGCCGCTGTTCGGCGTCGAGGTCGAGGTCCGCCCCCACGAGCTGGCCGACCCCGAGAAGGGCTCGGGCATCGCCATGATCTGCACCTTCGGCGACGTCACCGACGTCGTCTGGTGGCGCGAGCTGGCCCTGCCCACCCGCTCGGTCGTCACCCTCGACGGCCGACTGCAGACCGAGACGCCCGAGTGGATCACCACCGACGCCGGCGTCGCCGCCTACGCCGAGCTGGCCGGCAAGAAGGTCAAGGGTGCCCAGACCGCCATCGTCGACCTCCTACACGAGGCCGACGCGCTCGACGGCGACCCCCGTCCCATCACCCACCCGGTCAAGTTCTACGAGAAGGGTGACCGGCCGCTGGAGATCATCACCAGCCGGCAGTGGTACATCCGCAACGGCGGCCGCGACGACGACCTGCGCCAGGCGATGCTCCAGCGGGGCAAGGAGCTGCACTGGCACCCGCCCTACATGCAGGCCCGCTTCGAGAACTGGACCGCCGGCCTCAACGGCGACTGGCTGATCTCCCGCCAGCGCTTCTTCGGGGTCCCGTTCCCGGTCTGGTACCCGCTCGACGCCGACGGCGAGCCGGTCCACGGCGAGCCCATCCTCGCCGCCGAGGACGCACTGCCGGTCGACCCGTCCAGCGACACCCCACCCGGCTACACCGAGGACCAGCGCGGCGTCCCGGGCGGCTTCGTCGGCGACCCCGACATCATGGACACCTGGGCCACGTCGTCGCTCACCCCCCAGATCGCCACCGGCTGGGGCGACGACGACGACCTGTTCGCCCGCACGTTCCCGATGGACCTGCGGCCCCAGGCCCACGACATCATCCGCACCTGGCTCTTCTCCACCGTCCTGCGGGCCCACCTCGAGCACGACTCGCTGCCGTGGACCAACGCCGCGCTGTCGGGGTGGATCCTCGACCCCGACCGCAAGAAGATGTCCAAGTCCAAGGGCAACGTCGTCACGCCCTCCGAGCAGCTCGAGCAGCACGGCGCCGACGCCGTCCGCTACTGGGCCGCCAACGGCCGGCCCGGCACCGACACCGCCTACGACGAGGGCCAGATGAAGATCGGCCGGCGGCTGTCGATCAAGATCCTCAACGCCTCGCGGTTCGCCCTGGGCCTCGGCGGCGGCGACGGCTCGGCAGCCCGCACCGACCTCTCGTTGATCACCGCCCCGCTCGACCGCTCGATGCTGGCCCGCCTGGCCGCACTGGTCGACGAGGCCACCGCCGCCTTCGAGGCCTACGACTACGCCCGGGCCCTCGAGCGCACCGAGTCGTTCTTCTGGGCCTTCTGCGACCAGTACCTCGAGCTGGTCAAGGGCCGGGCCTACGGCGCCCACGGCGACGAGGCCGCGTGGTCGGCGCAGGCCGCCCTGCAGCTGGCGCTGTCCACCCTGCTGCGCCTGTTCGCCCCCTTCCTCCCCTACGTCACCGAGGAGGTCTGGTCGTGGTGGCAGGAGGGCTCGGTCCACCGGGCTCCGTGGCCGACGCCCGACGGCCTGCGCGACGCGGCAGCCGACGGCGACCCGGTCGTCTACGACGAGGCCGCCGCCGTCCTGTCCGAGGTCCGCAAGGCCAAGACCGAGGCCAAGCGCTCGCTGCGCTGGGCCGTCGACCGCGTCGCCGTCGCCGACTCCCACGCCCGCATCGAGGCCCTGCGCCTCGCCGCCGACGACCTGCGCGAGTCGGGCAACGTCGCCGAGCTCGAGCTCACCACCAGCGACGAGGCGTCGATCACCGTCACCCTCGCCCCGCCCGACGAGGCGTAGCGACCGCGCCGACCGGCGACCCGACCGACGACCGCGGCGGAGCCGGAGACCCGAGGACTGGGTCTCCGGCTCGGCCGGGCTGCCCGCCGCCTGACCACCAGGGCGGGCGGGCGACCGGGAGGCCGCGGGCTCAGGGGCGCGTCCCGCAGCCTCCGCATCAGGTGCCGTTGGAGGGGAGGGCACCCGAGGTCGTGATCTGGGCTTCGTTGGATCCGGGCTTCGTTGGATCCGGGCTTCGTTGGATCCGGGCTTCGTGGATCCGGGCTTCGTGGATCCGGATGTCGTGGATCAGGGCTTCTTGGTGGCGGTGAAGACCTTGGTGACCGACTGGCCGCCGCTGCCGTTGGCGGTGAGCCGGTAGGTGTGGGGGCCGGGGCAGGAGAAGGGCACGGTGTCCATGCCGCTCGGTCCGGGATAGGTGCGGTAGGCGCCGGGGCCGTCGATGGCGAGGGTGACCGACTGGGCGCCGGGGGCGTTCCAGCTGACCGTGATGTAGGGGGTCTGCTGGGCGGGGTTGGAGCAGTCGACCTTGGACGGGACCGAGGCGGTGGCGAAGCTCAGCGGGGGCTGCGACGGCGTCGTCGAGGTCGTGGTGGAGGGCGGCGCGGTGGTCGACGTGGTCGGGGCGGCGGTGGTGGGCGGTGCCGTCGGCGGCACCGAGATCACCACGGTGACCGGCGGGGCGACCGGCGTGACGTCGGCCGGCGCCTCGGTGGTGGGCGCCTCGGTGGTGGCCACGGCGGGGAGCTCGACGTCGCCGCCGAGGCCGGTGCCGGTCGGGTCGAGGATCGTCGCGCCGGCGGCCCCGGCGACCCCCGGACCGGTGGCGCCGGCCGGAGCCCCGTGGGCGGCGGCGTCGAGGGCGGCCTGGCGGTCGCCGCCCCGGACGGCGAACACGATGCCGCCCGCAAGCAGGACCAGGCCCAGGAAGGCGCCGAGGAACGCCAGCCCGACGGCCCGACCCCGATGATCGACCGCCGCGGGAGCGGCGACGTAGGGGGCGGGAGCGGCGGGCACGAGCGGCACCGGGATGGAGGTGGTGACGGCACCGAGGTCGATCGTCGGATCGACGCCCATGGCGGGAGGCAGCACGGCGGCGGCGCCGTGGGCCGGGTGGGCGGCGTAGGCGGTGGTCACCGACGCCACCGGGGCGCCGACGGCCGACGGATCCACGGGGGCCGTCAGGGGGCCCGGCGTCAGGGCGGGGGGAGCGACGTCGGGCTCGGGGAGGGACAGCACCACGGTCTCGTCGAGCATCGGGGCCTCCGGTGGTTCGGGACGGGGGGGGACGGGCGATCCGGCCGGCACCCTCGGGTGCCGTTCGGGAGCCCTGACCCCAGGGCCCGCCGGCGCTTACGCGACCCCCGAGGTGACCTGCGTCACACCACAGCCGCGGCCCAGGGACCACCGCCGACCACCGCCGACCACCGCCGACCCGAGCATTGGAGGATCCGCGCCACCCCTTGACGCGGATCCTCCAAGGTTCGCCGAGGGGGGGTTCAGCCGGGACCCGGTCGGCCAGAGGGCCGGTCAGCCGGTCTCGGAGGGATCACCCCGGCGCGGGTGGCGGCCGGGATCGGCGGCCCGCTCCCCTGTCGGCCCCTCGCCGTCCGCGCCGGTCGTCGCGGGGTCCGACGCGGCCGCATCGCCTGGCGAGGCGGCCGTGCTCGCCGAGGACGGCTCGGCCGTCGGCGCCCGACGCGGCCGCGGGCGCTCGGTTCGCGGCCGGTCGGCGTCGTGGACCCACACGTCGGAGCGGCCGGCGCCGGCCAGCGTGAGGCCGGCCTCGGCGAAGGCATCGGTGATGCGGGCCCGCAGCTCGCGCATGACGCCGAACTGGGAGGCCGGCTGGGTCTTGATCACCAGGCGCAGCGCGATGCCCCGGTCGGTGAAGGTCTCCACGCCCCACACCTCAGGGGCGCCGAGGATCTCGCCCGACCAAGCCGGGTCGGCGGCCAGCCGATCGGCGGTGGCCTGCAGGACCGCCATCGCCTGGTCGAGGTCGGTGTCGTAGGCGACCTCGACGTCGAGCAGCGCCCGGGCCCACTCCTGGGACTTGTTGCCGACCCGCACGATCTGGCCGTTGGGCACGTGCCACACCACGCCGTTGACGTCGCGCAGCTTGGTGGCCCGCAGGGTGATGCCCTCGACCGTGCCCTTGGCCTCGCCGCCGAGGTCGACGATGTCGCCCACGCCGAACTGGTCCTCGACGACGAGGAAGAAGCCGGCGAGGAAGTCGCGCACCACGTTCTGGGCCCCGAAGCCGAGGGCCACGCCGATGACGCCGGCGGTGGCGATGAGCGGCCCGAGGTTGATCTCGAACACCTCGAGGATGGCCACCACCGCGACGAACCAGATGATCACCGAGGCGATCGACCGGAACACCTCGGACATGGTCTGGGTGCGGGCCTCGGCCCGCAGGTTGGTCTGGGCGGTGCGCAGCAGGACGTCGGGGGTGGCGTCGCGCAGCTTCGACCGGAGCCGCCCCGGCTCGGACTGCAGGCGGTGCAGCATCACCCGCTTGATGATCCGCCGGGTGATCCGGTTGACCACGTAGGCGATGGCGATGATCAGCAGGACCTTGAGCGGCTTGGCGACCAGCCACTCCACGAGGCCGGCCAACCAGGCGTTGTGGGTCCGGTCGTAGACCTGCTGGCACAGCCACGAGGCCTGGGCGTCGCAGGCCTGGTCGAGGTTGGTCAGGTCCTCGGTGGCGGCCGAGACCGGGTTCGGCAGCGGCGTGGTGCTCGGCGGCTTCACCTGGGCCAGCGTCGCGACGGCGTCGAGGCCGGCGCCCGCCAGCCGGCCCGCCACCACCACGACCGCGACCGGCGCGCTCACAGCGAGTCCAGGAACCGCAGCAGCGCGGCCCGGTCGTCGGCGGACAGCTGGGCGAAGCGGTCGCGGGCGGCCTGGCCCTCGCCGCCGTGCCAGAGGATGGCCTCCTGCACCGAGCGAGCCCGGCCGTCGTGCAGGTAGCCCACGCCGGGGCCGGTGACGGTGGGTCGCAGGCCGAGCCCCCACAGCGGCGCCGTGCGGTAGTCGGACGGCCCGGCCTGGTACTCGGTGCGGCCGTCGGCGAGGTCGGCGCCCATGTCGTGCACGAGGAGGTCGGTGTAGGGGTGGATCGTCTGGTCGGTCAGCGCCCCGACCGCGTCGGCCCCGGTGGTGATCGTGCGGGTGTGGCAGTCGGCGCAGCCGATCCGGTCGAACACCTGCGAGCCCGCCTGCACGGTGGGGTCGTCGACGTCGCGGGCGGCGGGCACGGCGAGCGTGCGGGTGTAGAGCGTGAGCTCGTACATGGCCGACAGCCCGAGCTCGGCGGCCGCCGCTCGGGAGGGGTCGCCGGCGGCGGTCGGGTCACCCTGCTGGCAGGCGGCGTCGCCCGGGGCGCAGCCGGCGGTGTCGTACAGGGGGCTGGTGAGGCCCATGTCGTTGCGCAGGGCGCCGGCGGACTGCTGCTCGACGGTGGGCTGCCCGGCCTTCCAGCCGAACCGCCCGAGCGCCCAGTCGGCCCGGCCCAGGTCCCAGACCCGGTTGGCCCGACCCCGGATGCCGTTGCCGTCGGCGTCGCCGGGGTCGGCGTGGGCGAGCACGTCGGCCTCGGGCACCGCCTCCAGCAGGCCGAGGCCGATGACCGGCGGCGCCAGGCGGGGGGCGATGCGGGTGGTGGGGGCCAGCGGCCCGGCGGTGAGGCCGACCACCGACCACGCCGGCCGCCGCAGGGAGTAGGAGGTGCCGTCGGCGAGGGTGCCGGGGACCTCGGTCCACTCGACGTGGATCTGGCCGTCGGGCTGGGCGCCGGCCACGGCGTGGTCGCGCAGCTGGTCGCCGTAGACCGGGTCGCCGTTGGGCTGGCCGTGGTCGCCGGTGCCCTGGCCGGTGAGCTTGACCAGCAGGCCGGCGCCGGGGTCGCCCTTCCCGTCCGGGGCCACGCCACCGGCGTGGCCGACGTGGCAGCTGAGGCACGAGTCGGCGTTGAAGTGCGGCCCGAGGCCCGGCCGGTCGCCGCCGCTCACGGTGTACGCCTCGTTGAAGCGGGGCTTGCCGGCGGCGAAGGTCTGGTCCTCGTAGCGGGCGAAGTTGCGGGCCGGCCGGCCGAAGCTGTCGGCGCCGGACCGGAAGGTGGTGGTCATCCCACCGGACCGGGGGTCGAGGGTGGGCGACGGCCCGGTGCTGGCGCTCTGGGGCGCGCCCGCGCCGGCCTGGCAGGCGGCGAGCAGGGCCGCCACCACGACCAGCAGGGGGGTGAACCGGACCGCGCGCATGACCCGGACACGGTAGTGGTGCCCGCCCCGCCGACCGGGGCGCGGCCGCCCGCGGACGACCGGCCGAGGCCCCCAGGGCCGACCCGCCCGTCCGAGCCTCGCCACGATGGCGGCCCTGCCCCCCGGACCGGCGCCGGCGGCCAGTACGATCACCCGGCCGCCGCCACCGTCGTCGACGGCCCGGCCCATGGCCCCTCCGCCCGTGCCTGTCGCCCGCCCCGCCCCCCCACCTCGCTCCGCCGGAGCCCGTCGGACGCCCGCCGCTCGTCGGCTGGTGGCCGCCGCCCTGGCCGCCGGAGCGCTGGTCGCCGTCGCCGCCTGCTCCGGGTCGACCCCGCCGACGGCGGCCACGACGACCACGGCTCCCGCCCCCCCGGACGGCCCGTCCGGCTCGACGCCCACCCCGCCCGGGTCGGGGCCCGCCATCACGCCCACACCCCTCCCCGACGGCCTGTCTGTGGTGTACCGGGCCCCCGGCGACGCCGTGGAGGCGGGCCGGGGACCGGGCATCGGCACCCAGGCCGTCGCCGTGACCGATCGGGCCGGCCAGCCCGTGGTGATCTGGTCGACCTTCACCGATGCCGCCGGCGCCGCCGCCGTCATCCAGGCCTCGCGCTACGACCCGGCCGCCGGGGCGTGGACCAAGCCGGTCGACCTGTTCTCGGGCCCGGTGGCCCACGACGGGCGCGGCCGATCGCTGGCCGCGTCCACCGATCCGGCCACCGGGACGATCCACGTCGTGTGGGCCCACGGCGGCGACGAGCCCGGCCCGCCCCGTACCGTCTCGCTGGCGTCGTCCACCGACGACGGCGCCACCTGGTCGCGCCAGCGCGTCGCCGAGGAGGCCGGCCTGGCCACGCCGGTCGTCGCCGCCGCCGACGACCTCGTCCACGTGAGCTGGTGGAGCGAGAAGGACGGCATCGTCCGCGCCGTCGGCACGCCCGCCACCGACCCCAAGGCCGACCGCCGCTGGGAGCGCACGGTCGCGCCGGTCCCGGCCGGGTTCGTGCCGCTCGCCGCGGCGCCGGCGATCGCCACCGATGGCTCCGGGGCGCCGGTGATCGCCTACGCCGCGACCACTCCGTCCGGGTCCCTGGTGCGCGTCCTGACCTGGCGCCCCGACCGCAGCGCCCAGCCGGTGGCGATGGCCGACCTGGCCCAGCCCGACCCGCCCGCCCTCGCCCTGGCCATGGACGGCGACCTGCCCGTGCTGGCCCTCACCGGCAGCCAGGTGTCGGCGCCGGCGGCGGTCCCGGCCATCCCCACCAGCGCGCCGCCGGGGACCGCCGTCCTGCCGTCCCCCGCCACCACGACCACCGTCGCCGGCACCGCCCGCCGCGATGCCCCGGGACCGTGGTCCTGGGTGGTCCGCACCCAGCCGACCGGCGCCCCGGCGACCCCGGTGGCGGTGGAGGCCGGTCCGGCCGGCCAGCGCACCGACGACACGCCGATGCCCCCGGCGCTGGGCCTGGCCGTGCTCGACGACGGCACGGCGGCGGTGGCCCTGGTGCCCGTCTCGGCCAGCACCACCTGCGTCGTGGCCCGCCAGGGCCGGGGTGGCGAGGCGCTCGGCCGCGCCGCCTGCAGCCGCGGGGCCGACGAGACCCAGCCCCAGGTCATCCCGTCGGGCCGGTCGCCGTCGATCGTGCGACTCGGCGGCACCCGGGTCGGCGTGCCGCTGGGCAACAGCCAGCCGGCGCCGGCGCTGCCCGTCGGCGTGGTGCTGTGGTCCGCATCCTCGTGACCTGACCGGCCCGATCCGCCGCCCAGCCCCGACCCGCCGGCCCGACCCGACCCGCCGGCCCGACCCGATCCGCCGGCCCGACCCGATCCGCCGGCCCGACGACGTTCATGCCGCCGACCACCCCCACGGTGGCCGAGCACATCGATGTCGCCGACGGACATCAATGTCACCCACGACATCAAGGTCGCCAACCACCCCCACGGTGGCCGAGCACATCAATGTCGCCCACGACATCAAGGTCGACGACGACTTCAAGGTCGCCAACCACCCCCACGGTGGCCGAGCACATCAATGTCGACCACGACATCAAGGTCCACCACGACATCAAGGTCCACCACGACATCGATGTCGCCGGCCACGTGGACGTCGCCGGCCACGTGCAGCTCCGTCGCCGGGGCCGGGCGGGACGCGGACGTCCCGCGACCCCGGTGGCTCGCGGCCACGGGATCGCGGGACGTCGAAGGGCCGTGCGGCGAGCGCCGGCGACCCGTGACGGGTCGGGCGCTCAGGACGCCGGTCTCAGCGCACCGGTCTCAGGGATCGGCGCTCAGGACGCCAGGTTCTGGGCCACGAAGTCCCAGTTGACGAGGTGGTCAAGGTAGGTGTCGATGTACTTCGGCCGAGCGTTGCGGAAGTCGATGTAGTAGGCGTGCTCCCACACGTCGATGGTGAGCAGGGCCTTCTGCGAGTGCTTCAGCGGGAGGTCGGCGTTGCCGGTCTGGGTGATCTTCAGGCCGCTGCCGTCGTCGACCAGCCAGGCCCAGCCCGAGCCGAACTGGGTGGTGGCGGCCTTGGCGAACTCCTCGCGGAAGGAGGCGTAGGAGCCGAAGGCGCCGTTGATGGCCTCGGCGACCTCGCCGGTGGGCTCGCCGCCGCCCGAGGGGCTCAGCGAGCTCCAGTAGAAGGTGTGATTCCACACCTGGGCGGCGTTGTTGAAGAGGCCACCCTCGGCCTTGGCGATGATGTCGGTGAGGGAGGCGTTCTCGTCGTCGGTGCCGGCCACCAGGTTGTTCAGGTTGGTGACGTAGGTCTGGTGGTGCTTGCCGTAGTGGTACTCGAGGGTCTCCTGGCTGATGTGGGGGGCCAGGGCGTCCAGTGCGTACGGGAGCGGGGGCAGTTCGAAGGCCATCGTCTTCCTCTCGGGTCAGGCGTGTTCGTCTCGGGCGCAGGTGAGGCTACACCGCGACCTCGCACCCCCCTCCTGCCCGGCCGCACCGCATCGTGGACCAGCACGCCTCGGTCTGGCTGGCCGAGGCTGGCCCCGGCGCTCGGGTCAGCTCCAGTCCGGCACGTCCTTGCCGCTGGTCACGGCGCCGCGACCCGGATCCATGCCGTGTCGCGCCATTCGTAGACGCGTCCGCACCGTCCGCACTCGCCTCGGCCGCGGGGATCGAGTGCGAGGGAGTCGGGGGTGATCACGCCGTTGCAGGCAGGGTTCGGGCAGACCCCTTCGGGTGGCGGCCATTCGTCAGGCATCCCGTCAGCCTGCCACCTGCAGCTCGGGCTAGTTCTCGCCTTCGCGGACGATGGCGGCGACCACCCGCAGCATGAGGATGGCCGAGCCCATCAGCGACAGGAACCCGAACACGCGCACGATCTGGCCCTCGGCCGTGCCGGCATCGGCCGACACGAGGATCATCCCGATGAAGCCCAGCGCAGCGCCGAGGAACGACAGCACGATGCGGTTCACCATCCGGCTGATGAAGCCGGTGTCGACGTCCTGGCTGAACAGCGAGACCCGGGTGAGCAGCTCGCCCTTCTGCAGCTGGGTGGCGATGCGATCGGCGTGGCGGGGCAGGGCCCGCAGGGTGGGCAGCTGGGCGATGAGCTCCTGCTGCAGGGCGTCGTCGAGGTTGTCGGGCATCATCGCCGACTTCGCCCAGTCCTCCAGCCAGGGGCGGGCCTCGGTGGCCAGCTTGTAGCCGGGGCACAGCGTGGCGAGGGTGCCCTCGAGCACCACCAGGGCCCGGGCGAAGGTGGTGAGCTCGGCGGGGATGCGCACGCCGAAGGTGCCGATCAGCGTGAACAGGTCGTTGACGACCTTGGCGTTCAGCCCGATCTCACCGGCCATGTGCACGGCCATGAACCGCGACAGCGCCCGCTCGAAGGCGTCGAGGTCGACGTCGGCGCCGATGTCGGTCATCTCCGAGATGGACTCGCGCAGCAGCGCGGCGTCCTTGAGGGCGACGGCCACCATCATCGAGCGCAGCGACGCCAGCATCAGCGGGTCGAGCCGGCCGGTGGCGCCGAAGTCGATCATCCCGACATCGCCGTTGGGGAGGATGAACAGGTTGCCGGGGTGCAGGTCGGCGTGGAAGAAGCCGTCGCTGAAGATCTGCTTGAGCTCGGCCTCCATGAGGTGGGTGGCCAGCGCCCGGGTGTCGAAGCCGTCGGCGGTGATCGTGCCCGACTCGCGCACCGGGGTGCCGATGAACCGCTCCTGCACCATCAGCCGGGGCGTCGAGTGCCGCAGGTACACCCGGGGCACCTCGATGCCCGCGACGTCGGCCATGTTCGAGCGGATCTGCTCGGTGCTCTTGGCCTCGGTGGTGAAGTCGAGCTCCTCCTCGAGGCTCGAGGCGAACTCGCGGGCCAGCGCGTACACCCCGTACTCGGCCCCGAAGGGGGTGCTGTCCTCCACCCGCCGGGCCAGGCCCAGGAGGATCTTGAGGTCGCGGTCGATCGACTCGGCGACGCCCGGGCGCTGCACCTTGACGATGACGTCCTCGCCGGTCTTGAGCTTGGCGAAGTACACCTGCCCGATCGACGCCGCCGCCACCGGGGTCCAGTCGAAATCGGTGAACACCTGCTCGACCGGGACGCCCAGCTCCTGCTCGACCATCACCCGCATCGACGACTCGGGCTCGACGGCGACGTCGTCCTGGAGCTTGGACAGCTCGAGGCACAGGTCGGCGGGCAGCACGTCGGTCCGGGTCGAGGCGATCTGGCCGAGCTTCACGAACATCCCGCCGGCCTGCTCGAGGACCCGGCGGGCCCGCACCGGCGCCGGGTCGCGCTCGATGCCGGCCTTGCGGTCCTTGCGACCGCCGTCGCCGAACAGGTGCCCGAACCCGTTGGCCCGGGCGATGCCGACCAGCTCGCGCGTGCGCCGGACGGAGTCGATGCGGACCTTCACGTAGGAGACGGGCCGCGGCACCACGAACTGGCCGGCCGCCTCGCCCTTGGCCAGCGATCCCGGCTTGGCCAGCAGGTCGACGCCCACCGCGATGACCATGGTGGCCAGGAAGGCCACGAAGTAGGTGTTGCGCACGAAGGTGGACGACTCGAGGTCGCCGCCGGCCACGCCGTAGGCGAGCGACACGCCGGTGATCCAGCCCAAGACCGAGGAGATCGTCACCGCCACCCACGACCGGCGCACGCCCAGGAGCCGGATGGCCAGGGCCGACACGATGATCAGGCCGGGCACGAACAGCACGACCTCGAGGATCGTGGTCAGCGTGTCGCTCATCGGGCCGGGGCTCCGGGCGGGGCGGTGGCCGCCCGGCGGGGACGGGGCGCGGTGGGGGTCACGCCCCGATGTCTAGACGCTCGACGCCGCCCGAGCCGTGACGACGGGCCTCCCGCCGGCCGGGACCCGGGACCCGGGCGCGGCGGAGGGCCCCCGAGGGGGCCCTCCGTCCGGTTGGCGTGGGGGTCGGATCGATCGGGGATCCGACGAGGGGGGGCCGTCAGCAGCCGCCGCCCCACGGGGCCGCGCCCTGCCACGAGTACAGGTGCTGGGCCATGGCGTCCTGGTCGGCAGGTGAGGCCGAGGCCGGGTTCTTGCCGACGAGGTCGGGGCGCCCGGCGTGGCGGGCGGTGTTGTTCCAGGTCTGGGGCATGAACTGGTAGGCGCCGGCGGCACCGCTGCCGCCGTTGACGGCGCCGTACTGGCCGCGCGACTCACGACCGCGGACGCAGTTGAGGAAGCCGTTGCCGGTGCCACCGCCGCCGCTGCTGGTGCGGGCGGCCGAGTTGCCGGTGTTGGACGAGCCGCGGTTGGCGGTCTGGGTCTGCACGACCGGCGGGGGCGGCGGGGGCGGGTTCACGAACTGCTCGAAGGCCTCGCGCTGCTCGGGGGTGGAGGTGAAGAAGGCGAAGGCCGCCTGCTGCTCGGGGGTGAGGAACATCAGCTGGAACGCCGCCTTCTCCTCGGGGGTCGCCTGCTCGAGGCGCAGGCGGGCCTGCTCCTCGGCCGACAGCGGCACCGTGGTGGCGGTGGTGTCGGTGGCGACGACGTTCTCGGTGCTCGGCGACGCGTCGACGGCGTCGCCGCGGGACTGGGCCAGTGCGGGGATGGCCACCGCGGCGGTGACGGCGACGGCGCCGGTGCCGACCAGGATGGCGGTGCGGCGCAGCTTCTGTCTGTCCTCGGGGGTGGTGGTCATGGCGTCGGATGTCCTTCCGGTGTGGGGGGTGACCGGGCCCGGCGGGTCCGGGCGGTCCGTTTCGTTGCGAAGCAGGGGTCAGGCTATGCCGGGTCCGTCATGGAAATGCAACGATCCCGCAACCCGTTCGCCGGGAGGACAACAAGGTTGTGATGCTTCAGGGGTGTGCGACAAGCAGCGCGTTGCACCTTCGGGCAGGGCTGTGGCCTGCGACTTCGCCGCCGGGCCGGCCCAGGAATTGCACCGGTGTCATCCCGCTTGCTACCGCGAGCGAACGCACGTCCAGGTGACGCAAGTCACGCGACGACGGGCCCGCAACCGGTCGGTCGCGGGCCCGTCGGGGGTCGATCGTGTCGGTTCGGCGACGGTCCGGGCGGGTGGTCCGGACGCGTCCGCGAGGCTCAGTCGGCGAAGAGGCCGACGGGGCAGGAGACGCCCGTGCCGCCGAGGCCGCAGTAGCCGTTGGGCACCTTGTGCAGGTACTGCTGGTGGTAGTCCTCGGCGTAGAAGAACGGCCCGGCCGGGGCGATCTCGGTGGTGATGGGGCCCAGGTGCTCGGCGGCCAGGCGCTCGCCGTAGACCTTGGCCGAGCGCTCGGCGGCCTCCCGCTGGGCCTCGTCGGCCCAGTAGATGGCCGACCGGTACTGCGTGCCGACGTCGTTGCCCTGGCGCATGCCCTGCGTCGGGTCGTGGCCCTCCCAGAAGACCTGGAGCAGCTGCTCGTAGCTGATCACCGCCGGGTCGAACACCACCAGGACCGCCTCGGTGTGCCCGGTGCGGCCCGAGCACACCTCCTCGTAGGTGGGGTTGGGCGTCGAGCCGCCGGCGTAGCCGACGGCGGTGGCCCACACCCCCTCGGTCTGCCAGAACCGCCGCTCGGCCCCCCAGAAGCAGCCCAGGCCGAACACCGCGGTCTGGAGCCCCTCGGGGAACGGCGCCACGATCGGGTGGCCGTTCACCGCGTGCGGACCGCGCACCGGCATGGCCTGGTCACGACCGGGCAGGGCGTCCTCGGGCGACGGGATCTCCTGCTGCTTGCCACCGAACCACATGGTCGGGCTCCTCTCCGGGGCTGGGATCGGCGCTCCTGGCCGCACTCGCGGGCCGGGTCGCCGGGCGGGCCACCGCCGGGACCGACGGTAGCGACCTGCACAACGCCGGGCCCCGCCCAGCCGTTCCCGGCCCCCCGCCGCGCCGGATCCTGCCGTTCCCGGTCTCCGGGAACGGCACGGGACCGGGATCAGGGCGTGGCGGCGGTGTTCGTGGTGGCGGCGTAGGGCCGGCAGACCTGGCCCCGCAGCGACGGGCACGGCGGGTGGCCGGCGGGCACCGCCACCTGGCCGGCCGGCAGGACCGGCAGCACGATGCTCGAGGCCTGGTCGGGGCTGCGGGAGATGGTCTGCCAGGCGGTGGGGTTGCCGAAGTCGGGGTTCTCGAAGAACCACAGCGGCAGGTCTCGGCCGGGCGTGTTCACCTGGACCCGCAGCTTGGAGCCGGCCCGCAGCGGGGCCGCCACCGGGAAGATCGGCACCTGGACCTTGGTGTACTCGCCGGCCGGCAGCGGCTGGTAGTCCTCCTTGCGGAAGGTCTGCTGGATGGCGATGTCGTCGGAGCGGGCCGGGTCGACCTTGCGGTCGCCGGCGCGCAGCAGGCCGTTCTGGATCCGGAACTCGGTGCCGTCGGGGGTGATCTCGCTGAGGACCACCTCGACCACCGCGTCGGGGGCGTCGCTCTTCATCCACAGGTCGACGTGGCCGGCGCCGGCGATGATCGTGTCCTGGGTGAGCGGGGCGGTCACGTAGGACAGGCCCTTGCCGTCGGGGGTCTGGGTCCAGTCGGCCTTCACCGTGGGCTTCTGGAAGTCGTAGGCGTTGGCCGAGGCGTAGCCGATGGGACCGGCCTCGGGGTCGAACTGGAACTTGTCGGCCCCCGCCGCCGTCGGCTTGTCGGTGGTGAGGGCGCCGTCCGGGCCGAAGTAGAGGGTCCAGGGCTGGACCTCCTTCGGCGGCCACTGGCTGAAGCCGGCCTCGAACCGGCCCACCGGCGCACCGGGCACCGAGCCGTCGGCGGCGCCGGCCTCGAAGCGCACGGTCACCTTGGGGTCGGCCTCCCAGCGGGCCAGCGCCTGCTGGTACTGGTCGGGCTGGAGGTCGGCGAAGCGATCGGGCCCGAGGGCCAGGCCGGGGGCGCCGAAGGCGTCTTCGAACTGCGCGGCCGAGCCCTGGCGCACCACGTCGTTGACCTTGGGCACCTGCTTGCCCACGTAGAGCTGGAGGAACTCCAGCCAGCGGGTGAGGTTGGTCGGCGCGTAGCCGTCGGGGTGGTGGCCGTTGAACAGGACGAACTTGGCCTTGTCGGTGCTGGTGAAGCTCTGCAGCATCGTGGCGAAGCGGGGCCCGGTCTGCTCGTCCTGCCCGGCGCCGGTCAGGTACACGGGCACGTCGATGTCCTTGACCAGGATGCTGAGGTCACGGGCGTCGGCGTCCGGCGGGCGGAACTCCAGGCCCTTGGTCAGCTCCTGGAAGTCGATGTTCTGCGAGCGGATGTCCTGGTTCTTGGCACAGGTCTGGTCGCCGCCGTCGATCTGGCGCTGGGTCCACGACTGGCCCCCGGACTTGGCCTGGCGGTTGCGCTCCTCGAGCCACTGCTTGGTGAAGCCGGCGTTGTAGATGCCGCCCGGGTACACCATCTTCCAGGAGTCCTCGATCACCGACAGCGGCGTGATGGCGGCCAGGCTCGGCGGGCGGGTCGAGGCCACGTAGAGCTGGGAGATGCCCGAGTAGGACAGGCCGACCATGCCGACCTTGTTCCCCTTCACCCACGGCTGGCGGGCGACGGCCTCGACGACGTCGTAGCCGTCGGCCTGCTGCTGGGGCGTGAACACGTCGAACACCCCACCCGAGCAGCCGGTGCCTCGCATGTTCACGCCGACGGTGGCGAAGCCGAAGGCGGTGGCGATCATCGAGCCCGGCTGGGGCGACTTCGGGTCGGACGGCGAGTAGCCCGAGTACTCGATGACCGTCGGGTACGGGCCGTCGCCGTAGATGCGGGGGTCGGGCAGGCGGACCATGGCCGACAGCTCGACGCCGTCGCGCATCTTGATGTAGCCGAAGCCCTCCTCGGCCTGGTGGCCGGCCATCGGGCTGCCGAGCACCTGCCACGGCACGCCGTCGATCTTCTGCTGCTCGTACAGCGAGGTGGGCGGGTGGTCGTCACGGCCGAGGACCTCGACCGCCCCGGACGACTGCACCGGCGACGCCGACTCGTCGCGCACCGAGTAGGTGCCCTTCTTGAGCGGCTGGCCGTCGGTGGTCGGCAGGCCCTTGCCGTTGCCCGTCTCGAACGTCGAGTAGTCGTTCGGCACGTAGGAGAACACGGCCTGGCCCTTGTCGTCGGTGACCAGGGTGAGGATCTTGCGGTTGTCGGCGCCGACCAGCGTGATCGGCGTCTTGGGCTTGGCCTCGGTGATGGTCAGCTGCTCGACGCCCGGCGTGACCTTGAACGCCGGCGAGGTGGTCTGGGCCCCGGTGTCCACCGCCGGGCGGCTGCCCCCGGTCGACGACCCCGACGGCCCCCCGGCCTGCTGGCCGGAGCTGGAGGTGCAGGCCGCGGCCACCAGGGCCGCCGCCACCACCACGAACGCGAGCTTCGAACGAATCCCCATGTGCGGAGTCCCCCACGACACCAGCCGAAAACTGAGCAGCGCTCAGGATAACGGCCGGGGGTGTGTGGCGGGCGTCGCGTCGGGGGCTCGCCGCAGCGCGACCGGCGGTCAGCCCATCTGGGCGGCGGTGTCGCGCAGCTCGGCGCGGAAGTCGGGGTGGGCGATGTCGGCCAGGGCCAGGGCCCGCTCCCGCACCGTCTTGCCCCGCAGCTCGGCGTGGCCGTACTCGGTGATCACCACGTCGAGCTGGTGACGGGGGGTGGTGACGACCGAGCCGAGGGGCAGGTGGGCGACGATGCGCGAGACCAGCTGGCCGTCGACGGTGGCGGTGGAGGGCAGGCAGACCAGCGAGCGGTCGTCGAGCTCGAGGCCGGGTGCCGAGATGAAGTCCTCGTGGCCACCGATGCCCGAGTACTGGCGGGCGCCGATGGTGTCGGCCACCACCTGGCCGGCGAGGTCGAGGCTCACGGCGCCGTTGATGGTGATCATCCGGTGGTTGCGGGCGATGATCTCGGGGGCGTTGACGTAGGAGACCGGCAGGAAGCGGACCTCGTCGTTGCCGTCGAGCCAGGCGTACAGCTCCTCGGTGCCGGCGGCGAAGGTGGTGACGGAGTAGCCCTCGAAGATCCCCTTGTGGGCGTTGGTGACCTTGCCGGCCTGGTGCAGGTGCATGAGGCCGGTGGTGAACATCTCGGAGTGGACGCCGTAGTCGCCGCCCGGCTTCTCGGCGAGGAGCCGAGCGATGGTCGACGGGATGCCGCCGATGCCGGTCTGCAGCGTGCAGCCGTCGTCGATGTACTCCAGCGCGAACTCGGCGATGGCCTCCTCGACGTCGGTGGCCTCGGCGTCGGCGAGCACGAAGGGCGGGCGGTCGGACTCGACGAGGACGTCGACCTCGTCGACGTGGATGCGGTGCATGTGCTCGGGCGGCAGGCCCACCGTGTACGGGAAGGCGGCGTCGGCCTCGACCACCAGCAGGCGGTCGGGGTCGGCGCCGGCCTCGTGCAGCGCCTCGACCGACGCCCCGGCGTACAGGGACAGGCTCATGTAGCCCTCGGCATCGGGGGCGGTGGCCACCGTGGTCATCACCCGGGGCTTGAGCTCGGCCAGAAGCGGGCCGAAGCGGCGGAAGTCGGCGGGGACGAACTGCACGTCGGAGCCGAGGTCGCGCAGGATCCGCTCGGCCGGGCCGAAGAACCCCGACACGTACTTGACGCCCTTCTTGGTGAAGACCCCGTAGAGGTCGACCAGCAGGGCCCCGAAGATCTCGAGCGACTCGTAGTCCTCGCGATCGCCCAGCGCGTGCAGGAACGCGCCGGGCTGCCCGGGCCCGAGGGGGATGCCGAGCGTGTCCACCGAGCGGACCCGCTCGACGGCCTCGCCCATCGACACGACCTTGTCCTTCCAACCACTCACCGGTGTCCCCCGTTCTGCGCAGTGCGAGCCGATCCGCCCGGCGTCGTTTCTAGTGCACGGCCACCGGCGGCGGACCGGGTCGGACGTCCCGACCTGACCGGGACCTGGTGCGAGACCGGACGCATCGGTCCCGGCGCAGGCGCGCGCCCGGACGGAGCGGTGGCCTACCCTGCCGGAGCCGCGACGCCAGGGGGACCACCACGATGACCGACACCCGCGCCGGAGCCGAGCCCACCGAGGACCCCACCGACGGGTCAACCGACGACCCGACCGCCGCCTACGCCGGGTTCGGCGGACGGGTGGGGCGGACCTTCGCCGGGTCCGAGAGCTGGTGGCCGCCCCGGCCGACGCCGCCGGAGGGCGCCCCGAACATCGTCGTGATCATGGTCGACGACCTCGGGTTCTCCGACCTCGGCTGCTACGGCTCCGAGCTGACGACGCCCAACCTGGACCGGCTGGCCGCCGGGGGCCTGCGCTACACCGACTTCCACGTCGCCCCGATGTGCTCGCCCACCCGGGCGGCGCTGCTGACCGGCTGCAACCCCCACGACGCCGGCATCGGGTCGGTGGTGCACTCCGACGCCGGCTTCCCCGGCTACGCCATGCAGCTGACCGAGCACGCCGCCACCCTGCCCGAGCTGCTGCGCGACCACGGCTACGCCACCTTCATGGTCGGCAAGTGGCACCTCACCAAGGACGCCGAGCAGAACGCCGCCGGCGACAAGTCGTCATGGCCGTGCCAGCGGGGGTTCGACCGCTACTACGGCGTGCTCGACGCCTTCACCAACCTCCACCAGCCCCACCGCATCGTCGAGGACAACCACCAGGTCGCCGTCGACGACTACCCCGAGGGCTACTACTTCACCGACGACATCACCGATCGGGCCATCGACATGATCCGCGAGGTGAAGGCGGCCGACCCGGCCAAGCCGTTCTTCTGCTACGTCGCCCACGGCGCCGTGCACGCCCCGCTGCACGCCAAGGCCGACGACATCGCCGCCCACCAGGGCCGCTTCGACGAGGGCTGGGACGTGCTGCGCCAGCGCCGCTACGAGCGCCAGCTCGAGCTGGGCATCGTCGAGGACGGCACCCGCCTGGCGCCCCGCAACCCCGAGCCCGGTCACGACGTGCCCGCCTGGGACGACGTGCCCGACGAGCACCAGCCGCTGTACGCCCGCTACATGGAGGTCTACGGAGCGATGGTCGAGGCCATCGACCGCTCGGTGGGGCGGCTGGTCGGCGCCCTCGACGAGCTGGGCGAGCTCGAGAACACCATCGTGATCTTCACCTCCGACAACGGCGCCTCCCGCGAGGGCGAGGAGGTCGGCACCAGCGCCTACTACGTGCACCTGCTGCAGGGCGACGACGTCGAGGCCGACCTCGCCCGCATCGACCTGATCGGCGGGCCCCAGACCACGCCCCACTACCCGCGGGGCTGGGCGATGCTCGGCAACACGCCGTTCCGCCTCTACAAGATCAACACCCACCGCGGCGGGCACTCGGTCCCGTTCGTCGTGCACTGGCCGGCCGGCATCGGCGACGGACTGCGGGGTGGGCTGCGGCGGCAGTACGCGCACATCACCGACCTGCTGCCGACGCTGCTCGACATCGTGGGCGTCGAGCGCCCCGACGAGCGCAACGGCAAGCCGCTCAAGCCGATCAACGGCGTGAGCTTCCGGCCCACCATCACCGACCCCGACGCGCCGTCACGCCACACCGAGCAGCTCTACGAGCAGAACGGCCACCGCGGCTACTACCGCGACGGCTGGGAGGTGGTGGCGCTGCACGACGGGCTGACGCCGTTCGGCGACCACGAGTGGGAGCTGTTCGACCTGCGATCCGACCCCACCGAGCTCGACGACCGCCGCGACGACGAGCCCGAGCGCCTGGCCGAGCTGGCCGCCGCCTGGGAGGAAGCCGCCTGGGCCGGGCAGGTGTACCCGCTCGACGAGGGCTCGTCGATCCGGTACCTGATCCGCCCCGACTGGGTCGAGGCGTTCGGCGCGCCGGTCACGTTGCGGCCCGGCCTCGACACGCTCGAGCGGTGGCGGTCGGTGCAGCTCATCTGGTTCCGGGCCGTGGAGATCGCCGTGTCGCTGACGTACCTGGCCGGCGACCAGGGCACGCTGTTCGCCCACGGCGACCAGGGCTCGGGCTACGGCCTGTACGTGCGCGAGGGTCGGCTCGTCTACCTGCACAACGACGGGCGGGGCCACGTGCGCGAGCTCGACGGCGGCGAGCTGGCCGACGGCGCGTCGTCGATCGTCGTCCGCAAGGAGGCGCCCGGCGGCAACGTGTGGACCGTGCACCTGTCGGTCGACGGCGACGAGGTGGGCGTGCTCGAGGGCGTGCCCATGCTCTACGGCATGGCGCCGTTCCAGGGGATCGACGTCGGCATCGACCGCCGGTCGCCCGTGTCGTGGGAGCAGTACGAGCGCTTCGGCCCGTTCCCGTTCACCGGCGACCTGCACTCGGTCACCTACACCCCCGGCGACCCCGCGCCAGACGCACCGCAGAACCTCATGGCCATGCTCCGCGAGATGGGCGCCAAGTTCGAGTAGCCGAGCCGGCAGTCAGCGACCGCGAGTCGAAGCCAGGTCGACGTTCACGCGCGAGGCTTGTCCCGATGCAGCCCGGATCCTCGGACGGGACGTCCCGGCGGGGTCACGACGGGAACCGGGCGTGGGGTGTGCGCGGGAGGCGGCATGTCAGGTCCACCAGGCTTGGTCCTCATCGTGATCGCGATCGTCGCGGTCGGCGTCATCGTTGGGGCGGGCGTTGCCCTCCAACGGCGACAGGCCGCTCGCGCTCCTCGCTTCGTGACCACCGAGGTGAAGCGTTCCCCTGCCATCGTGGCTCTGGACGCCGACATCGCCGCAGACGGCCGAGACGTCGATCGCTCATGCGACAGGGTCCGCGCGTTCATCAACGACCCGGTCACCGAGCCCGCCGATCTGTGGTGGGCTCACCTCATGCTGGTGGCTCTGACGGCCGCCGCAGGGCGGTTCGACGAGTCGCTCACCATCGCAGCACAGCTCCGGCAGGACCCCGACATCGACGTCCGACTCAACCACGGGCTCGACCATCTCGTGGTGATCGACCTCGTCGAGGTTGGCCGCTTCGACGAAGCGGCGAGCCTTGCGGCCGCCACCCGAAGAACCTCGCGATGCCACGACGGTGGTCGGTCGTTCGGCGTGACGCTCGCCGAGGTCTCGTACTGGCGCGGGTTCCTGGACGCCGCGCGCGTGCGATACGAGGAGCTCGGGGAGCCGTACACGGTCATGGACCAGCTCCATCGAGCACTCATCGACTGGGATGACGGGAGGCGCCTGCTCGCCACCGACGACCTTCAGGCGGTGCTCGACGCAGACCCGGCTGCAGCGGGACCCATCCCGTTGCTGGTGTTGGCCTCGATGCAGGCCGATCTCGGCTGGGCCGACGACGCGTCGGCGACCTTGGCGCGCGTGATCGACGAGCCCAACCGGGACAGCTTCGTCTCTCGCTACCGCTTGCTGGCCGAGGGACGGATCGCGCGAGCTGACGGCCGCCTGGACGAGGCGATCGGCCGTTTCGAAGCCGCGAGGTCGTCGCTCCTCGCCCGCGAGCTCCGCCCCTACGCCGCCGAGGCGCTGGCCGAGCGGGGACGGACGCTCCTCCGCTCCGGCGACCAGACCGCCGGGAGCGCCGACCTGCTCGCCGCCGCCGACGAGTGGCGGGCCATGGGCTGTGGCCCCCGCGCCGACCGCCTCACCACCGAGGCGACCACCCCTCCCCCACCGCGCACCCCGACCTGACCACGCGACCGCTCCCTCTCCCCTCGCTCCCCCGTACCGCCGCTCCACCCGAACTTCCCGCAATTTCGAGGCTTGGTGGCTCAGAATCGCCGGAAGTTCGGGGGGAGCGCGGTCACCCCGAGGTGGGTTGGCGGCGGGGGCGGTCGCGGGAGGCGGGCTGGTAGCGCTCGCCGGCGGTGAGATCGACGCGGACGAGCAGCCGCTCGCACGGCGGCTCCAGCGCCTCGGCCAAGGCCACGGTGGCCTCGGCGCCGTAGCGCTCCCACGGCAGCGTGGTCCGACGATCGGTCTCGTCCTCGATCCACTGCCGCAGCCGCAGGCCGTCGTCGGTGACGTCGCGATCGACGCCCACGCCGGTGGCCAGGCCGCGGGCGGCCAGCGACGCCCACGCCTCGTCGATCGACTCGGCGCTGTTGCCCCGGCTCTGCGAAAGCCAGTCGCCGTCGTAGTCGAGCCAGGCGTTGTGCAGGATCGACGCCTCGGCGCCGCTCAGCCCGGAGGCGGCGACGATCGCCCAGTGGGTGTCGCCCCGCCACTCCCGCAGCACGTTCACGGCGTGCCAGCCCGACAGCACGGGGTCGTCGGGCCGTGGCATCCCGAGGTGGCTGGCCGAGAACGGCCGGCCGGTGAAGGGCAGGCCCTCGGCCACGGCCCACAGCGCGGGACCGGCCTCGGCCAGCGGCGCCTGGATGTCGGGGGCGTGCTCGGCCAACCCCTCGAGGACGGCCTCGTCACGGGCCGCCCAGAACGGGAGGAACGCCTCGGCCGAGCCCAGCTGGTGGAACACCATGGCGATGCCGAGCGGGCTGATCGAGCCGAAGGCGGCGGCCACGGCCTCGGGCCCGGCCCCGGCGAACGGCGCCGAGCGCGCCGCCAGGTAGCCGAGCGGACCGGGCAGGCCGAGCGCCTCGTAGCGGGCCACCGCGCCCGGGTCCCAGAAGATCCACCCGATGGTCGTCTGCACGCTGCGGGCGATCCGCTTGGTGATGGCCACCCAGTCGGTCTCGCCGCCGTCGTCACGATCGTCGTCCGGCACGTCGTCCCCCATGGCGTCGACGCTACGTCGCCGCGACCCGCCCACCCACGCGAACCTCCCGCGATCTCGACGCTCTCCGTCGCCGCGACCCGCCCACCCACGCGAACCTCCCGCGATTTCGAGGCTTGGTGCCTCAGAATCGCGGGAAGTTCGGGAGGGACCGGGCGGACCGGGCGGACCGCGCGGACTCGGTCAGAGGCCGTCGAGGTTGCCGGGGCGGCCGGCCTTGGACAGGTCCTCGCCGGCGTCCTTCACCCGCACGATGCGGTTGATGGCGTTGAGGAAGGCCCGGGCCGACGCCTCGACGACGTCGGTGGACAGGCCGCGGCCCGGCATCGAGGCACCGTCGACCTCGAAGCGCAGGGCCACGTCGGCGAGGGCGTCGACGCCGCCGGTCACCGACGTGACGGCGTAGTCGGTGAGGCGACCCTCGACCCCGGTGATCTGGCGGATGGCGTTGCACGCCGCCTCGACCATGCCATCGCCCTCGGCTGTGGCCTCCTTCCGCTCGCCGTCGTGCTCGAGCACGATCGTGGCGGTCGGTCGCGAGCTGGACCCGCCGTGGCTGTCGCACGACACCAGCTGGTAGGCGTAGCGGACCGTGTCGCCGACCTCCTCTGCCACCAGGGCCTCGAGGTCGTCCTCGGTCAGCTCGGCCTTGCGGTCGGCCAGCTCCTTGAACCGGGTGAAGGCCTGGTTCAGGGCATCGCCGTGCAGGTCGTAGCCCATCTTCTTCAGCGTGTCGGCGAAGGCGTGCCGGCCCGAGAGCTTCCCGAGGACGATCTTCGTCTCGCCGGCGCCCACCGCAGCGGGGTCGATGATCTCGTAGGTGGTGCGCTCGTTCAGCACGCCGTGCTGGTGGATGCCCGACGCGTGGGCGAAGGCGTTCCGCCCGACGACGGCCTTGTTGTACTGGACCGGGTAGCCGGTGAGGCGGCTGACCATGCGCGATGCCCGGCCCAGCTCCTCGGCCTTGATGCCGGTGTCGACGCCGCCGAAGTAGTCCGAGCGCGTGCGCAGCGCCATGACCACCTCCTCCATGGCGGCGTTGCCGGCCCGCTCGCCGATGCCGTTGACCGTGCACTCGACCTGGCGGGCGCCGGCGTGCACGGCGGCCAGCGAGTTGGCCACGGCCAGGCCGAGGTCGTCGTGGCAGTGGGTGGAGATGATGTAGTCACCGGCCACCCGCGACCGGACGTCGTTCAGCCGCTTGGCGTACTCCTCGGGGATGCCGTAGCCGACCGTGTCGGGGATGTTCAGCGTGGTGGCGCCGTTGTCGACGGCCACCTGGAGCACCTCGCACATGAAGTCGAAGTCGCTGCGCGACGCGTCCTCCGGGGAGAACTCGACGTCGTCGGTGTAGTGCTTAGCGTGGGCCACGGCCTCGCCGGCGGCGGCCTTCACCTGGTCGGGGGTCATCCGCAGCTTGTTCTGCATGTGGATCTCCGACGTGGCGATGAACACGTGGATGCGGCGCTTGTCCGCGCTCTCGATCGCCTCCCAGCACCGGTCGATGTCGGCCAGCGCGGTGCGGGACAGGCCGCAGATGACCGGTCCGTGCACGCCCTTGGCGATGGCCTGGACGGCCTCGAAGTCGCCCTGGCTGGCCACGGGGAACCCCGCTTCGATGACGTCGACGCCGAGGCGGGCCAGCTGCTCGGCGATCTCGAGCTTCTCGCCCTGGTCGAGCGAGATCCCCGGCGACTGCTCTCCGTCGCGCAGGGTGGTGTCGAAGATGATCACCCGGTCTGCCATGGGTCTGCCTTTCGTGTGCGTGGGTCGTGGCGTGTGTCGGCGGCGATCCGGTCCCAGCGCGAAACCGGCCCGGAAAACGAAGAAACCCCCTGGCCCGAGCGGGCGCAGGAGGTGAGGCGAGCACCTATGCGGGGTGCTCGCCCTACGTAAGCAGGAGGTCCGAGGTGGGGATCTGCCGACACATACCGCTGTGCATGCTCGCAGGCTAGCGAGCGATCCGTCAACCCCCTACCCGAGCGGCCGACCCCGATCCCCGAGCCCCCGACCCCGATCCCCGATCCCCGACCCCGATCCCCACCACAGCCACACGAACTTTGGAGGATTCGCGTCACCCCTTGGCGCGGATCCTCCAAAGTTCGGGGCAGGTGCGTCGAGCGGTCAGCGCAGGTCGATGGCGTCGACCGAGGCGATGGCGTCGTGGGCCCGCAGCCGGTCCTGCACCTCGGCGGGCACGGGGTCGCCGACCGACAGGACCATCATCGCCGATGCGCCCGCGGGCGACTGGCCGACGTCCATGTCGGCGATGTTCACGCCGGCCTCGCCGAGCACGGTGCCGACGATGCCGATGACGCCGGGGCGGTCGTCGTTGCGCACGACGAGCATGTGGTCGGTGGGCGGCACGTCGACCGAGTGCTCGTCGACCATCACCAGCCGCGCCTCGCTCTTGAGACCGGCGAGCGTGCCCGCCAGGTTGTGGGCACCGCCGCGGATGGTGATGAGGTTGACGAAGTCCTGGGTGGCCGTCGACGCCGTCTCGCGCACCTCGATGCCGTGCTCGGCGGCCTTGGCCGGCGCGTTGACGAACGACACCGGCTCGTCGCTGATGATCGAGAAGAAGCCCTTGAGCAGCGAGAGGGTGAGGATGCGGGTGTCGTAGCCGGCGATCTGGCCCTGGTACTCGATCTCGAGCGAGGGCACCGAGGCCCCCGACAGCGAGGCGAACAGCGAGCCGAGGCGCTCGGCGAGGGCGAGGAACGGCCGCACGGTCTCGGACGCCTCGGCGGCGCTGACGTTGACGGCGTAGGGCACGAACTCGCCGGCGAGGGCAAGGCCGACCATCTCGGCGATGGTGTCGCCGGCCTTGTCCTGGGCCTCGTGGGTGCTGGCGCCGAGGTGGGGGGTGACCACGACCGAGTCGAGCTCGAACAGCGGCGACTCGGTGGTGGGCTCCTTGTCGAACACGTCGAGGGCGGCGCCGCCCACGTGGCCGTTGCGGATGGCGTCGGCCAGGGCGGCCTCGTCGACGATGCCGCCGCGCGCCACGTTGATGATGCGGATTCCCGGCTTGGCCGCAGCGAGGCGCTCGGCGTTCAGCAGGCCGATGGTCTCGGGGGTCTTGGCCACGTGGATGGTGACGAAGTCGGACTGGGCGAGCAGCGTGTCGAGGTCGACCAGCTCGACGCTGAGCTGGCGTGCTCGATCAGGCGTGACGAACGGGTCGTAGGCCACGAGCCGCATGCCGAAGGCGAGGGCCCGCTGGGCCACGAGCTTGCCGATGCGACCGAGGCCGATGATGCCGAGCGTCTTGTCGGACAGCTCGACGCCGGTCCAGCGCGACCGCTCCCAGCGGCCCGACACCAGGGCGGCGTGGGCCTGGGGGATGTTGCGGGCCTGGGCCAGCAGCAGGGCCATGGTCTGCTCGGCGGCCGAGAGGATGTTCGACTGCGGCGCGTTGACCACCATGACGCCGCGCTCGGTGGCGGCGGCCACGTCGACGTTGTCGAGGCCGATGCCGGCCCGGCCGACCACGATGAGGTCGGTGCCGGCGGCGAGCACCTCGGCGGTGACCGTGGTGGCGGAGCGGATGATCAGGGCGTGGGCACCGACCACCAGCTCGAGCAGCTCCTCGGGGGACGGGCCGAGCTGGACGTCGACCTCGTGACCGGCGGCGCGGAGCCGGTCGAGGCCACCTTCGGCGATCTGCTCGGTGACGAGGATGCGGGCCATGGCCTCATCCTGTCCGAGCCCCCGGCGGAGCCGCCATTCCGTGACGCCGGGTCAGCGGGGGACCGGGCGAGGCACTCGAGGGAGGCGGCCGAGCGAGGCGGCCGGACACGGGCCGGTGCGTCGCCGGCCCCGGCGGATCAGCGGCTGAGGATGAGGTAGGTCAGCCAGAACGCCGCCAGGGGGATGAGGATCAGCGCCGCCGCCCAGATGAGCAGCACCTTCTTCCACGGGATGGGCCCCTTCTCGACCTCGAGCGGTTCGTCGTCGTCGAGCGCGCCGGCGACCCCGATGCCCCCGGCGCCGTCGCCCCAGCGGCCCGACCGCTCGGCGGCATCGCCGAGGGGCGGCACCGCCCCGGCCGGACCGGCGGCGGGGCCGGCCGCCAGCCCCGAAGCGGCCCCGGGCGCGTCGGCACCCGGGGCGAGACCGGCGTCGGCCTCGGTGCGATCCGGCGGCGAGGTCGGCGGCGAGGTCGACGCCGACGGCACGGCGGCGCCGGACGGCGACGCGTCGGGCCGGGCGTCGTCGGGCGACTCGTCGAGCAGCTCGCGGGCGCGCGCCTCCTGGTCGGCGAGCACCTGGACGGCGTAGGGCCGCTCGTCGCCGGCGGCGTCGCCCGGGGGCGCGGGCAGCTTGGCCACCGTGGCGCCGATTCCCCGCTCGACCAGGCGCGTGGCCGTGGCGCGCGCCTCGTCGGCGGTGGTGCACTGCGTCACGTTCACGAAGGCGTCGCCGGCCATCGCCCCTCGTTCCTCGCGGCTGGTGGCCATCCCGCCGGGGTCCGGCCGCCGCGGTCCCCTCCTCAGAGGTTCTCGATGGGCACCGGATCGATCGCCTCGTCGTCGGCGAGGTCGATCCCGAGGATGGTGCTGACAACGTACCGCTCGGCCTGCAGCACCCGCTTGATGTTGGCCGCCTGGCGGAACCCGTGCTGCTCGCCCTCGAAGGTGAGGTAGGCCACCGGCACGCCCTTGGCCCGCAGCGCGTCGACGATGGCCTCGGACTGCGACGGCGGCACGACCGCGTCCTCCAGCCCCTGGAACACGACGATCGGGCAGTCGAGCAGCTCGGTGTGGTGGATCGGCGAGCGGTCGAGGTAGGTCTGGCGCGCCTCGGGGTACGGGCCGACGAGGCGGTCGAGGTAGCGGGCCTCGAACTTGTGGGTCTCGTGGGCGAGCAGCTCGAGGTCGGCGACGCCGTAGAGGACGGCGCCCACCTTGAAGGTCTCGGTGAAGGCCAGGGCGCAGAGGGTGGTGAAGCCGCCGGCACTGCCGCCGCGGATGGCGAGGCGGTCGCCGTCGACCCGGTCGGTGGCGACGAGGTGCTCGGCGGCGGCGACGCAGTCCTGGACGTCGACGATCCCCCACTGCCCGTCGAGGAGCTCGCGGTAGGTCCGACCGAACCCGGTCGATCCGCCGTAGTTCACGTCGACCACGCCGAAGCCGCGACTGGTCCAGTACTGGACCGACAGCTGCAGCTGCGGCCGCGCCATCGTCGTCGGCCCGCCGTGGCTCATCACCACCAGCGGCGGTCGCTCACCGGCCGGCGCCACGGCGTCCGGGTTGGTGGGGGCGTACCAGAGGGCGTGAGCGGTCCGACCGTCGGCGCTCGGGAACGAGATGGGCTCGGGCCGGGACCACCAGGCCGGATCGATGCCGAGGTCCCGCGGCGGCCGGACGTCGACGATCCGCGCCGGCGGGGTCGGGTCGGTCGCGCCGGTCGAGCCGGTCGAGCCGGTCGCCACGTCGATCGCCACCACCGCCGGCTCGCGATCGCCGCCGGCCGCCACCGCCGCCGCGCCCCCACCGAAGCGCGTGAGCGACGACAGCGCGGTGTAGCGCGTGGCGATCGCCACCGGCGCGGTGCCGTCCCCGGCGGCGACGGCCAGCTCGTCGAGTCCGTCGGTCGTGAGGGCGAACAGGAGCCGGCCGTCGGCCAGCTCGACGTAGCGGGACATCCCGAAGACCCACTGCGGGGTGGCCAGCTCGGCGTCGATCGGCGCCACCGAGGTCGCCGGCGGCAGCGGAGCCCCGGCACCGGCCGTGGCGCTGTCGAGATCAGATGCCGAGACCCGCCACAGGTTCGACCACCCCGTGCGGTCCGACACGAACAGCAGGTCGCCGGCCGCCGACCACGCCGGCTGGAAGACCGACTCGCCCTCGCCGTCGCGCTCGTCGCGGCCGCCCGCCACGCGGCGACCACCCGCCACCGTGACCCCGTCGTCGGTGCTGGCGATCTCGGCGACCCACAGCTCGGTTGCGTCCCACGGCATGTCGGGGTGGTCCCACTGGGTCCAGCACAGGTGGCGGCCGTCGGGGCTCACGCGGGGGAAGGACACGAAGTCGGGACCGGTGACCACCACGATCGGCTCGGTGGGGGCCAGGGGCTGGCCCGAGGCGTCACGGCCGGGGTGGGCCCGCACCGCCACCAGCTCGTTGGCCGGCTCGGTGCCGGGCTCGCCGTGGCGCTCTCGCACGCAGATCACCCACCGGGCGTCGGCGGTGAGGCAGCCGTCGGCGTGCCGGTCGCCCGCCGGGCGGGCAGGCTCGGGGGTGAGCGGCACGGGGTCGAGGTCGGGCTCGAGCCGCCACAGCCGCTGGTCGGTGGCGTTGACGACGAAGACGGTGTCCTGGTGCAGCCACCACGCACCCCCGCCGTACTCGTTGGCCCGGGAGCGGGCCGAGAAGCCGTCGGGCAGCACGTCGGTGGTGTGGCCGCCGGGACGGTGGCGCACCAGCTGCACGCGTCCGGCCTCGGCCGGGCGCAGCTCGTCCCACCACAGGTCGTCCTCGCCGGCGACGACGTGGGACAGGCCGACCGCCGCCGACAGCACGACGTCGGCGGTGACGGGCGAGGACCAGGAGCCGTAGGGAGCCTCGACGGGCACGGGATCCTCCAGGATCGGAACGGGGCAGATCGGAACGGGCAGATCGGAACGGGGCAGATCGGAACGGGATGGCCGCGCCGACCGTAGGCGACGCGGCCGCCGACCCGGCCGGCGGGGCGCGGAAGCGATTTCGCCCACCCCGCCGACGGCCGCGAGACTCCCAGGCGTGAGCACGCCCGACATCACCATCCCCGCCGACCTCCTGCCCGCCGACGGCCGCTTCGGCTGCGGCCCCTCCAAGGTGCGCCCCGAGGCCGTCGCCGCCCTGGCCGCCGAGGCCCCCACGTTCCTCGGCACCTCCCACCGCCAGGCGCCGGTGCAGTTCATGGTGAGCCGGCTGCGCAACGGGCTGGCCGAGCTGTTCGCCCTGCCCGACGGCTACGAGGTGCTGCTCGGCAACGGGGGCACGACCGTGCTGTGGGACGCCATCTGCTTCGGGCTGATCGAGGAGCGCAGCCAGCACCTGTCGTTCGGCGAGTTCTCGTCCAAGCTGGCCTCGGCGGCCGCCGCCGCCCCCCAGCTGGGCGAGCCCTCGATCATCACCGCCGAGCCGGGCACCCACCCCGACCCGGTCGCCGACGA
Organism: Acidimicrobiales bacterium; assembly: GCA_046331175.1. Taxonomy (GTDB): domain Bacteria; phylum Actinomycetota; class Acidimicrobiia; order Acidimicrobiales; family Acidimicrobilacustridaceae; genus JAWKIW01. The sequence continues at coordinate 167,950 of JAXLRI010000008.1, forward strand.
CACCGTCGACACCTACTGCTACACGCACAACGAGACGTCCACCGGCGTGTCGATGCCACTGCAGCGGGTCGTGCCGTCCACCGACGGCCTGGTGGCGGTCGACGCCACGTCGGCCGCCGGCGGCCTGCGCTTCGACCCGCTCGAGGTCGACTTCTACTACTTCGCCCCGCAGAAGTGCCTGGCCTCCGACGGTGGCCTGTGGATCGCGGTGGCCTCCCCCGCCGCCATCGAGCGGATCGAGCGCATCGCCGCGTCCGACCGCTGGATCCCCACGTCGCTCGACCTCAAGACGGCGCTCGACAACTCCCGCAAGGACCAGACCTACAACACGCCGGCGCTGGCCACGATCTTCCTCGCCGTCGAGCAGGTCGAGTGGTGCAACAACAACGGCGGCCTCGAGTTCGCCGCCGGCCGCAGCGACCGCTCCTCGGGCCACCTCTACGGCTGGGCCGAGGCGAGCGACGTGGCCACCCCGTTCGTCGCCGACCCCGCCCAGCGCTCGCACGTCGTGGCCACCATCGACCTCGACGACGCCGTCGACGCCAAGACCGTCTCGAACGTGCTGCGCGCCAACGGCGTGGTCGACACCGACTCCTACCGCAAGCTGGGCCGCAACCAGCTGCGCATCGCCACCTTCCCGGCCATCGACCCGTCCGACGTCGAGGCCCTCACCGCCTGCATCGACTTCGTCGTCGACGCGCTGTAGCCACACCGCGACCCTCCGAGCCCCGCCGGACATGGCCGACCCGTGCCGGTAGCGTCGCCGGCCATGAGCGACGTGGACCACGGGGCGATCTACCGGGACGTGCGGCTGCGGGTGACCGAGCTGGTACGGGACCTGCCACCCGAGGTGCTCGACGCCATCGCGCCCGCCACCCCCGACTGGCGGGTGCGCGACATCGTGGCCCACCTCGCGGGCGGCACCGCCGACATCGTGGCCGGCAACCTCGAGGGCGTGGCCAGCGATCCGTGGACCCAGGCGCAGGTCGACGCGCGCCGCGACACGCCCGTCGACGAGGTGCTCGACGAGTGGGCCCGCTGCTCCGAGCAGGTCGAGCCGATCGTGGTCGACTTCCCCGGCCTGCTGCGGGCGATGTTCATCACCGACGCCGCCACCCACGAGCTCGACATCCGGGGGGCGATCGGTGACACCGGCGGCCGGGACAGCACCGCCGTCGCCTACGCGTTCCGCGGCCTGATCGGCGGGATCGGGGCCCAGCGGACCGAAGCGGGCGCGGGCGCGCTGCGCATCGTGCACGACGCCGGCGAGGTGGAGGTCGGCCAGGGCGAGCCCACCGCCACCCTCACCGTCAGCCGATTCGAGGTGCTCCGGGCCGCCGTCGGCCGTCGATCGGCCGACCAGATCGCGGCGTGGGCCTGGGAGGGCGACGCCCGCCCCGAGACCGTGGTGCTCTCCCGCTTCGCCCCTCCCCGCGCCACGGACCTGGTCGAGTAGCCCGGCGACGCATCGCGTCGCGACCGGTGCCCGGGACGCCGACCGGTCCGAACGCGGGCAGAATCTCGGGGACCGGCGCAGGGGGCGCCGGCGAGGGGGACGAGGACATGCCGACGAGGACCCAGGAGCTGCGGGCCGAGCTGACCGGACCGGGGGGCCCGTTCGAGATCGTCACCGAGGAGATCGACGGCATCCCGCTGCTCGTCTACAAGGACCGCCTCCCCCACCTGCGGGCGGTGGCCGAGATCGCCGCCACGCGGGGCGACGAGCAGGCCTTCATCGTGCACGGCGAGCGGCGCATCGGGTTCTCCGAGTTCTTCGCCCTGTCGACCTCGGTCGGCGAGCACTGGCGGACCGACCTCGGTCTGGCGCACGGCGACCGGGTGGCCGTGCTGAGCGCCAACAACCCCGAGTGGTGCCTGTCGTTCTGGGCCGCCGTCAACCAGGGGGCGATCCTCGTCGGCCTCAACGGGTGGTGGAAGACCGACGAGATCGTCTACGGCCTGCAGGACTCCGGCTCGAAGGTCCTCGTCGCCGACAAGGGCCGCTTCGACCGGATCGCCGAGCACCTCGACGACTGCCCCGACCTCGAGGCCGTCTACCTCGTCGGCGCCGACCCGGCCGACTACGGCGACGACCCCCGCCTGCACCGCTTCGACGAGCTGACCGACCAGCCGTCGACGACGCTGCCCGACACCCCGATCGACGAGGCCGACGCCGCCGTCATCTTCTACACGAGCGGCACCACCGGCCGACCCAAGGGGGCCATCTCGTCGCACCGCAACATGGTGGCCAACCTCCAGAACACGATCTTCACCACCATCCTCGGCGGCATGCTCAACGCCGAGGAGGCAGCCGCCGCCGGCGAGGACGAGCCGCCGGCCCCGGCCCAGACGGTGGCGCTGCTCACCTCACCGCTCTTCCACGTGTCGGGCTGCCACAGCTCGCTGGTGGTCGGCACGCTGGGCGGCGTGCGCCTCGTCATCCCCGAGGGCCGCTTCGAGCCCCCCAAGGCGCTGCAGCTCATCCAGGACGAGCGGGTGACGGTGTGGGCCGCGGTGCCCACCATGGTGTGGCGGGTGTGCGAGCACCCCGACCGCCACGACTACGACACCTCGTCGGTCACGTCGGTCGCCTTCGGCGGCTCGCCGTCAGCGGACGAGCTGCAGCGGATGGTGCGCGAGACGTTCCCCAACGTGCGCAGCACCACCAACGCCTACGGGCTCACCGAATCGTCGTCGACCGCGGTGGTCATCAGCGGGCGCGATGCGCGCGAGCGACCCACCTCGGTCGGGCTCCCCATGCCGAACGTCGAGCTGCGCCTCGTCGACCCGGCCGGCCGCGACGTGCCCCCCGGGGGCGACGGCGAGGTGCTCATCCGGTCGCCGCTGGTGATGCCGGGCTACTGGGGCAAGCCCGAGGCCACCGCCGAGACCATCGTCGACGGCTGGCTGCACTCGGGCGACATCGGTCGCTTCGACGAGGACGGCTACCTGTACATCACCGACCGGGCCAAGGACATGATCATCCGGGGCGGCGAGAACATCTACTGCGTCGAGATCGAGCAGCGCCTCGTCGACCACCCCGACGTCCTCGACGCCGCGGTCATCGGCGTGCCCCACCCCGAGCTGGGCGAGGAGGTCAAGGCGGTGGTGCAGATCGCACCCGGGACCGACCTGTCCGCCGACGACGTTCGCCGCTGGGTCGCGGAGGTGCTCGCCGACTTCAAGGTGCCGGCCTACGTCGACTTCACCGACGACAAGCTGCCCCGCAACGCGTCGGGCAAGCTGCTCAAGAACGTGCTGCGGGGCGAGGGCGAGGTCAGCTTTGCCGAGACGATGTGAGCGGGACGCCCGTGGGCGCCCGCGCTGACGGCGGCCCCGACGTGGCTTCGGCGGCGCTCTCCGGCGACCGGGCGACCGGGACCGGGGTCACGGCGGCCCGGGTCGACGGAGGGGTCACCCGGTGGCTGCTCGGCGCCTCCGCGGTGGTCGTCCTCGCCTGGCTGGTCACGCTGCTGGTGTGGCCCGACGCGCCGTTCGCCCTGACCTTCGACGACGCCTACTACTACCTGGGCATCGCCCGGAACGTGGCGGCCGGGCAGGGGTCGACCTTCGACGGGCTCAACCAGACCAACGGCTACCACCCGCTGTGGCTGGCGCTGTGCGTGGTGGCCTTCAAGCTCGGCCTCGATGACCTGGCGGCGGCTCGAGCGATGCTCGCCGTGCAGCTGGTCGTGGGCTGGGGCGGCACGCTCGCCCTGCTGTCGGTCCTGATCGGCCGGGCCGCCGCCGGCTGGCCGCGCCTCACCGGCCGCAGCGCCCGCCGACGTGGGGACGCCGCCGAGGCCACCGGGACCACCGAGCCCGGCCCGGATCGCCGGCGCCGAGCCGCCACCGCGCTGCTCACGGCGGTGTTCGCCCTGGTGCTCGGCAACCCGTACGTGGTGCGCACCTTCGTCAACGGCCTCGAGTCGGGCATCGCCGTGGTGGTCTACGCCGGCATCGTGTTCCTCGCCGCCGGCCGCGGGGTGGGTCCCGGCCGGGACGGACGGTGGCTGGTCGGCACGTCCACCCGCTGGCGCCTGGGCATGGCCGCGCTGCTCGCCCTGGCCTTCCTGGCCCGCACCGACGCCGTGCTCCTGCTGGCCGCGGCCGGCGTGTGGTGCCTCGCCGAGGCGCGGGGTGCCGCCCGCGACGGACGGCCGTGGTTGGGTCCCCTCGTGCAGCTGTTCGCCCTGCCCGGCGTCGTCGTCGTGGCCTACCTGGCGTGGAACCAGGCGACCTTCGGGACGCCGGTGCAGATCAGCGGCCTGCACAAGCGGGCCGAGCTCACGCCGGTCACGCTGCTCGTGTTCGCCGGCGTCGTGCTCGTGGCCGTGCTGCTCGGGCGGCGGGCGTTCCAGCGCCGTCCGATCGGCGAGGCCCGGCCGCCGGCGGGACGCCTCCGCCGGGTGTCCGAGTACGCCGCCCGCACCGGGTGGTTCGCCGCCTTCGCCGTGCTCGTGGTCGGGTACTACGCCGTGCTGCAGACCCAGGTGTGGCTCTGGTACTTCGCCCCGGTCCTGCTCGAGCTGCTGGTCGTGCTGCTGCTGTTCGTGGCCGACGCCGTCGAGGACACCCTCGCCGCCTCGCCGGCCAAGGCACCCGTCGCCGCCCTGGCCCCGCTCCTGGTGATCTTCGTGGTGCCCCTGGCGGTTGGCCTGGTGGTGTCGATCCGCACGTTCTCGGACCCCGACGTGCTGTCGATCCAGAAGGCGAACGCAGAGGCCGGCGAGTGGATCCGCACCAACCTGCCGCCCGACGCCGTGCTGGCGTCGTGGGACGCCGGCGCCGTGGGCTACTTCTCCCACGCCCACGTGGTGAACCTCGACGGCGTGGTGAACTCCCGCGAGTACTACGACGCGTCACGCTCGGGCGCCGCGGCCGTGCGGGCGTTCCTCGATGCCGACGGCGTCCGCTACATCGTCAACCACGGCGAGGACGTGGCCGGCGAGGACCCCAGCATCCGTTCGTTCATCAAGGCGGTCTGGGGCCCGGAGGCCGCCGACGCCGCCACCGTCGTGCACCGCCAGCCGTTCCGCTACAGCGGGACCACCACTGGCTCGGCCGGCCGGTCGAGCACCGACGGGGCCCAGCCGATGAACGTGTTCGTGTACCAGCTGGCGCCGGTGAGCCCCTGAGCCGCACGGGCGCCGCCCGCCGCCGGCCGCCCCTCGCCAGCCTGATGACGATGCATCCGGCCCCCGGACCGATCGTCATCGAGGCCGCCCCACACGGCCGCCCCTCGCCAGCCTGATGACGATGCATCCGGCCCCCGGACCGATCGTCATCGAGGCCGCCCCACACGGCCGCCCCTCGCCAGCCTGATGACGATGCATCCGGCCCCCGGACCGATCGTCATCGAGGCCGCCCCACACGGCCGCCCCTCGCCAGCCTGATGACGATGCATCCGGCCCCCGGACCGATCGTCATCGAGGCCGGGGCGCGGCTGGGCCCCGGCACGCGGCCGGGGCCCAGGCGATCGTCGGCGAGGCGGGCGGGCCCCGCTCAGCCCTTGGCGGCGGCGAAGCCCTTCTCGAGGTCGGCGAGGATGTCGTCGATCGTCTCGAGGCCGACCGACAGGCGCACGAGACCGGGCTCGACGCCCGTGTCGCGCTGCTCCTGCTCGGTGAGCTGGGAGTGGGTGGTGGTGGCCGGGTGGATGGCCAGGCTGCGCACGTCGCCGATGTTGGCCACGTGGCTGTGCAGCTCGAGCGCCTCCACGAACCGGCGGCCGGCATCGGCACCACCGGAGATGATGAACGCCGGCACGGAACCGGCGCCCTTGCCGCCCGAGTAGCGCTGGGCCCGGTCGTACCACTTCGACGACGGCAGGCCGGCGTACTGCACCGACTCGACCTGCGGGTGCGCAGCGAGGTACTCGGCCACCCGCTGGGCGTTGGTGTTGTGGCGCTCGACCCGCAGGCTCAGCGTCTCGAGGCCCTGCAGGAACAGGAAGGCGTTGAACGGCGAGACGGCGGCGCCGATGTCGCGCAGCAGCTGCACACGGGCCTTGAGCACGTAGGAACCCGGGCCGAGGGCGGGCCAGTAGGCCAGCCCGTGGTAGCTGGGGTCGGGCTCGGTGAACTGCGGGAACTTGCCCGAGGCCGAGAAGTCGAACGAGCCGGCGTCGGCGATGAGGCCGCCGATCGAGGTGCCGTGGCCGCCGATGAACTTGGTGGCCGAGTGCACGACGATGTCGGCCCCGAACTCGAACGGCCGGATCAGCCACGGCGTGGCCACGGTGTTGTCGACGATGAGCGGCACGCCGTTGTCGTGGGCGACGGCCGAGACGCCCTCGAGGTCGAGCACGTCGTTGCGGGGGTTGCCGATGGTCTCGCCGTAGAAGGCCTTGGTGTTGGGGCGCACGGCGGCCCGCCAGGCGTCGAGGTCGTCGGGGTCCTCGATGAAGGTGGTCTCGATGCCGAGCTTGGGCAGCGTGTAGTGCAGGAGGTTGTAGGTGCCGCCGTACAGGGCGGCGGACGCCACGATGTGGCTGCCGGCCTCGGCGAGGTTGAGGATGGCGAAGGTCTCCGCCGCCTGGCCCGACGACACGAGCAGCGCGCCGGGGATGCCGATGGCGGTGTCGGGGGCGCCCTCGAGGGCGGCGATGCGGGCCTCGACCACGCCCTGGGTCGGGTTCATGATCCGGGTGTAGATGTTGCCGACCTCGGCCAGGCCGAACAGCTTGGCGGCGTGCTCGGTGTCGCGGAACTGGTACGACGTCGTCTGGTAGATCGGCACGGCCCGGGCCCCGGTGGCGGGATCGGGCTCCTGGCCGGCGTGGATCTGGCGGGTCTCGAAGCCCCACGATGGGTCGGTCATCGTCTGCGTCCTCCTGAAGAACCTGGCGAGACGGCGGCGGTGCCCCCTCGTCCGACGAGCGTCGTGAGCCTACGCACGGAAATCCCGACCTGTCGAGTCGGCTTTTGCCCGGCACCCCCGGAGGGGTCGGACGGCAGCGCGAACCGTGGCCGACCGCTGGTCGAACGAAGACCGAACGGCCGCCGCCGGCGAACCGGGGGCGGACGCGCCGCACCGGCGGCCGTGGCCGCCGGTGCGGTTCGCTGGTTCGTGCGGTTCGTCGGTTCGCCGGGGCCCGGCGAGGAGCCGCCCGGCGACCTCGTCAGCCCTGGCCGCCCGAGGCGTCGGCCACCTTGGTCTTGCCCTGGCTGATCCACGGCATCATCGCCCGCAGCTCGGTGCCCACGGCCTCGATCGGGTGCTCCTTGCCCTTGGCCTCGAGGGCGTGGAAGTTCGAGCGGCCGGCCTCGGACTCGGCGACCCACTCGTCGGCGAACTTCCCCGACTGGATCTCACCGAGGATCTTGCGCATCTCCTCGCGGGTGCGGTCGTCGATGATGCGCGGCCCCCGGGTGAGGTCGCCGTACTCGGCGGTGTCCGAGATCGAGTAGCGCATCCCGGCGATGCCCTCCTCGTACATGAGGTCGACGATGAGCTTCAGCTCGTGGAGGCACTCGAAGTAGGCGATCTCGGGCTGGTAGCCGGCGTCGACCAGCGTCTGGAAGCCGGCCTGCACCAGCGACGTGGTGCCGCCGCACAGCACCACCTGCTCGCCGAAGAGGTCGGTCTCGCACTCCTCGGTGAAGGTGGTCTCGATCACGCCGGCGCGGGCGCCGCCGATGGCGTCGGCGTAGGCCAGGCCGAGGGCGAGGGCCTTGCCCGTGGCGTCCTGCTCGACGGCCACGAGGCACGGCACGCCGCCGCCCTCCTCGTAGGTGCGGCGCACGAGGTGGCCGGGGCCCTTGGGGGCCACCATGATCACGTCGACGTCGGCCGGCGGCACGATGCGGCCGAACCGGATGTTGAAGCCGTGGGCGAAGAACAGCGCGTCGCCGGCGTTCAGGTTCGGGGCGATCGACTCCTCGTACACCCGCTTCTGCTCGGTGTCGGGGATGAGGATCATGATCACGTCGGCCTCGGCGGAGGCCTCCTCGATGGTGGTGACCTTCAGGCCGGCCGAGCTGGCCTTCTCGATCGACTTCGAGCCGACGCCGAGGCCGACCCGCACGTCGACGCCCGACTCCTTCAGGTTCAGGGCGTGGGCGTGGCCCTGGGAGCCGTAGCCGATGATCGCCACCTTGCGGTCGGCGATGACGGATCGGTCGGCATCCTTCTCGTAGTACACGTTGGCCACGGGGGCTCCTCGGGTCGGGCGCACCGGGGGTGCGGGTCGTTGGATCTCGGTCTCGGTCGTCGCGTCGTCGTGCTCGGGGCGCCGACGAGCGTTGTCGGGCGGTCAGACGACGCGCAAGGCGGCGGCGTCGTCAGAGGTCTTGCGCAGCCGGGGCAGGGCCACCCGGCCGGTGCGCTGGATGGCCACGATCCCGTACGGGCGCAGCAGGTTCTCGAAGTCGTCGAGCTTGTCTGGGGCGCCCTCGAGCGACACCAGCACCGAGTCGAGGCCGACGTTGAGGATGCGGCCCTCGAACACGCCGACCAGCTCGATGACCTGGCCGCGGATCTCGGGGGCGGCCTGCACGGTGACGAGCAGCAGCTCGCGCTCGACCGACTCGGCCGGGCCCAGCTCGGTGATCTCGATGACGTTGATCAGCTTGTCGAGCTGCTTGATCATCTGCTCGAGCGGCGCCGACTGCACGTCGACGACCATGGTGATCCGCGAGAAGCGGGCGTCCTCGGTGGGCGCCACCGCCAGCGAGAAGATGTTGAAGCCGCGGCGGGCGAACAGGCCGGCGACCCGGGTGAGCACGCCGGCCTTGTTCTCGACCAGCACCGACAGGATGTGGTGGGCGGGGGTGGTCATGGCTCAGCGGCCTCCTTCGCCGTGGGACGGATCGACGATGACCTCGTCGTTGGTCGCGCCGGCCGGGACCATCGGGTACACCTTCTCGCGCGAGTCGGTGCGGAACTCGATGACGACCGGGCGGTCGTCGATGCTGTTGGCCTTCTCGATGGCCGGCTGGACCTCTTCGGGCGACTCGACCCGCAGGCCGACGCAGCCCATGGCCTCGGCCCACATCTTGTAGTCGGGCAGGTCGGGCGAGAGGTACACCTCGGAGTAGCGCTCCTCGTAGAACATCTCCTGCCACTGGCGGACCATGCCGAGGTAGGCGTTGTTGAGGATGGCGATCTTCACCGGGATGCGCTCGGCCGCGGCGGTGACCAGCTCCTGGGCGGTCATCTGGAAGCAGCCGTCGCCATCGACGGCCCACACCATGCGGTCGGGGCGGCCGACCTTGGCGCCGATGGCGGCGGGCACCGAGAAGCCCATCGTGCCGAGGCCACCGGAGTTGACCCAGGTGTAGGGGTGGTTGAAGCGCCAGTACTGGCTGGCCCACATCTGGTGCTGGCCCACGCCGCTGGCGAGGATCGTGTCGTCGGGCGTGTTGGCCCGCAGTGTCTCGAGCACGAACTGCGGCTTGAGCAGCTCGCCGGGCTCGGACGGCTGGTAGGTGAGCGGGTAGGTCTCCTGCCAGCCCGAGATGGTGGACTTCCAGACCCGGCGGTCGGGCTGGGCGTTCGGGCCGCCCAGCTCCTTGACGGCCACCAGCAGCTCCTCGATGACGAGCCGGCAGTCGCCGGAGATGCCGACGTCGGGGCGGCGGACCTTGCCCAGCTCGGCGGGATCGATGTCGACGTGGACGATCTTGGCGTCGGGGGCGAAGCCGGCCACCTTGCCGGTGACCCGGTCGTCGAAGCGGCTGCCCAGGGCGATGAGCAGGTCGGACCGCTGCAGCGAGGTGATGGCGGTGTAGTTGCCGTGCATGCCCGGCATGCCCAAGGCCAGCGGGTGCTCGTCGGGGAAGGCGCCCCGGGCCATCAACGTGGTGACCACGTGGATGTCGAGCAGCTCGGCGAGCTCCTTCAGGGCCTCGGCGGCGCGGGCCTTGAGGATGCCGCCGCCGGCGTAGATGACCGGGCGCTCGGCGGCGAGGATCAGCTCGGCGGCCTTGCGGATGGCCTCGGGATCACCGGCGGTCTGCGGGTGGTAGCCCGGCAGGTCGACCTCTTCGGGCCAGTACCAGTCGAGCTCGGACGCCGGGTTCTTCGGGTCGACGATGTCCTTGGGGACGTCGACGAGCACCGGGCCGGGCCGGCCGGTGGTGGCCAGGTGGAAGGCCTCGCGGATGACGCGGGGGATGTCCTCGGCCTTGGTGATCAAGAAGTTGTGCTTGGTGACCGGCATGGTGATGCCGGTGGTGTCGCACTCCTGGAAGGCATCGGTGCCGATGGCGGCGTAGGGCACCTGGCCGGTGATGCACACCATGGGCACCGAGTCGAGGAAGGCGTCGCACAGCGGCGTCACGATGTTGGTGGCCGCCGGGCCGCTGGTGACCATGGCGACGCCGGGACGGCCCGTGGCGTGGGCGTAGCCCTCGGCCATGTGGCCGGCGCCCTGCTCGTGGCGGACGAGGATGTGGCGGATCGGCGAGTCGATGATCGGGTCGTAGACCGGCAGGATGGCGCCGCCGGGCAGACCGAACATCACCTCGACGCCCTCGAGCTCGAGCGACTTGATCAGCGCCTGGCCGCCGTTCATCTTCTGGCTCATCGGATGCTCCTGGGTGTGCTCTCGTGGCTGGCTGCTCGCCGGGGCGAGCGGTGCGGGGACGGGAGGACCGGCCTCGCGGGTGGGACGGGGATCGGTGCTTCGGTGGATCGGTGGATCTGGATCGGGGCGACCGACACCTGGGCGGAAAACGCAACCGACCTCCCACAGGGGAGGTCGGGGTGCGCGCGCCGGAGGTGGGGGCGCGCGCTAGGCGAGTACTACGACGACCGCAGGGGCGGTGCGGGGCAGGACTCGCTCGGACATCGCCCGAGAGTCTGCCACCACCCGGCGTGACCCGGCAACCCGATCTCGCGGCGCCGGCCACACCGGCCGGCCAGTGGCGACGACGGTCAACAGCACCAGGGCGCGAAGGCGCGTCATCCGTACCAGCCGCCGACGTCGGCGATGACGTC
>JAXLRI010000009.1:0-172635 GCA_046331175.1 Acidimicrobiales bacterium
ACCTCGTCGAATGGGCCGCCACCCAGCCGTGGAGCGACGGCAACGTCGGGATGGTCGGCATCAGCTACTTCGCCATGACCCAGCTCGAGGCCGCCACCCAGAAGCCGCCGCACCTGAAGGCGATCTTCCCGGTGGCGGTGACCACCGACCTCTACGAGGCGGCCCGCCCCCACGGGCTGTTCAACTCGTCGTTCCTCTCGCCGTTCCTCGCCATGATCGGCATCACCTCCGCCCACGGCGACGAGCTGTGGCGGGGGCGACTGCTCGAAGCGGCCCGGCACGTGCTGGAGATCCCGCGCCTCCACAAGAAGTTCGCCACCATGAACGGCGAAGCGGCCGTCACCGTCATGAAGCGCGCCATGCGCCTCCACTACGACCCCCACCCGTGGGACGACCTGTGGCAAGCCGTCGCCGTCGACCACCAGGTGCGCGACGAGTGGTGGGACGAGCGCAACCTCCTGCCGGTCCTCGACCAGGTGGAGATCCCGGTCTACCTCGGCTGCGACTGGCAGAACGTCCCCCTCCACCTCCCCGGCACGTTCTCGACGCTGGCCGCGCTGACCAACAGCCCAGAGGTGCGGGTGGCCATGCTCGGCGAGTTCGGCCTCACCTGGCCCTGGGAGAGCCTCCACGTCGAAGCCCTCGCCTGGTTCGACCACTGGTTGAAGGGCGCCGACACCGGCATCCTCGACGGCCCCCCGATCCGCTACCGGCTGCCCGGCACCGACGACTGGCGCACCGCGGAGCAGTGGCCACCGCCCGAGAGCCGACCGCTCACCCTCGCCCTTGGGTCTGACGGAGCCCTCGCCCCAGGCGATGGCGTTCCCGGGGCACGGTCCTACGTGTGCCCCGGGCCCGGACTGAACCACCAGCTCGGGCGGGCGACCGATCCCGCCACGTCCCTGGCCTGGGAGACCGAGCCGCTCGACACCGACCTCGACCTCGCCGGCGACGTCGAGCTGCGTCTCGAGGCCGCTGCGACCGCGCTCGACACCGCCTGGATCGCCCTGCTGGAAGACGTCGCTCCCGATGGCACCGCCGAGACGGTGACCCAAGGATGGCTCCAGGCCAGCCTGCGAGCGGTCGACGAGCAGGCCAGCCGCCCGGGTGCCCCCGTGCTGGCCTGCCGGACGCCGGCGGCCATCCCCGTCGACGAAGTCGTCTCCTACCGGATTCCCCTCGTCGCCAACGCGCGCCGGTTCGCGGCCGGCCATCGCGTGCGGCTCGTGGTGTGCAGCGACGACCAGCCCGACGACATCCCCGCGGTGATGGCCTTCCGCCACGCCCCGGTCGGCACGACGAGCCACAACACGATCCACGCCACCTCGAAGCTGGTGCTGTCCGTCCTGCCCCCCACGACGTCACCCGGAGCCGCGCCGGAGGTCGCCCCGTGAGCCACACACCCGATGCCGAACCACGAAACGAGATCGAGGCGGCCCTGACGGAGCTCGCCTGGGCGGACCCTGGCATCACCACCGATCCCGGCGCCACCCTCGCCGAGCTCGGCATCCACCTGCCGGACGGCCTGCACCTCGACGTGCGGATCCAACGACGGGACACCCTGTACTTCGTCATCCCGCCGGCCGAGCACGACGGCGGTGACCCCGACCACGTGGTCGACCAGATGGACCTCTGGGGCAGCGGCGACCAGTTCGTCTGGATCCTCCCCCAGGACCAGAAGGTCGCGCTGCTGGAGCTTCGCGAGCAGTACCGACACACCCGAGGCGAGGACCACCGATGACCACCGACCGCTTCACCGAGCAGTACCGACAGCTGATCAGCGACCCCGAGGCCCGGGCCGCGCTGCTGGCCGATCCGAAGGCTGCGCTCACCGCCTACTTCGGCGCGATCGTCGACGGCGTCTACCGCATCGAGGTCATCGAGCAGCGCTCCGACACGATCACCGCCGTCGTGCCCGCACCGCCCGAGCCCGGGACCGACGCCGCGGCCCGCCTCCAGCAGGTCTCCGGGAGGGTCTTCGACCTGCTCCACAGCGCCGGCATCGGCGGCTACCTCATCCCCGACGAACAGCTCACCTGGGTGCTCCGAGACATGCGCACCCTCTGGTCATCCGCACCTCCGCCCGCGACCCGGCCCGTGGGGCGAGGATGAGCACCACCGGTCACCCCTCGCGTCGTCGTTCGGCCCACCCGACGAGTCGATCGCGACACCACAGCACCTCGCGCATCTGTGCCGCTGTCGTCGTCGGCATCTCGCTCGTCACCGGGGCGTGCTCCGCGGGACGCCAGGGCGCCGAGGACGTCATCGAGCATCGCACCGGAGCAACGTTCGACTCGCTGTCCAGTCCGCTTCCCTCCGCCCCACCGGGCACCCTCATCAGGAGCGAGCGCCTCTTGGGCGCGCCCGACGGGGCCGAGGCGTTCCGGATCCTCTACCACTCCACCGATCTCAACGGCGCGGACATCGGCGTGTCGGGAACCGTCGTCGTGCCCTCGGGGCCGGCACCAACCGACGGTCGCACCGTCGTGTCGTGGGCCCATCCCACCACCGGTTCCGAACCGCAGTGCGGTCCATCGGTGATGACCGATCCGTTCGAGGTGATGGAGGGCTCCCACGAGCTGCTCGCCGCCGGGTACACCATCGCGGCCACCGACTACTCGGGCATGGGGGCCGACGGACCCAACAGCTACCTGATCGGCGAGACCGAAGGCCGCAACGTCCTCGATGCCGCCCGGGCGGCCCGCAACCTGCTGGACCTCCACGCCAGCCGCGACGTGTTGCTGTGGGGTCACTCCCAGGGTGGACAGGCCGCGCTCTTCGCGGCGCAGATGGCCAAGCAGTACGCGCCCGAGCTCGCTCTGCGAGCTGTCGCCGTCGCCGCGCCCGCCGCCGAGCTGGGACCGTTGATGGCCGGTCACATGAACGACATCTCGGGCGTGACCATCGGGGCCTACGCCTTCGACGCCTACCAGCGCGCCTACGCGCCGACGACGCCCGGACTGAGCCTCGACGACGTGCTCACGCCCGCCGCTCGCCAAGCCCTGCCGAGGATGGTCCCGTACTGCCTGCTGACCCAGGCCAAGGAGATCCATGCCATCGGCCAACCGCTGGTCGGCAGCTTCTTCACCGCCGACCCCACCAAGGTCGAGCCCTGGGCGACGTTGCTGATCGAGAACACCCCAGGGCGAGCACCGATCGGCGTGCCCATGTTCGTGGCGCAGGGCGAATCGGACACGCTCGTCCTCCCGGCCACGACGGACGACTACGTGCAGAAGCTCTGCGCCAGCGGCGAGCACGTGCAGTACCACCGCTACGCCGACATCGACCACGGCCTGGTGGGTTGGCGTGCCGTGCCCGCGGTCATCCCGTTCTTCGCGGACGTCGTCGCCGGGCGCACCCCGGCGAGCACCTGCTCGACCAGCGTCCCCGTCGAGCCGGCCACCCCGCCCGGAACGCAAGCGAACCCCATCCCCACGCCATAGCCCGCACGACCACCGCGTCCGGCATCGTCTCGAACCGCGGAGCGGATCCGGATCCTCGGGAGTGGGGCGACGCCGACGCCGACGCCGACGCCGACGCCGACGCCGACGCCGAGGTGTAGCTGTTGATGCAGCCAGTCAGGCCGGACCGACGCTCCGCCTCGCCGATCGCCCCGCACCCCGACCGGCCGTTGGGGCCGAGGCCGACCCGACGTGCGGACCCGACGCCTCCGGCTACGGGGTCTGGATCAGCGGGCTCAGAAAGTCCTCGAGAGCGTGAGACACGTCGGGAGCGTGCGGCTCGTCCCCGCACGTCCTGCAGTAGACGATCACCTGCTTGCACGAGTCGTAGGTCTGGAGACTGATCGCCTGCTGGGCCACCACCGCCCCGGTCGACGCCGCGTACACGGTGACGTCGGTGACCTGTCGCCACGAGGGCACCTTCACGCCGTTGGCCCCGTCCGGCCAACAGTCGAACGCGTGCTCGACCGGATGGCGGTTCAGGCAGGCCACGAGCTGGACCGTGTCCAGCTCCGGCCCGGACGCGTAGTCCGACACCTGCTTCTTGGGGTTGAAGCTGTACGGGTCATAGGCGCCGCTGAGCTGCCGGTCCCAGGCCTGGAGCGGGTGGACACCCGGGCCGGGCTGGTAGGGCGCCGACAGGGCCGAGGGCTTCTGGGACGCACACAGCGCCGCCAGCGCACCCTTGGTCACGTGCGGGACCGTCGAGGTGGTCGCCTGCTCCGTGGTGGTCGACGTACCCGGCGAACCGGCCGCAGCTGCGGTCGTCGTGTCCGGTGATCGCCGCGCCACGAGGACCACGCCGGCGACGACCGCCACCACCACGAGCAGTCCGATCGCGACCAACGAGGGCCGGCGCCTGGATGCGGCCGTCGAGGCATCGGCACCACCTACGGCCGGCGCGTAGCCCAGCGCCGCGGCCAGGGACTGGAGCTCCGCCGCCGATCCCCAAACCTCGACGCGGAGGCCCTTGATGCGCACGGCGAGGCAGTCGTCGTCGAGGAGGTCGACCGACACGTCGCGTCGCGCGACCCTCGCCGTCAGCCGACGCGGCTGCTTGGATCCCATCGACGAGCACTCGAGGACCAGCAGGTTGTGCCGGTTGACCGCCCACACCATGTGGTCGCGAAGCCCGAGCTGGCGCTGCGCCGCTCGCAGGGCCTGCCGCTCCGAGGCGGACCGCTTCGCCTGCTGCGGCGGCGTGAGGGGCCGAGCGCCGAGGGCCACGACGATGAGGCTGCCGAGCCCACCGACGACACCGCCCACGACGACGGCGCCGAGGACGCCCAGCTGGGCCCCGATCGTGATGCCGACCATCCCGCTGATCGACGTCACGATGATCGAGACGATGGGCGCAGGTGGCCGGGAGCTCACGGGTACCACCGCCGTGAACTCGTGACCCGCCGGGGGCGGTCCGCCGAGCACCTTCTCCACCTGAACCGTGAGCCCCGCCATCGTCCCCTCCCGCGAGGTCGACCACCACGACGAAGCCGGAACCGTAGCGCGACCGATGAGTCCGATCCGGCGCGCCGGTCAGCGGCGCTGACCCCTCCGCACCGACGCCGCCGGCGGGAGGCGCTCCGGGTCCGGTTCGGCGACCTGGCTTCGCGTGCACCGACGAGCTGGGGCCCGATCCGGAGGTCCGGGGCGACGGGCGATGGCGGTTGCCGGCAGGTGCGCGACACTCGCTCGATGGCTGGCATCGAGGTGCTGCGGACCATGTTCACCGAGGTGGTCGAGGCGAAGGACGTCGCACAGGCGGGCCGCTTCTACCACCCCGACTTCGAGATGACGAGCAACGGCATCACCCAGGCCTATGACGCCTTCGTCGCCGGCCACGAGCGGGTCTACGCCACACCGATCTCCTACTCGATCCGCTACGACGAGGACGCCTGGGTGGACGCCGGCGACCGCATCGCCGGTCGGGTCTGGATCACCATCACCCGACCGGGTGATGACCCCGTGACCATCGAGGTGGTCCTGATCGCCACCCTGGTCGACGGGCTCATCCACCGGCTGTGGGAGCTCACCTGGCCCGATTGGTCGAAGGAACCGGCCCTCGACGACTACGGGTGATCCCCGCGGCCGCCACCCCGGCGTCCGCACCGGTGGAGACCTGACACCAGGGTCGATGGTGGGCGTGGGAGCATCTCCCCCCGTGACCCTCGATCGTCGACGCTTCCTGGCCGGCCTCCTCGCCGCCGCCGCCGGGGCGGCCGCCACCGCCTGCGGCGCCTCCGGATCGTCGAACGCCGACAGCGCCGCGCCCGGCTCGGCGTCCTCGGCGCCGGGCAGCTCGGTGGCGCCATCCTCCAGCGCCGCGGCGGCCAGCTCGACCAGCCGCCCGGGGGCCAGCTCGACCTCGACCACGAACGAGCCGACCACCACCGCCGGCAAGGAGTCGACCACCACCTCCTCGGCGGCCGGTGGGCCCGCGCCGTTCGTCGTCCACGGCCCGGCCCAGCCCGACCGCGTGGCGCTCACCTTCCACACCAACGGCGACCTGGCCCTGGCCGAGAAGCTGCTCAAGACCGTCGAGTCCCGTCAGGTGCCGATCACCACGTTCATCATCGGCAGCTGGCTCGACGCCAACCCGAAGATGGCCAAGCGGATCATGGACGGCGGCCACGAGCTGGCCAACCACACCTACACCCACCCCACGTTCTCCAGCCTCACCCGAGCCCAGGTGGTCACCGAGATCACCAAGTGCCGCGACACGCTCGCCAAGCTGAGCGGCGGCCAGGGCGGCCGGTGGTTCCGGCCGAGCGGCTTCGACGACGGCACCGAGAGCCCGTCGGCCATGATCCTCGAGGAGGCCGGCAAGGCCGGCTACCAGGCGGTCCTCGGGTTCGACGTCGACCCGTACGACTACCGCGACCCCGGCCGCGACGCCGTCGTGTCGAGGACGCTCGCCGCGGTGAAGCCCGGCTCGATCGTCAGCCTCCACTTCGGCCACCAGGGCACCGTCGACGCCCTTCCAGCCATCCTCGACGGGCTGGCGGCGAAGAACCTCCAGCCGGTCACGCTCAGCACCCTGCTCGGGTAGCCCGACGGCCAGCGACGCGCGGCTCGTCCGGCCTCGCGGTCGGTTCCTGGATCGACGACGCGCCACGGGGACGGGCGAACGCCGGCTCAGCGCGTCGTGGAGCTGGTGGGAGCACCGACGCCGACGTCGGCGGCGAAGTTCGGGCAGTTGTCCTTGACCCAGCTGTCGACGTTGGTCTGGGCGGTCCCGACCGTCACCGAGGTCGCGTCCTCGGCCGACTGCATCGCCTGCGCCTGAGCGTTGAGCGACGCCAGGTCGGACTGGATCGCCGCCGGGGCGTTGGCGGCGATCGCCGCGTAGTCCTGCTTGAACTGGGCGAAGCCCGACGGCGTGGCGACGTTGGCGGTGATGCTCTTGATGAATGTCGTGTACTGCTGGCAGAACGCCTGCGTGCTGGCCCCGGCCGTGCTCGTGCCGGGCGCAACCGTGCTCGCAGCCGCCGTCCCCGCCGTCGACGCGGAGCTGCGCGAGGTGGACGTCGAGGTGGTGGCCGACGTCGACGAGCTGCTCGAGCAGCCGGCGACCGCGAGGCCCAGCGCGACGACGGCGAGGGCGGGACGTGCGGCCCACCGGACCGCTGACCGGGTCGGAGATGTCGGGTTCACGTGATCGCTCCTCGGCTCGGGTGCCACAGGCACGAGCGCGACGGGCTGCGCCGCGCTGCGCACTTCCCATCGGCCCCGGTGCGGTCGTCCTCCATGGGCACAACGCACCGAATCGGCGCACCACCGGCGGATCGCACGGGTCGGGGGCGGGCCGCCATCGTGCCGATGGCAGCGAGGGGACGGCGGTGGGCGCCGACGACCGTGACCTCGGCCGAGATCGGCTGGCGCGGCTGCGTCAGTCGGTGGTGCGCGCCCGGTAGCGGCGCAACGACGCCGCGCCGGCCACCACGATGAGGACGACACACCACGCCCACGCCGCGGTCACCGGGTGCTCGAGCGGCCAGCTCGAGGTCCCCACCGGCGCCGGCGGGTTCCCGAACAGCTCGCGCACGGCCGCCACCACCGCGGTGATGGGGTTCCAGGCGGCGAACCGCTGCAGCACCTCGGGCAGGCTGGCGATGGGCACGAAGGCGTTCGAGACGAACGTCAGCGGGAAGATGATGACGAAGGCGATGCCCATCACGGCGTCGGGCGAGCGGACGCTGAGCCCGACCAACGTCCCGATCCAGATCATCGCCGAGGCGAAGGCCAGCAGGAGGGCGAACGCGCCGACCACCGAGAGCACGTCGTTGTGGGTGCGCCACCCGACGATCAGCCCGGCCCCGACCAGCACGACCATCGACAGGGTGAGGCCGGCGATCTCGGCGGCGAAGTGGCCGAGCAGGTACGCCAGCCGAGGCGCGGGCAGCGATCGGAACCGATCGATGACGCCCTCGGTGAGGTCGGTGGCGATCGACGTGGCGGGACCGGTCATGCCGAAGGCCAGGGACTGCACGAGGATGCCGCTGATGACGTACTCGCGGTAGCTGCCGCCCTGGATCTCGATGGCGCCGCCGAACACGTAGGCGAACAGCAGCACGAACATGAGCGGCTGCAGCGTGACGTCGAGCAGCTTCTCGGGGATCTGGCGGATGTGGGCGATGTTGCGGGCGGCGAACACGAGGGTGTCGTCCCACAGCTCTCGCACGGGTCCGGGCCGGCGGATGGTGGCGGGTGCGCCTCGGTCGTCGAGGCGGAGGGCGGTCATGCGGGCACGTCCACGGGTGCAGGTCGGTCGGTGCCGGCGGTGAGGGTCAGGAAGACGTCGTCGAGGGTGGCCTCGCGACGCTGGATGTCCACCGGGTCGAGGCCGGCGGCGTCGAGGGCGCGCAGGACGTGGAGAGGTCGCACGTCCTCGGCCAGGGGGATCGTGACGACCCGGAGGTCGCGATCGATGGTGGGTGCGCCGGCGGTCAGGGGGGCGGCGGCGGCCACGACGGCGTCGAGGTCGGCGTCGTCGGTGGTGGTGACGTCGACGCGGGCCTCGCCGATGCGGGCCTTCAGCTCGCCGGGCGTGCCGTGGGCGATGGCGCGGCCGTGGTCGAGCACGACGATGTCGTCGGCCAGCCGATCGGCCTCGTCCAGGTACTGCGTCGTGAGGATGACGGTGGTGCCTTCGTGCACCAGGCCTCGCAGCACGTCCCACAGCTCGCCCCGGCTGCGGGGGTCGAGGCCGGTGGTCGGCTCGTCGAGGAACAGCACCGACGGCGCCACGACCATGGCGGCGGCGAGGTCGAGCCGGCGCCGCATGCCGCCGGAGTAGGTGCGGGCGAGGCGATCGGCGTCGTCGGCGAGGCCCAACTCGCCCAGGAGCTCGTCGGCCCGCCGGCGAGCCTCGGCGCGCGACAGGTGGTAGAGCCGGCCGACCATCTCGAGGTTGGCCCGACCGCTGAGCAGGCCGTCCACGGTGGCCTGCTGGGCGGCCACGCCGATGCGCTCCTGCACGCCGCGAGGATCAGCCTCGACGTCGAGCCCGGCCACGACCGCCCGACCCTCGGTGGGTCGGGACAGCGTGGTCAGGATGCGCAGGGCTGTGGTCTTGCCCGCACCGTTGTGCCCCAGCAGCCCGAGGACCGTCCCCGCAGGCACGGCCAGGTCGAGGCCGCGCAGGGCCCACAGGTCGTCGTACCGCTTGCCGAGGCCCTCGGCCAGGACGCCGAGCTCGGCGCCCGCTCCCCTCATCTGGGCTGTCCGTTCGTCGTACATGGTACGTCCAGTCTTAGCAGTACCATGTACGACATGGCAAGGGCCAAGCGCGACGCCGAACCACCGACCGGCCGAGGAGGCCGCCGCGGCACCCCCGCCGACGGCGGCGTCGAGCGGTGGGTGGGCAAGGTGGAGGACGCCCTCGCCCAGCAGGCCGCCCGGCACGAGGAGGCCGCCGCCCGCGTCGCCAAGCAGGCCGAGCGCCACCAGAAGCTGGCCGAGCAGGTCGCCCGGCGCGGGGCCAGCCTCGACCGCCTCGCCGAGCAGCTGCGCGGCCTCGAGGTGTGGACGCGCCAGCGCCCGTCGCCCCGACGCCCCCGGTTCCAGCGCGACGACATCGCCGCCGCCGCCGTCCGCATCGCCGACGAGGAGGGCTTCGACGCCCTGTCCATGCGCCACCTCGCCGAGGAGCTCGGCGCCGGGACGATGACGCTCTACCACTACGTGAAGAACAAGGACGAGCTGCTCGCCCTCACCATGGACCACGTCATGGCCGAGATCGTGATCGCCGACGACGCCCTCCCCACGGACTGGCGGGATGCGCTCGCCGCCATCGCCCGGAGCAGCCGGGACGCCCTGCTGCGCCACCCCTGGTGCCTCGACATCACCGACGACCCACCGGTGGGCCCCAACGGGGTCCGGCACTTCGACCAGACGATGCGCGCCGTCGCCGACCTGCCCGTCGACCTGGCGACGAAGGTCGACGTCGCCTCGGTCATCGACGAGTACGTCTTCGGCTACTGCCTGCAGCAGCGCAACAACCTCAGCGACGGACCCGAGCCGCCCTCCGGGCTGCTCCGCTACATCGGCGACCTCGTGGCCACCGGCGAGTACCCCGAGCTGACCCGACTCGCCGACGAGCTCGGCGTGGACGGTGCCTGGGAGGCCATCGCCGCAGCGCAGCGCGACGACGGGCGCTTCGAGCGGAACCTCACCCGGGTGCTCGACGGCATCGAGGCGAGCCTCCCGAAGCCACGCAAGCGCTCGCCTCGCCCGCACTGACGGTCGTTCGCCGACCCCGCGATCAGCCCAGGCCTAGGCTCCCGCCATGCCGGCACCCAAGAAGGACAAGGACGCGTTCCGCCAATCGCTCGACGTGGCGTGGGATCTGGCCGCTGACGCCCAGCAACGCCTCGGCGACGGCTCGACCGCCGCGGACGTCGCGGCCGTGGCGCAGGCGTGGGCCGCGATCGCGCAGGCGACCAAGGCCGTCCTCCACTAGCGATCAGCCCCCGGCGTCGACGCAGTCTCGGCACGCCCCCGACGACGTCTGCAGCGAGCGTGGCAACGAGAGCTGGCAGCTCGGGCAGGTGAAGCGCTCCGGGACCGACGTACCGCTCGCCGACCGACCATCGCCCGACCGACCGGCGCAGGTCGCACACACCGGCAAGTTGGCCAGCTCCTCGGGCGTTGCCTCACGGGGCGGCATGTCGTCGTAGAAGTGGTCGCAGTCCTCGACGTGGAGCATGCGCCCCGAGGTGAACCGATACGTCGCCATGAGGTGCCCCTCCCGCCGTCTGCGATCGCTGGCGGCACCGTAGCCGCGGGCTCGCGGCGGGGCTGGCCGCCGGGCGAGACGACGCCTCGTCCCTCGGCGACCGTCCCACGGCGGGGTCGACCCGACGCAGGACGCGTGGTGCGCCCGACCCCGACCGAGGTGCGCCACTACTGGCGTGGTGCGCGTCGCCCGTTCCTCAACCTCTCCGACCTCGACGCCGACGCGCTCGAGGACGTCGAGGGCTACGAGCACCGGCCCTTCGAGCGCTACGTCGAGGTCCAGCTGTGGAGCGACGCCCCCGTCGCCGAGTGGCTGTCTCCCGACGACCGCTGAACCCGACGAGCCGCCCGCGGGTACGGGTCAACCGCCCAGGTCGAAGGTGCCGAGGAACGGGCCCGGCGCGGGCAGGTCGGCGAGGGACACCACCGCTGAGGGATCCTCCGACCACACCACCGGGCTGAGCCAGGAGTCGATCGGCCGACCGACCTCGCTGTCGGGCAACCAGATCTGGCGATCGAGGTGCTGGCCGCCGGTGGTCGGTTCGATCAGGCGGGCACCGTCGGCGAAGTAGATCATCGTCATGACCAGGCGATCCCCGTCGGTGTCGTTGGGATCGGCCCCGTGGAAGGTCCAGCCCTGGTGGAAGGTCACGTCGCCCGCCGCCGCCTCCGACGTGTCGATCGGCAGGTCGCTCCAGCGCTGGTGGCGGAAGATCTTCTGCTCGGACTCCTCGCTGATGTCGAGCTCGCGACCGAGGTCGATGCGGTGGCTGCCGACGGCGAAGGCCAGCGGTCCCTGCTCGGACGGCACGTCGTGCAGCGGGATCCACGCGGTGACGACCCGGTCGGTGTCGAGGGGCCAGTAGTACTGGTCGCAGTGCCATGGCGTGCGACCGCCGTGGGCCTCCTTCACCAGGGCCTGGTCGTGGTACAGCCGCACCGCCGGCACCCCGAGCAGCGCGGCCGCGGCCGACCCCAGCGTGCGCGAGAACACCAGCGGGCGGATGTCCGCGATCCGCTGCCACAGGTTCATCTCCTGCACGAACGCCCGGCTGTAGACGGAGCGCCGCTCCATGGGCACCTGGTGCTGGGCGCTCTGCTCGGCCGCCTCGGCCACGATGCTGGCGAAGCCGTCGATCGTCGCCGGGTCGAGGATGCCGCGCAGCCGCACGAACCCATCGCGGTCGAAGGCGGTGACGTCGTCGGCGTCGACCGCGAGGTCGCGGTGGAGGTCCCGCTCGACCTCGGGAGCGAGCCGCCCCGCGGTGCCCGCGGTGCCGTCGGTCGACTGCGTCCGCCGCGCTTCCACGGCGTCGACCCTAGGCAAGGAGCGGGCGACCGTCACCCGATCACGAGCTGCAGCCGGCGGGCGGCGGTGCGGATGGTGAGGCGCTGGCCCCAGGTGAGCGACAACGCGTCGGCCTCGATGCCGTCGCCGAAGCAGACCAGCTGGTCCGACTCGGCCAGCAGGGTGACGGCCTCGCCGTCGGCCACCGCGCCCTCGGTGAGCGTGGTGCCGGTGGCAGGCGACGGCCACGCCTCCCGCACGAACCAGCAGAGCGTCGGGTCGGTGGGCTCGGGGAGCAGCAGGTCGCTGTGGCGCTCCTGCCAAGCCGAGCGCAGCCAGCCGGTCGCCCCCGTCCCCGTGCCCACCAGGACGCCCGACGACGACTGCCGCTCCCGCCGACCGTCGGCGACCTCGAGCTGGTAGCGGGCCGACTGGTGCGAGGGGTGGCCGACGTAGACCTCGTTGAGGGCGCCGAGCACCTGGCCGTCGTCGGTGGTCGCCTCGACCATCGTGCGGGGCTGGACCCGGGGGCCCCGGGCCGCGGCCGCCAGGAGGTCGGCCACGGCCTGAGGCGGGTGGGGTACGAGGACGCCGGGGTTGCGACCGGGGTCGGGGTTGATGCCGACGACCGGCTGGCCGTCGAGGTACTTGGCCACGTTGGCCACCAGACCGTCCTGGCCGACGACGACGATGACGTCCTCGGGGCCGAACACGAACCGGGCGAGGTCGCCCCGCTCGACCTCGGCCCGCCGCCACTCCGTGGGGACGGCCGCCGTGGCGGCCCGGGTGGCGGCGGCGAGGGCGTCGCGGGCGGCCTCGAGGTCGTCGAGGCTCCGGCCCCGCTGGTCGAGGAAGAACGCCGCCTGCTGCCGGGTGCCGTGCCTCGCCACCAGCTCGTCGTACTCGGACCGACGGTGGACGAGGACGACCCTCGGCTGCAGGGTCACGCCGCCTCCTCGGCTCGAGCGCCTGCGGCCGGATCGACGGGAGCGTCCGGGTTCGGGGCGGCGAAGCGGGCGAGGACCGGCGTGAGCAGGTCGGGGGTGATCGTGAGGTTGCCGATGTTCGGCAGGTTGCCGGCCAGCTCCTTGAGGGCGAGGCCGAGGAGGGTCGCCTGCTCGAGCTCGCGGTAGGCGGCCAGCTTGGCGGCCTCGGCGTCGGCCTCGGCCTCGCCCACCAAGCGGGTGGTCGTGGCAGTGGCGTCGGCGACGAGGCGTCGCTGCTCGACCACCGCCTCGGTGGCGATCTGGTCGGCGGCCGCCTTCTCGGTGGCGCGCCGCCGCTCGTTCTGGCCCCGCTGGGCGACCAGGTCCTCCTCGCGGCGGGCCAGCTCGATCTGGTTCTGCAGCTCGTTCTCGGCGATGGCCCGCTCCTTCTCCACGGCGAGGGCCCGTCGCTCGAAGGTGGCGCGATCGGCCTCCTGCTGGACGCGCTCGCGCGTGTCGGTCTGCAGCGCGCGCTCGAGCTCGGGGTCGGTGCGGATGGCGACCACTCGCACGTCGGTGACGGCCAGGCCGCGCTCGGCGAGGCGGACGTCGGCGGCCAGCGCCGCCGCCACCCGGTCGCGCACGGGGGCGATGCCGTGGGCGAGGGCGTCGGCCATGGCCATGCCGGCCAGCTGCTCGAGGGCGGGCTGCTGGGCCAGCTCGGTGAGCAGCCCGCCGAGGGCCTCCAACGGCGTGGCGTTCCACTGGCCGGTGTCGGGGGCGATGCCGAAGTCGATGCGGGTGGCGGCCAACGCCGGGTCGACGACCCGGAAGTTGACGGTGGCCTGCACGGTGACGTCCTGGAAGTCGGCGGTGCGGGCGTGGAAGAGGAGCGCCTGCTCGCGGTCGTCGAGGGGGATCTCGGCGAGGGCGGCGGTGGCCGGGCGGAACCAGAACGCCAGGCCGGCGCCGGCGTGCTTCACGCGCCCGTTGCGCTGGTGCTGGACGTAGGCGGTGGTGTCGGCCCGCAGGTGGTGGAAGAAGGGGTGCCGGGTGATGTCCGCCATGATCGGACCTCCTGCTCGTCAGGTCACTTCTCGTCGAGGTCTTTTCTCGTCAGTTCGACGATAACAACCTCTGGACTTGTCGTCAAGGTGACGATTACCCTGCCCTCGTGGCCCCCGCTGCGTTCCCCGTCGCCGTCGACCTGGTCGTGCTGACCGTGGCCGACGAGCAGCTGCAGGTGCTGGTCATCGACCGGGGCATCGCGCCCCACAAGGGTCGCCTCGCCCTGCCGGGCGGGTTCGTGCTGGCCGACGAGGACCTCCTCGACGCCGCCGAGCGCGAGCTGGCCGAGGAGACCGGGCTCGTCGACCTCCGCGTCCACCTCGAGCAGCTCGGCACCTACGGCCGCCCCGACCGCGATCCGCGGGGACGGGTGATCACCGTCGCCCACCTCGCCCTCGTCCCGGAGGTGGGCGCCGTCACGGCCGGCTCTGACGCCGCCGCCGCCCGGTGGCTGCCGGTCGAGCCCTTGCTGGCCTCACCTCGCAGGCTGGCCTTCGACCACCACCAGATCCTCGTCGACGGCGTCGAACGGGCCCGGGCCAAGCTCGAGTACTCGCCACTGGCCACCGCCTTCTGCGCCGAGGCGTTCACCATCAACGAGCTGCGCCGGGTCTACGAGGCGGTGTGGGGCACCGAGCTCGACCCCCGCAACTTCCACCGCAAGGTCACCGGCACCCCCGGCTTCGTCGAGCCCACCGGCGACACCACCACCCGCCAGGGTGGCCGGCCCGCCCAGCTGTACCGCCAAGGCCACGCCGCCCTCCTCCACCCCGCCATGCTCCGCCCCGACCGAGGCGGCGACACCGGCCCGGCGAGAGGCCGCTGACGTCCTCGAGGCTGGGCGCCCGATCCGCCGGCGCCGACGTCGTCCACTACCTTCGGGCCACCGGGACGGCGACACGGTAACCCTGACGGCGATCAGGTCAGCAGGCCCGGCCGGCGCGCGGCGAGCGGGCCGATCGATTCGCAGGACGAGCGAGAGGGCGGGAGACGGTGCCTCGACACCTTCGCAGGCGCGGCGTCGTGACCGTGGCGGTGGTCGCACTGGTGCTGAGCACCGCGACCGTGGTCGGCATCGGAGCCCGGCCGGCTGCGGCCACTCCGGTGGTGGGTTCGGCGACCACCGTGGCGGAGAACATCTACGACCCGTTCGGGATCGTGAGCGGGCCGGACGGCAACCTCTGGTTCACGAGCGGGGGCGACAGCGTCGGGCGGATGACCACGGCGGGCGTCGTCACCGTGTTCCACGACGCATCGATCCACGGTCCGGGCGCCATCACCGCCGGAGCGGACGGGAACCTGTGGTTCGTCAGCTCCGGTCCACCCGCCTCGATCGTGCGCATCACGACCGCGGGGGTCGTCACCGCGTTCACCGGGGCTGGGATCGACGCGCCCTCCGGCATCACCGCCGGAGCCGACGGCGCCCTGTGGTTCACCAACGGGGGCAGCTCGCCGTCCATCGGGCGGATCACGACGACCGGCAGCGTCTCCACGTTCACCGACCCCAAGATCGTCGGGCCCGGCGCCATCACGAGCGGGGCGGACGGGAACCTGTGGTTCACCAGCTCGAACGCGGGCAGCGGGGCGATCGGGCGCATCACCACCGCCGGGGTCGTCACCAGCTTCACCGCGGCGTCGCTGCACAACCCGAACGCCATCACCTCCGGCCCGGACGGGAACGTGTGGTTCACCGACATCGGGAGCGGCTCGATCGGATCGATCACCCCAGCCGGCTCCATCTCGTTCGTCACCGTGACGTCCAGGCCCTACCACGGCCTCACCGCCGGACCGAGCGGTGAGGTCTGGGTGGTCGGCGACGGGGCCACGGTGGAGATCAACACGGGTGTTGGCATCGCCAGCGAGCGGATGGACCCGCACCTCCGGCCGTCGGCCATCACCGCGGGCTCCGACGGCAACCTGTGGTTCACGAACTCCGCGTACGCCCCAACCCCGTACCGGAACACCATCGGTCGCCTCACCACCGACGGCGTCACGACCCCAGTCGTCGGCAACGGCATCAACGACATCGCCTCGATGGTGCAAGGGCCCGACGGGAACCTGTGGTTCACCAACGGTGACGGCAGCTCCGTCGGGCGACTCACCCCGGGCGGTGTGGTCTCCCGCTTCACCGACGCCTCGATCGACGGTCCCCGGGGGATCACCGTCGGCCCCGACGGCAGCCTCTGGTTCGCCAACCTGTTGGGCAGCTCGATCGGGCGGATCACCGTCGGCGGTGCCGTGACGAGCTTCGGCATCGCCGGTGGCCACCCCCCCGACTCGATCACGTCCGGTCCCGACGGGAACCTGTGGTTCACCAGCTCGTCGACGAGCTCGATCGCGAAGATGACACCGGCGGGGCAGGTCACGCTCTTCACCGGCCCGGCCATCGACCACCCGGCCTCCATCGTGAGCGGCCCCGACGGCAACCTGTGGTTCACGTCCCGGTCGACCCGCTCCGTCGGCCGCATCACGCCGGCCGGTGAGGCGACGGCGTTCACCAGCCCGTCCGTCCGCGGGCCGGTGTCCATCGCGGCCGGGCCCGACGGGAACCTCTGGTTCACCGATCCGTCCACGGGGATCCTCGGAGACCCGACGACCAGCGCCATCGGCCGGATCACCCCCGCGGGCGTCATCACCAGCTTCACCAACCCCGCCATCTCGAGCCCGAGCGGGATCTCGACCGGACCCGACGGCAACGTGTGGTTCACCAACACGGCGTCGATCGGACGGATCACCCCGGCCGGGTTCGTCACGGCGTTCACGGGCAGCGCCATCGCCGCGCCCGGGTCGATCACCGGCGGACCATCCGGGACCCTCTGGTTCTCGGGCCGGGGGAACGCCGTCGGCACGATCGTGGCCGTCGCCGTGCCGGGCGCACCGACGCCCGTGGCCAAGCCGTCGGTCCGCGCCGGCGACGCGCGCGTCGAGGTGCGGTGGGGGGCGCCGGGTGATGGCGGCTCCCCCATCACCGGCTACACGGTGACCGCGCTCCACGCGGGCACCCCCACCGGCCAGACGTGCACCGCCGTGCCGCCGGCCACCACCTGCTCGGTGCTCGGCCTGACCAACGGCACCGCCTACACGTTCACCGTCACCGCCACGAACGCGCTCGGGACCAGTCCGGCGTCGGCCGCCTCGGACCCGGCGACCCCGAGCAACGGCGACCTGTTCCACCCGCTCGGCGCCCCGACCCGCATCCTCGACTCCCGGCCTCCGCCCGAGCAGGTCGGCCCGTACAGCACGCCGTGGGCCCCGGGAACGGTCCGAGACGTGACCGTTGCCGCCGGCACCACGGGCGTCCCCGCCGGCGCCACGGCCGTGACCCTGAACGTGACGGTCACGGGGACCACCGCCGCGAGCTTCCTGACCGTGTGGCCGAACGGCACCGCCCAGCCCACCTCGTCCAACCTGAACTGGAGCGCCGGGCAGACCATCCCGAACGCCGTGACGGTGAAGGTGGGCGCCGGCGGTGCCGTCCAGGTGTTCAACCCGTCCGGGTCGACGCACGTCATCATCGACGTCGTCGGCTACTACGACGAGAGCGGCACGGGGGACGGCTTCACCGCCCAGGCCCCCAGCCGGATCCTCGACTCCCGCCCGCCGCCCGAGCAGGTCGGGCCGTACAGCACGCCGTGGGGCCCGGGGACCGACCGGGAGGTCGCGGTGGCGGGCGTCGCGGGGATCCCCGCCGACGCCGACGCCGTCGTCCTCAACGCCACCGTCACCGGCACGACCGCCGAGTCGTTCCTGTCGATCTACCCGAGCGGGGCCGCCCGACCGACGGCGTCGAACCTCAACTGGAAGCCCGGCACCACCATCCCCAACGCGGTCACGGTCAAGCTGGGAACGGCCGGCAAGATCCGCGCCTTCAACAACTCGGGCACGACGAACGTCATCCTCGACGTGGTCGGCTACTTCAGCGCTGGCAGCGGCGACCCGTTCCACCCGATCAACCCGGTTCGGTTCCAGGACTCCCGCCCGCCGCCGGAGAAGGTCGGGGCCTACCAGACGCCCTGGAACGGTCTGACGACGCGAACCGTCTCGATCACCACCGCCGGGGCCGTCCCGGCGTCGGCCCGGGCGGTGCTGGCGAACGTCACGGCGACGACGACCCCGACCTTCGGCCTGGAGTCGTTCCTCACGATCTGGAACACCGGCGCGTCGCGCCCCACGGCCTCGTCGCTCAACTGGAAGCCCGGCGTGACGATCGCCAACGCCGTCACCACCAGGGTCGGGCTCGATAGCACCATCTCGGTGTACAACGCCGCGGGACTCGTCGACGTCATCGCCGACGCCGCCGGTTGGTACGGCTGAGGACCACCGCGCCCCGACGGCACGCGGACCCGGCGACCACGACCGGGCGACTACCCCGGCACCGACGGGGGTACTGACGAGCGGAACCCGCCTACGTCCCGCCCTGGAGGACCCGTGTCGCGCCGTGCCCTGCTCCCCGTCGCCCTCGCCACCGCCGCTATCGGCCTGGCCGGGGCCTGCACCAGCAGCCCGAGCACCACGGAATCGCAGGACACCACCACGACCGCCGCCGCCGGCACCACGGCGACCACGGGCGGTCCGGCCACGACCCGGCCCCAGATCCCGGCGTCGGCGATCAACCAGTTCAAGGCGACGGTGACCGCCAACGGCACGGACACCGCGCTGTCCGGTCCGATGATCTGCCGCACGCTGCCCGATGGCCGGCTGCGCATGGCCTTCGGCGAGAACGTCGACTTCCGGATCACCGCCGACAGCCCGACCAACCCGCAGACGGGCCAGATCGAGCTGCTCGACGGCGACGTGGTGAAGGGGCAAGGCAACGCCGCGATCAACGCATCGGCCGCGACGAGCATGGGCTCCGACGCCCTCAACTTCAGCTTCTCGGCCAGCTTCGCCACGACCAGCGGCAACGGCACGATGCAGGGCTCGGGCTACTGCACCGTGGCGAGCGCGACGACCGGCACCACGTCCACGTCCACGCCAAGGTCGACCACCACGGCTCCCGAGCTGCGGCCCTCGCTCCGCGTCTCGCTGCCGACCGGTGACGCCGCCGCCGCGGCGAACGACCTGGTCACCCTGGCCAAGGAGGCCCCGGGCGCCGATGCCGACGGCAAGCAGCGCTGGTACGCGCCCGAGATGTGGCAGGCCGCCGGCGTCGGTGACCGCCAGGCGGTCGGCTCGGCGGTGCCCGCCGACGCCCAGCGCTCCCCCATCTCGGGCTTCGCCCCCGTCATCGACAAGCAGAAGGACCAGCAGTACCTGGCCTTCGCGGTCGCCGACACCAACGGGGGCTGCGCCTACGGCTACGTGGCCCAGACCGACGGCGGCACGGAGAGCGACACGAAGGCGGCGACGGGCGCATGCACCGGTCAGGCCGCGGCCGAGGCGTTCGGGTTCGGCTGATGGCGAGCGCGGCCGGTCCGGACAGGGCGGTCCGCGTCCCCTGATCCGCCCGGTGGCCCGTGGTAGACACGCCACCAGGGGCGGCGGCACAGGGGGTGTGACGGTGGCGGAGCGGACGCGACGCGAGTTCCTCAAGGCCTCGGCCGGATCGGTGCTCGGGCTGGGTGCCGCCGCCCGGCTCGGCGCGGCCGGGGTGGCGGGCGCGCTGGCGTCGGCCCCCTTCGCATCGGCCGGGGCCGCCACGCCGAACTGGGCCCTGCTGCAGTCCCAGATGGTCGGCCAGCTGGCGCTGCCGTCGAGCAGCGACTGGTCGACGGCGACGCAGATGTACAACACCCGGTACGACACGATCGTGCCGGAGGCGGTGGCGTTCTGCGCGGTGCCCGCCGACGTCCAGGCGGCCGTGCGCTTCGCCCGCGAGAACGGCCTCCAGGTGCGCGGCCGAAACGGCCGCCACAGCTACGGCGGCTACTCCACCTGCACGTCGCTGATCATCGACGTGTCCCAGATGAGCTCGGTCGCCCTGGGTCCCGGCGCGACGACGGCGACCATCGCCAGCGGCGCCGTGCTGATCGACGTCGAGACCAAGCTGTTCGACGGCGGCAGCGTCGCCATCCCCGCCGGCACCTGCCCGTCGGTCGGCATCACCGGCCTCACCCTCGGCGGCGGCGTCGGCGAGTCGGGCCGCCTGTTCGGCCTGACCTGCGACAACCTCACCTCGATCGATCTGGTCCTGGCCGACGGCTCGCTCGTCACCGCGAACGCCCAGCAGCACCCCGACCTGCTGTGGGCCTCACAGGGCGGGGGCGGCGGCAACTTCGGCATCGTCACCAGCCTCAGCTACAAGACGCACCCGGTCAGCGACGTGACGGTCTTCAACTTCATCTGGCCGTGGTCCCAGGCCGCTGCCGTCGCCGACGCCTGGCAGACCTGGATCGCCACGCTGCCCGACGAGGTCTTCTCGGGCCTGGCCATGGCCACCAGCCCGAACAACGCGGCGCCGTTCCTGGGTACGGCCGGCACGTTCTACGGCTCCCCTGCGGCGCTGGCGCCGATCGTCGCCCCGCTGCTGGCGGCGGGCACGCCCACCTCGACCTTCGTGCAGCAGATGACGTTCCTCGAGATGGTCGAGTACTACGCCGGCTGCTCGAACCTCACCGAGCAGGAGTGCCACACGCCGTACTTCGTGCCGCCCGGCGTGCTCGGCCTCGCCACCTTCTACGCCAAGTCGCGGTACTTCTCGAAGCCGCTGCCGCCGTCGGGGATTGCCGAGCTCATCAAGTGGGTCGAGATCCGCCAGAACGACCCGAACCAGCCGTCGAACCCCAACCAGTTCGGCGCCGGCGGCGCCCTGTTCGACTCGTACGGCGGCGCCCTCAACCGGCCGGCCAAGGACGCCACCGCCTTCTGCCACCGCGACGCGCTCTTCCACATCCAGTCGTTCGGCTACTGGCAGCCGAGCAGCCCCCAGTCGCTGATCGACGACAACGTCACGTGGCTCGACAGCTTCTACCAGGCGATGGTGCCGTACTCGAACGGCGAGGCCTACGTGAACTACATCGACCCGAACCTCGCCGACTGGCAGCAGGCGTACTACGGCTCGAACCTGCCGCGGCTGCGCTCGATCAAGACGGCCTACGACCCCGACGACTTCTTCTCGTTCGCCCAGAGCATCCCGCCCTACCCACCGAGCCCGTCCACCACCGCCACCCCGACGACCACCGCGCCCGTCGCCCCCGTCGTCACGCCGAGCTTCACCGGCTGATCGATCCGGCGGGTGGCCCGTTCAGCTCAGTGGAGCAGCTCGGCGGGTGTCGCGCTCCGCACACCGTCGAAGCGGGTGAAGTCGGCGTCGTAGGTCACGACGGTGCACCGATGCTCGATCGCCAGCGCGGCGAGGTGCGCGTCGGTGGTCAGGTTGCCGCTGGTCCCGAGGGGCCCGAGCAGCCGGCGGATGATGCGCAGGTGGTCGGCCGCCGGCTCGACCACCACGGCCGTGGGCTGGGCCAGCCAGGCGTCGACGCGGTCGAGGGCCTGGTCGGCCGAGAGCGGCCGCGGGAAGATCGCCGCCTTCGTGGACAGCCGGACGAAGGCCAGCAGGACCACCCACGACAGGGCGACCGTGGCGGCCCCCGACAGCGACTCGTCGAGCCAACGACGAGCGTCGTGGTGGTGGACCGCGTCCTCGTTGATCGCGTAGAGCAGGACGTTGGCGTCGACGAGGTTCACGCGCCGCGCTGGGCCTTCGCCACGAGGGCGTCGTCCTCGAGCTCGGCGGCGAGCTGCAGCGCCCGATCGAGGTCGACCGTCGGCACGCCGAGCGAGGCGGTCTCGGTCGCGAACCCCGAGGGCGAGGCCGAGGAGGCGGCGCCGGCCCGGATGGCGTCGTTGAGGGCGGCCTTGAACGTGACCCCCCGCTCGCGCATGGCCCGGCGGATCAGCTGCTCGGTGTCGGGATCCAGCGTCACCGTCGTTCGCATGGGAGCCATCGTAGCATCACCGCATCATCTGCCTTGATGCGCTGATGCAGCGCCGAACGAGGCGGAGCCCTCCAGCGGCGGCGGGTCGCCGCTCAGGCGAGGAAGGAGCCGTCGACGGACCCGACGTCGGGGGCGCCGATCAGCGCCAGGGTGCGGCGCACGTCGTCGGCGAACCAGGTGAGCACGCGATCGACGCCGGCCTCGCCGGCGGCACCCAGGCCGTACAGGTAGGCCCGGCCGGCCAGCACGGCGGTGGCGCCGGCGGCCCGGGCCTTGACGATGTCGCTGCCGCGGCGCACGCCGCCGTCGCACAGCACCTCGAGCCGATGGCCGACCGCATCGGCCACCGGCGCGATCAGGTCGAACGGCGCCGGGCCGACGTCGAGCTGGCGACCGCCGTGGTTGGACAGCACCACGGCGTCGATGCCCTCGTCGGCGGCGCGCACGGCGTCCTCGACCCGCTGGACGCCCTTGACCACGACGGGCCCGTCCCACCGCTCGCGCAACCAGGTGACGTCGTCCCACGACAGCGTGGGGTCCATCTGCTGGTTGACGTAGGCGGCCAGGTCGACGGGCGAGGCGCCGTCGCCCACGTGGCGGCCCACGACGTTGGCGAAGCGGATGGGCTCGCTGCGCACGAACGACCAGGTCCACCCGGGGTGGGTGAGCCCATCGACGAAGGTGCGCGCACCGATGGTGGGCGGGAGCGAGAACCCCCGCCGCACGTCTCGTTCGCGGCGACCGAACATGGCGGTGTCGACGGTGACGACCAGCGCTTCGTAGCGGGCGTCGGCGGCGCGCTGGAGCATCTCGGCCACGAGGCCGCGATCGCGCCACACGTAGACCTGGAACCACAGGCGGCCGTCGCTGACCGATCGCACCTCCTCGATGGACCGGGTGGACAGCGTGGAGAGCACGTAGGGCAGGCCGGCGCGCTCGGCGGCCCGGGCCACGGCCAGCTCGCCCTGCGGGTCGGCGATGCGGGTGAAGCCGGTGGGGGCCAACACCATCGGGTAGGAGAGGGGACCGCCGAGGACCGACGACGTGATCGTCGGGATCGGG
Organism: Acidimicrobiales bacterium; assembly: GCA_046331175.1. GTDB lineage: Bacteria > Actinomycetota > Acidimicrobiia > Acidimicrobiales > Acidimicrobilacustridaceae > JAWKIW01. The sequence goes on from JAXLRI010000009.1 coordinate 22,916, forward strand.
TTGCCCTGCAGCACGCGCGGCGACAGCAGCGCCCGATCGAAGGCGGCGCGGTTGCGGGCCAGGGCCTGCTCGTCCTCGGCGGCGCCGTCGATGTAGTCGAACACGCCCCGGGGCAGACGACGGCGCGCGAGGCGCCGGAGGTCGTCGACCGACGCCTGGCGATCGAGGCGGCGGCTGCGGCGATCGCCGGTGAGCGGAGCCAGGCGCACCACGGACCGCACGGTGTCGACGGCCTGCGGGAGCCGCAGCCCGGACCTGGTCGATCCCGGCTCGCTCATCGCACGGCCTCCAGCTCGTCCCACAGGTGGTCGGGCACCGCGGCGGTGGCCCAGGCGACGTCGGCGGCCACCTCGGCGGGCGAGCGGGCGCCCACCACGACGGCGGCGACGTCGTCGCGGCGCAGCGCCCACCGCAGCGCCGCGGCGGGCAGCGCCACCCCGGCGGCCTCGCACACCGACGCCAACCGCGCGACGCGGCCGGCGACCTCGGCGGGGACCTCGCCGTAGTCGTAGGTGGCCGTCGTCCCCGGCGGCGCCGCCAGCACGCCGCTGTTGAACACGCCGCCGAGCACCACGCCGACACCCCGCTCGGCGCAGCGCGGCAGCAGCACCTCGGTGCCGGAGCGGTCGAGCAGCGTCGCCCGCCCGGCCAGCAGCACCACGTCGAGGTCGACCTGCTGGACGAACCGGTCGAGCGCCGGCCACTGGTTCATGCCGGCCCCGACGGCGCCCACCACGCCCTCGTCCCGCAGGCGAACCAGCGCCGGGAAGGCGCCGGCCAGTGCTTCGTCCTGGTGGTCGTCGGGGTCGTGCACGAGGACGACGTCGAGGCGATCGGTGCCGAGGCGCACCAGGCTCTCCTCGATCGACCGCAGCACGCCGTCGGCGGAGAAGTCGAACGTCGGAGCGAGGCCGGCGGGGTCGGCGGCCGCCGCGCCGCCCCCACCACCGGCCGACCGGGCCAGGTCGAAGATGGTGTCGACCGGTTCGTCGACCGGGCGGAGCAGACGACCGACCTTCGTGCTGAGCACCCACTCGTCGCGCGGGCGTCGAGCCAGCGCCCGACCCAGGCGACGCTCCGAGAGGCCGTGGCCGTAGAGCGGCGCGGTGTCGAAGTAGCGGATGCCGGCGTCCCACGCCGCGTCCACCGCGGCCGTCGCCTCGTCGTCGCCAACGGCGGTGAAGAGGTTGCCGAGCGGCGCACAGCCGAGGCCGAGGCGGGTGACCGTCGGCCCGTGGCGGCCCAGTCGGGCGGTGCCGAGGGCGGCGACCGAGGCCGGCCCGCTCACGCCACGCCGCCCAGCGGTGCCGGCGACGACGAGCGACTCGACGAGACCGCCGAGACCTTCGAGACCGCCGAGACCGACGCGTCCGACGGCCCACCGAGGCCGGTGCCCACGTGGTCGGCGATGCCCCGCAGGTCGGCGGCGAGGCGGGCGAGCGTGGCCGTGTCGGCACGGGGCGCCAGCACGGTGAAGCTCACCGCCGCCGGGGGTTCGCCGGCCGGGGACGGCACGGCCACCGCGACGCACACCACCCCCTCGACCACCTCCTGGCGGTCGTAGGCCACACCCGTGGCGCGGATGGCGTCGAGCTCGGCCGCCAACGCCCGGCGTGAGGTGATCGAGTGCGGCGTGCGGCGCGGGAGCGGGCCGGTGCCGTGCAGGCGGGCGGCCAGGTCGTCGGGGTCCAACCCGGCGAGCATGGCCTTGCCGGTCGCGGTGCAGGTGGCCGGCAGCGCCTGGCCGGGCGCCGAGGCCAGCCGGACGGGCTCGGTGCCGTCGCGGCGGGCCAGGTACACGACGTCGAGGCCGTCGCCGAGCTGGGCCAGCTGGGCGGTCTCGCGGCGGCTGCCGGGCTGGGCGTCGCAGGCCTCGAGGAAGAGGCCGACCTGATCGACGCCCGCGAGGTAGGCGGCGCCGAGGCGGGCGACGTGGGGGCCGAGGACGTAGCCGGCGCCGCGGGCCCGCAGCAGCTGCTCGTCGAGAAGCACCGCGCACAGGTTGGCGACCGACGACTTGGGGAGCCCGAGCGAGCGGGCGATGGCGCTGATGCCGAGCGGACCGTCGGCGACGGCGAGCAGGTCGAGCACGGCGACGGCCCGAGTGACGGCCGGGGCGAGCGAGCGGGCCTCGCTCATCGCCACTCGGTCCCGCTCGGGTAGGTCATGGCGTCGATCGACGCCGGCCACAGGTCGGCCGAGTAGCCGGGGGCGCTCGGCACCACGTAGCGACCGCCCCGAACCACGGCCGGGTCGACGAAGTGCTCGTGCAGGTGGTCGGCGAACTCGGTGGTGCGATCTTCGAGCGACCCGGAGAAGCAGACGTAGTCGACGACCGACAGGTGCTGCACCATCTCGCACAGCCCCAGGCCGCCGGCGTGCGGGCACACGGGCACGTCGGCCACGGCGGCCAGCAGCAGCACGGCCAGCACCTCGTTGACCCCACCCAGCCGGCAGGCGTCGATCTGGCAGTAATCGATGGCCTCGGCGGCCAGGAGCTGCTTGAAGATCACCCGGTTGGCGGCGTGCTCGCCGGTGGCCACGCCGACCGGCGCCACCGCCCGGCGGATGGCGGCGTGGCCGAGGATGTCGTCGGGGCTGGTGGGCTCCTCGATCCAACGCAGGTCGAACGGCTCGAGGTGGCGCATCCAGGCGATGGCCTCGTCGACCTCCCACACCTGGTTGGCGTCGGCCATGAGCGGCAGGTCACCGATCTCCTCGCGCATGACCTCGCACCGGTGGACGTCCGATGCGACATCGATGCCGACCTTGGTCTTGAAGTAGGTCCAGCCGTCGGCCAGCGCCTGGCGGCACCGCTCGCGCACGACCTCCTCGGAGTAGCCCAGCCACCCGGCCGAGGTCAGGTAGGCGGGGTACCCGTCGCGGGCCAGCTCGGCGATGCGGTCGTCACGGCCCGGCCGAACCGCTCGCAGGACGTCGAGCGCCCGGTCGCGGTCGACGACGTCGGTGAGGTAGCGAAGGTCGATCTGGTCGACCAGCTCCTCGGGGGTGAGGTCGACGATCACGCGCCACAGGGGCTGACCCGCCTCCTTGGCCCGCAGGTCCCACACCGCGTTCACGACGGCGGCGGTGGCCAGGTGGATGACGCCCTTCTCGGGACCCAGCCACCGCAGCTGGCCGTCGTTGGTGAGCCGGCGCCAGAACCCGGCGCCCTCCGCGACGAGCTCGTCGACCGGTCGCCCGACGACCAGCGGGGCGAGGGCCTCGATGGCGGCGCAGCACAGGTCGTTGCCCCGGCCGATCGTGAAGGTCATGCCCACGCCCTCGTGGGCACCGTCGGTCTCGAGGATCGCGTAGGCGCCCGAGTAGTCGGGGTCCTGGTGCACGGCGTCGGAGCCGGCCAGCGTGCGCGAGGTGCGGGCCCGGACGTCGAGGGTGCGCAGGCCGGTGATGCGGGTCACCGGGGCCTCGCCCTGCTGTTCAACATGCTGAACACTGTTCGAGATGCTAGCCGCGGGCGTCGATCGTCCGCGAAGATGCACGGGTGGCCCCGTCGGCGCGGCGGGCGCCACCGACAGGGCACCGCCGAGCGGCCGACGACACGGGGGACCACATGGGCGAGGACACGCCACCGGATCGATCGCGGATCGTGGTGGTCACGGGCGCCGCCGGGGGCATCGGCTCGGCGACCGTCGACCACTTCATCCGCCTCGGCGACGTCGTGGTGGGCCTCGACCTCCCGGGTGCCCGGGCCGCCGCCGGCGACGTGGTCGCCGTCGACGTGCGCGACGCCGACGCCTGCCGAGCCGCCTGCGACCGGATCGTGGCCGAGCACGGGCGGATCGACGTGCTGTGCAACAACGCCGGCACCAGCGCGGTCGGCGACGTCGTCACCTCCACCCCCGAGGAGTGGGACCTCGTGCTGGGCGTGAACGTCGTCGGCGTCGCCAACATGAGCCGGGCGGCGCTGCCCCACATGCGGGCGGCCGGCCGGGGCGTGGTGGTCAACACCTGCTCGGTGGCGGCGTCGGTGGGGTTGGTCGAGCGGGCGGTGTACTCGGCGTCGAAGGGGGCCGTGCTCGCCCTCACCCGCGCCATGGCCGCCGACGAGATCGCCCACGGGGTCCGCGTGTGCTGCGTCTCACCGGGGACCGTGGCCAGCCCCTGGGTCGAGCGCCTGGTGGCCGCCACCGACGACCCCGAGGCCACCCGCGAAGCCCTGCGCCGCCGGCAGCCGATGGGCCGGCTCGTCGCGGTGGAGGAGGTGGCCGCCGCCATCGCCTACCTGGCCGCCGACACCACCGCCACGACCGGGGCCGACCTCCTGCTCGACGGCGGCATCACCGGCGTGCGGCTGGTGGACCGGTGAGCGACGGCGATCGCCTGCGCGTCGCCCTCGTCGGCGGCCCCATGTACGACCACCTCTACGCGCTGCTCGACCCCGACGAGGTCGAGGTGGTCGTGCACGCCGACCACCCCACGCTCAACCGGGCGGTCGCGGCCATGCTCGACGCCGGCGAGCGCATCGACGTGCTGGCCACGCACTCGAAGTACGCACCATCGCAGGCCCGCTGGCTCACCGACCTCGACGGCCTGGTCGACCCCGACCTCGTGGCACCGCTCGCGCCGCGCGCCGTCGACCTGTGCCGCCTCGACGGCCGGCTGCTCTCGCTCCCCCGGCTGATCGACGTGCGCGTCCTGTGGGTGCGCCGCGACCGCGTCGCGCCGGTGCCATCGACCTGGGACGACCTGCTGGCCCAGCAGGTGCACTTCGGCTTCCCGGGCCGGGAGTCCGGCCTGTTCGGCACGTTCTTCGAGCTGGTGGTGGGAAGCGGCGGCCGCCTGTTCGACGACGACGGCCGGCCCACCATGGCCTCACCCGAGGCCGAGGCGGCTGCCGCCACGCTCTGCCGGCTGGCGGCGAACGCCCCGCTGGACCTGCCGACCTGGCACTACGACCAGGTCGACGCCGCGCTGCTCGACGGCCGCATCGATGCGGCCGGAGCGTGGCCCGGGGCGTGGGGCGCCATACGCACCAGCCCCGTGGGCGACCTGCTCGAACCCCACCCGTACCCCGCCGGTCCGGTGCGCCGGGTGAGCTACGCCGGGTGCCACTCGTGGGCCATCCCGACGACGTGCGGCGACCGCGACGGTGCCCTGCGCTTGCTGACGCTGCTGGCCGGCAGCGAGGCCAACGCCGTCGATGCCGCCGGCGGCTCGCTGTGCGCCCACCGCGACGCGCTGGCCGCGGTGGTCCCCGACGGCCCCACCGACGAGCGCCGCCTCGCCATCACCCGCCAGACCATCGACGAGGCGATGATCACCTACCCGCCCCACCCCCGGTTCCCCGAGCTGGAGGACGCCGGCTGGGGCGCGCTGCACGAGGCGCTCGTCGGCGACCGCACGCCGGCCGACGCCGTCACCCACATCCAAGCCGTCGCTGCGCAGGTGCTGGTCGGCGGCACCGAGCGCTGAGGCGACGGCCGGCGGACCGACGACCTCAGGGCCGGCTGGATCCCAGGCCGCTGCGGGCGAGGTCGACGTCGGACTCGATGATGCTGATGGCGAGGGCGGGGCAGGCCATGCCGCCGAATCGGGCGTCGTGCTCGAGCTCGGGCGGTACCTCGACGAGGTGGAGGTCGAGGTAGCCCTCCTCGTCGAGCTGGTACACGGTCGGAGCGAAGCGACGGCAGACGCCGTGGCCCTCGCAGAGCGCTCGGTGCACCTTGATCCTCACGATCCTGCCGCCTCCAGCTCGAGGACCATCGGGAAGAGCACGTTGGACTCCTTGTGGACGTGGAGGTGGGTGTCGGCCTCGAGGGCGGCCAACCGCTCGTACAGCGACCGGTAGCTGGCGCAGGCGTCGTCGGGCGGTGCGTAGCCACCGGTCAGCTCGCGCAGGCGGGCGAGCAGCTCGCCGGCCTGCTCGTGCTCGGCGAGCATCACCGACACCGGCGCCGCCAGCGCCATCGGCAGCGGCGGGTCGAGCGACTCGCCGCCGGCGGCGTCGAGGCGTCGGATCATCGGGAAGAGCACCAGCTCCTCCTTGCGCAGGTGCGGCTCGAGGTCGGCGCGCAGCTCGCCGTAGGTGGCGACCACCTCGGCCAGCTCGGGGTGGCGGGCCCCGTGGACGGTGGCCACCTTGTCGGCCAGCTCGGCGAGGCCGCTCAGCTCGTCGTCGAGGTACCGGTGGTGGACGGCCTCGAGGTGGTCGACCAGCTCGGCGGGCCCGAGCCCGGCCCACTCGGGCGGTGCGGCGTCGGCGGCGTGCGACGCGTCGCGCAGCCGGGCCACGACCTCGTTGGCGTCGAGGCCGGCGAGCCGGCACGCCGAGCCGAGCGACCGCTGGCCGCCACAGCAGTAGTCGAGGCCGAGGTCGTCGAGGACCGGGGCCAGCACCGGTCGGGCGCTGACGAGGTCGCCGAGCAGCGCTTCGGGATCGATCGGGGTCATGGAGCCTCCGTCGGGTCGATCGCCGCCGTGGTCACGAGCCCACCGCCGGGCGGACGGGCAGGAGGTCGAGGGTGGTGGCGTCCAGTCGCTCGAGCAGCGCGTCGCGCGCCCCCGACCAGGCGTCGTGCAGCGCGCACGGGCGGGTGGCGGCGCACGGTCGCCCCTCCACCACGCATCGACCGGTGTCGGTCGGTCCGTCGACCGCCTCGACCACGTCGCGCACGGTGAGATCGGCCAGCGCCACGGCGGCCGCGTAGCCGCCACGGGGCCCGGGCACCGAGACGACCCAGCCACGGGCCACGAGCGGGCCGAGCACCTGGGGGACGAAGCCGGTGCTGGTGTCGAGGGCCTCGGCCAGGGCACCGGCCTTCCACCGCTCGCACGAGGTCCCGAGCAGGACCATCGCCTGCACGGCGAGGTCGGCGCGCCGGGTCACCTCCAATCTCATAGTGGCTCACTCTAGGATCTCTCCCAGGCCGCCGCCAGGGGCAGAGGTCCCCGGCTGGTGGACGGCGACCGCGCGCGAGGGTGAGAAGATCGGGGTCGTGCACCACGACCTCGACGCGGCGCTGGACGGCGTGCTCGGTGAAGCGGTCCGCTCGTCGCCGCTGATCGTGCTGGGCATCAGCCCCGACGGCACCATCCGGTTCGCCAACGACACGATCACCGTCCAGCTCGGCTACCCCCTCGACGACTGGGTCGGCCACAACGTGCTCGACTTCGTCCACCCCGACGACGTCGAGCGGGCGCTGCTCTCCACCGCCACCCTCACCACCGGCATGACCCTGGCCGAGGGCGTGACCCGCTTCTCGATCCGTCACGCCGACGGCACGTACGGGCCGGTCGAGGTGGCTGCCAGCTCGGCCGAGACCGACGAGGGGCCGCTCGTCGTCATCTGGGGTCGCTCGCTGCGGACCGACGTGACCATCGAGGAGCTGATCCACCGGCTCGTCTCCGAACCGGTCGTCGACGTGCTGCGCCGCGTCTGCGACTTCGTGCTGTGGAGCAGCTGGGGCACCCAGGTCGGCATCTCGTGGGCCACGGCTGGACGACGCCACGTCGTCACCACCGGCATGCCCGAGTCGCTGGCCAGCGGGGCGGCCGACGGCTCGCCGTGGGACCGGGCCCGGCTCACCGGCGAGCCCCACCGCGGGACGATCGCCGAGCTCGACCCCGAGCGCCGGGTCGCGGCCGAGCGGCTGGGGCTGGAGGAGGTCCTCGTCGACCCGCTCGAGTGGGGCGCCGCCGAGCCGGCGCTGATCACCATCTGGACGGTCGGCGGAGGTCGCACCCCCGAGCACCACGCCTACGGCCTCCACCAGATGCGGGCGGTCGCCGAGCTGGTGCTGCGCTGGAGCGAGCAGGCCGACGAGCTGGAGGCAGCGGCCCGCCTCGACGCGCTCACCGGCCTGGCCAACCGCCGCACGTTCTACGGCGTGATCGACGGCGGCCCCGGCCCCGGGGCGGTGCTCTACTGCGACGTCGACGACTTCAAGGCGGTCAACGACACGTTGGGGCACACCGTCGGCGACGTCGTGCTGCAGGAGGTGGCCGATCGCCTCCGGCGGGCCACCCGGCGGGGCGACCTGGTGGCGCGGGTCGGTGGCGACGAGTTCGTGATCGTGTGCCCCGGCCTCGACGACGCCGACGCGACGGCGCTGGCCGCCCGCCTCCGGTCAGCGCTCGACGAGCCGATCGCCATCGACGGCCACCCCGTCCCCGTGGGCCTGAGCGTCGGCGTGGCCGTGGCCGCCGACGGCATCGACGAGGCGACCGTCGAGCAGGCCGACGCCGAGCTCTACCGCGACAAGCGACGTCGAAGCAACCAGTAGCCGCGACCGACCCTGGCGCCAGCCCGCCCAGACGTCGGATCTCGGCCGACCCCGGCGTCAGCCGCGGCGCACGGTGAACCGGTACGACCCGGTGCCGGCGCCGCCGGCCGGGGCCCGCACCACCACCTGCAGATCGCCCGACTCCCGGGCCGTGACCGCACCGCCGTCACCGCACTGCGGGAAGGTCACGATCGGGTAGCCGGCCTGCAGGAAGGCGACCTCGAGCTCGTCGCCATCCCGAGGGCACGACGAGGGCACCTCGTAGGTGAACCGATCGCCCTCACGCACGTCGAGCGTGTAGGTGTCGGAGCGGCCGTCGGCCTCGAGGCGACCCGAGGTCTCCTCGCCGAGCCGCAGCGGCGCCACGACGTCGGGCTGCACGGCACTGATCACCAACCCGTAGGAGGAACCCGACGCCGACGACACGACGACGTCGGCGTCGCCGGCGGCCGGGAGCACCGATCGGATGCCCTTGCCGCACGCCACCACCGAGGTGAGCGGCGAGCTGTTCCCCGCGGCGAGCACGTCGAGCTGGGCGTCACCCTGGCCGCAGTCGTTCGTCGGAGCGAGGAACACGACGTTCGTGTCGGTGAGGTGCAGGCGGTAGACGTCCTTGGTCCCCCCGGCGAGCTGCCCGCGCACCGTCAACCGCGTGCCCGGTCGCAGGTCGGCCTCACCCCCGCCCCGCCGCTCGAGCTCGGTCACCGGCGGCGCGGTGCCGGTGCTGCCCGTGCCGGTCCCCCCGCTCCCGCTCGTCGCCGCCGACGGGACCGCCGGGGTCTCGCGCTGGGTGGCCTCGGCGGCCACCGCGAACGAGACCTGCCCGGTGGTGGCCACGTCGAGGGTGCAGGCCTGCAGCATCGCGTCGGAGGTCGCTCCCGCCGCCGCACACGCCGCCCGGGCACCGGCTCGCTGCTCCTCGGGCAGGTCGGCGGCGCGGGCGGGGGCCGACGGGAAGTGGGCGTCCTGGAACCCGGCGACGCTCTGGCCGTCGAGGTAGCGGAACCGCGTCGTCTGCTCGGTCACCTGCCAGCTGCGCTCGAACTCGCCGTAGAGCCGGTCGAACGGCGGCTGGAGGTCGGCCTGGAGCGGGAGCACGGCCCCGTCGGCGGTGGCGATGTCGTTGCTCGGATCACCATCGAGGTCGCCGAGGAGCCCGTGCACGTGGCGGGCCCGGACCGGGGCCAGCCGCACCGCGGACCGCAGCCCCCACGCCCCGGCCCCGTCGACGTAGAGCGTCGAGCCGTCCTGCCACACCAACGTGTAGCCGTTGCCGTCGAGCGGGAGGGTTCCCGCCCGCCGCTCGAGCCGAGCCCCGCCGCCCAGGTCGACGCGATCGCCGCGGAAGCTCACCGGCGAGCCGTCGACGAGGACCTCCATGCGGCCGTCGGACGCGTAGAAGCCCACCGCGTGGTCCCCGACGAGGGCCGCGGTCGCCGTCACGATGGAGATCTGGTCGTTGTCCGGGAAGCGCTCCATGCGGTCCTGGACCTCGAGGGTGCCGTCGTCGGACCGGACGGCGACGAACTCGCCGACGGCCTGGAAGTCGTAGAGCTGGCCGTCGAGGGTGGCGATGTGGGGGTCGCCGAACAGCCACGCCACCGCGCACGCCAGCGGCGATCCCGTGCAGCCGCCGGACGAGCCGCCGTCGCTCGAGCCGGTACCGCCGGCCGAGCCGCTGTCGCTGCCCGACCCGCCCCCCGAGGACCCGCCTCCGCCGCTGCCACCACCGCCGCTGCCACCACCGCCGTTCCCGCCGTTGCCGTTGCCGCCGTTGCCGTTGCCGCCGTTGCCGTTCCCGCCGTTGCCGGCCCCGCCTCCGCCGCCGCTCCCCGAGCTCTTCCCCGACCCGCTGCCGCCGGCCGAGCTCTTCGTCGCGTTCTTGGCGTCGTCGACCTGCTTCTCGCACTCGTCGAAGGACTTCGCCGGCAGCGCGACCCCGTGGTACGAGGTCCGCTCGGGCAGCCCCGCCGCCCGGCGGTAGGCGTTCTCGTTGGCCACCGCCTTGACGTCGCCGAGGGGCACGCCGTCGCAGTCGCCGACCGGATCCTGGCCCGACCCGAAGTCCGAGGCGTGGGAGAGCTCGTGGTACAGGCTGGCGCACGGGTCGCTGTTGTCCACGTTGTCGTACGTGAAGCTCGACGTGTCCCAGTCGACGTAGATCGAGACATCGGGGGTGCCGACGCCCGACGCCGTCGTCTGCACCGTTCCACCGGCGGCGCGCGACGTGGGCAGGAAGAAGACCTTCGGCGTGTTGGGGTCGCGGACCTTGGCGAGGAGGCCGGACGGGTCGCCGACCTGGGCGATCTTGCCGAAGCACGCCGCCCCGGCATCGCCGAAGGCCCCGTCGCCGGCGAACTGGACGTCGGCGCGGGCGGGGTCGTGCACCGCCCCCGCCACCAGCTGGGCGGCGACCAGCGCGGCCAGCACCACGACGGCGGTGACGGCACCGGGGCCCGGACCGGGCGGACCACCCGTGCCGCCGCCCCGGCGTCGCACCAGGCGGGACACGACGACCACCAGCAGCAGCAGGGCGAGCAGGGCGACGACGCCGGCACCGACGGCGGCCCATCGACGCCAGGCCGCCGGCTCGGTCGCCCCGCCGGCCTTCCCGGTGGAGGTCAGCGTCGCCGCCACCGACGCCGTCGGCCCGGCGCAGGCCGGCGCCTCGAGCCCCTCGAGCGGTGGCATGGCGTAGATGGCGGTGACGTCGTAGGCGCCGGGCGTGGCCAGCGACCAGGACGACAGGAGCCCGGCATCGGACGCCGAGCCCACCACCGACTGGATCGACGCCGGCCGCCCGCTCACCGCCGGCACCCCCGACGGGAGGGCGATGGTCAGCGACTGCCCCGGCTGGAGCACGACGGCGGCGGCCCGCTGGGCGGCGGCGAGGCCGGCGATGTACTGCCGCGCCCCGAAGGTGGCCGAAACGGGGCGCCCGTCGTGCACCACCCGGGTGACCTGCAGGGCGCCGTCGGCCAGCCGGCTCACCGAGCAGGGCGCGTCGCCGCCGTTGGTGACCGTCGCCTGCAGGGCGGGCTGGCCGTCGATCGCCGTGGCGGCCAGCGCGAGCGTCGCCGAACCCGCCCGCGGCGCGGCGCCGGTCGTCTCGTCGGCGGATCGTTCGGTGGTCCCGGTGGGGAGGGTCGTGCCCGTCGGTCGCGTCGTGCCCGTGGGACGCGTCGTGCCGGTCGGGCGGGTGGTGCCCGGGCTGTCGGCGGCCGCCACCGGTCCGGCCCGGGCCGCGGCGAGGACCACGGCCGCGAGCGCGATCACGACGAGCGAGACCAGGAGCGACGGCAGCGACGGGAGCGACGGGAGCGACCGAACCGGTCGGGGGACAGGGGTGATGACGGCTCCTCCGAGCGAGGGGCGGGGCGGCCGCCCGTCGAGCCGCACCGCCGGGTCGCCGCGATCGTAGTGGCGCCGTGCGCCGTCGGGGCGGGCGACGCGGTCAGCGCCGGGGCGGGGCGACGTCGGGCCCTTCGGGATCCGGGTGATCGCCGGCCGAGGTCGCCCGCCGCCGCTGCTTTGCGGGAATCTGGGCCTGGTCGGCGGCCACGAGGTCGGCCTCGGTGATGCGGGAGGCGACGGGGCCGGCCCCGACGCTGACCCCGACGTCGATGGTCACCGCGCCGACGACGACGGGCTGGGCGACGGCGGCGTCGATCCGATCGACCAGGTCGTCGACCTCGGCCTCGGTGGCATCGCGGGCGACCACGACGAACTCGTCCCCGCCGGCGCGGGCCACGAGGTCGCCGGCGCGGACGCAGCTGCGGAGGCGGTCGGCGACGACCCGCAGGACCTCGTCGCCGACGTGGTGGCCGTGCTCGTCGTTGACCTCCTTGAAGCGGTCGAGGTCGCAGAACAGCACGGCGCCGGCCACCGGCTCGCGGTCGATGAGGTCGAACAGCGCGCGGCGGTTGGCCAGGCCGGTGAGGGCGTCGGTCGAGGCCGCCGTCGCCAGCTGCCGGCGCTGCTCGGTCCAGCGGAACACCACCTCGACGTACGTGCGCGCCAGGTCCATCCCGTGCACGTGCTCGCTCGCGGGTGGACCCCCGGCGCGGGAGCTCACGGTGACGAGCACCGGCCCATCTCCGGGGGGCCCGACGATCGGCTCGATCCAGAAGGCACCCCGTCCTGACTGGATGGCCAGCTCCCGGCGCCGGGGATCGAGGTCGTCGGGTCCGTCGAGCACGACGCCGATCCCCCGGTCGCGAGCCTCGGCCCATGGCACCCCTGGATCGGGTTCGGCCCCGGTCAGCTCGCGGGGCAGGCCCGTCGAGACGTAGCGGTGCTGACCGTCCGACGTCCACGCGAAGGCGACGTGGGCACGGTTGGCCCGCCACCCGAAGACGTCGAGCGCCCAGGTCAGCACCTCCTCGAGCGGCCGGGACTCGAGCAGCCCGACGAAGACCTGCTCGCTGGCCCACTGGAGGTCGCCGGCCCAGCAGTACAGGGCGATGTAGCTCCGCTCGCCGTCGGTGACGTTGGCCCCGGCGATGTCGAACGGTCGATAGGTGCCGTCGGCCAGCAGGATGCGGAAGCTGGTGGCCCCGCCGGGCACGCCGACGACGGCCGAGGTCGCGAACGACTCGATGGCGCGCTCGACGTCGTCGGGGTGCACGTAGTCGAGGGCCGAGTGCCCGATCACCTCGGCGGGTTGGTAGCCCAGCGCCCGCTCGAGGGTGGCGTTGACGTAGGCGATGGCGAGGTCCTCGCCGACGACGATCACGAACTCGTCGACGTCCTCGACCAGCGACTCGATGAGGGCCGGCGACGGCACCGGCGCGCCGACCCAGTCCCCGCCGCTCATCGCCGCCGCTCCCCGTGGGCTCGCTCGCCGTGGTGGGCCGACTTCACCGCCAGCTGGGCGTCGTCGGCCGCCACCACCAGGTCCTCGGTGATCCGGTGCGGATCGTGAGCCACGCCGATGCTGACGCCGACGTCGACGGTGAGCCCGTCCAGCTCGATGGCGGCGGCGACGACCGAGGTCAGCTCGTCGGCGAGGGCCTCGGCCCGGCGGCGGTCGACGTCGGGGACGACCACCACGAACTCGTCGCCGCCGAGCCGGGCGACGATGGCGTCGTCGCCCAGGTGCCGGCGCAGCCGGGCGGCCACCTCGCGCAGCACGGCGTCGCCGACGTGGTGGCCGTGGACGTCGTTCACGTGCTTGAAGCGGTCGAGGTCGCAGAACAGCACGGCGCCGGCCACGGGCTCGGTCGACAGGATCCGGGACAGGGCCCGGCGGTTGGGCAGGCCGGTCAGCGGATCGGTCGACGCCGCCGCCGCCAGCTGCGCGGTCTGGTCGGCCCACCCGAAGATCACCTCGAGGAAGGTCCGGGCCAACCGCATGCCGTAGGCGTGGAAGGTGTGGGGTGCCCCGCCGGCCATCGTGGCGAAGGTGACCAGCACCGGATCGACCTGGCCGGGGACCGACACCGGCACGATCCAGAGGGACCCCCGACCGGCGGCGGTCGCCAGCCGCCGGCGCTCGTCGTCGAGGTCGGCCACGTCGACGACGACCTCGACGAGGTCGGCCGCCGCCCGCCGCCACGGCGCGCCGGGGTCGGCGTCGGCCCCGGTGAGGGCCGGCGGCAGGCCGGTGGTCACGGCGCGGGGCTCGCCGGCCTCGCTCCAGGTGATGGCCACATGGGCACCGTTGGGGCGCCACTCGAAGACGTCGAGCACCGGGCCGACGACGTCGACCATCGGGCGGCCCTCGAGCAGGCCGGCCAGCAGCGCGTCGACGGCGTGGTGGTAGTCGCCCTTGCGGCCGGAGACCGCGACCAGCCGGCGATCCCCATCGGTGACGTTCGACGCGGTCACGTCGCACTGGAGGTAGGAGCCGTCGGCGTGGAGGATCCGGAAGCTCGTCCACCCCGACGGTCGGCGACCGTCGACCTCGGAGGCGACCGATGCCGCGGCGCGGGGAAGGTCGTCGGGGTGGACGAACTCGGTGATGCTGCGCCCGATGCCGGTCGACGTCTCGTAGCCGAGGATGCGCTGGGCCACCGGGTTCACGTGCGTGATGCGCAGGTCGAGGCCGAACACGACCACGAACTCGCTCGAGTCGCGGACGATCGAGGTCAACAGCTCGAGGGGAGGCCTCGGCTCGAGGCGGGAGGGCTCGCCCTCCGACCGGCTGGTCCGCTGCCCCACGATGTCCGCCCCCGTTCGCTGCCCGAGCCCGCCGCCGGGCACGAAGCCGAGTCCTTGCCACCGAAACTACCGCCACCGGGAGGGGGACGGGGCGCCCAGGTGGCCGCAGACCCGGTCCACCGCACCGCGCCCGGCGGCGCGCCCCGGCGGCGGGCTCGGCGGCGGGCAGGAGGGATGGCGGTCTACTGGCCCTGGCCTCGCGAGAAGGCCGGCTCGCCGTCGAAGGCGAACAGGCCCTCGGTCTTCACCACGTCGAGGCCGCTGTCCACCAGCCGGGTGAGCAGCTGGGGCACGGCCCGCGGCTCGACGGTCCGGCCGTCGCGCCCGAGGAAGCGGCAGCGCCAGTGGTCGGTCACGAGCGTCTCCGGTGAGCCGCCGGGCCACACCTTCTGCCCGCGGTTGCTGATCATGTCCAGCTGGAACTCGCCGCCGTACGGCAGCAGGACGGTGGCCAGCTCGTCGGGGGTGATCCCGGGCCGGTGCACGAACACGTCGACGCCGAGCTGGGTCTTGTGGCGGGGCGGCGGCTCGCTCACCTGGACCTGGATCGGTGCACCCGCCTCGTAGGCCACGGCGGGGAGGTGCTCCGGCGCTTGGCCGAGGCGGGCGATCACGGCGTCGGCGAAGGCGGTCGTCCCGACCTTCTCCTTGCTCACCTCCGGGTCGAAGATGTCGTAGGTGTGCACGCCGTCCTCGATGGTCCGGAGCCATGCGTTGTGCACCGTGGAGGCCACGTCACCCTGGCCGATGTGCACGAGCATCTGGACCGCCCCGAGCAACAGCCCCGAGGGGTTGGCCAGGTCCTGGCCGGCCCGTCGCGGGGCCGACCCGTGGATGGCCTCGAACATGGAGATCTCGGCGCCGATGTTGGCGCTGCCGGCCAGGCCCACCGACCCCGCGATCTGAGCGGCGACGTCGGACAGGATGTCGCCGTAGAGGTTGGGCAGCACGATGACGTCGAAGGCCTCGGGCGTGTCGGCCAGCTTGGCGGCGCCGATGTCGACGATCCAGTGCTCGGCCTCGAGGTCGGGGTACTCGGCGGCCACCTCGTCGAAGACCCGGTGGAACAGCCCGTCGGTCATCTTCATGATGTTGTCCTTGGTGAAGGCGGTGACCTTCCGGCGGT
Source organism: Acidimicrobiales bacterium (assembly GCA_046331175.1). Taxonomy (GTDB): domain Bacteria; phylum Actinomycetota; class Acidimicrobiia; order Acidimicrobiales; family Acidimicrobilacustridaceae; genus JAWKIW01. The sequence goes on from JAXLRI010000009.1 coordinate 38,450, forward strand.
GGTGGCGGCGGGCGTACTCGAACGCGTAGCGCACGATGCGCTCGCAGCCCGGGCGGGAGATCAGCTTGAGGCACTGCACGACCTCGTCGGTCTGCTGGTGCTCGATGCCGGCGTAGAGGTCCTCCTCGTTCTCGCGGATGATGACGACGTCCATGCCGGGGTGCTTGGTGGCCACGAAGGGCGAGTACGCCACGCACGGCCGGACGTTGGCGTACAGGCCGAACGTCTTGCGGACGGTGACGTTGAGGCTCTTGAAGCCTCCTCCCTGGGGCGTCGTGATCGGCGCCTTCAGGAAGACCTTGGTGCGTCGCAGGGAGTCGAGGGACTCCTTCGTGATGCCGGCGGGGTTGCCGGTGTCGTAGACGGCCTCGCCGATCTGGATCTCCTCGATGTCGAGGTCGGCGCCGGCCGCTTCGATGATGCGCAGCGTGGCGTCCATGATCTCGGGGCCGATGCCGTCGCCCCGGGCGACGGTGATGGGGGTGGGTGCCATGGGTGCTCCTCTCGTCCCGACCAATATACGAAAGATGTTTCTGTAGTTCTAGTTCTGTGGTCAGATTTCTCGCGCCCCGGTCCGGGCACCGGGCGCTGGTCGAGGCGCCGGGGTCGACTGGTAGCGTCGGGCGTTCGCGCCGCCCGGTCGGGCGGCCCCGGCGAGGCGGAGGAGACCGCATGCCGCAGGGAGCCCGGCGACCCCGGGCCGCCACCCGCCTGGCGATCGCCGCCGCCGTGCTGGTGATCGCCGCCGCCTGCTCGTCGGCGAGCTCGCCGTCGGCCACCCCCGCCACCGACGCCCCCGCCAGCACGTCGGCCCGAGCGACCAGCCCGGGGGCGACCACCCCGGCGGCCGCCCCGCGCCCGCACGACTTCGAGAGCTTCCGCAACGACGGCCCGATGACCACCACCAAGGCGCTGCAGGCCTTCGCCCTCGCCTTCGGCCCGCTGCCCGACGTCGACCCGCCGCGCGACCCGGCCCTGGCCTTCCCCGGTGGCACCCAGACCGCCGTGGTCCTCGACGTCATCGCCCGGTTCCGCGACCTCACCCCGGCCCAGCAGGCTGCGGTGCGCCGCTACCTCCTGCCCGAGGCACCCGGCTCGACCGGCTCGCCCGGCACCACCGCCCGGCCGGCGGCGACCTCCGGCGACCGCCCACCGATCGCCGAGCTGGCCGGGTTCGGCACGGCGCAGCAGTCGGCCGAGCACGACCCGCAGATCGACGCCCTCATCCGGCGGGCCGTCGGCGACATCCGCTCGCACACCGGCACGACGCTCGACCCGGTCATCGAGACCGACTTCACCGCCGACCCCACCGTCGACGGCACGGCGTGGGCGGTGGCCGAGGCCTACCTCGACTACATCACCCACCCGGACGACCCCGCCCCCGCCGGTCGCGACCTGGCCGGCACCAAGTGCCGCATCCACGTCGCCGGCAACGCCATCGCCGCCGGGGCCGGCAGCCCGCAGGCCTACTCCACCATCGCCCACGAGGTCTTCCACTGCTTCCAGTACGCGTCGTTCCCCGGCACGGGCAACGACTTCCTCGCCCGACCGGCGTGGGTCGTCGAGGGCGGGGCCGCGTGGGTCGGCGAGGAGCTCGCCGGCGGAAGCGGCATCCCCATCGCCCAGAGCTGGTGGCGCAACTACCTCAGCGGGGCCACCGACGGCAGCTACGACATGTTCCACAACGACGGCTACCTGGCCATCGGGTTCTGGGAGCGGGTCGACACCGCGGGCGGCGATGCCTGGCACACGGTGCTGCCGGCCGTGCAGCAGGCCGACGACGCCTCGGCCTTCGCCTTCGTCACCCACGACGACCAAGGCGTCCTGGCCTCGTGGGCGGCCTCCACCGTGCGGTCCGACTACGCGCCCGACGGCGCCTGGCAGCTGACCACCTCCAACCAGGCGCCGACCGGCGACCACCGGCAGCTGACGACCGTGTCCATCGGCGCCGGCGAGGGCGAGCTCACCGCGCCGCCCGGTGCCCAGCTGGTGCGGGCGCTGGTGCCGGCCGACGGCGCCGACTTCGTGTCGGTCGAGGTGCACACCCCGGCCACGTACGCGTGGGCCGACCACGGGCCCGGCGTCACCACCGCCTCGGGCGGCGGGAGCACCCGCTACTGCCTCCTCGACGACTGCACCTGCCCGGACGGCTCGCAGCCCTTCGGCGGCGCCTTCACCGCCATCGGCCCCGACCACGTGCTCGAGGTCGCCCTCAGCGGCACCAGCAGCGAGGCCGGCCGGGTGAAGCACGCGGCCATCAGCAAGGAGGACGCCTGCCGGCCGTGCCGTGACGGCGGTGGCGGTGGATCCGGGGCGTCCGCCCCGATCGACGACACCCAGCCCACCGTCGAGCTGGTGGGCTCGTCGATCGGCTCGTCGGTCGGCTCGTCGGTCGGCACGACGTCGCTGCGTGCCGCGACGCCGCGTGTCGAGCTCGCCGCCGTGATGACGTGTCCCGTGCCCGACATCGTCGGGACGTGGCACGGCGACCTCGGCGCCATCATCTCGGCGGCGTCGGCCAGCGTTCGGCTGCCGTCCAGCGTCCAGTGCTCCGGCGTCGTCACCCTCACCTTCGCCCCCGACGGCACCTTCGGCGAGCAGGGCGACGGCACCTGCACCGTGCGGGGCCACACCATCCAGGCGCAGTGGAGCGCCGCCGGCAGCTACGCCGCCGACGGCTCGACGCTGACGTTCAGCAACGCCACCTGCTCGGGGTCGCTGCCCGCGTGCCTCACCAACGGCACGCTCACGTACACCGTCGACCCCACCACCCTGCGGCTCACCCAGGCCGGCCCCAACGGACCGGTCACCAAGACCTACACCCGCTGATCGCCCCGGCACCGGCCGGCCGGGCGACCGCTGGCCGTCGCCGGTCGCCGGTCGCTCCGCACCACCGAACCCGGCCCCGCTCCGGCCGCCGGCGACGGCTCGGGGCTACCGTTCCGAGCCATGCGGGCCACCACCCTCGACGGATCCTCACCGCAGCGGGCCGCCCGCCGGGCTGGCGTCGCCGCCCTCGTGCTCCTCGTCGTGGGCGTCCTCGGCGCAGCCTGCTCGTCGAGCACCACGGGCAGCTCGGCCGGGTCGACGAGCACCACCGCACCCGCGGCCGACGCGCTGCTCACGCGGCTCGCCCGGGACGGCTCCGACGCCGCCTTCGAGCAGCGGTTCCTCGCCACGCTGGGCACCGGCGAGGGCGCGCCGCTCGTCTTCGTGGGACGGAGCGCCGACCGGGCCGTCGCCTACGTGTGCGACGGCACGACCGGCACGTGGTTCACGGGCCCGGTCGACGCCGCCGGCGCCGGCACCCTCCGCTCGGCCGACGGCGACGCCACGGCCACCACCACCGCCGCCGACGGGGGCCTGCGCGTGGTCGTCGCCGGGGGCGACTTCGACGGGCGGTCGGCCACGGCCGCGACGCTGGCCGACGGCCAGGGCACCCTGGTGCGGCTGCAGGCCACCCCCGAGACCGGCGGCACCGAGGCGGCGGTGGGCGGCGTCATCATCACGCCGGACGCGGTCCGCGGCACCCTGCAGTCCATCGCCGACGGCACCGCCAACACCGTCCTGCTGGGCGAGACCCCCACCACCACCCGCGCCACCAGCACCACCACCACGGTCGCCGGCATCACCGACGGCCAGTCCCGCACCATCGACCCCAACACCACCACCACCACGGTCGCCGGCATCGCCGACGGCCAGATCCGCACCATCGACCCCAACACCACCACCACCACCACGGTCGCCGGCATCACCGACGGCCAGATCCGCACCATCGACCCCAACACCACCACCACCGTCGCCGGCATCACCGACGGCCAGTCCCGCACCATCGACCCCAACACCACCACCACCACGGTCGCCGGCATCACCGACGGCCAGTCCAACACCATCGACGTCGGCCAAGGCGCTCCCACCACCACCCTGGCCCGCTCCACCACCACCACGGTCGCCGGCATCACCGACGGCCAGTCCAACACCATCGACGTCCGCGAGGCCACCACCACGACCGGCGCATCGCCGGCCGACGGGGGCACTGGTGGCACGACCTCGGGCACCCGGCCGCCGGGGGCGACCGTGATCGTGAGCCGCACGCCCACGGGGCTGCTGACGGTGTCGCTGGTGACGACCACGACGAAGACGGCCACGCCGACGACCCCGAGCTCGGCGCCGAGCACGACCACCAGGGTCGCCCCCACGCCCACGACGTCCGCGGCCGCCGCCCCCGCGTGCGCCGCCCAGGTCAAGGTCCTGCAGCAGCTCATCGCCTCCCTCACCGCCATCAAGGCCCAGCTCCTGCAGAAGGCCCGTGCCGTCGGTGGCGCCGCGGCCGCCGCCATCACCCGGCAGGCCGACCAGGTGCAGGCCCAGATCGCCGAGCTGCAGCGCCAGGTCCCGACCTGCCGCTGACCACGCCGTCCGCCGGCCGGATCCGGCGGAGTGATTTCGGATTCAACGACTACACTGGGGCCGTCGGCGGCCGCTCGGGTCGCCCACCGGCCGATCGTCGGCCGAGCACCGGAGGTGGCCCGCCATGACCGGACCCGCATCGCGACTGCCCACGTACTTCATCTCCCACGGCGGCGGGCCCTGGCCGTGGATCAAGGACCAGATGCCCGGCGACCTCGGACCGCTCGAGCGCTCGCTGCAGGGCATCCCCCGCGAGCTGGGCACCACCCCCGAGGCGGTGCTCGTGATCTCGGGCCACTGGGAGGCGCCGGCCTTCACCGTGCAGACCAGCCCGGCCCCGCCGATGGTCTACGACTACGGCGGCTTCCCCGAGTTCACGTACCACATCCAGTACCCGGCGCCCGGCTCGCCGGCGGTCGCCGCCCGGGTCGGCGAGCTGCTCGACGCCGCCGGCCTCGGCCACCGCGACGACCCGCACCGCGGCTTCGACCACGGCACCTTCGCCCCGCTGTACGTGATGTACCCCGAGGCCGACGTACCCGTGCTGCAGCTGTCGATGGTGCACGGCTACGACCCCGAGCTGCACCTGGCCGCCGGCCGGGCGCTGGCCCCGCTGCGCGACGAGGGCGTGCTCATCGTCGGCAGCGGCTTCAGCTACCACAACCTGCGCGACTTCGGTCGGGGCGGAGCGGTGGCGTCGGCGCAGTTCGAGCGCTGGCTCACCGACGCGGTGGTCGACCACGGCGGCGACGAGCGCAGCCAGCACCTCCGGATCTGGGACCGCGCCCCCGGCGCCCGCCACAGCCACCCCCAGGAGGACCACCTGATCCCGCTGATGGTGGCGGTCGGCGCCGCCGAGGACGAGGTCGGCGAGCGTATCTACTACGAGGACGCCTTCTTCGGCGGCATCACCTCGGCCAGCTACCGCTTCGGCACCGTCCCCGCCCTCACCCCGGCCTGACCTCGCTGACCGGCGCCCGTCGGATCCGGGAGCGCCCGCTCGTCGCCGCAAGGCCCGCCCCACGCCGGGCTGGTGACCGGCGCCGACGGACGCGGTCCGGTGTGGAACCATGACCGCCAGTCCGGGGGCGCGCCGGCCGATGGGGCGCCGCGGGAGGCACCAGCAGCCATGGGCGACGCCGCCGTCGAGGCCGTCGACGACATCGACCTGACGGACCCCGACCTGTTCGGCGACGGGCCGCCGCTCGACGCCTACCAGCGGCTGCGCGACGAGGACCCGGTCCACTGGCACGAGCCCACGGCGAACACGCCCGACGGCGAGGGCTTCTGGTGCCTCACCCGCCACGAGGACGTGGAGTGGGCGGCCAAGCAGCCCGAGCTGTTCTCGTCGGCCGGCGGCGGCGGGCGCGCCGGCGGCGGCACGCTCATCGAGGACCTGCCCCTGGGGTTCGCCGCCGGCGTGCTGTTCAACATGCAGGACGACCCCCGCCACCACTGCATCCGCCGCCTCGTCACCCCGTCGCTGAGCCCCAAGCGCCTGCGCTAGATCGAGCAGGGCCTGGCCGCTCGCACCGACGCCCTCCTCGATGCCGCCCTCGACGCCGGCACCACCGACTTCCTCGTCGAGGTCGCCGCCGAGCTGCCGCTGCAGGCCGTGGCCTCCCTGCTCGGCGTGCCCCAGGAGGACCGCCACTTCCTCCTCGACTGGGCCGACGCCACCCTCGACTACGACGACCACAACCCGGGCGAGACGTCGGCCCGGGCCCAGGAGGCCGGCGCCGCCATGTCGGCCTACAGCGGCCGGCTGCTGGCCGAGAAGCGGGCGAACCCGGGCGACGACATCCTCTCGGTCATCACCCACGCCGACCTCCCCCCTGAGGCCGAGCCCGGCGGCCCGCTCACCGACCTCGAGCAGGAGATGTTCTTCCACCTCCTGGTCGCCGCCGGCGCCGAGACCACCCGCAACTCGATCACCGCCGGCCTGCTCGCCCTCATCGAGCGCCCCGACCAGTGGGACGCGCTTCGGGCCGACCGCTCGCTGCTGCCCGCCGCCGTCGAGGAGATCCTGCGGTGGGCGTCGTCGACCATCTACAACCGCCGCACGGTGACGCAAGAGGTCGAGCGCCACGGCCAGGTCCTGCGCCCGGGCGACAAGGTCGTGCTGTGGTGGCAGTCGGCCAACTACGACGAGCGGGTCTTCGCCGACCCCCACACGTTCGACATCACCCGCGCCCCCAACCCACACCTGAGCTTCGGCATCGGGTCGCACTTCTGCCTGGGCGCCAACCTGGCCCGCCTCGAGATCTCCCTGGTGTTCGCCGGGATGCTCGACCGGGTCGAGCGGGTCGAGTCGGCTGGTCCCGCCGAGCGCAACCGGTCGAACAAGCACGCCGGGTTCCGGCACGCCCCCGTCCACCTCCGCCGGAGCGCCCCGTGACCACCGATGCCGTGCACCCGATCGTCGAGGGCTACGTGGCGGCCATCAACGCCGCCGACGCCGAGGCCGTCGTCGCCCTGTTCACCGACGAGGCGGTGCTGGTGAACCCGCTCGGCACGTTCACGGGATCCGAGGAGATCACCGGCTTCTACCGGGACGTCGTGGTGGCCGGGCAGGCCGTGCTCACCATCGGCGCGGTCGACGTCGAGCCCGGGCCCGGCACGACGGTGGTGCGAGCCGAGGTGATCGCCACCAGCCCGCTCGACCCCGAAGCTGGGCAGCTGGTGGCCGACGACGCGTTCCACCTCGACGCCGCCGGCCGCATCACCCGCCTCGAGATCACCTACCGGTAGCCGGCGTCGGCTCGGTCAGCTGACGACCATGCCGCCGTCGAGGGCGATGACCTCGCCGACGACGAAGGCCCCGGCGCGCGAGGCGAGGAACAGGGCGGTGCCGGCGACGTCCTCGGGCGTGCCCACCCGGCCGCGCGGCATGCTGGCGCCGATGGCGTCCCAGTCGGTGCCCTCGACGTCGCCGCCGGTGCCGACGCCGGTGCTCAGCATCCACGTCGGGAACGGGCCGGGAGCGATGGCGTTGACGACGATGTTGCGCTTCACGAGGCGGGCGGCCATCTGGCGGGTCAGGGCGTGCACCGCCGCCTTGGACGGTCCGTAGGACCACGTGTCGAACACCGGCGTGCGGATGCCGTCGATCGAGCCGATGTTGATGACCCGGGCGGGGTCCTCGGCGGTGGCGCCGGCCTCGAGCTGGGGCAGCAGGCGCTGGGTGAGGAAGAACACGCCCTTGACGTTGGTGTCCATCACCTTGTCCCAGCCGACCTCGGGGAACTCCTCGACCGAGGCACCCCACGAGGCGCCGGCGTTGTTCACCAGCACGTCGATGCGCGGCTCGTCGGCCACCGCCGACGCCAGCACGTCGACGCCGTCGAGGGTGGACAGGTCGGCCGGCACCGATCGGCACTCGCCACCGTAGGTCTCGGCCAGGCGGGCGGCGGTGGCGTCGCACACGTCGGCCTTGCGCGAGCTGATGATCACCCGCGCGCCGTTGGCCAGGAAGCCGGCCGCGATCATCTCGCCGATCCCGCGGGAGCCACCGGTGACGAGGACGGTCTTGCCCTCCACCGAGAAGAGGCTGGAGGTAGACAGGGCGGGTTCGCTCATCGGGAGGTCCTTCTTCCGGATCGGCGGCCGGGCCGCGGTGGGGCGGCCGGCTCGGGCCGGGTCAGTCTCGCGGATGGCGGTCGCCCCGGGCACGGCCGCCGGCCTGGAGCGACCACGCCCTGACGACCGAGCGATGTCGGCTGGGCCTTGAGGCGACCGGCGCCACCGTGTAGGCAGACCGGGATGTCCGACGCCGAGCCGGTGCCCGCCTGGAAGGCACGACCCGAGGGGCCCGAGTACGAGGCCGTGCGCGAGCGCCTGGTCGACGCCGCCGAGGCCATCGTGCGGGAGAAGGGGCCGGCCGCCCTGCGCCTCGACTCGGTCGCCGAGGCCGCCGGCCTGCACCGCTCGTCGGTCTACCGCTACTTCGGGTCGAAGGAGGACCTCCTCACCGCGGTGGTTGCCCGCGCCTCGATGCGGGTTCGCCGCAAGGTGGTCCGCAAGCTCGGCCGCGACGCGCCGCTCGAGCGGTTCCTCACCGAGGGCCTGGCCATGGCGCTCGCCGAGCTGGTCACCGACCCGCTCCAGCAGTCGCTCATGTCGCCGTCGGCCAGCGCAGCGATGGCCCGGGCCGGCGGCAAGGCCCTCACCAGCGGCATCCGCCCCATGGTCGACCCGGTGTTCGAGGCCGCCGCCGAACAGGGCATGCTGCGGCCCGGGGTCACGCCCGAGGACGCGTCGCGGTGGCTGCAGATCGTGGCCTCCGGCCTGCTGCGCGGGCCCGAGGTCATCCCTCGCCGCGACGAGCTGGTGCGGCTGCTCGAGACCATGCTCGTGCCGGCGCTGTTCGGCGACCGGGCGGGTACGCCGGCCAAGGGATCGCCGACGACATCGACGAGGTCGGACTCCAAGCCGACCGGCGGTCAGAAGTCGCGCAGGTAGGTGGGGTCGGAGCGCTCGATCATCGACTGGGCCCGCGCCTCGATGACCTTGTCGGTGCGGCGGCTCTTGGGCAGGATCCAGAACCGGCCCTCGCGGATGCCCTGCAGGCACTCCTCGGCCACCGCCTCGACCGGCGTGTAGTCGGGCTCCATGCCGGCGGCCCGCATGCGGGCCTCGAACGACTCGATGGTGGTGTGCGGCGTGGAGCGCGGCGTGTCGTTCTCCCACGCCGCCGGCCGGTTCTTCGACGACTCGAGCAGCCCGGTGCGCAGCACCTTGGGCCCGGGGAACAGCACCGAGGCGCCGATGGGCGCGTCGATCGAGCGCAGCTGGCCGTAGAGGACCTCGGTGAGGGTGGTGACGGCGGCCTTGGTGGTGGCGTAGATGGCGGTGCTGGGCATCGGCGAGATGCCGCCGTTGCCCGACGACGTGTTGACCACGTGGCCCTCGTCGCCGCCGGCGAGCATGGCCGGCACGAAGGCCTTGATGCCGTGGATGACGCCCCACACGTTCACCGACAGGCCCCAGCCCCAGTCCTTCAGGGTGTGGTCCCACATCTTGCCCTCGGCCCCGGCGCCCACCCCGGCGTTGTTGCACAGCACGTGGACGGCACCGAAGGCCTCGTACGCCTGGTCGCGCAGCGCCTCGACGGACGCGAAGTCGGTGACGTCGGTGGCCACCGCGATGACGTCGTGGCCCTCGGCCCGCAGCTCGGCGGCCGCCGCCTCGAGCGGCTCGGCCAGCACGTCGGCCAGCACGACCCGCATCCCCTCCTCGGCGAAGCGCTGGCCCAGGGCGCGACCGATGCCGCCGCCCCCACCGGTCACCACCGCCACCCGTCCGGCGAGCTGCTCCATCACCGCCCCTTCCCGGCGGCGACGATCAGGTCGTCGTAGCGCTGGTGCACGTAGGGCAGCACGTCGGCCGCCGGCACCCGCTCGACCAGCTCGCCCCGCTGTGTCCCGGCCCGCTCGGACAGCGTGATCTCGGGCGTGCTGAGGATCGGGAAGTCGGCGACGGGGTCGAAGCGAGAGTCGCGCAGCTCGAGCGTGCCGGTGACCCGGTGGTGGCTCCGCGTCTCGCCGGTGCGGGTGCAGTGCACGAGCCAGGCGTCGTCGTCGAGGCCCTGGCCGTCGGGCGAGCGCAGGTACTTCAGGTAGAAGTCGACGGCCTCGGCCGCATCGGGCAGGGGCAGCTCCTCCCCCACCGTGCCCGTGACCTCGATGATCGTCACGCCCAGGCGGCGCACGGTGGCGTGCAGGGCGGTGCCCTCGCGCTCGAGGGCGATGTCGGCGATCTTCTTGGGCTCACCGAAGATCTCGCGACCGCCCACCACCGCCTGCTCGGTCGTCATGGGCATGAGCAGCGGGTAGAAGCCGGCGAGGTCGCCGTGGCGGGCGGCCACGGCGAACGTGCCGGCGCCGAACGGCGGCATGCGCCCGCCGAGGTCGACCTGGGAGATGCCCACCTTGACGATCGGCTCGTCGGGCGGCGACAGCGGCGGCGGCAGCACCGAGGCCACCGCCTCGGGATCGGTCAGGAAGGTGGCGGCCAGCGACGTCGACCACGTGGCGATGCCGCCCGAGCCGTTCGCTCCCTTCGAGCCGGTCGACTCGCCGGATCCCTCGGCCGGGGCCGGCCTGGGGGGCACGGCGGCGTAGCGCACGGTCATGGTGGGTCCTCCCGGCGGCGACAGGGGCCCTGTCTACCAACCCACCCCGAGGGAGGCAAGACGCTTCTGGGAAATGTCCTCCCACTCGGTGTAGGGTCGGCGACGATGGCCGCCACCTCGGAGCTGGTGTTCAACCCGTTCGCCTTCTCGGTCCACGAGGACCCCTACGCGGTGTACCAGCGGCTGCGCGACGAGGCCCCGGCGTACTGGAACCCCGACCTCGAGTTCTGGGCGCTCAGCCGGTTCGACGACGTGCACGCCGCCTTCCGGGCCCACGACGTCTACTCGTCGGCCCAGGGCATCTCGCTCGAGTCCCGGGGCGGCGCCAGCCCCATCCCCATGCTCATCACCACCGACCCACCCGACCACACCGCCATGCGCAAGGCGGTCAACCGCGTGTTCACCCCGCGACGGGTCGCCCAGCTCGAGGCCGAGACCCGGCGCATCGTCACCGGGTACCTCGACCGCATCGTCGCCGACGGCGAGTGCGATCTCGTGGCCGACCTGACCGGGCCGTTCCCGATGGACGTCATCTCGGCGGTGCTCGGCGTCCCCCAGGCCGACCGCGCCACCCTGCGCACGTGGGCCGACCAGGTCCTCGTCCGCGACGACGGGTCGATGGCGATGCCGGCCGAGGCCCTCGAGGGGTTCGTCGAGCTCATCGGCTGGTTCAGCGCCGACATCGCCCGCCGTCGCGCCGGCGAGGGCGACGGCCTGCTGACCGATCTCGCCGCCGTCGACGTCGACGGCCGGCCGCTCACCGACGACGAGCTGCTCGGCTTCTGCCTGCTGTTCGTCCTGGCCGGCCACGAGACCACCACCAAGCTGGTGGCCAACGCCGTCGAGCTGCTGAGCCGCCACCCCGACGCCCGTCGGGCCGTGGTGGCGGATCCCGGTCGCATCCCCGACGCGCTGGAGGAGGTGCTGCGCTTCCACACCTCCACCCAGCTCATGCACCGCACCGCCACGCGCGACGTCGAGGTGCACGGCGAGCAGATCCGCGCCGGCGACTCGGTGTTGCTGCTGATCGGCGCCGCCAACCACGACGACCGCGAGTTCGGCACCACCGCCGACGAGTTCGACATCGACCGGCGCCCCGAGCGCCACCTCGCCTTCGGCTACGGCGCCCACTACTGCCTGGGCGCCGGCCTGGCCCGCATGGAGGGCCGCGTCGCCCTCGAGGAGATCCACCGCCGCCTGCCCGGCTACGAGGTCGACCACGGCGCCAAGGTCCGCTTCCACAGCGGCAACGTCACCGGCTGGGCCCGCCTGCCCGTCCGCTTCCCCCGCTCGTGACCACGACCTCACCTGCCTCGTGACCACGGCCCCCACCCGCACACCGGCCTGCACCGATCGGAGCGCCGAGCCATGACCGACGACGTGCGCATCTTCGACGCCGACAACCACTACTACGAGTCGCCCGACGCCTTCACCCGCCACGTGCCCAAGGCGATGCAGCCGCGGTGCGTGCAGTGGGTCGAGCTCGATGGCCGCCGCTACCACCTCGTGGCGGGCCGCCTCGACCGCCAGGTCACCAACCCCACGTTCACACCGGTGGCCAAGCCCGGGGTGCTGCGCGAGTTCTACCGCGGCAACCCCGAGGGCAAGACCGCCGACGAGCTGATCCGCTCGGCCATCGAGCCCATGCCGCCCGAGTACATGGACCGCGACGCCCGCATGGCCCGCATCGCCGAGCAGGGCGTCGAGGGCATCTGGCTGTTCCCCACCCTCGGCGTGCTCTACGAGGAGCGGCTGAAGAAGGACCCCGAGGCGCTCACCACCACCTTCCACGCCTTCAACCGGTGGGTGGCCGACGACTGGGGCCTGGCCCACGAGGACACCATCTTCTCGGCGCCCTACCTGTCGCTGGTCGACGTCGACTGGGCCTGCAAGGAGCTCGACGAGGTGCTGGCCCAGGGCGCCCGCATCGTCGCCCTGCGCCCCGCCGCCGTGTTCACCCCCGATGGTCCCCGCTCCCCCGCCGACCCGATGTTCGACCCGTTCTGGGCCCGAGTCGACGAGGCCGGTATCACCGTCATCGCCCACGTCTCCAACTCGGGCTACGCCACCAACGGCTACCCGAAGGGGCTCACCCTCGAGACGATCGGCAGCGGAAAGCGGCCGACCGTGGCCAGCCTCAACCCCGAGCGGGCCATCTACGACTTCCTCATCACCTTGGTCTACGACAAGCTCTTCGAGCGCTTCCCCCGGCTGCGGGTGGCCTCGGTCGAGAACGGCTCAGAGTTCGTCCCCGACCTGCTGCGCAAGCTCGACCACTCCCGCAACCGGCTCCCCCGCCACTACGCCGAGGACCCCGTCGAGGTGTTCCGCCGGCACGTGTGGATCAACCCGTTCTGGGAGGACGACATCGCCGAGGTCGCCGAGCTGGTGGGGGCCGACCGGGTGATCTTCGGGTCGGACTGGCCCCACATGGAGGGCCTGGCCGCGCCCCGCGACATCCTCACCGAGCTGAGCGGGCTGAGCGACGAGGACTGCGACCTGATCCTGTACGCCAACGCCGCCGCCCTCACCGAGCCGCTGCCGGCATGAGCCCGGGCGACCGCCCGTCGCCGACGGTGGACGAGGCGATCGCGCGCGTCACCGCCACCGGCGAGCGGTTCGAGATGGAGCTCGTCGACGTGCGCGGCGTGCTTACCAAGGCCTTCGTGCGCCGGTTCCGCTCGCTGCGCGAGGTCGCCGCCTTCGCCATCGCCCGCCGGGCCGACCGCGAGGCGCTGATCTACGGCGACCAGCGGCTGACCTACGCCGAGCTGTTCGCCCTGGCCGGCTCGGTGTCCACGGCGCTCGTCGATCGGTGCGGCATCGAGCCCGGCGACCGGGTGGCGATCCTGGCCGCCAACCACCCGGTCTGGTGCACGACGTTCTGGGGGACGGTGAACGTGGGTGCCGTGCTGGTGGCGCTGAACGGGTGGTGGAAGCCCGACGAGGTCCGCTACGGCCTGCAGCACTCCGGCGCCCGGGTGCTCGTCGCCGACCGCCCCCGCTTCACCCGGCTGCGAGACCACCTCGCCGAGCTCGACCAGCTCGAGGCGATCTTCGTGATCGACGCCGCGCCCGACGACCTCGCCGCCGATCCGCGGGTGCACGACGCCGCCGAGCTGCACGCCGCCCCCACCGACGAGCTGCCCACCACCCCCATCGACGAGGACGACCCGGCCGTCATCCTCTACACGAGCGGGACCACCGGCCGGCCCAAGGGCGCGGTGGCCACCCACCGCTCGTGGATCGCCTCGACCCACAACCTGAGCGGGGTCGCCGCCGTCAACGCCATCGCCGCCCCCGACGACCTCGCGCCGCCCGCCGTCGACGAGGTGCGCCTGCTGTGCGTGCCGCTCTTCCACGTGAGCGGGGCTCAGGCCCACCTGGTCGGCGGCCTGCTGGCGGGGTGGAAGCTGGTGATGGTCGAGGGCCGCTTCGACCCCGAGGCGGCCATGGCCCTGATCGAGCGCGAGCGGGTCACGGCATGGGCGGCGGTGCCCACCATGGTGTCGCGGGTGTGCCGTCACCCGGCTCGCCACGACCACGACCTCACCTCGGTGCGCAACGTCGGCTTCGGCGGCGCGCCGGTGGCACCCGACCTGGCCGCCGCCGTGCGGGAGACCTTCCCGAACCTCGCCTACCAGGCCAACCTCTACGGGCTCACGGAGACCTCGGGCGTGTCGACCAGCAACGGCGGTCGGTCCCGTCGTGAGCGGCCGACGTCGGTCGGGCGGCCGATGCTGACCGTCGACGTGGAGATCCGCGACGGCGCCGGCCGCCGCCTCCCCGCCGGCAGGCCCGGCGAGATCTGGGTGCGCGGCCCCCACCTCGTCGCCGGCTACTGGGACGACCCCGAGGCCACCGCCGCCGCCCTGGTCGACGGCTGGCTGCGCACCGGCGACGTCGGCGTGCTCGACGACGGCTGGCTGCACCTCACCGACCGGGCCAAGGACCTGATCATCCGGGGCGGCGAGAACGTCGGCTGCATCGAGATCGAGGACCGCCTCGCCGCCCACCCCGCCGTGGTCGAGGCCGCCGTCATCGGCGTGCCCGACGCCGACCTCGGCGAGGCCGTGCACGCGGTGGTGCAGGTGGCCGACGGTGCCCCGGTGACGGCCGGCGACCTGCAGTCGTGGGTGGCCGAGGCGCTGGCCGACTTCAAGGTCCCGGCCACCGTCGAGCTGCGGGCCGACGCCCTGCCCCGCACCGAGACCGGCAAGGTCCGCAAGGACGTCCTGCGCACCGAGGCGGCCGCTCGGCCGACCTGATCATTTCGTGTGACCCCCATTGACACGACCTGGTAGTTCGTGTCAGTCTCATTCACATGAATTCGTCGCGGCCCTACTCGAGCCCAGTACGGGCCGAGCGCGCCGCCGCCACCCGCCAGCGCATCCTCGACGCCGCCCGCGAGCTGGTGACCGACCGCACCCGCGACTTCACTCTCGAGCAGGTGGCCTCGGCTGCCGGGGTGAGCGTGCAGACGGTGCTGCGCGGCTTCGGCAACCGCGAGCAGCTCATCGTCGAGGCCATCGGCACCTTCCGCGACTCGGTGGCCCCGGTCGCCATCGAGCCGTTCGCCTCCGTCGAGGCCGCCGTCACCGCCCTGTTCGACGACTACGAGGAGATCGGCGACCGGGTCATCCGCCTGCTCGCCGAGGAGCACCGGGTGGCCGGCTTCGCCGACGTGGCCGAGCGGGGCCGGGAGATGCACCGCCGCTGGGTGCAGGCGGGCTTCGCCCCGCAGCTGGCCCGCCGGCGGGGTCGGGTCCGCAGCGAGGTCGAGACGGCGGTGGTCGCCGCCACCGACGTCTACGTGTGGCACCTGCTGCGCCGCGACCTCGGCCTCGACCGACCGGCGGCCGAGGCCACCGTGGCCCGCCTCGTGCGAGGCGCCTTGTCGAGCGAGGCGAACCGGCCGGCCTGAACCGAGCGCACCCCGGTGCACCGGTGTCGGTCGGACCGCCGGCGAGGTCGGCCTCGCCCGACGCGCCCGACGATCCATCCACCCGGAGCAACCGACGCAACCACGAACGAGCGGTCACCAGCGACCGACCAACCGAGAGGGGAACCAGATGAGCGATGTGCTGTGGGCCTGTTGGGACGGCGGGGGCAACCTGCCGCCGAGCATCGGGATCGCCGGCGAGCTGGAGGCACGGGGCCACACCGTGCACTTCCGCGGGCGGCCCGAGATGGTCGACCGGGTCCGGGCCGCCGGGCTCGAGGCCGAGGCGCTCGGCCACGCCCGCACCGACCTCGACCGCTACGACTTCCACCCCCTCGCCACGGTGTTCGGGTTCACCAGCTCGCCGGCCGTCGGTGAGGAGCTGGTCGAGCTGGTCGCCGCCACCGACCCCGACCTGGTCGTGATCGACGCCATGTTCTCCACCGCCCTGCAGGTCGCTCCCCGCTTCGACCGCCCGACGGTCGTGATGCTGCACACGTTCTGCGACCAGATCCTCGACGGGTGGCGGGCCAACTTCGCCATGCAGAGCGAGTCGCGACAGAAGGCCGGCTTCGACGGGCTCGACGACCTCGACGTGCTGTGGGGCGAGCGCGACCGGCTCCACGTCAACACGTTGGCTGCCTTCGACGGGCCACCGGCCCAGGCGTGGACCAACGTCGTGCACGGCGCCCCCGTGCTGGCCTCCGAGCCGCGCGCGGTCCCGGTCGAGCTGCCGTGGGCCGACGACGACTCCACGCCGATCGTCCTGCTGAGCTTCAGCACGGTGCCCGAGCAGCGCAACGTCGACTCGCTCCAACGGGCCCTCGATGCCCTCGGCCCGCTCCCCGTGCACGTGGTGGCCACGACGGGCGGCGTCGTCGACCCCGCCGAGCTGGCCGCCCCGGCCAACGCCCACCTCCTGCCCTTCGCCGACCACGACCGGCTCATGGACCGGGCCACGCTCATCGTCGGCCACGGCGGCCACGGCACCACCATGCGGGCCCTGCGCCACGGCCTGCCCATCGTCGGCATGCCGGCCAAGGGCGCCGACCAGGTGCCCATCACCCAGCTGCTCGAGCGCTGGGGCGTCGGCAAGGCCCTCCCCGGCGACGCCTCGGTCGACGACCTGCGCGCCGCCGTCGAGGCCGTGTTGGCCGACCCCACCTACGCCGCCGAAGCCGAAGAGCGAGCCGCCGCCCTGGCCGGCCCCGATGGCGCCGTCCTCGCCGCCGATTCCGTCGAAGCCGTCCTGTCGGGGGACCACCGAGCCACGGCCCCCACCCCCGCCTGACCCTCGCCGCAGATCGGCGTCCCGACCCATCCTCAAGGGTGTCCCACTTCGATATCAGCCGGGCAGATCGGCCCTTCCGTCGCGCCGGTACGGGCCTGGTGGGGGATGTTCGGGGACAGGCGATAACTAGGCGATACCGGCGGTTCCAGAGCTATGCTGCGGGCATGACCACCCAGAAGGTCTCCGTGACGCTCGAAGCAGAGGCCATCGAGCGCGCCCGTCGCACCGCAGGACCCCGAGGCCTGTCGTCGTACCTCGACGACGCCCTGGCGGAGAAGCTCGAGCGAGACGAGAAGCGCGATGCGCTGCTCGCGTACCTCGACGAGCTCGAGCGCGCTGACCCCACACCGGCGACGACCAAGCAACGGGCTCGAACTCGTGCCGCGAGGATCCGGGGCGAGGTCACGGCGTGAGCGAACCGGTCGTCGTCCTCGACAGCGGGGTCGTCGACCAGGCCGTCACCAATCAGGAGTTCCGCTGGGTCCTTCGCGACCTCGTCGAGGGCGGCTGGGTGCCGGTCATCCCAACCGTCGTGCTCGCGGAGGCCACGACCGGGCGCCCGACGGACGCACCGGTGAACCAGGCGGTCAAGCAGATCGGGACGATCGACACGACGCCGCCGACGGCTCGCCTCGCCGGGCGCCTGCGGTACAACGTCGAGCGATCAGGTGCTCACCGGGTGCCGGGAGGCATCGATGCCATCGTCGCTGCGCACGCGGCGGAGGCGGGTGCTGGCGTGGTGTTCACCACCGACCCCCGCGACCTCCGCCGCCTCCTCGCCGACACCCGAGGCGTCGTCGTCGAGAAGCCCTGACGGGCCGCTCGACCGCCCCCGAACGTCGCCCGTAGACGGACCGGCACACCATCCCCGATCGCCGGCTCGGCGCGCGCAGTTCAGTCGAGGCCGAGCACCATCAGGGGCGCCTCGTCGACACCCCACATCTCCTCCTGCGTGAGATGGCCGCTGAGCCGACCGAGGCGCGTGGCATCCACTGCACCGACCAGCCCCACCAGGATCAGCGTCTCCGATCACCGCTACGACCCGTCCACGAACCACCGCCCCAGAACGCCGCCGAACGCCGGGATGGGTAGGTCAGACCGGCACGTGGCGGCGCAGCCATTCGGTCATCCCCATCGACCCCAGCGTTCGCAGCGTCGCGAACAGCTCGAGCCGGTCCTCCAACACCGGGCCGCCGTACTCGCGCAGCATCCCGGCGTACCCCCGAAGCATGAGCTCGTCGACCGACTCGTCCCGTCGGCTCAGCTGTTGGCGAAGCCTTGTCCTTCTTGTGCCCCGGGCGTCCGTGACCACGTGGCGCCTCGGCCACCACGATGCCCAGGAGGTCATCCATCCCGACGAGCTCCTCGCCATGAACCGAACGACACCGACTCGGTACTTCGCAAACCTCGACCCAGGCACCGGCTGGCCGCTCGTGGAGAAGCCTGGCGCCGCCGGGCACCGTCGTCGCCCGGACCTGGGCGAGGTCGACGCGGACCAGGAAGGCGAAGGCGTCCCGGGCGCTCGGCACGATCGCGACCGACCCTCGTCCCGGACCGCGGCGACGTCACGCCTCGTCGGCGGTGGGCGCCTCGGTGGCTTGCTCCTGCAGGGCCTCGAACACCTTGGAGGCGTTGCCGAACGCGAGGGTCTGATCCGACCCGACGAGGTGGTAGTGCGTGTCGCGCTCGAGATCGTGCAGGAGCAGGGTCGAGGGGAACAGCTTGCGCAGGTGGAAGCTCACCTCGAGGTGGTCCCGGTCGATCACCGCGAAGAGCCGGGGCTCACGGACGACCGTCACGTTGAGGTTCTTGCCGCCGAGCGTCTTCACCTCGAGGATGTACAGCTTGGTGGCGGTGACGGCGAGCAGGCACCACTGCGGCAGGCCGTCGAAGTCGAGCGGCTTCGTGAAGCCGATGATGGTCGAGGCGTGCAGCGTGAGGACGTCGTTCCTCGCCGCCTTGGCCGGCTGGAAGACGCCGGCGCCGAGGATGGGCTCGTCGGTGACGACCAACGCCGCCTGCTCGACCAGGTTGTCGTGCTGCATGGTCGGTCAGGGTAGATCGGGCGGAGGACGACCGTCCGGCGAGTGACACGATCGACGAGCGAGCACGGGCATCCCCGACGGTGCAACGGGCGGGTCCCAGCACCGGCGCTCGTGCGGTCGAGCCACCCACCGAGCCGAGCGTGGTGATCAGCTCGGGTCGGCCACCGCGCCGGGCTCGGGGTCGTTGCCCTCGTAGAACTGGGCGTACCAGCGGCGGTACTCGGCGATGGGGCCGTCGCCCTTCACGAGCACGGGCCGCTCGCGGTAGGACATGTCGCGCCAGATCGGCACGTCGGCTCGCAGGCCATACGGGCCGACCACCTGCAGGATGAGGTCGTCGGCCGCGCTGTCGAGCTCGCGTGGGAAGTAGAAGTGCCACAGCAGGCGGACGTTGCCCCGGTCGATGGGCGTCGACGTGGCGACGATGGTCATCAGCGACGGGAACCGCAGGATGGCCACGCCCGGTCCGTAGGAGTGACGGGTGAACGACATGCCCTCGCCGAGGGACTCCTCCACCCACGACAGCGGCCCCTCGAGGTGCAGCTCGGAGATGTCGAGCGGCACCGCCTCCTTGCCGTGCACGTACTTGAAGTGGGCGTAGTCGACGTTGTTCTCGGCCATCTCCTGCAGGGCGGCGACCAGCTCGAAGTCCCAGCGGTGGGCCCCCGACCAGGCGTCGTCGTCGCGCTCGGGCACGGCGGGGATGGCGTAGGTGGGCTCGGCGTCGCCGGCGTGGTACCAGGCGTAGACGATGCCGTCGGCCTCGTGGACCGGGTAGCTGCGGATGCGGGCCCGGCCGGGGATGCGGGCATCGGTGTAGGGGATGCGCACGCAGCGACCGGTGCCGTCGTACTCCCACCCGTGGTACGGGCACTTCACGCCCGACCCCACCACCCGGCCGCCACCGAGGTGGGCGCCCATGTGGGGGCAGTGGGCGTCGAACGCGCGGGCCACGCCGTCGGTGTCGCGCAGCACCACCAGCTCGCGGGCGAAGGCCCGGATGGAGATCAGGTCGCCGACGGCGAGCTCTTCGCTGCCGACGAGGGAGAACCACCCGTTGGGAACCGGCAGCACGTGGTCGCGCGGGGGTAGGGCGGACTCGACGCGCCGCTGGGCCGGGCGGCCGCCGCCGGCCAGGGCGTCCTTGACCTTGTCGAGGTCGGGCAGGGCCACGCCGTGGATGCGCTCGTAGAGCCGGCCGCCGTCGGTGTCGGCGTTCAGACCGCCCTCGGCCGCAGGCTGCTCGTCGCCCGGCGAGGTGGGAGCGATCGAGCTCGAGGTGTCACCCATGTGCCGACCTCCGGGGCGAGATCGCGCGCCGACGAGGGCGCGCGGGGCGAGATCGTTCTACCACCGCCTCCCCACCGCGACAAGACGATCCGAGGATCTGTCTTGCCCCGGTCGACCGCCGCCTGTGGTAGACCGCCGGGGACACAGGGGGAGCGCAACCATGCGAGACGTCGTGATCGTCGAGGCCGCCCGCACCGCGGTGGGCCGCAAGAACGGCACCTTGGCCCACACCCACCCGATCGACCTGCTCGGTCCGGTGCAGCGGGCGGTGCTGGAGCGCGCCGGCGTCGACCCGGCCGAGGTCGGCCAGGTGGTCGGCGGCTGCATCGACCAGGTCGGCGCCCAGTCGGGCAACATCACCCGCAACGCGTGGCTGGCCGCCGGCCTGCCCCAGGAGGTGGCGGCCAGCACGGTCGACAGCGCGTGCGGCTCGTCCCAGCAGGCGCTGAGCATGGCCGTGGCCCTGGTGGCGTCGGGCGCCGAGGACTCGGCCCTGGCGTGCGGCGTCGAGAACATGTCGCTGGTGCCGCTCGGCGCCAACGCCATGGACGGCGCCAAGGCCGGCCACGGCAAGCCGGTCAACCGCACCTACGCCGCCCACTACGAGTACACGTCGCAGTTCGAGGGGGCCGAGCGCATCGCCACCGCTTACGGCGTCACCCGGGCCGAGGCCGACGAGCTGGGCCTGCAGAGCCAGCAGCGGGCACGCGTCGCCATCGACGAGGGCCGCTTCGAGACCCAGATCGTCCCCATCGAGGCGGTCACCGTCGACGCCGACGGCAACCGCACCGGCACCACCACCTTCTCGGTCGACGAGGTCCCGCGCGACACCACGCCCGAAGCGTTGGCCGCCCTCGAGCCGGTGGCCCGGGCCGACGGCATCCACACCGCGGGGTCGGCCTCCAAGATCGCCGACGGCGCCTCGGCCGTGCTGGTGATGACCGCCGAGCGGGCCGCCGAGCTGGGCCTGCGGCCGCGCGCCCAGGTGCTACAGACCTGCCTGGTCGGCTGCGATCCCGTGCTCATGCTCGAGGGGCCGATCCCCGCCACCCGCCGGCTGCTCGACCGCTCCGGCCTCACGCTCGACGACATCGACATCGTCGAGATCAACGAGGCCTTCGCCTCGGTCGTGCTGGCGTGGGAGCGCACCGTCGGCGCCGACCGCGAGCGCACCAACCCCAACGGCGGGGCCATCGCCCTGGGCCACGCCCTGGGCGCCACCGGCTGCCTGCTCACGACCAAGGCGGTCCACGAGCTCGAGCGGGCCGACGCCGAGCACGCCATGGTCACCATGTGCTGCGGTGGCGGCCTCGGCACCGGCACGCTGCTGCGCCGCCTGGACCGCTGACGTGGGAGCCGAGGACGCGGCCGCCGGCGAGCTGCCGCTGCTGGTCGACGCCACCCCGCCCATCGCCCGCATCACCATCAACCGGCCGGCCAAGCGCAACGCCCTCGACGCCGAGACGGTGGTGCGCCTGGCCGACGCATGGGCGGCGGTCGAGGCCGACCCGGCCATCCGGGTGGTGCTGCTCACCGGGGCGGGCGACCAGGCCTTCTGCGCCGGCGCCGACCTCACCTCGCTCATCCCGCTGCTGACGCGCGCCCGACCGGCCGCCGACGAGTGGGACGAGCGGCTGCTGGCCGAGCCCAAGCTGATGAACCGGGCCCTGCTGCGCGGCACCGACATGCCGGTCCCCGTGATCGCCGCCGTGCGCGGCTTCGCCCTGGCCGGCGGCACCGAGCTGGTGCTCGCATCGGACCTGCGGGTGGTGTCCGCCGACGCCCGCCTCGGCCTGACCGAGGTGCGGCGCGGCCTCATGCCCGCCGCCGGCGGCACCGTCCGGCTCCCCCGGCAGATCCCCCGGGCCCGCGCCGCCGAGCTGCTCCTGCTCGGCGATCACCTCGACGCCGCCGACGCCTTCGACCTGGGTCTGGTCAACCGGGTCGTCCCGAGCGACCAGGTGCTGGCGGTGGCCACCGACCTGGCCGAGCGGATGGCCGCCAACGGCCCGCTCGCCCTGCGGACCATCAAGCAGACGATGCTGCGGGCCGACGGCCTGCCCCTGCTCGACGCCTTCGCCGTCGAGGACGACGGCGCCCGCGTGGTGATGCGGTCGAACGACGCCAAGGAGGGCGCCCGGGCCTTCGCCGAGAAGCGCCCGCCCGAGTTCACCGGCACCTGACGCTCACAGGTCGACGGCCAGCCCCAGCTCCACCGTCTGCTCGGTCGGCAGGTGGAAGTACGTCGCCGCGCTGGTCGCGTTGCGGTACATCAGGCGGAACAGGTGCTCACGCCATCGGGCCATGCCCGGCCGGGGTGCGACCCGCAGCGACTCCCGGCCGAGGAAGTACGAGACCGTGTCGAGGTTGATGCCCACGTGCATCGCCACGTGGTCGCGCAGGGCGACGGGCACGTCGGGATCCTCCATGAACCCGTAGTGCAGCTCGACCTGGTGGAACCCGAGCTCGAGCGGGATGACCACGGCGCGGCGCGCCCCGGGCACCCGTGGGATCCGCTCGGTCACCACGGCGACCACCAGCACGGTCTCGTGCAGCGAGTCGTTGTGGCGCAGGTTGGCGATGAGCGACGGAGGCGTGAGTCCGGGCGCGCTGAAGAGGTAGGCGCCCTCGCCCGGGGCGCGGACCGGGGGGTGCTCGCCGAGGGCCCCGACGAACTCGCTCAGCGGGAGCCGGCCGGGGTGCAGGCGCGCCGCAACCACGCGGCGGCCGGTTCGCCAGGTCGACAACAGCGTGAAGATGGCGACGCCGACGACCAGGGGGAACCAGCCTCCGGCGGGGATCTTGAAGACGGTGGCGCCGAAGAACGCCAGGTCCACGACGAGGAACAGCCCGCAGAGCCCGGCGACGCGTGCCACCGACCAGCCGAACCGCTCCCTCGCGACCACGGCGAAGATCAGCGTCGTGATGACCATCGTCGCCGACACGGCCAAGCCGTAGGCAGCCGCCAGGCGCGCCGACTCGCCGAACCCGATCACGAGGGCGATGCACCCGACCATGAGGGCCCAGTTCACCGATCCGATGTACACCTGGCCGATCTCGTGCTCGGAGGTGTGCCGCACGGCCACCCGCGGGCTGTAGCCGAGCTGCACGGCTTGGCGGGTCAGGGAGTAGGCCCCGGAGATAAGGGCCTGGGAGGCGATGACCGTGGCCAGGGTGGCCAGCACAACCAGGGGCAGCAGGGCCCAGGCCGGGGCCATGGCGTAGAAGGGGTTCTCGATGGCCGCGGGGTCGCGCAGGAGCAGCGCGCCCTGACCGAAGTACACGAGGACCAGTGCGGGGAGCACCAGGCCGTACCAGCCTCGGGCGATCGGGCGCCGACCGAAGTGCCCCATGTCGGCGTACAGGGCCTCGCCGCCGACCACCACGAGGATGACGGCGCCCAACACGAGGTAGCCCGTGAAGCCGTTCTGGGCGAAGAACCGGGCGCCGTGCACCGGGTTCACCGCTGCGAACACCCCCGGACGCTGCACGACCTGCAGGGCGCCGAGCACGGCGATGGTGGCGAACCACACGACCATGACCGGACCGAACACCCGGCCGATCGACGCCGTACCGCGGCGCTGGACGAGGAACAGACCGATCAGGATGGCGACCGCCGCCGGCACGACGAACCGCTGCGTGTCGGGCACGGCGACCGCGGTGCCCTCCACCGCGGCCAGCACGGAGATGGCGGGCGTGATGACACCGTCGCCGTAGAGGAGCGCGGCGCCGAAGAGGCCCAGGATGACGATGACCCACCGCAGTCCGCGCGTGGGCTGCTCCTT
This sequence comes from Acidimicrobiales bacterium, assembly GCA_046331175.1. GTDB lineage: Bacteria > Actinomycetota > Acidimicrobiia > Acidimicrobiales > Acidimicrobilacustridaceae > JAWKIW01. The sequence goes on from JAXLRI010000009.1 coordinate 62,346, forward strand.
GGGGGTGACGAGCGCGCTGAGCGCCAGGATGCCGCCCTCGCCCTCGTTGTCGGCGCGCATCACGTTGGTGAGGTACTTGAGCGAGATCACGAGCAGCAGCGACCAGAACATCAACGACAAGAGCCCGAGGATGTTGTCCTCGTTCACCTCGATGGGGTGGCCCCCGACGAAGGCCTCGCGCATGGCGAACAGCGGGTTCGTGCCGATGTCGCCGTAGACGACGCCCAGGGCTCCGAGCGTGAGCATGGCCTTCGGCGTCGCCGAACGGCGCCTGGTCGAGTCGTTCACCGCCGCCTCCGGCTCGGGTGGCGGCGACCCTACCCAGGTCGCCCGGGTCCTGCCGGGGACCGTGCCACCGGCTGGGCCGGCGGCACGGCGCCGACCGGTCGGCTACAGGACATTCTCTAAGAGTGTCTTGCCATGCTGCGATCGCGGTGGTAGTCCTGGGGGCACGCCATCGCGCCCGACGAAAGGTCCCCCCGTGTCCCGAGTGCTGATCGTCTCGTCCGACTGCCACGCCGGCCTGCCCGACGGGCGCTACCGCGACTACCTCGACGAGGACTTCCGCGAGGCGTACGACCGCCAGCTGGCCCGCCTCCGCGAGCAAGGCGACAAGCTGCGGGCCCAGGTGTCGCAGTTCCTCGACGAGCGCGAGGAGGAGCTGGCCGAGGGCCTCACCGGCGCGTGGGACTCGGCCCAGCGCACCAAGGAGCTCGACGCCGACGGCATCACCGCCGAGGTGCTGTTCCCCGACGGCACCACCGGGGGCAACGCCCCGCCGTTCGGCGCCGGCCTCGCCCCCCACGCCGGCGCCCGCCCCGAGCGGCTGCTGGCCGGCGCCCGGGCCCACAACCGCTGGCTGGCCGAGTTCTGCGCCGACGAGCCGCTGCGCCGCATCGGCCTGGCCATCATCCCGACGGTCGAGGACGTCGACACCGCGGTGGCCGAGGCCCATTGGGCCAAGGAGAACGGGCTCGGCGGCGTGCTCATCCCGTCGGTCTGGAACGAGCGGCCGCCCTACAACGACCCGGTGTACGACCCGTTCTGGGGCACCTGCCAGGAGCTGGAGCTGCCGGTGCACACCCACTCGGGCGCGGTCGGCGACTTCGGCGGGTGGGACCTGCCGGGTGCCGCCGGCATCTTCACCACCGAGGCGGCCTGGTGGGCGTCCCGGCCGGTGTGGCACCTCATCTGGGGCGGCGTGTTCGAGCGGTTCCCCGAGATGCGCTTCTGCGTCACCGAGAACGGCGCCTGGTGGGTGCCCGAGATGGTCCAGCGCATGGACATGAAGTACGAGGGCAGCCACGCCACCGAGCGCTTCGGCGACGCCTTCACCCGCCACCTGCCGCTGAAGCCGAGCGAGTACTTCGCCCGCAACGTGCGCATCGGCGCCTCGGTCATGGCCCGCAAGGAAGTCGCCCTGCGCCACGAGATCGGCGTGGGCGTCCTCATGTGGGGCAACGACTACCCCCACCACGAGGGCACCTGGCCCCACACGGTCGAGGCCATGGAGTCCACCTTCGTCGACGTGCCCGAGGACGAGGCCCGCGCCATGGTCGGCCTCACCGCCGCCGAGACCTACCGCCTCGACCTCGACGCCCTGGCCCCCATCGTCGAGCGGGTCGGCCCCGCGTCCGTCGGCGTCACCTGACGAGTCGCCCGTCGCCTGGCCGGCAGCGTCGCTCCGAAACCGGTCGCCGACTCGGACACCGCGGCCCGTAGGGTCGTCGGCGTGGAGGTGGTGTTCCGCAAGCACGAGGACAACGGCCGCCGGGCCTGCTCGTGGGAGGCCACGCGGGCCAAGCGCACTCGCGTCCCCGGGCCCTACATGGCGGTCGGCCGCGACCTGCCCCACGACCTCGGCCAGTACGTCGTCGAGGCGGCGACCGGCTACCGGCTCGGCTTCTGGGGCCTGCTCGACCAGGGCGCCACCTACCGCAGCACCGGGCGCCGCCGCACCCAGCCCGGCCGGGCCGTCATCGCCGAGCACCGGTCCGAGCTGGACGCCTCCGAGGAGCTGGCCGGCCTCCACCTCGCGGCGTGGAAGCGGGGCGACGACACCGCCGTCACCCGCGCCCTCGACACGGCCATGGACCAGTGGCGCTCGCTCGGCGACGGCGGCACGATCGCCTTCACCTGGCCGTCGCCCCACGGCACCGTCACCGACCCGGGCCGGGCGATCTACCGAGCACGCGACGATCAGGCCGGCGACCGCCCGGCGGCGGGCCGGTCGCGCTAGCCCGTGAAGGCTGGGCACCTGCCGGCAGGGGCACCGCCGGCGGGCACGGGCACCTGCCAGCTGGGCACCGCCGTCGCCATCGGCACCACGGTCACGGCGGCGGCACGTTCCAACCGATCACCCGCCAACCGTCGTGCGCGCATCACGGATCCCCTCGTCACCTCAGGACCGCTCGTCGTCGAGCGGACCGTGGTCGGTCGCTAGGCCTTGTCCTGCACCCAGCCGATCACGTCGGCGGTGACCTCGTCGCGGTTGGTCTCGTTGAGCAGCTCGTGGCGGGCGTCGGGGTACAGCGTGAGGTCGGTGGCCACGCCCTGGGCCCGCAGCGCCTCGGCCAGCCCCGTGGGGTGGGCGCCGTTCTCGGCGGCAGAGTCCTTGTCGCCGGCGATCACGAGGACCGGCACCGTGATCGAGCCCAGGGCGTCGCGAGCCGGGGCCACCACGGCGAAGAGGTCGATGAGGTAGCCGTAGGTGAGGGGGTTCTCGTCACCGCAGAGCGGGTCGGCGATGTAGCGGTCGACCTCGGCCTCGTCGCGGCTGAGCCAGTCGAACCCGGTGCGACCCGGCTCGAACGGCGCGTTGTTCGACGCCAGCAGGTCCGACGCCGGCGCGTCGCGCAGGCCGGCCTCGGCCAGGCCGCCGAGCAGCTCGCCCAGCCCGGCCACGCCGTTCACGTCGACGGGGAACCCGCAGAGCACGGCGGCGGTGAGGTCGGCGGAGTGCTGCACGACGTAGGCGAGGCCGATCACCGCGCCGAGGGAGTGGCCGAAGAGGACGACCGGCACGTCGGCGCCGAGCTCGGCCAGGGCCATCGCCCGCAGCTCGTCGAGGTCGTCGACCACGGCCTGGCCGGCGCCCGGCCCCATGATCCCGGCGCCGGTGGCAGCGCCGGTGCGGCCGTGGCCGCGGTGGTCGATGGCGACGACGGCGTAGCCCGCTCCGTTGAGGGCGGTGGCGAAGCGGTCGTAGCGGCCGCTGTGCTCGGAGGCGCCGTGGGAGATCACGACCAGCCCGGCGGGGTCGTCGACCAGCCACCAGCGGGAGAAGACCTCCACCCCGTGCGCGTCGACGAACGTGCGCTCCTGCATCCCCTGACCTCCATCCCCGCGCGGACTCTGCGCCGGCGATGGTAGGTCGGGCCGGGCGCCGCCACGGCGCTGAGGCACCACCGGCCCATGGACCGCCCCGCCACGGACCGCCCCGCCTCGGACCGACCCGACCCTGCGGCGGCCCCGACCCCGCCTCGGAGGCCCCGACCCTGCGGCGGGCAGTGGTCGCCGTCGTAGGATCCGGCGATGGCGCACGGCGACGGGGTGAGCCTCTGGGCGCTGTGCGCCGTCGCCGGGCTGATCCTCGCCTGGTCGTTGCTGTCGGCGCACTTCGAGCGCTTCGACGTGAGCGGTCCGATCGTGTTCGTGCTCGGCGGGCTGATCCTCGGTCACGGCCCCATCGAGCAGCTGCACATGGCGGCCGAGACGACGTTCATCCACGAGCTGGCCGAGATCACCCTCGTGCTGGTGCTGTTCTCCGACGCGGCGCGCGTCGACCCGGGCGACCTGCGCCGCCACGCCGGCCTGCCGCTGCGGTTGCTGGCCATCGGCCTGCCGCTGACCATCGCCGCCGGGTTCGGCCTGGCCGCCGCCCTGCTGACCGACGTCCCGTGGCAGCTGGCCGCCCTGCTCGGCGCCGCCCTGGCCCCCACCGACGCCGCCCTCAGCGCCGCGGTGGTGTCCGACCGGGCCATCCCGGTGCGGTTGCGGCGGACGCTCAACGTCGAGAGCGGCCTCAACGACGGCATCGCCACCCCGGTGGTGACCGGGTTGATCGCGGCCTCGACCGTGCTGCTCGGCCACGGCGAGTTCGCCGACTCGGCCTCGGCCCCCGGGTGGTCGGCGCTGCGCGAGCTGGTCGCCGGCGCCGGGATCGGCATCGTCGCCGGCTACGTGGGCGGCCGGGCGATCCGGGCGGCCCGCGAGCGGGGGTGGACGGCGCCCGGTGGCGAGCGGGTCGCCACCCTCATGCTCGCCGTGCTCGCCTTCCTCGTCGCCCGCCAGCTCGAGGTCAACTACTTCGTCGCCGCCTTCGTCGCCGGCATCGCCTTCCGGGCCGGCCGCCACGGCGAGTCGGCACCGGCCCCGGCGGCCGCAACGCCCGCCGATGGCACCCCGGCCGACGCCGTCGCTTCCGACGCCGGCGACGACCCGACGGTCGACGAGTCGGTGGAGCTGCCCGAGCTGCTCGGCCAGGTCCTGTCGCTGGTGGTCTGGTACGTGTTCGGCGCCGCGCTGCTGGTCGACGGGCTGCGGCCGGCCGACTGGCGGATCGTCGTGTACGCGCTGGCCAGCCTGACCGTCATCCGCATGGCCCCGGTGGCGCTGTCGCTGGTCGGCTCGCGCACGTCGGGCCGCGACACGGTCTTCCTCGGCTGGTTCGGGCCGCGCGGCCTCGCCTCGGTCATCTTCGGCCTGCTCATCGTCGAGGAGCTGCCACCCGGCGACCCGATGGTCCTCACCGTGACGTCGGCGATCACGCTCACCGTCGTGCTGAGCGTGGTCCTCCACGGCGTGACCGCCCGACCGATGACGGCGTGGCTGACGCGCGGCGGATCGGCCGATGCCGGACCCGGGGCCTCCGACGCCACCGACGATGACGCATCGGTCGTCCCCCGCCGCCCCTTCGGCCTCCGCCACCGCCTCCACGGGTGACGGCGAGCGTCAGGGGCAGCCGGCCACCGCGTGCACCGGTGCCGGGCCGGGCGTCGAGGACGGCGAACTCGTCGAGGACGGCGAGCTCGGCGGCGCGGTCGGCGCCGAGCCGTCGAGGAACGCCGACGCGGCCAACGCCGAGCCGGGCGTGGCGGCGAGGGCGGCGACCCCGCCGGGCTCGACGGTGGCCGTGGTGTCGAGCGCGGCGCCGGCGATGTGCGACGGATCGAGCGCCCGGAGGTCCTGCACCAGGCCCACGAGGTCGGCTCGCGACCACGAGGCATCGATCGTGACGTGCTGCAGGACCCGGTCGACCGCCGACACCACGTCGACCGGGTTGGTCGAGGCGGCCAGCCGGGCGAGCAGCGCCGCCGCGACCTCGCGGCCGCGGGCCATGCGTCCGAGGTCGCTCGTGGGGTCCTCGACCCATCGACCCGCGGCGTCGCGCCACTCGAGGTGGCGGGCCCGCAGGTAGGCACGGGCCTGGCTGCCGTCGACGACCTGGCACCCCGGTGCGAGCTGGAAGCCAGACGCGGTGTCGCGGACCTCGGTCGTGCTCCGGAGGGGAACACCGCCGACGGCGTCGACCGCGCCGGCGATCCCGGCGAGGTCGACCTCGGCGTAGTGGTCGATCCTCGTCCCGGTCACCGAGGCGACGTCGTCGAGGAGCGCCTGGGGACCGGCGTCGCCGAGCACCTGGTCGAGCCGGACGCCCGAACCGTCGGCCCGGGTCAGCCACAGGTCCCGCGGCACCGACAGCAACCGCACCGAGGAGGTCCGCGGGTCGAGTCGGACCACCAGGAGCGAATCGGTGAGCCCCCGCGCGGGGCGGGAGGCGTCAGCGGGCACCCCCTCGATCCCCCGGTCGGTGCCGACCAGCAGGACGGTGACCGGCCCGGCCCCGACCGAGGGCGGGGTGCCGACGTCGACCTGGACCCGGTCCACCGACGCCAGGCGTCGGTCGACCAGGCCGAGACCGGCCCCGACCACGGCGACGACCACCGCGATCGAGGCGAGCGACTGACCCCACCGACGGTGTCGTCGGCGTCGACCGCCGGACACGAGCACGGGATCGCGCAACGGAGCCAGGTCGGGCGGATGGGGATCGTCGAGGTGGTCGAACATCATCGGGCTCCTTCGGGCGAGGTCGCCGGCGGGTGGACCGCGGCGACGGGGGCCGGTCGGATCGGATCGGCTTCGGGATCGGCCGCGGGATCGACGCCGTGGTCGAGGGCCAGGCGCAGCGCGGCCAGACCACGGTGGGCGTGGCGCTTGACCGATCCCACCGAGCAGCCGAGGAGCTCGGCGACCTCGGCCTCGGACCGATCGGCGAGGTGGCGCAGCACCACGACCTCCCGCTGGCGGCGAGGGAGGGCAGCGAGGCCGGTGACGAGCTCGGCCCGCTGGGCGACCACCTCGGCCGCATCGAGCGGCGCCGCCTCGGTGGGACGGGGCGCCCGAGCCGCCACCCCGACCCGGCGGACGCGATCGAGGGCCAGGTTGGCCGCGACCCGGCTCACCCAGGCCGGCGCGTAGCCCCGGACGCGGGACCACCGGCTGAACGCTCGGGTCAGGGCCTCCTGGGCGATGTCACGGGCCTCCTCGCGATCGCCGAGGATGCGGAAGGCGACGCGGTAGGCGAGCGCCACCAGGGCGTCGAACGCCTCGTCGAAGTCGGCCGGTCCGGGATCGCGCATGCACCCTCGTCAACGAGTGGCGGACCCTCCAGGTTGACCTGCGCTCGAGATCGGCGCGCGGTGAGCCCACCGGCCGTGATCGACGAGGCCCGCGACGCTCAGCTTCCGGCCGGCCGGCCCAGGCCGCGTGGATGGCAGGACGGATCGGCGAAGGCGTCGCAGCCGAACCGTCGGACCCGCTCGGCGTGGGCGTCGAAGGTGGGGTCTTCGGCCAGGGGGACGAACCCCAGCTGGCTGTACGCGTACCCGACGACGGACCCGTCAGGGCGGTCGTAGATGGGGGTTCGCCCCGGAGTCGAGGCAGGATCGCCGCTGTGCGCCCACCCCTGCGCCTGCGGCACGACGACCCCCGGGTGGAGAGCGTCATCTCCCCCGTACGGCACCCAGCTGCCCGGCGGGCCGGGGGTCCAGTCCGGCCTGGCGTCGTCGGGGATGGAGTCGGCCGGCGCGCCGGTCGGGATCGACGACGTCGGCACGGCCGTCGAGGACGAGCCGCCGCCGGCGGCGGCGGCCCGACGGTAGGCGTCGAGCACCGCGGGGCCGAGCCATCGCTCGACGACCGCTGTTGCCGTGGCGTTGGTGAGGTGGACCCCGTCGGGACGCAGCGACGGGTCGCCAGCCGTCGCCAGCCAGCCGGCCAGGTCGACCACCGCCACCGGCGCACCCGGCCGCCGAGCCGGCAGCTGGGCCACCACCTCGCGGTACCGCGCCGCCCGGGCCGGATCGCCGGCCGGCCCCCGGTCGACCCCGGGGACCGCAGCGATCGACGGCAGGGTGAGCCACACGGCCGTGGCCCCCCGGCTGGTGATGGCGTCGGTGACCTCGAGCATGCGGCGCTGGAGCGCGACGTCGACCTCGGGCGAGCCCACCGACTGCCAGACCGGGACGTCGGATGAGAGCTGGAGGTCGTCCAGGTCGTTCTCGCCGATCAGCACCACGGCGACGTCGGGCGTGGCGGCGTCGAGGGCGCGGGCCCACGCCGCCGGCAGGTCTCGGCACTCGTCGGGGACGGCCGAGCTGGAGCCCCCGTGCGGATCGGCGCGTGCGGCGGCCAGGACCAGACCACACCCCATCCGGGTGTCCCCGGGGACCACCGTGATCGCCCCGCTCGACTCGGCCCACCGCGAGAACCCGAGGCCGGCCATCAGCGCGCCGGCATCGCCGAAGATCGCCACTCGCGGATGCTCGGCGAGCGGGCGGCGCGGGTCGGAGGCCGCTGCGTCAGTGGTCGTCGAACCGGGTCCGGGCGGCGGGGCCACGACCACCCGGTCCTCGCGGCCGGCGGCGCCGAGGGCGACGACTGCCGCCAGCACGACCGCGAACACCACCGCGACCGAGGCCCCCATCCGCTCCCGCCGGCGGCGCCGACGCCGCGCCCCCAACCGGGCCGTCACGCCTGGGAGCAGGTCGCCGCGGGGCTCGACGCGATCGGCGGCTTCACCGAGCACCCGACCCAGGTCGGCCTCGAGCTGATCGGTGGTCATGGCTCGATCACCCCCCGCAGGGTCGCCAGCGCTCGGTGGTGGAGGCTCTTCACCGTGCCCTCGGGCCAGCCGGTGCAGGCCGCGACCTCGTGGCTGCGCAGCCCCTGGTAGTAGCGCAGCACCACCACGATCCGCTGCTTGGGTGGCAGCGCCTGCACGGCGTCGAGGAGGTACTCGTCGGCGGCCGCCACGGCGGGGACCGGATCGGCGAGCGGCACGGACCGCCGCCGACGGCGACGGCGCAGCACGTCGTAGCAGCCGTTGACGACGCACCGCCGGAGGTAGGCACCGGGCTCGCGGACCCGGTCCCACCGCTCGACCAGCGTCGCATAGGCGCTTTGCACGACGTCCTCGGCCTCCTCGACGTCGCCGAGCAGCAGGTAGCCCAGTCGCACCATCGGCCCGTGCTCCTCCCGGAACGCGGCGACGACCTGCGCGGCGTCGACCGGATCGGTCCCGGCCCTCGTCGACGCCGGGACACCCGCAGGCAGCGCCAGCTCTCCCTCGCTCATCTGCCCCAACGACGTCGGCCGGAGCGGTCCGGTTGCAGGGAATCCCACGACGACTGCGACTCGTCGATCCCCGGCCCGCCACCACCCGCCCGGACGACGTCAACCGTCGGCGGCGACCCAGGCGATGGCGGCGTCGCGCTCGGCGAGGGGGAAGACCTCGAAGGCGCCGGGGACCATCCAGCCGAAGGCGGCCGACAGGTGCCGCACCCAGTCGACGTCGGTGACGAGCGCGGCCCGCTGCCACTTCCCGTGGTGCTCGAGGCCGAGCTTGGTGTCCTGCCACGCGGCACCGGTGCTGTAGCCCTCGAAGCGATCGCCCATCACGTAGACGCAGCGGATGCTGCCCGAGGCGGACGCCTCCTCGAGCGCCGGGATGAGCACGTCCCGGTAGTCCTCGGCGTGGACCTCGCCCACCGCCTCGAAGCCGATCACCCCGTCGGGTAGGCCGGTCAGCCGTTCGATCATCGTCAGCCCCCTCCGCTCGTGCGGACCGTGGACCGCCAGCCTCCCAGAACGGGGAGGCCGGTGCCGCCGGCGCTCCTCGTCGATCGGGGCGATGCGGCCGACGCCTCGGATCAGCGCTTGGTCCGACGCGGCGTCGCGGCCTTCTCCTTCGGCGGCAGCGTGCCGACGAACGCCAGGGCGCGGTCGAGCCACGCCTGCAGGTCGGCGTCCTCGGCGACGCCGGCGGGCGAGACGAACACGTAGCCCTTCATCGACCGGCCGGTGAAGTCCATCGCCCGGGCGTGGGGCCGGGCGAGGGCGTCGGCCCAGGCATCGGGGCCGACGCGCAGCATCAGGTCGTCGGTGGCGACACCGGCGACCATGTTGCCGTGCAGCAGGAAGCACACCCCGCCGAACATCTTCTTCTCGCCGTAGCCGATGTCGTCGCCGAGGACGCCCCGGATGCGCTCGACCAGCTGCTCGTCGTAGGCCACGGTCGCGCTCCTCGTCGATCGGTCCGGGTGGGCGTGGCCCGGTCTCGGTGGTCGTCCGAGCCCGCTGATCAGGCCGGGGGCAGGGGGTCGATCGACGTGACGCCGTCGTCGGCCACCTGGTCGGTCCAGCGCACGCCGTCCCACCAGCGCCACTGGTGGGCGCCGCCGGGGTCGGCGGCCCACTGGGCCGGCACGGTGGGCACCGGCGGCGGCATGGTCGGGTACATGCGGATGCCGGCGCCGGGCCCGAGCGGCGCGCGGGGCGTCATCGTCTCGGGTCGGGGCATCGGGGCGTGGGGGTGCGGCGGCGCCGGAGCGGCCTGCTGCTCGGGTGCACCGTTCGACTCGTCGCTCACGTCGCCAACCTAGCGGGCGGTCCCGTCGAGCGACCGTGGCCCGGGCCGGCCGTCCGGCGCTACAGCTCGCGCTCGTAGACGTACATCACGGGCCCGCCGGGGCCCTCGCGGTTGGTGAACCCCATCGACTCGTACAGCGCCCGGGCCGCCGCATCGTCCTCGGACGTCCCGAGGTCGATGGTGTCGGCACCCCGCGCCCGGGCCTCGTCGAGCACGGCCGTGAGCAGCGCCCGGCCGAGGCCCCGGCCCCGCTCGGCGGGCGCGACGTAGAGCTCGGCCAGGTAGCACTCGGACCCCGCGCTCCACAGCGACGGCCGGAACCGCAGGACGGCCACGCCGACCGCCGGTTCGCCGGCGAGCAGCACGGCGTCGCCGGCGGCGAGCAGCTCGCCCAGGCGTCCGGCGAGCACGGGAGCCTCGGGTGCCGGCTCGTCGTACTCGGCGTTGAAGGCCCGCAGGAGGTCGGCGGCGACGGCCAGGTCGTCGGGCCCGGCCAGCCGGATCGAGCCGCTGGCCGAGGCGCTCATCGAGGCGCTCATCGAGGCGTCACCCATGCCGACAGCCTCGCGCCGCACCCCGCCTCGTCGCCCTGCCGAGCGTTCCCCGACGTTCAGGCCGCCGACCACCTCCAGGGTGGCCCAGCCCCTGAACGTCCGAGCCGGTCGCCCTCGCCTCACCTCGCCGACGTTCAGGCCGCGGACCACCGCCACGGTGCACCAGCGCATGAACGTCCCGACCCGCCCCAAACGTTCAGGCCGCCGACCACCTCCAGGGTGGCCGGCGGGCTGAACGTGGGTTGGATCGGACGAACGGGGCGGCACCCGACGACGAGCGCCGGGTGCCGCCCGCCGGCCTCAGAGCGGCAGGGACTCGCCGGTCTCGAGCAGGGTCTTGAGGTCGCTGAGCACCCAGGCCCAGCCGCCGCCACCCTCCTGCAGGGGCGAGTCGCCGCTGATCGCGCCCTCGTGCATCGGCGCCCCGGTGACGTCGTGGGTCACGGTGAGGCGGGTCATCGACTCGGTCTCGGCGTGGACGTCGTAGGTGAGCGTGGTGAACGGCTCGGTGCCGAGCTCGGGGGAGAAGAGCATGCGCCACGTCTGGACCAGCTTGTGCGGCGGATCGGCCTCGAGCACCTCACCCTCGACCACCACGTCGGGCGCGCCCATCGCCTGCATGCCCTCGTTGGGCAGGGCCCGGAACGACCCGCCGGCCCTCAGCTCGAACTCGCTGGGGGCGTGGTAGCCGTAGCGCTGGTTCCACTCGGGCGAGGTGATGGCCTCCCACACCCGCTCGGGCGAGGCCTTGATGAAGACGCGGAAGACCTTGATGGTCCGGGTCTCGGTGTCGGTGGTGGTCATGCGGAGCCCTCCAGGCTGTGCTTCAGGTCGGCGAGCGCCGCGGCGTGGCGCTCGGTGAACTTGTCGATCCAGCGGTCGTGGATCAGGCGGATGGGGACGGGGTTGAGGTGGTGGTGCTTCTCGCGCCCCACCCGGACGGCGACGACCAGCCCGGCGGCCTCGAGCACCTTCAGGTGCTTCATGACGCCGAAGCGGGTCATCTCGACGCCGGCGGCCACGACGGCGAGCTCGAGGTCGCCGAGGGTGCGGCCGTCCTGGTCGAACAGCACGTCGAGCAGGAGGCGGCGGGTGGGGTCGGCCATCGCCTTGAACACGAGGTCCTGGTCGTCGACCGGGCGACTCGCCGCCGACGCCGTGCCGTCGATGCCACGGCCGGCCCCCGAGGGGGAAGGAGGAGCGGCGGGAGCGGGCGGGGCAGCGGTGACCACGCCTCGACAATACGTGACCATTTGGTCACCTGTCAACGGTCGGCCTGGGCTCGGGGCACGCGAGGGCGACGCCGGCCGGCACGCGCGCAGGTCGGCGTCGACGAGGGACGTGCAGTCGGTCAGCCCGAGGTGAGGTCCCAGAAGGCGGCGGTCGGCACCGCGCCGACGATGTCGCTGCCGTCGCTCGACGGCGTGGAGCGCGACCAGCCGACGACCAGGCAGCCGCCGTCGTAGCAGGACACGCCGCTGAGGTGGGTGGCCTTGGCCGGGTAGTCCGACACCGTGTACCAGGAGCCCTTGATGCGGGCCGCCACCTCGGCGCCACTGACGAGCGGCCGGCCCGAGGGCGGGGACGGGATCGCCATGCACAGGTCCTCCGACGAGCAACCGACCGCGTAGAGCGGGCCCGAGAGGGGCGACTCCTCGTCGGTCAGCGAGCGGCCGTCCCAGCGCAGCACCGCGCCGGCGTTCCCGTTGCCGCCGACCGCGAGGCAGAACGAGGCGCTCGAGCAGATCACCGCGTCCAGCGTCCGGGCCTGGCTGGTCGGGACGGGCACCTCGGTCCACTGCTGGCCGTCCCAGTGGAAGACCAGGGCCACGTCGGCGGGCGTTCCCACCTCCTTGTTCGCGACGCCGACCGCGAGGCAGTCGCTGGTCGAGCTGCACGACACCGAGCGGAGGATCTGGACCGCCATGTTGGTCTCGGACGAGAGCGCCGCCGTCTTCCAGATCTCGCCGTTCCAGATCGAGACGATGGGCGCAGAGCTCGTCGCGGCCTGGTTGCGGCCGTAGCCGACGGCCACGCAGAACGACGACGACGGGCAGCTCACCGACGACACCGAGAGCAGCAGCGGGTCCCGGACCACGACCACGTCGCTGTTCATCCCGGCCCACTTGCCACCCTGGACCTGCTGGATCTCGGGCACGGCCAGCTGGGTCGTCTCGTGGTTGTCGATGGGGACGATGCAGAAGTCGTCGAGGCAGTCGAGCTCGCCCGGGGTGGGCGGCGCCGACGCGCTGCCCGACGGACCGTTCGACGACGACCAGGTCGAGCCGTCCCAGTGCACGAGGTAGTCGGTCAACACGTTGCTCTGGTCGGCCCGGATGCCGTCGACCGAGCAGCTGTCGGGCCCGTTGCACTGGGCCGAGACGAGCTGGTCGTAGGCGCCCGCGGCCGGCGGATCGACCGGGGTCCAGGCCCCCGCCACGGTGTCGGACTCCGCCGACGTGGTCGTCGAGCGGCGGGTCGACGGCGTGCGGGTGGACGGTGTGCGCGTGGCGGGGGTCCGGGTCGTCGCCGTGTCGGGGGCGACGGTGGTCCCTTCGGTGGCAGGCGGCGCGGCCGTCGTCGGGCTGCCGACGTCGGAGGTGGTCTTCGTGCACGCGGGCAGCGCGACGAGCGCCCCGATGGCGAGCAGGGCGGCGAACCGCCGGGGTCGTCGAGCCATGGCGCGTCCTCCTGTGCTCGCGACCCCGCGCCGTGGTGCCCACGACCCGCCCCGCCGACCGCCGCTGCAGCAACGGTCGCGCCGTCGCCAGGGAGCGCGGCAGGGCCGAGAGTCCCACGAACCCCGACGCGCCCGGGGCGGAGGCGCCCGCCGGGCGGGCCGGGTGGGCGCGGTGCTCGGTGGACGGTCGGTCTCGCCCTGGCGGCGGCGATCAGGCGCGGCGCGCTCGGCGACCGGACGGGGTGGCGCGGCCGCCGGCGGCGAGCAGGTCGAGGGCCTCGGCGCACAGGGCGGGCAGGTCGCCCTCGCCGTCGCCGGCGACCCACACCGACACCGCGGAGGTGACGGCGGCGAGCGTGGTGGAGGCGATGACCTGGGCCCGCAGATCCAGGGCGGGGTCGACGCCGAGGCGCTCGGCCACCGCGGCGGCGACCAGCTGCTGCCACTCGTTGCGGCGCTGGGCGGATCGGCCGGCCAGCGACGGCGTCTCGGCGATCAGCCGGGTCTTGCGCAGGGTGAGGTCGCGCTCGGCGCTGAAGCCGGCCGCCAGCGAGAGCATGGCCTCGCGCACCGAGGTCTCGATGGGCTCGTCGGCGGGGCGGGCGGCGAGGTCGGCCCGGAGCCGCTCGAACTTCTCGCCGTAGTCGGTGAACAGCACGTCGTCCTTGGTCGGGAAGTACCGGAAGAACGTGCGGGGGGCCATGTCGACGGCGGCGGCGATGTCGTCGACGGTGACGTGCTCCCAGCCCCGCGCCTCGGCCAGGTCGAGGGCGGCGGTCACCACCTCGGCGCGGATGCGCTCCCGGCGACGGGCCCGCCGGTCACCGACGTCTCCCCCGGCCGAGCCGTCCCCGGGGGGACCGGTCGCGGCGGCGTCGGTGGCCTCGGCTCCCGTCGACCCGGCCCCGGCGGAGCGGGTCCGCCGGCGGGCGGACGTCGACGAGGTGGTGGAGGCGGCCACGACGACCACCCTAGCCACCTGCGACGCGCTGCGCGTCATGAACTGCCATGTTGGCAGTCTCTGCCACTTCGGCATACGATGCCAGCCATGACCGCCCCCACCGACCCGTCGACCGCCGCGAGCGCGCCGGCGACGGGCGCGCCCGCCGACGCCGACGCGACCGCCGACGCCGCGTCCGATCACCACGGCATCCCCGAGGCGATCTACCGCCGTCGCTGGTGGACGCTCGCCGTGCTGTGCCTCTCGCTGCTGATCGTGTTCATCGGCAACTCGAGCCTCAACGTCACCATCCCGACGCTGTCGCGCGAGCTGCAGGCCACCGAGTCGCAGCTGCAGTGGGTGATCGCCATCTACTCGCTGGTGTTCGCCGGCCTGCTGTTCACCACCGGCGCCCTCGGCGATCGCTACGGCCGCAAGGGGGCGCTGCAGCTGGGCCTGGTGCTGTTCATGCTCGCCTGCGTGGCGGCGTCGCTGTCGACGTCGATGCCCCAGCTCATCGCCTGCCGGGCGCTCATGGGCGTCGGGGCCGCGCTGATCATGCCCTCGACGTTGTCGATCCTCGTCAACGTCTTCCCGCCCGACGAGCGCACCAAGGCCATCGCCATCTGGGCCGGCGTCACCGGCGCGGCCGGCGCCATCGGGCCGGTGGCCAGCGGCCTGATCCTCGGCCACTTCTGGTACGGGGCCGTGTTCCTCGTGAACGTGCCGATCTGCGCCTTCGCCCTGGTCGCCGGCATCAGGCTGGTCCCCCGCTCGAAGGACCCCGAGCACGGCCAGCTCGACCCGGTGGGCGCCCTGCTGTCGATCGTCGGGATCGTGTCGCTCGTCTACGGCCTCATCGAGGCCCCCGACAAGGGCTGGACGGCACCGATCACGCTGGCGTCGTTCGCCCTCGGCATCGTCGTGCTCGCCGTCTTCGTGCTGTGGGAGCGGCGCCAGGACGAGCCCATGCTCGACATCGCCTACTTCCGCAACGGCGCCTTCAGCGCCGGCACCAGCGGGATGATCCTCGTGTTCATGGCGATGTACGGCGTGATGTTCCTCGTCACCCAGTACTTCCAGCTGATCCTCGGCTACACCCCGCTCGACTCGGCCCTGCGCTTCCTGCCCATGGCGCCGATCATGATCATCGTGGCGCCGCTCACCCCGCGGCTGAGCCAGCGCTTCGGCGCCAACCGCACGGTGTCGGCCGGCCTCGCCCTCGTGGGCGTCGGCCTCATCATGTTCCGTGCGCTCAGCGAGACGACGGCCTACCTCTACATCCTCGGCGCCGTGGTGCCGCTGGTCGGTGGCATGGCGCTGGCCATGTCGCCGATGACCGCCGCCATCATGTCGGCCGTCCCGCCTCGCCGGGCCGGCGCCGGCTCGGCCATGAACGACGCCACCCGCGAGCTGGGCGCCGCCCTCGGCGTGGCCGTGATGGGATCGATCGCCGCCTCGCGCTACGCCACCGCCGTCGACGGGCTCACCGGCGGCCTGCCGCCCGCCGCCCAGGAGGCGGCCGGCTCGTCGCTGGCCGGGGCCCTGCAGGTGGCCGCCCACGTGCCCGGCGAGGTCGGCCAGGCGCTGGCCGCCGGCGCCCAGTCGGCCTTCATCGACGGCATCCACCTGGCCGTCACCATCGGCGCCATCCTCGCCTGGATCGCCTCGATGGTCGTCCTGCGCTACCTGCCCCGCCACCTGGCCCACGAGGGCGCCATGCACGGCGGCGGCGAGGCCATCGAGGAGGTGCTCGAGCTGGGCATCGCCGGCGTCGAGCCGGTGTTCGCCGACGAGCGCTTCGCCGGCGACGACCGCTCCCCCGCCCCGAGCTGATCGCCGGCTGCCGGCGACCCGCTGCCCGCTGCCGCCGGCCGCCAGCCGACCGGCGGACGGCCACCCGCCGCACCGACTCGCGTGCGTTCCCCATCACGCAAGAGCGTGACCACGAACGCAGTCGACAGAAGTGAGTCGCGAGCGCCGAGCGGGGCGATCAGCTGGGCCGCAGGGGATCAGGCGGGAGTGAGACCTCAGGCGGCGGGTCGGCGGCCGAGGCGGGCGGCGGCGTAGCCGGCCGCGGTCCACACCAGGCCGACGGCGATGGCCCCGGCCCGGCGGGCGCCGGCCCCGTCACCCCGCGCCGCGTCGCGCAGGCCGCGCGCCACGCCGGCCGGCAGCACGCGCGTCGTGTAGGCGCGCTCGGTGGCGAGCGCATCGCCGGCACCGACCTCGTCGGTCACCTGGGCCTTGGACCGGCCCTCGGCGGCGCAGCGGGCCCGGAAGTAGGCGAAGGCGTGGCGGTCGGCGCTGACCCGGTGGCGCACTCGCACGGCCGGGTCGTAGACGAGGCGAGCCTCGGGGTGGGCCTGGCGCAGGCGGATGCAGAGCTCGGTCTCCTCGCAGCCGACCGGCTTGGTGCCGACGCGGCCGATGCCCTCGCGAAACCCGCCGACCTCATCGAAGACCTCGCGCCGGAACGACATGTTGCAGCCCAAGAAGTTGCGCACCGGCGCCGGCTGCTCGGGCTGGCCGGTGTAGCTGCAGCCCACGACCCAGCCGAACTCGGCCGGGAACCACGCCGGGGCCTCTGCCCGCCGGCCAGTGCCGGGCCCAGGTGGCGGTGGCCGTCTCGCCCACCGACGGCCCGGCGCTCGACCCGCTCACGATCCCGTTCCGCGACCGCGCCGCCACCTGCTCGTCGGCCACCGGCGGCTGAGCGCCGAGAGGTCCTGGGCGGCGACGCCCGACGCCTGCCGGGCCGATCAGCCGGTGAAGGCAGGCGTGACCGCGGTGGAGGTGCCGGTGCCCGCCGACGCGGTCGCCGGCGCGACACCCGCCGCAGTGGTGGACGACGACGCCGTCGTGGAGGTCGTGGTGGTCGGGGCGGCGGTCGTCGTGGTCGTCGTGGTGGCGAGCTGCGGTCCCTGTGGCGTGCAGGCGCCCGGCGACCACGACGGGTTCGCCAGCGGTGCGTAGGCCATGTCGTGCACGGCGGCGGCCGACGCGGCGACGAGCGGGTACTCGTCGTCGGCCTCGGTGACCATGCCCCAGTTGTCGTTCTCGCCGTCGAAGCGGCCGATGGCCGGTTCGTCGGTCATCTCGAACCAGTGGGCGCCGACGACGTAGCCGGTGTTGACCAGGCACTGCCCGAAGTTGCGGTAGCGCGTGGCCCGATCCTGCTGCGTGTCCACCACCACCTGCAGCGGCGGCCACGTGTTGGGCAGGCCCGAGTCCATGGCCCGCCAACCGAACTCGGTGATCATGAGCGGCTTGGACGACAGCTTGCCGTGAGCGGCCAGCGTGTCGGCGGTGGGCATGAAGTCGGGCCCGAGGCCGGCCACGTACTCCTCGAGCTGCGGGAGGATCTCGTACCAGTTGATCGACACCACGTCGACGTGGGCGGCGGCGGCCTGCAGCACCTCGGGGGTGATGACCTGGGCCACCAGCCGGGACCCGAGATCGAGGTGGTGCGGGTCGGCGGCCTTCAGGGCGGCGTGGGCGACCGAGAAGAACCGCTCGGCGACCTCGCCGGCCCAGGCGTCACGGGTCGGGCGGGCCCCGGACCCCCCGGCATCGGCGATGGTGGTGGCCGACGGCAACGACGCCCAGTCGGTGGCGTCGGTGGTGAAGTCGGCGGCGAAGGCGGTGAAGTCGTTCGCGTAGCGGGTCTTCAGCCAGTCGACGAGGTGCACCTTGCCGGGCTCGGCAGCCCCGCGCTGGAGGTAGAAGTCGAGCTGCTCGGTGGGCCGCCAGTCCTTGGTCCAGTGCAGCTCGTTGTCGAGGAAGTAGCCGAGCAGCCACGGGTCGTTCGCCCGGCCGGCGGCCGCCGACGCCGTCGACGACTGCACCGAGCTCACCCAACCCGGCGACCAGAAGTCGGCCATGCGCCCGGTCCCGCTGTTCTGGCCCGACAGGGACAAGGTGATCGTGTACGGGACGCCCCGGCCGTCGAACAGGCCCACGTCGCTCCACCCGCCGAGCGAGTTGACCCCCCAGGTGCCGAAGCGGACGACCTGGGCCGCCGCCCACGCCGACTCGCTGCCGTACTTGGTGATGATGGCGTCGTGGTAGGCGGCGTGACCGTTCTTGTCGACGGTGCCGATCGGCGTCACGTGGTTCAAGCCGTTGGAGAAGAACGGGTGGCCGTCGGGCGTGACCAGCCACCACCGGCCGTTCACCTGGGCGGTGCGGAAGAAGCCGGTGGCGGGCAGCGTCGTGGCGCTCCACCCGCCGTAGGCGTCGTAGGCGCCGGCGGCCGCTGCCGGCGTCGGCGCGGAACCGCCCGACGCCAGTGCCACCAGCACGGCGATGGCGACGAGCACCGCGACGGCGGCCGGCCGTCGCCGCCGCCCGTGTGACCCGGTGCGCAGTCGACCGTCGCGCCCGCGCTCGTCCGTCTCGGCTTCCCCCATGGCCCCGCAGCCTGCCAGACGAGACCCCTGCGGCGCCCGCGGCCACGTCAAGGATCCGTCATGGGGACGAGGGGTCGGGAACGGGGACGACGACCTCGGCACCCCGCCCCCGGTACCTCCTGGGGTTCGGGACGTCGTGGCGGCCAGATCGGGCCTTTCGCCCCACCTGCGCCGGTGAGCCGCGTGAGACGGTGGATCCATGGACGGCGACCACGAGGCGGCGGCGGGAGGTCGGCGCGCTCCGCTGCACGACCCCGGGGTCGTCGACGCCCTCCCCGAGGGGCTCGTCCTCCAGGGACCCGACGGTCGGATCATCGACGGGAACCGGCGCGCCTCCGAGCTGCTCGGCCTCACCCACGACCAGCTCCTGGGGCGCACCTCGAGGGACCCGCGGTGGCGGGCCGTGCACCGCGACGGCAGGCCGTTCCCGGGCGACGAGCACCCCGCCATGGTCTGCCTGCGCACCGGCGAGCCGAGCGTCGGCACGGTCATGGGCATCGACGCGCCCGACCGGGGGCGCCGGTGGATCACGGTGTCGTCGGCGCCCGTGGAGCTCGAGCCCGGCCAGCGCGGGGTCGTCTCCTCGTTCGTCGACGTCACCGGCGAGATCGCCGACCTCGACGGGGAGCGGGCCCACCTGCGCGCCACCCTCGACTCCGAGATCGACCCCCACGTGCTGCTCCGGGCCGTGCGCGACGCCGACGGCCACATCGCCGACTTCGCGCACGTCGACGTCAACGCCGCCGCCTGCGCCCTCATGGGCCTGACGCGGGACCAGTTCCTCGCCCGGCGGGCCTCGGAGGTGGTCGACGGCGCGCTGCTGCCGATGATGCTCGACCAGTGCCGGCGCGTCGTGGCGACCGGTCGGCCTCTCGTGGACGACGACGTGTGCGTCGTCGGCGACGACGGCAACCGCACCTACTACGAGGTGCGGGCCTCGAAGGTGGGTGACGAGGTCAGCCTCACCTGGCGCGACGTCACCGCCCGGCGAACGATCGAGGCGCGGTACCGCACCCTGGCCGAGCACGCCTCCGACGTCGTGGTGCTCGTCGGGCTCGACCTGACGATCACCTACGTGTCGCCGTCGATCGAGCGCATCCTCGGGTGGCGCCCCGAGGAGGCGATGGGCCGCAACGCCCTCGACCTGCTCCACCCCCAGGACGCCGACTGGATCCAAGAGGGCCTGCGCACGATCGACACCGAGCGCCACAACGACGAGGTGCTCGCCCGGGCGAAGGACGGGACCCACCGATGGATGGCGTCGGCCTCCACGGCCATCCTCGACGAGGAGGGCCAGGTGACCGGCTTCGTCTCGGTCCTGCGGGACGTCGACGAGGCGGTCCACGCCCGTCAGGCGCTGGCCCGCAGCGAGCAGCGGTTCCGCCTGGTGATGACCTCGGCGCCCACCGGGATGGCGGTGGTGAGCCTCGACCGGCGGTTCCTCGAGGTGAACCCGGCGCTGTGCGCCATGCTCGGGCGCGACCCCGCCTGGCTGCTGGCCCACGGCATCGCCGACGTGCTCGACCCGGCCGACGACGAGGGCGACCGCAGCACCCGCAACGAGCTCCTGTCCGGCCTGATCGATGCCGCCACCCGCGAGACCCGCTTCATCCGGGCCGACGGCAGCCACCTCTGGGTCCAGCACGCCATCGGCCTGCTGCGCGAGGACGGCGTCCCCTCCTCCTACGTGTCCCAGCTGATCGACATCACCGAGATGAAGGAGGCCCGCGAGGACCTCGAGGCCCTCGCCACCCACGACGCCCTGACCGGCCTGGCCAACCGGGCGGCCATGAACGACGAGATCGCCCGGGCGCTGCGGGGCAGCCGGCGGTCGGGCCGCGACGTCGCCGTCCTGCTCGTGGACCTCGACCACTTCAAGTACGTCAACGACTCGCTCGGCCACGCCGTGGGCGACGACCTCCTGCGGGTGGCCGCCCAGCGGATCACCGACGGCGTCCGGGCCGGTGACCTCGTCGCCCGCCCCGGTGGTGACGAGTTCGTCGTGGTCATGCGCGACCTGCGGGTGCCCGCCGAGGCGATCCGGGCCGCCGAGCGGATCGTGCACGCCTTCCGGCTGCCCCTGCTGACGGGCGACTCCGAGCTGTACACGACGGCCAGCGTGGGGGTGGCCATCTCCGGCGCCGCTGGTGGTCCGGAGGACCTCGTCCGCGACGCCGACGCCGCCCTGTACGAGGCCAAGGCCACCGGCCGCGACCGCGTCTCGCTGTTCACCGCCGACCTCGAGGCCGCCGCCCGCCGGCGCCTGACGATCGGGGCGCAGCTGCGCCCGGCCCTCGAGCGCGGCGACCTGGAGGTCTGGTACCAGCCCGAGGTCGACCTCGACACCGGCGGCATCGTGGCCGTCGAGGCGCTGCTGCGGTGGCGACGCCCCGACGGCGAGGTGTGGCCCGCCGGCCGGTTCATCCACGTCGCCGAGGACACCGGCCTCATCCTCACCATCGGCGACTGGGTGCTGCGCGAGGCCTGTGCGCAGGGCGCCCGGTGGGCCAACGGTGACGGCACCGGCGCACCACTGCTCGTCCGGGTCAACCTGTCGGCCCTGCAGGTCGCCGAGGCCGGCCTGCTCCAGGCCGTGGACGAGGCCCTCGACGCCGCGGACCTCGATCCCTCGCTGCTGAGCGTGGAGATCACCGAGACGGCGCTGCTGCGCGAGACGGGGACCGTGAGCGACAACATCGAGGGCCTGCGCGAGCGGGGCATCCACCTGGCCGCCGACGACTTCGGCGCCGGCTACGCGTCGCTCGCCTACTTGCGCGACTTCCCGCTCGACGCCGTCAAGATCGACCGCAGCTTCGTCGACGGCATCACCGACGACGACGTGCACCAGCACCTGGTCGCCGGCATCGTCACCCTGGCCGAGAGCCTGTCGATGTCGGTGACGGCCGAGGGCGTCGAGACCCGGGCGCAGGCCGACGTCCTGCACCGGCTCGGGTGCCGTCGCGCCCAGGGCTTCCACTACGCGCCGGCCATGCCGGCCACCGAGCTGACGGCGCTGCTCGGCCGGACCCTCCCCCGCCCGCCGGGCTGAGCACCGCCCGAGCACGACGCCACGACGCCCCGGCCCCGCCTACGTGACGGTTGGTCGACCTGGCTAGCGTGACCGACGACGGGCCGGCGAGGCCCGCGGGGTGAAGGGGAACGTCGATGCACACATCACGAGCACGGTCGCGCGGCGCGGCCCTGATCGCCGCCGCCGCCACCGCCGCCCTGGCGCTCCTGGCCGGCTGCTCGAGCTCGGGCACCAACGCGGCCGCCGGAGGCGCCACCGGCAGCACCGGTGGCGGCTCCGTGCCCGTGGCCGTCGCCGGCGCGTCCACCACCCGCCCCGCCTGCAACCGGCCGGCAGCCACCGCCCCCGAGGCGAAGGCCGTCGACGGCGTGGCCAGCGACCACGACATCACCTCCTTCGATGGCACCACCATCCGGGCCCACTGGTTCCCGGTCGCCTCCGCGTCGGCAGCGAACCCCGCGCCCACCGTGCTGATGGGCCCGGGCTGGAGCCTGCCGGGCGACACCAACGCCGACGCCGTCGGCGTGCTCGGCGCCATCAACATCGCCACGCTGCGCGAGGCCGGCTTCAACGTCCTCACCTGGGACCCCCGTGGCTTCGGCAAGTCGACCGGCTCGGCCCAGGTCAACGACCCCGAGCACGAGGGCCGCGACGTCCAGGCGCTCATGGACTGGGTCGCCGCCCAGCCCGGGGTGCAGCTCGACGCCCCCGGCGATCCCCGGATGGGCATGGTCGGCGGGTCCTACGGCGGCGGCATCCAGCTCGTCACCGCGTCGACCGACTGCCGGGTCGACGCCATCGTCCCGGTCATCGCCTGGCACTCCCTCGAGTCGAGCCTGTTCAAGGCCGACACGGTCAAGGCGGGCTGGGCCGGGATCCTGCAGAGCATCGCCGCCGCCAAGTCGGTCGACCCGCACGTGCCCGGCTCGTACCAGCGATCGATGGCCACCGGCCAGGTCGACCCGGACGACCGGGCCTGGTTCGTGGCGCGCGGCCCGGGCGACAAGGTGCAGGACATCCACGTGCCCACCCTGCTGATCCAGGGCACGGTCGACGGGCTGTTCACCCTCGACGAGGCCATCACCAACTTCCAGCAGCTCGAGCAGGCGGGCACCCCGGTGTCGATGCTCTGGTACTGCGGCGGTCACGGGGTGTGCCTCACCAAGGAGGGCGACCCCACCCGCATCTCCAAGGCCGCCATCGCCTGGCTGCGCCACAACGTCAAGGGCGAGACCTCGGTCGAGGTCGGCCCCCGCATCGACATCATCGACCAGGACGGGACCCGCTACACGGGCGCCGACTGGCCGCTGCCGGCCGGCCCGCCGATCACCGCCACCGGCTCGGGCACCCTCTCGCTGACCGCCGACGGGGGCAGCGGCCCCACCACGGGCACGCCGGCCGAGTCCCAGCTGCTCTGGTCGCTGGTGAAGCCGATCACCCCGGCCAAGGCGGCCAACGCCGTGAACGTGCCGATCACCACCGGCAGCAGCACGCAGGTGATCGTGGGCGCGCCCACCGTCGAGCTCACCTACTCGGGGACGTCGCCGGCGAACGACCGGCCGGCCCGCGTGTTCGCCCAGCTCGTCGACGACGAGACCGGCGTCGTGCTCGGCAACCAGGTGACACCCATCGAGATCACCCTCGACGGCCAGAACCACACGGTGAAGGTCCCCCTCGAGGTGGTGGCGTTCACCGCGAAGCCGGGGGCGACGCTGACCCTGCAGCTGACCCCGACGACGGTCGCCTACGCGCCGCCCCAGCTGGGCGGCACGGTGACCTTCGACACCATCGCCGTCTCGCTGCCCACCGTCGAGGTGAAGCCGGCGAGCTGACCCGCCCGTCGTCAGTGGGCGGCGTGGGCGAGGCGGGCCAGCAGCTCGCCGTGGCGCACCGTGCCCGGGCGGGCCCGCTCGATGGCGACCTCGAGCACCTCGAGGTCGAACGGGTGCACGTCGGCGTAGGCCAGGAGCTGGTCGGCGTCACCTCGACCGAGCAGCGCGGTGCGCACACCCACGTCGAGGCGGTGCCGCAGCTCGGTGATGGCAGGGCTCTCGCTGTCGACGAGCAGCTGGCCTCGGTAGGTGGACAGCACGCCCGCCAGGTCGTCGCGGCGCACGGCGTCGAGGGCGGTGACGACGTCGACGTCGGCGTCGACGGCCAGGTGGTAGGGGCGCGAGCCGATGGCGTCGGCGCCGAGCCGCTGGCGCAGGTGCGAGATCTCCGCCTTGAGCGTGGTGGCACTGACCGGCCGGTCGCCGTAGAGCAGCGCGTGCAGCTCGTCGAGGCCCGCCCCACCCCGCACGGCAAGGATGGTGAGGATCTCGAGCTGGCGCAGGGTGAGGTGGAGCGGCGCGCCCCGCAGCGACGCGGTCGGCTGCCCCAGGACGCGCAGCTCGAGCGGCGCGACCGGCGAGCGCAGGACGGGGGCGAGCGACAGCTGCTGGCCGATCAGTCGAGCCATGGCGGTGACCGTGCTCAGGGCCAGCGGCGACGCGCGCCGCCAGACCGCGCTGAGGTCGAGCACCCCGTGGAGCCGACCGGCGGCGTCGTGGATGGGGGCGGCGTAGCAGACCCAGTCGTGCACCGGCTCGCACCAGTGCTCGGATGCGAACACCGTGGCCGGCGCGCCCGTCAGGAGGGCCAGCCCCGGGGCGTTGGTGCCGGCCACCTCCTCGCCCCACGTCGACCCGGCGACGAAGTGGGCCCGCTCGGCCCGCCGCGCCATCTCGGCACCCGAGGCGCTCCACAGGATGCAGCCGCGCTCGTCGGTGATGGCGGCGACGTAGTCCTCGGCCACCGCCAGGTCGGCCAGCTCGTCGACGATGCCGGTGGCGGCCTGCCGCAGCGGCGAGTCGGCCCACCGGGCCTCGACGTCGTCGGCCTCGACCGGGGCGGTGCGCCGGCTCGGCACCTGGTCGGCGCAGCGGCGCCACGACGCGCCGACGGCAGGGGCGAGGGCGCTGGGCACGGGCGCGCCGGGAGCGAACGCGACGCGCACGGCGTCGACCTGGCGACGGCGCTCCCGCAGATCTCGGCTCATGCGGCCCCCTTGGCGGATCGTGGACGAGGTCGCCGTGGTGGGTGTCGTCCACCTGGAGCGCTCCGCCCCCGGAGCACCCGGCCAACCTTCGTCCAACCGCCCGCCGCGGAGGATACCCGCACCGGCGGCGCCACGGGGGGGCCGCCCGAGTCACCAGGGGGATTCCCGATGACCTTCCCGATCCCGGGCTCGGCCGAGAGCCCGATCGAGCTCAAGGCCCGCTACGACAACTACATCGGCGGCAAGTGGGTGCCGCCGGTCGACGGCGAGTACTTCGACAACATCTCGCCGGTCACCGGCCGGGCCTGCTGCGAGGTCGCCTGGTCGCAGGCCGCCGACGTCGAGCTGGCCCTCGACGCCGCCCACGCCGCCCGCGAGGGCTGGGCCCGCACCAGCGCCACCGAGCGGTCGAACATCCTCCTGCGCATCGCCGACCGGATGGAGGCCAACCTCGAGGAGCTGGCCGTCGTCGAGTGCTTCGAGAACGGCAAGCCCGTCCGCGAGACCCTCGCCGCCGACCTGCCGCTGGCCATCGACCACTTCCGCTACTTCGCCGGCGTGCTGCGGGCCCAGGAGGGGTCGATCTCCCAGATCGACGAGGACACCGTCGCCTACCACTTCCACGAGCCGCTCGGCGTGGTCGCCCAGATCATCCCGTGGAACTTCCCGCTGCTGATGGCCGCGTGGAAGGTCGCCCCGGCGCTGGCCGCCGGCAACTGCATCGTGCTGAAGCCGGCCGAGCAGACGCCGATGTCGATCCTGTACCTCGTCGAGCTGGTCGCCGACCTCCTGCCCGACGGCGTGCTCAACGTGGTCAACGGCTTCGGCCCCGAGGCCGGCAAGCCGCTGGCGTCGAGCCCCCGGGTGGCCAAGGTGGCCTTCACCGGCGAGACCACCACCGGCAAGCTGATCATGCAGTACGCCTCGGAGAACCTGATCCCCGTCACCCTCGAGCTGGGCGGCAAGAGCCCGAACATCTTCCTGGCCGACGTCATGGACCACGACGACGACTTCCTCGACAAGGCGGTCGAGGGCTTCGTGATGTTCGCCCTCAACCAGGGCGAGGTGTGCACCTGCCCGTCACGTGCGCTCATCCAGGCGTCGATCTACGAGCCGTTCATGGAGCGCTGCCTCGAGCGGGTGCGCCAGATCGTCGGCGGCAACCCGCTCGACCCGGCCACGATGATCGGCGCCCAGGCGTCCAAGGACCAGCTCGACAAGATCTGCTCCTACATCGACATCGGCAAGGACGAGGGCGCCGAGCTGCTCATCGGCGGCAGCCGCCGCCAGGTCGAGGGCATGGAGGACGGCTTCTACGTCGAGCCCACCGTGTTCAAGGGCGACAACAGCATGCGGATCTTCCAGGAGGAGATCTTCGGGCCGGTCGTCGCCGTGACCACCTTCGAGCACGAGGCCGAGGCGGTGCGCATCGCCAACGACACGCTGTACGGCCTCGGCGCCGGCGTGTGGACCCGTGACGGCGGTGCCGCCTACCGCCTCGGCCGGGCCATCGAGGCCGGCCGGGTGTGGACGAACTGCTACCACGCCTACCCCGCCCACGCCGCCTTCGGTGGGTACAAGGGCTCGGGCATCGGGCGCGAGACGCACCTGATGATGCTCGAGCACTACCAGCAGACGAAGAACCTCCTCGTCAGCTACAGCGCCCAGAAGCTCGGCTTCTTCTAGGCCGTTCGACCGAGCCACCCGATCCCACCCCCGCCGCCGGCTCCGGGGCGCCCACGTGGGCGCCCCGGGGCCGGTGGCGCGCGGTCGACGGGGTCAGCGGGCGACTCGCTCAGGCGTCGTCGGGACCGACGAGCACGTGCTCGACGCGGCCCTTGCCGGCCCGCTTGGCGCGGTACAGGGCGGCGTCGGCCGCAGCGATGAGCCGGTCGGGCGCGACCGCGGTGAGGTCGTCCGCCACGGCCACCCCCGCCGACGCGCCGACGAGCACGACCGCGTCACCGGGGCGCGAGCCGTCGGCCGACGACGCCGCGATCGGGATCGGCTCGGCGGCGACGGCCACCAACCGCTCGGCCAGCCGGCAGGCCTCGTCGGCGTCGCGCACGCCGTCGCAGAGCACGGCGAACTCGTCCCCGCCGATCCGGGCGACCAGGTCGCTGCCCCGCACGGTGACCCCGAACCGCTCGGCCAGCGTGGCCAGCACGGCGTCGCCGGCCTCGTGGCCGTGGGTGTCGTTGACCGGCTTGAAGCCGTCGAGGTCGAGGTACACCACCGCCACCGCCTCGCCGGGCTCGGCGCCCGCCCGGAGCTGGGTGGTTCGGCGGTCGTGCACGCGGGCCGACCGCTCCAGCGCGGAGAAGAAGGCCGTCCGGTTGGCCAGCCCGGTGAGGGAGTCCTGCCGGGCGAGCCGCTCGAGCTCGGCCTGCTCGTAGCGGCTGGTGAGGGTGAGCCGCACGATGTCGACGGGCAGCTCGGACAGGTAGATGTCCATGAACATCCGCACCCGTGGCGGCCGGTACCAGCACGCCAGCAGCGCGGGCGTGGCCGACGCGGGGTCGTCGATCGGGAAGATGCTGCCTCCCTCGATCCCCCGGGCGCGGGCCAGCTCGACGACGGGGCCAAGCGCCTCGCCGCGGGCGAGGAGCTCGTCGAGGTCCTGCACCGCCACCGACCCGCCGGTGGCCACCGCCTCGCCCCACGGCGTGCGCTCGTCGAGGTCCTGCACCCCGTCCACCACGCCCACCAGCGCCGGCGGCAGCGCGCCGGCCACCGACCGGCGGCCGTCGACCGCATCGAACGCCACGCCGATCTCGAGCCCGGGGATCACCTCGGCGAGGTCGGTGGCGAGCGCGTCCAGCGCCTCGGGTCCACCGGCGCCCCGGGCGAGCAGGCCGAGCACGTGGGCGGCGGTGGTCTGGAACGGCGACCGGGAGAACATGAACACCAGCCAGTCCCGATCGGCGACGTGCACCCGGCTGGCCCCGACCTCGAGGGCCTCGTAGGTGCCGTCGCCGCGCAGCAGCCGGAAGGTGGTGGGGATCGGCCGAGGCGCTTCGCCGACCGTCTCGAGGCCCATGAGGGCGCGCTCGAGGTCGTCGGGGTGCACGAACTCGAAGGGCGAGCGGCCGATCAGCTCGTGGGGCTCCCAGCCGACGTCGCGGAAGGCCTCGTTGGCGAAGGCCACCACGCCGTTCTGGTCGGTGACCGTGAGCATGTGGCGCGACTGCAAGATGCCCTCGACGAGCACCTCTGCCGGGATGTCGGCGTCGCCCAGGCCCTCCACGGCGGCCGAGGCTACCGGCGCCGGGCCGTGGGCGCCCCCGGTCGGACCCGGGCCGCCGACCGGGGCGGCGGCGGGTCGGTAGCGTGCCGGGGATGCGCCGGGGGACGCGCTCGGGGATCGCCCGGGGGATCGTGACGTCGGCCGTGCCCGTCGCCGTTGCGGTGGTGCTCACCTGGCCCCTCGTCGCGAACCTGCGGACCGCCCTGCCGCTCGGTCGTGAGGCGGTCGCCACCGTGCCCCGCTTCAACCTCTGGACCCTCGACTGGACCCGCCTCCAGCTCGGCCGCGGGTGGACGTCGTGGTGGGACGCGCCGATCTTCCACCCGACCCCGGGCGCCTTCGCGCTGTCCGAGCCCCAGCCCCTCACCG
The DNA here is from genome assembly GCA_046331175.1 of Acidimicrobiales bacterium. Taxonomy (GTDB): domain Bacteria; phylum Actinomycetota; class Acidimicrobiia; order Acidimicrobiales; family Acidimicrobilacustridaceae; genus JAWKIW01. Next base: position 90,550 of record JAXLRI010000009.1, read on the forward strand.
GGCTGGTGGCGGCGCCGTTCACGTGGCTCGCGTCCGATCCGGTCGTCGGGTACGGAGTGGTGCTGCTGCTCGGCCTGGCCCTCGCCGGCATCGGGGCCACCCGCCTCGCCCGCCGCCTGGGGGTGGCGACGGGGCCGGCGGTGGCCGCCGGCGTGCTGGCCCAGGCCCTCCCGTTCGTGGCGGCCCAGCTGGGCGTGTTGCAGCTGGTGATGGTGTTCCCCGCCTTCTTCGCCCTCGACGCGCTGCTCGCGTGGGACCGCACCGGTCGGCGGCGCTGGGCGCTGGCGCTCGGAGCCTGGCTCGCCGTGGCCTTCCTCACCTGCTCGTACTACGGCCTGTTCCTCCTGACCGTCGGGGGCGCGGCCTCGCTGACCCTGCTGTGGCCCCGTCGGCCCCGAGGCGCGACCGACCCCGACGGCGAGGCTCGCGACGACCCGGACCACGCCGGCGAGGCCGACCGGGCGATCGCACCCGGGTGGCGGCGGCGGGTCGTCGACCTGGCCCTGGCCGCGGTGGTGCTCGGCGTGCTCGCCGGGCCGGTCCTGGTGGCCCAGCTGCGGCTCACCAGCGACTACCGGCGAGGCGACCAGACGATCCTCGACAACAGCGCCACCCCGGCCGATTGGCTCCACCTGCCCGACGGCGCGGTCGGAGCCCGGCTCACCACGGCGGTCGGCGGCGAGGACGTCGCTCACGAGGACGCCCTCTACCCCGGCACCATCCTGCTCGCCCTGGCGGGGACCGGCGTCGCGCTGGCGGTGGCCGCCGACCGGCGATCGCCCACCCCCGACGGCGCGGCGCGGCGCCGGGCGCTGGTGCTGCTGGGCGCCGTGGCGGTGGTCGCCTTCGCCCTCAGCTTCGGGCTCACCGTGCAGCTCGGCGGCTGGCACCCCTACGACCTGGTGCGGCACGTCCCCGGCTTCGCCGAGCTGCGCAGCCCGTTCCGCGCCGGCGTGCTCGTGCAGGTCGCGCTGGTGCCGGCGGCGGCCCTCACGCTCGACGCCCTGTGGCGCCACCGACGCCACTGGGGGCCGGCGGCGGTCGTGGCGGTGTGCCTGTTGGCCGTGCTCGAGGTGTGGCCGTTCCCGCAGCGCCTGGCCGAGGTGCCCCCCGCCGCCGCCGGAGGTCCGCCGACCGCCTGGGCGTCCTGGCTGGCCGACCAGCCCGGGGCCGGTGCGGGGATCGACGGCGGCGCGGTGGCGTTCGTGCCCTTCCCCGAGACCAACGCCACCGCCTCCTACGAGCAGACCACCGGCTGGATGCTGGAGGGCCTCGACAGCCGGTGGCCGACCGTCAACGGCTACTCGGGGCTGTTCCCCGCCGAGTACGACGAGCTCGAGGCGGCGATGCGGGCGGGCTTCCCGCGCCCCGAGACGATCCGGGCGTTGCGGGACCGGCGCGTGCGGTTCGTGGTGGTGGACCGGCGGTGGCTGCTGCCGAGCGACCTGGTCGAGCTGGCCCGCTTCCCCGACGACCTCCGCGAGGTCCACACCGACGATGAGGTCGTCATCTACGCGCTGACGGCATGATCTCCCCCGACCACGAACGGACGGCGGATCGACCATGACGAGCGACACGGGGAACGACGAGGGCCTCCGCTACGAGCAGCTCGTGGCGGACGGGACGGCCCGCCTGGGCGTGGCGATCGGCCGCCCCGGTCGCTCGCGCTGGTACCACTGGATCGTCGGCGGGTTGATCCGGGTCTTCCTGCTGGCCATCCGACCGTGGCAGCGCATCCACATCGTCGGCGAGGAGCACATCCCCCGCACCGGGCCGGTCGTGCTGGTCGGCAACCACGAGTCGTTCATGGACCCGATCGTGGTGGTGGCCAAGGTCTGGCGTCCGATCACCGCCTTCGCCAAGGCCGAGCACTTCCGCGGCCGGTTCGGCTGGTTCTACCGGGGCATGGGCCAGATCCCCCTCGAGCGGGGGGCGGCCGGCGCCACCGACTGGTCGCTGGCGATCGGTACGTCGATCCTGCGCCAGGGCGGCGCCGTGGCCGTCTACCCCGAGGCCACCCGGGTGCCCGGCATCGTCTGCCACTACTTCGGCCGGCTGGTCATCCCGCTGCTCGAGGGATGCCCGGGCGTGCCGCTGGTCCCGCTCGCCGTCACCTACGAGAAGCGACGCTTCGGCACGGTCGCCGTGATCCGCGTCGGTGAGGCCCGCCACCTCACCGGCGACCTGACGGCGCGCAGCGACGAGATCATGCGCGACCTTCGACTGTGGACGGCCGCGACCGCCGGCCTGCCGACGACCAACGAGCACGCCCGGGACCTGAAGGAGCGCCGGTCTCGTGACCAGGGCTGAACCGCCCGGAGGCGGGCCCGGCCACGGCGGCACCTACGCTCGCCGGTGATGGCCGACACCGCCCCGACACCCGGCGAGGCCACCGCGGCGACGCCGCCCGCGACCGGCCGGCGCGACGTGTACGTCGACTTCCTGCGCGGCTTCTCGCTGGTCGTCGTGGTGGTGTGGCACTGGGTGTTCAGCATCTACTACGTGGGCGACGGCCAGTTCCGGGCCACCTCGGTGCTGCAGTTCAGCTACGCCCTGTGGCCGCTCACCTGGGTGTTCCAGGTGATGCCGCTGTTCTTCGTCGTCGGTGGGTACGTCCACCGGCGGACCTGGCACTCGATCCGGGCGCGGGGTGGCGGCTACTGGTCGTTGGTCGGTGGCCGTGCCGCTCGCCTGGTGGTGCCGTCGCTCGCCCTGATCGCCGGCTGGGTCGTCCTCGGCCTGCTGGCGGTCGCCTACTACGGCGACCGCGACCTCGTGCTGTCCGCCGTCGTCATCGTGCTGAGCCCCCTCTGGTTCATCGCCGTGTACCTGCTGCTCGTCGTGATCGCGCCGCCGATGGTGGCGCTGCACGACCGCTTCGGGCCCGCCGTCCTCGTGGTGCTGGTCGGCCTCGCCTTCGTCGACGACGTCCTGCGCTTCGCCCACGGCGCCGAGTGGGCCGCCATCGCCAACACCCTCGTGGTGTGGGCGGCGTGCCACCAGCTCGGCTTCTTCTGGGACCGCCTCGTCGGCGGACCGCGGTCGTGGGCCGCCGCCTTCGCCCTGGGCGGGGGCATCACCCTGTTCGGGCTGATCGAGACGGGCTTCTACCCGGCCTCGATGGTCGGCGTGCCCGGCGACCAGATCTCCAACATGGCGCCGCCGACCGTCGCCCTGCTCGGGGTGTGCCGCCTGCAGACCGGCCTCGCCGTCCTGGCCCGCCCCCCGCTGCAGCGTCGCCTGGAGGCCGGCGGGCGCTGGACGCGCGCCAACGAGCTGGTCAACCGGTTCAGCATGCCGCTGTTCCTCTTCCACACGACCGGCATGGCCATCGCGCTGTACCTGCTGTGGAAGGTGTTCGACTACACGCCGCCGGCCACCGTCGACCTCGACTGGTGGCTCAGCCGGTTCCTGGTGCTGGCCGCCGGCATCGCCGTCACCATCCCGATCATCCTGCTGTTCGGTCGCCGGTGGACCAGGCCCGTCCCGTCCGCCGGCTCGACGTAGGCGACGACGTGGCGGGACCCCCGACGAGGCGCCTCGTGGTCGCGCTGGCCGCGGGGGTGGTGGTGGCCGCGGCCGACAACCTGCTCACCAACCTCGCCCTGCCGGGTGGGAGATCGACCGGGTCAACCCGGTGCTGCGCGACGCCTCCACCGGCGTGTCGGCGGCGTCGCTCCTGGGCGTGCTGGCCGCGGTGGTGAGCACCGCGGCGGCCGGGCTGGTGCTGTGCTTCCTGCGCCTGCGGTCGCGCAGCCTGGTGGCGCCGATCCTGGTGCACCTCGCCACCAACGACCTCGGCTACGTGGCCGCCTGGTGGGCGTGGGGCGGCGTCGGGCGCTGACCGGGCGGGGCGCCCGTCGGCCCCAGCTCAGGCCTCGGGCGGCAGGGGATACGGGTCGAGGGCCGCCTCGAACACGGCGAAGACGTCGAGCCCGTAGGACTCGGCGGCGCCCCGGCCCACCTGCAGCACGGCCATGAGCAGCGCCAGGATGATGGTGATGGAGCCGCCGGCGATGCGATCGGCGTCGATGTCGTCGCGCACGTTGCCGGCGAGCTGGTCGGCCCGGAGGCGGTCGGCCACCGCCTTGCGCAGCTCGGACAGCGCGGGGATCTCGATCATGCGCTCGGTGACGTGGGGCTCGAGGCCGGCCAGGACCCGGCGGGCGAGCGGGTGGCGCTCGACGGCGTCGACCAGGGTGATCAGCAGCGTGTCGCGCCAGGCCTTGGCGTCGTCTTCGAAGATGTGGGACACGCCCTCCTGGATGACGGCGGCGGCGTCCTCGTCGAGGGCGGCCAGGAACAGCGCCTCCTTGTTCGGGAAGTAGGCGTAGGTGACGGTGCTGCCGACGTCGGCGTCGCGGGCGATGTCGGCCACCGACGAGGCCCGGAAGCCGTCGCGCCCGAAGCGCTCGATGGCCGCCCGCAGGATGGCCTGGCGGGTCTGGGCCCCCTTGCCGGTGGCTGGCTCGTCACGCTTCGTGGCGGCAGCGGTCGAGTGCGCGGTGCCCCTGGGCATGTGACGAGGGTATCAGAATTGAGGGATTGAGGGAATCCCTCAAATCCACTAGAGTGGCGCCCACGCCGGCGACGACGCCGCCGAGCCCACGATCCGCCAGCCCTCCACCCGACCCACCACCGCTTCCCGGGAGCCCGACGTGACCATCACCGCCACGCCCGAGACCACCGCCGACACGCCGACGAGCGCTGCCGCCGCCGCCGTGCAGTCGAGCAACGCCGCCCACACGGTGCCCACCCGCCGCATCTCCTTCGAGGAGGTGGTGGCCACCGTGCCCAAGCACTTCGCCGAGCACGGCGACCTCATCAACAGCCACATCGTGGCCGCCCTCACCTCGGTCTTCCCCGACGGCGAGGACTACTTCGTCCGGTCGGTGCGCCGCTTCCGCGACCAGATCACCGACCCGGTCCTCAAGCGCCAGGTGAACGGCTTCATCGGCCAGGAGTCGGTGCACGGCCGCGAGCACCGGGTGTTCAACGAGCGCCTCGACGAGCTGGGCTACGGCACCAAGCGGGCCGAGCGGGTGACCCGGGCGGTCCTGCGGGGCCGCGAGCGGATCACCTCGGCCAAGTCGAACCTCGCCGTCACCGCCGCCCTCGAGCACTTCACCGCCACCCTCGCCGAGCTGCTGCTGCGCGACGAGGACTTCCGCCGCAGCGCCGGCCACCAGGCGGTCCAGGACCTGTTCGTGTGGCACGCCCTCGAGGAGGCCGAGCACAAGGCCGTCGCCTTCGACGTCTACCGGGCCGTCGGCGGCAGCGAGCGCATGCGCATCGGCTCCATGAAGGTGATCCGCAAGGGCTTCATCACCGCCATGGCCTTCCAGGTGACGCTGTCGGTCCTCATGGACCCGGCCACCTACCGCCGCGGCAACCTGCGCACGAGCCTCCGCCGCTTCAAGACCTCGCCGTTCCTGCGCAAGGAGCTGCGCGAGCAGCTGCGGGCCTACGACCGGGTGGGCTTCCACCCCGACGACATCGACACCGACGACCTGGTCGCCGAGTGGCGCGAGAAGCTGTTCGGCGACGAGGGGTCGCTGAACGTGCTGCTGGCGTCGGCCGCCTGAGCCGGCCGACGAGCCGACCACCCCGGCCGACCACCCCGGCCGACCACCCCGGCCGACCACCCCGGCCGGTCACCCGAGCCGTCACCGAAGCCACCACACGCCCACCACACCGCCGCCACGCCAGGCTCCAGCACCGTCGCACCGGCTCCGGCCGGACCGATCGACACCGTTCCGCAGGGGGGACCCCGAAGATGACCGACACCATCGACCGCACCACCACGGGCGGCGACGCCGACGTCGAGCACCTCGACGTGCTGATCATCGGGGCCGGTCTGTCGGGGATCGGTGCCGCCCACCACATGGAGACCGACTGCCCGTGGGCCACCTACGCGGTGTTCGAGGCCCGGGGCTCCATCGGCGGGACGTGGGACCTCTTCCGGTACCCCGGCATCCGGTCCGACTCCGACATGCACACGCTGGGCTACCCGTTCCGCCCCTGGACCGGTGAGAAGTCCATCGCCGACGGCGAGTCGATCCTGCAGTACATCAAGGACACCGCCGCCGAGGCCGGCATCGACCGCAAGATCCGGTTCCACCACCGCATCACCCGGGCCGAGTGGTCCACCGCCGACGCCGTCTGGCACGTCACCGCCGAGCGCACCGACACCGACGAGGTGGTCGAGCTCACCTGCTCGTTCCTCTTCTCGTGCAGCGGCTACTACCGCTACGACCGCGGCTACGTGCCCGACTTCGCCGGCATGGACGACTTCGGCGGCCAGATCGTGCACCCGCAGTTCTGGCCGGAGGACCTCGACTACTCGGGCAAGCGGGTCGTCGTGATCGGCTCGGGTGCCACCGCCGTCACCCTGGTCCCGTCGATGGCCACCGACGCCGCCCACGTCACGATGCTGCAGCGCTCCCCCACCTACATGGCCTCGGTGCCCACCAAGAACCCGGTGGCCAAGGCGGTGCGCGCCGTGCTGCCGGCCAAGGCCGCCGCCTCGGTCCTCAAGTGGCTCAACGCGGTGATGACCCAGGCCATCTACTTCTTCAGCCAGCGACGCCCGCAGGTCATGAAGAAGGTGCTGCGCAAGGGCCTCGAGCGCGAGCTGCCCGCCGGCTACGACATCGACACCCACTTCTCGCCCAAGTACAACCCGTGGGACCAGCGGCTCTGCGCGGTGGCCGACGGCGACCTGTTCCGGGCCATCCGCAAGGGCGACGTCGACGTCGTCACCGACACCATCGATCACTTCACCGCCGACGGCATCGTCCTGTCGTCGGGCCGCGAGCTGGCCGCCGACGTCGTCGTGCCGGCCACCGGCCTCGAGCTGCTGTTCATCGGTGGCATCGAGCTGACGGTCGACGGCGAGAAGGTCGACCTCGCCGATCGCCTCGCCTACAAGGGGATGATGCTCGAGGGCGTGCCGAACTTCGCCATGGCGGTGGGCTACACCAACGCCTCCTGGACGCTGAAGGCCGACCTCACGTGTGGGGCCGTCGCCCGCCTGCTCAACACGCTGCGCGAGCGGCGCCTGCGCCAGGCCACGCCCACCAACCAGGACCCGACGGTGCAGCGCCAGCCGCTGCTCGGCCTGCAGTCGGGCTACATCACCCGGTCGGCCGACCGCTTCCCGAAGCAGGGCTCGCGGTTCCCGTGGCAGGTGTACCAGAGCTACCTCCGCGACTACCGGGCCATGAAGCTGCGCGACATCGTCGACGACGACCTCGTGCTGTCCAACCCGGTCCCGGCCCGGCGCCCGGTCCGCCAGGCGTCCTGATCCAGCCGAACCCGTCGATCCGACCGATCCGACCGATCCCAGCGGACCGACCACCGCACCACCCACCGATCTCCAGCCCATCGCAAGCGCTCACCAGGGGGACCCGAACGTGAAGGACTTCGCCGGCCGCGTGGCCGCCATCACCGGAGCCGGCTCGGGCATCGGCCGAGCCCTCGCCGTCGACCTGTCGAAGCGGGGGTGCCACCTGGCCCTGGCCGACGTCGACGAGGAGGGCCTGGCCGAGACGGTCGCGAAGTGCGAGGGCCGGGGCGTCAAGGTCACGTCGCGCCGCCTCGACGTGGCCGACCGCGACGACGTGTTCGCCTGGGCCGACGAGGTGGTCGCCGAGCACGGTGCCGTGCACCTCGTCGTCAACAACGCCGGCGTCGCCCTGGTGGCCACCGTCGAGCACATGTCCTACGACGACCTCGAGTGGCTCATGGGCGTCAACTTCTGGGGCGTCGTCCACGGCACCAAGGCGTTCCTCCCCCACCTCAAGCAGGCCGACCAGGGCCACATCGTGAACCTGTCGAGCGTGTTCGGCCTGGTGTCGATCCCGACGCAGTCGGCCTACAACGCCGCCAAGTTCGCGGTGCGGGGCTTCACCGACGCCCTGCGCATGGAGCTCGAGATCGAGGGCAGCACCGTCTCTGCCACCACCATCCACCCCGGTGGCATCAAGACCAACATCGCCCGCCGGGCCCGGGTCGACATGAACGCCGCCGAGCTGTCGGCCGGCGTGGCCGAGATGCACGAGCAGTTCGACCGCATCGCCATGACCCGCCCCGAGAAGGCCGCCCGCCAGATCCTCGCCGCGGTCGAGCAGGACAAGCGGCGGGCCCTCATCGGCCCCGATGCCTGGTTCTTCGACGTGCTGCCCCGCCTGCCCGTGCGCCTCTACCAGCGGGCCCTCGTGCGCGGCGCCCGCCGCCGCAACGCCAAGGCCTGACGACACCCGGACCGGCGGCGAGGCCGGCGGTCCCGACCGCGATCAGGGCGCCCAGTGGCAGGTGCCCCGGCCGAGCTCCTTGGCGTCGAAGAGGGCGCGGTCGGCCCGGGCCAGCAACGGCTCCGCCCGGTCGTGGCCGACCACCGCACCGATCGACGCCCCCACCTGCACCACCTCGCCGTGCACGCCGACGGGGTCGGCCACCCGGTCGATGATCCGCGCCGCCAGCTCCGCCAGCTCGTCGCGGGTGCAGCCCGGGCAGATCACCCCGAACTCGTCACCGCCGAGCCGGGCGACGATGTCGGTCGGCCGAACCGTCGCCTGCAGGCGGGCCGCCACCGTCCGCAGCACCTCGTCGCCGGCGGCGTGGCCGAGGCGGTCGTTGACCGGCTTGAACCGGTCGAGGTCGACGTAGAGCACGCCGAGCTCGCGGCGGGGACCGTCCTCGTCGAACTCGGCCACCGCCCGGCGGTTGGGCAGGCCGGTGAGCGGGTCGCGAGTGGCGGCCCGCTCCAGGTCGCGCGTCTGGGTGCGCCAGCGGAGCACGAGCTCGATGAGCTGGGCGAGCAGGGCCATCGAGTACTGGTCGAGCTGGACCGGCGGGCCGTCGGCGACCACCCACACGGTGATGAGCGCGATGACCTCGCCGTCGGCGCAGACCGGGCGGATCCACGCCCCGCCCAGCCCGGCCGCCGCCGCCACCCCGGCCAGGTCGCCGAGCAGGGCCAGGTCCTCGACGACCACGTCGGCGGCCGTCGCGCGCGCCGTCGCCCAGGGCCCGGCGTCACCCGACGCCTCGCCGGTGAGCCGCCGGTCGAGGTCGTGGCCGACGCGGCGGGAGACGCCGTCCTCGTCGACGAACGTGATCACCACCCGGGCGTGCTCGTTGCGGTGGTAGAGGACCTCGAGCATGTCCTCGAGGGCGGCGGGCGAGGCGTCGCCGGCGAGGAGGCGCTGCAACAGGTGCCGCAGCACGCGGGAGTCCTGCGTGGGCCGGGCGTGGACGAGCACCGCCTCGGGGTCGCCGGGGGGACCGATCACCCAGGCGGCCACGTCGCACTCGAGGCGGGAGCCGCCGGCGGTGGCGACCTCGAAGGGCGCCGAAGAGGGTGGCGGGAACCCGGTGTCGATGGCGAGCAGGGCCAGCAGTGCCCGCTCCTGGTCCTCGGCCGGGATGAGGTCGAGGACCGACCGCCCCAGCAGGTCGCCCGGCTGCCAGCCGAGCAGGCCGACGGCGGCGTTGGCCCACTGGACGGTGCCGGTCCGGTCGATGACCACCAGCGGGTCGTTGGCCGCCTCGAGCGCGGCCGCGGCCTGGGCGGGGTCGAGGGAGCCGGTCACCGGCCCATCCTCGCACCTCGCCGCGGTCCGGACCCCGGGGCCAGCGTCGATCGATCGCCGTCCCACCACCAGACCGGGTGCATCAGCCGCGTGCGGGGGGGCGCCATCGGGACCCACGGTGGCGACGGTGGACCCCACGATCGCCTCCACGATCGGGCGGGCCACCTCGCGGATCTCGGGGAAGGAAACCGGCTCGCTGGCCATCGGCACAACCGAGATCTCGACCATCGGGGATGAGGAGGTCCGAACACCGCCCCGGGTATCTTGGGGTGCCCCTCGGCATCGGTGCCGGCGGGAAACGGAGGACTTCCCATGCTGCTGGCCGACATCTCCCTGGGCGACATCTTGTGGTCGATGATCGTCTTCTTCTTCTTCTTCATCTGGATCATGATCCTGTTCCAGGTGTTCGGTGACCTGTTCCGCGATCACGAGGAGTCCGGCGCCAAGAAGGTCCTGTGGGTGCTGTTCGTGATCATCACCCCGTTCCTCGGCGTGCTGATCTACCTGATCGTGCGCGGCCAGGGCATGGCCCAGCGCCAGCAGGCGGCGGCCGTCCAGGCCCAGAAGGACTTCAACGCCTACGTCCAGGACGTGGCCGGCTCGGGTGGCTCGGCGGCCGACCAGATCGCCAAGGCCAAGGAGCTGCTCGACAGCGGCGCCATCGACCAGGCCGAGTACGACCGCCTGAAGGCCAAGGCGCTGGGCTGACCCGGCGCCCCGGCGGCGCCGCCGGGGCGCTCGCAGGCACGCCGCACGGAGCCGGCCGGGACCTCCCGGCCGGCTCCGGCGCGTCGGGCCCGGGGGCGCGGCGGCGTTGCGGCACGTAGCCTCGTCGTCGTGCCCGTCGTCCTGGTCCACGGGGTCCCCGACACGCCGCGCGTGTGGGATCCCCTCCGTGCCGCCCTCGATCGCGACGACGTCGTGGCCCTGCGCCTCCCGGGCTTCGGCGACGACCGCCCCGCGGGGTTCGCCGCCACAAAGGAGGCCTACCTCGACTGGCTGCTGGCCCGGCTGGCCGAGCTGGCCGCCGCCGGCCCGGTCGACCTGGTCGGCCACGACTGGGGCTCGATCCTCACCCTGCGGGTGGCGTCGCTCGGGCCCGCCGGCCTGCGGTCGTGGGCGGCGGGCAACGGGCCCATCGACCCCGAGTACACGTGGCACGACACCGCCCAGCTCTGGCAGACCCCCGAGGTCGGCGAGCAGGTGATGCGCGACCTCATCACGCCCGAGGTCATGGCCCCGATGTTCGAAGCCGAGGGGTGGTCGCCCGAGGCCGCCGCCGCGGCGGCCGCCGACATCGACGACACCATGAAGGGCTGCATCCTCGACCTGTACCGGTCGGCGATCGACGTGGGGGCCGAGTGGGGTCCCGGCCTCGACGACGTGACCACCCCCGGGCTGCTGCTGTGGGGCACGAGCGACGGCTACGTGCCCGTCGAGTCGGGCGAGCGGATCGCCGCCCGCACCGGGGCCCGGTTCGTCCCCCTCGACGCCACGCACTGGTGGCCGGTCCAGCGGGCCGACGCGGTCGCCGCCGAGCTGGCCGCCTTCTGGTCGACCCTCGACTGATCGGCGGCCGGCGCCTCCGCGCGACCGATCGGCGGGCGGCCGCGCGCCACGGGCCGCGGACAGCGCCCGGGCGTCCGGCGCCTCGCCGGTGTGGTTGGCTTCGACCATGGAGACGGCCGCCCCGCACCTCGACCTGTTCGACCCCGCCCTCAACGCCGACCCGTTCCCGGTGTGGGACGAGCTGCGGGCCATCGATCCGGTGTGGCGGTGGGAGGACGCCGACGGCTGGGTGGTCACCGGCCTGGCCGAGCTCGAGGCCGTGCTGCGCGACCCCCGCTTCTCCCCCAGCCGCCGCTACTGGAGCGCCTACGAGCCGCCCGAGCCGGTGGCCGAGTCGCGGGGCTGGGCGCGGCTCGAGGACCACGCCCTGTTCCACGTCACCACCGCCGACCACACGCGCCTGCGCCGACTGGTCACCAAGGCGTTCACGCCCCAGGGCATCCAGACCCAGCAGCCCTTCACCCAGGCGCTGGTCGACCGGCTGATCGACGGCTGGGAGCCCGGGTCGCACCACGACCTCGCCCAGGAGGTCTCCTACGCGGTGCCGTCGCGCGTGATCGCCAACCTGCTCGGCCTGCGCGACGCCGACGCCCAGCGCTTCGTCGACCTGGCCGAGGACTTCCTGTCGATCGTCGACCCGATGGTCACACCCGAGGCCGCCGCCCGCGCCGACGACGCCATCGAGGAGGTGGCGGTCCTGCTGGCCGACGAGCTGGCCGCCCGCGAGGCCATGCCGGTCGACGAGCGGCCCGACGACCTGCTGGCCCGCCTCGTCGCCGCCGAGGACGAGGGCGATCGCCTCACCCACGCCGAGATGGAGGCGCTCGTCATCTCGCTGGTCTTCGCCGGCACCGACACCACCGCCAACCAGATCAGCCACGGGATGATCGCCCTGCTGCGCAACTCCGACCAGCGCGACCGGCTGGTGGCCGACCCCTCGCTGCTCGAGGTGGCCGTCGAGGAGGTCCTGCGCTTCGGCCCGCCCGGCAAGGCCATGCCCCACTTCGCCGTCGAGGACGTCGAGCTGGGCGGTCACCTCGTCCGCAAGGGCCAGCCGGTCTTCTTCGTGATGGGTGGCGCCAACCGCGACCCCCGCGCCGTCGCCGACCCCAACACCTTCGACCTCACCCGTGACAACGCGGCGATGGTGCCCTTCGGCATCGGGGCGCACTACTGCCTCGGGGCCGCGCTGGCTCGGCTGGAGCTGCGGACGGTCATCGGCACGCTGGTGGCACGCTTCCCCGCCATGGCGTTGGCCGGCGAGCCCGAGCTGGGCATGCACGTCATCATGCGCCCGGTGCTGCACCTGCCCGTCGTGGTCTGAGCTGCCGTCGCGCCACACCGGCGCCACACCGGCGGCGACCGACCGCGTGCCAGGTCGGGCCGGTAGCGTGCGGGCCGTGCGGATCGGGGGACCACGACGACGCGCGCTCGGCGCGCTGGTGCTGGCGACCGTCGCCCTGTTGGTGCCGACGGCCCTGACCGGCGCGTCAGCCGCCCCGAGCGGCACCACCGCATCGGCATCGGCATCGATCGACGCGGCCGCCGCCACGGCTGGCGGCCGCCGCGGTGCGACGGCGGGGGCCACCGGTGTCGTGCCGACCGACATCGTCGACCGCTACCTCACGCGGAAGCCGTCCCTCGGCCCGGTGCGCATCGCCCAGATCGCCGGCTCGTCGAACAGCACCAAGCTGCTGGCGGCCACGCTCCAGGGGATCGTCAACCGCACCTCGGCGCGGCTGTACCTCGTCGGCATGCGCGACGCCGGCGAGGACCAGCAGTGGATCGACGACTACGTCGCCCGCAGCCTGGTGACGGTGTCGGCCACCGGTGACCTGGGGGCCGCCCTCGACGCCTACAAGGCCGAGGTGGCCGGCTACGTGGTGGCGAGCGAGGCCGAGCCGTGGACGATCAACACCGCGACCACCGCGGCGGCGGCCCTCGGCGGCGTGGTGGCCACGCCCGACCAGATCGCCGGCCTCGAGAGCCGCGGCATCCACCAGCTCGACGACCACCGCGGCCGCTGGACCGACGCCGCCACCGCCTACGAGGCCACCGCCGCGACCTACCGGGCGCAGCTGCCGTACCAGGGCCTCGCCATCCAGCAGCCCGACCGGCACCAGCCCCGCGACCTCCTGGTGCAGCAGGGCGTGATGGCCGTCTACACCCGCCCGTCGCAGTCCGACTACGACCGGGTGTACGCGCTCTTCGACGGGCTGCCGACCGACCACCCCGTCTACGGCTACGTGGCCGACAACGGCACCGAGGAGGTGCAGGCGGTGGCCCGGCTGTCGCAGGCCGGCCGGTTCCTCGTCGCCACCGACACAACCGACAACCTCTCGTTCCACATCGCGGTGGGCGCCTCGACCCCGCGGGCCACGGCCACCGCGCCCACCCCACCGACGACGCCGTGCACCAGCGATCAGGTGAACGTGGTCCTGTCGGTCTCCGACGGCGACAACCTCGTCATCCCCGAGGGGCGGTACCCGACGCCGTCGCGCTGGAACAGCCCCCGCCGGGGCGAGCTGGCCCTCGGGTGGAGCATCGGCGAGAGCGCGGCGGTGCTCATGCCGTCGATCTGGGACCGCTTCGCGTCGACCACCACCAGCCGCGACGAGATCGTCGGGATGATGGGCATCGGCTACGCGTACACGTCGCTGATGCCAAACGGAGCGACGTACTTCGCCGACAGCTTCCGCCTCGACGCCGTGCTCGGCCTGCGCACCCACTGGACGCTCGACGCGCTGCTCGGGACGCCCGACGCCGCCGGCTGGGCCCTCGTGCACCAGGGGGCGGCGACCGCCGGCAGCCAGCCCGAGGGGTTCCTCATGGACTACCTCGACTTCGGCGGGCCGTCACCGTTCCACACCCCCGACGGCGTTCCGGTGCTGAAGTCCCGCCAGGGCGCCTACGAGGACGGGCCGACCGAGCTGGCCGCCCAGATCTCGGCGCTGGCCGCCCTGCCCGCGTCGCAGCGGCCGATCGTCACCTTCTACGCGGTGACGGCGTGGAACGCACCGCTCGACCAGCTGGTCGACCTCCTCGCCCCGCTGGAGGCGCAGGGCGTGCGCTTCCTGACCCCGGCCGAGGCCCTGGCGTGCGTGCCGGACCCGCCGACGACCACCACGACCACCACCGCCGCGCCGACCACCACGGCACCCGGCCCGACGACGACCACGGCCGGCCCGGGCACCGGGGCGCTGCCGGTGACCACCAGCGCCGGCAGCGTGACGCCCGCCTTCACCGGCTGACGCCCACCCGGCCGGCCCTCCGACAGGGACCGGCACCCGTTCGACCGGTCCGACGCCGTCCGAGACCCCGCCCGGCCGGCACCGGCACCGGCGCCTCCGGGGCGGTGACCCCGCGGATCCGACCCCGCCCCGCACCCCGGACGGGGCACCCGATGCGCTAGAAACCTGCGGTCCGCCCACGGAGGTCCCGCCCAGCCCGGCGGGACGACCGGTCGCTCCGCCGGACGACACGGCGGACGCGCGACCAGGGAGGGCCGATGGCGCCGAAGGAGCACACGGACGAAGGCGGCCGCTCGGCCGCTCGCGGGCGACGAGGGCGCAACCGAGGCACGAGCGCGGGACGGCCGGCCGCCGCGTGGGGGCTGGTGGCCGCCGGCGCGCTGCTGGCCGTCGCCTGCAGCAGCGGCGGCTCGTCGTCGCCGGCGACCACGGCCGCCGGTGGCCGCACCGGCACGACCGGCGCCGGCACCACCGGGACCACCGGACCGGCCAAGGCCACCCAGAGCGTGGCGTCGTCGAACCTGCCCGACTCCATCAAGGCCGTGATGAGCAAGCCCCGGTACTCGGGCGCCACGTGGAGCCTGCTCGTGCGCGACGTGGAGACGGGTGAGATCACCTATCCGCTGAACGCCGAGCAGATGTCGCTCACCGGGTCGACCCGCAAGCTGTTCTCCGTCGGGACCGCGCTCAACCAGCTGGGGGCCGACCACCGCGAGATCACCCCCGTCTACCGGACCGGCTCGGTGGACGGCGGAACGCTGAACGGCAACCTCGTGCTGGTGGCGTCGGGCGACCTGACCTTCGGCGGCCGTCGCATCGACGCCGACACCGTGGCCGTGACCGACTTCGACCACAACGACGCCAACGGCCTCGGCACCGCCGAGCTGACGCCGCAGGACCCGCTCTACGCGCTGAACGACCTGGCCGCCCAGGTGAAGGCGGCGGGCATCACCTCGGTCTCGGGTGACGTGGTGGTCGACGACCGGCTGTTCCAGGCCTACCGGGTGCCCAACGGCAACCTGCTCATCAGCCCGATGCTGGTCAACGAGAACATGGTCGACGTCACCGTGACGCCCACCCAGCCGGGGCAGTCCGCCGCCATGGCCTATCGGCCCCAGACCGGGGCGTTCAGCGTGAACAGCACGGTGGAGACCGGGGCCGCCGGGTCGAAGGACGACGTGAAGCTGTCGGACAAGGGCAGCATCGGGTGCATCGGCACCCCGGGCTGCTCGGGC
The DNA here is from genome assembly GCA_046331175.1 of Acidimicrobiales bacterium. Lineage (GTDB taxonomy): Bacteria > Actinomycetota > Acidimicrobiia > Acidimicrobiales > Acidimicrobilacustridaceae > JAWKIW01. Next base: position 106,201 of record JAXLRI010000009.1, read on the forward strand.
ACGATCAGCGGTTCGCTGCCGCAGGGCTACGTGGCGCCGCTCAGCTCGTCGCCCGACCTGGTGCGCACGTTCCGCGTGGAAGATCCGCCGTCGTTCGCCCGGACCGCCTTCATCGAGGCGCTGCAGCGGCAGGGCATCACGGTGACAGCCACGCCGGTGGCGCCGAACCCGTCGGCCTCGCTCCCACCGGCGTCGAGCTACACCGACCAGACCAAGGTGGGGTCGTTCACCTCGCCGCCGTACGCCCAGGACGCCAAGCTGATCCTGAAGGTCAGCCTGAACCTCGGCGCCAACCTGTCGCTGAGCCTGTTCGGCGTGGACAAGGGTCAGACCACCATCCAGGGCGCGCTGGGCGCCGAGCGCCAGACGCTCATCGACCAGTACCGCGTGCCACCCGACCAGTTCGACTTCCCGACCAACGGCAGCGGCACGCCCGACAGCCAGGCGTCGCCCACCGCGCTTGTGCAGCTGCTGACCCAGATGGCCAAGAGCCCGGTGGCCCAGCCGTACCAGGCGGCCCTGCCGGTGCTGGGCGTGGACGGGTCGCTGGCCACGGCCGGGACCACGCTCCCCGGCAAGGGCCACGTCTTCGCCAAGCCGGGCACGACGATCATGCCGGGGGCCGACGGCGAGACGCTCGAGCTGAAGGCGCAGAACCTGGCCGGCTACATCGAGACCAAGAGCGGCCGGAAGGTCGCCTATGCGCTGATGGTCAACGACGCCGGGCCGGTCACCGACCTCGCCACCGACGTCGGGGGCGTGTTCGAGGACGAGGCCACGATCTCGTCGATCATCTACGAGAACCTGTAGCGGCGAGCGGCGCGACGACGTCTCCCGCCGTCCCGCCATCCCGCAGGCTCAGCCCATCAGCACCCGGCAGACCCTGACCACCGGGCCGCTACCGGGGCGCTGGACCCAGGCGGGTCACCGCGTGCTGGGGTCTGGGGGTGGGCGTGGCCGCCGTCGGCGTCGACCAACGTGACGATGCCGCCCAGCTCGCGGCGCCACCGCTCGAACACCGTCGCCTCCGCGAGGTCGACCAGGTCGTCCTGCAGATCGGTCACCGCGTCGACGACGCGGGGGTTGGCGGTGCGCACGATGGCTCGGGCGTGGTCCCACGAGATCTGCCCGGCCTCGACCGCTGCACCCAACCGGTCGAAGCGCTCGGCCAGCGCCGTGCCGACCCTCACGCGGTCGCGGGCCACCCCCGCCGGCAGCATCGCCTCACGAGCCAACCACCGATGCGTCACCAACTAGTGGTCCCGGGCGGTGGCGTCGCGGCGATCCAGCTCGGCGAGCCGGGCACCCTCGGCCACATCGACCAGGCGCCGCAGCTCCTCCAACACCAACACCTCGGCGCACAGACCCTCGGCGTCGATCCCGGCCACCGCACCCGCGGCAGACAGTGCCGCCCGCAGCGCATCGACCGCCTCGGCCAACGACGGTCCCGACGACGCCCCCACGACCGCTTCGCCACCTTTGCCGAGCGCGACCGGGGCGACGTCGGCGTCGGCGTCGTCGACATCGGGGGCACCGTCGACCACAACGGACAGGTCGCTGTCGACCGCGGCGTCGTTGACGTCGGCGAGCGCAGCGTCGGTGGTGTCAGAGAGCGGGTCCAATGTGGTGCCGAGCGCAGCGTCGTCGGAAGCGTCGGTGAGCGCGTCGACCGCGCCGTCGGCAAGGATCTCCAGCGCGCCTCCCACGTCAGCCTCACCCGTGGGGCTCGCGGCACCTTCCGGTGGCTCGGTCGCCAGCGGCGACGGGCACCGCACCGTCACCCGACCCGACGGCTCGTGCGCAACGCACCGCGCCACACCACGCACCCGACCGGCTGACCCGCCCCTCGCAGCATCCCGCGGTCGTCGCACGCTGTCGCGCACCGGAACCGTCACCTCGACCATGCCCCCATCCTGACGAGGGGGTGTGACAGGAATGGCCGGCGGCACGGACGACGTCGCCCGGCGGCGCGCCGGCCGTCGACGGCGTCAACGCTGCCCGCGGATGACCCGAACCCCGCCGACGATGCAGACCGCGCTCGACCCGCCACAGAGGACGATGGCGAAGAGCACCGAGCCTGCACCGTTCGGGCGGGCCGCGAAGGCCGTGACCACCAGCAGGCCGACAAAGCCGAAGACGACCCCCAGCGCGACCAGCAGCAACCCGGCGATCGACTGCGTCGCCCGTGGTGGAGGGAACCGCGGCTGGCCATCCGGCGGTCCGGGCGACGCCGTGACAGGTGGTTCATCCGCCATGGACCACATCCTCGTCGATCAGCGCCGCGAGGCTGGTCGCCGGGTCGGACGGCGCACGAACGACCTGCCCTGGCACGCACCGCGGCGACCAGCAGCGCTCCCGAGCCGTCGAGCCGTACGGCGGGTACGGTCGTGGGCGACCCGAGCGGACATCGGACCAGGCGGCAGCGTGGGCGGCTGGACGTTCGGAGCGCGTCGCGGCGGAGGGGCCGCGACCCGAGGGGAGGGTTGGGCATGACCCAGCACGACGATCCGGTGGGCGAGTTCCTGCGGGTGGTGGAGGCCGGCGACGTCGCCTCGTGCACCGCCTGGGCCGACGACGTGGTGCTCGACGCCACCGTGCCCAACTGGCGGCTGGAGGTGAGCGGCCGGGACGCCGTGCTCGCCGAGTACAGCCGGTGGTTCGCCGACCCGGGCACCTTCACCCACCTCCGCCGGCTCCCGGTCGGCGGCAGCACAGGCGCCGCCGACGGCGGTGCCGATGGCGGCGACCGCACCATCGAGGTCGTCGAGTACGACCTCGCCTGGGTCGAGGACGGCGTCGACCACCTCGCCCACCACGTGCAAGTGCTCGAGGTGGCCGACGGGGCGATCGTCGCCGACACCGTCGTGTGCGGCGGCCGCTGGCCGGCCCCGCTGGTCGCCGAGATGGACGCCGCCCGGAACGGGTGACGTCGGTGACCGATGGGCTGGCGGACCTGCGGAGCGCAGCAGCGGCGATGACCGGCACGACGCCGACCACCAGCACGAAGCTGATCATCGGCACGGCCCTCGACGAGTCGCCGCCCACGACGGGGCCGACGACGCCATGAGCGCTCCGAGCGGGCGACCGATCGCCACGTCCCTGGCCGACCTCGTGCCACCCGGCGCTCCCCGCGCGCCGCTGCCCGGGACCGACGGCAAGTCGGGGGCCGAGCTCGAGCGGGTGGAGGTCGACGGCCGCACCATGGTCCTCAAGCGCCTCGACGTCCGACGCGACTGGACGATGCGGGCCGTCGGCGATGTCGCCTGCGGCACCGTCGAGATGTGGCGCCGCGGCTTGTTCGATCGCCTCCCCGACTGCTTCGTGCAGCCCATCGTCGCCATCGCCGTCGATGCCGAGCCCCACCCCGCCGGCTACGGCTCCTGGTTGCTCATGGACGACGTCGGCGGGCACCTCATCCCGTCCGGTGACGAGCCCATCGACCTCGAGGTCCACGAGACCTTCATCGACCACATGGCCGCCTTCCACGCCGCCTTCTGGGACGGGGGGTCCGAGATCGACATCGTCCCGCCGACCAACCGCCTGCTCGAGCTGTCGCCCTGGACCGCCGTCGCCGAGACCGCGACCGACGACGACCACCTCGTCCCCCGCCTGATCGGCGAGGGCTGGGCGCGGCTGCCCGAGATCGCACCCGACCTGACGGCCGCCGTCGACCTCGCCGCCGATCCCTCGCCACTGGTCGACGCGCTCGCCACCACGCCGAGCACGTTCGTCCACGGCAACTGGAAGCTCGGCAACCTCGGCCGGGACGGCGACGGGCGCACGGTGCTGTTCGACTGGGAGAACCCCGGTCGCGGCTGGGGCTGCGCCGAGCTGGCCTGGTACCTCGCCATCAACGCCGCCCGCCTGCCCTGCTCGCGCGAGGACACCATCGAGCACTACCGCCGTGGCCTCGAGGCGCGCGGCATCGCCACCGACGGCTGGTGGGACCGCCAGGTCACCCTCGGCATGGTGGCCGGTCTGGTGTGGTTCGGCTGGGAGAAGGCGCTCGGCGGCGACGCCGACGAGCTGGCGTGGTGGGGGTCGTGGCTCGATCGGTCCCGACTGGTGGCATGACGATGTCGGGGGGACGGCAGCCGCAGCCGGTGCACCGGCGTCGTCGACTCGGCGGCACGAGAGCCCCACGCCGGAGCGGCATCGCAGGCCTCGTCCTCGCCGCCACCCTGGTCGTCACGTCGGCCACCACGGGCTGGTCCGGAGCCATGCCGATCCTCGCCGCCGCGGCGCTGCCACCGGTCTCCACCGTGACGGTGCGGGGCGGGCCGACCCACGACGGGATCACCCCGGTCGAGCTCGACCTGGTGGCCGGCACCAGCGACGGCACCGCCGCCGTGCTGCGCCGGCTCGACGTGAACACCGGGGTGAAGGAGACGTGGCGCTGGGACGGGCGCGCCCACGACTGGACGCTCCTGAGCTCGGTGCCCCAGCCCAGCACCGACCTCAGCCAGCCCGGCGACGCCTACGGGGGCACCGCCGGCACCATGCCCGTCGGCCAGGGCCAGGTGTTCGTCTACAGCGGCGGCCGCACGTTCATCCAGACCCACGGGGTCACCCCTGACTACCGCGCCGAGATGTTCGTCCTCGGCGACGACGACGCGTGGCACGCCGCCCCGTGCAACGCCAAGCCGTCGGGGTGCGCGCCGGGGAAGCTCGACGGCGGCGCCAGCGCGACGAACGGCACCGACACCCTGCTGTTCGGCGGCCAGAGCCCGGTGGGCTCACAAGCCTTGTCGAACCAGCTGTGGCGGTGGAACGGCAGCGACTGGGATCCCCTCGTCCCCGCCGGGACGCCGCCGACGCCCCGCGCCGCGGCCGGCTTCTTCTTCGACGGCAGGGACTTCATCGTGTTCGGGGGCGGCACCCAAGTGGGGCAGTCGGCCGTCGAGCTGGGCGACACCTGGCGCCTGACCGAGGACGACACCGGCGCCTGGAGCTGGCACCAGGTGTGCGACGCCTGTGGCATCCCCGCCCGGTTCCAGGTGTACGCCGGCGCCCTCTACCGGTCGGCGTCCGCCGGGGGGAGCGAGCCGGGCGGGCTCGTCGTCGGCGGCTACCAGTTCGCGCCGACCGGGTTCGTCCAGGAGGAGCTCTCGGACCGATGGCGATGGGACGGCTCGGGCTGGGTCCAGATCGTGCCGGGTGGCCCCGCCTGCCCGCAGGCCGTCCCCGGATCGACGCCGGCCTGCCTCACCGATCCGTCGATCCCGTTCACGCCGTACGTCGCGTCGATGCCCGCCCTCGGCGCCGCGCTGTGGACCGCAGGGTCGTGCAACGCCGTGATCGCTCCGCCGCCCGGGCAGGCGGCGCGCCAGGTGTGCACGCGCGTCACCGAGCAGCTCACCCTCGACCTGCGATCGACCGCGACGACCTCGACCACCGTGCCCGCCTCCGTCGCACCGACCGTCACCCCCACGTTCACCGGCTGAGGCCGGCCGCCGAGGGCCTAGACCCATCGACCCGACGGAGCCCGTCGGTCAAGCGGTGGGTCGTCGCAGACGCTCGACGACCGCGGCCACGCCGACGGCCAGCACGACACCGAACAGCGGGAGAAGCAGGGCCATGCGCACGTAGGCGCTCCGGTCCGATTCGGTGCACATCGAGTCGCCGACGCAGATCGCGTAGGCGAGGACGACGAGCACACCGCCAGCCAGCACCCCCACGCCCGCTCCGACAGCGACCGCCACGATCGTCCACCGGAGGCTCATCCTGTGCACTCCCCGCGCCTGACCCGGTCGGTCCATCGCGCCGTCGCCACCGTCGCATGACGAAACGGACCGTCTAGCACGGACCCGTCGACGGTGCGCCCGGTACGGTGCCACGACGAGTCGAACGACACGAGCGAACGACGATCGACCAGAGGAGCGAGCGAGCCATGGCGTACCGCGTGGTGCAGTGGGCGACGGGGAACCAGGGCGTGGAGGCGATCCGGGCCATCGCCGAACGGCCCGACCTCGAGCTCGTGGGCGCCAAGGTCTACGGCGAGGCCAAGGAGGGCGTCGACGCCGGCACCATCGCCGGCATCGACCCGCTCGGGGTGATCGCCACGCGCGACGTCGACGAGATCCTCGCCCTCGGCGCCGACTGCGTCGCCTACATGCCGCTGCTCACGTCGGTCGACGAGGTGTGCCGCATCCTGGCGTCGGGGGCCAACGTGGTCACCACCGCCTTCCTCTTCCACCCGCGGTCGCTGCCGCCGGAGGACCTCGAGAAGCTGGAGGCCGCCTGCGCCGAGGGCGGCACGTCGGTGCACGGCACCGGCCTCAACCCGGGCAACATCAGCGGCGTCCTGCCGCTGGCGCTGTCGGGCATGTGCCGGCGCATCGACCGGGTCACGCTGCAGGAGCGGGCCGACTGGAGCTTCTACGAGAGCACCGACATCACCTTCGACAACATGCGGTTCGGACGCCCGGTCGAGGACGTCACCGAGGAGGCGTCGGACTTCCTCCGCTTCAACAGCGGCATCTTCCAGGAGATGATCTGGCTGGTGGGCGAGGCGCTCGGCGCCGGCCTGGAGGAGGTCACCACCGACGTCGAGCTGGTGACCGCGCGCGACGACCACGAGATCTTCGGCATCCCGCTGCTCGCCGGCACGGTGGCCGGCCAGCGCTGGCACTGGCAGGGGCGTCGGCAGGGCGAGACGCTCGTCGAGATCGAGACGCTGTGGACCGTCGGCGGCGAGTACCCCGACCACTGGCCCCGCCCGCTCGACGGCTGGACGCTCACCCTCGAGGGCGAGCCGTCGCTGCGCACCCACTTCCTCAGCCTCATGAGCTACGAGCGCGACCTTCCGCTCAGCGAGCACGTGCGGGCGGCCAGCATCGCCACCGCCATGCAGGCCATCAACGCCATCCCCGCCCTCTGCGAGGCGCCCGCCGGTGTGCGCACCATGGCCGACCTCCCGCTGATCCGCGCCGGCTACGGCTTCGGCCACGCCACCCCGCGACCCATCGTCTGAGCACCGAGCCGCGCCAAAGCACCGACGCACCCGCAACGACGCACCCACCCGACGCGGCCCGCCCGGTACGTCGGTGGTCGGACGGGGGATCGAGACCGGCGGGGGATGCGCGGCCGTGGTGGTCGTGGTCCGCTGGGGTCGACCGACCTCGTGGACCACGGGTCGGGAACCGATCCGCCCCCGAGGACGTGAGAAGACCATGCACGCCAGCCCGACCGCCGATCCCCGAGCCCACCACGACCGCAGCACCTACCAGGTGCTGTCGATCGTCGTGTGGGCCACCGCGGCGCTGGTGTTCGGCGCCGCCATCCGCTCGGCCCACGCCAGCGGCGGCATCGCCCTCGTGGCCGTCGCCATGGTCGCCGTGCCGGCCCTGGCGGGCCTGGCCGAGCTGGCCCTGTTCCGCCGCTTCGCCCCCGACGCCGACGACCGCCGCTGACGCCTCGACAGCAGGCTCGACCGCACGGCTGGACGCGCGAGGCTGGGGCCATGAGCGCCGCCGAGATCGACGAGTACCTCGCCACGGTCGACGACCCCGAGAAGCGGGCCGCGCTGGAGCACCTGCGCGACCAGATCCTCGCCGTCGTGCCCGACGCCGAGCAGTGCATCTCGTACTCGATGCCCGCCTTCCGGGTCGACGGCAAGGTCGTGGCCGGCTTCGCCGCCTTCAAGAAGCACCTCAGCTACTTCCCCCACAGCGGCTCGGTCATCGGTGAGGTCCCCGCGGCGGCGCGCTGGGGCACCACCAAGGGCACGCTGCAGTTCACCCCCGACGACCCGCTGCCCGACGACGTGGTCGCCGACCTGATCGCCGCCAAGCAGGCCATCAACGCCGCCAAGGCCTGAATCGCCTCCACCCCAGGGGGCGGGACGGCCGGCGGCTCCTCCCGACCGGAGAACGGCGCGAGCGACGGCACGGCCGCATCCGCCGATCAGGACGGAGGCGGAGCGCCGGCCGGCACCACGGCGAGGGCGTCGACGGCCAGGCCGCGCTCGCGCACCCGCAAGTCGACCTCGTGGGAACCGGCCGGGACGGGCAGGTCGGCCCTCACCCACGTCCACGTTTCGGGCGCGACCCCGGCGTCGTCGCCGACGACGACCGGCGCCCCGCCGTCGACACCGACCCAGGCCGAATCCGATCGGCTGCCACCGAGCCCGTTGCCGAACCGGGCCGGCGCCAGCACGCGCAACCACAGGTCGCCGCCGGCGGCGCCACCGTCGAGCCGGTACCGCACGCCCTTCGTGTCGGTGACGGCGAGCGCGCCGTCGGGGCGCGGCGGGCAGTCGGCCTCGGTCCGGTCGGGTCCTGGCGTCGACGGGCAGGTGGCCGGATCGACGCCGTTGAACGCCTGCAGGTAGGCGCCGCCCGATGCACCGGCCACCGCGTTGCGCTCGATCCACGTCCCATCGGCGACCGCGGTCGGCCGCTCGGCCTCGAGGCGGCAGCCGCCGCCCGCCGACGCCGTGCAGGCCTCCGGGTCCTCGCCCAGCCGGTTCTCGAACCAGACCACCGCAACGGACTCCCCGGTGGTCCGCCCGCTGTAAAGGCCGAGCTCGCCGTCGGGCTCCTGCATCCACTCCTCGTCGTTGGCGACGATGTCCAGGTCGCCGTCGCCGTCGACGTCGCGCAGGTCGACCTGGTCCCACTTCTCCCCGAAGATCGGCAGGCTCGACACCGTCCCGGGCGACCACTTGACGGGATGGACGCGCAGCGCGTCGGCGGTGAGCGAGCCGCCGTCGAACGACAGCCACGACACCGACGCCTTGCCGGCCGGCAGCGTGGCGTCGTCGTGGGTCATCAGCAGCACGAGGTCGGGACGACCGTCGCCGTCGACGTCGCCCACCTTCAGCCCGCGGCTCGCCCACCGGATCACATCGGGCTTGCGGATGCGGATGGTGTCGAAGGCGACGTCGTCGGGAGCCGAGGCCGGCTTCCGCCGGAAGACGACGAGGTCATCGACGGTCTGGGTGACGAGGTCGTCCCGGCCGTCGCCGTCGAGGTCGGCCACCGCCACCTGGGGCTTGCCGTAGAAGCCGGGGTCGCGCAGCAGCTCGGTCTTCGGCCATGGGGCCCGCTGCTCGGAGCTCCCCGGGCCCGGGTTGCGGTACCAGACCACCGCCTCCTGGTCCTCGGGCGTGTCGAAGTCGGCGGTGGCGTCGACCAGATCGGGGTCACCGTCGCCGTCGAGGTCGGCCAGCACGAAGCCGTGGCCGCCGGGCGTGTCGGCGTCGATGGCGTGCAGGGTCCACGCCGACAGGTCACGCCGGCGATCGGCGTCGGCGGGCGCCTCGAGCCACACGATGCCGCCGGTCCGGCCGTTCCCGAAGTACTGGCGACCGCCGGCCATCACGTCGACGTGGCCGTCGCCGTTGACGTCGTACGGCACGACCCACAGGTAGTGGCCCTGGTCGACGGTCGCAGGGAAGCGCCCGGCGTCGACCCACGCGGAGGCATCGCGGGCGCGGGACCGGTCGGGCCCCCACACCACCCGGACGCCCGGTTCGTCGCCGTCGAAGAGCCGGTCGGGGTGGCCGCCCTGGGCGCCGACGATGTCGAGGTTCCCGTCGCCGTCGAGGTCGGCGGCCATGGCGCTCTCGGTGTCGCAGCCCTTGGTGGCGGGGTCGGCCGTCGGACAGAGGAAGGTCATGGTCGGCCAGGGCGTCCGTGTCGCCGCCGGGTCCGACGGGGCGAAGGCGACGACGTAGCGCTGGTCGAACTCGTAGTTGGTGACGTAGTCGTCGCGGCCGTCGCCGTCGACGTCGGCCCGGAACAGGGCGTTGGCCCCGCGGTACCGGCTGTCGATCGGGTGCACGGGCCACGGCTGGTCGTCGCGGACGGCGATCGGCCGGCTGGCCGGGATGGTGGTCGCCGTGAACGGCGCGCCGGCGACGGCCGACGAGCCGGTCCCCGCGCCGGGACCCGGGCTGTCCGCCGACCCGCCCGTGCACGCGCCCAGGACGGCCAGGGCCCCGACGAGCCACCCCAGCGACCGGAGCGGGTCCAGCCCGACCCGTCGACGTCGATGCATGCCGATCCCCCCGGATCCTGCCGACCTCGGCGGCACCAGCCAACCACAGCCACGACGGCGACCGCCGTCGCACCGCGTTGCGACGATCGGACCGGAAGGGTGACGCGGACCGGGCCCGAGGATCCGACCGTCGACGGCCGGCGGCCGGCGGCCGACGCCGGTCGCGGCGATCAGCGGTCGGCGGCGACCTCGGCGGGGGCGGCCATGGCGCCGTGCAGGTCGGCGGCGACCGTGTCGGGGACGACCTTGGCGGTGGCCACCTGCACGCGGTTGCGGAACGAGCCGGCGACCACGTGGTCGGACCCGGCCATGAGCGCGTCGTAGGCGTCCTTGGCCACGTCGGCCGGATCGTCCTTGGGGCCCTGGCCGAGCCGGGAGTCCTCGATGCCGGCCCGGGCGAAGAAGTCGGTGTCGGTCGGCCCGGGCAGCAGCGCGGTGACGCGCACCCCGGTGTCCTCCAGCTCGACCCGAAGCGCCTGGGCGAAGGAGTACAGGAACGCCTTGGATGCGGCGTAGGTGGCCAGCCAGGGACCCGGCATCACCGCGGCGATGGACGACGTGACGAGGACCCGGCCGAAGCCGTGGTCGACCATCGACGGCAGCAGCAGGCGGGCCAGGTGCACCACGCCGGTGACGTCGAGGGCGATCAGCCGCAGCTGCTCGTCCAGATCGCTCTCGACGAACGGGCCGCCCACGCCCACGCCGGCGTTCAGGCACAGGACCTCGGGAGCGCGGCCGACGGCCCGGACGTGCTCGGCCAGGGACTCGACGCCCTCGGGGGTGGCGAGGTCGACCTGCACGCCCACCACGTCCAGCCCGGTCGCGCCGAGCACCTCGGCCACCCGGTGGATGCCGTCGTCCTCGGCCGCCAGCACGAGGTCGTCGCCGTGGTCGGCGAGCACCGCCGCCAGCGCCCGGCCGATCCCGCTGGACGCGCCGGTGACGACGGCGAGGGGGCGGGCGTCGAGGTCGATCATGGCGGCACCTCCGGTGCGGGTCGGCCCACCACGCCTACCCACCGGCGGACCCGCGGATGCCTCGGGCGGCGGGTCGGACGGGCGCCGTCCGAGCGACGCGCTACTCGACGAGGAGGTCGTCGAGGCCGGTGATCTCGAACACCCGCCGGATCGACGGCGACGCCCCGCGCACCTGGAGTTTCCCGCCCGCCTCGGCGTGGCGGCGCTGGTGGGACACCAGCACGCGCAGGCCGGTGGAGTCGCAGAAGGTCACCCCGGAGAAGTCGACGGTGGTGGTGCCCGTCGGATCGGCGGCCAGCAGCTGCGCCTCGAAGTCGGCCTCGGTGGACGGGTCGAGCTCGGCCGGGGGCTGGACCAGCACGTCGACACCTCGCATCGGTGGTTGGCGAACGGGACCTGACCGGGGCCGTCGCCCCGCCTCACGACGCCGGTCGGGAGCCGACCGGCTCCGCCAAGGTACCAAGCGCAGCCGGGCCGGCAGGCGGTGGTCGCTCAGCCGGCGCTGCCGTCGAAGGGGACCTGGGGGCCGGGGCGGCGGACGGATCCGACGGACCGGAGGGATCCGGGACGGGGACGGTCGGATCGGAGCCGGCACGGGCGCGGCGAGGTGGGTGCGCAGGGGTGGGGGGCACAGGGGATCCTTCGGGTGGATCGACGCCGATGGCGTCGACGGGCGGATGGGAGGGCGGGGGCGACCGGCTCGGCGCTCGTCCGGCAGGTGCCGGCCGGGCTGCGGGTCGGGGGTCAGCCGTCGTCGGGGTCAGGTGCCCCCGCCGGCCGTCTCGGGCCCGGCCGCCGAGCCGGCCGCGAGGGACGACAGGACGGTGCGCAGGAGCATCAGCGCGTGGTCGGTGGCCGCCGCCACGACCTCGTCGGGGGTGCCGCCGAAGCGGTGGCGCTCGGTGCGCTCGACGTCGGGGGTGGTGACGGCCAGCCACACGGTCCCGACCGGCTGGCCCTCGAGCTCGTCGGGGCCGGCGACGCCGGTGGTGGCCACCGCCACGTCGGCGTCGAAGAGGCGGGAGGCCCCGGCGGCCATCTGGACCGCCGCCTCGGCGGCGACCACCGGACCGGGCCGGACGCCGAGCACCTCGTGCTTGACGACCGGCGCATAGGCGACGAGGCCGCCGCGGAAGCACGCGCCGGAGCCGGGCGCGGCGGCGAGGCGGCGGGCGACCAGGCCGCCCGTCATCGACTCGGCCGTGGCCAGGCACCACCCCCGCCGGCGGACCTGGTCGACCACGTCGTGCTCGGGCAGCGCACCCGGGATCGGCCCACCGCCGCCCTTGACCGGAGGATCGGCCTCGTGACGGGCGGCCGGGACGAGGCCGGCGTCGGGATCAGGGCACACGACGGGCCTCCTGCAGGAGTCGGGTGGACGAGCGGTCGTCCACGCAGGTGAGGGTGACGACCTCGCCGCCCCAGCGGCGCACGGCGGCGGCCTCGGGCAGCTCGGCGCCGCCGTCGTCGCCGCCGCCCTTGACGAACAGGTGCGGTCGCAGCCGCTCGAGCAGCGCCGTCGGGGTCGGCTCGTCCAACACGACGACGGCGTCGACGCACCCCAGCGCGGCCAGCACCTCGGCCCGCTCCCGCTCGTCCACGACGGGGCGCTCGCCGCCCTTGAGCCCCCGCACGCTGCGGTCGCCGTTGAGGCAGACCACGAGCACGTCACCCAGCCGGCGCGCCTGTTCGAGCAGGCGGATGTGGCCCACGTGGAGCAGGTCGAAGCAGCCGCCGGTGGCCACCACCGTCCCGCCCGCAGCCCGCACCGAGCGGACCAGCCGCAGCGCGTCGCCGGCGCCGGCCGTCGCGGGGCCGTTCGAGCCACTCGACGCGCCCGATGGGCCTGCGGCGCCCATCGCCTTCGAAGGAGGTTCGGGCGCGCGCGAGTCGGCGGCGTCCCAGGCGTCGGCGTCGTGTCGACCAACGTCGGCCGGGGCCCGGCCGGGCGCATCGGCCGCCGGCGGGCGCACCGAGCCAGCGGCGCCGGCGGCCACGAAGGCGGCAGCCCCGTCGACCGCGGCGACGACGGCCTCGGAGTGCACCGCCCCACCGGCGAGGGCGAGGGCGGCGTGGACGGCGAAGGCGTCACCGGCCCCACCGGTGTCGGCGCCCACGACCTCGGGGGCGGGGACCACGAGCGGGGCGCCGGGACCGGTGACCAGCACGGCACCGTCGGCCCCGCGGGTCACCGCCACCGCCACGGCCCGCCAGTGCTCGCGCAGCAGCCGGGCCCGGCCGGTCACCCCGACGATCGATCGAACGGCGCCGACGGCGGGAGCCTCGCCACCGGCGGGCGGGACGAAGATCGCCACCAGCCGACGCAGCTCGGCGTCGTTGGGCGTGAGGAGCGCCACCCGGGGAACCGGTGGTGGGCCGAGCGGGTGGGGGTCCCACACGATCGGCGTGCGCGCCGCCGCCGCCAGGAGGAGCCGGCGGACGTGGGCGACCCCGGCGACCCCCCGCCCGTGGTCGGCCACCAGCACGGCGTCGGCCTCGTCGACGGCCGACTGCGCCCCACCGAGGTCGGCGGCGCGGATCGAGGGCTCGCCGGGACCGAGGCGGGTCGGGTCGTCGTCGTGGTCGATGCGGACCAGCACCTGGCCGCCGACGCGCACGCGCGTCGTGCTGGGCGTCGGCCCGAGCCGACCGAGGTCGACCACGTCGACGCCCTCGGCAGCCAGGCGGGCGGCCACCCGCCGACCGGCGTCGTCGTCGCCCAGCGCGGTGACCAGGGTGCAGGCGGCGCCGGCGCGCACGGCGAGCACCGCCGCCAGGCCGGCCCCACCGGGCCGGTCGAGCTCGGTGCGCACGTCGACCACCGGGACCGGCGCGTCGGGGGCGAGCCGCTCGGCGGCCCCCTCGACGTCGACGTCGAGGAGCGCGTCGCCGACCACGACCAGGCGGGGGCGGGATCTGCTCACCACCGCCCGCCTCGGTCGCCGACCGGCGGGACGGCCGACCCGAGAGCCTGGCCCGGCTGGTGCTCGCCCGGCCCGAGTGGTGCGCTGCGATCGCGGAGGTCGATCCCGTCGGCGCCCGAACCGGCCTGGTCGGGGCACCCGCGCACGGCCGCCTCGGGCAGCTCCCACGGGGCGAACCGGACCGGGCGCGTGCCGTGCCCGCGCCGGGTGAACCGCTCCACCTCGGCGGCGGCGACGATCTCGCCGTCGAGGTCCAGCGCGGCCGCAGGATCGTGGAGGGCGGCGTCGACGCCGGGAACCGCAGCCATGCGCTCTCCTCACCGAGGTCCGGTTCCAGGGATCCCGCACCCGCCTGCGGTGCCCGCCATGTACCCGGTCCCCCGCCGACGAGACCACGACGTCCTGCTTCCCGTGCCACACGACGGCGCGCCTGGGCGCGCCCTCCCTCCGTTCGGCGGGCGAGCCGCCGGCCGCGGTCGCCGCTCGCTGGAGCCGCCTCCCAACGCCTGTCGGTCGTCCCGGTCCACCGGCGTCGACCTCGTCGGCCGCCCGGGACCGCGGCCGCCGTCGCCGCGGTCACGACCCGGGGCCCGGCCACCGAGGACGAGCGCGCGACCGGCCGTTCCGCCGCCGCATCGCGCCGATGCCGATCGGGCACGACCCGGCGTCCGCCGGGGTAGGGGGATCGGCATGCCGACGCCGTCGCCCCTCGACCTGGGCCGGGTCGCCCAGCTCGCCCGTCGGCGCGGCGCGACGCGGATCGCGGCCGAGGCGCTCGTCACCGAGGCCGACTGGTTCGACGGGCTCGACCCGTCGATCGCCTGGGTCCTGGTGTGGCTCGAGCGCGAGGTGGCGAACGAGCTCGACCCCGACCTCACCGGCGACGGCGCCCGCACGGGCTATCGCCTCGGCCGCCTCGTCCTCGGCGTGGAGGACCACCCGGACCTGGCCGGGCCCGAGTGGTGCGACACCCGGGCCGAGCTGCTCTACGAGCGCACCGCCGAGTCGTGCACGCCCGCGCTGTTCTCGACCCTGGCCTCGGACCTGTACCGCGCCCTGTCGCTGTGCGCCTGCCGCCTCGTCCACCGCCACGGTGGCGACGACCTGGGTGACGACGAGGCACTGGTGCACGAGGCGGCCGCCCTCGCCTCGCTGCTGAGCGGCCTGGTGCTCAGCCTGCTCGAGGCCGAGCTGGCCTCGCGCTGACGGGGCCCCGGGGCCACCACCGAGGCGCGCGACCTGGGCGGGCCGCCGCTGGGTAGGTGCCCGCCGATCGGCGCCCCGGCTTCGACGGGCTGGCCCCGGCCCGGGCGGTCTTGGTCCCCTCCACCGCACACCGGACGCCGGGGCGCCGATCAATCGGATCGCCCTCGGGCTGATGGCCGGTCGAGGAGCGACGCGGCGACCTGGAGGTCGGCGACGAGGGCGGCGAAGGCGACGTCGCGATCGTCGGCGCGCAGCACGGAGGCGGGGTGGACGGTGGCGAGCAGCGGCGGCAGCCCGGCGCGGCGCAGCACCTCACCCCGGCCCCGCGTCACGCGGAAGCGCGAGCCGAGCAGGGCCCGGGCCGCGGTCGCCCCGAGGATGACGACCAGCTCGGGCCGCACCAGGGCCAGCTCGGCGTCGAGCCACGGCCGGCAGGCCGAGACCTCCGACGTCGACGGCTTCTTGTGCACCCGGACCTTCCCGGTCTGCTCGAACTTGAAGTGCTTCACCACGTTGGTGAGGTAGGTGGCCTCGCGGTCGATGCCGGCAGCCTCGAGCGCCTGGTCGAGCAGGCGGCCGGCCGGTCCGACGAACGGGTGGCCGGCGATGTCCTCCCGGTCGCCGGGCTGCTCGCCGACGAGGACCAGGCGGGCGTCGAGCGGTCCCTCGCCGATCACGGCCTGGGTGGCGTCGCGGAACAGCGGGCAGGCGGTGCAGCCGTTCGCCCGCTCGGCCAGGTCGCCCCACACGCGGGGGCGGTCACCCCGATCCCCCGCACCAGCGCGATGTTCCCAAGCTCGTGCCATGGATGGCGACCTACCCGTACGACCGGAGCACCGCGCCGGCGCATCGGTCACGCGGCGACGGCGGACGACCCGAGGCCGCGGCCCCGACCCGCACCGAGGCGCCGCGGTCCGCTACTCGTCGAGCACGAAGTCGTCGTCGAGCGCCTCGCGCAGGTGCAGCAGCACCTTGCGCAGGAGGCGGGAGAGGTACGACTGGCTTACCCCGATGCGCGCCGCGATCTCGGGCTGGGTCATGTTCTCGAAGAACCGCATGGTGACGATCTCGCGCTCGCGCTCGGGCAGCTGCTGCACCAGCTCGACCACCAGCATCCGGCGATCGACGCCGTCGTAGCCCGGGTCGCCGGTGGCCAGCACGCGGTCGGCCAGGGGGGCGCGATCGTCGGCCTCGAAGGCGGGCTGGTCGAGGCTGCCGGCGCGGTGGGCCACGCCGGCCTCCAACGCCTCGAGCACGTGGTCGACCGTCTCGTCGAGCTCGTCGGCCAGCTCCTGCACGGTCGGTGGGCGGCCGAGCCGGTGGGTCATCTCCTCGCCGGCCCGGCGCAGCTCGAGGTGCAGCTCCTGGGTTCGCCGCGGCGGCTTGACCGCCCACGTGCGATCGCGGAACCACCGCTTCAGCTCGCCGTCGATCGTGCGGCTGGCGAAGGTGCCGAAGGTGACCCCGAGGTCGGGGTCGAACCGGTCGACGGCGCGCAGCATGGTGAGCAGCGCGACCTGGCGCAGGTCGTCGGCGGGAACGCCACGGCCGGAGTATCGGCGCACGTGGTAGTCGGGCAGGTCGAGGTGCTCCTCGACGATCTGGTTGCGCACCCGCCGATCGCCGGTCCGTCGGTACTCGCGGAACAGCTCGGCGATCTCGGCGCGGCGTTCATCGACCACCGGCACGGTGATCACCTCCACGAGCACACGACCATCGGAGCCGCTCGACCGCGCTCACCGGTCCTCGGGCTCGGCCGGTCGCGGCGCGCCGGTCACGAGGCTGCGGTCGGCGCGCACCGCGCCCTCGATGGTCTCGGGTTCCTCGGCGCGCGGGGCCGCCTCCCCGGCCGCCCCCACCGGCCCCGCCGCCGCCGCATGGCGCTCGGCGTCGTCGCCTCGCGTGCGGTTCATGGCCGGCACGTCGCCGGTCCCGCGGTCCGGCCCATCGGGACCAGCGTCGACGGGACGGGCCGGCTCGGCGCTCACGACGGGGCCCGGGCCACGTCGTCGGCGGTGCCCCGCGCGGTGTCGGCCACGTCCTCCACGCCGCCGCGGGCCTGGTCGGCGACGGTCGTCGCCGCCTCCGCGGCCCGCTCCTTCACGTCCTCGACCGCCTCCTGCACCGGGTCGCGCAGGTCGGCCACGACGTGCTGGGCAGCGTCCTGGGCGGTGCCCTGGGCCAGCTCGCGGGCCCCGTCGATCGACGGGGCGATGCGCTCGGCCAGCTCCTGCTCGGCCTCCGAGGTCGGCAGCAGCGCGGCGAGCAGGAGCCCGGCGCCGAAGGCGATCATGCCGGCGGCGATGGGGTTGCCCTGGGTGTGGCTCGTCACCACCTGCGGCGCGGCGGCGATCTGCTCGCCGATCTGCTGCGCCTGCTGGCCGACGCGGTGGGCTGCGCCGGTGACGGCATCGCCCGCCGAGCCGATGGCGTCGCCGGTCGACGACGTGGCCTCCTCGGCCGTGCCCATCACCCGGTCGCGCACGTCGTGGAGCCGACGGCGCACCTTCGTGCGGGTGCGCTCGGCGACGCGTCCCGGCAGCACGTGGTCGCCGATCGCCTCGAGGTCTCGGTTGACCTGTTCGCGCTGTCGGGCGATCTCGTCCTTCAGCTGTTGCGGGTCCTGAGCCACTGGACATCCTCCTGGATGGTCTGGGTCGTCTCGGGGGGCACGGGCTGGATCTGCTCGGCGCGCCCCCGGGCGACCAGCAGGAAGGCGGCGGCCGCCACGCCGTACACGACGCCGACGATCAGGAACGCGAGGCCGGGCGCCATCACCTCGGCGAGGCCCCACGCCGCCGCGAACGACAGCAGGAGGAGGGCGAACAGGGCGGCGACCGCGCCCACGACCGCCATGGCGGCGGCGCGTGCGGCGTCTCGCGCCTCCTGCCGCAGCTCGGCGGCGGCGAGGTGCACGTGGTTGGACAGGAGGTCGCCGAGGTCGCTGGTCAGCCTGCCGAACAGCTCGGGCAGCGGCCGCTCGTCGAAGGTGGGCTGCTCACCGGGGCGCTCCCCCACCTCGGTCGCGGTCGCGGAGGTCGGCGAGATCGCCAGGCCGGCGGGCGTGGCCGCCGGGACGGCTTCGGCATCGGAGGGCGGGGGCTCGGGGCCACCCCGCAGGTCGATCTCAGCCACGGCTGCCTCCCGGGGTGGTGCCAGGGGTCGGGGTCGCCGGCGGAGACGCCGGGGGCACCGGGGAGTCGGGCCGGGACGAGGCCGGTGCCGTCGACGGCGAGGTGCCGGCCGGCGGTGGCGCGACCGCCCCGGGGATCGGGTCGCCCCACACGGCCAGGCCGGGGGCGGCTTCGGGCCCGCCGGCGGCACCGCCCGGGGTCAGGATCGGGTCGCCGGGGCTCGTGGCCGACAGGCCGGCCGCACCCCAGCGGGCATCGGTCGCTCCGGCCGCACGGTCGCCGTTGCCGCTCGTGCTGCCGTTGCCGTTGCCGTTGGCGCCGGCCATGGCGCCGTTGCGCAGCATCCGGCCGACGACGAAGCCCGCACCGAGCGCGCCGACCAGGAAGACGCCGGGACGACGGCGGGCGAAGCGGCGGACGTCGGACAGCAGGACCTGGCTGCCGCCGTGCTCGAGGCGGGTGGCGATGCGATCGAGCTGCTCGCCACCGCGGCGGGCCAGCGTCGTGGCCGCCGCGCCCTCGCGGGGGCGACCCTCGGCGAGCGCCGTGACGTCGTCGGCGACGGTGTGGAGGTTGCCGGCGGCCCGGCGCACCTGGCGGTCGGCCTCGTCGGCGACCTCGCGGCGTGCTTCACGGACGAGCTGCTCGGCGTGCTGGGAGGCCTCCGAGGCCACCGCATCGAGCTCGTCGCGGGCCGTCGCGGCGGTGGCCCCGACCGCGGAGGTGGCCTGGTCGACGGCACCGGCGGCGCGCTCGGTCAGCTCCGATCCACCCCCGCCCGACGTCATCGTGTCGGTTCCCGTGTTGGTCATGATCAAGCTCCTCGTGCCCGGATCGGTTCCCCCGGCTCCTTTCCGATGGGCGGCGACGGCAGACCACGCGCCGCGCCAGCCGCGCCGCGCGACGACGCTCTGGTCGACGCATCGCCACGGCGCGGCGGCGCCACTGGCCGGCCGGCGGAGCGACGACACGAGTCCGGATCGGCGAACGGGTGGGAAGGAGGGGACCGTGTCCGAGCACGACCGGGGGCGAGCGACCGATGACCACGGTGGCGGCGCGCCGGCGGTGCCGGACGCAGCGCCGGACCTCACCGGGCCCACGGGCTCCACCTCCGCTCGGCCGATCGATCCCGCGCTCGAGGTGGTCGAGCCCGAGCAGGCCGCCCTCGATGCCGGTCTGCGCTACGTGCGCGACGTCGAGGCGGGTCTGCGCCGACGTCGCTGCGGCCGCGGGTTCACCTACCTCGACACCGCCGGCAACCACGTGCGCGACCCCGAGCAGCTGGCCCGGATCGCCGGGCTCGCCATCCCGCCGGCGTGGACCGACGTGTGGATCTGCGCCGACCCCAAGGGCCACCTGCAGGCGACCGGCCGCGACCAGCGAGGCCGCAAGCAGTACCGCTACCACCCGCGGTGGCGCACGGTCCGCGACGCCCACAAGTTCGACCGGCTGCCCGCGTTCGGCGCCGGCCTGTCCGCGCTGCGGGCGCGCGTCGACGCCGACCTCGACCTCCCCGGCCTGCCGCGCGAGCGGGTGGTGGCTGCGGTCGTCGCGCTGCTCGACGAGACGCTGATCCGGATCGGCAACCCCGAGTACGCCTCCGACAACGAGACCTACGGGCTGACCACGCTGCGGCCCGAGCACGCCGACGTGGGCCGTCGCCGGGTCGAGCTGACCTTCGTCGGCAAGGCCGGCACCGAGCACGAGGCGGTCGTCGACGATCCCCGCCTCGCCCGCATCGTGCGCCGCTGCCACGAGCTGGGCGGCCAGGACCTCTTCACGTATCGGGTCCCCACCGGCGACGACGACTCGGGGCAGCTCGGACTCGGGCGGCTCGCACTCGCATGGCTCGCACTCGGGCGGAGGCTCGCACTCGGGTGGACCGCCGACGGCGGCCACGGTCTCGTCGAGCGACGTCAACGACTTCGTGCGCGAGACCATCGGGCCGGGCACGTCGGCCAAGGACTTCCGCACCTGGGGCGGGACGGTGGTGGCGCTCGAGGCGATGGCCGAGCTCGGACCGCCGGCCGACGATCGCGAGGCCGAGCGCCATGCGGTCGCGGCGGTCGACGCCGCTGCTGCTGCGCTGCGCAACACGCGCGCTGTCAGCCGCGCGTCGTACATCCACCCCGAGGTGCTCGCCGCCCACGCCCGCGGCGAGCTCGCCGACGTGTGGCGCACCGCCCGCACCGCCGGCCGGCTGCGGCGCGGCGAGTGGGCCGCCCTCCGCCTGCTGGGCCCCGGCTGACCGCGGGCGACGCCGCCGGTCACTCGACGTCAGCCCGTCGTGCCCACCGTGGTACGACACGGGCCAGCGGTGCTCGTGGGCCGGCTCGCCCCAGATCGAGGCGGGCCTGGCCCGCGCCGGTCGTGGCCGCTGGACGTGGGCCGACCTGCGCCGCCGACGCGAGGTCAGCCGATCCGGGCCGACTCGACCGCGGGCGCGACGTCGTCGACGTAGAAGCGGGCGGCCCGCTCCTGGTCGGGGCCGATCTGGTGGATCCAGAGGCGGTCGAAGCCCGCCTCGGCGAAGCGTCGCACGAGGTCGACGTGGGCACCGACGTCGTCGCCGAGGACCATCTGGTCGCGCACCTGGTCGGCGGTGACGGGCTCGGCCGCCGCCTCGAAGTGGGCGGGCAGCGGCAGCTCGGCGTTGAGGGCGCTCGGCACGCCGGCGTGGGGCCACCAGCGGTCGACCACCTCGAGGGCCTCGTCCACCGACGGGGCCACGCACACGTGCTCCATGCCGACGACCGGCGCATCGGCGCCGGCCTTCTCACGGAAGGTCTCGACCATCTCGGCGTCGGGGCTGAGCGCCACCAGCCCGTCGCCGATGCGGCCGGCGAGGTCGAGCGCCACCGGCCCGGCGGCCGCGACGTAGATGGGCGGCGGCTCGTCGGGCACGTCGTAGAGGCGGGCGTTCTCGACGGTGAAGAACTCGCCGTGGTGCGACACGAGGTCTCCCGTCCAGAGGCGGCGGATGACCTCGACCGCCTCCTCGAGCATGCGCAGGCGCACCCCGGCGGTGGGCCAGTGCTGGCCGAGGACGTGCTCGTTGAGCCGCTCGCCGCTGCCGACGCCGAGGAAGAAGCGGCCGGGGGCCATCGTCGCCGCCGTGGCCGCCGCCTGGGCCACGAGCGCGGGGTGGAAGCGCAGGATCGGGCAGGTGACGAGGGTGCCGACCTCGAGGTCGTCGGTGGCGGTGGCGATGCCGCCCACCACCGGCCACACCGCCGGGCTGTGGCCCTGGCTGTCGGCCCACGGGTGGTAGTGGTCCGAGATCGAGCACGACCCGAAGCCGAGCGCCTCGGCCATGGCCGCCGTCTCGACGAGCGTCCGAGCGTCGTGCTCCTCACTGGAGAGGTGCAGGCCGACCTGCAGCGTCGAGGTGGACGTGGCGGCGGAGGTGGGGGCGGACGACGGGGCGGACGACATGGTGGCTCCTCGAGGGGGCGGCGATCCCCGCGCCGGTCGGGGCCTGGTGGGACGCCTGGGCGACGGTGGCGAGCGGACGGGTCACTACCCCGCGCCCAACCGATCGGAACCACCCGGTGAACCACCGAGCAGCGAGCCGGCACGGCACCTCTCCGCCGTGCCGCCGACGAGCGCGACCTCGTCGGGACGCAGCGCCGCCCATCGACGGCGGGGGTTCCTGTCACATCCCCTCGTCAGGATGGGGGCATGGTCGGTGCCCCCTCTCCCACCATGCAGCGGACGACGAGCATCGCCGTGCCGGACGACACGACCGACGACCTCGTCGCGTCCCTGGAGCGCTCGCCGTCGTCCCCCGCGTCCGTCCTCGACCGTGGCGACGTGCTCGCCGGACTCGACGTCCTGGCCGGGTGGCGCGAACGGGTGGCACTGCGGGTCGACGCCGACAGCGTGCGCTGCGGTGGACCGGTCGGGGTCGTCGACGACCAGGACGTGGTGTCGGCGACGTCCGAGGTCGTGGCCGGCTGGACGGCCGAGGCGCGGTCGACGTCGCCGGTGCTCGCTTCGGAGCGGGTGCGGGCGCTGGCCGGGTTGGCCGAGGTCGTGGCCGCCGCGCAGGCCGCCCTCGTGGCGGTGGTGGAGGGATCGGCGCAGCACGCGGTGGAGGGCGCGCCGTCGGCGGTGGCGTGGCTGACGGCCGAGACCGGGGTGTCGGCGGGGGCGGCGAAGCGGACCGTGGCGGTGGGGCGTCTGGTCGAGCGGTTCGACGCCACCCGAGCTGCGGTCGAGTCGGGTGTGGTGTCGATCCCCAAGGCCGAGGTGCTCGCCGGAGCGGTGCTGGCCAAGGGTCGCGGCCAGGTCTACGAGCGGGACGAGGCGGTGCTGGTCGAGGCGGCCCGGACGCTGCCCACGGCCGAGTTCGCGAAGGTGGTGCGCCGCTGGGCCGACCTCGCCGACGACGACCTCGACAACGGTGAGCCGGAGGCGGCCCTGGCGCGGCGGGGCGTGTCGTTCGCCCGGCTGGCCTCCGGGAACCTGCGGATCGCCGGCGAGCTCGACGCCGCGGGCGGCGCGGCGTTGGAGGCGGCGTTCGTGGCCTACGACCGGCCCGACCCCGTCGACGACGAGACGTGCCCACCGCGCACCGTGGCCCAACGGCGGGCCGACTTCCTCGTCGCCCTGGCGGCCCGGGCGCTCGCCGAGACCAACGGCGCCGCCGGTGGGCCCGTCGCCACCATCGACGTGATCGTCGACCTGGAGCGCCTCGCCGCCGCCGTCCCCGCCCTCGTCGCCGGCCCCGCCGACGGCAACGGCCACGACCACAACGACAACGACCACCACCACGACCACGACCACGACGACCACGACCAGGGCCACATCGACCGCGCCGAGCCTGGCGACCAGGACGACCGCGGCAGCCACGACGAACCCGGCCACGACCCACGGCACGACCGGCGGGGCCAGCCCGCCGACGACGACGACCGCGGCCGGCAGCGGGGGTCACCGCCCACGCTCGGCGACCTGCTCGCCGTGCTCAGACCCGACCCCCACGGTTGGGGTGACGCCATCGGCGTCGGACCTCTCCCGGTGCACCTGCTGGCCCAGCTCGCCTGCGACTGCTGGATGGGCCGCACCGTCATGGCCGGACCGTCGGTCCCGCTGGACGTCGGCCGACGACGCCGCACGTTCACCGACGACCAGCGCCGAGCCATCGTCGCCCGCGACCGCCACTGCACCCACCCCCGCTGCACCCGCGGCCCGGAGTGGTGCCAGATCCACCACCTCGACGACTGGGACCACGACGGCCCCACCGACATCGCCAACGGCACCCTGCGGTGCACCTGGCACCACACCTGGCACCACCTCCAGCAACGCCAGCGCCGCCTCCACCGCACCATCACGACCGCCACCCGCTGACACCGACGCCACCACCCGCCACCGGCGACGCCACCCCCTCCATCGCCGGGCTCGCCGGCTGAGGCCGCCGGCCCTCCGCCGCCTCCGCCGGACCATCGCCGAGCCCACCCGCTGACCGTGCCCGTGCCGTCGAACGAGCGACGCACGGCACGCGCATGGCCGATGATCGACCGGGTAGGACGAGCCAGCACGGGACGCGCCGAGCTGGAGGTCCCCGTTCTGTTCCCAGGCGGGGAAGGTCAGCGCGGAGGTTCCTCCTCATGCCGGTCGAGACCATCGACGTCGTGGTCACCTCGGACAACGCGGTGGTGCCGCGCGTCCGCTTCCTCTCCCGCCAGGTCGGTGCCGTCCTCGGTTGCCGCATCGACGTCGACCTGGTGGCGCTGCTCACCACCGAGGTCCTCAGCAACGCGGTGCGACAGGCTGCCGGTCCGGTCGTGGCCGTGTTCTCGCTGCCGACGCCCGACCGGTTGCGGGTCGAGGTCGGCGACCGCTCGTCGGCCACCCCGCGCGTCCTCCACCCGGATCCCCTCGACGACGGCGGCCACCGCGGTCTGATGGTGGTCGAGAAGCTGGCGACCGCTTGGGGCGTCGATCAGCGACCGGGGGGCAAGGTCGTCTGGTTCGAGGTCTCCGCCGCCCCGCCCTTCGACGCCGTCACGACGCGCGCGACGTCCACGACGACGCCGGACGAGGGCACCACGACCGAGGAGACGGCGACGTCGTCCCCCGCTGCCGGCGGCGCGCCACGACGGCGGCGGCCGGCCCACTCGTCGTCGCCACCGGGGCCTCCGGTTGGGCAGGCGCGCCTGGAGCCCGTGCGCACGTCAGCCGGGCACCGCCCGACCTGAGGGGCGACCGCGCCGGACTCGGGGAAGGTGGACGGGTGGCGGCCCACCTCGAGGAGCACCACGTGTCCTTCCACCTTCCTGGCCCCGGTGAGGGCCACCCACCCGACGCCCTCCCCAGCGAGGACCTCACCGCCCGCATCGCCCACGACCACCGGCTGATCGAGGCCCTGTTCGACCAGCTCTCCGAGGCCGATCCCCAGCGACCGGTCCTCGACGCCATCGTGCGCGAGCTCTCCCAGCACGCCGCCGCCGAGGAGGAGGTCGTGTACCCCGAGCTGGCGACGGCGGGCGACGGCGACCACCTGCGCGCCGCGTCCCTCACCGACCACCGAGCCATCGAGGACCTGCTCGTCGAGCTCCAGGACGCGGTCCCCGGGACCGAGGGCCTGGACACGACGGTCGACGAGCTGCGGGCGGCGCTGCGGGCCCACGTCGCCGAGGAGGAGGCCGCGGTCCTGCCGGCGCTCGCCCACGCCATCGGCGACGAGCGGATGCACGAGCTGGCGGCCGACTTCGACGCCGCCCGCCGTCGGGCCCCGACCCGCCCCCACCCGCTGGCGCCGGACACGCCGCCGGCCAACAAGGTCGTCGACGCCATCGTCGCCCCGGTGGACCGCCTGCGCGACGGCCTCCGCGGCTGAGCCGAGCCTCGGACGCGAACCCCGTTCTCGCCACGGATGGGTCGGGTACGTCCGCCGAGGACCCTCCGAGCGTGGAGCAGCCAGGAGCGAGAGGTCGAGGAGGCCGCCATGACCCAGCCCACCGAGGACCGACGACCGACGACACCGCCGGTCGCGCCCCGCCAGACGCCGGTCGACGACGACCGACACCACGACGACGACGACCGACACCACGACGCCCAACGCCGCGAGGACGGCCACGTCGTCGAACCGACCGCAGCCGAACGGATCGTGGCGGCCTACCCCGATCCCCTCGAGGCCCGGCAGGCGATGGACCACCTCGAGACGGTGGGATTCCAGCACGGCGACGTCCACCTCGACGACGACGGCGACCGCCTCCTCCTCGTCGACGGCGACCGCCAGGAGGACGAGGCCGCCGACACCGTCGCGCTCTTCAGCGGCGGGCTCACCACCCGCAGCCAGACCAGGGGCGCGCTCGTGGGCACCGTCCTCGGCGGCACCCTCGGGTTCGTCGCGTCGATCCCGTGCTGGCTCATCCCGATCGACATCGACGTGTGGGTGCGCATCCTGTCGTGGTCCGCCGTCGGCGTCCTCGCCGGGGCGACCATCGGCTTCGTCTACGGCGGGGCCCGCCTCCCCCAGCGCCGGGGCGAGCACACCGCCACCCCGGTGGGCACCACGGTCAGCACCGACGTCCACACCGACGCCGAGGCCGCCCTGGCCCGTTCGATCCTGTCCGAGCAGGCTCGCCGCCGGGCCGACGCCCGCGCCGCCGAGGGCCGCATCCCGCCGGATCCCTCCAGCGGACGACCCGCCTCGACGGCGCCCGCGGGCCGACGGCACGCCGCCGGGCCGACGCGCCGATCCGGGGCGGTGCCACCCGGCGGACGCCCGCGCCACGGCCGATCCGGGCCGGACCGACCGGGCCGCACCGATCGCACGGACAGCAGCGGGTCCGGGGGCGGCACCGCTGGATCGGGTGGACCCAGCGGCGAGACCCAGCACGAGTGACCGGCACGAGTGACCGGCAGGGGTGACCCGATCCGCTCACCAGCCTCGGCCCGGCGGTGATCGACCTCGTGACCGGGGGGCCGATCGCCGCCGCGGCGCACCGCCCACGCGGCGCGACAACGCCGCTCGACCGCCGCGCTCAGGCGTCGGCCGCCCGCTGGTCCTGGGCCCGAGGCGCGGGATCGCCGGGGGGACCCGGGGGCGCGCCGACCCGCGGCACGGTCACGGCCAGCAGCCCATTGCCCAGGCTGGTGATCGGCGCCCCGCCGGGAGCGTGGGGCAGGTCGATCGTGCGGTGGTAGGAGCCGTAGTCGAACTCCCGCCGCACGTAGTCCTTGGGCGCCGCCGTGCGGAGCTCGGCGGAGATCGTCAGCCGCCGACCTTGGAGCTCGACGTGCACCTCCGAGTCGGTGATCCCCGGCATGGGCGCCACCACCACCATCGCCCGCTCGGTCTCGTAGACGTTGACCAGGATCTCCTGGGGCGGGTGCTCGGCGCGGTCCTGGCGGGCCGCGCCGCCGACGTCGCCGGTCATCCTGCTGCTCGTCATGGGCGTGCTCGTCTCGGGTGCGGACATGGCGGACCTCCGGTGCTCGGACGACTGGCACGTTCCCCGGCGGACCGGCCGCCATGCCGACGGCGACGACGAGCCCGCGGTCCCGGCGTCGACCCCGGCGCCCTCGCGTCCGTCCCCGGGCCCGGCGGGTAGGAGGCCGACCATGGCCGAGCCGAGCACCTCCGACGCCGCTCCCGCAGACGAACCGGTCGTGGCGACGACCGCTCACCAGGGCCGCCGGGATCCGACCGAGCGCGACGAGTCGGCCCGGGATGCCGCGGCCGAGGGCGCCGACCCGCCGCGCTTCGCCGCCGCCGAGCCCGGACGGCTGGTCGACCAGCTGCCCTTGCTCGACGAAGACGGTGAGGACCGGCGGCAGTACACGGGTGAGCCGGTCGAGACCGACGAGGGCTGGGTCCTGCCGATGCAGCAGAACACCGGCCCGGGAACCACCGCGGATGGCTGGGCCGGCCCGGCGCCCGACGGCGAGACCTCGGCCGCAGCCGGCCCGGACAGCTCGTCCGGCCCGGCACCCGACGGCGAGACCTCGGGCGGTGACACCGGCGACGACCCGGCCGCCGCGCAGGCGCGCCGGGCCCGGCGACCGGCCGACGTCGCCGGCGGCGAGGCCGGCGCCACCCCCGACCCCGCCGGCTGACACCGGCCGATCGGGGCTCGCCGGCCGGCCTCCCAGCAGGCGCGTGACCAGTGCGACGGCATGGCGACGGCGGCCACGGGTACGTCCCCCCGGCCGGGCCGGGCAGGCGCGGCACCGACCGCGACCACCACCACGAGGGACGAGATGCAGACCTGGCCCGGCACCGCCTTCCCGCTCGGCGCCACCTTCGACGGCAACGGCACCAACGTCTCCCTCTTCTCCGAGGTGGCGGACCTCGTCGAGCTGTGCCTGTTCCTCGACGACGGGGAGGAGCGGATCGCCCTGACCGAGGTCGACGGCCACTGCTGGCACGGCTACGTCCCAGGGATCGGCCCCGGCACCCGCTACGGCTTCCGCGTCCACGGTCCCTGGGACCCGGCCAACGGGCAGTGGTGCAACCCGGCCAAGCTGCTGCTCGACCCCTACGCCAAGGCCGTCGAGGGCCAGGTGCGGTGGGACCCGGCCTGCTTCGCCCACCGCCTCGACGACCCCGACCGACCCAACGAGGACGACTCGGCGCCGTACGTCCCGAAGGGCGTGGTGCACCTGCCGTTCTTCGACTGGGGCAACGACCGGCCGCCCGACACGCCGCTGCACCACACGGTCATCTACGAGGCCCACGTGAAGGGCCTCACCGCCCGCCACCCGGCGGTGCCACCGGAGCAGCGCGGCACCTACGCCGGCGTCGCCCACCCCGCGGTGGTCGAGCACCTCGTCGGCCTCGGCGTCACCGCCATCGAGCTGCAGCCCGTCCACCAGTTCGTCCACGACGCCCACCTGCTCGACCGCGGCCTGCGCAACTACTGGGGCTACAGCACGATCGGCTACTTCGCCCCGCACAACGAGTACGCCGCCACCGGCGACCACGGGGAGCAGGTCCAAGAGCTCAAGGCGATGGTGCGCGACCTCCACCAGGCCGGCATCGAGGTGATCCTCGACGTCGTCTACAACCACACCGCCGAGGGCAACCACCAGGGCCCGACGCTGTCGTTCCGGGGCATCGACAACGCCGCCTACTACCGGCTGGCCGACGACCGCCGGCACTACATGGACTACACGGGCACCGGCAACACCTTGAACATGCGGCACCCCCACGTGCTGCAGCTGGTGATGGACTCGCTGCGCTACTGGGTCACCGAGATGCACGTCGACGGCTTCCGCTTCGACCTGGCGTCGACCCTGGCCCGTGGCCTGCACGAGGTCGACCGCTTGTCGGCCTTCTTCGACCTCATCCAGCAGGATCCGGTCGTGTCCCAGGTCAAGCTGATCGCCGAGCCGTGGGACGTCGGCGAGGGCGGCTACCAGGTGGGCAACTTCCCGCCGCACTGGTCGGAGTGGAACGGGCGCTACCGCGACACCGTGCGCGACTTCTGGCGGGGCGAGCCGGCGACGATGGGCGAGTTCGCCTCCCGCCTCACCGGCAGCTCCGACCTCTACGAAGGCGACTCGCGCCACCCCAACGCGTCGATCAACTTCATCACCGCCCACGACGGCTTCACGCTGGCCGACCTCGTCGCCTACGACGACAAGCACAACGAGGCCAACGGCGAGGGCAACGCCGACGGCGAGTCGCACAACCGGTCGTGGAACGGCGGGGTGGAGGGTCCCACCGACGACCCGGAGGTGAACGCCCTGCGGGCCCGCCAGCAGCGCAACCTGCTCGCCACCCTGCTGCTGTCCCAGGGCGTGCCCATGCTGCTGATGGGCGACGAGATGGGCCGCAGCCAAGGCGGCAACAACAACGCCTACTGCCAGGACAACGAGGTGTCGTGGGTCGACTGGGACGACGCCGCCAAGCACGAGGACCTGCTCGCCTTCACCACCCGCCTGCTGCGCCTGCGGCGTGAGCACCCCGTGTTCCGGCGCCGACGCTGGTTCGGCGGCCGGCCGATCCGGGGGCGGGGCACGCGTGAGATCGCGTGGCTGCGCCCCGACGGCGCCGAGATGACCGACGACGACTGGGACACCGGCTTCGCCAAGGCCGTCGGGCTGCTG
The DNA here is from genome assembly GCA_046331175.1 of Acidimicrobiales bacterium. Taxonomy (GTDB): domain Bacteria; phylum Actinomycetota; class Acidimicrobiia; order Acidimicrobiales; family Acidimicrobilacustridaceae; genus JAWKIW01. Next base: position 135,505 of record JAXLRI010000009.1, read on the forward strand.
CTCGACGGGACCGCGATCCCGTGGCCCGGGCCGCGCGGCGAGCCGGTGGTGGACGACCGCTTCCTCGTCCTGTTCAACGCCCACCACGAGCCGCTGCCGTGGACGCTGCCCCGCCACCTCGACGTCGACGAGGGCCCACCGATCGACGGCGAGGCCGCCGCGGGGGGACCATCGGACCACGGCGGTCGACCGGCGGCCGGCGGGTGCGAGCTGCCGGCGGCGTGGCTCGTCGTGGTCGACACCGCCCGCCCCGAGCTGGGCGAGGACGACGGCCACCGGATCGACGCCGGGTCGAGCATCGACCTCGCCGGGCGCGCGGTGGTCGTCCTGCGCGGCGCCGAGCCGCCCGAGCGATCCGAACCGGACGGGAGCGAGGTGTGAGCCGGCCCGCGACCCGCGCCACCTACCGCCTCCAGCTGCGGGAGGGCGTCACGCTGGACGACGCGGTCGCACTCGTCGACGACCTGGTGGACCTGGGCGTGAGCCACCTCTACCTCTCCCCCGTGCTGCAGGCCACCGCCGGGTCGACCCACGGCTACGACGTGGTCGACCCGGGCCGGGTCGACCACGCCCTCGGCGGCGACGAGGCCTTCACCCGCCTGTGCCGTGCCGCCCAGGAGCGGGGCCTCGGTGTCGTCGTCGACATCGTCCCGAACCACCTCGCCGCCCTCGACCCGGCCAACCGGGCGTGGTGGGACCTCCTCGCCCACGGCCCCCACGCCGAGCACGCCGCCTGGTTCGACGTCGACTGGGACCCGCCCGAGCCGCGCCTGCGGGGCCGTCTGCTGCTGCCGGTGCTCGAGGACCACTACGGCCGGCTGCTCGAGGCGGGCGCCTTCGGGCTCGAGCGCGTCGGCGCCGAGCTGCGCCTCGCCTACCACCAGCTGCGCTTCCCGCTGGCACCGGGTTCGCAGGCCACCGTGCTCGCCCCCGCCGCCGAAGCGGTCGGCTCGGAGCAGCTGGCCTTCGTGGCGCGCGGCCTGGCCCGGGTCGACGCCCCCGTCGCCACCCCGGAGGCCCGACGCGAGGACCTGGCCGTGCTCAACGATCTCCTCACCGAGCTGCTGCACGATCCGGACCTGGCCGCCGCCGTCGATGCCGAAGCCGCCCGGGTGAGCGCCGATCCCGACGCCCTCGACGCCCTCCTCGACGCCCAGCACTACCGGCTGGCCCGGTGGCGCACCGCCGCCGAGGAGCACGTCTACCGCCGCTTCTTCGACGTGAACAGCCTCATCGGCGTGCGGGTCGAGGACGCCGACGTGTTCGCCGCCACCCACGTCCGCCTGCGGTCGTGGCTCGACGACGGCCTGGTCGACGGCATCCGCGTCGACCACCCCGACGGCCTCCGCCGGCCGGCCGAGTACCTGCGCCGCCTGCGAGACCTCGCGCCCGACCGCTGGATCGTCGTCGAGAAGATCCTCGCCCGTGACGAGGAGCTGCCGGCCTGGCCGGTCGACGGCACCACCGGCTACGACGCCTTGGCCGTGCTGACCGGCCTCTTCGTCGACCCCGAAGGCCAACGGGCCATGGAGGCGACCGCCGCCGTGCTCACCGGGGTCGACCAGCCCTTCGGCGAGGTCGCCCACGACGCCGAGGTCGAGGTCCTCACCACCGGCTTCGGGGCCGAGGTCCGCCGGGTCGCCCAGGGTCTCGTGGAGGTGTGCGAGCAGCACCGCCGCTTCCGCGACTTCTCCCGCCGCGAGATCGAGGCCGCGCTCGTCGCCTTCGTCGTGGCCATGCCCGTCTACCGCACCTACGTCACCGAGACCGGCACCGCCCCCACGCCGGCCGACCGGGCCGCGGTCGAGGCGGCCGTGACCGGTGCCCGCGCGGCACGGCCCGACCTCGACGGCGAGCTGCTCGACCTGCTCGCCGGCGTCGTGCTCGGCGGGGACGGCCTGCGGGGTCCGGCGGTCGACGACGCCCGCATGCGCATCCAGCAGCTGAGCGCGCCGGCCGAGGCCAAGGGCGTCGAGGACACCGCGCTGTACCGCTACCCCGCGCTGGCCGCCGTGAACGAGGTCGGCATCGACCCCGGCCACGCGGTGGTCGACCCGGCCGACCTCCACGCCTGGTGCCGGAGGACCCTCGACCGGTGGCCAACCACCATGACCGCGCTGTCGACCCACGACACCAAGCGCAGCGAGGACGTGCGGGCCCGGTTGCTGGTGCTGTCGGAGGTGCCAGGGGTGTGGGACGCCACCGTCCGGCGCTGGCTGGCCGACAACCGGCCGCTGCGCCGGGGCGACTTCGACGACCCATCGCTGGAGCTGCTGCTCTACCAGGCCATGGTCGGCGCTCACCCGCTGCCACCCGACCGCCTGCGCGACCACGCCCTGAAGGCGGCGCGCGAGGCGAAGCGCTTCACCTCGTGGACCGACCCCGACGAAGCGGCCGAGGCCGACCTGCTCGCCTTCCTCGACGCCCTCGGCACCGACGACCGCTTCCAGGGCGAGCTGGCCGAGCTGGTCGACCGCATCCGCCGGCCCGGTCGCGTCAACGCGCTGGCCCAGAAGCTGGTGCAGCTGACCATGCCCGGCGTGCCCGACCTCTACCAGGGCACCGAGGCGTGGGCCCTCTCCCTCGTCGACCCCGACAACCGGCGGCCGATCGACCATGCCGCCATGGCCGCCCTGCGGGCCCGGGCGGCCGCCGCCGACGGCAAGGAGCTGGCCGCGTCGCTCGACGACCCCGACGACCCGGGCCTGGCCAAGGTGGCCGTCGTGCGGGCCGCCCTCGACCTGCGCCGGCGCCACCCCGAGGCGTTCCTGGCAGACGGGATCTACGAGCCCCTCTGGCCGACGGGCCCCGGCGCCGACCGGGCCGTCGCGTTCGTCCGGGGCCATCGCCGCGACCGGGCCGTCACCGTCGTGCCCCGACTGGTCGCCACCGTGGGCACCGACACGCTGGCCGCCACCACCGTCACCCTCCCGAAGGGTCGCTGGGTCGACGCCTTCGACCCGGACCGTCGCCTCGAGCGGGAGGTCACCCTGGCCGACCTGTGGGACCCCCTGCCCGTCGCCCTGCTGGTGCGCGACCGATGAGCGCTCCTGGCACCGAGCCACCGACCGAGCCGCCGACCGGGGGACGCGACCTCGCCCTGTGGGCACCGCTCGCCCGGCGCGTCGAGCTGGTCGTGCTGGCCGGCCCCGAGGGCCCCGAGCAGCGGCGGGTGCCGATGGCTCCCCGCCCGCAGATCGACCGACCCGGCTGGTTCGGCGTGGTCGACCCCGAGCTCGGCCCGGGCACCTGGTACGGCTTCGCCGTCGACGGCGGCCCGGTGCGGCCCGACCCGCGCTCGCGCTGGCAGCCGGCCGGCGTCCACGCGCCGTCCCGCATCCCCGACGACCACCCCTTCCCGTGGACCGACGACGGCTTCACACCGGCGCCGCTGGCCGAGGCCGTCCTCTACGAGCTGCACCTCGGGACCTTCTCCGAGACCGGCACCTTCCGGGGCGCCATCGACCACCTGGGCCACCTCCGAGACCTCGGCGTCACCCACGTGGAGCTCATGCCCGTCGCCGCCTTCGACGGCCGGCACGGGTGGGGCTACGACGGCGTCGACCTGTTCGCCCCCCATCCCGCCTACGGCGACCCCCTCGACCTCGACGCGCTGGTCGATGCGTGCCACGGCCACGGCTTGGCCGTGCTGATCGACGTGGTCCACAACCACTTCGGGCCCTCGGGCTGCTACCTCGGCGAGCTGGGCCCCTACGTCACCGACCGCTACCGCACGCCGTGGGGCGGCGCGGTGAACGTCGACGGCCCGGGCAGCGACGAGGTCCGGCGGTTCTTCGTCGAGAGCGCCCTCGCCTGGCTCGACGACCACCACGCCGACGGGCTGCGCCTCGATGCCGTGCACGCCATCGTCGACACGTCGGCCCGCCCGTTCCTCGAGGAGCTGGGCGCGGCGGTGGCCGACCTCGCCCGCCGCACCGGCCGCGACCTCGTCGTGATCGCCGAGAGCGACCGCAACGACCCCCGCCTCGTCCACCCGGTCGACCGGGGCGGGATCGGCCTCGACGCCCACTGGTGCGACGACGTCCACCACGCCCTGCACGTCGCCGCCACCGGCGAGACCGGCAGCTACTACGCCGACTTCGCCGGCATGGCACCCGTCGACGGAACCCGCGTGGCCGGACCCGTCGACGGAACCCGCGCGGCCGGATCCGTCGACGGTCCCACCGGCGGTGACGGGCTCGCGGGCGGCGTCCGACCCGACGACGCCGCCGCCGTGGTGGCCGACGTGCTTCGCCACGGCTACCACCACCGCGACACCTGGTCGGCCTTCCGGGGTCGGCGCCACGGGCGCCCGCCCGAGGGCGTCGGCGGCGACCAGCTGGTCGCGTTCCTGCAGAACCACGACCAGGTGGGCAACCGGGCCGCCGGCGAGCGCATCGCCCACCTCGCCGGCGTCGACCGCCAGCTGGCCGCCGCCGCGCTGGTGCTGCTCGGCCGGTTCGTGCCGCTGGTGTTCCAGGGCGAGGAGTGGGCCGCCTCGACGCCCTTCCCCTACTTCGCCGACCACGCCGACCCCGAGCTGGCCGAGGCCGTTCGGCAGGGCCGCATCGCCGAGTTCGCCGCCTTCGGCTGGCCGCCCGAGGCGGTCGCCGACCCCGAGGACCCCGCCACCGCCGCCGCAGCCCGGCTGCGGTGGGACGAGGTCACCGATGGCGACCACGCCCGAGCCCTGGCCTGGTACCGCGACCTCGTCGCCCTGCGCCGCACCACCCCCGCCCTGCGCGCCGGCCCGCTCGACCAGGCCGAGCTGCACGCCGACGACACCGGCGTGGTCCGCATGCGCCGCGGGCCGATCGAGGTGGTCGCCAACCTGGGGACGGCGGCGGTGGCCGTGGCCGTGCCGCCCGCCGCCACGCTGGTGCTGGCCTCCCACGCCGGCGTCGACCGCGCCCCGGGACCCGACGGCACCCTCGCCCTGCCCCCGAGCACCGCGGCCGTGCTGCGCCTCGACCGCTGACGAGCTCCGGACGCGAACGTCCCGGCGCCGCGCCGAACGACCGGTCTGACCGGCTGCCACCGGGGAAGGGACCTGGGCACGCCCAGCCACGGCCACAACCGTCCGATCACGCCATCGGCCCCGACCTCGACCGCCCCGGAGGCACCATGCCCGGCATCCACGACCGCGAACCGTCCCCCGCCGATCGCCCGCCCGTGAGCCGCGTCGGCGACGAGCTGCAGCAGCGCTCCGGCGACCCCAGCGGGGTGGCCGTCGACAGCGAGGGCGCCGAGCGCGTCGAGGCCCAGGCGATCGAGGACGCCCGTCGCCACGGCTGGGACCACGACCTCACCGACGTCGAGGCCCCGGCCGACGGCACCGGCCCGGTCGCCACCGCCGACGACGCCACCTCGACCACGGTGCCGACCGACACCCTCGACCCCGGCGACCTCGACGCCGGCACCGACGACGCCGACATCGGCCGCGGCGCCGACTGACGACCGGCGGGAACCGCCCGCCCCACCGCCGTCCGGCCGCCCCGGCGGGCCGGTCAGCCGGCGGGCCGCTCAGCCGGCGGGCCGCTCAGCCGGCGGGTCGGTCAGCCGGTGGCGCGCAGGACCAGCAGCGCGATGTCGTCGGCGCGCGCCGCGATGGCGCGGATGCCGGAGATGGCGGCGTCGATGCGGTCGGCCACCTCGTCGGCCGACCGGTCCGGCGCTGCCGCCTCGGTGACCAGCTCGACGAGCGCGGCCTCGTCGAGGCCGAACGGCGGCGCCACATCGGTGACGCCGTCGGTGTAGAGGACGAGCACGCTCCCCGGCGGCAGGTCCACCTCCACCTCGTGCAGGCGCGGCTCGTCGTAGGCGCCGAGCAGCGTGCCGGGCCGTCCCACCAGGCGACCGGTCCGACCGCCGGCGCCGTCCGGCACCACCAGCACCGGCAGCGGGTGACCGGCGACGGCCAGACCGATGCGGTGGGCGGTGGGGTCCAGCTCGCCGTGCAGGGCGGTGACGAAGGTGTCGAGCTCCGAGGCCAGCAGCGCCCGGTTCAGCCGCGACAGCACCTCGGCCGGGCCGTCGCCGTGCCACGCCGCGGCCCGGATGGTGTGGCGGGCCAGGCCGGTCACCGACGCCGCCGTGGGACCGGTGCCGCACACGTCGCCGATGGCCACGCCCCAGCGGTCGTCGTCGAGGGCGAACACGTCGTAGAAGTCGCCCCCCACGTCGGCCCCCTCGCCGGCGGCCCAGTAGCGCACCGCCACCTCGACGCCGGGCATCTCGGGCAGCACCCGGGGCAGCAGCGTGCGCTGGAGGGTGGCGGCGACGCGCCGCGACTGCTCGACCAGCCGCAGGTTCTCCAGGGACGAGGCGATGCGCACCGCCACCGCCTCGGCCAGGGTGACGTCGTCGAGGTCGTAGGGGCGGCTGCCGGCGGTGGCGACGAACTGCATGGCGCCGAGGATCCGCTCGCGCTTGCGCAGCGGCACCACGATGGCGCTCTGCAGGGCCAGGCTGCGGAGGACCTCCCGCGCCTCGGTCGGGACGTCGGCCGCCTCGATCAGCTGGTCGTCGATGCGGGGGTGGAACTCGGTCTGGCCGCTGCGGATCACCGCCGGCACGCCCATGAGGGCGTCGGGGTCGTAGGGGAAGCGATCCTGCAGGCTCCGGGCGAAGGCGACCATGTCCGGTTCGACGTGGGCGACCTCGACCAGGGGGACGTCGGCGTCCTCGACGGTGACGTGGATCGAGCACCAGTCGCCGAGCCTGGGCACGGCGACTCGCGTGACCCGCTGCATGAGGTCGGCCCGGTCGACCGAGAACCGCAGCTCGTCGTTGATGCGGGCGAGGAACTCGAGCCGCTCGCGGTGGAGGCGCTCGGAGGCCGCGGCGGCACGGGTCTCGATCACCAGCCGGTCGCGCTCCTGCTCGGCGACCACCCGCTCGGTCACGTCGCCGACGCACCCGATGGTGCCGGCCACCTCGCCGCGATCGTCGACCACCACCTGGCCCCGGCCCTGGAGCCACCGCACGCTGCCGTCGGGCCAGACCACGCGGTGGTCCATCACGTAGCCCGATCGCGCCTCCATCGCGCCCCGCACCGTGGCCAGGACGTGCTCGACGTCGTCGGGGTGCAGCAGCGCCATCCAGTCGTCGTAGGTGCCGCCGAAGGTGCCGGGGGCCAGGCCGAACAGCGCCTCGAGCCGCTCGTCCCAGATCACCCGGGAGGTCGCCAGGTCCCAGCGCCACGTGCCGAGCCCGCCGGCGGACAGCGCCAGCTGGAGGTGCTCGGCCAGCGCGTGCGGGTCCGACCCGACGAGCGGTCCGCACGGGGACGCCGGCCCGGCACCCGGTCCCGCCGGCCCGGCGCCGGTTCCGGGCGTCACCGTCGTCCTCGCAGCTCGGCCCAGACCGCCTTGTGGTCGTCGTCGTGGTCGACGCCCCAGCGGCTGGCCAGCGCGTCGACGATGAGCAGGCCCCGCCCGCTCGGCCGGTCGACCGCGCCGCGCACCACGTGGACGTCACTGTGGGCCTCGTCGCACACCTCGATGCGCACCCCGCCCTCCACCGGCCGCAGCGCGACCACGACCGAGCCCCCGCCGTAGGTGGCGGCGTTGGCGACCAGCTCGCTCAGGACCAGCTCGGCGTCGTCGACCAGACCGTCGAGGCCCCACCCGCGCAGGAGGGGCCCGGCCCAGGCCCGCGCCGCCCGGCTGCTCGCCGGACCACCCGGGAACTCGGCTCGCTGCTCCTCGGCCGGCCGGTGGCTCACCAGCGCGACCGCCACCGGACGCTCCCGCCTCGAACGTCGTCGTTCCCCGCGTCCCGGGCGGTCGCTCGGTGCGCCGGTCCGGCGCCGCGCCGGACCGCCGATCGCTCGACGGGCGGGCGGGCGGGCGTGTCACCACCTGCGCCGCGGTCCTCGCCGTCGGACCGCTCGCACCGCTCGGTTGCCCGCGCGAACCCCGGCGTCACCCCGCCACCTCGCGTCGTTCGTGTCCGGGCGCGGGCCACCATCGGCGCCAGACCTACCCCGGCCCCTCCGACGCATGCCTCCGGCGCCCGCCTCGTCATCGGTTCGTCACATCCAGCGCCGGTCGATCTGGGCCGTCTGGACCAGTCTGCGGCCCGAGGCCCGGGGTAGAACGTGCACATCGCCCGGTCGGTCCCCGCCTCTCGGCGAGGGGCGAACCCCACCACCATGGCCTTCCACCACGAAGCCCTCCTGTACGACGGCGTCGCCGAGTACGCCGAGCTGCTCGTGCCCCGCGTCCGGGCCGCGCTCGGCGGCGGCGCGGTGGTGCTGGTGATCGTGCCCGCCGACCGCCTCGCCCTCCTGCGCCCCCACCTCGACGACCACCGCACCCCGGCCGGCGACCTCACCTTCGAGGACATGGACGAGGTGGGCGCCAACCCGGCTCGGATCCTGCCCCGCTGGCAGGCCTTCCTCGAGGAGCACCCCGGGCGCCCGCTGTTCGGCGTCGGCGAGCCGGCATCGCCCGGCCCCGCCGCCCGGCTCGACGAGGCGGTCGTGCACGAGGCGCTGCTCGACGCCACCCTGGCCGGCGCCGCCCGCGCCGTCGACCTCACCGTGCTCTGCCCCTACGACCGGACCACCCTGCCCACCGACGTGCTGGCGGCCGCGGCCACCACCCACCCGGTCGTCGTCGATGCCGCCGACGGTCCCCGGCCCAGCGCCACCTACGCCCCCACGGCGATCACCGCCGACCAGCTCGGCCCCGCCCTCCTGCCGGCACCCACGGGTGTGCGCCCGGTCCGGTTCTCCGCGTCTGGCATCAGCGACGTCCGCCACCAGCTCCGGCTGGCCGTGACCCCGCTGGCCCGCGGTCGGGTCGACGACGTCGAGCTGGCCACCGCCGAGCTGCTGGCCAACAGCGTCGTGCACGGGGGCGGTGCCGGCGAGATCCGCCACTGGGTCGACGGCCGTCGGCTCGTGGTCGAGGTCCGCGACGCCGGCCGCATCACCGATCCGCTCGTCGGCCGCCGGCGGCCCGACCCCGAGCGACCCGGCGGCCGAGGGCTCTGGATCGCCAACCGGCTGGCCGACCTGGTGCAGATCCGCTCAGGCGCCCACGGCACCACCGTCCGCCTCAGCTTCGAGCTCGACCCGGCGCAGGGGCCGCACGGCGGGCCCGGTGATCACGGCACCGTCGACCTCGAAGCGTGACCCGTGGCAGGGGCAGTCCCACGACCGCTCCGCGCCGTTCCACTGCACCAGGCAGCCCAGGTGCGAGCAGCTCGCCTCCACCGCCAGGCGCTGGCCGTCGTCGCCGCAGCACACCGCCAGCGCCCGCCCGCCCACGGTGGTGACCCGGCCCTCACCGGGGGCCAGCTCGTCGAGCTCGTCGACGTCGGGGGCGGCGGCCGCCCGCAGCCGATCGCCGACGAAGTGGCCGGCCACGCCCACGTTGTCCTCGAGCAGCGCGCGCAGGGTTCCGGGCTGGGCCGGCAGCCGTGAGGGGTCGAACACCGAGGTCCACGGCCGCTCCTCGTCCTCGATGACCGCGGCGATGAGGTCGGCGGCCACGCCGGCGTGGCTGAAGCCCCACTTCTTGAACCCGGTCGCCACGTGGATGCCCGGCGCGCTGTGCGGCATGGCCCCGATGAAGGGAACGTGGTCGGCGGTGACGTGGTCCTGGGCCGACCAGCGGGCGTCCACCGACACGACGTCGAACTGCTCGCGCACCCAGGCCTCGAGAGCGGCGTGGCGGGCCGGCGTGTCGGCCTCCTCGCCGACCCGGTGGCCCTCGCCGCCGAAGATGCCGACGGTCGAGCCGGCCCGCACCGGCCGGATGGAGCGACCGCTCCCGTCGACGCCGAGGTAGAGGCCGGCGGGGACCGGGTCGGCCAGCGTGGCCGCCAGCGCGTAGGAGCGGACGGGCTCGGAGCGGGCGAAGGCCAGGGACGGGTCGTAGAAGGGCAGCAGCGTGGCGACCACCACGATGGGCGCCTCGATCCGGCCGCCGGCGGCGTGCAGCACGTGGGGCGGCCCGGTCTCGAGGGCGAGGATGCGGCAGCCCTCGACGATGCGCGTGCCGCCGGCGCGCAGGGCCCCGGCCAGGCCGACCAGCAGGCGGCGGGGGTCCACGTGGGCCTGGTCCTCGCACCGCACCGCGGCCGCCACCTCGTAGGGCAGGCCGGTGTCGACCGTCGCCGAGACGGGCAGGCCGGCCTTGGCCGCCGCGACCACCTCGGCCTCGACCTCGTCCACGGTGGCGGGGTCGGTCGTGTAGGTGAACGCCGGCAGCCGCTCCCAGCCGCAGTCGATGGCGTGGTCGGCGATCACCCGGCCCACGTGCTCGACCCCGGCCAGGTTGGCCTGGCCGTAGGCGCGGGCGGTCTCCTCGCCGTGACGGTCCTCGATCAGGTGGTACGTCTGGCCGTGCAGCGCGCTCACCTTCGCCGTCGACGAGGCGCTCACGCCCGACGCCACCGTCCTCGCCTCCACCACGACGACGTCGCGCCCGGTCGCGGCCAGCGCCTCGGCCACGAGCAGGCCCGCCACCCCGGCACCCACCACCACGGCCTCGGCGCGTGTGGACCCCGGGTCGAGGACCGACGACGACCCGGCGGCGAGCGGCTCGGTGGCCCCTCCCGTGCGACCGGCCACGTCGCCACCGCCCCGGGCGGCGAGGGACCAGTACGGCGGGGTGGAGCGGAGCGAGATCGGCATCCCCGGTCGCTACCCGCAACGGCCGTCGCCGAGTCACCGTCGCCATGGTCGATCGTCGCCGTGGGGTGGGTAGGGGGCCGGCCAGCCGCGCCGGTGGGAGCCGGGTGCCGGCGGACCGAGGGCGGGCACGGGAGGAGGACGAGATGGCCGAGGGAGCCGCCCGCGGACGGGCGAGGACCGAGGAGCGTGACCGCGGGACCACCGATCGGTGGTGGCCCGACGATCGCCGCTCGCGGTCCGACGACATCGAGGTCGTCGAGGACGGCCTGGACATCGATCCCGAGCTGGAGGTGCCGGCCGCCGACGTCGACCCGGCCGACCCCGACGAGCGCGCCCGGGGCCGGGCCGCCGACCGGCCGGCGGAGATCCCGGCGTCGGGCTGGCGGGACGTGCTGCGGCGCGTGCAGCGCGAGCTGCGCGACGACGACGTCTCGCTGACCGCGGCCGGGGTGGCCTTCTACGCCCTGCTGTCGCTGGTCCCGGCCATGGTGGCGGCGGTGTCGGTGTACGGCCTCGTGGCCAGCCCCGAGGACGTCTCGCGCCAGGTGGGCGAGCTGTCGTCGACCATGCCCGACGCCGCCCGCCAGGTGGTCACCGACCAGCTCACCCAGGTCACCTCGACCAGTCGGGCCGGCCTGTCGTTCGGGTTGATCGGCGGCGTGGCCCTCGCCCTGTGGAGCGCGTCGGCGGCCATGACCGCCCTCATGCGGGCGCTGTCGCGCGTGTTCGACGAGCACGAGGACCGGGGCCTGGTGAAGCTGCGGGGCCAGGCGGTGCTGCTGACGGCGATCGGCATCGTGTTCGCCGTCGTGGTCATCGGCCTGCTCGCCGCCGTGCCGGCCCTGACCTCGCGGGCCGGGTGGGACGCGCTCGGCACGGTCCTCGACGTGGCCCGCTGGCCGTTGCTGTTCGTGGTCCTCGTGCTGTCGCTCGCCGCCCTCTACCGCTACGCCCCCGACCGGCAGCACCAGCGCTGGGGGTGGGCGACGTGGGGGTCGACGGTCGGTGCCGTGGTGTGGCTGGCCGCCTCGGCGCTCTTCTCGCTGTACGCCTCGCGGTTCGGCTCGTACGACAAGACCTACGGCTCGCTCGCCGGCGTGGTCGTGCTGATGCTGTGGCTGTACCTGAGCGCGTTCTGCGTCCTGCTGGGCGCCGAGGTCGACGCCGAGCTGGAGCACCAGACCGCCCGGGACACCACGACGGGCCCCCCGGCCCCGCCCGGCGAGCGCGGCGCCCACGTGGCCGACACCGTCGGCACGTCGCCCTGACCCCCTCGGTCGCCCCCGACCACGACATGAACGTCGCCAGCCACATCAATGTCCCCAGCCACATGAACGTCGCCAGCCACATCAATGTCGCCAGCCACATGAACGTCGCCAGCCACCCTCACGGTGGCCCACGCCCTGAACGTCGGCCACGACCACGACATCAATGTCCTCAACCACCCCCACGGTGGCCCACGACCTGAACGTCGTCGGCCGACATGAATGTCGGCAGCCACATCGATGTCGCCAGCCACCCCCACGGTGGCCCACGACCTGAACGTCGTCGGCCGACATGCATGTCGGCAGCCACATCGATGTCGTCAACCACCCCCACGGTGGCCCACGACCTGAACGTCGTCGGCCGGCGCGGCTACGCGGGGCGGTCGATGAGGTGGTGCTCGAGCGCGAACAGGGTGAGGCCGGCTCGGCTGCGGCAGCCCGTCTTGTCGTAGACGTGGGCCACGTGGTGGGCGACGGTCTTGGGGGTGATGCCGAGCGCGGCGGCCACCTCCTTGTTCGACGACCCCGCGGCCACCAGCCGGACGACGTCGACCTCGCGATCGGTGAGCCCGCTCGGCCGCACGGCGGGCGGCGCCGCCAGCGCCTCGCCACCGAGGGCCTCGAGCACGGCCGAGGTCGCCTGGCGGTCGAGGCGGCCGGCGGCGACCTCGTCGACCAGCACGGCCCGGGCCGCGTCGAGGGTGTGGGCCGGGCGGTGCGGTCGAGCCGAGCGCAGGGCCACGGCGCCGTCGGCGGCGGCGAGGATGCGAGCGGCCGGTCCGAGGGCATCGCCGGCGAGCCCGCGGTGGTAGCCGCTGCCGTCGAGCCGCTCGTGGGTGGCGCCGGCCACCGCGGCCAGCGGCGCGAGCAACGGGCTCGACGACAGGATCCGGTCGGTCTCCCAGGCGTGGAAGCGGACCCGGTCGACCTCGGGCCCGTGCAGCGCCCGGGGCGCCTCCCACAGACCGGTGGGCACCGCGACGATGCCGAGGTCGTGCAGCAGGGCGGCCCGCCGCAGCCCGGCGAGGCCGAGGCCGCCGGTGGCACCGTCGCCCGAGAGACCGGCGGCATCGGCGGCGGCCACGACCAGGTCGGCCACCGCCTCGGCGTGACCGGTGAACCACGGCGACTTGAGGTCGGCGAAGCGCCCGAAGGCCAGGGCCACGTCGTCGAGCTGGGCCGGGGAGATGCGGGCGTGGGGCTCGGGCTCGGCGTCGAGGAGCCGCTCCCAGGGCGACGTGCGCGGGTCGTCGACGAGGTCGAAGAGGTCGCCGGCATCGGCGAGGAAGGCGTCGACCGCGGTCGGGTCGAGGTGGGCGCCGCGCCGGGCCCGCAGCTCGGCGACGGCGCCACCGCGGCCCTGACGCTGGCGGAACAGCTCGGCGACGTAGGCGACCTCGACGATGCGGGCCACCAGGGAGATGTCCTCCCCGGCCCGGCCGGACGGTCCCCCGTGGCCGTCCCACCGCTCGAAGGCGTCCGAGGTCACCGTGACCGCCCCGGCCGGCACCGGGAGCAGCGCCGCCAGCCGCTCGGCGGCGTCGCACTGGGCGGCGTCGTGGCGGGCCGCCGCCGCCGGGCCGTCGCCCAGCAGCGCCCCGACCGCCGCCGCCCGCTCGGCCGGGGGAGCGTGGGCGGCCAGCCGCTCCTGCACCAGGGCGACGGCCTGTTCGGGTCGGCCGAAGTCGACCTCGGCCATCACCGAGCGCAGCCCCACGTCGTCACCGGCCCCGAAGTCGCGCGCCTCCTCGACGGCGAAGCCGGTGCAGCCCATGTGGCGGAGCAGCCCGCCGATCACCACGTCGGCGACGAGGGCGTCGCCGCCGAAGCGCTCGGCGAGCGCCCCGGCGGTGACCGCCAGCCGCACGGTGGACTCGGCGGCGAACCCGTCCGCCGCGTCGCAGGCGAGGGACAGGCTGCCGAGCACCTCGACGAGGCGCACGGTCGGACCGGCGGGGTCGGAGCCCATGGGCGCCAGCCTCGCGCGGGATGCCGGACTCAGGTCCGGAAGACCTCGACGAGGGTGGCGGTGTCGACGAAGGGGCGGTAGCGGACGGCCCGGCCGTCGCGCACGGTCCAGTGGTGGATCTCCTCCAGCTGGGCCCGCTTGCCGGTCGTGCGGTGGGACAGGTCGAGGCGCAGCTCGACCAGCACGACGTCACCGTCGACGTGGAAGGCCCGGGGCTCGAACACGTGGAACTCCAGCTCGGCGACGCCGGAGAAGTAGTGCAGGGCGGCGTCGTGGCCCCGGCCGTGGTGCAGCATGGGGACCCGCTCGGCGCCGGGGGCGTCGACCTGGATCGACCAGTCGACGTCGGGGTCGAGGAGGGTCAGCAGGCCGGGGATGTCCCCCTGCCCGAAGGCGGCGTAGAGGCCCTGGACGACCTCGAGCGGCGACGCCGCCTCGGGGCCGGCGGTGGCGACGGCGGCGGTCGGAGCGGTGGTCGGAGCGGTGGTCTGAGCGGTGGTGTCGGTCATGGAGCCACCCTCACCCGGCCGGGGCGACGACCACATCGGCAAGATTGCCGATGCGCGCCACCTGCACGTCGGCCCGACCACGACATCGATGTCGCCAGCCACCCCCACGGTGGCCCACGACCTGAACGTCGGCCCGGCTGACGGCGGCGCCGCGTCAGGCCCGCACGGGACGGCCCTCGCGGGCCAGGCGGCGCAGCGGCGGCTCGGTGGGCGGCGGCTGGCGGCGGGGCGGCAGATCGGCGAGCAGGTCGGCGGTGATGGCGGCCACCGCCTGCACGGCCTCCTCGAAGCGGGCCTCGTTGGCCGCCGACGGCTTGGTCATGCCGCTGACCTTGCGCACGTACTGGCGGGCGGCGGCCTCGATCTCGTCGGGGCTGGCCGGCGGCTCGAGGCCGCGCAGGATGGTGATGTTCCGGCACATGGTCGCCCTCCCGGCGGTGCTCGTCGGACCGCTCGTCCGGCTGCTGTTCCGACGCCTCTGACGAGTATCGCCGCCGCCGGGCCGCCGCGCACGGGGTGAGGCAGACTTCACGGCCTGCCGACCGCGCTCGCCCCGAAGGAGCCCGAGGTGCCCGACCGCCCCAACATCGTCCTGATCGTCACCGACGAGGAGCGCTACCACCTCCCGCCCGTCGACGGCCTCACGCTGCCGGCCCACGAGCGGCTGGCCGCCGCCGGCGTGTCGTTCACCAGCTACTACGCCGCCGCCGCCATGTGCAGCTCGTCGCGCTCGGTCATCTACACGGGTCGGCACATGCCCATCACCGAGATCCACGACAACGACAACATGCCCTACGTCGACCCCCTCGACCCGGGCCTGGGCACCATCGGCACCATGCTGCGGTCGGCCGGCTACTTCACGACCTACCAGGGCAAGTGGCACCTCTCGAAGCTGTACGCGCAGCCCGGCGACCCGCCCACCACCGACGCCCTCGAGCCCTACGGCTTCTCCGAGTGGAACGACTGGGGCGACATCGACGGCGGCGCCTGGGCCGGCCTGCGGGTCGACCCCGTCATCGCCGGCCAGGCCGTGAAGTGGCTGCGGGAGCGGGCGCCGATCGTCGGCGCCGACCAGCCGTGGTTCATGGCCGTCAACTTCGTGAACCCCCACGACATCATGAGCTTCGACTTCGGCGGCGAGCCCACGATCGCCCTCCCGCCGAACCTCGCCCACGCGGTGGCCACCAAGCCGCCGGCGCCCGTCCCCGTCTACCAGCGCTCCTGGGACCCCGACCTGCCGGCGACGCTCGGCGACGACCTCGCCGGCGCCGCCCCGGCGGTGCGCGAGTACGCCGAGATCATGGACGAGACGTTCGGGCCGGTCGCCGGCGACGAGCACTGGCGGGCCGCCCTCGACTTCTACGTGAACTGCGTGCGCGACGTCGACCGCAGCATCGACCTGGTGCTCGACGCCATCGCCGCGTCGGGCCAGGCGGACCGCACGGTCGTGGTCTTCACCGCCGACCACGGCGACCTCGTCGGGTCCCACGGGCTGCGCCAGAAGGGCAACCTCGTCTACGACGAGAACTTCCACGTGCCGCTGATCGTGTGCCACCCCGACGCCACGCCCGGCACCGAGACCACCGCGCTGGCCTCGGCCGTCGACCTCGTGCCGACGCTGCTCGACATGGCCGGCGTCGACACGGCGGCGGGCGAGGCCGCGGTGCCGGACCTGCCCGACCTGCCCGGCCGCTCGCTGGTGCCGGCCCTCGACGGCGGCGAGGTGCGCGACGGCGTGCTCACCGCGGTCGAGGCGGTCACCTACCTCGACGCCGGCTTCTGGCATCACTTCTCCGATCCCGACGTGGCCGACAAGGTCATGTCCGGCGAGCTGCGCCCCGACTGGCGCAAGCGCGGCTTCCTGCGCGGCCTCACCGACCACCGCTACACGTTCGGCCGCTACTTCTCGCCGCTCGAACCCAACCGGCCGTCCGACGTCGACGCCCTGTTCGCCGCCAACGACGTCGTCCTCTACGACCGTGAGGCCGACCCCGGCGAGACCACCAACCTGGCCGACGACCCCGAGCAGCGGCCGCTGGTCGCCGAGATGAGCGCCCGCCTCGAGGCGTTGATCACCGACGAGATCGGCGACGACACCCGGGCCTGGGTCACCGAGCGGCCCCAGCTGCTCGGGTGGCCCACCTGGCACGGCGACACGCGGTGAGCCCGGCGGTCGCCACCGGCGGCCACGACGACGGCCCGGACCACGACGACGCACGGCCCGACGCCGACGCCGCCCGGCTGGCCGACCACCGCGACCTGTGGGCGGCGGTCAACGCCCAGTTCACCGACGAGGCCGCCGCCGAGCGATGGGCCGCGCCGGGGCTCGAGTGGGGCCTGTTCCGGCGACCGGAGGCCGAGGTCGGCGCCCTCGGCGACGTGGCCGGCCTCGACGTCGTCGAGCTGGGCTGCGGCACCGCCTTCGTGTCGGCGGCCCTCACCCGCGCCGGCGCACGCGTGGTCGCCGTCGACCTGAGCCACCACCAGCTGTTGACCGTCCGGCGCCTGCACCACGAGACGGGCACCGCGTTCGCCGTGGTCGAGGCCGACGGCGAGCGGGTCCCGCTGGCCGATCGCTGCGCCGACCTCGTCGTCAGCGAGTACGGCGCCGCCCCGTGGTGCGACCCCGTGCGGTGGCTGGCCGAGGCCGCCCGCCTGCTCCGCCCGGGCGGCCGCCTCGCCTTCCTCACCAACAGCGTGCTGGCCGGGCTGTGCGTCCCCGCCGAGGGTGGCGTGGCCGGCGACCGCCTGCTGCGCTCGCTGCCCGACCTGCGCCGCATCCACTGGCCCGGGGGCGGCACCGAGCACCACCCCGGCCACGGCGAGTGGATCGCCCTGCTGCGGGCCGCCGGCTTCGTGGTCGACGGGCTCGTCGAGCTGCTCCCGCCCGCCGACGTCGACGACCCCGACTGGTACGAGA
The DNA here is from genome assembly GCA_046331175.1 of Acidimicrobiales bacterium. Lineage (GTDB taxonomy): Bacteria > Actinomycetota > Acidimicrobiia > Acidimicrobiales > Acidimicrobilacustridaceae > JAWKIW01. Next base: position 152,816 of record JAXLRI010000009.1, read on the forward strand.
TCGTCTCGGCCGACTGGGCCGCCCGCTGGCCCGCCGAAGACCTCTGGCTCGCCCACCGCGCCGGCTGACCGACCGCCAGGCTGCGTCGATCGGGGGCTGATCGGCGGCCGTCGCCCGCGGCACCACCTCATGACGGCGGTCGACGACGGCGCGCGTACCCCGCTGGTCGTACGCGGGATAGAGACCAGGGAGGGATGCCGCGGCGACCCGTTCCGCGGTCTCCTGGGTGCAGGCCGAAGGACGGCCTGGAACCGAAGGAGGAACCACCATGAACCGCACCCCCACCACCGAGGAGACCGGTGCCGGCGGTGCCCGCGACGACGCCCGCTTCCGGCGGGACATCTTCATCGGACCCGACCTGCGCCGCGACCACTACCGCAACGGCAGCGACCGGCTCGTCGCCAACGTCTTGTACTTCCTGCCCTGGCTGATCGTGCTGTTCGGCATCGGGCGGGTCCTGGAGGCCGGTCCCCTGGACGGCATCCAGCTGCTGCTGGCGTTCGGGTTCGGCCTCGCCTGCGCCCGGCTCGCCAGCCTGGCCGACGCCGTGGTGCTGCGCCGCTACTGCGTCTACGGCGACGAGGCGGCCGCCTGAGCCTCGCCCCGGCCCCCGGATCCCAGCACCGTCGGTCCCCCGGCTCCGGCCGGGGGACCGGCGCGTCCGGCCGGCCCAACGGACCGGGCTGCGCCAGCGCGTACCCCGCTGGTCGCACGCGCGATCACGACCAGGGCCGGATGTGGCCGCGGCCCCGGTCGCGGTCTCCTGGACCCACGCCACCACGGCGCCCGAGCACCAGGAGGAGCCCCCATGTCGACCATCGTGATCCCCACCGCCGCCGAGGACGCCCGGGACGCCGCCATCGCCCGCGAGGTCCTGCGCGGCCCGAGCCTCGCCCGCGAGCACTACCGCAACGACCGGGACCGCATCGTCGCCAACCTCCTGTACTTCCTGCCCTGGTTCCTCGCCCTGCTCGGCATCGGCCAGGCCGTCGAGGTCGGTCCCCTCACCGGCTCGAACCTCGCCGTGGTCGTCGGGCTGGTGGTCGCCGCGGCCGGCCTGGCCGCCGTCGCCGACGCCGTGGTCCTGCGCCGCTACTGCGTCTACGGCGACGAGCTCACCGCGTGACCTGAGGTGGACGCGCCGAGCACCGGCGGCGAGGTGCGGGTCGCCCCGGCCTGGCATCTCGGAGGACGGCGCACCACGCTGGTCGTCGTGCCCGAGGTCCCGACGAGCAGCGCCAGCCCGCCGAGCGACGCCCCCGTGCTGCGCATCGGGCCGCTGGCCGTGTCGCCGCCGGTGGTCCTGGCGCCGATGGCGGGCATCACCAACCCCGCCTTCCGGCGACTGTGCCGCGGCTACGGCGCCGGGCTCTACGTCAGCGAGATGATCACCGCCCGCGGCCTCGTCGAGGACAGCGCCAAGACCTGGTCGCGCGCCGTGTTCGCCGACGACGAGTCCCCCCGGTCCATCCAGCTGTACGGCGCCGACCCCGCCACCATGGGCGAGGCGGTGGCGATCCTCGTCGGGCGCGACCACGTCGACCACATCGACCTCAACCTCGGCTGCCCCGTCCGGAAGATCACCCGGAACGGCGGCGGGGCCGCGCTGCCGGCGCGACCCCGCCTGCTCCACGACCTGCTGCGCGCGGCGGTGGCCGCCGCCGGCGACGTGCCGGTGACGGTCAAGGTGCGCATCGGCATCGACGACGACCTCGTGACGTACCTCGACGCCGGCCGCATCGCCGCCGACGCCGGCTGCGCGGCCATCGCCCTGCACGGGCGCACCGCGGTGCAGCTCTACAGCGGGCGGGCCGACTGGTCGGCCATCGCCCGGCTGAAGGCGGCCGTGCCCGACATCCCGGTGCTCGGCAACGGCGACGTGTGGACCGGCGCCGACGCCGTGCGCATGCAGGCCGAGACCGGCTGCGACGGCGTGGTGATCGGCCGGGGCTGCCTCGGCCGCCCGTGGCTGTTCCGCGACCTCGCCGACGCCTACGCCGGTCGCGAGCCGCAGCCGGCACCACCGCTCGGGGTCGTCGCCGATGTCATGGCCCGCCACCTCCGCCTGCTCGCCGACCACCTCGGCCCCGACCGGGCCGTGCGCGACATCCGCAAGCACGTCCCCTGGTACCTGACCGGCTACCCGGTCGGCGGCGACGTGCGGCGGGTGCTCGGCACCTGTGGGTCGATCGACGAGCTCGAGGCGCAGCTCGGCGCCCTCGACCGTGCCCTCGCCCCGGTCCCCGGCGTCGTCGACGGGCCGCGGGGCACCCAGCGGGGCCCCCAGGAGGCGCTGACGCTGCCCGACCGCTGGCTCGAGCTGCGGGACGACCCGACGCCGCCGGGCCGGGCCGCCGAGCTGGCGGTCTCCGGCGGATGACCGGGACGGGACGATGACCGGCGACGGGGGTGCCCGGCCGCGCCCGCGACCGCGCCTCGTGCTGGCCTCGGCATCGCCGCGCCGGGCCGAGCTGCTGGCGTCCACCGGCGTGCACCCCGCCGTCGTCCCGGTCGACGTCGACGAGTCCCGGCAACCCGACGAGGACCCCGCCGCCTACGTGGCCCGCGTCGCCGGGGCCAAGGCGCAGGCCGGCCTCGACGCCGCGCTCGGCGCGGTCGGGGGCACCGACGACCTCGTCGTGCTGGCCGCCGACACCACCGTCGCCCTCGACGGCGAGCCGCTCGGCAAGCCGGTCGACGAGGCCGATGCCCGGCGGATGCTGGCCAGCCTTTCGGGGCGCACCCACGAGGTGCTCACCGCCGTGGTGGCCACGACCCGCGCCTCGCCGCCGCCCACCGCGGACCCGGCTGCGACCGCCGGCGCTCGGACCGCCGTCGAGGTCGACCGCACCGCGGTCACCTTCGTCGACCTCGACGACGGCTGGATCGACTGGTACGTCGCCACCGGCGAGCCGCTCGACAAGGCCGGCGCCTACGGCATCCAAGGGGCCGGTGGGGCGGTCGTGGCGCGGGTCGAGGGCAACGTCCAGACCGTAATCGGCCTGTCGCTGGTCGCGGTCGACCGGGTGCTGGACGACCTCGGCCACGACCTGCGCACCTGGACGACCTGAGCGGCCGACCTCCGACCGACGACACGGTCGACGGCGCGACCGGTGACGGGATCGACGGGCCCGGCCACGGTCGATCGCCGGCGCCATCGACGAGGACGCGGCTGGGTGGTGGCACCGGCCGCTCGCCGCCGTACGCTGCGGCGCCATGACCCCCGGCCCCACGTCCTCCGGCCCCGCGTCCTTGTCCGGCACCGGCGTCTGGAGCGCGCCGCTGCGCTACGGCGACCCGGCAGCCGCCGCCGACGCCGCCGCCGAGCTCGAGGGGCTCGGCTACACGGCGCTGTGGATCCCCGACGTCGGCGGCGACCTCTTCCCCGCCGTCGCCAACCTGCTCGCTGCCACCACCACCGCCACCGTGGCCACCGGCATCTTGAACCTCTGGATGCACGAGGCCGACGAGACCGCCGCCCAGCACGCCAGCCTCACCGAGGCCCACGGCGACCGCTTCCTCGTCGGCATCGGCGTGAGCCACCAGCCCCTCATCGACCTGGCCGAGGCCGGCCGCTACCAGAAGCCGTACTCGAAGATGGTCGCCTACCTCGACGAGCTCGACGCCGCCACGCCCACGCCGCTGGCCCCGTCCAGCCGCGTGCTGGCCGCCCTCGGACCGAAGATGCTCGAGCTGGCGAAGCAGCGCAGCGCCGGCGTCCACCCGTACCTCGTCACGCCCGAGCACACCGCGGTGGCCCGCGAGGCCCTCGGCGCCGACCGGCTGGTGGCGCCCGAGCAGGCCGTGGTGCTGTCGACCGACGCCGACGAGGCCCGTGCCATCGGCCGCAGCCACCTCGCCATGTACCTGGGGCTCCCCAACTACGCCAACAACTGGAAGCGGTTCGGGTTCACCGACGCCGACACCGCGCACGGGGGCAGCGACCGCCTCGTCGACGCCCTGGTGGCGTGGGGCGACGAGGACGCCATCGCCGCCCGCGTGGCCGAACACCGCGCCGCCGGGGCCGACCACGTGTGCGTCCAGGTCCTCACCGCCGACCTCATGGGCTTCCCCCTCGACGGCTGGCGCCGCCTCGCCCCCGCCCTCACCGGCTCCTGAGCCCGCCACCGTCCCTACACTCGGTCGGGTGGAGCCGCCGCCGTCACCCGATCCGGAGCGACCGGGTGGGCCGCGGAGCCGACGTCGCTTCCTGCGCGACGGCTTGGTGCTCGGTGGGGCGGTGGCGGCCGGTGGCCTCGTCCTCGACCTGACCGGGTGCTCCTCGACGCCGCCCCCAGGTGACGCCTCCACCCCGACGAGCACCGGATCGTCGCGGGGCACGGGATCGGCGCCGACCTCGGCGGCGCCGACGACCTCGGGCAGCGCCCGCGTGGCGGTGGGGCCCCGCGACGTGCTGCTGGCCCTGTCGGCCGCCACCGGGCCCGTCACCGCCGACGCCGCGGTGAGGGAGGCCTGCGCCCGCCTCGACTGGTCGTGGCTCGACCGGGGCGACTCGGTGTTCGTGAAGCTGGCGTCCAACTCGCCGCACGCCCACCCCTCGGTGACCTCGCCCGCCGCCGTGCGCGGGCTGGTGGCCGAGCTCCACGACCGCGGCGCCGGCCGGGTCATCGTCGGCGACCAGGCAGGGGTGGAGTACGTGCGGCTCGTGGCCGACGGGCGGCGCTTCGGCTCCACCATCGACTGCCTGCGCAGCAACGGCCTGCACGAGGCGATCGTGTCGGCGGGGGCCGAGCCCCACGCCTTCGACGACCACGACTTCCGCACCGGGTACTTCGAGGCGACGCCCCCACCGGGCAGCCACTGGACCCAGCCGCTGGCGCTGCCCACCGTGCTCCGCGACGTCGACCACGTCGTGTACCTGCCGCGCATCAGCGCCCACGCCATCGCCGGCTACACCGCGGGCCACAAGGTGTCGATCGGCTGGCTGCGCGACGACAGTCGCAACCACGTGCACAGCGACGCCGCCTCGTTCTACGAGAAGTACACCGAGGTCAACTACGTGCCCGAGCTGCGCGACCGCTTCCGCCTCGCGCTGGTGCTCGGCGAGCAGCTGCTGTTGCACTTCGGCCCCGACATCAACGGCACCGTCGTGTCGGCCGACCCCCGGCTCATCCTGGCGTCGGCCGACCTCGCCTCCCTCGACGCCGTGATGTCGGGCCTGCTCGTGCACCTCGACGAGACCACGCCACCCGCGCCCGGCGTCGTGCCCTACCGGGCCGCGACCGCCAACGCGGTGAACCGGGCGTTCGTGACCACCTACGTCCAGGCGAAGACGAACATCCCGTGGGGGCCGGCCACCGCCGCCGACTACCAGCCGCTCACCGCCCACGCCTTCGAGCACGGCGTCTCGGACGACCGGTGCCTCGCCCGGGCCTGGGCCATCACCGGTCGCCCCGACGCCGTCCGCGTCGTCTCCCAGGGTGCCGCGCTCGATCCCGAGCTGGCCGCCGCCGTCACCGCCCACGGCGAGGGCATGCTCTCGTTCGCCTGACCAGCGACCGGTGCTCGACGCCCGACACGTGACGAGCGACGCCGTCACGAGGACGGCCAGGTGGTGGTCATCCCCTCCATGAAGTGGGGGATGAAGCCCTTGGTCGTGTCGGGGATGCCGCACAGGAACAGGTGCTGGCCGCTCGGGTCGAGGTCGAGCCAGATCCACTGGTCGGCCCCCTTGGCCGCCGCCGACACGCCGCCGGCCGGCACACCGGGGAAGGGATCGGTCGGCATGGGCCCGGTGCCGGAGAGGGCGGCGCCGATCCTGGTGAGGTAGGTCGACAGCTCGGCTGACGTGTGCCCCGGCGCCGCCTTGTAGATGACCGCCTCGTGGGGCTGGGGACCGTCGTTGACGACCTGGTACCAGCCCTTCCCGGCGAAGCCGTCGGGCAGGAGGATGCCGAAGTCCTGCAGCGTGATCGTCCCCGCCGTCGGGATCGGGGCGCCGCCCGGGGTGGACGCTTGGGTGGACGCCGGGGTGCCGGACGGACCGCCACCGGCCGGACCGGTCACCTCCAGGCGACGGTGCATGCCGTGGGCGAGGTGGGGCACGCCCTGGGCGTCCTGGACGAAGCAGTACAGGACGTACTGCCCGGGGGTCAGGGCGACGATGCCCTTGCTGGTGGCCCCGGGGGCGACGCCAGCCGGCCCGCCCACGGCCTCGATGAGGGGGAAGCCCGCCATGGGGTTGGTGGCGATGGCGGCCTCGAGCTGCTCGTAGGTCACGCCGGGGGCCAGGCGGGCGACGGCGGCCTGGTGCTCCTCCTTGCCGTCGTTGCGGACCTCCACCAGCACCTTGCCGGCCGGGACCGACGTCGGCCCGTCGAAGCCGTAGGCCATGGCGGCGCCGTCGGCGTGCTCGGTGGCGGTGACGCGCAGCGTGGGCAGCGACGCCACCGGGTCGGCCCCCGCCACCGTGGTGCCGGCCGCCGCCCGCCCGCCGGCGGCCGTGGTCGCCGACCCGCCGGCGGCGGTGGTCGATCCCGACGACGTGCACGCCGCCACCGCGGCGGCCAGCGCGACCAGGGCGACGACGGGGACGAGCCGGCGCACCCGGTGCCCCCGCTCGTGCGCTCCGCCGAGGCCACGGCGGCGGCCGGGCGGCGCGAGGGATCGGCGGCGGCCGCGGCCGCTGACCGGGGCTGACGACGTGGGGGTCGGTGTGGGGGACGGCTCGGACATGGCGGGCTCCTCGGATCGGGTGGGTGGGGGCAGACGGGACGGCGGGCGGGCGCGGCGGACCGGCGGGCGGGGCACGGCGTTCGCACCGACGGCCGCGACCGCGGCGCGGCGCGGCTCGCTGGGCGAGGACGGATGACGGTGGGCGAGGGCGGGGCGACGGCGGACGAGGTCCGGCGTCAGCCGTCGGGAGACGGCGAGGCGGGGCCGGCGGCGGGCGTCGGCGCGGGGCCCGGCCCGGTGACGATCACCGTCACCTCGTCACCGTCGACGATGGCGACGGTTCCGGTGCCGACCACGGCGGGCACGCCGGTCTCCCGGGCCATCACCGCTGTGTGGCCCATGGGCCCGCCCTCCTCGGTGACGACGGCACCGGCGATCGTGAACAGCGGATCGTGCGACGGCGACGTGAGCGGGCAGACGAGGACGTCGCCGGGTTCGAGGCGCTCGAGGGCGTCTTCGACCGAGCGGGCCACGCAGGCCCGGCCCGTGTAGCGGCCCTCGCCGACCGCGTGGCCGGTGCCGACGATCTCGCCACCGACCAGCACGCGCCCGGCCGCGGCCAGCTCGTCGGCTGCACTGGGGGCCCGCAGGCGGCGGTAGGCCTCGAAACGGGCGACCACGCCGGCCAACCCGGCCGGCAGCACGTCGAGCGGCGGGGGCGGCGCCGGCTCACCGCCCAGGCTGGTCGGCGGCCGCACGTCGCCGGCGACCAGGACGGCCCGCTCGGCGTGGCGGGTGGCGGCCCGATCGGCCAGGCCGTCCGCCTCGCCGCGCAGGGCCGCTGCCAGCTCGGCGGTGGTGGCGTCGACGACGTGGCCGGCGTCGTGGAGGCGGCCGTCGGCGGCGAGCCGGCGCCCGACGGCCACGCCGACGCGACGCATGACGCCGGCGGCCCACAGCACGTACGACGTCACCTCGTCGGTCACGGCGTAGACCCGTCGGGCGTCGGCGAGCAGCCGGTCGAAGCGCTCGCGCTCGGCCACCGGCACCCGGCCCCGCTGGCGGGCCTCGGCGGCGGCCACCCGGTCGGCCGCGGCCGCGACGGCGGCGTCGTCCTCAGCCGCGGCCGCCACCAACGCCCGCACGACGAGGTCGGGTCGCTCGGCCAGCACGGGGGCCTCGGCCGTGTTGTCCGTGGCCCGCCACCCGTGGTCGGTGAGGTAGTCGTCGAGGGCCGACGACGCCACCGGGGACGCGCCGCGCACCACGTCGAGCGCGGCCGCGGGGTCAGCCGCGTGCGCGTCGGCGAGGCCGGCCACGTCGACGCCGGCGTCGCGCAGGGCGCCGGCGAGGCGCCGCATGTGCACCCGGGTCGCCTGGGAGGACGGCGAGGAGCCCTCGAGGAGACCGGCCACCTCCTCGGGATCGAGGTGCCAGCCGGAGGCGGCCAGCAGCAGGTCGCCGAGGCCGAGGCCCAGGCCCGCCAGGGCGAAGTGCCGGCGCAGCATCCCCGAGGTGAGCTCGCCGGTCACCTCCAGCTCGTCGGCCAGCGCGGCGTCGTCGAGGAGGTCGAGGTCGACCGCCTGCCGGGCGCGGAACCGGTCGGCCCAGCCGTCGCGCTCGGCGACCCACGCGTCGGCGTCGGCCAGCCACCGCCGCTCGGCGAGCGCCTGGACCGCGGTGGCGTTGCGGCGGCGCAGCTCGGGCACCAGCCGCATCACCAGCCGGAGGATCCACGCCGGCGGCTCGCCTCGGCGGGGACCGGAGGCCGGTTCGCCCACCACCTTGGGCCGCACGAAGGCGTAGCCGTGGACCACCCGGGCATCCAGGGTCTCCAGCGGGAAGCCGTAGCGGCGGAACGCCTCGGCGAACCCGTCGGAGAAGGCCCCGGGCCACAGGTCGGCGACCACGGTGGTGAACGGGCGGGCCTGGTGCAGCCGATCGGACTCCCACACGCCGGGCCCCGGCGGGGTCCAGGCGACGGCGGCGTCGTCGGCGACGGACATGGCGGTGCTCATGATGCCTCCTCGTCGAGGTCGGGGCCCCGGCGCACCGCGTGCACCAGGACCTCCGGCGATGGGTCGGCCCGCTCGACGCGCACGTCGGCGAACCCGGCGTCGGTCAGCCAGCGGGCGTAGCTCGCGACCGGCCAGCGGGACCCCGACGGGGTCGCGCCGGCTCGCTCGCCCACCAGCACCAGCGAGCCCGGGCGGACCAGGTCGGCCAGGCGGCTGAGCAGCCGCTCGTTGGCCGGCCCGTCCTGGTCCCCGCAGACGTCGACCACCAGCACCAGGTCGAAGGCGGCCCCGACCCCGGGATCGGGCACCGCCTCGACCGCGCCGGCGTCGCAGACGGCGACCCGACCGGCCAGTCCCGCCCGCTGCATGGCGTGCGCCCACCCGGCGGCCCCCGTGCCCACGGCCAGCACGGCCGGGGCCGGGGATCGGGAGGGGTCGGCGGAGGGTGCGGCCGAGGACATGGCGCCATCGTCGGGGTCGGCGGGCCGGGGCGCATCCGTAGCCGTTACGTATCCGCGCCCGCCGGCCGCCCTGCGCAACCGACCCGCGCCCGATCGTGGACCGACCCTCCCCGACCGGCACCTCCCCGACCGGCACCTCCCCGACCGGCACGGCCGACGGTGTGGTTTGCTGGCCGGATGGCGCGGGGTGCCAGGTCGGCGGTGGTCGGCCGCGACCAGGAGCTGGCGGTGCTCGCCACCGCCGTCGACGAGCTCGCCGACGGGCGGGGCGGCGTCGTCGTCGTGCTCGGTGAGGCCGGGATGGGCAAGAGCACGCTCGTCCGGTGGGCGGCCGAGCGGGCCGCGGCCGCCGGCGCCGACGTGGTGGTCGCCACCGGGCGGGAGCTGTCCCGGTCCCTCCCCTACGGCGCCATCGCCACCCCGCTGCGCCACCGCCTCGCACGCGACGTCCCGGAGCGGGCCGCGCTGACCGCCGGCCTGCCCTCCCTCGGCCTGCTGTTCGACGACCTCGCCGACGGGCCCACCGAGCAGGCCGCCGACCACGTCGGCCCCGACGCCGCCGGCCGAGGCCTCGCGCGGACCGCCGAGCGGGGCCAGGGTCGAGCGGGCGACCAGGGCGACGCCGACGCCGCCGGCCGGGCCGGCAGCGGCCTCGACCTCGCCCACGCCCGGCTCCACGGGGCGCTGGTGACCCTGGTCGAGCGGCTGGCGACCGACCGGCCCACGCTGCTCGTGCTCGACGACGCCCACTGGCTCGACGCCAGCACCCTCGCCCTGGTTCCCGACCTCCTCGACGACCTGCCCGACCTCGCCCTGCTCGTGGTGGTCGCGGCCCGGCCCGGCGCGGGGTCCGGCGACGCCGAGCTGCGGGCGCTGCGCCGGGCGGCCCGCCGCCCCGCCGGTCGCGAGCTGACGATCGGCCCGCTCGACGCCGAGGCGGTGGCCGCCGTGGTGGAGGCGCGGCTCGGCGGGGTGCCGCCGGTGGGCCTCGTCGACCTGGTCACCTCGCGCACGGCCGGGACGCCGCTGCTCATCGAGGCCCTCCTCGACGCGCTCATCGAGGCAGGCGCGCTGCGCCCAGCGGGCGCCTGGTGGGAGCTGGCGGCCGACGACGTGGCCGTGCCGGCCGCCGACGACCTGCTGGGTGACCGGCTGGCCCGCCTCGACCCCGACGCCCGCCGCGAGCTGGGCGTGCTGGCGGTGGCCGGCGAGCCCGTGGACGAGGGCGAGCTCGCCGTCGACGGGCTGACCACCGCCGAGCGGCGGCGGGTGCTCGACCGGCTGCGCTCGACCGGGTTGGCCGTGGAGGTCGTCGGCGACGACGCCGTCGCCCGCTGGACGCCGGCCCACCCGATGATCGGCGAGGCCGCCGACGCCGCCCTCGCCGTCGGCGAGCGGCGCGACCTGCACGCTCGGTTCTTCGCCGCCGCCCCGTCCGACGCGCCCGATCGCCGGGCCCGCCACCTCCTGGGCGCCGGCCCGCTCGTCGACCCCGCCACCGCGGTGGCCACCTTCGCCGACGCCGCCGGCCTCGCCCTGCAGCGCGGCGCCGTCGTCGAGGCCACCCGCCTGCTCACCGCCGCCGTCGAAGCCGAGCCCGACATCACCGCCCACCCCCGCCTCGTCGAGGTCCACGAGCGCCTCGGTGACGTGTGGGCCTGGCGCGGTGAGTCCGAGGTGGCCATCGACCACCTCCTGCAGGCCTACCGCGAGCACCGGCGCCGCGACGACATCGCCGCCCAGGTCCGGCTGCTCGGCCGCATCCGCACCGCCGCCTGGCTGACCACCCGCGACCGGCCGCTCGCCGACGAGACCGACGAGCTGGCCGAGCGGCTGCGGGCCGGGGAGCGCTGGGCCGACCTGGCCGTGCTCGAGTCCGCCCTGCTGATCGACCACCTGCGCCGGGGCGAGTGGGCCGAGGCGCACCGGGCCCGGGCCGCCACGGAGGCCGCCGCCGCTCGCACCGACGATCCCCGAGCCCGGCTGATCGGCGAGGTCGCCGGGATCATGCGCTCCCTCTGGCCCGGTTCGACCCCGCAGCGCGCGCCGGCCGCCATCGACCACCTCGACGAGCTCGCCGCCCAGGCGCGGGCCGCCGCCCTACCTGAGCTGGCCGTGCGGTGCGCCCACATCGCCACCGACCTGTCGACCATCACCGGCATCCCCGAGCTGCGGGCCCGGGCCGACGCGCGGGCGCGGGCGACGGCCGCCGAGGGGTCGCCGGCCAGCGTCGCCTGGCGCCTCACCCTCGCCCGCCTCGAGCACGCCGTCGAGCACGGCGACCTCGCCACGGCGGCCGAGCTGGTGGCCGGTGTCGACGGCACCGATGCCGGCCGCGGGTCCGCGTCGAGCCCCACGCTCGTGCTGCTGCGGGCCGTGACCGGCGTCGACGGTCCTCCACCAGGCCTGCGCGCCGAGCTGGAGGCGTGGCGGGCCGCCCGGACGCTCGACGAGCCCGCCCTCGATGGCGTCGACCGGCTCGGCTTCGCGGTGGCCGACGTGCTGGTCGCCGGCGACGAGGCCGACCAGGCCAGCCTCGCCCTGCTCACCGGACCCGACACCCCGAGCTTCCTGACCACCCACGGCCTCGCCACGCTGGTCGCCCACGCCGAAGCGGCCCGGATCGTCGGCGACGAGGAGCGGGTGCGCGCCTGGGTGGCGCAGCTGCGGTCGTTCGACGACGGGCGCGGCCAGACCTCGGCGTGGGCCGACGTGCTCGACGGGCGGGCCGCCACCGACCCGGCCGAGGCGGCGGCCCTCCTCCTCGCCGCCGCCGACCGCTTCACCGCCTGCGACCGACCCACCAGCGCCGCCCGCGCCGTCCTCGCCGCCGCCCGGGCCGATGCCGGAGCCGTCGCCGCCGACCGCGTCGTGGCGGCGCGCCAGGTCGCCGACCGCTCGACGGGGAGCGAGCCCGGCGCCGACGCCGATCGCCTCGGGCCGCTCACCGCTCGCGAGCGCGAGGTCGCCGACGCGGTGGCGCGCGGCCTCACCAACCGCGAGGCCGCCGACGAGCTGTTCATCAGCGTGCGCACCGTCACCACCCACCTCGAGCGGATCTACGCCAAGCTCGGCATCGGGTCGCGCCGCGAGCTGCCCGCCGCCCTGGCCGCACTCGACGCGCGCGACCGCGGCGGATGACCCGAGGTCGGTCGTGATCCCCCCCCCGTCACCTGGTGGCCGCCCCTCGGGTGAGGTCACCCCTCCCCGTTCGCCCGGGCGTGGGGCGGGCGCGAGACTGACCGCTCCGACGATCAGGGGGGACCTGTGGAGCGCTTCGAGGGACGCATCGCCGCCGTCACCGGCGGTGGCACCGGCATGGGACGAGAGCTGGCCCGCCAGCTCGCCGCCGAGGGCTGCCACGTCGCCATGTGCGACGTGTCGTCCGAGACGATGGCCGAGAGCCGGCTGCTCGCCGAGGAGGGCGCGCCCGCCGGCACCCGGGTCACCACCCACCAGGCCGACGTCAGCGACGCCGACCAGATGCTGGCCTTCGCTGCCGAGGTCGCCGAGCAGCACGACACCGACCAGGTCCACCTGCTGTTCAACAACGCCGGCATCGGCGGGGGCGGCAGCTTCGTGAACGACCCCCGCGAGCAGTGGGAGAAGACCTTCGGCGTGTGCTGGGGCGGCGTCTACAACGGCACCCGGGCCTTCCTCCCGATGCTGCTCGCCGCCCCCGAGGGGCACGTGGTCAACACGTCGTCGGTCAACGGGTTCTGGGCCTCGCTCGGCCCGAAGACCCCGCACACCGCCTACAGCGCGGCGAAGTTCGCGGTGAAGGGCTTCACCGAGGCGCTCATCACCGACTTCCGGGTGAACGCACCGCACCTCAAGGCGTCGGTGGTCATGCCGGGCCACATCGGCACCGAGATCGTCCACTCGTCGTTCCGCGAGCACGGGCGCAACCCCAAGGAGCTCACCGAGGAGCAGATCGCCGAGATCCGCGAGTCGATGGGCGCGTCGGGCATCGACCTCACCGGGGCCAGCGACGAGGACATCCGCAACGGCATGCAGATGCAGGCCGACATGTTCCGCGACCTCGCGCCCACCTCGGCGGCGGCGGCCGCCACGATCATCCTCGACGGCGTCCGGGCCGGCCGCTGGCGGATCCTCGTCGGCGACGACGCGGTGGCCCTCGACGCCATGGTGCGCGACACCCCCGAGGAGGCCTACGAGCAGTCGTTCATCGACCGCGGCCGCGAGGGTGGTGCCCTCGGCCTGCTCGGCGGCCTCTAGCCGCGCCGAACCCGCCCCTCCCGGGGGTGCCTTGACGGAGGGTGCTCGCCGGGTGACGATCAGTGACCTACCCGAGGGAGCCTCCATGCGCCGTGCCCTGCTCGCCCTGGTCGCCGCCGCCGCCCTGGTGGTGGCCGTCGGCTGCAAGCCCATCCTCCGCCCACCCGGCGACGCGCCGCTGCGCTACCGCGACGCGGTCTTCACCGACGTGACCAAGACCGCCGACGTCCCGTTCGCCACGGCCACGGTCCGGGGCACCGGCAACCCGGTGACGCTGAAGCTCGACCGCTACGAGCCCACCGGTGATTCCGCCACGTCGCGGCCGGCCATCGTCTGGGTGCACGGGGGGTCGTTCAAGTACGGCGACAAGACCTCGGCCGAGCTGGTCGACCAGGCCAACGAGTTCGCCAAGAAGGGCTACGTCAACGTCTCCATCGACTACCGCCTGTCGCCGCAGGGCTGCGCCGCCGCCGCCCCGAGCTACGAGTGCGTCAACGCCATCGTCGATGCCAAGCACGACGCCCAGGCCGCCGTCCGCTACCTCAAGGCCAACGCCGCCGCCCTGAAGATCGACCCGAACCGGATCGCCGTCAACGGCACCTCGGCGGGCGCCATCACCTCGCTCAACGTCGGTTACGACGCCACCGAGGTCGGCAGCGGCGGCTCGAACCCCGGCTACGACTCGTCGGTGCGCTCGGCGGTGGCGCTGTCGGGCGCCCGCCTGATGGGCGCCCCCGACGCCGGCGACGCACCGGCCCTGCTGTTCCACGGCACCGGCGACGTCGTGGTCCCCTACGCGTGGGCCACCCGCACGGTCGACACCGCTCGGGACGCCGGCCTCGAGGCCTACCTCACGGCATGGGACGGCGACGGCCACGTGCCCTACGGGAAGCACCGGGCCGAGATCCTCGAGCAGACCACGAACTTCCTGTACTGGACCCTCGACCTCGAGCACGCCCCGGTCTGATCGCACGCTGACCAGCCCCCGAACTTCCCGCGATTTCGTGGCTTGGTGCCTCAGAATCGCGGGAAGCTCGCGTGGAGGGCGAGTCACCGCCCGGCCGATCAGCGGGCGAGCCAGGCGCGGGCGAGGGGCTCGGGGGCGGCGGCGAGCCAGGCGTCGACCACCAGGCGGCGCAGCGACCGCTTGTGCACCCGATCGAGCTGCACGAGCACGGCCGCGTAGCCGTCGAAGTGGGCGATGGTGAACACGCCCGGCGTCCCCGCCGACAGGATCGCCTCCTTGTCGGCGAGGTCCTCGGTGGTCAGGGCGAGGATGGGGCCCGATGGCGGCTCCTCGTCGACGAAGCGCTGCACGTCGGCCTTGCTGAACGGTCGCTCCCAGGCGAAGGCCTTGCCGGCGACGAACCAGGTGCGGTTCCCGTAGCGCAGGCCCTCGCTCACCTCGGGCAGGTCGGCCACGAGGGCGACGACGTCGTCGGAGGTCGCAGGCATGGACACGACCGTAGCCACGGGCCGGGCCGCGTGGTTCGGGGGAACCGGCCCGGGACGCCGCGTGCTCAGCGCGGGAAGGCCGCGAGGTGGCGGAGGTGGTCGCGCCACTCCACCCCGAGGCCCACGACGCCCTCGCCGTCGAGGACGAGGTCGGTGCCCTCGCCGACCCCGGGCGCCCGGTCGACGGCGGCGCCGGCCACCGCGGCGAGGAACCGCTCGACCGCGGCGACGAGGGCATCGGCGTCGGTCGCACCGGGCGGCGCCACGAGGGCGTCGAGGGCGTAGCCGCTGACCAGCTGGTCCCAGTAGGTCCGCAGGGTCGCCGGGTCGTCGAACAGGTCGAGGGCGACCACCCGGCCGGCGGTGAGGGCGACCACACCGACCTGGTCGGCCACCGGGTCGATGCCGACCAGGGCCTCGTCGAGCCTCGGCGCCACCGACGCGTAGACGTCCTCGAGGGCCGCCGAGGCGGACGCGGCCTGGTGGGCCTCCAGCAGCCCGTCGACCTCGTCCCACACCGCACCCTGGTCGCTGCGGCGGTCGCCGGAGCGACGCACGGCCTCGGCGACCGAGCGGGTCTTGACCCGGCGCAGCGCCGACGGGCTGTGCCGCGTCGACCGCCGGGCCGTCTGCGCCCGACCCCAGCGTCCCGCCTCGACGCACGAGACGGGGACGAGGTCGGCGGCGTCGGCGGCGAGCACCACCGACACGTTGAGCACGCGGTTCTGCTGGGCCCCGAGGATCGACTCGCCCTCGATGAGCAGCACGGGCGTCGGGCCGACCACCCGCACCTCCAGCTCGGGGACCACGGCCCCGTCGCCGCGCTCGGCCACCCGCACGGCGCCGGCACGGAAGGCATCGGGGCCGGCGAGGTAGCCCGGCGGGGCGGCCGCCGGGGCGGCCAGCGCCGGGCGGAGGAGGGGCACGAGGGCCAGCGCCCCCCGGGTGACCGGCGGGCCGGTGGTGACGTCGAGCTGCATGGGGGTCCTCCTCCCGCCGCCTCCCGTCGGGCGGACACCCCGAACGTCTCGCCCGGCCGTGACAGCGGCTCCGGAGGCCGATCCCGAACGACACCGATGAAACTCGTCATACCCCCTCCGCACCCTGGTGGCCGCAGACGGCGCTGGGGCATCGGGTCCCGGCGCTGCGGGAACCACCCGACTGCGCCCGGAGGGAGCGATCCCCATGACCCCCATCGATCGGGCGGCGCTGCGTGCCGCGATGGCCGACCTGGCCGTCGACGACGCCGCCGTCATCCCCTTCGTGCAGGCCTACGGCGACCGGCTCGCCGCCCTGGTCCGCACCACCCTGATCGGCTTCGGTCGCCGCGACCTCGCCGCCGACCCCGACGAGGTCGGCGGCCTGGTCTGGGCCGTCGCCTTCGTGCTGACCGACCGCGCCGCGGCCTGGCAGCCCGACGGGGCGCTGCCCTGGACGTGGGCCCGGGCGGCCATCCGCTCGCGCATCGCCCGCGACATCGGCCACGCCCGCGCCGACGTCGAGGTCGACGAGGTCGACGTGGCCCCCGGGGCCGGCGGCCCGTCGACGACGCCGACGGGCGAGGCCGACCTCGACCTGGCCGTGCTGGCCGAGCGCCACCCGCTGCTGGCACTGCTCGCCCAGGCCCTCGACGAGCTGGGCTGCACCGAGCGCCAGCGCGACGTGCACCTGCAGTACCGGTTCCAGAAGGCCCTCGGCGATCCGTCGCCGGCCCACACGGTGGGCGCCGAGCTGGGCCTCAAGCCCGACAACGTGCGCCAGATCGACCACCGGGTGCGCGGCCGGATCGTGGCCCTCGCCGGCCGCGACGACCGCTTCGCCCCGCTGCTGGCGCTGCCGTGGCTGGGCGACGCCGAGGCCGCTGCCCGCGGCCGCCGCGACGGCGAGGCCACCGACGACGTGCCCGCCGCCGTCGCCCACGGCGGCGAGCGCGTCACGGCGGGGCCCGACCAGGGGGACGAGCACCCCGACGACCGACCGGCCGCCAGCCCCGACGACCCGGACGGCAGCATGTCCCGCTCCGCCGCATGACCTCGCACCCGAGCGCCCACCGCCCCCGCCAGGGCATGGTGACCTCGTCACCCGCGACCGACTGGTCCGCCGACCTCACCGGCTACCTCGAGCGGCAAGCAGAGCGACTGGCAGCCCGAGGGGTCCCCCACCCCGACGCCGCCGCCGCTGCGCTGGCCGCTCGGGGTCGGCTCGGCCTCGACCGGGACGCCTTCGCCCGACGGCTGCGCCTCCCGGCCACCACGGTCGCCGCCGCCGAGGCCGGCCGGCTGCCGCTCGACCGCTTCCCCCCACCCCTGGCCCGCCGGGTGCGGGCGCTGGACGGACGTCGCGGCGCGGCGGACGCGTCGGGCGACCCCGGCCGACCCGGGGCCGACCCACCGCACCTCGGGGTGTGACCATCGGCAGGTTGACAGATCGACGCTGATTGTTAATCTGTCGCCCAATGCCGGACGACCTCCCCACCCGCGACCGCCTCCTCGACGCCGCCGTCGAGGTGGCCGCCGACCACGGCCTCGCCCGCCTGTCCGTGGGCGACGTGGCCAAGCGAGCCGGCCTGTCCCGCCAGACCCTCTACAAGCACTTCCCGTCCAAGGACGCGCTCGTCGCCGAAGCCGTGCTGCGCGAGGCCGCCAGCCTGGCCGCCACGGTGCAGGCCGCCGAGGAGGCCGCCTCGGCGGCGTCGGCCGGCGACCCCAAGGCGTCGCTGGCGGCCACCATCGCCGCCACGCTGCACGCGGCGCGCGAGCACCCCTTGCTCGATCGCCTGGTGCGCACCGAGCCCGAGGCGCTGCTGCCGCTGCTCATCGGCGACACCGGCCAGGTCTCGAGCGCGGTGCGCGCCCTCATCGCCGACATCGTCGCCGAGCGGCTCCCCGACCTCGACCCCGCCGGCACCGGCCGCGCCGCCGACCTGCTCGCCCGCCTCCTCGTGTCCTACGCGGTGAGCGCCCCCGACGACCCGCCCGAGGTCGTCGGGGCCTTCGTCGCCGGCGCCCTCGTCGACGGCCTCGCCGCCACCGTCGAGCACCCGCCGACCTGACCGGCAGCCCGACCAGACCGCCCAGACCGACCGGCCCGAACCGTCCCCGGCTCCGCCCAGCCCGGCGAGCGCACCGCAGCATCCGGAGGAGACCGATGCCCACCCTCACCACCACCGTCGACGGGCGCACCGTGCGCTGGAAGGACCGCAAGCGCGCCTACTGGGCCCTGTCGCTCGTCGTGCCCCTGCTGCCGTTCGCGGCGTGGGACCTCGTCAACCGCACCGGGTGGGAGGTGTTCTGGTACCTCGGCCCGCTGTGGATCCTCGTCGGCGTCCCCCTGCTCGACACGCTCGTCGGCGTCGACCGCTCGAACCCACCCGACTGGGTCGTCGCCGACCTCTCCGAGGACCGCTACTACCGGGTCCTCACCTACCTCTACCTGCCGATCCAGTACGCCTCGTTCTTCTTCGGCGCCTACCTGATCACCCGGGGCGACCTGTCCTGGTTCGCCGGCATCGGCCTCACCCTCACCGTCGGCGCTGTCGGCGGCATCGGCATCGCCAACGCCCACGAGATGGGCCACAAGAAGGACAAGCTCGAGCGCTGGCTGGCCAAGGTGGTGCTGGCCCAGAGCTGCTACGGCCACTTCGAGATCGAGCACAACCGCGGCCACCACGCCCGGGTCGCCACCCCCGAGGACCCGGCCTCGGCCCGCTTCGGCGAGACCTTCTGGGCGTTCTTCCCCCGCAGCGTCGTCGGCGCCGCCCGCTCCGGCTGGAACCTCGAGAAGGCCCGCTACGCCCGCGTCGGCAAGGGCCCGTGGCAGCTCGGCAACGACGTGCTCAACGCCTGGGCCATGTCGATCGTGCTGTTCGCCGTCACCGTCGCCGCCTTCGGCCCCAAGGTGATCCCGTTCTTCGTCGGCCAGGCCGTGTTCGGCTTCTCGCTCCTCGAGGTCGTCAACTACCTCGAGCACTACGGCCTCCTGCGCCAGCAGGGCGCCGACGGCCGCTACGAGCGCTGCCAGCCCCGCCACTCGTGGAACAGCGACCACGTCGTCACCAACGTCCTCCTGTACGGGCTCGAGCGCCACTCCGACCACCACGCCAACCCCACCCGCCGCTACCAGGTGCTGCGGACCTTCGACGAGGCCCCGCAGCTGCCGTCGGGCTACGGCACGATGATCGCCCTCGCCTACGTGCCCCCGCTGTGGCGCAAGGTGATGGACCACCGCGTGCTCGACCTGTACGGCGGCGACCTGTCGAAGGTGAACGTCGACCCCCGCAAGCGCGCCAAGGTCGAGGCCAGGTACGCCGGCTACGTCCCGGCCGCGCCCCCCACCACCGCCGCCGCGACCTGACGCCGGCGCCGCCGCTCGTCGGCCGCCGACGGGCGTCCGGTCACCGGCGCCGCGGCCGCGGTCGGGTGGGCCGTCCCGGCGAGCCCGCGTCGTCGCCGAGGGCCAGGGCCACGAAGGCGGCGGCCGCCGGTGAGAGCGGGCCGTCGCGGTGGACCAGGCCCACGCGGCGGCGCACCCGGGGCGTGACCGGTCGGACCACCGCCCCACCCACGGCGGCGGCCGCGGCCAGCGGCGCCGGCAGCAGCGACGCGCCCGCCCCGGCGAGCACGAGGGCGACGAGCGCCTCGCGGTGGTCGGTCTCCACCACGATCGTCACCTCCAGACCGGCGGTGGCCAACGCCTCGTCGAGCTGCCGGCGGGTCGAGGTGCCCGCCGAGGTGGTCACGATCGGCGACCGGGCCAGGGCGGCCAGGGTGATGGGGCGACCGGCGACCGAGCGGCCGTCGGGCGACGTCGGCGGCGGGAGCACCGCCACGAAGTCCTGCGTGGCCAGCTCGTGGGTGACGAGGTCGTCGCCGGCGAAGGGCAGCTCGGCCAGGCCCAGCTCGCTGGCGCCGCTGCGGACGCGCTCGGGCACGGCGCTCGGCTCGTCGGGCTCGACCAGCCGCACCGTCACGCCGGGGTGCGCGGAGCGGAACCGCCCCACCAGCCCGGCGGC
>JAXLRI010000010.1:0-166113 GCA_046331175.1 Acidimicrobiales bacterium
CACCGACGGTCCACCCTCGTCTCCGGGGTCCACATGGGAGCCGTGATCGACCCCGGTCACCCCATGGCGGCACGGAGGTCGTGGCAGAGCTGCTGGCAGCGACGGCACTGCTCGCTGCAGATCGAGCAGTGGCGCATGCGCGGCGCGTGCGAGCCGCACTCCTCGCCACAGCTGCGGCAGGCGGCGATGCAGGCCTGCAGCAGCGGCCGGGTGACGTTGGCGTCGTGCTCGGTCTGCCGGGAGACCACCCGAGCCGTCGTCGCGCAGATGTCGGCACAGTCGAGGTCGAGGCGGATGCACCTGGCCAGACCGGTCGGGTCCTCCTCGGAGAGGCAGGCGTCGGCGCACTGCGTGCACGTGTTGGCGCAGTCGAGCAGCGCATCGATGACCTCGGCGAGCCGGCCCGCATCGACGTCGAACGTCTGGGGATGGGTGTCGAGCATGGACTGGGCGTGGGACACGGCGTCACCTCGTGGTCGCTGGGAGCCGCACCGCTGGGTCCTACCCACCGTGCTCGGCCGGCGGACGGCCGGACGACCGCCCACCGCGACCCGAGGAACGAGGGCGGGCGACCGTCGCCGCTAGGGTGCGCGGATGGCGTTGGGGGACGATGCGGTCGACGTCGACTTCGACGTGGACCAGCTGGACGGGGCAGCCGATCCGTACGGGCTGTTCGCCGGGCTGCGAGCCGCAGGTCCGATGGTGCGCACGCCGTCGGGCTTCCTCGTCACCACGACCTGGCCGGCAGCGATGGACGTCCTGCGATCGCCCGACGCCACCTCGGGGATGATCGGCCAGCGCTACCGCGACGTGCTGCCGCCAGGGGCGGCCCGCGACGAGCTGTCGCACCGCATCAACTTCCTCGACCCGCCCGACCACCCGCGGGTCCGTTCACTCGTGTCCAAGGCCTTCACCCCGCGGCGGGTGACGGCCCTCCGACCCTTCGTCGAGCAGACCACCGAGCGGCTGCTGGACGAGCTGGTCGAGCAGGGCTCGTTCGACCTGCTGCACGACCTCGCCCACCAGGTGCCATCGCTCGTCATCTCCGAGCTGCTCGGCGTGCCCGTCGAGGACCGCGACCGGCTCACCGCCCTCAGCGACGAGGTCACGCCGCTGCTCGGCATCTCGGTCGACCCCGACGACAAGGTCCGCGCCGTCGCCGCCGCCGAGGAGATGCACGAAGCGCTGGGTGCCCTGCTCGTGGAGCGCCAGGCGAGCCCCGGCGACGACCTCCTCTCGGCCCTGCTGCTGGCCGAGGAGGACGGCGAGCGGCTCAGCCGGCCCGAGCTGCTGTCGCTGGCCGCCACGCTCTACTCGGCCGGGCACCGCACCACCCGCGACTCCACCGTCAACGGCATGTCGGTGCTGCTGCGCGGCGAGGGCCAGCCCGGCCGCACGGTCGCCTCGACCGTCCAGGAGATGCTGCGGGTCGAGACGCCGACGCTCTACGTCGCCCGGCTGCTGCCGGCCGGCCCGGTGCTCATCCTGCTCGGCTCGGCCAACCACGACGAGGGCACCTACGACGACGCCGACCGCTTCCGGCCCGAGCGGTGGTCGGCCGAACCGCCGCCACCCGGGCCGCTGTCGTTCGCCTTCGGCGCCCACTACTGCCTCGGGGCCTCGCTGGCCCGCATGGAGGCCGAGGTGATGGTCGACGCCCTGCTGGCCCGCCCGCTGGTGCTCGACCTCCCCGACGGCGAGGAGCTGCACTGGCGGCTCCGCGGCCCGTTCCGCAGCCTCGAGTCGCTGCCGGTGCGCGTCGACGCGGCCGCGGGCGCCGGGTAGCCCGGCTGCACGACACGACCGGCCGATCGTCGGGCTCAGCGACCGTCGGGCTCGCGGGGCAGGCCGAGCACCCGCTCCCCCACGATCGTCTTGTTGACCTCGGTGGTGCCGCCGGCGATCGACAGGGATCGGCTGCGCAGCAGATCGTCGCCCCACTCGCCATCGAGCGCATCGAGGCCGAGCACCTCGACGGCGACCTCGGCGAGGTGCTGGCCCAGCATCGACCACGCCAGCTTCACCACGCTCGACTCGGGCCCGGGCGGGTGGCCGGCGGCGGCCAGCGCCAGCGACCGGTCGGCGAGGAACCGCAGCCGCTCGCCCTCGATGTGCAGGGCCCCCAGCCGATCGCGCACGAGCGGATCGGCGGTGCGACCCGCCGCCCGCGCCGCGGCGATCAGCTCGGCGATGCGGGTGCGCAGATCGAGGTGCAGCGCGGCCACCCCGCCCCGCTCGTTGGCCAGCGTGGCCCGGGCCACCGCCCAGCCGGCGTGCTCGGCTCCCAGCCGACACGACACCGGGACGCGCACCTCGTCGAGGAAGACCGCGTTGAAGTCGGCGTCGCCGGTGACCGTGCGGAGCGGCGCCACGGTGATGCCGGGCAGCCGCACGTCCACGAGCAGGCAGGTGATGCCCCGGCTGGGGCGGGCCGCCTCCGGATCCGTGCGCACGAGCAGCTCGCACCAGTCGGCCACCTGGCCCAGCGTCGTCCAGACCTTCTGGCCGGTGACGACGTAGTGGTCGCCGTCGCGGTCGGCCCGGCACCGCAGCGATGCCAGGTCGCTGCCCGCCTCGGGCTCGGAGAAGCCCTGGCACCAGATCTCCTCGCCCCGCAGCATCGTCCGCAGGTGGCGGCGCTGCTGGGCCTCGGTCCCGTGGGCCATGATCGCCGGGGCGATGTTCGGGATGCCGATGGCGTTGATCGGCCCCGGGGCGCGCGCCGCCGCCATCTCCTCGGCGTGGGCGACCTGGCCCAGCACGCCGAGGCCACGGCCCCCGTGCTCGACCGGCCACGCCGGTGCGGCGTAGCCGGCGTCGGCGAGCGCGGCGTTCCAGGTCCGAAGCCGCGCCAGGCGCTCCGGGCCCGGATCCCCGTCGAAGCGCAGCCCGACGAGGTCGTCGGGCAGGTGCTCGGCCAGCCACGCCCGCAGCTGCGCCCGGTAGGCGTCGACATCGACGTCGTCCTCCACCCCGCCGAGGCTATCCCTGACGCCCGTGTCAGGTTCGGGGGGCCCGGCCTGGCCCCGACTCCTGACGGAGCCGGGCGCGACGAGGCCCCGCGATCCGACGGTCGCGGGGCCTCGTCGATCACCTCGTCACCGGTGGCGCACCACCGGTGGGCGGCGGGTCAGCTCACCCGGCGCCCATGACGTTGATCGGGCAGTTGCCCGGAGCGGCCGTGAACGACACGATCCACACCGAGCCGTTCCACGACGCGTTCCACGGCAGCTGCTGGCTGTTCCAGGTGCTGGTGCTGATGCCGTAGCCGCCCTTGTAGGCGGTGAAGGACGAGGCCTGCGAGTCGACGTCGACCACCGGGCCGGCCTGGATCGGCGGCGAGCACTTGTCCCAGCCGAGCGACGTGTAGTAGCGGGAGGCCGTCTGCTCCATGGCCGCCTGCGAGGCGCCGATCTGGTTGTTGATGTTGGTGGTCGTGGTCGACGCCTGGCTCGTCGAGGACGACGAGGAGGACGACGCCGGGGCGCTGGTGCTGGTGCTGGTGGTGGTCGTGGCGACGCACACCTGCTTGTTGGCGCTGGCCGCCGAGCTCAGCGCGGACGTGGTGGCGGGATCGAGGGTGCCGGTGGTCGGCAGGCCCGACGACGCCTGGAAGTCGATGATGGCGTCGGTCGTCTCACCGCCGTCGATGCCGTCGACCGGACCGGCGCCGCACCCGACGGTGTTGAGCTGGGCCTGGGCCTTCTTGATCTCGTCGGTCGACAGCCCCGATGTCCCCTTGCCCTTGGCCACCGTCGTGCCCGGCGCCTGGGTGGTGCCCGGCGACTGGGTCGTGCCCGTCGTCGAGGACGAGTCGCTCTTGGAGCACGCCGCGGCGAGCGGCACGAGGGCGATGGCTCCGATGGCAAGGGCCGACCTCGCCCACCCCGGATGGTTCTTGGTGGTGCCGCTCAGTTCGCGACCGCGTCGCATCGACATCGTCCTCCCGTCTCGTTCTGCCCCGCTCCTGCCGGGCCCCGTTGTGTCGGCGATCTTCTAGCACCGGAACCTGTCCGCAGGGGGGACAGCGTCGCCGGGTCGACACGAACTCGTCACGGCTCCGACACACGCCCCGAGGATCGGCGGCTCGCCTCGGCCTTCCGACGTTGGACCCCGATGCGCGACGCCCCGATGATGACCTTGGCGAGGATGCCGACCAGGAGGATGTCGAGCAGCATCTGGATGGTCACGACGATCCGGGCGGTGTCGCTCACCGCGGTGACGTCACCGAAGCCGACCGTCGCCAGCACCGTCACGGTGAAGTAGAGGCCGGTGATCCTCGAGATGGGCTGGCTGAAGCTCGCCGGGTCGGCGATCGACATCGCCACGTACACGAGCGAGAAGACGACGATGAACAGCGGCACGAACGTGGCGAGCCCCTGGATGGCACGCAGCTGCGGCGTGGCCGAGGAGAGGATCTGGCGCACCTGGTGCACGACGCTGGCACCCAGCCCGATCACCCCGACCACGAGCAGGACGATGCCGGTGGCCGAGGTGTCGCGCTCGAGGGGCAGGACGAAGTAGACGAGCAGCAGCGAGGTGGTCACCGCGGTGACCCGCACGATGGTGGCGATCAGCAGGTGGCGGCGCTCGGCCGGGGTGAACGAGGCGTACCCCGTGGTGAAGGCGACGGCGTCACCGCTCATCTCGTCGTCGATGCGCGGCGCGCTCGGCGCCGGTTGGGCGGTCGAGGCCGAGCCGGCGCCGTTGACGTCGTCCTGCTGGTCACCCGGGGGCACGGCACCGGGCTACCACAGCGACGGGCCTGCGGATCACCCGCCGAGCGGGCGGACGATCAGCCGACGGGCTCGGGTTCGGGCTCGCCGCTGCGTCGACCGTCCTCGGTGGGGACCTCTTCCACGTCGTCGCCGGCGCCGGCGGTCGTGGTCGCCGCGCCCATCTCGCTGAGCGGGATGTCGTCGGGGTGCCCCTCGACGGCGATGTGCGGCAGGATCCGGTCGAGCCACCGGGGCAGCCACCAGTTCTTCTCACCGAGCAGCTCCATGGTGGCGGGCACCAGCAGCATGCGGATGATGGTGGCGTCGAGCAGCACGGCCACGGCGAGGCCCAGGCCGAACAGCTTCACGATGCGGTTCTCCTCGAACAGGAACGAACCGAAGACCACGACCATGATGGCGGCCGCCGCGGTGATGACCCGGGCGGTGGCGGCGAGGCCGTCGGCCACCGAGGTGCGGGCGTCGCCGGTGAGGTCGTACTCCTCCTTGATGCGGGAGAGCAGGAAGACCTCGTAGTCCATCGAGAGGCCGAAGACGATGGCGAACATCATCATCGGGATGAACGGCTCGATGGGCGCCCCCGAGATGCCCAAGATCGATCCGCCCCAACCCCACTGGAAGATGGCCACGGAGATCCCGTAGGCCGCGCCCAACGAGAGCATGTTCATGATGACGGCCTTGAGCGGCACCAGCACCGAGCGGAACACGGCCATCAGCAGCAGGAACGACAGCGTGAGCACGACGGCGAAGAAGGCGATCATGCGACCGGCCAGGTAGGAGCTGAAGTCGATGGCGATGGGCACGAAGCCAGACACCTTCGGCTGCACGTCGGTCCCCTGCACCGCGGCGGGCACCACCTCGGTGCGCAGCCGGTGCACCAGGTCCTCGGTGGCGGCGTCCTGGGGTGACGTGGTGGGGACGACCTGGATGATGGCGGCGGTGGGGTTGGCCGGGTCGTTGGGGATGGGCGGCGAGGCCTGGGCGACGCCCGGCGTGGTGGCCAGCGACTGTGACAGCTTCACCAGCGGAGCCAGGTCGGCGGCCCCGTTCACCTTGGTGACGATCATGAACGGACCGTTGAAGCCCGGGCCGAAGCCCTCGGCGACGAGGTCGTAGGCCTGCTTGGTGTCGGTGGCCGCCGGGAAGTTGCCCTCGTCGGAGAAGCCGAGCCGCAGGGAGAGCACCGGGGCGGCGAGCACCACCAGCAGCACGACGCCGGAGATGGCGAACAGCCACGGGCGGGCCTGGATGAGGCGGCTCCACTTGTAGGCGACCGTCTCGCGCACCGGCTTCGGGGGCTTCCGCGGGACCTCGCGCTTGAGGGCCGGCACGAAGAACCCGGCGATGATCACCACGACGGCCAGTGGGAGCGCAACCGTGAGCGGCTGGATCTTGAGGCCGGCACCGAGCATGGCGACGGCCACCAGGCCGGCGGCGATGAGGCCCCGCCACCGCGTGACCTCGACCCGGTGCTGGGCGAACCCGAGCAGGGCCGGCAGCAGCGTGGTGGAGGCGATCATGGTGACCAGCACCGTGGTCGCGGCCGCGATGCCGAGTCCGCTCACGAAGCTGAGGCCGATGAGCAGCATGCCGAGCAGCGAGATCACCACGGTGAGGCCGGCGAACAGCACCGCCCGGCCGGCGGTGTCCATGGCCACGCCGGTGGCCACCTCGGGTGACATGCCCTTGTGGAGGCCCTCCCGGTAGCGGGTGACGATGAACAGCGCGTAGTCGATGCCGACGCCGAGGCCGATCATCGCCCCGATGGTGGTGGCGAACTCGGGCACCGACATCACGTGGGACAGCAGCGTGATCAGGCCGGCACCGGTGGCGACGCCGGCGATGGCGACGCTGATGGGCAAGCCCATGGCGAGCACCGAGCCGAACGCCAGGATGAGCACGACGATGGCGAACGCCAGGCCGATGGTCTCGGAGTTGGGCGGCGTGAACTCGGCGAAGACCTGGCCCCCCACCTTGACCCGCAGGCCGTCGGCCTTCGGCGCCAGGTCGCGGATCTCCTTGCCCAGCTTCGAGCCGGCGGCCTGGTCGAGGTCGGCGGACAGGTTGACCCGGGCGTAGGCGATGTGGCCGGCCTTGTCACCCGTGCTGGCGATCTGGCGAGCGCCCAGGGGGTCGTACGGGCTGACGACCGAGGTGACGTGTGGGAGGGTGGCGACCTTCTCGAAGTAGGGCACCATCACGTCGCGCACGGCCGGGTCGGTGACCTGCTGGTCGGAGGCGAAGACGATGGTGCCGTTCTGCACGCCGCCGGCGTCCTTGCCGAAGGTCTGCTCGAGGATGGTGATCCCGTCGGCGGACTCCGAGCTCGGGATCGAGCGCTCGTCGGAGAACGCCGACCCGATGCTGCCCGCCAGGCCGGCGATGCCCACCAGCACGGCCAGCCAGACGCCGATGGTGATCCACCGGTTCCGGAAGCTCCACCGTCCGATGCGAGCCAGCATGGTCCCTCCCGAGACGTCGCCCCCAAACCGCTACGGCCTGGTAGCGAGTTTTCTAGCCGCCCCGACCACTGGTTGACCACCTCCTATGACCGATGTCACGGGGTTGTCGCCTGCCATCGCCCGGGGAGATGGCATCCAGCGCGGCGAACGATGTGGTGGGGATGGCGGCGCGGTTCACTACACTCCCGTAGCGGAATGGCCCGTCCCCTGTCCCCCGAGGCGCACCGCAAGGCGCTCGACGCCGCCCGCGAGCTCCTGCTCGCCCAGGGCCCCGACGCGTTCACGGTCGACGCCGTCGCCCAGCGCAGCGGCGTGGCCAAGACGACGATCTACCGGCACTTCGCCAGCGCCCACGACCTCATGGTCGCCGCCATCGGCTCGCTCATCGAACCGATGCCGACCCCCAACACCGGCTCGCTGCGCGACGACCTGCTCACGCTGTTCCGCAGCCGCGTCGACATCGCCAACGACGCCAAGCTGCGCCCGCTCATCATCGGCCTGCTCAGCGCCGGCGCCCGCGACCCCGAGCTGAACCGCCTCCACGACGAGCTCGAGCACGAGCGCAACCTGCCGGTGCGCACCGTCGTCGAGCTGGCCCGTGGCCGGGGCGAGGTGCGAAGCGACATCGACCTCGACGTGGCGGTGGCGATGGTCGAGGGCCCGCTCTTCGTGCACGTGTTCGTGCGCAACCAACCGATCGACGACGAGACGCTCACCACCTACGTGGACCTCGCCGTCCGGTCGCTCGAGCCCGTCCCCGTCACCACCTGACGAGCTCGACCCCGAGCGCGGCCCCTCGGCGGACCGCGCCGTAAGCGACGGCGGCCGCCGCGGTCAGGCCCTCCCGTGCACCCACGATCGGAGGTCCCATGCCCACCACCCGCGCCCCTCGCCGATCCCGCCCCCTGGCCGGCGCCGCCACCGCCCTGACGGCCGCGGTGCTGCTGGCGGTGCCCCTGCTCTCCGCCCCGGCATCGGCCGACCCGTCCGGCCGCACCCCCGCCGCCACGTCCGACCGCAGCACGGTCGGCCCGGCGAGCGATCGTCTGTCCTCCGGACCGGCCAACCGGGCGCCGGACCTACCCACCACGTGCCGTGGCGAGGCCGTCGACGACGTCGTGCTCCCCGGCGAGGAGTGGGTGGGCACCGCCGAGCGCGACGTCGTGGTGGTGATCGGCCCCGACGCCGAGGTCTGGACCAACCAGGGCGACGACCTCGTCTGCGTGTACGTCGCCGACACCGGCTACCACGGCGGCGGTTCGCACGTGGTGACCAGCTACGGCGCGGACACCGTCATCACCTACGGCGGCGACAACCTGATCGAGACCATGGACGACGCCGACCGGGTGTTCCTGAACGGGGGTGTCGAGGAGGCCGACACCGGCAGCGGGGCCGACCGCGTCTGGGCCACCGGCACCGACGCCGCCACCGTCGACGCCGGCACGGGGACCGATCTCGTGGTCGGCGGCCCCGGGGTGGACCACCTCGCCGGCGGCGACGGCGACGACGTGCTCCTCGGGGCGGGCGCCGGCGACCACCTGGCCGGCGACGCCGGCGGCGACCTCCTGATCGGCGGCGACGGCCACGACGTCCTCGACGGCGGGAGCGAGGTCGACGAGTGCCGCGACAGCAGCGGGCCGGCCCAGGTGACGACCATCGCCTGCGAGGCGGTCGTGCTCTCCCCCGCCGCGCCGGTCCCCGAGGCCGCCGCCTGATCCCGCTCGGCCGACACGCCGTCAGCGGCGGGCGCCCTCGCCGTAGCGTCGAGGGGCCCGGTAGCCGGGGTTCTGGTCGGGACGGCCCCGCCGCGAGGTCCACCGCCACTGCGCCGAGATCCGGCTGCGCAGCGGCCGACGCACCTTGGGCACGGCGTGGAGCCACGCCGCCTGGCACCGGCCGCCCATCACGAGGAGGTCGCCGCTGGCCGGCCGGAGGTCGATGGCGTCGGTGAGCTCGTCGTCGGGATCGGACCGGCGTCCGGTGAGGGGTCGGACCAGGAACGGCCGTGTGGCACCGAGCGACAGGACGCCGATGACCGTGTCCTCGAGCCAGCGCATCTCCCGATCGCGGTGCCACGCGACCGAGTCGGCGCCGTTGCGGTAGCGGGCCAGGGCCACGCCGTCGAAGGGCGTCCGGTAGCGGGCGGTGATCCAGGTCTGCGCCTCCGCCAGCGCCGGGTGCATGCCGTCGTTGCGCTGGAAGCCCGAGAGACGGGGCTCGTCGACCCAGCGCTCGTAGCGGAACACCCGCCCCTGCTCCCACCCGACCTGGTCGACCAGCTCATCGTGCACCTGGTCGCCGGCGGGGACGAGCCTGCGCACGACGTCGACCCACGACGCGTCATCGAGGTCGACCCGCTCGACGACGGGCTCGGCGGCCAGCCAGGACGCGCTCACCCACCCGACGCTACCGGCGCCGCCGAGATCACTCGTCGCCGCTCTCGGGGCGCGTGCCGGTCGGCCACCGCTCCCCATCGACCCGCCCGCCCATCCCGTGGCCGCGGCGCGCCCGGCTCCGGTCAGAGCAGCTCGTGGCGACGCAGCCATGCCAGCGTCGGCCACCCCCAGGCCGGCGGGAGGTAGGCCGTGCAGAGCCGGTAGGCGAAGGTGGCCGCGCCGGCCGTGGTGGGGTCGATGCCGAACGCCGTGAAGCCGGCGATGAGCCCGGCCTCGACCGCTCCCATGCCGCCCGGGACCGGGGCCAGCCCGCCGATGAGCGACGCGAAGGTGTTGATGACCAGCAGCTCGAGCAGGGGGAGGTGGGCACCGAAGGCCCTGAGGGCGAAGCCGAGGGCGATGGCCAGCACCAGCTGGCTGGCGGCCTGGCCGCCCAGCATGGTCAGCAGCTTCGCGGGGCGGTGGAGCAGCTCACGCAGGCTCGAACGGGCGCTCTGCACCGAGGGCCCGACCTTGGTCACCACCGCGTGGCGGAACCGCGGGACGAGCGCGACGACCCCCGACACGAGGGCGATGAGGAGCACGCCGACGACGAGCAGCCGGCCGCTGCCCAGGCCGCCCGAGCTGTCCGAACCTCCGCCGGCCGACCCCAGGTCGAGCCGGCCGCTGTGGATCAGGAAGGGCAGCGACACCACGATGATCACGGCCTGGACGGCCCCACCGGCGAGGCTGCTCGTCACCCCGGCGGTGACGGCGGTGGCCGCGCTCATGCCCTGGCGCTGGAAGAAGCGGATGTTCGTCGCGGTGATGGCGACCGTGCCGCCGACCAGTCCGGTGAACTGGTCGGCGTACTCCAGGGCGACGACCCGGCCGAGCGCCAGCGGCTGCACCACGGCGCCGCGCAGCGCGGTGGCGACGCACACCACCGACACCTGGGCCAGGGCCAGCACACCGACGATCCACCACCAGTCGGCGCTGGCCAGCGTCGCCCAGAGGTCGCCGATGCTGCTGAGCTCGCTGAACAGCAACCAGAACCCGAGCAGCGACCCCCCGATGAGGACGAGGTCCGACGCCGACACCCGGTGCAGCTCGGCCAGCTCCGGGGGGTCGATGCCGAGGCGAGCGGCCGCCGCGGTGCGGACGTCGGCCGCCACCGCCTTGGTGACCTGGGCGCGCCCCCGGCGGTCGAGCGCGCCCCGCTGGCACAGGGGCAGGATCCTGGTCAGCACGTCGACCCCGACGGCGTCGGCAGCCGCGGCCACCGCCCGGTCGACGCCGACCACGGCGGCGGTCACCAGCAGCACCGCGGCGCGGTCGCGGTCACGGTCGGCCTCGGCGGCGGCCAGCTGCACGCCGTGCCAGTCGAGGACCACGGCATCACCGTCGGACGTCAGCTGGATGCTCTCGCCATCGAGGGCGCCGTGCGCCAGCCCTGCGCCGTGGAAGGCGGCCACCGCAGCCCACACCGCGGCGAGCCCGGCGTCGTCCAGGTCGTCGCCGGTGCCGTCGACGATCGGTCGGGACCCGGGATCGGCGGCCACCACGTAGGCGTCATCCGACGTCGGCGACGAGCCGATGGCGAGCAGCTGGGGGACTCGCACCCCTGCCCGCTCGGCCAGGGTGAGCCCCAGGGCCTCGTGCTCGGCCTGCTCGCGCCGGCCCACCACCACCCCGCCGGCACCACCCTTGTCGGCCAGCGCGTGCCATGCCCGTTGGAGGGCCCGGGCATCGCTGGCCTCGCGACCGTGGACGTCGACCACCACCGGGCCGGACCCCGTGCGACCGCGGTAGCGGGCCGTGCCCCACACCGGGTGGCCGTCGGGGACCACGTCGGTCACGTCCACGCCCAGCCCAGCCAGGTCGTCGGCCACCTCCTCCGGGGTGGGATCGCCGACGGGCGCCCCGAACACGAGACCGGCCAGGCCCGCCGCCGCCCACCCGAGCAGGGCGCTGGCGGCCACGTCGAGCACCATGGCCTGGGCACCGAGCACGAAGCCGCCCAGCCCGACGGCGATGCAGACGACGAGCAGGCGGCGCATCGGACGAGCGAGGAAGGCGCCGCCGACGGCGACCACCGCGACTGGCAGGGCCACCTGCACGAGCGGGAAGTGCGACGGGACGCCGAGCGATGCCAGCTCTGCCTCGCGGCTCGCGGACGGGTGGGTGAACGGGGCCAGCGCCACGGTCACCACCGTGGCGGTGGCGGCGGCGCTGGCCGCGGTGGCGAGCAGCCGCCAGCTGCGGGTGGCGAGGCCCACCGCCACGACCACGAGCGGGATGACGACGATGAGCACCACCCGGGCGGTGATCCCGATCCAGGGCAGGTCGGTGCCGACCTCCACGAACCACGTGGTGAGCCCGCGATCGCTGGCGGGGCTCGACTGCGCCCACAGCAGCAGCGCCAACCCGCCGAGCGTGCCAGCGACGAGGCGGATGACGTCGCCGGCCCGGCGGCGGTCGCCGCCACCCGCCGGGCGCACCAGGCTCCCTCGCCAGCGCCCCGGCGCCCTCGTCGCAGCCACCGCACGACGATAGAGGTGCGGTGGTCCGGCGCCGGCGATCGGAGGCGATCGGGAGGGTGATCGCGGGGTCAGGCCAGCAGGAAGTCCATCTCGCGGGCGGCCCGCTCCAGGTCGTCTCGGTGGTCGGGGTGGGAGATGTCGATCAGGGCCCGAGTGCGCTCCTCGATCGTGCGACCGCGCAGCTCGGCCACCCCGAACTCCGTCACCACCTTGTCGACGGTGTTCTTGTCGGTCGTCACGGCGGCGCCGGGCGACAGGCGGGGCACGATGCGCGAGATCGAACCGCCCCGAGCGGTGGAGTGCAGGACCACGAAGCCCTGGCCCTCGGCGGCGTGCATGGCCCCCCGGGCGAAGTCGGCCTGGCCCCCGCTGCCGGAGTACGAGCGGCCGCCGATGGTCTCGGAGTTGCACTGGCCGAGGAAGTCCACCTCGACGGTGGCGTTGATGGAGACGAACCGCTGCTCACGGCCGATGACGCGCGGATCGTTCACCCAGTCGACCGGCAGCATCTCGACGATCGGGTTGTCGGCCAGCCACTCGTAGGTGCGCCGGCTGCCGGCGGCGAAGGTGGTCACGACCTTGCCGGGCCGGGTCACCTTCCGGGTCCCGGTGACGGCCCCCGACTCCACGAGGTCG
The DNA here is from genome assembly GCA_046331175.1 of Acidimicrobiales bacterium. Taxonomy (GTDB): domain Bacteria; phylum Actinomycetota; class Acidimicrobiia; order Acidimicrobiales; family Acidimicrobilacustridaceae; genus JAWKIW01. The sequence continues at coordinate 12,753 of JAXLRI010000010.1, forward strand.
ACGAGACCGTCGGACACGAGCTCGGTGTGGATCCCGAGGTCGTGGTGGTCCGTCAGCAGCTCGAGCAGCGCGTTGGGCACCGAGCCGATCCCGGCCTGCAGCGTGGCCCCGTCGGGCACCCGCTCGGCGACGAAGGCGGCGATGCGGCGGTCGAGGTCGGTGACCGGTGGCGGATCGACCTCGAGGAGCGGCTCGTCCACCTCGCACCAGCCGACGATCTGGCTCACGTGGACGTTGTTCTCCCCGAAGGTGCGCGGCATGTTCGGGTTGACCTCGAGGAAGACGGGGGCCTCGCCGAGGAGGCGGGCGGTGTAGTCGGCGTTGGTCCCGAGGGAGAAGTAGCCGTGGCGGTCGGGCGGGGCGCAGCGGGCCAGGACCAGCGAGCAGCGGGTGGTCCGCCGCAGGATCCTCGGCATGTCCGAGAAGTGGGCCGGCACGAGGCTGGTGCCACCCGACAGGTGCGCCGACCGCCCGACGGCGCTCAAGAAGTACGACACGTGGTGGAGGCGGTCGCCGTAGGCGCCGTGCAGGTAGGGGTGGTCGAACGCCGCGTGCATCTGGTGCACCCGGACGCCGTGCAGCCGACCGGCGGCGGCGGCTCCGTCGAGCACCTCGATCAGCCGCCGGGGCTCGCCCGCCGCCAGCGGGACGATGACGTCGGCGCCGGCACCCACGTGGTCGAGCACCGCCTCTGGCGCCACCCGCTTGGCCGCCACCCGATCCTCGATGCTCGTGGCCATGGTCCTCCGTCAGGCGGCCGCCGGTTCGGCGCCACGCTAGGCGCCGCTCGTGAACGGACCGTGACGCGCAGGTTGCCGTCGCGCGCGCCGGGGTCGCCCTCAGCCCGCCAGGTCGGCGACCAAGGCGTCGACGGTGGCCTCGGTGGTCGCCCAGGAGCACACGAACCGGGTCCCGCCACCGACGAAGTCGTAGGCCCGCCACCCGCCGGCGGCCAGTGCGGCCCGGGCCCCGTCGTCGAGCGACGCGAACACGGCGTTGGCCTCGACCGGGTGCACGATCCGGACGCCGACGACCGCCGCCAGGCCCTCGGCGAGGCGCGCCGCCATGGCGTTGGCGTGGGCGGCGTGGCGCAGCCAGGAGCCGTCGGCCAGCACGCGGCTCCACGGGGCGGCGACGAACCGCATCTTGGAGGCGAGCTGACCAGCCTGCTTGCAACGCCAGGCGAACTCGGCGCCGAGCTCGCGATCGAAGAACACCACGGCCTCGCCCAGTCCCATGCCGGCCTTCGTGCCACCGAAGGACATCACGTCGACGCCGGCCTGCCACGTGAGCGCAGCGGGGGTGGCAGCCGTGCTCACCAGCGCGTTCGGGAACCGCGCCCCGTCGAGGTGGAAGCGCAGGCCATGGGCGCGGCACACCGCACCCAGCGCCGCGATGTCGTCGGGGCGGTAGACGGTGCCGAGCTCGGTGCTCTGGGTGATGGTCACCGCTCGGGGCTTCGGGTAGTGGAGGTCGGTCCGGGCCGTCACCAGGGCCTCGACCGAGGACGGGTCGATCCGACCGGCGGCCCCGTCGGCGAGCAGCAGCTTGGACCCGCCGGAGAACAGCTCGGGAGCGCCGCACTCGTCGGTCTCGACGTGGGCGACCCGGTGGCACACCACCGAGTGGTAGGACCGGCACAGCGATGCCAGCGCCAACGAGTTCGCGGCCGTGCCGTTGAACACGAAGTAGACGTCGACGTCGGTCTCGAAGAGGTCGCGCAGGGCATCGGTGGCCTCGGTGGTCCACCGGTCGTCACCGTAGGAGGGCACGAAGCCGTCGTTGGCCGCGACGAACGCCTCGAGCGCCTCGGGGAAGAAGCCCGAGGTGTTGTCGCTGGCGAAGTCGTACCGCGGTGCGTGGTCGTCGGAGCTCACCCGCCGGACCGTATCGGTCCGGCGGTGCGGAGCGACGACCGGACGGCGGCCGACGGGCACGTCCCCGGCCGCGGCCAACGGGCCGCGGCCGGGACGGCCCTCACTTCTGCTTGATCCAGAGGTCGCCCATCCAGGACTTCTCGCCGAGGGTCTGGATGGAGCCGTTCGCCGCCGGATAGATCCCGTTGACCCGCTCGTTGGCGGCCAGGTTCCACACGACGCGCCCCAGCCAGATGTACGGCACGGCCTGGTTGATGCGCTGGGCCACCTGCTCGTAGGCCTTCTGGCGCTGATCGGGGGTGGTGGCGGCCAGGGCGTCGTCGATCGCCTGGTCGATCTGGGGGTCCTTGTAGCGGGCGGTGTTCAGCGACACGCCGCCCTTGGGGAGGATGCTCTCCGAACGCCACCACACGGTGTCGGCGTCGGGGTCGGGCATGCCGAAGTTCCGCCAGATCGAGACCTGGTAGTCGCCGGTGACCACGTGGGCGATGAGCTGGGCCTGGGGCAGCGAGGTGATGCTCACCTTCATGCCGGCCTCGTTCATCATCGACGACAGCAGCTGGGCCTCGGCCCGGTCGCTGGGATCGTCGCCGGCGGTGTAGGTGAACTCGAGCGGCTGACCCCCGTGGGTGCTCTCGTACTGCTTCACCAGCTTCTTGGCCTCGGCCAGATCGTAGGTCGGGTAGCCGCTGTTCTCGGTGTACCCGGGCTGCGTGGGCCCGAACGGGCTGTTGGCGGGCTGCTTGACGCCCTTGGTGATCTCCTGGCGCCAACGCTCCGGGTCGATCGACCGGGCCACGGCCTGGCGGGCGACGGGATCGTTGAACGGCGGATCCTCGGTGTTGAGGGTGAGGAAGTCCTTCTCGCCGTCGGCGTACTCGACCCGCTTGTACTCGGGCAGGCCGCGCAGCGACACGACCTGGTCGGGCTTGACGGTGTGCATCATGTCGATGTCGCCGTCGCGCAGGGCCTGGAGGCGGGTGGTCTCGTCGACCATCACCTTGAACTGGATCTGGTCGAGGTACGGCAGCTGGCGCCCGGCGGCGTCCTTGCGCCAGTAGCTCGGGTTGCGCTTGAGCACCCACGTCTCGTTCATCGTGTGGGAGTCGTAGACGAAGGGGCCGGTGCCGATCGGCGCGTAGGCCTTCTGCGGGTCGTCGATCATCGACGGGTGCATCACGTAGCCCACCTGGGTGGTGAGCACGTTCGGGAAGGCCGTCCACGGGTCGGACAGCTTCACCACGACGTGGGTGGGATCGGGTGCCTCGACGCTCGTGACCGTGCGCAACATGCCCGAGGTGATCGCCGACTGGCGGAAGAAGTCGAGGTCGGCCTTGACCGCCTTGGCGTCGAGGGCGTCGCCGTTGTGGAACTTCACGCCGGTCGGCAGCGTGATCGTCCAGGTCTTGGCGCCGTCGCTCGGCTCGATGGCCGTGGCGAGGAAGGGCTTCGCCTTGCCGTCGGCGTCGAGGGTGGCCAGCGAGTCGAACACCGACGACGCCAGGAAGTACCCGGAGGCAGCCAGCGGCACGCGGGCGGGGTCCATCGCCTCGGTCTCGGCCTCGACGCCCATCACCAGGCGGCCGCCCGAGGTCGGGTCGGTGCCGTCGGCCGGTCCGCTCGTGCGGGCCGAGGCCGCCGCTGCGCCCCCGCCTCCGCCTCCGCCCTTGGCGGTGGTGCTGGTCGAGCCCGCCGAGCTCGACGTCGACGAGCAGGCGGCGGCCAACAGGCCGAACGCCAACGTGCCGGCGAGCAGCGCTCCCCGCCGGCGCGCCCCCCGACCCGGTCCCACCGGTCGCGACGGCGCGCCGCTCTCCTCGCTCACCATGGCCTCATCTCCCTCTCTCGTCGGCATCGCCCGTCCGACCTGGCCACCACGTTCCGCAGCGACCTCGGGCCGCAGAGTAGTCAAGGGCCCCACCCCACCTCACGTCGCCCGGCCCGGCCCGCCGGCCGCCGCCGCTCCCTGGGCACCCGGCGCCGAGGTGGGCCGCGTGCTGGACTGGGGGGCATGGCGACCCCCGCTCCCCCTCCGGCCGACGCCGCCCCCGGGGCCACCGCCCCGGCCGGTCCCCGCCACGTGGTGGTGGTCCTGCTCGACAGCCTCAACCGGCACCTCCTCGGCTGCTACGGCAGCGCCGAGTTCGCCACCCCGAACCTCGACCGCTTCGCCGCCCGGGCAGCCCGGTTCACCAACCACTTCGTCGGTTCGCTGCCGTGCATGCCCGCCCGCCACGACCTGCTGTGCGGCACGCTCGACTTCCCGTGGCGGCCGTGGGGCTCGGTCGAGCTGTGGGATGAGCCGCTGACCCGCCCGCTCCGCCGGGCCGGGGTCGTCACCCAGCTGGTCTCGGACCACCCCCACCTGTTCGAGACCGGTGGCGAGAACTACCACACCGACTTCACCGCCTGGGACTACCAGCGCGGCCACGAGGGCGACCCGTGGAAGACGGTGCCCGACCCGTCGTGGGTCGGCGCGCCGAGCTTCGGTCGCGGGCACATGCCCTACGACGACAGCCGGGGCTGGTTCCGAGGCGAGGAGGACTTCCCCGGGCCCCGCACGATGGCGGCGGCCGCCCGCTGGCTCGACGAGAACGCCGGCCGCCACGAACGCTCCTTCCTCTTCGTCGACGAGTTCGACCCGCACGAGCCGTTCGACACGCCCGAGCCCTACGCCTCGATGTACGACGACGCCTGGGAGGGCCCCCACCTCATCTGGCCGCCCTACACCGTGGGCGCGGTGGCCAAGGGCGTGATCACCGAGCGCGAGGGCCGGCAGGTGCGGGCCAGCTACGGCGCCAAGCTGACCATGATCGACTCGTGGTTCGGCCGGGTCCTCGACGCCCTCGACCGCCACGGCCGGTGGGACGACACCGCGGTGGTGGTGTGCACCGACCACGGCCACCACCTCGGCGAGAAGGACGTGTGGGGCAAGCCGGGCGCGCCGCTCTACGAGACCATCGCCCACACGCCGCTGCTGATCTGGTGGCCCGGATCGCCCCGCAACGGCCGCACGGTCGACGCGCTCACGACCACCGTCGACCTCCACGCCACCCTGCTCGACGCGTTCGGCGTCGAGGCGGCCGGGTCGACCCACGGCCGCTCGCTCGTGCCGCTGCTCCGGGGCGATGCCACCGCCGTGCGCGAGCACCTGCTGGCCGGCATGTGGGCGCGCGAGGTCCACCTCATCACCGGGCGCCACAAGTACTGCCGGGCGCCCGTCGCCGACAACGCTCCGCTCAGCATGTGGTCGAACCGCTGGTCGACGATGCCCATCCACATGGCGGGCGTCGACCCGTCGACGCTGTTCCCACCGCCCGACGATCGGGCGTGGCTCGACCACATGCCCGGCTCGGCCATCCCGGTCATCCGCCAGCCGTTCGTGCCCGGCGACCTGTTGCCCTACTGGGGCTACGGCACCGGCCACACCCACCACCTCTGGGACCTGTCGGTCGACCCGACCGAGGACGAGGACCGGGCGGGGGCGGCGGCGGGCACCGCGGACGCCCGCCTCGAAGCCGACCTGGCCGACGCCCTGCGCGACGCGCTCGTCGCCATCGACGCCCCCGCCGAGCAGCTCGAGCGCCTGGCGCTGACCTGAGCCCGTCACCACCGACACCCGAGACGACCATCGGCACGAGCAACGGAAGGGCCAGGCGCTGACCTGAGCCCGTCACCACCGACACCCCCGCCGACCAGCGGGATGAGCAGCGGGAGCGCCGGGCGGTGACCGGCGCTCGTCGCGAGGCCGTGCCGTAAGCGCGGCGGGACGGCGCGGTCAGGGCGGGTGCGGCCATCGGGCCGCCGACCCACCCGTCCGCCGTCCTCGTCGAGGTGCCGCCATGTCGATCCAACCGTCCGGTGCCCAGCCGATCCAGCCCGCCCCTCGCGACCGCCACCCGCGCCGTGTGCGACGCGCCGCGGCCATCGCCGCCACCGCCCTCGGCCTGGCCGCCGCCGGGGGTGGGGCGATCACCGTCGGGGCCGACCAGGCCGAGGCCGTCACCAACGCCGCGCCCACCGCCTCGGCACCGGCGGTGGTACGCCTCGACTTCTTCCGCGTCAGCGACGGGGCGTCGGTGGGGACCTGCTCGGGGCTGACCCTGACCCGGCACTGGGTGCTCACCTCGGCGCACTGCCTCCGCGGGCGCAGCGTCTCCACCTCCCGCGTGCAGGTGTCCCGCACGATCGCACCGAGCGTCAACGAGGTCGTCTACCCGACCGGCCCGGCCCGCTTCCACAACCACCCCGACTACGACGAGCGGCTCGGCACCATCGACCGGGGCAACGACGTCGGCCTCGTGCAGCTGCAGGGCGACGGCCAACGGGCCTTCACCGCCGGTCGCATCTACGACGGCCCGACCCGGGGCGACGGGTGGAAGGACAGCCGGGCCACGGTGGCCGTCCACGGCTACGGCCGCCCCGGGGTGCCGGGCTCGAGCACGTGCGCGGCGACCGGCTCGGGCACCAAGCGGTTCGGCTGGATCACCCTCACCGGCGACACGGTCGACGCCGGCACCTTCGGCACGGGCGAGCCGCTCGCCGTCGAAGGGCACGAGACCACCCAGAGGATCTGCGAGGGCGACTCGGGCGGCACCTGGTCGATCGACGGGCCGGCCGGCCCCCTCGCCTTCGCCCTGACGTCGGGTCCGGGGGCGCGGTTCCACGACCTGACCTCCCCCTGGGCCACGCTCATCCGACCCAAGCTGGCCTGGGCCCAGCAGCAGGGCACGGCGAAGGGGCAGCCGTTCACCTGCACCACCCGCACGCAGTACGCGCTGCAGTACCTCACCTGCGCCGAGCCGACGCCGCCCCGACCGCCGGTCGCCGATCCCGGGCCGGGCACGCTCGACCCGGGCACCACGCCGCGGGCTCCCGGCGCCGCCCTGCCGGGCGGCACAGGTCGCGTGGCACAGGGCTGAGGGTCGCGCCCCTCCCCCGCGTCACGGTCTCGCTGACGTCGGCGCGACGCGGCCTACCCCCCGCCGGACCAGGTCCCGAGCGGGCACGTCAGGTGCCAGGCCGGGCCACCCGGCCGTTCGGCGACCGAGACGCCCGCAGGGCCGGCCTGGAGGCCGAGCACGCCGAGGAGGCCCAGCAGGGGGCCGGCGTGGGCGTTGGAGTTCATCACCGGGAACTCGGCCATCGGCGTGGCCGGCTGCACGAACGTCTCCCCCGGCCGGCTGCCGAAGTGGGCGTTGTAGGCGTCGGGCCCGCTCCAGATGCCGTACCAGACGTGCGGGTAGGCGCGTGCGTGGGCGGCGAGGCTCTGGGCCCGGAGGCACGCCCAGGCGAGGTCGATGTCGTGCTCGGCGAGGCCCCAGGCGAGCAGGCCGTTCACCGCCGCCCACACCCCGCCGTTGCAGTCCCACCCGGGGGCGAGCATCCCGGCCCGCACCGGGTGCGGTCGGTCGAGGATCGTCGCCCCGATCGGGGACGGTCGGAGGCACCGGTCGACGATCGCCTCCACGAGCCGGGTCCGCTGGTCGTCGGTGCCGATGCCGGCGATCAGGCACCAGACCTGACCGTCGAGGAACAGGTGCCGATTCCCCACCGGTCCACCCCGCCCGTCGAAGCCACGAAGGAACCACGAGCCGTTCCACGTCGCCTCCATCGCCCGGCGCAGCCGATCGGCCGTCGCCCGCAGCTCGGCGGCGAGGGCCGGGTCGTCGTGGGCGACGAGCTCAGCCGCCCGCGGCAGCACGTGCACGGCGAAGGCGGTGTTGAAGCCCGACTCGCCGTGCTCGTGGAAGGCTCGGCGGTCCGCCACCATCGCCGAGATGGGGTCGGCCCAGTCGCCGCTGCCGACCCGCACCAGGCCGTGGGGTCCGGTGCCGATCCGCTCGACCAGGTACCGGTGCGCCAGCGCCACCCGCTGGCGCGGGGTGGCCGCCCCCGCTGCCGGTGGGTCGAACGGGATCGGCTCGTCGAGCAGGGCGCGGTCCCCGGTGGCCCACACGTACTCGGTGAGCGCCCACAGCCAGAAGATGGGCAGGTCGGTCGGCGCGGCGTGGATGCCTCCCGAGGTGGTCCGCCCCCGCCCGGTGTGGGCGTAGGCCACCGAGCCCGAGCGACGGGTCATGCGGGCCATGACGACCAGCGCGTCACGAGCGCCGGCGGGATCGGCGAAGGCCAGGGGCAGTGACGAGATGGCGTAGTCGCGCGGCGCGCCCTGCAGCCCGTGGACGTACCCGTAGGCCGAGCCCTGGGCCGGGTAGCTCGCCCCGAACCAGTCGTCGCGCTGCTGCCGACCGACCAGCTGCGCCGCGTGCCAGGTCGCCTCCCGGGCGAGGCTCGCCACCGGGGGGAGGTCCTCGCCGTCGCCCGATCGGCCGGCGGGCGAGGGCGAGTCGTCGTCGGGGTGACGGGGGTCGCCGGTTGCGGGATCGTCCGACGCTCGGCCGACCGGCGCAGGCGACGGCGACGGCGAGAGAGACGGCGACGGATCCACCGTGAGGCGGAGGCGATCGGTCCACCACCGCGCCGACGACGACGGCGGCGTGGCCTCGACGGCAGCGACCGCGTCGTCCCGCTCGACGTCGTCGCGGGCCAGCACCAGGGCGAAGGTCGCGCCGGCCACGGTGCTGCCGTCGGCGCCCTGCACCCGCAGCCCGGGGCCCGGTGGACCGTCCGCGTGGACCGCGAGCGTGGCACCGGGTGCCCCGGCCAGGCCGGCGAGCACGAGGTCGGGAAGGGCGGGGTCGAACCACGCCTGGGTCGCGGGTGCATCCCGGCCGGGCCGGCGCCGCGCCCGGACGACGAGGGACCGACCGCCCGGGTCGACCTCGACCGCGCCCAGGAGCCGGCGGCCGAGCACCCGGCGGACGCCGTCGGTCGAGGCCCGCACGGCCGCCGCCGCGGCGAACAGCGTCGTCCAGGCGAGCCGATCCACCCCGGCGTAGCCGCGCGGTGCGGGGGTGCGCCGGCTCATCAGCGCCCCCACCAGCAGCGGCCGGGGTGCCAGCGCCAGCCCCTCGTGGATCCACCGCGGCCCGATCCCGCCCGCGGGCACGTCGATCTCGACGTCGATCCGGAGGGCCGGCCGCTCACCGTCCACGACGGACACCCGGCGACGCACGGCGGCGCCGCCGGCGGCGCGGGCGGACCACTCGGCCCACCCCGCCCCCCACGTCGCGGCGATGGTCTCGGGCTGCAGGCCGTCGACGTCCCACGCCCGACGCCCGTCGGTCAGGCGGACGACGCCCCGCCGGGCGGTCCACACGGCGAGGCCGCCGTCGACGGAGGCCAGGGCGGTGATCCGCCGGTTGGCGACCTGGTGCCAGCAGGCACCGAGACCGCCCTCGGGGAGCACGAGGGCCGCGGCGGGCACGGCGGTCCGGACGTGGAAGGCGGGCTGGTCGTCGTGGTCGCAGCCCCAGGCCCCGAGGTGACCGCCGTCGAGGTCGGTCGCCGGGCGAACACCGTCGGACCCGTCGCCGTCGAGGTCACCCTGGTCGCCCTGGTCGCCCTCGTCGCCCTGGTGGTGCATCCGCCTCCGACTCCCCCGGGCGCCCCGTCCGACGCGCCCGTCACCATCGATCGGCGCGACCCCGCCCAGGAGACCCGTCGATCCGCAGGTCCCGCCGCCGTCAGCGTCCCCACCGGACCACCGGACCACCGGTGACTGTAGCGACCCCCTCGCCGGCGGTTAGGTTGCCGATCCATGGGCCCGAACTGCACCGCGCCGGGGTGCCGGCGCCGCACGACCACGCGACGAACGCCGGCGGCCGCCGCCCTGGTGACGCTGCTGCTGCTCGCCGGCACCGCAGCCTGCGGCCGGGGTGAGGAACCAGCCGGCGGCACCGCCACCGGCGCCCCCACGGAGGGGGCGGCCCTCGTCGAGCCGACCACGACCATCCCGGCGACGACCACCACCGTCGACCCGGGCACACTGCCCCAGACCGAGGCCAAGCCGGCGGTCGACAGCGCCGACTTCGACGCCCGGGTGCAGGCGCTGTGGAAGGGCATCGTCGACGACGACCCCGCGGAGGCGATGCCGTTCTTCTTCCCGCTGACGGCCTACCGCCAGGTCAAGCCCATCAAGGACCCCGACGGGGACTGGAAGAACCGGCTCGTCGGCACCTACGAGCAGGAGATCCACGCCCTGCACAAGCAGCTGGGCAAGGACCCCTCGGCCGCCGTGTTCGAGGGCATCGACGTCCCCATGGGGAACGCCCAGTGGATGAAGCCGGGGACCGAGAACAACAAGCTCCCCTACTGGCGGGTGCTCAGCTCGAAGGTCCGCTACTCGGTCGGCGGCCAGAAGAAGAGCTTCGTCGTGTCGTCGATGATCTCGTGGCGGGGCGAGTGGTACGTGGTGCACCTCACCGCACCGCCCCGCTGAGACGGCCGATCCCCCGACCGGACCGGCGCCCCTGACCGGACCGGGTCCACCGACCGACGGCCCGCCAGATCAGCCCGGTCCGCCCACCGCGGCCCACGCCTCGGGGGCGTCGAGGCCGGACAGGACGACATCGGCCCCGGAGAGGTCCTGGTGGCTGGGTGAACCGGCGGGGGCGTTGGCCGCCGCCGTGCCCACCACCCACATGCCGGCCGCGATGCCCGCGCCGATGCCCGGCTCGGAGTCCTCGACCACCACGCAGCGGTGGGGCGCGGCGCCGAGCCGCTCGGCCGCCAGCAGGTAGGCGTCGGGAGCCGGCTTGCCGGGGCCGTAGTCCTCGGCGGGGACGAACACGTCGAGCTGGCCGAGCACGCCGAGGTGGGTGAGGGCCGCCTCGGCCTCGCGGCGCAGCGACCCGGTGACCACGCCGACGGCGATGCCGGCCGCGCCGAGCGCCTCGATCAGCTCGCGGCCACCCTCGAGCACCCGCATCGGGTGACCGTCGGCCACCAGCACCTCGCTCCACGCCACGACGCGGTCGAGGAACTCGGCGAACCCGAGGCCGGTGCGGTCGCCGATGCGCAAGCCGTCGTAGACGTCCTGCCAGGCCCGGCCGAGGTAGGCGGCGGCCTCGGTCTCGCCGAGCGGCGCGCCGGCGTCGGCTGCGGCCCGGCGCAGCGACTCGAGCATCAGCGGCTCGCGGTCCATCAGCGTGCCGTCGAGGTCGAACAGCACGGCGTCGGGCGGCGACGGTGGAGCCGACGGGCGCCCCGGACCGGACACCGGATCACCGACCATCGGAACCCTCCTCAGGGGCGTCGGACGAGACGGACGAGACGGGCGGGTCGGCCGGCACCGCCGGCACGGCCGGTTCGACGACGAGGTGGCCGTCGGGACCACGGCGCAGGACGCGCCGGGCGACCGGGCGGCCATCCACCTCGGCGACCACGGCGGCGTCGGGGGTGGACCCGTCGGCCCAGTGCCACGCCACGAGGGACACGGCCGGCGCCGACCCGTCGCCGGGACCGGCGGCGCCGTCCCACTCGACGGCGGTCAGCATGCCGTGGAACACCCCGCACCCGGCGTTGACGTAGCGATCCCACGACCGTCGGCCCCGGGGATCGGCCGGTCGGTCGAGCGGGAGGTGGGTGTGGCCCAGCACGAGCCACGGACCAGCGTCGCCGAAGTGGGCCGTCCACGCGTCGTGCAGCACCACCTCGTCCATCGAGTACAGGTGGCGGTTGGCGCCGAACAACGTCGACACCTCGGTGAGGGTGCTGGGCTGCTCCCCGGACAGGAGCCGGCGGGTCGCGTCGGCCGTGGGTCGACCCGGGTTGCCCCCGGTGAAGGGGGCGTCACCGACCGTCGACCCCAGCCAGGTGCCGAGCTTGCCGAGGCCGGCCCGCCCCGGCGCGTTCCACGCATCGGTGTGGTGGCCGTGCGTCACGAGCCCGACCCCACCGTCGGGGCCGTCGAGGACGAGGGCGTCGAGGACGTCGAGCCCCGGGTGGACCTCGGCCAGGCGAGCGGCCACGTCCTCGTCGAGGTAGGCGTCGTCGTGGTTGCCGACGATCCGGTGGTAGCGCCCGTGGGCGTGGAACCGGTCCTGGATGCGCTCGTAGATGGCGGCGTTGTGGTCGACCACCCGGCGGAGGTGCTCGGCGTACACGGCGCGGAGGAGCCGACGACCCGAGCGCCCACGCCAGGCGTGGCCGAGCCATCGACCGACCTCGTACACGACGCCGTAGGTGGACCCGCCCACCATCCAGAAGTCCTCGACGTCGCCGTCCTCGACCAGGCCCCACCCGCCGTCGCCGTACCAGTCGAGGAGGGCGCCGTAGAGGGAGGTGGTGTCCTGCAGGCCCGGCCAGTCATTGGTGCCGGCCGGGCCCCGGTGCAGGTCGGAGGTGATGACGTACCGTCCGGCCGCCGATGCCCGTTGGACCCGAGCGAACAGCGGGCGCGCACGACGGGCCTCGTCGCCCCCTTCGATCGAGCGGTCGGCGAGCAGGTCGGCGACGAGCCCGGGGTACTGCCACGCCAGGTCGGTGACCGCCTCGTTGTTCCGCAGGGCGACCCGACCGACCACCGGACCACCGACGAGGCCCCCCAGCCCGATGAGGGCCAGCTTCAGGGCCGCTGCACCGCTGGCGACGGCTCCAGGCTCGGGGTCGGCGACGCCGGCGAGGGCGGCGGCGTCGACGTGGAGCCGGCGGGCCCGTCGACCACGATCGGCGCGGGCCGCGATCGCGGCGGCCGTCGTCCACCACCGCGCCACGGCGTCGGCCGCCCCGCGGGGGGCCGGCCCGGACGGCGCGCCGGGGAGCGCGGCGGCGGAGGCGGTCGTCATCGACGGGGTGGAGGCTCGTCGGCCGGGGCTGGCGGCCGGTGCCTCAGCGCTGGTTCAGCAGGGCGAGGAGGCGCAGCACGCTGATGTAGAGCCAGATGATCGTGACGGTGAGCCCGAAGGCGGCGTACCACTCCATGTAGGCGGGGTAGCCCTCCTTGCTGGCCCGCTCGATGAAGTCGAAGTCGAGCAGCAGGTTGAAGGCGGCGATGCCACAGATCAGCACGCTCACGCCGATGCCGAGCGGCGTCGGGTTGTTCCAGAAGTACAGGTTCGCCCCGAAGAGCGAGCCGATCCACGCGACCAGGTACATGAGGAACACCCCGCCGGTGGCGGCGATGATGCCGATCACCAGCTTGGGCGTGACCTTCACGATCCGCAGGGCGTAGAGCAGGAACATCACCACGACCACGCCCATGGTGACCAGGACCGCCTGGGCGACGATGCCGTTCCACATCCCGTTGAAGAAGGCCGAGATGGCGCCCAGGCCCATGCCGTAGGCGAGGCAGTACACCGGGGCGGTGAAGCGGGCGGCCTTCGGCACGAACACGGTGATCATGCCGAGGACGAACGCGCCGAACATGCCGGCCCAGATCCACCACGGTGCCGTCGAGTTGTTCACGACGGTGACCGTGCCGTTCGGGTTGTTGATGGTCTGGAAGCTCTGGTCGACCTGGGACCACCCGAAGGCCCCGGACGCCACGAGCAGGACGAGCAGGACGCCCGTGGCGGTCATGGAACCGCCGATGGTCATGCGCCGTCCCTGGGTGGCCTCGCGGGTGGAGGACGAACCGGCGTCGAAGGCACCCTGCTGGGGGGCGACCCAGCCCTCGCCGGCGGCCTTCTCCTGGAAGTTCTTGTCGGACAGGACGGGGTTGTTGGCCCGCATCATCGCCGCACGCTCCTCGGGTCGTGGGCCGCCATGGTCGGCGGACGGCCCCTCCATGGTACGGGGTGGGGGCGGCGGCCAGGCGGCACGAGGGGCGTGGGGATCGCCGGGCCGAGCAGTCGGACCGAGCCGTGGTCAGGCCGGGCCGGGCGCGGCGCCGGCAGCGACGTCGACCTCGATCGCGCCGTCGACCTCGCGCACCGGGTAGCTGCGCACGTCGGCCTTGTCGTCGCGCCGGCCCTTGATGCTGAGCTTGGTCCCGTGCCCCGCCGGGTCGAACCGCCAGAAGTGGGCGGTGCACACCAGCTCGTCACCGTCGACGACGCCCTCGGCCTCGAGGTGGGACCACTGGTGGGGGCAACGGGCGTCGCAGGCGGCCAGGCGACCGTCGACGGCCCGCCAGACCACCACCTCGAACCCGTCGACGAGCACGGACCTGACCTCGCCGGGGGCCACGTCGGCGGCCGTCAGCACCGGCGCCCAGCTCACGGCACCGCTCCGGCGAGCGCGGGGACCGGCCCGGGGATCACGAGTACGGCGGCTCGTCCCACCACGGGTACCAGTCGGGGAGGTCGGTGCTCACCCGGCCGGTCCACGCCGGTGGCCGCTTCTCCAGGAACGACGTGACGCCCTCGCGCGCGTCGGCCGATCGCCCGGTGGAGAACACGCCGCGCGAGTCGACGCGGTGGGCGGCCATCGGGTGGTCGGCGCCGAGCATGCGCCACAGCATCTGGCGGACCAGGGCGACCGACACCGGGGCGCTGGCGGCGGCGATGTCGGCGGCCAGCGCCTGGGCCGCCGGCAGCAGCTCGTGGGGCGGGAGCACCTGGCGGACGAGCCCCGCCTCGAGCGCCTCCGACGCCGGGAAGACCTTGGCCGTGTAGCACCACTCCAGCGCCCGGGAGATGCCGACCAGACGGGGGAGGAACCAGCTCGACGCCGCCTCGGGCACGATCCCCCGGGCGGCGAACACGAAGCCGAAGCGGGCGGCGTCGCTGGCCAGACGGATGTCCATCGGCAGGGTCATGGTGGCGCCCACGCCCACCGCCGGGCCGTTGACGGCGGCGATCACCGGCTTGGTGCAGGCGAAGATGCGCAGCGTGAGCAGGCCCCCGATGTCGCGCGGGTACGCCGGTCGCTCGTCGGCGTCGCCGTCGGATCGCCCGGCGGCGGGGCCACCCGCCCCCTGGGCGTCGGCGTCGAAGGTGTCACCGCCCGACCCGAGATCGGCCCCGGCGCAGAACCCCCGACCCCGCCCGGTGACCACGACCGCCCGCACGGCGTCGTCGCCGTCGACCAGGTCGAACGCCTGCTGCAGCTCGGCCCCCATCCGCACCGTGAAGGCGTTGAGCCGGTCGGGGCGGTCGAGGGTGATGGTGGCCACGCCACCGTCGACCTCGTAGGCGATCTCGCGGAAGGCCGGGCCAGGTCCGGGCCCGGCGGCGGTCACGGCGGGGCCCCGAGGGTGGGGATGGGGTCGATGGTGACGCCCTGGATCCGCACCTCCCAGTGCAGGTGCGGGCCGGTGGAGTAGCCGGTGGTGCCGACCAGGCCGATGATCTGGCCCTTGGTCACGATGTCACCGGGCTTGACCAGCGTGGCCACCTGGTGGCCGTACAGGGTGCCGATCGAGTTGCCGTGGTCGATGATCGTGCAGTTGCCGTAGCCGCCGTAGTACTCGGACATGAGCACCACACCGTCGGCCGGCGCGGCGATGGGGGTGCCCTGGGCGATGGCCAGGTCGATGCCCGGATGGCTGCTCGAGGCCCCGTAGAGCGGGCTGACCCGGGGGCCGTAGGTGGAGGTGAGACGGGCGCCCGGGACCGGGTTGGTGAAGATCCCGAGGGTGGTGAGCGGGGCCGCCTGGCCCACCTCGGCCTTCTTCAGGATCCCCTCGACCGAGTCGGAGGTGCGGCCCTGGGCGGCGATGCGGGCCAGGTAGTCGCCCCGCTTCAGGTTGATCAGCAGCATGACCTGCACCTGGTCGGTCAGGGCCTGCTGCTGGGAGGCCGCCGCCATCTTCTGGAGCTGGGCCTGCTTGCGGAGGGCGTCCTGGCGATCGCTCACCTCGTCGCGGGCGCTGGTGGCCGCGCCCCGCTCGGTCTCGGCCTGCGCCTTGAGGCTGCCCACCTGGTCGCGCAGGGTGACGAAGCGGTTGATGAGGTCCTGCTCGTCGTCGGCGACCGAGTTGGCGTAGACCTTTGACTTGGTGAGGTCGTCGACGGTGCCGGCCTTGAGGAGCACGGCGGCCGAGGACATGCCCTTGCCGCCCCCCATGTACGCCTCGACGGCGGCGTTGCGGAGGCGCTCGCGATGGCTCTCCAGCTGGGCCTCGGCGTCCTCGAGCCGCTTCTTGGTGTCGAGGAAGCGCTCGTTGGCGTCACGGACCTTGTTGATGGCCTTGGCCAGGTCGTTGTTGAGGTTCTGGAGCTGGTCGTTCAGCCGGACCAGCTCCTGCTGGGCCTGGCTGACCTTGGTCTGGGTGTCGAGGTAGCGCTGGAGGAGGGCGTACTCCTCCACCGTGAGCCCGTCGAAGGCGGTGGCGTTCTGGCGCTCCTGCTCGCTGAGCGACGGCGGTGGGCCCTCGGCGGTGGGGGCGGTGGTCGTGGTCGTCTCGCCCGGCAGCGTGCTGGAGGTGGTGGTGGTCTCGGGAGGCGCGGTCGTGGTGGTGGAGGTCGAGGTCGACGTCGACGTGCTCGTCGAGGTGCTCGTGGACGAGCTCGACGAGGACGTCGGCGGGATCGTCTGGGCCACCGCCTGGGCGCCGGGCGCGACGAGGACCGCGGCCACCACCGCAACCGCTGCCCACCGCGTGCGCCCGCGCCACCGGTCGTGCCGGTGCCCCGGGCGGCGCCGTGATCGACGACCCTCGATCACCTGACCCCCATCCGAACCTCGTGCGACCCCCGCCGGCCCCTCACACGTCGAGGAACCTCGTGACCGCGATGCCTGCCCCGATGGCGCCGACGACCATGCCGGTGACCCCGAGGAGGAAGTACGTGCCGAGCAGCTGCGACCCCGCCGGCACGAACCCGCTGAAGAGCGGGAACTGATCGGCTGGCGGGAGCCACTGCTCGAAGAACGGCTTGAACAGTAGCAAGCCGAGGATCGCGAGCAAGGCGCCCACGATCCCCTGGACCAGGCCCTCCACCATGAACGGGACGCGGATGAACCAGTTCGTGGCGCCCACCAGCTTCATCACCTCGATCTCGCGGCGCCTCGCGTAGATGGCCATCCGGATGGTGTTGAGGATCAGGAGGAACGCCGCCAGCAGCAGGAACGCCGACACGAAGACGATCCCGAGGGTCAGCCGGCTGGAGAGCTGCTGCACGAGGCGGATGGTCTCGGTCGCCGACACCACCTCCTTGACCCCCGCCTTGTTCCGGAACTGGACGCTGAGCGCCTCGACCGATTGCGCGTCCTTCTGGCGCGGGACCACTCGGTACGACGGCGGCAGCACGTCGGGGGTCACGCTCTCGAGCAGGTCCTGCTGGCCGGCGAAGAGCTGCTTGAACTCCTCGTAGGCGGCGTTCTGGTCGACGAAGGTGACCTTCTCGATCTCGGTGCTCTCCTTGAGGTCGCGGTCGACCGCCTGCACCTGGTCCTGGGTGGCGTTGGGGTTCAGGAAGACGATGAACTCGATGCCGCCCTGCCAGCGCCGGGTGGCGTTCTCGACGCCCTGGCCGAGCATGAACGAGAAGCCCACGAGGAACAGCGAGACCATCACGGTGAGCACGGATGCCAACGTGATGGTGAAGTTGCGGAAGATGTTGGATCCGGTCTCCCGGACCACGTAGTCGACCTTGATCGCCACGGTGCCTGGTCCCTCTACTCGTAGACGCCGCGGGCCTGGTCGCGGATGATCTCGCCACGGTCGAGCTCGATCACCCGGCGGCGCATGGTGTCGACGATGCCTCGGTCGTGGGTGGCCATGACCACCGTGGTGCCGGTCTTGTTGATGCGGTCGAGCAGCCGCATGATGCCCACCGAGGTGGCGGGGTCGAGGTTGCCGGTGGGCTCGTCGGCCAGGAGGATCAGCGGCCGGTTCACGAAGGCCCGGGCGATGGAGACCCGCTGCTGCTCGCCACCGGACAGCTCGTTGGGGAAGTTCTCGGCCTTGGCGCCGAGGCCCACGAGGTCGAGGATGGCCGGCACCTGGGTCTGCACGACGTGGCGGGGGCGGCCGATCACCTCGAGGGCGAAGGCGACGTTCTCGGCCACCGTCTTGTTCGAGAGCAGCTTGAAGTCCTGGAAGACGCAGCCGATGTTGCGGCGCAAGAACGGCACCTTCCAGCTCGACAGGTCGCCGATGTCCTTGCCGGCCACGTAGATGCGGCCGCCGGTGGGGTCCTCCTCCTTGTTGAGGAGGCGGATGAAGGTGGACTTGCCGCTGCCGGAGGCGCCGACGAGGAAGACGAACTCGCCCTTGGCGATCTCCGCCGACGCGTTGCGCAGGGCGACGACGTCGCCCTTGTAGACCTTCGAGACCTCTTCGAGCTTGATCATGTTGCGATCACGTTACGTCACAGCATCCTGGGATTCGGCGCACCCCCGCTGACCTGGGCGTACGCGCCAGGAGGCAGGGTCCGGCGGGGTGGGTCGACCGGCCCAGGCCGCCGGGACCAGCCGGCCGGTGGCGGCTGGTCCGGCCGATCAACCTAGACGCCGCCACCCCGCGATCGGTGGAGGGTCCGGCACCGGCTCCGGGTCGGCCGGGTCGCCGGCCGCTGCGTGGCTAGGACGCCTGGCCCTCGGCGCGCTCCCAGCGCAGGAAGGCCTCCATGAGGCCGTCGAGGTCGCCGTCGATCACGCCGTCGACGTCGCCGATCTCGAGGCCGGAGCGCTCGTCCTTGACCTGCTGGTAGGGCTGGAGCACGTAGGAGCGGATGCGGCTGCCGAACCCCGCCGTCTCCTTGGGACCGGCGATGGCGGCCATCTCGGCGTCGCGCTGCTGGCGCTCGAGGTCGGCGAGCTTGGCCTTGAGGATCTGCATGGCTCGATCCTTGTTCTGGTGCTGGCTGCGCTCGTTCTGGCAGGAGACCACGATC
Source organism: Acidimicrobiales bacterium (assembly GCA_046331175.1). GTDB lineage: Bacteria > Actinomycetota > Acidimicrobiia > Acidimicrobiales > Acidimicrobilacustridaceae > JAWKIW01. The sequence goes on from JAXLRI010000010.1 coordinate 31,255, forward strand.
CCGGTGGGCAGGTGGGTGATGCGCACGGCCGAGTCGGTGACGTTCACGTGCTGGCCGCCGGCACCCGACGAGCGGAACACGTCGATCCGCAGGTCCTTGGGGTCGATCTCGACGTCGGACTCGTCGTCCTCGACGAAGGGGACGACCGACAGCGAGGCGAAGGCGGTCTGGCGCTTGCCCTGGGCGTTGAAGGGCGAGATGCGCACCAGCCGGTGCGTGCCCTTCTCGCTGCGCAGGCGACCGTAGGCGTGGCGGCCCTTGACGATGAAGGTGGCCGAGGAGATGCCGGCCTCCTGGCCGGCGGTGACCTCGTCGAGCTCGAAGTCGAAGCCCCGACCCTCGGCCCAGCGCCGGTACATGCGCAACATCATCTCGGCCCAGTCCTGGGAGTCGGTGCCCCCCTCGCCCGCGTGGACCTCGCACACGGCGTCGTGGTCGTCCCACTCGCCGGTGAACAGGGCCCGCAGCTCGAGGTCGTCGAAGGCACGCTGGAGCGTGGCGACCTGCTCGGCGATGTCGCCCTCCTGGGAGTCGTCGCCCTCCTCCCGGGCCAGCTCGAACAGGGTGTCGGCGTCGTCGATCTCGCCGCTGAGCCGGTCGAACAGGTCGAGGTCGTCGGCGACCTGGGCCAGCTCGCCGGTGACCTTGCGGGCGGCCTCGGGGTCGTCCCAGAGGTCGGGACGTGACGCCTCGGTCTCGAGCTGGGGCCGGGCGCGCCGCAGGTCGTCGATGCGGAGGTAGGTCTCCGCCTCGGCGAGGCGGCCGCGGAGCGCGGCGATGTCGTCGGTGAAGTCGCGCACGTCAGCAGCTCACGAGGCGCCGTGGCACTGCTTGAACTTCTTGCCCGACCCGCACGGGCACGGCGCGTTGCGAGGGGTCTTGTCCCACTCGGACTTCACGACGGGCTGCTGCACGACCTCCTCGGCCGGCGGCGCCGCCACGGCGCCGGGCTCCTCGCCCCGGTCGGCGGCCTCGGCCGCAGCCGCGGCCGCCATCGTGGACGGGGCCTCGGAGGGGTCGACGGGCGCCGAGTACTGCACGTCGCGCACGGCCGCCTCCTCGGGGGCCTGCTCGACGACCGAGATCTGGGCGTGCATCACGTACTTGACGAAGTCCTGGGCGATGGCCTGCATCATGGCCCCGAACATCTCGAAGCCCTCGCGCTGCCACTCGACGAGCGGGTCCTTCTGCCCGTAGGCCCGCAGGTGGATGCCCTCCTGCAGGTAGTCCATCTCGTAGAGGTGCTCGCGCCAGCGCTGGTCGATGATCTGGAGCATCACCTGGCGCTCGAGCTCGCGCATGTTCTCCGAGCCGAGCTCCTCCTCGCGCTGCTCGTAGTAGGCCGTGGCCTCACCCATCGCCTTCTCGTAGACCTCGTCGGTGGAGATGCACGACGAGATGTCGTCGGCGACGAGCGTGGTCGGGAAGAACGAACCGAGCTCGGCGAGCAGGCCGTCGACGTCCCACTCCTCGGGCAGGTCACCCGGGCAGAACGTGCCGATGGCGCCGTCGACGGCCTCGGCGAGGTACTCCATCGCCTCGTCGCGCAGGTCGGCGTCGTCGAGGATCTGGTCGCGGCGCTTGTAGATGACCTTGCGCTGCTCGTTCATCACCTCGTCGTACTTGAGGACGTTCTTGCGGATCTCGGCGTTGCGCTGCTCGACGGTGTTCTGGGCCCGCTCGATGGCCTTGGTGACCATCTTGGCCTCGATGGCCTCGTCCTCGGGCAGGGCCTTGTTCATCACCCAGTTCATGGCCCCGGTGGCGAACAGCCGCATCAGCTCGTCCTCGAGGGACAGGTAGAAGCGGCTCTCGCCGGGGTCGCCCTGGCGCCCGGAGCGGCCGCGCAGCTGGTTGTCGATGCGACGGGACTCGTGGCGCTCGGTGGCGAGCACGTAGAGGCCACCCATCTCGCGGACCCGGGCGCCCTCGGCCTTGCACTCGGCCTCGTGCTTGGGCAGCAGCTCGGCCAGTCGGGTCTGACCCTCCTCGCTCTCGGGGTCGAGGCCCTCGGCGACCACGTCGCGGTGGGCCAGGCCCTCGGCGTTGCCGCCGAGCAGGATGTCCACGCCGCGGCCCGCCATGTTCGTGGCCACCGTGATGGCGTGGAGCCGCCCGGCCTGGGCGACGATCTCGGCCTCGCGGAAGTGCTGCTTGGCGTTCAGGACCTCGTGGGGGATGCCCCGCTTGTCGAGCAGGCGGGACAGCTTCTCGGACTTCTCGACCGAGATGGTGCCGACCAGCACGGGCTGGCCGCGGTCGTAGCAGTCGGCGAGGTCCTCGACCACGGCGCCGAACTTGGCGTCCTCGGTCTTGTAGATCAGGTCGGCGTGGTCCTCGCGCACCATCGGCTTGTTGGTGGGGATCGGCACCACGTGCAGGTCGTACGTGCCGTTCAGCTCGGCGGCCTCGGTCTGGGCCGTGCCGGTCATGCCCGAGAGCTTGTCGTACATGCGGAAGTAGTTCTGGAGGGTGACCGTGGCGAGGGTCTGGTTCTCCTCCTTGATGCGCACGCCCTCCTTGGCCTCGACCGCCTGGTGGAGGCCCTCGGACCAGCGCCGACCCTCGAGGATCCGGCCGGTGAACTCGTCGACGATCTTCACCTCGCCGTTCTGGATCACGTAGTCCTTGTCGCGCTTGAACAGCTCCTTGGCCTTGAGCGCGGCCTGGAACTGGTGGACGAGGTTGGCCTGGACCTCGTCGTAGAGGTTCTCGACGTCGAGGGCCTTCTCGACGGCGGCGACGCCCTCGTCGGTGGGGGCCACCTGGCGCTTCTCCTCGTCGACGTCGTAGTGGACGTCGCGCTTGAGGCCACGGACGACGCTGGCGAACTTGTAGTAGAGCTTGGCGGCGTCGCTGACCCGGCCGGAGATGATCAGCGGCGTGCGGGCCTCGTCGATGAGGATCGAGTCGATCTCGTCGACGATGGCGTAGCTGTGGCCCCGCTGCACCTGCCGGTCGCGGCTCATGGCCATGTTGTCGCGGAGGTAGTCGAACCCGAACTCGTTGTTGGTGCCGTAGGTGATGTCGGCGTCGTACTGGGCCTTCTTGTGGGCGAAGTCGGAGTCGTCGGACAGGACGAGGCCGACCTCGAGGCCGAGGAACCGGTGCACCTGGCCCATCCACTCGGAGTCGCGGGTGGCGAGGTAGTCGTTCACCGTGATGATGTGCACGCCATCGCCCGACAGGGCGTTGAGGTAGGCCGGCAGGGTGGACACCAGCGTCTTGCCCTCGCCGGTGCGCATCTCGGCGACCCACCCGAGGTGCAGGGCCGCCCCGCCCATCATCTGCACGTCGTAGTGGCGCTGGCCGATCACCCGGCTGGCGGCCTCGCGGACGGTGGCGAAGGCCTCGACCAGCAGGTCGTCGAGCGGCTCGCCGTTGGCGACCCGCTGCTGGAAGTCGGCGGTGCGGGCGCGGAGGGCGTCGTCGGACAGCCCCGAGACCTCGGGCTCGAGTGCGTTGATGTCGGGCACGAGGGATTGGAGGGCCTTGACCTTGCGGCCCTCACCCGTGCGCAGGAGCTTGTCGAAAACGCCCATGGCGGGCAAGCCTACCGGGGCCGGTCGACCCCGCTCTCCGCGGCCGCCTCGCCGAGGGACCGGACCCGGGCGACGAGGCCGGCGAGCAGCCCGGCGGCGACGGCCTCGTCGATCCCGACGGCCCCGGCGGCCGCACCGAGCGGCTCGCCGCCGGCCACCCGACCCACCAGGTCGAGGGTGGGACCGGTGGCGTCGACCCGTCGAGCGAGCGCGCGCAGGACGTCACCGGGGAGGTGCACGCCGCCTCCGGCCACCTGGTCGACGACGTCGGCCAGCGCCGACTCGGCACCCCCGCGGTCGACGAGGCCCACGGCCCCGGCGGCGACCAGCGCCGTGCGGACACCGATCGAGCGGTCGTCGAGGGCGACCACCAGCCGGGAGGCCGGGCTGCTCCCCCGGAGCGCGAGCAGGATGCCGGGCAGGTCGGCGTCGACCCCACGCGAGCCGACGACCACCACGTCGGGGAGGTGGCGGGCGGCCATCGCCGCCAGGCTGCGGACGCGGTGGGGCTGATCGTGCTCGGCCACGACCTCGAGGTCGGGGCGGGCCTCCAGCGCGAGCAGGACCTGGCGCCGGAAGAGGCCGCGGTCGTCGCAGACCAGCACCCGCACCCCGGCGTCGGTCCAGCGATCGACCGGGCCGGGGGCGAGCGTGGTCACGGGCGCGCCCTCAGCGCAGCGTGGCGCGCGTCTTCGCCCGCTCGAGCTGCTGGTGGAGCTTGGCCACCGCCCGGTCGATGGCGACGAAGCCGTCGGCACCGACCGCCTTGCTGTGGAGGCGGTGGTCGGCGCCGTCGAGGACGACCTCGCACACCTCGGCGTCGGCCGCGGCGCGCGTCGGCTCGCGCCGGAAGTGCACCTCGGCCCGCTGGGCGTTGCGGTCGAGCCGGCCCAGCCGGCTCAGCTTGCGCCGTGTCGCGGACACGAGCGATTCGGACAGGACGACATTGCGGCTGCTGATGGTGATGTCCAACGCAGTCCCCCCTGGGTCGAAGGCCTGTCGCGGGTCCCGTCGGCATCGTAGGCGCGACCGGGCGAGCGCGCTCGGGACCGACCACCGCCGCAACCGACCGCGCCCGGGCCGCCGCCCCCAGGGACCGATCCCGGGCGAAGACGAGGTGGTCGCGGCTACCGGAGGCGGTCGCAGACCAGGCGGCCGACCATCTTGGTGGCCAGCTCGTCGGCATCGGGGTGCGCGCCCTCGGCGAGGCGCTGCCGGGCCTCGGCGAGCCGATCGGGCCGCACCGCCGGCGTGGCCTCGAGCTGCTCGAGCAGGCCGTCGGGCAACGAGCCCTCGGGCCGATCCACGTTGTTCACCGACAGCCCACCGAGGTCGTCCACGCCACCTCGCAACGCTGCCAGCGACCGCTCCACCTGCAGTTCAGTCGGTTGCATCTCGTCCATCCACCGTGAGCGACGATCTCCTGCCCGCTTCTGCGACGAGTATCGGACCGCCCATCGCGGGCCTTGAGCACAGTGGGCCGTCCGGCCCCCCTACCCGTCGGCCGGCGCGACGGCGTGGGGTGACGGGGTCCGGGCCAGCGCCAGGCCGTGGACCTCCTGGGCGCCCAGGTGCCGCAGCAGGCGAGCAGCGGCCGTGAACGTGGCACCCGTGGTGACGACGTCGTCCACCAGCAGGACCCGCGCCCCGGTCAGGTGGCGGGCAGGCCGGCGGGGGGCGGTGAACCGGGGGCCGCCCCGGCGGGCGGCCGCGTCCCGTCCGGTCTGGGGCGGCCCGGGACGCCGCCGCATCGTGGCGCGGGCGGGGCGGCCGAGGTGGGCCGCCACCGCCCGGGCGACCAGCTCGGCCTGGTCGTAGCCTCGCTGCCGGCGGCGGCCGGCGGTGGTCGGAGGCCAGGTGACGAGGTCGATCGGGCCGACGGTCGCCGAGGCGCGCTCGGCGGCGGCGCCGGCGAGCCGGTCGAGGGCGACGTGGTGGTTGCGGTACTTGAGGGCGGTGATCAGGTCGCGGCCGGCCCCCTCGTACCGCAGCACCGCCGTGCACGAGGTCAGCCCGGTCGGGCACGGCCGGACCGGGCCGGCGGGCCGGAGCCGGGTGGCGCACGCCACGCACGGCGACGGTCCGGCGGCGCCGCACACCGCGCAGCTGGCGCCGAGGAGCGTCTGGGCCAGCGACCGGATCACGACCCGCACCGTACCGAGGGGGTGTGGCAGCGCCCCGGGGGCAGGGCGCGCACCGTGGGGCGGTGGAGGTCGCGGTCCCGACCTCGCCGCGCCGGGCCCGACGCCGGCAGCCAGCGGCGGCACCCGACCGAGGAGACCTCGCCCCCGCCGACGGGGTCAGGGCTGCGACGGGCCCGGCACCGAGGTGGGGGCCGGAGCCGACGTGCCCGGAGCCGACGGCCGCAGCACCGAGCTGCTCGGAGCCGTCGACCCCGGTGGGCTGGGCGTCGACGTGGCGGTGGTCGAGGTCGACGAGCCCGAGGTGCTCGATGGCGGGGCCGCGGTCGTCCCGGGCACCGCCGCGGTCGTCCCCGGCACCGCCGCGGTCGTCCCCGGCACCGCCGCGGTCGTCCCCGGCACGGCCGCGGTCGTCCCGGGCGCTGCCGGTCCGTGGGTCGGGGCGTGGAGGTAGCGATCGGCCAGCTGCTCGACCCGGGACCGCAGCACCGCCGCCTCGGCATCGGTGAGATCGCCGGCCCGAACGGCGTCGGCGATCCCCTCGTCGGCGGCGGCGACCAGCGCGCGCTGGACGGCGGCCGGGTCGGCCCCGTGCCGCCGGGCGACCTCCTCGACCGTCGGACCCCCGCGGGCCTCGGACCGCAGCTGGTCGGCGGAGATCCCGATCGCCCGCCCGGCCACGTCGGCCGAGCGCTTCCAGATGCGGTCGAGGACCGCCCCCGGAGCCGGGCCGTGCGGCCGCACCAGGGTCGTGGCGGCGGCAGCCGTCGAGGGCTCGGCGATGCTCGCCACGCCGGCCACCGCGAGACCGCCGAGTGCGGTCAGCGCGACCGCGCCGCTGGTGATCCGCCGCGTGCGGGACGAGAGGGGCACCTGGCGACCCTACCGGGGTGCCCATGAGGGGCCGATGAGCGGCGGACGACGGACCGGCCGGAGCGCACGGCGGGGCCGGCGCTCTGGCCCGGGTCGTGGCCGCACCGAGGCGGGAGCCGGGCGGGGTCGGCGCTCAGGAGGGCGACGGCAGGTCGTCGGGGTGGCGGTGCACGCCGTGCTCGGTGATCCAGGCGGTGACCAGCGCAGCCGGCGTCACGTCGAAGGCGTCGTTGCGCACGGCCACGCCGTCGGGGGCGATGCGGTGGCCACCCACCTCGGTCACCTCCTCGGCCGCCCGCTGCTCGATCACGATGCCGCCGCCATGGGGCGTCGAGGGATCGATCGTGGAGGCCGGTGCCGCCACGTAGAACGGCACGCCGTGGTGGTGGGCCAGCACCGCCAGCCCGTAGGTCCCGACCTTGTTGGCGACGTCGCCGTTGGCCGCGATCCGATCGGCCCCCACCACGACCAGGTCGACCTCGCCCCCGGCCATGAGGCGACCGGCCATGACGTCGGCCACCAGCGTGCAGGCGATGCCCGACCGCTGGAGCTCCCAGGCCGTCAGGCGGGCCCCTTGCAGGACGGGCCTGGTCTCGTCGACGAAGACGTGGATGCCATCACCTCGCTCGTGGGCGGCCCGCACGACGCCCAGCGCCGTGCCGTACCCCACGCAGGCCAGGTGCCCCGCGTTGCAGTGGGTGAGGACCGAGGCACCGGGCCCGACGAGCGTGGCGCCGTGCCCTCCCAGGCGCCGGTTGGTGGTGACGTCGTCGTCGGCGATCCGGCACGCCGCGACCAGCGGGTCGGGAGCGGCGGCGACCCGGTGTGCGGCCCACGCCAGGTTGACCGCCGTGGGGCGGGCCTGCACCACCTCGGCCACGACCCCCTCGGCCGGACGACCGGCCCGGAGCCCGAGGGCCACGGCGAACCCGCCGGCGGCGCCGATGGCCGGGGCACCCCGCACGGCCAGGGTGCGGATGGCATCGACGACCTCGGCGGTGTCGACGAGGTCGACGAGGCGCAGCTCGCCCGGCAGGAGCCGCTGGTCGATGATCCGGACCCGGCCGTCGACCCAGGCGACGGTCGGTGGCAGGTCTCCCCCGGCCGCGGGGTCGTTGGTCACGAGGCCGGGGCGAGCACCGGCGCGACGCCTGCCAGCGCGACCTCGGCCGCCGCCGCCCCGGCCCCGGTCTCCGCGTCGGGCTCGGCGTCGAGGCCGCCGGGCACCGCCAGCCGTGCCCGGATGCGGTCGCGGCGCAAGGTGGCCGCCACCCGCTCGACCAGGGCGGGGCCGGGGTGGGCCGCCCGAGCCGGATCGAAGGTGGGCAGGCCGTCGCCCAGGGCGGCGAGCCGCTCGGCCAGCGGCGGCCCGACCCGATCGGCCACCAGGGCATCGACGCGCTCGAACATGCGCCCCCGGTTGATCCAGAGCAGCACGGTGCCCCACCACCCGACCTCCTCGACGCGGTAGAGCGGCTCGAGGACGTCGATGTCGTGCGGATGGCCGTACACCCAGGGCACCGAGCCGGGGACGAGCCCGGCCGTCGCCCGGCGCACGACGAACGGAGGCAGCACCCGGAGGAAGGTGCCGCCCAGGAACGGCACCCCGACCCCGCCGCGGGCGAGGACGGGACAGGGCAGCTCGGCGAGGCCGGACGGCCAGCGGAAGGGGGTGGCCGGGCACCCGGGGAACCCGACGCCGTAGGTCTGGGCCGGCAGGGCGCTGGCCGAGTACGCGAACCCGGCCTCGGCGAGGGCCTCGGTGGCCCAGGCGGTGGCCGGCACGAGGGTGCCGGCCGGGGCACGGAACCCGGTCACCGGCACCCCGGCGAGGTCCTCGAGGTGGGCTCGGGCATCACCGACCCGACGGGCGAAGGTGTCGGGGCGGCACGAGAACAGCGCCCAGTGGTCGAAGTTGTGCAGGCCGACCTCGTGGCCCCGCGCCGCGACCTCGGCGACGAGCTCGGGGCTGCGGCGGGCCACGGCCCCCACCACGAAGACGGTGGCCCGGATGCCGCGCTCGTCGAGGTGGTCGAGCCAGCGGCGCATCTGGTCGGGGTACCGAGCCGGGCGGGTCGGCCCGGGCCGGTGGTCCTCGAGGTCGATGGTGACGGTGATCAGCGGTTCGTCCACGGCCCCGAGATCATCCCACCGGGACCGTGGGCCGCGCCGCATCGCCGGCCCAGGACCACCGGGGACCGAGGGAGGGCCCCACGGCGGCAGGGACGCTGGAGCCGGCGCCGGGCCGCTACCCGGCGTGGCGTCCGACGGCGGCGGTGACGGCGTCGAGGTAGCCGGGTCCGACCACGAACTGCGGATCGATGTGGCCTGCGTCGGGGAAGGTGACCACGGCCTCGAGTCGTCGGGCCGCGTCGGCCACCGCCCGGCTCTGCTCGGGTGGGACGACGTCGTCCCGCCCGGCCACCACCACGAGCACCGGGGCGTCGACCCCGCTGATGCGGTCGAGGGTCGCGTAGCGGTCCCACATCAGCGTGCCGTACGGGTAGGCGGGCAGCTCGGCCGCGGCGACGTCGGGCAAGGAGGTGAAGGGCGAGCGCAGGACCAGCACCGCCGGCGGGTCGTCGGCCGCCAGCGTGGTGGCGACGCCGGTGCCCAGGGAGTCTCCGAGGTAGGCGATCCGCGCCGGGTCGACATCGGGCCGGGATCGGACCCAGCGCAGCGCCGCCCGGGCGTCGCGGGCGAGGCCCTCCTCGGTCGGCGTCCCGGGCGAGTCGCCGTACCCGCGGTACTCGGCCAGCAGCACCGACGTGCCCCGGTCGGCGAGGCCACGGGCGAGCGGCGCCATCCCGACGCGGTTGCCCCCGATGCCGTGGAAGACGATGACGACCGGCGCCGGGCGCCCGGTGCCGGCCGCGCCGTCGGTGGACCCGTCCGCCGGCAGCCACCAGCCCCCGAGCACCAAGCCGTCCTCGGTCGTGTAGGCGACCGCTCGCGCCCCGGGGAGGACGTCACCGACCGGCGGCACCTCCGCATCGGGTCGGTAGATCAGCGAGCGCTGCACGAGGGTCAGCACGAGCCCGACCGCCAGCCAGCCCACGACCACGGTCACCGCCAGCCGGGAGCCGAGGTGGCGGGCCCTCGCTGCCCAGCGCGACGGCGACCGGGGCGCCGACGGGTGGTCGCCTCCCCTGCTGGTCGGGGCGTCCACCACTCGATCGACGAGCTCGGCCGGGTGCGGCGGCTGCGTCGGGGCGAGGTCGTCGACGGGCAGGACGGGCGGCGAGGTCATGGGGGTCGAACCTCCCCGACGCCGCCGGGCCGCACCATCCTGGGGACCCCCCACCGCGCCGTGGGGACGGCGACCGACCGTGGTGCCGGCGAGCGCCGTCGCCGGCGGTGGAGCCGGCCGACGCATGGCTCAGGATGCGCGCGGAGGGCGTCGTGTGACGCGTCCGGCTCAGCGAGCGGCGCGCGGCCGCTCGGCCCGCTCGACGGCGCTGAGCATCCGGCGACTGCTGCCGAGCCGGGCCAGGAAGGCCCGGTTGGCCCGGTCGAGCCAACGCCAGGGCATGGGGCGCACGAGGTCGAGGAAGAGGACGACCCGCGGACCGTCGCCGAGGTTGGCGGCGCGGTGTGGGTAGGTGTCGTCGAACAGCAGCAGCTCGCCCTCGTGGAGGTGGTGCTCTGCCCCACCGATCTCGAGCAGGCACGGGCCGCCGGTGGGCACCACCACGGGCAGCAGCAGGCGGGCGACGCCCTTGATCGCCCCGGCGTGCAGCGGCAGGCGCTTGCCGGGCTCGAGCACGGAGAACATGGCGGTGTAGACACCCTCGACGTCGTCGAGCAGCGCGGTCGTGGCCGGGCATCGGGCCCGGTTGGCCACCACGTCATGGCCGCCGAAGGTCAGCACGAAGGTCTTCCAACGAGCATCGTCGGTCAACCGGACCTGTCCCGGGTCGACCTCCTCGAACCCCGGCAGGGGGGTGCCCGACAGCAGCTCGTCGGCCTCGTCTCGCACGCGCTTCCAGTCGGCCGCCAGCGCCTCGGTGCCGGGGAACTCGTCGGTGGTGAACCAGCGTCGGGGCCGCAGGAGGACGAACAGGGTGAGGTTCCACACCATGACCGGCCAGTACGGGACGTTGTGGCGCAGCGAGGTCCACCAGCGATGGGCCCACGCCGACGCACCTCCCGCCGGGGTGTCGGTCCGGGCTTCGGACCGTGGGCCGGACGCGCCACCCGCCCCCGACGCCGGGCCGGAGCCGGGCGTGCGGGGGCGGGCGGGTTCGGACATCGGCGTGAGTCTAGGACCGACGCCGTGACCGGCTCCGGAGGCCGGTGGACCACCGGGCGGCGGTCGACCGGTGGCACCGGGGGGCCGGGATCAGTACCGGTAGTGCTCGGGCTTGTACGGGCCCTCCTGGGGCACACCGATGTAGGCGGCCTGGTCCTCGGTGAGCTCGGTCAGCCGCACGCCGAGGGCGTCGAGGTGCAGCCGGGCCACCTTCTCGTCGAGGCGCTTCGGCAGCACGTACACCTTGTTCTCGTACACCTCTTCGTGGGTGTAGAGCTCGATCTGGGCGATCGTCTGGTTCGAGAAGCTGTTCGACATCACGAAGCTCGGGTGGCCGGTCGCGCAACCGAGGTTCAGCAGCCGGCCCTCGGCGAGCACGATGACCGAGTGGCCGTCGGGGAAGACGTACTCGTCGACCTGCGGCTTGATGTTGATGCGCGTCACGTCGCTCATCTTCTTCAGCCCGGCCATGTCGATCTCGTTGTCGAAGTGGCCGATGTTGCCGACGATGGCCTGGTGCTTCATCCGGGCCATGTGCTCGGCCGTGATGATGTCCTTGTTGCCGGTGGCCGTGACGTAGATGTCGACGATGTCGAGCACGTCCTCGAGGCGCTTGACCTCGTAGCCCTCCATGGCGGCCTGCAGCGCGCAGATGGGGTCGACCTCGGCCACGATGACCCGGGCCCCCTGGCCGCGCAGCGAGGAGGCGCAGCCCTTGCCGACGTCGCCGTAGCCGAGGACGAGGGCGACCTTGCCGCCGATCATGACGTCGGTGGCCCGGTTGATGCCGTCGACCAGGCTGTGCCGGCAGCCGTACAGGTTGTCGAACTTGGACTTGGTCACCGAGTCGTTGACGTTGATGGCGGGGAAGAGCAGGTGGCCCTCGGCCTCCATCTGGTAGAGGCGGTGGACACCGGTGGTGGTCTCCTCGGTGACGCCCTTGATGCCCTCGGCGATGCCGTGCCAGAGCTTGGGCTCGTCGGCCACGGTGCGCTTGAGGAGGCCGAGCACGACCGTCCACTCCTCGGAGTCGTCCTCGGTGGGCTCGGGCACCTTGCCCGTGCGCTCGTACTCGACACCCTTGTGGACCAGCAGCGTGGCGTCACCGCCGTCGTCGAGGATCATGTTGGGGCCACCGCCGTCGGGCCAGCGCAGGATCTGCTCGGTGCACCACCAGTACTCGTCGAGGGTCTCGCCCTTCCAGGCGAACACCGGGACGCCCTGGGGATCGTCGACGGTTCCCTCGGGACCGACCACCACGGCGGCGGCGGCGTGGTCCTGGGTGGAGAAGATGTTGCAGCTGGCCCAGCGCACCTCGGCGCCGAGGCAGGTCAGGGTCTCGATGAGCACAGCCGTCTGGATGGTCATGTGCAGCGAGCCGGTGATGCGGGCGCCGGCCAGCGGCTGGCTGTCGGCGTACTCGGCGCGCAGCGCCATCAGGCCGGGCATCTCGTGCTCGGCGAGGCGGATCTCCTTGCGGCCGAACTCGGCGAGGGAGAGATCGGCCACCTTGAAGTCGAGGGTGGCCTTCTCGAAGGGCGTGGTGGTGGACACGGTGGTCAGCAGACCTTTCTGGCGCACGGGCGCGCCGAACGGGGATGTTCGGGTCGCCGGCGAGCTGGGGTCTGCTGACACCTCTCATGTCAGCCCGGGGCAGCCGACGAGTCTAGGCGATGACGATGGGCCGGCGCGGCATCCGCCGGGCCGGCGGGCGGACGCGGGCTACTCGGCCATCCGGCGCTTGAGGTCGTCCAGGATCGGGATGGGACCCGGGTCGACGCCGGCCAGGTAGGCGAGGTGCAGGCTGACGAAGTCGCCGAAGATCACGAGGTCGAACAGCTGGGCCAGGGGCCCGTCGCCCTCGGCCACCACCTGGTGCACGTCGCCGACCACCTCGGCCAGCACGTCGTCGACCAGCTCGAAGCGTCGGGCCAGCTGGGGGTGCTCGTACTCGTGGCGGAGGTCGACGACCTGCAGGACCTGGCGGGTGACGTCGCCGTGCTGACCCCAACCGCAGATCTCGTTGTGGCACAGCTCGGGGTGCACGTTGAAGAAGGCCGGGGCCTTGGCGTTCTCGTTGATCTGGCACTTCCACCGGGTGGCGGCGGCCAGGCCGAGCCCGCCACCGCCGTAGACGAGCGGGATCTGGCGATCGAGGCGCTCGGCCAGCTCGAGGGCGGGGTTGGTGTCGGCGACCAGCTGGTCGCGCCGCTTGCCGAGCTGGTCGACGGCGGCGGCGATCCAGGATCGGGTCCCCGGGAACAGGCCGACCTGCTCGAGCACGACCAGCGGCGGCACGGACACGGCGCCGATGCCGGCGCGCGGCATGGGGATGTCGCTGGGCAGTCGGATGTGGGGGGCGCCCCACTCCCCCGCCAGGGACTCGAGCTCGCCACCGCTCGAGAGGGCGATGATCCGACCGCCCTGCATGGCGGCGTTGGTGGCCGCGTCGATGGTCTCCTCGGTGTTGCCCGAGAAGGACACCGCGAACACGAGCGAGTGCTCGTCGATGAAGTTCGGGGTGCCGTAGCCCTTGTGCACGACGACGGGCACCGGCATGAACGGACCGGCGACCTCGCGCACGACGTCGCCGGCGATGCCGCTTCCGCCCATGCCGAGGACGACGACGTTCTCGATGTCGTCGTGGTGCGGGAGGTCGTCGACCCCGGCAGCCAGCTCGACGGCGGCCGCGACCTGCTCGGGCAGGCCGGCGGTGAGGTCGAACATGCCGACCGTGTCGAGGCGCTCGGTCACGGTCAGCTCGCCGGCTCGAACGTGGGGGTGATCCCCTCGGCCTCGGCCTTGGCGAGCAGGCGGGCGTCCTCGTCGTCGGACACCGTCTCGGACTCGTCGACGAGCATGATCGGGATGTCGTCGGCGATGCGGTAGCGGCGCTTCAGGCGCGGGTTGTACAGCGCGTCCTCGTCGGCGAAGTACAGCAGCGGCCCCTTGTCCTCGGGGCAGGCCAGGATCTCGAGCAGCTGCGGATCGAGTGCCATCGGGCGGGTCTCCTCGGTTCGGGTCGGCCGAGGCTAGCGCGGGCCACCGCCAGGTCCCGCCTCCGCGGGAGCCGGCCCGGGTGGCTCAGGCCGAGGCCATGAGCGCCTGCACCTCGGCCACCCGCTCGGCGACGTCGCCGTCGGTCGGGGCCTCGAGGTTGAGGCGCAGCAGCGGCTCGGTGTTGGACGGGCGCAGGTTGAACCACCACGACCCCAGGTCGACGGTGAGCCCGTCGAGGCGGTCCTGGTCGGCATCGGGGTAGGCGGCGGCGACGGCGTCGATGACGGCCGCGGGGTCGGCCACCGTGGTGTTGATCTCGCCCGATGCGGCGTACCGCTCGAACGGGGTGCGCAGCTCGGACAGCTTCTGGCCGCTGCGGGACAGCTCCTCGAGCACGACGAGGGCGGCGATGATGCCCGAGTCGGCCCGGAAGTTGTCACGGAAGTAGTAGTGGCCGGAGTGCTCGCCACCGAAGGCCGCGCCCGTCTCGGCCATCACCTTCTTGATCAGCGAGTGGCCGACCCGGGTGCGCACGGGCGTACCGCCGTTCTCGCGGATGACCTCGGGCACGGCCTTCGAGCAGATCAGGTTGTGCAGGATGGTGGCGCCCGGGTGCTTCTCGAGCATCACCTTGGCGACGATGGCGGTGGTGAGCGAACCCGACAGCAGCTGGCCGGCGTCGTCGACGAGGAACACGCGGTCGGCGTCGCCGTCGAAGGCCAGGCCGACGTCGGCGCCGGTGGCCAGCACGCGCTCGACGAGGTCGCGCTGGTTCTCGGGCTGGATGGGATCGGCGGGGTGGTTGGGGAAGGTGCCATCGAGCTCGCCGTACATGATCTCGAGCTCGAAGGGCAGGCCGTCGAACACGGCCGGCACGATCAGGCCACCCATGCCGTTGGCCGTGTCGGCCACGACCTTGAGGGGGGCGAGCGCCGACACGTCGACGAAGGAGTGCACGTGGGCGGCGAAGTCGGCCAAGGCGTCACCCGTCGAGACCGATCCGACCTCGGCCACCGCCTCGAGGCCGGTGGCGGCCATCGCCTTGATCTCGGCCAGGCCGCTGTCCTCGCCCACCGGCCGGGCGCCGGCCAGCGCCAGCTTGATGCCGTTGTACCCCGCCGGGTTGTGCGACGCGGTGAGCTGGGCCCCGGGAGCGTCGTACCGGCCGGCGGCGAAGAACAGCTCGTCGGTGGAGCACAGGCCGAGGTGCTCGACGTCGACCCCCTGGGAGGTGACGCCGCGGGCGAACGCGTCGGCCAGCTCGACGCCGCTCGGACGCATGTCGCGGCTGACGAGGACCTTGGGCACGGAGCCGCCCTCGTCGAGCGCGAACCGGGCGAAGGCGGCCCCGATGTTCTCGACGATGGCGGCGTCGAGCTGGTCGGGGACCGTGCCGCGGACGTCGTAGGCCTTGAAGATCGGGTCGAGGCGGGCGGGATCGATGGGGGCCATGGCGCGAGACCCTATCCCCGCCGCCATCGGCCCCTGGCCAGCCGACAGCGGTCGCCGCCCCAGCCCGGCGCGGGTCGACGGTCGGTCGGCGGTCAGTCGACGGTCAGTCGGCGGGCGCCGGGCCGTCGTCGCGGGGCGGTGCGCCGAGCAGGGCCAGCTCGTCGGTGTCGGGGTCGTACACGCCAACGCGGTCCCACGCCCTGATCCGGAAGAGGTCGCGGACGAGCCGCAGTGCGTCGCGGACCACCTTCACCGTGGAGCGCGACGAGTTCTCGACCCGCACGGGGACCTCGTTGAGCGACAGGTGGTAGCGCTCGACCAGGTGGTACACCTCGACGTCGAACGCGAAGCCGTCGACGTGCGAGTGGGAGAACACGAGGCGGGCCACGTCGGAGCGGAAGGCCTTGAGCCCGCACTGGGTGTCGCGGTGCTGGCCGAGCAGCACCGCCTTGGTGAGCAGGTTGATGGCGCGGCCACCGATCTCGCGGAGCCGCCCCGCTCGCACGAGCGTGGTTGTGTCGGTGTGGCGCCGGCTGCCGACCACGACGTCCCAGCCGTCCTCGACCTCGTGGAGCAGGCCGACGATCTGGTCGGGGGCGTACGAGAGGTCGGCGTCGGTGAAGGCCACCACCCGTCCGCGCGCGGCCAGCATCCCGGCTCGGACCGCGGCGCCCTTGCCCCGGTTGACCGGCTGTCGGAGGACCTGGTCGGCCCCTGCGTCCTCGGCCCGCTCGGCGGTCCCGTCGTGGCTGCCGTCGTCGACCACGACGATCTCCAGCCCACCCTCCATGGCGACCTTGTCGAGGTCGTGGCGCAGGCGCTCGACGGTGGCGCCGATCCGCTCCTCTCGGAAGGCAGGAACCACGACCGTCAGCCGCACGTCGCCCGGGGGCGTGGGCCGCGACCGCCGGCGGTCGAGGTCGGTGCGCAGCTGGCGGCCGCGGGCGCGACGTCGACGGAGGGCCACGCCGCTGATCACGACCACCGCGGCCACGGAGGCGCCGCCGACCACGGCGCGCCGCGTCACGGCGCGCCCGGGGGCGATCCGCCGGCCGGCGGCGAGCTCGGGCCGGGCTCGGTGCGGCGCTCAGGATCGGCGTCGGGTGCCGACGAGGACCCAGGAGCCGGCGGCGACGAGCCGTCGGGAGCCGCCTCGGATGCCGGTGCCGCCCAGGCGGCGGCCGGGTCGGTCGGCGGTTCGCCCTCGGCGGGCATCGGCTCGAGCGCGGGCACGACGACGGCGCGGTGCTCGGCGGTGGGCGCGCCGCTGCCCGTGGACTCCCACGCCTGCGTCTCGTCGGCGCTCAGCGACACGTCGAGGTCGGCGAGGGCGGCGGCCGCGAGCGCCGCCTCCTCGGCGGCAGAGGCCTTGCGAGCGGCTCGGCGCTCGGCCCACGACGGTGGCAGGACGACGGCGGGCAGCTTGAACAGGGCCACGACCCCTGCGATGCCCAGCAGCGTGAGCACCCACGCCAGCCAGTCGATCTTCGTGTAGCCGTAGGACAGCTCGACGTGGTCGGACGTCGGGACCACGACCATCAGGTTGGGCGTCACCCGGTACGGGCCGTCGGCCCCCGACGCCTTCCAGTTGGGGAAGTACGACGCCTTGACCAGCATCGGCGTGCCGGGCTGGGACACGTCGAAGGAGATGGTGTCGGTGCTCTGCTGGACGTTCGACACCGTCACCGGCGTGGTCGACTCGAGCTTGGGCGTGGTACCCCGGGGCACCCGCTGCCAGTCGGCGGGACCGCTCTCGGCGAGGTAGACGTCCCACGCGCTTCGGTCCTGGTACCAGTCCATGGCCGCGAACTGCCAGGGCGACCCGGTCTTCTTCTTGGGCTCGGACCCGGTCGCGGTGGTGAGGTAGTCGGCCGGGTTGTCGCGCTCGAGGTCGGTCACCACCGCCGGCTGGTAGGGCAGCGGCTCGACGAGGTCGGCGCCCTTGTTCAGCTCGTAGACCTTCCACGGGCCCGACGACCCGACCGGCGTGAGATCGGGGTGGGCATCGGCGAACTGCTGCATGCGGTCCGAGATCGCCATGTAGTACTTCGTGCCCAGCATCTTGAGGTGCTGGATGCCGAGATCGAAGTCGGACGAGGACGGCGGGCCGGGCGTGTAGGGCAGGTCGCGCTGGGCGTTGGACGGACCGGTGGACAGCTGGTCCTGGTTCATGAAGTGGTAGGGCGTGGTGCCCGAGGCCTCGAAGTAGAGGCCCTCCATGGAGCCGATGCAGCCGTCGGTCCAGAACGGCAGCAGCATGAGCGCCATCGGGGTGCCGTAGCGGTCGTGCTGCTCCTCGTGCTCCCACATGGCCCGGCCGCAGCCCTGGGTCTGGCCGACCCGGGCCATCTCCTGGGTGATGTCGTGGTACTCGGGGTACGCCGGCTTGCCCTCGTAGCCGGTGAAGTTCCAGCTGGCCCACGAGGGGATGAAGCTCGACTCGGTGGTGGAGAACGGACCCCACCGGTAGGTGTTCGTGGCCGTGTCGACCGCGCCGAACGGCATGGCTCGCAGCGGCATGGCGACCACGCCGAGGCCGAGGCACATGCCCAGCACGGCCGTGGTGCCGGTGATCGACTTGAGCGGCTTGGTGACGTCGCGCGCGAACAGAAGGGCCAGGAGGCGGCCGATCTCGGCGATGCCGATGGCGGCGAGCAGGTACAGGGACAGGTAGTAGAAGGGCAGCAGCCGGGCGTTCCACAGCCGCAGCTGGGGCATCACCACGAACAGGATGGCGAAGGTGGCCGCGGTGAGCCCCCAGAACATGCCGGCGCGACGGGCCCAGATGAGCGACAGCACGAGCCCGGCGGCGGCGATGATGATGACGTAGCTGAGCTTGGGGCTGTCGACGAGCTGCGGGTCGAGCTTGTCCCGGTCGAACAGGTACGTGGAGTACCGCTCGATCTTCTCCCAGCCCATGTCGTTCATGTACTTGTGCTGCAGGTAGAAGGGCACCGTCCACCACGCCGTGAGCAGCCCGCCCACGGCCAGCACGGGCAGCCACACCTTCACCCGCTGCCAGCCCGAGGTGGCCAGCCCGAGCACGACGACCACGCCGAGGGCGCCCCACAGGTAGTTCTCGCCGCTGCTGCGCGCCAGGAGGAGGAACGCCACGATGGCGCCGACCGCGGGGACGGCGAGCACCAGCCAGCGCTTGAAGCGCCACGCCGGGTAGAGCGCCAGGGCGATCGCCGTGCAGACGATGGCGAAGATGAGCGGGATGAGGTGGCACAGGCCGGTGAGGGCCAGCAGCACCGCGGCCCAGCCGCGGAGCCGCCCCGTGCGCAGGCCACGCAGCAGCACGCCGAGGTACAGCACGGCGAAGGTGAGGGCGATGGAGAAGGCGAACTCGCCGGCGAGCGTCGACGGGATGTTGCCGCCGTAGATCGAGAACGAGCGGTCGAACAGGAAGACGGTGGCGCCGACGGCCAGCAGCGGTGGGCCGGGGAAGGGCAGGTCGGTGAGCTTGCCGAAGGCCCAGGCCGCGATGGGCAGCGTGAGCACGCCGCTGATCGCCACCAGCTTGAAGGCGATGCCGTAGGGGATCACCAGGCTGAGCAGGGCGATCATCAGCGACGGGACGACCATGTAGAACTGGTAGGCGGGGAAGCCGTCGTACCAGTCGGGGGTCCAGCCGGCGAGGCGACCCTCGGGCAGCAGGTGGTCGCGCAGGAAGGCCGGTCCCCACACGTGGGCGCCCATGTCGCCACCCGCCGGCGTGTTGTTGGCGAAGACGTTGCCCGGCCCCAGCTGGACGAACGTGAAGATCACGCAGGCGGCCACCACCACCAGCGACAGCAACATCGGCACGTAGCGGTCCGACGGCATGGTGGCCAGCTCGTCCCAGGCCCGGCCCAGGCGCCCGCGGCGACGGGTGCCGGACGCGGCACCGCCGATCGGGTCGGGGTCGGTGGCGGCGCGCTCGGGCGCGACGTCGATCGACACGGCGGCCAAGGGGCCGGCGACGGGGGTGGCGGAGGCGTCGGTCATGAGGGGCTGGTGCGGTGGGGGCGTTCGGGGCGCGCCGGACGGCGGGGCTCGCCGAGGACAACGCATCTTCTCATCCGCGAGGTTCCCGTGGGGCGCACGAGCGCCGGTTCGTCGCCCGACGGGCGGTGGGACGTGGTCACGCGCCGATGCCGCCGACCAGCATGACGACCGCCGTGAGGTTGAACGCCAGGTGGGCCACGATGGCCGGGCCGAGGCGGTCGGCCCGGTGGACGAGGAACGCCAGCACGAGGCCGAAGATGAACAGGGCCGGTAGCTGGAGCGGCTGGAAGTGGGTGATGGCGAAGAAGGCCGAGGAGCCCAGCACGCCGACCGTGGCCCCCCAGCGCCGCTCGATCACCTGCATGCTGAGGCCGCGGAAGTAGAGCTCCTCGACCAGCGGCGCGGCGATGCCGACGACGAGGACGAGGGTCAGCACCGCCCATCCGTCCGTCGCCCGATCGGTCAGCTGCCGGGCCTCGGCCGACACGTCCTGCTCGCCGGCCACCTTGAAGACCAGCCAGTACAGGCCCTGCACCATGACGATCTGGCAGGCGATCCCCACCGCGATGCCGACGGGCAGGTCGATCAGGCGGAACCGGAGGCCCACCCAGCGGACCAGCGCCGGGATGCCCTGGCGGCCGTAGCGGTACCCGACGATGGCCACGGCCGGCACCAGGAACCCCAGCCAGAACGGCAGCTGGGCGAGGAAGTAGGCCCACAGGGGCAGGTCGGCGAGGCTCTTGAGGACCTCCACCGGGTCGCCGACCGCGAGGTGGCCGGCCGCCTGGCCGACGGCGGCCCCGTTCCCACCCGGGGCGTAGAGGTCCCAGCCCGACATGACCAGGGGGATGTACGCGACCGCCCCGAGGATCTGGGCGGCGACGAAGCCGGCGATGATCGCCGCCAGGCCGAACGGGGGCGGCAGCGGACCGGCTGCCCCCTCGACGACCGGGCTCTCGTCGAGGTCGTCGGGGGACCCGTCATCGTCGACGTCCCGTTCGGAACCGTCCTCGTCGACGTCCTCGTCGGTCGGCTCGTCGGCGGGCGCGGCGGCGCCGGGGCGGGAGCGGGGCACGGCGGCGACGATAGTGCCGGGCTCCCCCACCACCGACCCGACCGACGGGCGCGGACCATCCGCGTCCGGCTCCGGGGCGGCCGATAGCGTTCGTCGCATGACGCGCCTGTGTGCTCGGCCGGGCTGCAACGACCCGGCGGCGGCCACCCTCGCCTACGACTACTCGCAGCGCACGGTCTGGCTCGACGACGCCGCCCCCGAGGGCCACCCGTCGACGTACGACCTGTGCCGGCGCCACGCCAACAGCCTGTGCGTGCCCATGGGCTGGCAGCTGCGCGACCGGCGCAACCTGGTGCCGGCCATCGGCGCCGACGCCAAGGCCTCCTGAGCGCCCCCGACCCCAGGAAGGCCGCGCTGCTGACCCGGTTTTTCGCCGGCGTCTTCTAGGCTTGACGCCATGACGCCCCAATCGCCCCCCTCCGGCTCGGGCCCGGACGGCTCGGGTTCCGGCTCCGGCCCGAGGATCGCCGGGGACCAGGGCTGGCCCAAGTGGACCATCTGGGTGCTGGTGGCCGCCGTGGCGGCCCTGTTCCTGCTGCCCGGGCTGGTCTCGCGCGGCGCTGCCGCGAACAACATCAGCTACGGCGACTTCATGACCAAGCTGCGGGGCAACGAGGTCAACGGCGCCAAGACCCAGTTCGACAACAGCACCGGCGACATCTCCGGTGAGCTCACCAGCGGCACCAAGTTCACCAGCACCGGCCCCACCCAGCCGCCCGACGCCGACCTCCAGCTCATGACGGAGAAGGGCGTCAAGTTCGTCACCGTCGAGCCCAGCCAGTGGCAGAGCCTCCTGTTCCTGCTGCTGCCGGTGTTCCTCATCATCGGCTTCTTCATCTGGATGCAGCGCCGGGCGAGCTCGCAGATGGGCGGGATCATGTCCATCGGGCGGTCGCGCGCCAAGACCTACAGCACCGAGCGGCCCGGCACGATGTTCCACGACGTCGCCGGCTACGAGGGCGTCAAGCAGGAGATCACCGAGGTGGTCGACTTCTTGAAGTACCCGGAGAAGTTCGCCGAGATCGGCGCTCGCATCCCCAAGGGCGTCCTCCTCGTCGGCCCTCCCGGGACCGGCAAGACGCTCATCGCCCGGGCCGTCGCCGGTGAGGCCGGCGTGCCGTTCCTGTCGGTCACCGGCTCGGACTTCATGGAGATGTTCGTCGGCGTCGGCGCCAGCCGCGTCCGCGACCTCTTCCAGACCGCCCGCAAGATGGGCCGGGCCATCATCTTCATCGACGAGATCGACTCCATCGGTCGCAAGCGGGGCGCCGGCCTCGGCGGAGGCCACGACGAGCGCGAGCAGACGCTGAACCAGATGCTCGCCGAGATGGACGGCTTCGAGGTCACCACCGGCATCGTGATGATGGCGGCCACCAACCGGCCCGACATCCTCGACCCCGCCCTGCTGCGCCCGGGTCGCTTCGACCGCCAGGTGGTCGTGCCGCTGCCCGAGCTCGAGGACCGCCGCCAGATCCTCGACGTGCACTGCAAGCACAAGCGCATCGGCCCCGACGTCGACCTCGACGTCCTCGCCCGGGGCACCCCCGGGATGAGCGGCGCCGACCTGGCCAACCTGGTCAACGAGGCGGCCCTGTACGCCGTCCGCGAGGGCTCCGCCGAGATCGGCATGCGCCACTTCGAGCTGGCCCGCGACCGGGTCCTCATGGGCCAGAAGCGCGAGTCGATGGTTCTGTCGGACCGCGAGAAGGAGGCCATCGCCTACCACGAGGCCGGCCACGCCGTCTGCGCCGCCGTGCTGCCCACCGCCGACCCGGTGCACAAGGTGACCATCATCCCGTCGGGCATGGCCCTGGGCGTCACCCAGCAGCTGCCCGACGAGGAGCGCCACATCTACCGGCAGGACTACATCGAGGACTCGCTGGTGGTCCGCATGGGTGGCCGCATCGCCGAGGACCTGGTGTTCGGCGTCATCTCCACCGGGGCCAACAACGACCTCGTGGGCGCCACCGAGCTGGCCCGCAAGATGGTCCGCGAGTGGGGCATGTCCCGCCGGGTCGGGCCGATGGCCTGGGGCCAGCAGGGGCAGGTCTTCCTCGGCGAAGACCTCATGCACACCCGCGACTACTCCGACGACACCGCCCGCGTCATCGACGAGGAGGTGGAGCGCATCCTGCGGGAGCAGGAGGAGCGCTGCCGCGAGGTGCTCACCGACAACCGCAACGGCCTCGACCTCGTGGCCCGGGCCCTGCTCGAGCATGAGACGATCGACGGCTCCGAGGTCACCCGCCTCATCGAGCTGGGCGGCAACGGCAGCGCGCCGACCCCCACGCCCACCGGCGTCGGCGGCGGGTCGCTGGGGGCCGGGTCGCTCACGTCGACGCTCGAGGCCGAGGCGCCCCGTCCGGCCTTCGGCCCCGACGGCGGCTTCTGAGCCCGGGCGTCCGAACCACCCGGGCTGGTCGAACCGCCCGGGGCGTACTGTCGCGCCTGGGCGGGGCGTGGCCGGGGCGTGGGGCGGTCGGGACCTCGACGCGCCGGGTCAGCCGTGCGAGTGGTCGTGGGCGCCGTGGTCGTGGTCGTGGGCACCGTGGTCGCAGCCCTCGGGGACCGAGCCGGGCTCGCGCAGCTCGGCGACGGTGGCCCACAGGTCGGTGGCGTTGACCGGCCCCACGAACGAGGCCCGCACCACGCCGTCGGCGTCGGCCACCACCAGCGTGGGCACGGCATCGATCCCGTAGCGGTGGTGCAGGGCGCCCTGCGCCCCCACCTCGACGTCCTGGACGGCCACGACCGGTGAGTCGAGGGCGTCGGCGTTGCGGACCACGCCGGCACAGGTGTCGCAGGTGGACGACGAGAACACGACGACGAGCCACTCGGCGTCGGGGCGCACGAAGTCGGCCCGGTCCAGCTGGGCCGGCACCGTCCAGCCGGCGCTGGTGGGTGCGTCGGGCTTGCGGCGGGACAGCACCACCGCCACCACGGCCGCCACCGCCACCACGGCGAGGGCGACGAGCAGGCGATCCACGTCCGCAGGCTACCGACGGCGGTGCGGCCCGGGCGAGGCGGCCGGGCGCGAGGCGCCAGGACGAGCCCGACGAGCCCGATGACCAGTCCGACGAGCCCGACGATCAGCCCGACGAGCCCGATGACCAGCCCGACGAGCCCGACGAGCCGCCGGCAGGACCGGGCTGCGGACCCACTGGTCCCGCGAGCGGCGACCGGCCGATCAGGGGGGTGGGGCCGCCGCCGTGGTGGACGACGCCGCGGTCGTGGTCGACGAGGAGGCGGGGGCGGTGGTGGTCGACGATCCATCGGCCGCCGAGGTGGGCGGCACCGAGCTGGACGTCGTGGAGGAGCCGGTGCCGGCGGGGGCGGCGCCGACCGTGGGCAGCGGGACGGAGCCGCCGACATCGAGGTCGCCGAGCGGCACCGACGTGCCGGGCAGGGCGGGGACGGTCGACACGAGCGGTGGGGCCGGCACCAGCGAGGTGGTGCCCTCGACCGGCAGGGCCATGGCCTCGCTGCGGTCGGTGGGATCGGTGGTGACGACCTCGGTGGCCACGACGACCGGGCCGGTGGCCTCGACGACCAGCGACGTGCCGTCGGGCTCGGGCAGCCCACCGGCGTCGAGGGTGGCCTGCCCGCCGGGCGGGAGGCTCCGACCGGAGAAGCCCTCGACCGGGCCCCGCTCGCCGCCGCGGACGGCGCTGATGGTGACCGAGGCCGGATCGGACGACGACGGGTTCACCACGGTGACGCGGGTGGCAGCGGTCCCGGGGCCGCCGGCGGCGGCCACCAGCCACCGCGTGGCCTGCAGCGGGGAACCGAGCGCGTAGGAGACGCCCCGCTCGGGGGCCGAGCCCTTCGCCTGGACGACCCGCTCGACGACGACCGCCGGGCCGTCGGCGGTGAACACCTCGGTCCACCGCCGGACGCCGAGGGGCACCCGGCGGTCCTGGGTGAGCGAGACGATCGTGTACTGCCGCGGCCGGACCGTGACCTCGTACGGCTCGACGCCACCACGGGTGGCCTCGTCCTCGACGTGGACCTGCACGAGCGCGGTCGACGGCTGGTCGCCCGGGTTGAACAGCACGTAGGACTCGTTGACGTCGCTGCCCTCGACGAGCTGGGCGCCGCCGGGGAAGACCCACACCGGCGACGGCTCGGGGGCACCCAGCGTGAGGCCGACGCCCCGGGCCTGGCCGTCCTGGCCGTCCCACACCTGCACCTGGTCGACGACGACCCGGCCGGAGCGGACCCGCACCGTCGAGGCCACCTCGGTGCGCACGGTCACGACGTCGGTGATGTCGACGGGAAGCACCTTGCCGCCGGGGACCACCAGGCCCTGGTAGGGCTGGGGCGTGCGGCCGCCGTCGTCGGTCTCGAAGGTGAGGTCGACCACGGCGTCGTCGGGGAACGGGTTGAAGACGCTCAGCACCTCGCGGGCACCGCGGCGGGTGGCCCCGGCGGGGAAGTACCACCGGCCTCCCGGGGTGGAGGCGCAGGGCGCCACGGCCTGGCCGTCGACGCCGCGGACGCGGTGCTCGACCGCCACGCCCCCACCGTCGGCCTCGACCAGGGCGGCCGCCCACGGCGCGGTGACCAGCTCGCTGAGGACGGTGTCGCGCCGCGCGCCGGCGGGCAGCTCGAAGGTCCGGCGACGGGTGTCGCCCTCGCTGGGGAACGCGGTGACGACCACCTGCAGGGCAGCGGTCCCCGTGTTGGCCACCGTGATGGTGTGCTCGGCCACGCCGTCGGCCCTGCCGGTGGCGGTGCCGCCGGCGCAGTACCAGGTGGTGGACGGGGCGCCGGCCGGGGCGGCCACGGGCATGAGGTGGTCGACGTCGACGGTGGTGGCGCGGGTCGACGCCTGATCGTCCTGGCGGTGCTGCACCACGCCGCCGGCGACCAGCAGGCCGACGATCACCACGAGCGCGGGCGTGCGCCAGGCCCTCACGCCACCGGCTCCTCGGCGTCGCGGCGGCGTCCACCTCGGCGGCGACGGGTCGCCGGTCCGGGATCGGGCTCGGCGGCCGGGCCAGCGGCGGGCTCGGGCGTGGGCGTGGAGCGCAGGTCCGCCGCAGGCGGCGCCCCGGACGCGGCGACGAGGACGCGGCGTTCGTCGCGCGTCACCCGCGTGCGCAGCAGGAAGACGAGCGTGAAGGCCCACAGGACGGCGCCGCCGACCACCACCACGTCGAGCAGCGGCGACGTGCGATAGCTGAGGGTGGCGGAGCCCGTGGCGGAGACGGTCCACGCCTGGCTCCAGCCCAGCACCTCGCGGCGCGGCGGCGACGAGCCGCCGACGTCGAGCTGCCACTCGTCGGCCGAGGGAGCGCCCAGGTACACCTGCGTCGGCCGGTCGATCGACCCGGAGAACGACGACGGGCCGTTCGTCGAGGGCAGCGCGGCGGGCGCCCCGGCGAGGTCGGGCACGGCGTTGTCGACCGGCTTCGGACCGCCGGCCGGGATGGGGGCGTCGCTCGGCAGCAGCGCCCGGGTGGGGCCCCAGGCCGCGTTTCGGTAGACGGCGAGGCCGGGCACGACCTCGACCCGGGTGAGGTCGAGCTGGCCCTCGAGCATCGCCTCCAGCCGCGGCTGGGGCGAGGTGGGATCGGTGACGTAGGGCGCCGGCGCCAGGCGATCGGGCACGATCACGTAGCGGATGCCCATGGGCGCCAGCTGGGAGCCGAGCCGCGTGGTGCCGCCGGCACCGGCCGATCGGAGGGCCCGCCCGAGGTGGGCGGCGGTCGCGTCGTCACCGCCGGGGAACAGGTCGTCGACGGTGGGGCCGCCGTTGGCCGACGTGCCGTAGACCAGCTGGCCGCCCTGGTCGGGGGCGACGTCGGGGGCGTCCAGCCGCCAACCGTGCAGCGGCACGACGTCGGCGTCGCCGACCCACAGGATTCGGAACGGGCCGTCCGTCCGAGCGGTGAGGTTCTCGACGGCGCGGACGGCATCGCCCTCGGGCATCCCCCACGAACCGTCGACCGACCGGGCCAGCACCGGTACGACGGCCAGGGCCAGGGCCACCGCCGCGACCAGCGACGCGACCTGGCGCCAGCCGAAGTTGTAGCCGGGCAGGTCGACCTCGAACGCGGCCATGGCCATGGCCACCGCCAGGGCCAGGCCGGCGGCCGCCGGGGCCAGCAGGACCTCGGGCGAGGCGAGCGGGAGCGAGGCCGGGAGCCAGCCCTGGCCGGCGACCCAGACCACCGCCCAGCCGGCGAGGGCGACCGCCCAGCCGCGGACGGCCCAGGCGAGGCGCCAGCGGCGACCGATGAGCAGGCCGAGGGCGGCGGCGACCGGCACGGCGTACTCGATGGGCGACCCGCCGAAGGGGCCGGAGTGGCCCCGGACGACGTCGCCGAGCGGCAGCGGGCCGGTGCCGGGCATGGCACCCCAGGCGGCCCGCCACTCCCCCGTGGCGAGCGTGAGGCTCCACGGCACGAGCAGCACCGCGGCGACGACCACGCCGCCGACGGCCGTGGCGAGGATGCGCGCCGCGCCGGCGAGCTGGCCGACGAGGAGGCCGCCCACCACCAGGGCCACGGCCATGCCGACGAGCACCACCGCGGCGGACGGCGTGACGGCGACCGCCATCGCACCGAGGACGCCCACCACGAGCACGTGCTGCAGGAGCGGACGGTCGGGGACGTTGCCCTCGCCGCCGAGGTCGCCGAAGGGGGCCACCCGACTGGCCCGGGCCAGGTGGGCGAGCACCCACGGGGCGACGGCGTACAGCACGAGCCCGGGGAGCCGGCCCTGGGCCATGGCGTTGTAGGGGACCGGCACGGCCAGGTAGGCCACCAGCGCGACGATCTTGGCCCGCCGCGAGCCGATCGGCCGGGCGAGGCGCCACGCGCCGATGGCGCCGAGGGGCAGCAGGGCGAGCAGGGCGGCGCTGCGCAGGACGCCGGTGGCGCCGAGGAACGGGATGCCCCAGAGGCCGAGGGCGCCGAGGAGGGTCGGCGCCGGGCCGATGGAGCCGATCCCGACCTCCTGGTAGCCGCTGAGCGCGCTGCGGAACAGGTCGCCGACCGAACCGGGGAGGGCGGCGAACCACCCGACGGTGGGCACGCCGTGGGTCAGCAGCGTGCGGGTGCCGAACGCCCACACGGCCAGCACCACCAGCCAGGTGACGACCACCGAGCTGGGACGTCCGGAGCGGACGCCTGCGGCGAGGTCGCGGCTGGACGCCACCATGGCGCCCAAGCGGTCGCCCTCGTCGCCGATCTGGCCGCGCAGGTAGGCCGACAGCCGGGCGCTGCCGCGGACCTGCAGCCGGCGGACCTCCCGGTCGGGCACCTGGCGGACGGCCTTGAGGGCCTTGCGCTTGGCCCGCATCGAACCGTGGCGGCGGAGGTTCCACGGCCAGGCACCGAAGACGTCGCGCGCCTGGCGGAAGCGACCCAGGACGATGCTGTAGAGGATCTCGACGGCCGCCAGGACCGTGGCCTGGGGGACCACCCGCATGCGGTTCCAGCGGCCGTAGTCGGTCTGGACGGCCCGGAGGCGGTGGCGCATCTGGAGGCGCCGGCGATCGTCGAGCGGGCGCCGGACGCCCAGCGCCTCGAGGTGGGCGACCCGGGCCGCCGGCGCCGCGACCACCCGGGCACCGGCCGCGTGGGCGCGCCAGCACAGGTCGAGGTCCTCGCCGAGGAGGTCGATCTCGTCGTCGAAGCCGCCCAGGGCCTCGAACAGGTCGGCGCGCACGAGCGTGGCCGCGCCGGGGATGAAGAAGACGTCGGAGACGGCGTCGTGCTGCTGCTGGTCGAGCTCGCCCCGATCGACCAGCGGGGCGGGGCAGCCGGCCTTGTCGGCCCCCATCCCGATGGCCAGCAGGCGGTCGGGCCGGTGCCAGTCGACGAGCTTGGGCCCGACGATGCCGGCGTTGGCCCGGTAGGCCTCCTCGACCAGGCGGGTGATGGCGTCGGGGTCGAGGCGGACGTCGTCGTGGCAGAAGAGGTAGAACGCGGCGCCCTCGACCGCGCCCAGGACGGTGTTGCAGGCCGGGCCGAAGCCGGGGTTGCCGTCGACGCGGCGGAGGTGGGCGGCCGGCAGGGCGGCGGCTACGCGAGGCTCGGGGTCGACGGTGCTGGCGGCGTCGACGACGAGGACGGTCAGGTTGGGGTAGCTCTGCGCGGCGACGCTGGCCAGGGTCTCGTCGAACCAGGCCCCCGGATCGTGGGTGACCAGGACCACCACGACCGGCGGGGCGACCTCGTCGGCGACGGCGTCCGAGGCGGCGTCGGCGGGCTCGACGGCCCCGTTCTGCTGGTGGCGCGCGGTGCCGGTGCCGGCCCCGCGGGCCGGTGGCTGGTCGGGCGTCACGAAGGTTCGAGGCTAGTGCTGCGCCCTCCGCGATCCGTGGAGCCCCCCGCCGGCCGTGACCCTTGCCACTCACCCGGCCGAGCAGCGTCCGAGGACCGCAGCGCGCGGACTAGACCAGGGCGGATGCGCCTCGCCCTCGACGCCACCGCGCTGCTCGGGCCGCGCACCGGCGTGGGGACGATGACCGCCGAGATCGCCGAGCGGCTGGCCGCCCGACCGGACGTCGACCTCCGGCTGTTCGCGGTGTCGTGGCGGGGCCGCGACGACCTCGCCGCGGTGGCCCCGACGGGAGCGACCGTGGTGCGACGGCCCCTCGCCGCCCGACCGCTGCGCGCCGCCTGGCTGCGCAGCGAGCAGCCGCCCATCGAGTGGCTCGTCGGCGCCGCCGACGTCGTGCACGGACCCAACTTCGTGGTCCCGCCCGCACGCCGAGCCGCCCGGGTCGTCACCGTCCACGACCTCACCGTGGTGCGCTTCCCCGAGCTGTGCACCGCCGACACGTTGCAGTACCCGCCGTTGCTCAGGCGGGCGGTGGCCCACGGGGCCTGGGTCCACACCGTGTCCGAGCACGTCGCCGAGGAGGTGCGGGACTGGCTCGACGTGCCCGCCGAGCGGGTCGTGGCGATCCCCAACGGCGTCACGCCGGTGGTGGGCGGCGACCCGGTCGAGGGACGGCGCCTGGCCGGCCACGAGCGGTACGTGCTCGCCCTGGGCACCATCGAGCCCCGCAAGGACTTCCCCACGCTCGTCGAGGCCTTCGACGAGCTGGCCGGCGAGGACGCCGGGCTGGGCCTGGTCATCGCCGGCCCCGACGGCTGGGGCACGGCCGACCTCGCCGACGCCCTCCGCCACGCCCACCACGCCGACCGCATCACCCGGCTGGGCTTCGTCGAACCCCCGGTGCGGGCCTCGCTGCTGCGGGGGGCCGCGGCCTTCGCCTACCCATCGGTCTACGAGGGCTTCGGGCTCCCCCCGCTCGAGGCGATGAGCGCCGGCGTGCCGGTGGTGGCGACCGCCGCCGGGGCGGTCCCCGAGGTGGTGGGCGATGCGGCGCGCATCGTGCCGGTCGGTGATCCGGGTGCCCTGGCGGGCGCGCTGGCCGAGGTCCTCGACGACCAGGCTGCCGCGACCCGGCTGGTGGCGGCGGGCCGGGCCCGCGTGGCCCGGTTCTCGTGGGACGCGACCGCCGAGGGGCTCGTCGACCTCTACCGCCGGGCCTCGGCCACCCGCTGAGCCGTCCGAGGGCCCGCACCGCGGTGGTCGGCGGCTGCGATCGCCCGAGCCTCGGCGGCGGCACGGCCGTCGGGACGGGCCGGTGACGTGCCGTCTCCTACACTCCCCTGCTGCAGGAGCACCGGTCGCGCGGTCGAGCCCGAGTCGCCGACGACCACGACGAAGGGGGACCCGACCCATGAAGGCGCTCGTCACCGGCGCGGAAGGGTTCGTCGGCCGCCACCTCACCGCCCACCTCGAGGCCAACGGCGACACCGTCATCGGCGTCGACCGCGCTGGCGGTCCCGATCTGCTCGACGCCGCCGGCATCCGCGAGCTGATCCTCGACACCAAGCCCGATGCCGTCTACCACCTCGGCGGCTACAGCGACGTGGGCGGTTCGTGGTCGGCACCCCACGACACGTTCCGGGTGAACGCCGACGGCACGCTCAACGTGCTCCTGGCCAGCGTGGAGGCCCAGGTCGGACGGGTGCTCGTCATCAGCAGCGCCGACGTCTACGGCCGGGTGACCCTCGGCGAGCTGCCGTTGACCGAGGAGAGCCCGCTGCGACCGGTGAGCCCCTACGCGGCGTCGAAGATCGCGGCCGACTACCTCGCCCTGCAGGCGTGGCTCGGCTACCGCCTGGAGGTGATGCGAGTCCGCGCCTTCAACCACCTCGGCCCCGGCCAGACCAACCGCTTCGTCGCCCCCGCGCTGGCCGAGCGCATCGCCCTCAACGAGCTCGAGGGTCGCGAGGTCGTGCCCGTCGGCAACCTCACGCCGCGGCGCGACTTCACCGACGTGCGCGACGTCGTGCGGGCGTACCGCCTGCTGGTCGAGCATGGCGAGCCCGGCGAGGCCTACAACGTGTGCACCGGCACCGACCTCGCCATCTCCGAGCTGGCCGACCGCCTGGTCGCCATGGCCCACCGGCCGATGCGGCTCGAGGAGGACCAGGCCCTGCAGCGCCCCGTCGACGTGCCGGTGCTCCGGGGCGACTACAGCAAGCTGCACAAGGCGACCGACTGGGAGCCCGAGATCGACATCATCGAGGGCACGCTGCGCGACATCCTCGACGAGTGGCGCCAGCGTGTCGGCCGCTGACCAGCTCGATGCTCCAGCAGCTCGACGGCATCGGGGTTGGGCCACGCTCCAGGCCACGATCCTCGGTCTCCCGGTCGTCATCTACGCGGCAGCGGTGTGGACGCATCGGTTCACCGCTGAGGACGCGTTCATCTACCACCGGGTCGTCGGCAACGTCGTCGCGGGGAACGGACCAGTCTTCAACGCAGGAGAACGGGTCGAGGCGACGACCAGCCTGCTGTGGACCGGGACCCTCAGCCTCGTCCGCCTGATAGCCGGCGATCGCGTCGGCGTCGGCACGCAGGCGGTCGCAGTCGGCGGCGCGTTGGCAGTGCTGGGACTCGCGCTCGCCATCGCCGGCTCGGTCGAGATCCAGGCCCGACGCCGGACCGGCCGCGTGCTCTACGTCCCCATCGGCGCACTGATCTTCGCGACCACCCCGATGTTCTGGTATTGGGGCACCAGCGGACTCGAGACCGGGCTGCAGCTCGCCTGGCTCGGCGCCTGCTGGTTCGGTCTGTGCCACCGCGCCGTCGTGCGCTCTGCGGTCGATCGCCCCCGCTGGCTGCTCGTGCTGATCAGCCTCGGGCCGATGGTCAGGCCGGAGCTGGCGATCTACTCCGTCGTGCTGGGAGCTGTGATCCTCGTGGGTTCGGGGCCACCCGAGCGATCGCGGAGCACACTGCGAGCGCTGGCATGGTTGCTGACGCCGGCGCTGGGTCTGCAGCTGGCTCGAATGGGCTACTACGGATCTCTGCTTCCGAACACGGCTCTCGCGAAGGACGGTGGCCGGGCTGCCTGGTCACAAGGTCTGACCTACGTCGATGCGTCACTGCTCGAGGGGTGGTTCTGGGTCGGCACCCTGGTCAGCCTCGGGGCCGTCGCTGTCATCGGCTGGGGGCTGGCTGACCAGTGGCGCCGACTCCTCGTGCTCGGAGCACCCCTCATCGCCGCCGTGCTCAACCTCGTGTACGTGATCCGCATCGGAGGCGACGACGTCCCCGATCGGTTCACGGTCCTGCCACTCTTCGCGCTCAGCCTGCCAGCAGCTGCGCTGGCCGTCCCGCTGTCGTGGTCGATCCCGCGACGAGTTCCGATCACGACCGCTGCCGTCGCCCTCTTGGGCCTCGCCTGGGCGGTGACCGCCCTCGTGGTCAACCCGCTGTCGCCCTCGACGACCTCGCCCTACGTGACCGACTACCTCACGGTGCGAACCAACCCCGTCGAGCTGACCGATCTCCTGACCGGGACGCAGCCACCACCGGAGGTGGCTGCGGCGCTTCAGAACGAAGATGACGTACTGCTCGTCTATCCGTTCGGCGGAGGCACGCCGGTGCCGCGTCACCTGCCTCGCGGATCAGGGGTTCAGGTAGGCCTGTGCTGCGTGGGGAGCGAAGCAGCAGGGCTCCCCCTCGACGTCCGGGTCATCGACGAGTCTTCGCTCGCCGATCCCATCGGGGCGCGCCTTGTCCGGGACGCCGCCACCGACCTGGCAATGGACGGCAAGCTGCTGCCCGAGGCATGGGCGATCGTCCAGGCGCCCGCAGGCGGCTCCACCGACAGCCCCGACGTCGCCGCCGGGCGGCGCGCGCTGCAGTGCGGCGACCTCGCCGAGCTCCACGCCGCGACGACCGAACCACTGACGCCTGGACGGTTCTTCTCGAACATCGTCGGGGCAGCCAGGCTCACCACGGTCCAGGTCCCCGCCTCGACCCTGGAGGCCGAAGCTCTGTTCTGCGACACCTGACGAGCAGCGGGCCGAGCCAACCGGCGATGGGACGCTGGCGTCGTTCCGCTGACCGACCGAGGCCGCCCAGCTCAGCGGGCGAGGGCGGCGTCGAGGGCCGCGCCCACCCGGCGGGACGCGTCGGCCAGGGCGTCGCGCTCGCGGCGGTCGTGGCTCTGCTCGACCAGCAGCCCGAGGCGGCTCTGCCACTGCTGGAGCACCTGGACGGCCAGCGACGGTGCCACGACCTCGCACCAGCCGAGGTCGTTGTCGAGCAGCGCCAGGGCCAGCTCGACCTCGGTGTGCCGAGCAGCGACCACGGGCAGGCGCTCGGCCTTGGCGGTCGGGTACTTGGTGCCGGCCACCAGCTCGTGGGGCTCCAGCTTGAACACGCCGGCCAGGAGGGCGACGGTGCGCTCGCCGGGGTCGGTCTTGCCGGCCTCGAGGTGCGAGACCGCCACCCGGGAGATGGCCAGGCGGTCGGCCAGCTCCTGCTGGGTCCAGCCGAGCTTGGCCCGGAGGTCGGCGATGCGCCGGCCGAGCGGCTCGCGCTCGTCGACGGGCTCGGACCGGCCCGGGGGACGCTGGTCGCGCTCGTTGGCTTCGGCCACGTGCCAACCCACTTAGCAGACGACAGGACCCGGCCAGGGTAGGACGTCACGATGGCTCGACGCGCGCTCATCACCGGGATCACCGGTCAGGACGGCTCCTACCTGGCCGAGCTGCTGCTCGACCAGGGCTACGAGGTGATCGGGATGGTGCGCCGCTCCTCGACCGTCAACTTCGAGCGGATCGCCCACATCCAGGACCGGGTGACCTTCGTGACCGGCGACCTCCTCGACGAGGTCTCGATGATCGACGTGCTGCGCACCCACCGCCCCGACGAGGTCTTCAACCTCGCCGCCCAGTCGTTCGTGCAGACCTCGTTCACCCAGCCGGTCCTCACCGGCGAGACCACCGCCCTGGGCGTCACCCGCCTGCTCGACGCCATCCGCATCGTCGACCCCGACATCCGCTTCTACCAGGCCTCGTCGTCGGAGATGTTCGGCAAGGTCGTCGAGGTCCCCCAGCGCGAGTCGACCCCGTTCCACCCGCGCTCGCCCTACGGCGTCGCCAAGGTCTACGGCCACTGGATCACGGTGAACTACCGCGAGTCCTACGACCTCCACGCCACCTCTGGCATCCTCTTCAACCACGAGTCGGTTCCGGCCTGGACCCCGATCGTCGTCCGGCGTCGAGGCATCATCGACATCCGCCCCATCGGCGAGATCGTGCCCCATCGCGAGGATCCTTCGAAGGGCAAGCGCTACCAGTCCGACGGCGGTGGGTACGAGGTCTGGGACGGCTCCGCATTCGTCCCCTGCACGGCTCGGACCGCCTACTGGCACGACGGCGAGGCGGTGACGATCGAGGGCCGGGGCGGTGTGGTCACCTCGACACCGGACCACGTGGTGTTCGAGCCCGACGGGGAACGCGAGGCGCAGCGCTTCGCCGAGGGCGACTCCGTTGTGATCGGCGACGACCCGCTCGCCACCTTCGCCACCTCGATGACCCGAGACGAGGCGTGGCTGATCGGCCTCCTCGTCGCCGACGGCTACGTATCAGAGCGCGGCGATGTTCGAGTCACGAACGGCGACCCCGCGACGCTCACCGAGGCAGGCGAGGCGTGGACCCGCGTCACGGGTGGCTGGTACCGCAAGTGGGAGGGCGCCCCATCGGCCTTCTCACCGAAGCGCACCCCGGTGGCCGAGCTGCGGGGGAACACCCACTACGGCCGGCTCCTCCGCCACGAGCTGTACGGCCGGGACGGGACGAAGCGGGTCCCGACGAGGGTACTCAACGCCGGCGAGACGGCGCGGATCGCCTTCCTGGAGGGCTACAACCTCGGCGACGGCCTCAAGGCCGGCCACGGCACCGATCCGTTCAAGAGCTTCCGGACGACCTCGCCAACGCTCGCAGCCGGTCTCGTGTGGCTGGCCCGCCGAACGCTGGAGCGCCGCGTGACGGTGTACCGGCAGCCAGGCGCACTCGGAGGGGGCGCATCTTGGCTCCTCAACCTCTCCACCGGCTCACCCCAAGGCAACAAGGGGGCCCACCTGCGCAAGCCGCTCGACGAGGTCAGGCGGGTGACCAGCGAGCCCTTCAGCGGTTGGATGTTCGACATCGAGACCACCTCCGGTCGGTTCTGCGCCGGCGTCGGGGGCCTCGTCGTCCACAACAGCCCACGGCGCGGGTTGGAGTTCGTGACCCGCAAGATCAGCTGGCACGCCGCCCAGATCAGCCTGGGCATGGCCACCGAGCTGCGGCTCGGCAACCTCGAGGCCCAGCGCGACTGGGGCTTCGCCGGCGACTACGTCAAGGCCATGTGGCTCATGCTCCAGCAGGACGAGCCCGGCGACTACGTGGTGTCCACCAACGAGACGCACACGGTGCGCGAGTTCTGCGAGCTGGCCTTCGAGCGGGTCGGGCTCGACTGGGAGAAGCACGTCGTGATCGACGAGGCCTTCTTTCGGCCCGCCGAGGTCGACCTGCTCGTCGGTGACTCGGCCAAGGCCCGGACCATCCTGGGCTGGGAGCCCGAGGTCGACTTCGAGTCGCTCGTCCACATGATGGTCGACGCCGACGTCGCCCTCCTCTCCGGACGCCTGCAGGGCCTCAAGTAGCGACGCGGGCGAGCCGGCCGGTGCGACCGCGCCCGGAGGGGCGGTCGCACCGGTAGCGTGCTCGCTCGTGATCACCGTGCTGGCCGGCGGCGTTGGTGCCGCCCGCTTCCTCTCGGGCCTGCTCGGCGTCGTGCGCGCCGACGACGTGACCGCCGTCGTCAACGTGGGCGACGACACCGTCCTGCACGGCCTGCACATCTCGCCCGACCTCGACACCATCACATACACGCTGGCCGGGGCCATCAACCCCGACACCGGCTGGGGCCTGGCCGGCGAGACGTGGCAGGCCATGGCGGCGCTCGAGCGCTACGACGGGCTCACCTGGTTCCGGCTGGGCGACAAGGATCTGGCCACCCACCTGTACCGGACCCACCGCCTCGGCGAGGGGGCCACCCTGTCGGAGGTCACCGCCGAGATCACCGCCGCCTGGGGCCTCGGCCTGCACGTCCTTCCGGTCACCGACGACCCCGTGCGCACCCACGTCACCGCCCGGGTCGACGCCGAGGACCGCGACCTCTCGTTCCAGGAGTACTTCGTGCAGCACCACCACGACGTGCCGGTGTCGGAGGTGCACATCGAGGGCGCCGCCGACGCGGTGCCCGCCGACGGCGTGATCTCGACGGTCGAGGCGGCCGAGGTGGTCGTGATCGCTCCCTCGAACCCCATCGTGTCGATCGGGCCGGTGTTGGCCGTGCCCGGCGTGCGAGAGGCCGTGACCATCCGCCGGGAGCACGTCGTCGCCGTCTCGCCGATCATCGCCGGCTCGGCGCTGAAGGGACCCGCCGACCGGCTGCTCACCGAGCTGGGCCACGAGTCGTCGGTGGTGGGCGTGGCCCGCCTCTACCGCGACGTGGCCGCCACGCTGGTGATCGACGAGGCCGATCGGGGCCTCGCCGATGCGGTCGAGGCCGAGGGCGTCCGTTGCGTGGTCGCCCCGACGATCATGTCGGGCCCCGCCGAGGCGGCTGCCCTGGCCGAGGTGGTGCTGGCGGCCGGACGAGCGGCGACCCCCGACGACGGAGCGACGGCGTGAGCCGCCTCGACGTGTTCGGCATCGAGGGCCTCCCCGAGATCGCCCCCGGCGACGACCTGGCCTCGATGATCGCCACGGCGGCGGCCGCCGATCCCACCACGGCGCTGCGCGACGGCGACGTCGTGGTGGTCACCCAGAAGATCGTGAGCAAGGCCGAGGACCGGCTGGTGGCGATCGATCCCGACGATCCGCTGTCGCACAAGCCACTGGTGGAGCGCGAGTCGGTGCGCATCCTGCGTCGGCGCGGCGAGCTCATCATCTCCGAGACGGCCCACGGCTTCGTGTGCGCCAACGCCGGCATCGACCTGTCCAACGTGGCCAAGGGCTACGCCGCCCTCCTCCCCGTCGACTCGGATCGCTCCGCCCGGCGCATCCGCGACGGCTTGCGGGGCAAGGCCGGCGTGCGGGTGGGCGTGATCGTGAGCGACACGTTCGGGCGGACCTGGCGGCGGGGGGTCACCGACGTGGCGATCGGTTGCGCCGGCATCGCCGCCATCGTCGATCTGCGCGGCACCGACGACGCCCTCGGCCGCGAGATGCAGGTCACCGAGGTGGCCCTGGCCGACGAGCTGGCCGCCGCCGCCGAGCTGGTCATGGGCAAGTCCTCGGGTGTCCCGGTCGGCGTGGTCCGCGGCATCGACCCCACGTGGCTCCGCGAGTCGAACGTGGCCGGCGAGATCGTCCGCTCCCCCGCCGACGACCTGTTCCGCTAGCGACCTGCGGCGCTCGCGGGTGAGCCCCTCCCCGTCACGGTCCGTCGCAGGCCGCCAGCCGCGTCGACTGGTTCAGGTGGTAGAGCTCGCGTCGGTCGGGAGGGATCCGCTCCAGCACCTGGTCACCGCGAGCGGTGCTGTCGAAGACGTCGACCCGGTTCCGCCATGGATCGATGCGGGCCGACGGCGTCGACAGCTCGGGGCAGAAGCCCCAACCGGTCACCACCAGCGGCGCGATCCGGTTGAAGTCGGCAGCGGCCTGCTCCAGCTCGGCCCGGGAGTGCACGTGCAAAGGCGCAGGGAGCGGAACACCGGTCAGGAACCACGTCACCGCGACCACCTCCACCGCGAGCACGCCGACGAGCAGCTTCCGACGCGGACCGGGTCCGGTCGACTCCCACCGCCGCCCCGCTCCTCGCTCGCCGCGGCCCGATCGTGCGATCTGCACCTCACCGCCGGGGAACATCGCCCCCCAGGGTAGGTGGGCCGGTCGAACCCCGCCGGGAACGAGCGAGGCCTCGGAACCTTCAGGACGTCACGGCTTCAGCGTGTCGTCGAGCCAGTCGAAGACGACCTCGTTGCGGTAGCCAGGGTTCATCGGCGCGTCGTGGTACTGCGCCCCGACGTTCGCCCCCAGCGTCACCACCGTCTTCGGGGCGGTCAGCCACTGCACCAGCTGCTGGGACTGCCCCGGGTAGAACTGCTCGTCCTCGTAGGCCGTGACCAGGACGGGCGCGGTGATCTGCTGGACGATCGGCTGGGTGAGCGTGAACTGCTGGATGGTCTTGGACAGGGTGGCCCAGTCGGTCGGGATCTGCCCCTGGCGGGCCTGCAGCAGCGCGTCCCTCCTGTAGACCTCGAGCCGCTTCTTGAGCGAGAAGGCCTGCTGCGAGTTCGAGCCCGGGATGACCGTCTCGGCCCACAGCTGGTTCACCTGCTCGGGGCTGCCGGCCTCGGCGACCTGGTGCAAGAAGTCGGGGAAGGCGTCGTACAGGTTGACCGCCCCAGGATCGGCCACGACGGCGGCGAGGCGCTTCTCGAAGGCGGCGGCGCGGGAGACCATGTAGCCGCCCATGCTCCAGCCGATGATCCCGATCTTGTCCTTGGCGACGTCGGGCCGGGTGACCAGCAGGTCGACCACCGGCGTGATGACCTTCTCCCAGTCGTAGCGGAACGGCACCTGCTTCACGAACAGCTGCGACCCCTGGCCCGGCCCCTCGAAGATCAGCGCGTTGTAGCCGCGCTCGACGGCCGCCTGGCCGCCGTACGACCAGAGGTCGACGTTCTGGCCGTCGCTGCCGTTGTTGAGGATGATCGTCGGCCGCGCGCCGGCGCCCGTCTCGGCCTTCAGGAACCAACCGGGGAGGGTCGAGCCCTCGTAGGGGATGGACACCTGCTCCCACCCCTCGCCCATGAGCTGGGCGGCCTTCGTGAACTGGTCGTCCATCGTGGCGTAGACGTCCTGCTCGGCGTCGGGCGCGGCGGTGCCCAGGACGAAGAACAAGGCGTTGTTGTAGTAGGCCGCCGCTCGCAGGAACCGGTCGCGGGCCGACACGCGGTGGCCGCCGTTCAGCGAGCTGACGGCGTCGGCGGCGAGCTGGTTGCCCATGCCGACGAAGGCGTCGTACACGCTCTGGTACGTGGCCCCACCGGCGGCCCCGTTGGCCTGGTCGACGGCCGTGACCACCTCACCGACGGCGGCGTTGACGCCGGAGCCGCCGAGGATCAGCTTGGTCTGGAAGTCGAGGTCGGACTGGCTGAACAAGGAGAAGGCGGGACCGGACCCGGCCGTCCCGCTACCCGCGGGCGGGGCCAGTGTGGTGGGCACCGCGGTCGTGCCCGGCACCTGGAACCCCGAGCCCGAGGCCCGGGCGGCGGTGGTGGTCGACGGGGCGTCGCTGCCGCCGCTGCACGCCGCCAGCAGGGCTGCCGCCCCACCGCCGACGACCAGGCCCGACAGCAGCCGACGGCGATCGAGGCCCGGGGCCAGCCGCGCCGCCAGCTCGGTCAGCGTGGGCTCGGCCACCCCTGCACCGCCCGGACCGACGTCCGGTCGCGCGCCTGCACTGCCCTGGTCCACTGCCATGTCGGCCCCCTCTGGTCGCCGGCGCCGCCCACCGCCGAGCGCGCCCAACTGGCGAAGAGGCTGCCACAGGGCCCCTCGGGGCCGCTCGTCGCGTCGACCCGGGGTGGATCAGGCGTCGTCGGGGTCGGGGACCCGGGCGGCAGACAGGACGGCGCCCGCCTCCACCTGCTCGTCGGCACCGATCACGGTGAGCTCGCTCAGCTCGGCCCCGTCGCCGATCCGGGCTCCCGGGCCGACGATGGAGTCGCGCACGACCGCGTTGGCACCCACGACGGCGCCGGCGAGCACGGCGGCGTTCTCGACGACCGCCCCGGCCTGCACCTGCGCACCGGCGTAGACCACGGCGTGGTCGACCTTGGCAGCGGGATCGATGTCGGCGCCGGGGTCGACCCCCACCTCGTTCGCGCGGGTGCCGTCGACGAGGTCGAGCTGGGACTCGAGGTAGGTGGCCGGCGTGCCGGCGTCGACCCAGTAGGCGTCGGAGTGCTGGGCGAACAGCGTGCCGTCGTCGACCATGGCCGGGAAGGTGGCCCGCTCGATCGAGACCTTCCGGCCGTCGGGGATGCGGTCGAGCACCGACGGCTCGAGCACGTAGGTGCCGGCGTTGATCCAGTGCGACGGGGCGGTGCCCGGCTCGGGCTTCTCGACGAACGCCTCGACCCGACCAGCGTCGTCGATCGGCACCACGCCGTAGCGGGAGGGGTCGTCGACCCGGGTCAGCGCGATGGTCCCCTCGGCCCCCGACGCCACGTGGAAGTCCCACAGGGCCCCCACGTCGAGGTCGGTGAGGACGTCGCCGTTGACGACGAGGAAGCGGCTGTCGAGGCCGGCGTCGAGGGCCGCGAAGCGGACCGCCCCGGCCGTGTCGAGGGGCTCGGGCTCGACCGCGTAGTGCAGGTGGACGCCGGCGCACTGGTCGTCGGGGTAGGC
This sequence comes from Acidimicrobiales bacterium, assembly GCA_046331175.1. GTDB lineage: Bacteria > Actinomycetota > Acidimicrobiia > Acidimicrobiales > Acidimicrobilacustridaceae > JAWKIW01. The sequence continues at coordinate 71,322 of JAXLRI010000010.1, forward strand.
CTCGAGGAAGGCGTCGGGGCGGTAGCCGAGCGACAGGATGGCGTCGGTGACGCCACCGCCGGCGAGCGACCTGACCACCCGCTCGATCATCGGCACCCCCACCATCGGCAGCATCTGCTTGGGGGTGTGCAGGGTCAGGGGCCGGAGCCGGGTGCCGAAGCCCCCGACCAGGACGACCGCCTTCACGGCGTGCTGCCGGGCGTGGAGGCCGGGGCGTCGGTGACCGACGGCGTCGCGCCGCCGGAGGCCGGGGCGATGGTGATCGTGCTCACGGCGCCCGACGGGTCGACGGGCGTGCTGGCGCCGGTGCTCGTGCTCCCCGAGCTCGACGACGTGCCCTGCACGTCCTCGAGGTTGTTGAGCTGGCCGACCGAGTCGGGCCGGGGCACGTTGGCCACCTGGTCCTCGGGGACCACGGCGAACACGATGGCCGACTTGTCGTTTCGGTACCGGATGTCGGGGAAGCCCGAGGTGAACACCTCACCCGGGGACATCGGGTCGAACGCGTCGGCCCAGCGGATGACGTAGACGTTGGCCGGCTTGCCGTTGCAGTCGAAGCCGTTGGCGTACTTCACGCCGGCGACCTCGAACGAGTCGTTGTTGATCTTCATGCCGGTCATCTCGGCCCACGTGCCGAGCGTGGCCTTCTTGCCCGACGCCGCCGCCGTGAACGGGTGCACGTGCATCACCCCGTCGCCGTGGGTGTGGATGCCGTTGGTGTCGGCCTTGCCCGGGATGTCGGTGAGCGGCGTGAGCCAGTGGTCGCACACGTAGATGCCGTAGGCGGCGTGCCAGTGGTCCTTGTTGGCCACCGGGGCGGTCGTGGCCTGGGCGGCGTCGACCCGGTCGGCCCGGGCGTAGAAGACCAGGCCCGTGCCGATGACGATGATGGCGAAGATGGCGAGCGGGAACCCCAGCTTCGGGCGCTCACGAAGGCTCCCGCCCGCCCGAGCGGCGCGCGCGACCTTCTTGGAGGAGGATGCTTTGCCCATATCGGCGCACACGCTACCCGGTGCCCCCTCCCCGGCGGCATTCGCGGCTGGGCCGCCGACCGACCCGGGCACCCGGAGCCGGTGGGGGGCCTCAGGAGGTGCGGCAGGCCACGAGCGAGGAGAACAGGGCCTCGTAGGCCTCGGCCACCGCGGCCGGGGACGCCCACCCCAGCACCCACGCCCGGCCGGCCGCCCCCTGGGCCCGGGCCCGCTCGGGGTCGGCGAGCATCCGCCGGATGGCGTCCGTGAACGCCTCGGGGTCGTCGGGGGGCACCGAAGCGCCGGCCCCGGCCCGCTCGACGGTCGTGGCGACCTCGGTGCCGGGGTCGACGCTGGCCACGATCGGACGACCGGCGGCGAGGATCGAGTACAGCTTGGAGGGCACGCTGGCCTTCGCCAGGCCAGCCTTGAGGGGCACCACGTGGACGTCGCCGGCGGCGAGCACCTCGGGGAGCCGCTCGCGCGGCTGCATGTCGACGAAGCGCACGTTGGCCAACCCGGCGGCGGCCCGCTCGAGGTCGGGGCGGGCGGTGCCACCCCCGTTGATCACGAACACCACCGACGGGTCGTCGGCGAGGGATCGGGCGGCGGCGAGGACCAGGTCGAGCGACTGCGAGAGCCCCACGTTGCCGGCGTACATCACCACCTGCTTGCCGGTCAGCCCGTGCTCGGCCCGATAGGCGTTGTCGGGATCGGCGGGCTGGATGCGCTCGGTGTCGACGAAGTTCGGGATGACGTGGACCTTGGCCGGGTCACCGGGTCCGCCGGGACGCGTGCCGCCGCCCCGAGCCAGCTTGGCGCGCACGTTGGCGGCGAGGTCGTCGGACAGCACGGTGACGGCGTCGGCGCGGCGATAGGAGAACCGCTCGAGCGTGGAGGCGGCGCGGATCACCTTGGCGCCGGTGAGCAGGCCGAGCTCGACGGCGACGTCGGGGAAGACGTCCTGGATGTTGAAGACGAAGGGGACACGGCGCAGCTGTGCGACGCCCCAACCGGCCAGACCGATCGGCAGCGGTGGTGACATCGCGAGCACGACGTCGGGCGCGATGCGGCTGAGCACGCCCTCCACGGTCGACACGGCCGTCCAGCCCCCGAAGGCGAGCGCCCGGGCCGGGATGTTGCGCTTGTCGGTCGGGAAGGGGTTGACCCGCGTGATGCGACCCCACGGCGTGGTCTCGTGCCGGACCAGGCGTCCCTCCCAGCCCGGCTCGATGGCGTGCGATCGGTACCACGGCAGGGCCGTGACCAGGTGCAACCGGTGCCCACGAGCGGCCAGCTCGGTGACGATCGACGTCATCACCTCGCCCGTCGGGGCGACGTCGGGAGCGAAGTGCGGGCACAGCACGAGGATGTTCACCGGGCCACCTCCCGCCACGCCGCCGTCAGCGCCTCGGCCGATCGATCCCAGTCGAAGGTGGCCGCCTGGCGGTGGCCCGCCGCGACCAGCTCGTCCCGGCGACGAGGTTCGTCGAGCAGCGCCGTCATGGCCGCCCGCCACGCGGCGCCGTCGCGCGGGTCGAGCAGGACGCCGCCGGTCGCCACCACCTCGGTCATGCCCCCCACGTCGGAGGCCACCACGGGGCAGCCGCGGCTCATGGCCTCGAGGGTGGGCATCCCGAAGCCCTCGTAGGTGCTCGGGAACACCAGGGCCGTGACCGTCCGGTACAGGGCGTCGAGGTCGCCCCACGGGATCCGCCCGATGCGACGGACCGAAGCGGCGATGCCGAGGCGGTGGGCCTGCTCGTCCAGCTCGGGGTCGAGCGGACCGGTGCCCCCCGACAGCACCAGCAGCGCCTCGGGGTGGTCGGCGACCACACCGGCGAACGCGTCGAGCAGCAGGTGGTGCCCCTTGTGGACGTACGGGATGGCCGGGTAGAGGAAGGCGGGCCGGTCGCCGAGCCCGTAGCGCTGCCGGACCGCGACGAGCTCGGCATCGGCGAGCGGCCCGACCTCGTCGAGGCCCGGGGGCACCAGCGTCACGCGATCGACGGGGATGCCGGTGCGGGCCACCACGTCGTCCCGGGTGAACCGGGTCAGCGTGACCACCCGGCGGCTCACCCGACAGGCGTGCGGCGCGGCGGCGCGCAGGTAGGCGCGCTTGGCCGGGTGGAAGTGCTCGGGCATGGCCATGGGCTGCAGGTCGTGGATCGTCACGAGGGCCGGCGCCGATCGCACGACGGGCACCGTGCCCCCGAGGTGGTGCGCGACGTCGATGCGGTGGCGCTCGACCGCCCGGGCCATCCAGCTGGACTCCACGGCGATGCGCACCGGCCGCGATCCCCCGCTGACCGGCGCCTGGACCGTCTCGAAGCCGTTGGTCAGGTCGGGGTACGCCTCGGCGAACCGACCGTTGACGAAGAGGACCGGATCGCAGCCGTGGTCGTCGTCGGCCACCGCCCGCAGCAGCCGGACCGTGTACTCCTCGCTGCCCCCGACCTCGCCGGGGACGCACCACAGCAGGTTGCACGCCACCCGGGGCCGGGTGCCCGAGCGCACCCGCAGCGGCCCCGGCGACGACGTCGAGGTGCCGATCTCCGGCTCCGGGGGCCGACCCCGGGCCTCGTCGTAGGCGGCGACGAGGCCCGCCGAGGTGCGCGCCCACGAGCAGCGCGCCGCCCGGGTCCGGGCCGCGACCGCCGCCCGCTCGGCGACGACGCCGTCGGTGAGCACCTCGGCCAGCGCGCCGGCGATGGCGTGGGGGTCGCGCGGGTCGACGAGCCGGCCGGCGGGCTCCCCGGGCGGGTCGCCCGACCCGAGGCCGTCCAGGGGGTCGGCGACCAGCTCGGCCATGGCCGTGCCCTCCGAGGTGACCACCGGCGTCCCCTGGGCCATGGCCTCGAGCACCGGCAGCCCGAAGCCCTCACGGAAGCTCGGGTAGCAGAAGACGTCGGCGGCGGCATACAGGGGCGGGAGGTCGGCCGGCGGGACGAACCCCAGGACGTGCGCACGGCGGCCGAGCCGGGCCAACCACGGCCCGACGTCCTCGTTCCACCCCTCCGGCCCGACGAGGACGAGGTCGGCGTCGGCCTCACCGTCGTCGAGCAGGTGGGCCATCGCCTCGAGCAGGCCGGGCACGTTCTTGCGGGGCTCGATGGTGCCCACCCACAGGACGAACGGCCGGTCGAGGCGGTAGGCGGCGCGCACGCGGGCGACCTCGCCGGGCGGGGCCGGGTCGACGTCGATGCCCCAGGGCACGAGCCGGAGGCGCTCCGCCGGCAGACCCTGGGCCACGGCGTCGTCGAGGGTGGCCCGCGACGGGCACACCAGCACGTCTGCGTCGCGCGCGGCGAGCTCGATGGACCGGTGGAAGAACGACAGCCCTCGGCGGGTGAAGTGGCTGGGATCGTGGACGAAGGCGAGGTCGTGGACGGTCACGACCAGCGGGGCGGTGCGCGGGGGGACCGCCATGCCGGTGGCGTGGATCACGTCGACCGGGCCGGTGGCGTGCTCGACGGGCGGCCACCGCAGGCGATGCCAGCTCTCGTAGAGGGCGGCGCGGGGCAGCGCCAGCTCGTGGACGCCGATGGGTGGGGCGAACGCCGGCGGTGGAGGGCCGGCGTGGCGGGCGGCCACCCCGACGAGGTCCAGGTCGGTGTCGCGCTGCAGGGCGCGCACCGACTGGATGGCCGACGTGGCGGTGCCACCCGGCACGCGGTGCCACAGCTGCTCGAAGGTGACGGCGACACGGCCCCGGTCCTGCATGACCGGCCGAGTCTGTCATCCCGAACACCGGCGGCCCACCCTCAAGCCACCGTCGGCGGACCCCTCGCCGGATCATGCCCCCGGCGGGGTCGGCGCGAGCCGGGCCGGTAGGGTGAGCGCATGACCGAAGGGCAGTCGACGTCGTTCTGGGCCCAGCGACGGGTGCTCGTCACCGGCGGCTCGGGCTTCCTCGGGCGCGCCGTCCTCGACGCCCTCGCCACCCGCGAGGCGCCCCACGTGGTGGCACCGTCATCGGCCGAGTTCGACCTGCGCGACCGCACGGCGGTCACCGCCATGTTCGACGAGCACCAGCCCGACCTGGTCGTCCACCTCGCCGCCCGCGTCGGCGGCATCGGCGCCAACATGGCCCGCCCGGCCGACCTCTACCTCGACAACCTGCTGATGGGCACGTACGTCATCGACGAGGCGCTGCAGCAGGGCACCGGCAAGGTCGTGGTCACCGGCACCATCTGCTCGTACCCCAAGTTCACACCGGTCCCCTTCCGCGAGGACTCGCTGTGGCAGGGGTACCCGGAGGAGACCAACGCGCCCTACGGCATCGCCAAGCTGGCCCAGCTGGTGCAGCTCCAGTCGAACCGCGATCAGCACGGCCAATGCGGCATCTACCTGATGCCCACCAACCTGTACGGACCCCGCGACAAGTTCAACCCGGCCGTGTCCCACGTGATCCCCGCGCTCATCAAGAAGGCGGTCGAGGCCAAGGAGTCCGGCGCCGACCACATCGAGGTCTGGGGCACCGGGTCGGCCAGCCGCGAGTTCCTCTACGTCGACGACGCCGCCGAGGGCATCGTGCTGGCGGCCGAGCGCTACGACGGCCCCGAGCCGGTCAACCTCGGGGCCGACCGCGAGCTGCCCATCCGCGAGCTCGTCGGCATCATCGTCGAGCTGGTGGGCTTCGAGGGCGAGATCCGCTGGGACGAGACCAAGCCCGACGGCCAGCCCCGCCGCGGGGTCGACGCCAGCCGGGCCCACGAGGCGTTCGGCTTCAAGGCCACCACCGGCTTCGAGGACGGCCTGCGCGCCACCATCGACTGGTACCTGGCCCACCGCGACGAGGCCGAGGCCCGCGCCGTCTGACCGATCCCTGGCCCGGCCGAGCGACGGCCGGCGGCCGCCGCTCCGCTCGGCGTCGTCAGCCCTCGAGCTCGGCCCGGAAGTGGGCGGCGGTGCGCTCGAGGCCTTCGCGCAGCGGCACGACGGGCTCCCACCCGAGCTGCTCGCGGGCGATGGTGATGTCGGGCCGGCGCTGCTTGGGGTCGTCCTGGGGCAGCGGCTCGTGGACCAGCGTCGATGGCCCCCCGACCACCTCGAGCACGAGCTCGGCCAGCTCGAGCATGGTGAACTCACCCGGGTTGCCGATGTTCACGGGCCCGACGACGTCGCCGTCGAGCAGGGCCAAGATGCCGGCCACCTCGTCGCTCACGTAGCAGAACGAGCGCGTCTGGCTGCCGTCGCCGTAGATCGTGATGGGGTCGCCCCGCAGCGCCTGCACCAGGAAGTTCGACACCACCCGCCCGTCGTCGGCCTTCATCCGTTCGCCAAAGGTGTTGAAGATCCTCAGGACGCGGACGTCGGTGCCGCGACTGCGGTGGTACGCGAAGGTGATGGCCTCGGCGAATCGCTTGGCCTCGTCGTAGCAGGAGCGGGGTCCGATCGGGTTGACGTGCCCCCAGTAGGTCTCGGGCTGCGGGTGCTGCTCGGGGTCGCCGTAGACCTCGCTGGTGGAAGCGACGAGGAAGCGCGCGCCCTTGGCCGTCGCCAGCTCGAGGGCGTTGCGGGTGCCGTCGGAGCCCACGGCCAGCGTCTCGAGCGGGTGGGCGAGGTAGTCGGCAGGCGACGCCGGGCTGGCGAAGTGCAAGACGGCGTCGACGGCGCCGTCGACCGTGAACGGCTGGGTGACGTCGTGGTGGACGAACGTGAAGCGGTCGTGGTCGTCGAGGTGGGCGATGTTGACCAGCCGGCCGGTGAGCAGGTTGTCGAACGCCACCACGTCGTCGCCCCGGGCCAGCAGGGCGTCGCACAGGTGCGAGCCGAGGAAGCCCGCCCCGCCCGTGATGACCACCCGGGCCATCAGGCCCGCCCGATGCCCTGGTACGTGAAGCCGCGGCGCAGCAGCGCCGAGCGGTCGAGCAGGTTGCGGGCGTCGACGACGCGGTGGGAGGCCATGGCGTCGGCCACCTTGTCGAGGTCGAGCCACTTGAACTCGTCCCACTCGGTGAGCACGGCGAGGACGTCGGCGCCCTCGACGGCGGCGTAGGCGTCGGCGCAGACGACGACGTCGGGGGCTTCGGGCAGCGACACCTCGACCGTGGGGTCGTAGGCCTGGACCCGGCCGCCGCGGGCCAGGATCCGGCGGACGATCTCGAGGGCAGGCGAGTCGCGACGATCGTCGGTGTTGGCCTTGAAGGTGAGGCCCCACACGCCGACGGTGCGACCCTCGAGCGAGCCACCGACCATGGCCTCGATCTTGTCGGCGGTGCGGGAGAACTGCTCGTCGTTCACGGCGATGACGCCGTCGAGGAGGTCGAAGTCGTACCCGGCCTCCTGGGCGATGTAGAGCAGCGCCCGCGAGTCCTTCGGGAAGCAGCTGCCACCCCAGCCGGGGCCCGGCCGGAGGAACTCCTGGCCGATCCGCTTGTCGTAGCCCATGCCGAGCACGACGTCGTTGACGTCGGCGCCCACCGCCTCGCACAGGTTGGCGATGGCGTTGACGAAGCTGAGCTTGGTGGCGAGGAAGGCGTTCGAGGCGTACTTGATCGTCTCCGCCGAGGCAGGGTCGGTGACCATCAGCGGCGCCGGCACCCCGATGTACAGCGACGCCACCCGGATGGCGGCGTTCTGGTGGTCGGCGCCGATGACGACCCGGTCGGGCTTCATGAAGTCGCTCACCGCCGAGCCCTCGCGGAGGAACTCGGGGTTCGACACGACGTAGACGTCGCTGCGGCCCAGCGCCTGCTCGACGAACCGGGTCGAGCCGACCGGCACCGTCGACTTGTTGACCACGATGGCCTCGGGCTGCAGGTGCGGGGCGATCTCGCGGGCGGCGGCCTCGATGTAGGAGAGGTCGGCGGAGCCGTCGGCACCCTGCGGGGTGGGCACGCACAGGTAGGCGAACTCGCACTCGGCGGCGGCACCGGCGGCACCCAGCACGAACCGGAGGCGACCCGACTGCAGGCCTTCGCGCACGATCTCGTCGAGGCCCGCCTCGAGGATCGGCACCTCCCCCCGGTTGAGCGACTCGACCTTGGCGGCGTCGATGTCGGCGCACACCACCTCGTGGCCGAGGTGCGAGAAGCACGCACCGGTGGTCAGACCGACGTAGCCGGTGCCGATGACGGCGATCTTGGCCATGCGCGGGTGGACTCCTCGACCGGGATCAGGGGGACGACCCATCGTAGTGATCGCCGCCCCGGCGACCCGAACTCGTCCTCCGGACCTCGCCGACCACCTGATCGCCGAGACGACAGACCGGCGAGGGCCGGTCACCCGGTGCCCCGACCCGGGCCGTGGCCCAGGGCGATCAGCGGCACTCGACGCCCGGCGGCGCCTCGGGGATCTGGGCCGGGACCGACGAGGTGGTGACGCTCAGCGGGATGGTGGTGCTGACCGCCTCCTCGGGCGAGGTCTGGGGCAGGTCGGCACCCTGGTTCGGCAGGTACTGCTTGAAGTCCTCCAGCGGCCGGGGCGTGGCCCGCAGACCGGTGAAGTCGGACCCGAGCAGGAGGGCCACCGTGGAGTCGCCCTTGTTCATCGGACCCTCCTCGATGGGCACGTCGAGGTCGAGGTAGCGGGCCAGGACCACCGCCGCCAGCTTCTGGTTCGGGTTGGCGTAGCGGATGGTCGTCCTGGCGTTGCGGAACGAGGTGTCGTCGCGCCACTCGGTGACCGTGAACCCGGTGGTGTTCAGCTGGTCGCCCACCTGCCGGGCGAACCCGTTCTTGCCGGTGCCGTTGCGGACCTCGACCCGGATGGTCTTCAGCACGTTCACCATCGGGTTGTTGCCGCGGAAGATGTCGAAGATCGGCTGGGCCTCGCCCTCCTGGAGGTAGAGGACCGCGGCCGCCCCGGCCCAGCCTTCACGGGCCGGCGGCGTGAACACCTCGAGGGTGTCGGGGTCGAAGTCCTGCAGCTGCTGGCCCAGCTCGACGAGCTGCTTGCCGGTGATGCCGCTGTCGAGCAGCACGTTCTTCTGCCCGACCTCGATCAGCTGGTTCAGGGTGAAGGGGTTGCGGGCGCCCTGTGAGATGGCCTTCTTCAGCGCGGCCCGGATGAACTCCTGCTGGCGGCGCACCCGTCCGAAGTCGGACGAGGGGTCCTCGGTCCACACGCCCCGGTCGTCCTTGGTCTCGAAGTGGCGGGAGCGGGCGAAGGCGAGGGCCTGATCGGCGTCGAGGAGCTGGCAGCCGGGCGTGTACTGGAACAGCCCGGTGTTCTGGTCGCGCGACGGCCACGGGAAGTAGATGGGCACGCCGCCGATGGCGGTCACGAGCTGCTTGAAGCCGTTGAAGTTGACCTGGACGTAGTGGTTGATCGGGATCCCGAAGTCGTTCTGGATCGTCTCGATCAGCCGCTGCGGCCCCCCGCTGGACAGTGCGGTGTTGATGCGGCCCTTGGGGCCGTTCGGTCCACCGATCGGCACCCACAGGTCGCGGGGGAACGACAGCATCCACGCCTTCTTGGCGCTGGGATCGACCCGCAGCACCATGATCGTGTCGGTGTTGAGGGTGGCGTCGCGGCCGACCAGCACCGGGTCGTTCGGGTCGAGGCCGGCGTCGTCGTCGACGCCGACCAACAGGAAGTTGGTCGGCTCCGACGGCGTCGACTGCTGGATGATCCCCTGGCCCAGCTGGATGCGCTCGATGTCGGACACCTGGCGCTTCACGTAGGTGAGCCCGCCGGCGCCGACCAGGCACACCAGCACCACGAGGATGTTGAAGGTGATCAGGAGCCGCTGGCCCCACGTGCGGTGCGGCCGGCGGGTGCGGCGCGCCGATCCACCGCGGCGTTGCCGCGTGGGTTCGGGGACCTCGGGAGGGGCTCCACCGGGGCTGGGCTCCGCCGACGACGAGCCTCCGGCGCTGGGCGCGCTCACGGGCGGCAGGTTACCAACGCCTCGTCGCCTCCCGGCATCGCCCCGTCACGACCCCCCTCCGCGAGCCCCCATCCCGAACTTTGGAGGATCCGCGTCACCCCTTGACGCGGATCCTCCAAAGTTCGGAGGGCGGGGGTCGCGGGCGGCGGGCCAGGGTCGGAGGGCTACTGGACGGGGAGGCCCAGCTCGCGGCTGATGACCAGGCGCTGGATCTCGCTGGTGCCCTCGCCGATCTCGAGGATCTTGCTGTCGCGGTACTGGCGGGACACGAGCGTCTCGTCCATGAACCCGTAGCCGCCGAAGACCTGCGTGGCCTCCCGGGTGGCGGTCACGGCGGCCTCGGTGGCGTAGAGCTTGGCGATGGCCGCCTCCTTCTTGAACGGCCGACCCGCGTCGCGCAGGGCCGCCGCCTTGTAGACGAGGCCACGGGCCGCCTCGGCCATCACGGCGAGGTCGGCGACCTTGAAGGCGACCGCCTGGTTGGCGCCGATCGCGCGCCCGAAGGCGACCCGCTCGTTGGCGTACCGCTGGCACTCGGCGAGGCAGCACTCGATGACGCCGAGGGCGAGGGCGGCGATGGCCACGCGACCGTCGTCGAGGATGGCGAGGAACTGGGCGAAGCCGCGGCCTCGCGCGCCGAGCAGGTTGGCCTCGGGGACGCGGCAGCCGCTGAACGCCAGACCGTGGGTGTCGGACGCGTGCCAGCCCATCTTCCGGTAGGGCGGCTGCACCTCGAACCCGGGCGTGCCGGCGGGCACGACGACGGCGGAGATCTCGGGTCGGCCGGGCTCGCCCCCGGTCACCGCGGTCACCGTCACGATCGACGTGATGGGCGTGCCCGAGTTGGTGATGAAGGCCTTCTCGCCGTCGAGGACCCACTCCCCCGCCGCCTCGTCGAGCACCGCCTTCGTGCGCGTGCCGCCGGCGTCGCTGCCGGCGTCGGGCTCGGTCAACCCGAAGCCGCCGAGGGCGCGACCGGCGACCAGGTCGGGAAGCCACTCCTGCTTCTGCTCCTCGGTGCCGAACTGGAAGATCGGGTTGGCCCCCAGGCCGACGCCGGCCTCGAGGGTGATCGCCATCGACTGGTCGACCCGGGCCAGCTCCTCGATGGCGACGCACAGCGTCGTGAGGTCGGCCCCGCCGCCGCCGTGCTCCTCGGGGAAGGGCAGGCCGAACAAGCCCAGCTCGCCCATCGCCAGGACGGTGTCGACGGGGAACGTGTGATCGCGGTCCCAGGCCTCGGCGTGCGGGGCGATCTCGGCGTTGGCGAAGTCGCGCACGACCTTGCGGAACGCCTCCTGCTCGTCGGTCAGCTCGAAGGTCATGGGCGGCTTCCTCCTGGATCGAGGCGCCTCGGGGGCGGGTGGGACGTCCGGCGGCGGCGGGCCGGAGCCTTCGGACGAGGTCGGGCCGACGGCGATCGTACGCTGGCCCGGTGCCCGCCAGCCCACCCGCCGCTGCCGCGCTCGCCGTCGTCGGCGGCCGGCTGGCCACCGACCTGGTCGACGTGACCACCGATCTGGCGGCCCTCGACTCGTCGGGGTTCTGGGCCGTCGTCCTGCCCTTCGAGGGCGCCCCCGTGTGCGCCCGGTTCGCCACCGTGCGCCCGGCCCGGCCGTGGCCGGGTCCGCCGTGGCACGGCCCCGACCCCGACGCGTGGCGTTCGAGCCTCGACCGGCCCGCCTTCGAGGCCGGCGTCGACGCCATCCGTGCCTCCATCGCCGCCGGCGACGTCTACCAGGTCAACCTCACGCGGCGGCTGTCTGCGCCCCTGCCGGTGGCCCCGACCGGGTCGACCACCGACATCGCCGCCCTCGGTGCCGCGCTCGCCGTCGGCAACCCCGCCCCCTACGCGGCGGTCGTGCGCCTCCCCGACCACGGCGTCGCGGTGGCGTCGGCGTCGCCCGAGCGGTTCCTCGCCCGCCGCGGCGACGAGGTGCGGTCCTCGCCGATCAAGGGCACCGCCGTCGACGCCGCCGGGCTCCTGCCCAAGGACCGGGCCGAGAACGTGATGATCGTCGACCTGGTCCGCAACGACCTCGGGCGGGTCTGCGAGTGGGGCACCGTCGAGGTCCCGGCCTTGTGCGCCGTCGAGGAGCACCCGGGCCTGGTCCACCTGGTGAGCACGGTCTCGGGCCGGCTGCGGCCGGGGCTCGGCTGGGCGGCGGCGCTCGACGCCACCTTCCCACCGGGGTCGGTCACCGGGGCGCCGAAGCTGGCGGCGCTCGACCACATCGCCCGCCTCGAGCCGGTTCCCCGTGGCCCCTACTGCGGCGCCATCGGGTGGGTCGACGCCGACCGCGGCGAGGGCGACCTGAACGTGGCCATCCGGACGTTCTGGATCGACGACGGCGAGCTGCACCTCGGCACCGGGGGTGGGATCACCTGGGGGTCCTCGCCCGGCGGCGAGTGGGCCGAGACCGAGCTGAAGGCCCGCCGGCTCCTGGCCGTGGCGTCGGGGCGGCCGGCGCGCTCGCCCCGCTAGCACCGGCGGGACCGGGACGGGCCGTGGGACGATCGCGGCGTGCCCCCCACCCCCGTGCTGTGGCTCGACGGCCGGCTCGTCGCCGTCGACGACGCCCACCTCTCCCCGCTCGACCACGGTGTCACCGTGGGAGACGGGGTCTTCGAGACGCTCAAGGTGCTCCGCGGCGAGCCGTTCGCCCTCGGCCGGCACCTGCGGCGGCTCCGGCGGTCGGCCGCCGGTCTCGGGCTCGAGGTCCCGCTCCCGGACGACGCGGTGCGCGCCGCGGTGGCCGAGGTCCTCGCCGCCAACGGGCTCGGGGCCTCGCCGCTCGGCGGTGGCGCGGCTCCACCCGGGGGTGGCGACGATGGCCTGGAGCCGCCGATCGGCCGGCTTCGGATCACCGTCACGGGCGGCATCGGCCCCCCGGGGTCGGACCGTGGCGACGCCCCGCCCACCGTGCTCATCACCGCCGCGCCGGCCGCTCCTGCGCCGGCGGTCGTCGACGTCGTGACCGTCCCCTGGCGCCGCAACGAGCACTCCGCGGTGGCCGGGCTGAAGACCACCTCCTACGCCGAGAACGTCGTCGCACTGGCCCGGGCCCGGGCGCAGGGAGCGGACGAGGCGATCTTCGCCAACACCGCCGGCGACCTGTGCGAGGGCACCGGCAGCAACGTGTTCGTGGTGCACGACGGCCTGATCCTCACCCCACCCCTCTCCTCTGGCTGCCTGGCCGGCATCACCCGCGAGCTGCTCGTCGAGGTGGTGCCGGTCGAGGAGCGCCCGCTCCCCCTCGACGCCCTTGGCCAGGCCGACGAGGCGTTCCTGACCTCGAGCACCCGCGACGTGGTGCCGATCGCCCACGTGGACGGCCGACGGCTTCCCGCCGCACCCGGGCCGATCACGGCGGCGGCCGCCCGTGCGTTCGCCGATCTGGTGGGCCGCGACCTGGATCCCTGAGATCGCCCGAGCCGGCGACCCGGGCGTGGGCCGGCGCCCGTCAGCGGGTGGTCGAGCCGACCGGGGCGCCCTCGGTTGGCCGGGAGCCCGCACCGTCCGCCCGGGCGTCGGCACCAGCAGCGAGGGCCGCCATCACCTGACGGCGGTGGATCCGGCGCCCCGCGAGGCCGGCGCTCACGCCGACCACCATGCCCAGCAGCCCGAACCAGAAGCGGCTCGAGGCCGATGCCCCGCACGCCTGGCCGATCGCCACCTGACGATCGTCGCCGCCGGTGGCGACCAGCTCGAACGGTGGCGGGCCGCACTCGACGGTGACGGCCGGGTCGTCGGGCGCGGGAGCGTCGTACGGGAGCGTCGCCAGGATGCAGCCCCCGACGAAGAGGGCGAAGCCGACGACCATCAGCAGGAGGGCGGGGAGGCGTCGGAGGCGCTGGCGCACCCGGCGATGGTACGGCACCGACCCCCACCATCCCCGAACCGACCGGCGGCGGGCGGGGTCGCGGGGTGGTCGATCGGTGGTCGATCGGCGGTCGAGCTCGACCTCAGCGAGCGGCGCGCAGGTGCACCACGTCGCCGGCGGTGACCTCGACCACGGCCCCGTCGGCGGTGCGGACGAGCAGGTGCCCACCGTCGGTGATGTCGACGGCTTCCCCCTCGACGGTCCCCTCGGGCAGCTCGGCCCGGACGGCGCGACCGATCGTGGCCGACAGCTCGCGGTAGCGGGCCAGCACCGCGGCGCGCCCGTCCTCACCACCGTCGACCAGCAGCCCGTACCAGTGCTCGAGGCGCACCAGGAGCGCCGGCAGCAGCACGGCGCGGTCGACCGCCTCCCCGGTGATGTGGTTGAGCGCCACCGCGATGTCGGCCAGCTCGGGCGGCAGCTGCTCGGGCCAGGTCACGTTGAGCCCGAGGCCGACGACGAGGGCGTCGAGCCGGTCGCCGTCGAGCACCGCCTCGGCGAGGATGCCGGCGAGCTTGCGGCCCTCGAACCGCTCGCCCCCCACGACGGTGAGGTCGTTGGGCCACTTGAGCAGCGGCTGCACGCCCGCCACCTGGTGGCAGGCTTCGCTGGCGGCGATCCCGACCACCGTGCTCACCAGGTGCACCTGGGCGAGGGGGAGGGTGGGCCGCAGCAGGATCGACAGCAGCAGCGACGAACCCGCCGGGGCCGCCCAGGTGCGATCGAGGCGCCCGCGCCCGGCCGTCTGCTCCTCGGCCACCTCGACCAGGCCCTCCGGCGCACCCGCCCGCGCCGCCTCGAGCAGGTCGCTGTTGGTGGACCCGGTGCGGGCCACCCAGCGGACGTCGGTGAAGCGGGTGCCGCTGAGCGCGGCGTGGACGGCATCGAGCTCCATGGCCGGCGAGCCTAGGCCCGTCGGTCCGGGCGTCCGGACGGTCGGCCACCGCCTGCGCAGGCGGGCGGCGACCGCCGCGTGGACGCCGCAGACGGGCCGGCGACAAATGGCACGGGGGCCCGCCGATGCCCTAGACAGAGGGCCGTGCTGACCAAGGTCCTCATCGCCAACCGCGGCGAGATCGCCGTGCGTGTGATCCGCGCCTGCCAGGAGCTGGGCATCGCCTCCGTGGCGGTGTACTCCGACCTCGATCGAGACGCGCTGCACGTGCGCCTCGCCGACGAGGCCTACGCCCTCGGCGGCCAGACGGCGGCCGAGAGCTACCTCAACACCGACAAGATCCTCGAGATCATCGAGCGGTCGGGCGCCGACGGCGTGCACCCCGGCTACGGCTTCTTCTCGGAGAACACCGACTTCGCCCGGGCCATCACCGCCAAGGGCGTCACCTTCATCGGCCCCCCGCCCGAGGCCATCGAGGTCATGGGCGACAAGGTGTCGAGTCGCATCGCCGCCCAGGAGTCCGGCGTCGAGGGCGTGCCCGGCACCACCGAGTTCCTCACCTCGGCCGACGAGGTGGTCGCCTTCGGCGAGGAGCACGGCTGGCCCGTCGCCATCAAGGCGGCCTACGGCGGCGGCGGCCGCGGCATGCGCGTCGTGCAGACCGCCGACGAGGCCGCCGGCGCCTTCGAGTCGGCGCAGTCCGAGGCGCTCAAGGGCTTCGGACGCGACGAGTGCTACGTCGAGCGCTACCTCACGTGGCCCCGCCACATCGAGATGCAGATCATCGGCGACCAGCACGGCAACGTCGTCTGGGTCGGCGAGCGCGACTGCTCGGCCCAGCGCCGCCACCAGAAGCTGGTCGAGGAGAGCCCCGCCGCCGCCTTCCCCGACGAGGTCCGCCAGGCCATGGGCGAGGCGGCCGTGAAGGTCGCCAAGGGGTGCGGCTACTACAACGCCGGCACCGTCGAGTTCCTGTACCAGGACGGCGAGTTCTACTTCCTGGAGATGAACACCCGCCTGCAGGTCGAGCACCCCGTCACCGAGCTCGTCAGCGGGCTCGACCTGGTCGCCGAGCAGATCCGGGTCGCCTCCGGCGAGCCGCTGTCGTTCACCCAGGACGACATCGAGCGCCGCGGCCACGCCATCGAGATCCGCATCAACGCCGAGGACCCCGCCGGAGGTCGCTTCCTGCCGTCGCCGGGCCGCATCTCCACCATCGTCCCGCCGCAGGGCTTCGGCACCCGCTGGGATGGCGGCTACGAGTCGGGCGACGAGGTCAGCCAGTACTACGACAACCTCGTCGGCAAGCTGATCTGCTGGGGTCACGACCGGCCCACGGCCATCGCCCGCACGCTGCGGGCCCTGCGCGAGTTCCGGATCGAGGGCATCGCCACCACGATCCCCGCCGACATCGCCATCCTCGAGCACCCCGACTTCCAGAACGCCGAGCACTCGACCAAGTGGGTCGAGGACCGCCTCGACCTCTCTGGCGTCGGCGCCGCCCCGGCCCCCGCCGAGGCCGACGAGGACGCCGAGGAGAAGGTCCGCCGCGACGTCGACGTCGAGGTCAACGGCCGCCGCTTCAACGTGAGCCTGTGGGTCCCCGCGTCCTCGCTGGTCGCACCGACCGGTGGTGGCGGCGGAGGCCGCGCCGGGGCGCCCCGCCCGCGGCGCGGCGGCTCGGCCGGCGGCGTCAGCGCGGCCGGGTCGGGCGCCGTCACCGTGCCGATGCAGGGCACCATCGTGAAGGTCCTCGTCGAGGTGGGCCAGGCCGTCGAGGCCGGTCAGCCGGTCTGCGTGCTCGAGGCCATGAAGATGGAGAACCAGATCAACGCCGACAAGGCGGGCACGGTCAGCGAGGTCAAGGTCGCCCCCGGCGACTCGGTGAGCTCCGGCGACGTCGTCATCGTCATCGAGTAGCACCCGCCGCTCCGCATCCTCGGGCACCTGCCCCACCTCGGGCACCTGCCCCACCTCGGGCAACGGCCCCACCTCGGGCACCCGTCACACCTCGGGCAACGGCCCCAGCTCGGGTGCGTTCCCCATCACGCCCCCGCGTGACCACCGACGCACACCGCCGACGGGGTGCCTCGGTCGGCGATGCGAGGCCGGTCCTGCGGAGGCCGGCGGGACGGCGACGACCAGGGCGACGGGGCACCCGACGACCGGGGCGACGGCCCGGGAGCGCCGCGGTCAGCGGGTGCGGACGATGATGGTGCCGCCGGCCTGGTCGTGCCACGCCCGCCGCAGCGGATCGAACATGGCCGACAGGTAGATGACGTACTGGGTCATCGAGAACGGGAACGGGGCGGCGGCCGCCGCCGCCGGGAAGAGGCTGCGGATGGCGGCCTGGCTGGGCGTCGGCTTCTCGCCGTCGAGGTAGCGGGCGCAGCGGATGCCGACCACCCACATGGCGAAGGTCTGTCCCGTCCACGACAGCGCCACGATCTGGTAGATCGCCAGCGAGACCACGAACGCGGCCAGGACCCACACCGGGGTCTCGACCGAGTCGACGGGTTGGTTGGCCAGCGTCTCGGCCCCGGTGACCCCGATGTAGACGAGCATCACGGGGAACAGGCAGAGCAGGGAGTCGATGGCGAGGCCGAGGGCGCGCTGCCAGATGTCGGCGAGCGCGTTGGGCCCCGTGGCCGGGAAGTCCTCGAGGGTGGGGGGCGTCGGTGGATCCTCGGGCTCGGTCGCCGGGGCGCCGGGCTCGGAGGCACCAGCGTCTGCGCCCCGCGGTGCTGGAGGGTGCGCACCCGCCGGACCGGACGGCGGCGCCTCACGGCCGTCGAGCGTCGAAGGACCCGACGGACCCAGCGGGCCTGGCGGACTCGGCGGACCTGGTGGTCGACCGTGCGGACCGGGAGCAGGCGTCGGAGCGTGCCCTGGGTGGGCCGGGCCCACCGGTGGGGGTCCGGTCGGCGGGCCGGGGCGCGGGCCGACCCGCTCGGCTCCGGGCGCCGGCGGGGCCCCGTGGGCCTGCACGCCGCCCGCCATGGGCGGTCCTGGCGGCGCCTGCGGCTCGGGCAGCCGCGGCGGGAACGGCGCGGGGCGCACCGGGCCTCCTGGCGGAGCGCCCGACCCGGTCGGCGCCGGGCCGCCCGCGGACGCCGGCTCGGGGTGCGAGGCGGGACCGGGACGTGCGGCCTCGCCGGGCTCACTCGGCGGCATCGGACAGCGCCTCGGCCAGGGCGGGGTGCACGAGCAGGCTCTCGACGATGTCGGTCACCCGCAGCCCGGCGGTGACCGCCAGGGCCAGCACGGAGATGAGCTCGGCGGCGTGACGGCCGACGATCGAACCGCCGAGCACCACGCCGGTGGCGGGGTCGGACAGGATCTTGACGAAGCCCCGGGGGTCGTTGTCGATGAGCGCCTTGGCGTTGGCCGAGAACGGGACCTTGGTGACCCGGATCTTGCGCCCCTCGGCGAAGGCGTCGGCCTCGGCCAGGCCGACGTCGGCGATCTCGGGGACCGTGAAGATGGCCGACGCCGCCTTCTCGTAGTCGAGGTGGCGGTGGGGACCGACGTGCAGGCCCATGGCGTGCTCGGCGATCTTGCGGCCCTGCATCGACGCGACGGACGACAGGGGCAGCTTCCCGGACAGGTCGCCGGCGGCGTAGATGTGGGGCACGGTCGACTGGCAGTTGTGGTCGATGACCACGTAGCCCCCGGCGTCGACCTCGACCCCGGCGGCCTCGAGGCCCAGCGACTCGGAGTTGGGCACCGACCCGATGGCGAGGATGGCGTGGGTGCCCGAGGCCCGGCGCCCGTCGTCGCAGGACACCGTGACGGTGCCGGCGAGGTCGTCGACGTCGATCGACTCGGCTCGCGCCCCCTTGAAGAGCCGGACGCCCCGCCGGAGGAAGTCGTCCTCGAGGGCGGCGGCGACCTCGGGGTCCTTCTGCGGCAGCACCTGCTGCCGGCTGACGATGAAGGTGACCTCGCAGCCGAAGCTGGAGAACATGTGGACGAACTCGACGCCGGTGACGCCGGCCCCGATCACCACCAGCTGCTTCGGGAGCTCGGCCGGCGGGTAGGCGTCGCGGGTGGTGAGCACGCGCCGGCCGTCGATGGGGGCCCACGTCGGGATGCGGGGTCGGCTGCCCGTGCTGAGCAGCACGACGTCGGCCTCGACCTCGATCGGCCCCTCCGGGGTGTCGGCGACGACCTCGTGGGGCCCCACGAGGCGACCCGAGCCGTGCACCAGCCGCACGCCCTGGCTCTCGAGCAGCCCGGTGACCGACGACTGCAGGCGGTCCTCGATGTGGGCGATGCGGGTCTTCAGGGCCTCGAAGTCGAGCGACGCCCGCACATCGGTGAGGCCCATGCCCCGGGCCTCGTTGATGGCGGTCAGGGCACCGCCGGTGGCGATCATCGCCTTGGACGGGATGCAGTCCCAGAGGTGGGCGGCGCCTCCGACCACGTCGCGCTCGATGAGGGTCACCTCGGCGCCGAGGCGTGCCGCGTGGGTGGCGGCCTGGTTGCCGGCCGGTCCTCCGCCGATGATCACGAACCGCTTGGTCGGCATGGCCCGCAGGCTACCCGTGACCGCCACCGGCCCGGTCGGCGAGCCGCCGGCCGGAACCGCCGGCGCGACGCGCCCGTCAGCGGTCGCCGGGGCGGGCGAGGCGAACGAGGCGGTGGTCGTCGGTGAACAGGCGGCGGGTCAGGCCGAGGCCGATCACGGTGACGCTGGTGGCCACCGAGCCGAGGATCAGGTACATGATCGCCAGCTGGACCTTCACCGCGTCGGTGGGATCGACGCCGGCGAGGATGAGGCCGGTCATCGCCCCGGGCAGGAACACCAGGCCGACGGCCTTGGTCGACTCGATCTGGGGGATCATCGCCGTGCGGAGCGCGTCGCGGACGTACGGCTTCGACGCCGCCGGCCACGGGTGGCCGAGGGCGAGGCGGGCCTCGACCTCCGAGCGCTTGTCGCGCAGCTCGCCGACCACCCGACGGGCGGCCACCACGGTGGCCGACATCGAGTTGCCGATCATCATCCCGGCCAGGGGGATCAAGGTGGCGCCCTGCAGCGGGAACATGTGGAAGCCGAAGATCACGCCGAGGCTGACGGCGGCGACGGCGACCTCCGCGGCCAGGGCGAGCCCGAAGATGCTCGGCACCTCCGGAGCCCGTCGCCGCACGGTGAAGGCGGCGAACACGAGCATGGCGGCGACCCACACCCACGACCAGACCAGCGGCTGGGACGGATCGAGCACCAGCTTGAGGGCGAAGCCGACCAGCAGCAGCTGGACCCCGGCCCGCAGCGACGACCAGGCGATCGACGCCTCGAGCCGAAGGCCCTGCCACCACGAGAGCAGCAGGGCCACGCCGATGAGGACGAGCGACGCCGCCACGCCGGCCCAGCTGATGTCGGTGTCGCTCACCGCTCCTCCCCCTCGAAGGAGCGGGCGGCGAGGTAGCGGGCGGCGTCGGCCTCGGGCACCACCCGCCCACCGACCACGACCACCACGCGATCGCCGAGGCGCTCGGCCTGGTCCAGGTCGTGGGTGACCCACACCACCGGCGTGCCGTCGTCGGCCAGCCGGCGAGCCAGGCGCTCGACGTTCTGGCGGGCGTCGACGTCGAGGGCGGAGGTGGCCTCGTCCATGAGCACCAGCTCGGGTCCGGTGAGCAGCGTGCGGGCGAGGCACATGCGCTGGGCCTCGCCACCGGAGAGGTCGTCGGCCCCGCGGTCGAGCAGGGCGTCGTCGAGCCCGCAGCGGCCGAGCACGGCACAGGCGCCGGCGACGGAGACGTCGGCATCGGCGACCCGCAGGTTGTCGAGCACGGTGCCGCCGAAGACCACGGGGCGCTGGAACACCATGCCGACGCGACGCCGCAGGACGGTCGGGTCGATGCCGGCGACGTCGTCGCCATCGAGCAGCACCCGCCCCGCGGTGGGCACCTCGAGCCGGTTGCACATGCGCAGCAGGGTCGACTTGCCCGAACCCGACGGCCCGGCGACGACGGTGATGCCCTCGCCGGGCAGGTCGACCGAGACGTGGTCGAGGACGGCGACGTCCCCGGCGACGAGGGAGACGTCGTCGAAGCGGAACCCCTCCCGTGGCGCACCCGGCCGCTCGGCCATGCCCCGCAGCATGCCACCGGCCGGACCCGGCCCGGGCACGACCCGGCGCGCGACCCGGCGGTGACGAGCCGGACACGACCGTGCGCGACGCCGACGGCGATCAGGACCTGACTGCATTTCAGGCCTCGTGGGCGGCTCCCGTAGCCTGTCCGGCGTGAGCGAGACGCCGGACCCCACCACCGTCCCGTCCTACGAGGACTGGAAGCCCCTGGCCGCCAAGGAGCTCAAGGGCGCCGACCCCGACGACCTGGTGCGCCACCGCCCCGAGGGCATCGACGTGAAGCCGCTGTACACGGCCCACGACCTCGAGGGCATCGACCACCTCGGCGCCCTGCCCGGGCAGGGGCCGTTCGTCCGCGGCCCGCGGGCGACGATGTACGCCAACCGGCCGTGGACGATCCGCCAGTACGCCGGCTTCTCCACCGCCGAGGAGTCCAACGCCTTCTACCGGCGCAACCTCGCCGCCGGCCAGATGGGGCTGTCGGTCGCCTTCGACCTGGCCACCCACCGCGGCTACGACTCGGACCACCCCCGGGTGGTGGGTGACGTCGGCAAGGCGGGCGTGGCCATCGACTCGGTCGAGGACATGAAGCTGCTCTTCGACGGCATCCCCCTCGAGAAGATGTCGGTGTCGATGACCATGAACGGCGCGGTCATCCCGATCCTCGCCATGTTCGTGGTGGCTGGCGAGGAGCAGGGCGTCGACCAGGCCCAGCTCAGCGGGACCATCCAGAACGACATCCTCAAGGAGTTCATGGTCCGCAACACCTACATCTACCCGCCCGAGCCGAGCATGCGGATCGTGGCCGACATCATCGAGCACACCGCCAACCACATGCCGCGGTTCAACTCGATCTCGATCTCGGGCTACCACATGCAGGAAGCGGGGGCGACGGCCGAGCAGGAGCTCGCCTTCACCATCGCCGACGGCCTCGAGTACGTGCGGGCAGCCCTGGCCAAGGGCCTCGACGTGGATGCCTTCGCCGGCCGCCTCAGCTTCTTCTTCGCCATCGGCATGGACTTCTTCATGGAGATCGCCAAGCTGCGGGCCGCCCGCCTGCTGTGGCACCGGGTCATGTCGCAGTTCGAGCCGAAGAAGCCCCAGTCGCTGATGCTGCGCACGCACTGCCAGACCTCGGGCGTGTCGCTGACCGAGCAGGACCCGTACAACAACGTGGTGCGCACCGCGGTCGAGGCCATGGCCGCCGTGCTCGGCGGCACCCAGAGCCTCCACACCAACTCCTTCGACGAGGCGCTCGGCCTGCCCACCGACTTCTCGGCTCGCATCGCCCGCAACACCCAGCTGATCCTGGCCGACGAGACCGGGATCACCGACGTGGTCGACCCGCTGGGCGGCTCCTACTACGTCGAGGCGCTCACCGACGCGCTGGCCGCCAAGGCGTGGGCGCTCATCGAGGAGGTCGAGGAGCTCGGCGGCATGACCAAGGCGGTGGCCTCGGGGATGCCGAAGCTGAAGATCGAGGAGTCGGCCGCCCGCCGGCAGGCCCGGGTCGACCGCGGCGAAGACGTCGTGGTGGGGGTGAACAAGTACCGCCCCGACGAGGTCGAGCTGGTCGACGTGCTCGACATCGACAACACCAAGGTGCGCGAGGAGCAGATCGCCAAGCTGCAGAAGGTGCGGGCCGACCGGGACGAGGCCGTCTGCCAGGCCGCCCTGGCGGCGCTCACCGCCGGCGCCGAGGGCGACGGCAACCTGCTCGCCCTGGCCATCGACGCCGCCCGGGCTCGGGCGACCGTGGGCGAGATCTCCGACGCCATGGAGGAGGTCTTCGGCCGCCACCGTGCCGAGATCCGTACGATCTCCCACGTGTGGTCCAAGGAGTACGAGGGCGACGAGGACGTGGCCGAGCTCGAGGGCGAGATCGAGGCCTTCGCCGCCGAGCAGGGCCGCCGACCCCGCATGCTCGTCGTCAAGATGGGCCAGGACGGCCACGACCGGGGCGCCAAGGTGATCGCCACCGCCTTCGCCGACCTCGGCTTCGACGTCGACGTCGGCCCCCTGTTCCAGACGCCCGCCGAGGCCGCCCGCGACGCCGTCGAGAACGACGTGCACGTGGTGGGCGTGTCGAGCCAGGCCGCCGGCCACAAGACGCTCGTTCCCCAGCTCATCGACGAGCTGCGCAAGGCCGGCGCCGGTGACGTCATCGTCGTGTGCGGCGGGGTCATCCCGCCCCAGGACTACGACGTCCTCGAGGCGGCGGGCGTGGCCGCCGTGTTCGGCCCCGGCACCAACATCCCCGCCGCCGCCCGCAAGGTCCTCGACCTGGTGCGCGCCGCCCGCCCGGCGGCCTGACGGTCCCCGCCGTGGCCGGTGCCCCCGAGGCGGTCGACGCCGGCGCGCTGGCCGACGGCATCGAGGCCGGCGACCGCCGGGCGCTGGCGCGCGGCATCACGCTGGTCGAGTCCACCCGGCCCGACCACCAGGACGCCGCCACGGCACTGCTCGAGCGCCTGCTCCCCCGCACCGGTGGCTCCTCGCGCATCGGCATCAGTGGACCTCCCGGGGTCGGCAAGTCCACGTTCATCGAGGCCTTCGGCCTGCACCTGACCGGCTCGGGCCATCAGGTCGCCGTGCTGGCCGTCGACCCCACGTCGTCGGTGTCGGGCGGCTCGATCCTCGGCGACAAGACCCGGATGGCCGAGCTGGGGCGGCACCCGTCGGCGTTCATCCGCCCCTCCCCCGGCGGCGGCCAGCTGGGCGGCGTGGCCCGGCGCACCCGCGAGGCGCTGCTGCTGTGCGAGGCGTTCGGCTTCGACGTGGTCGTCGTCGAGACCATCGGTGTGGGCCAGTCCGAGGTGGCGGTGGCCGACCTGGTCGACCTGTTCCTGCTGCTCGTGAGCCCCGGCGGCGGGGACGAGCTGCAGGGCATCAAGCGCGGGATCATGGAGCTGGCCGACCTGATCGTGGTCAACAAGGCCGACGGCGACCTCGAGGCGGCCGCCGGGCGCACCCGGGCCGACTACGGCAACGCCGTGCACCTCTTGCGGCCACGGTGGCGGAGCTGGGCGCCCCGCGCCCTGGCCTGCTCGGCCCTCGAGCAGCGCGGCATCGCCGAGGTGTGGGAGGCCATCGAGGAGTTCCTCGCCACGGTGCGGATCGACGGCGAGCTCGACGCCCACCGCAGCCGCCAGGCCGTGGCCTGGCTGTGGTCCGAGGTCAACGACGACCTCGTGGCCGACCTCCGGTCCGACCCCGAGGTGCGGGCCCGCCTCGACGAGCTCGAGCCGGCGGTCGCGGCCGGGAGGACGACCCCGGGCGCGGCGGCCCGCGAGCTGCTGCGCGCCTACCGCCGACGCTGAGCCGACCGTCCGGGTCGGGCGACGCGGCCGGTCGGGCGGCCCGATCAGCTTCCGGGCGCCGGGGGGCCGGGGGGCTGCGGTGGCTGCTGCGGGTACGTCGGCGCCTGCGGCTGCGGGTACGTCGGCGCCTGGGGCTGCGGCTGCGGGTACGTGGGTGCCTGCGGCTGGGCGTAGCCCTGCGCCGGCGGATAGCCGGGGTAGGCCGGGGCGCCGTAGCCGCCGTAGGGGGTCGTCGGCGGGTTCTTCGCCTTCGACCGGCGCACCAGGCCGACGATGAGCACGATCACGCCGATGATGAACAGCACGCTGCCGAGCCCGATGCCGCCGAAGATGCCGCCGAGGGCCAAGGCCACCGTGCCACCCAGGGCGGAGATCGACGGGCCGATGGCGACCGTCGACTTGCTCGACGACGAGAACCCGGAGCCCGTCGAGATGCTGTCGGGGGTGACGGTGACGGTGTAGGTGCCCGACGACGGCGCGTTGAAGGTGCCGATGCCGTTGTAGCTGTCGGAGTTCACCGTGTAGGTCGAGCTGCTCGACGAGTTGGTGATGGCGACGTCCTCGCCGTTGGGCCCCTTGATGGACACGTCGGGGGCCGTGAAGTTCGACCGGGTCGAGTACACCCCGTGCTCGCCGGCGCTGAGCTGGACCGAGCTGGTGCCGCTGCCGACGGTGCGGAAGTCGGTGCTGATCCCGCTGAGGGCCACGGCGAACACGGCGATGCCGGCCCCGAACACCACGAAGCTCAACACGATGAGCACGATGCCGATGACGACACCCTTGCCCTTCTTCTGCGCCGGCGCCGACGCTGCACTGGGAGCGACCATGGTCGCCAGTATGGCCGACGCTCCGGGCGAGCGCCGGTGATCCCGACCGCGCTCGAGGCGCTGATCAGGCGGCGGCGCGCGCCTTGATCAGCCGACGCTGGGCGAGCAGGGACGGGAAGCCCACGACGAACGTCTGGACCGCCCACTTGCCGGCGGCGTCGCCGAGGCCGTGGCGCTTGGCCCGGCGGTAGGCCCAGATGGCCTCGCCGACGTGCACGACCGCCGTGCCGGCCAGCAGCCGCTGCAGCTCGGACTGCTCGGGCAGCGGGATGGTCTCGCGGACCTTGTCGTAGGTGGGCTTGTGCAGCGCCAAGAGCTTCAGCGAGATGAGGCCGCCGTCGAGCAGCAGGAACCACCCCAGGCCGGGGCGGGCGAACACGGGCAGGTCGTCGGTGGTGGTCATGGCTCCTCCAGGGGTGCGGTCGTGATCGTCGCGTCGACGATCGGTGGCTCGAGCGTCAGCCGGCGAGGTCGTTGGTGGCGGGGGCGATACCGGCGTCGTCGGACTCGTCGTCGTCGGCCGTGATGCGGGCCACGATGCCGTGGAGCCGGTCGGCGAAGGCGTCCATCCCGTACTGGTGCGCCCGAGCCTCGGCCCCGGCCGACAGCGCCTGCCAGCGATCCGGGTCGAGGGCGACGTCCTCGGTGAAGCCCACCAGCTGCACCAACGGCTCCCAGTGCAGCCCGCTCACCCCGTGCTCGACGACCTCCTCCTGGCCGGCGGCCCGGATGACGACGGGCACGGCGCCGGCCGACATGGCCTCGACCGTGGTGATGCCGAAGTGCTCGAACCGGTCGGGCTGGGTGTCGGGATCCTCGCCGAGCCCGGTGGCGTGCCAGTAGATCGACGCCCGGGCGTAGAGGTCGCGGACGTCGGCACCGGGAGCGTCGACGTGCAGCTCGACCGGCAGCCCCTCGGCCTCGGCCCGCACCTTGTCGAGGTAGGGACGATCGACCTCGCTGCACCCGCCGACCAGGTGCAGCGTCCACCCCGGCATGCGGCCGCGCCACTCGAGCGCCCGCATGGCGCGCACCAGCTCGAGCTGCTTCTTGGAGTGACCGTGCTTGGGCTCGAAGAAGCGCCCGACGTTGAGGATGATCTGCTCCTTCTCACCCCGCTGCTGCAAGGTGACGGGCGGGTTGAGGACCCCGGTGTCGATCTCCCACCAGCGGCGGATCCATGCGCGGGTGTAGGCGGAGTTGGCGACCACGCGGTCGTAGGAGCCGAGCCAGTCGAAGCCGGCCGGGCGTCCGGCCAGCGAGGGGTAGCGGCGTCGCAGGACGGCCCGGAGGTCGCCCCCCACCTGCACGCCCGCCACCGGCACACCGAGGCGCCGGTGGTCGCTGGTCCCGAACGCATCGGCCGGCACGTGGTGGTCGGACAGGATGCGCACCGAGACGGGCTCACCGTCGTCACGCCCGACGATCGGCACGGGCACCGCCAGCACGCGGCGGCGGTCGAGTCGGCCCCTCGGCGCCTCGACGACCAAGGAGCAGGTGAACCGGCCGTCGACCTCGATCCGCACCTTCACCGGCGGCAGGCCCTGGCCGACCATCCGGCCGAGCAGCACCACGACCTCGGTGGCCTCGCCGGCGGGGGCCGCCACCTCGACGACGGCATCGCCGGTGGTCCACCGCACGCGGTGGTCGCCGATCACCTCCTCGGGGTGGAAGCCCCGGGCGAAGGTGACCGAGGTGCCGGGTGCCGCGACCATCGGCCGCAGCACCTGCTTGGCGCGGGCCTTCCAGCCGTCGCCGTCGCCGGGTGGGGGCGTCGGGAAGTGCACCACGTACAACCCGTGGCGGGCTCGGTTGGTGGCGACGCTGGTGTAGGACGCGTTGACGAACAGGTCGACGTCGCCGCTCGCCTCCTCGACCGCCCCTTGGCCGACGTCGATGACCCGCACGCCCACGCGGGAGAGGTCGAGCTGGAGGCGCTCGCCGAGGGCCGCGGTGTCGACGTCCTCGTGGGCGAGCAGCTCGACCTGGTGGTCGGAGGCGAGCACCTCGGCGATGCCAGCGGCGAACTTCTCGCCGCCGCCGGCGGTGGACCACCACTGGTCGTAGACGGCGACCTTCATGCCGCGGCCTCCGCGTCGGCGGGGGTCTCCGGCGGCTGGAGCTCGGCCACGGCCCGATCGCCGGCGGTGGTCCGCACGAGCTCCTCGCTCGCCGTCCAGGCGCTCCGCGGCAGCCACCGGTGGGCGATGGCGGCGTCGGTGACCCGCCGGCGCCGAGCGAGGACCCGCCGGTCGGCGAGCATCTTGGGCGCCCACTTGAGGTAGGAGGCGAAGCTGCGGGCGCGGTTGCGCACCAGGCCGATGGGAGGCCGACGCCCGTGCAGCAGCGGCGGGAGCACGTCGCGCCGAGCGTAGGAGGCGGTCGCGGTGAGGTACCCGACCACGGCTCGGCGGGCCAGCGGAGCGGGCGCGTTCTTGGTGAGCATGAGCAGGCGGTTCCGCTCGACGAAGTGGTGGAACAGCGCCGAGCCCTCGCCCCCGCTGCTGGCGGCGTGCAGGTGGCGCAGCACCGACTCGGGCACGTAGCGGTAGCGCCATCCCTGGAGCTGGCCCCGCCACGAGAGATCGGTGTCCTCGTAGTAGAGGAAGAACCGCTCGTCGAGGAGCCCGACCTGGTCGAGGTAGGACGAGCGCAGCAGCACCCCACCCCCGCACCAGTTGAACACCTCGGTGGGCTCGTCGAACGAGCCGTCGTCGACGGCGAGGAACCCGCGATCGCCGCCGAACCCGTCCTCGATGAGGACCGACCCGGCGCTGTTGATCACGTCGAAGGTGGGTCCCCAGATGGGGACCTTGACCCACCGGGGCTCGGGACCCACCGAAGCCCGGAGCCGGTAGCGGCCACTGGTGATCACGACCTGCTTGTCGGTCTCGGCCGCCAGCCGGAGCGAGGCGAACCGCAGGCCGGTCGCCGGGTCGGTGTCGAAGAACGGGACCCGGATGGCCGCACGCCCGCCGAGCCACCGGAAGGAGCGACCGTCGGGCAGAGGCTCGGGCGCCCACGCGCCATCGGTGAACTGCGCGTAGCGGTAGGCCGAGGGACCGTCGGCCTCGGTGATGAGGTCGTGGAGGCGGACCCCGAGGGATCGGCTGTCCCCCGGGGGGTCGAAGGTGGGTGCCTCGACGACGATCTCTCGGAAGCGGGGCGCGAACAGGATCTTCGGGCAGGCGGCGCCGAGGCCGGGGTCGCCCTCGAGCGCCCCGACGAGCGGCGCCAACCACCCCGGCTCGACGAAGGCGTCGTTGTTGACCAGCGCCACGAAGTCGACGTCGTGCAGGTCGCGCAGCGCAGCGTTGTTGCCCCCCGAGAAGCCGAGGTTGGCCCCGGTCTGGATCAGCGTGACCTCGGGGAACCGCTCGACGATGGCCGCGTCGCTGCCATCGGTCGAGGCGTTGTCGACCACGACGAGGTCGAGCCGGTCGCCGGGCCACTCGGTGCGCACGAGGTGCTCGAGGCAGCGCAGCACGAACCGCCCGCCGTTGTAGTTCAGGACCACGACCCGCACCCGGGCGACGGCGTCGCCGGTCATGCCCGCCGCTCCCCCACCACGTAGATCTCGTTGGGCCCGTACAGGTGGTGCAGCGTGCGATCGTGGGCGGCGGCGGTCGACTCGGCGAGGTGGCGCAGCTCGACGAGCCGGCTGTCGTGCTCGTCGACCCAGTGGGCGATCGACTCGACGGCCCGACGCAGCCGGGACAGCTCGTCGAGGACCGTCTCGAGCTGGAACGACTCGTCGTACTCGACCGGAGCCATGGGCTCGACCTGCACGTCGGCCCGGCCCCAGTCGGAGGTCTCGTCGTTCGACAGCAGCGCCGGCGGGGGGCCGGGGACGTCGAGCGGGTTGCCCCCGGCGTCGCGCACCGCGAAGCCGGTCTGCTCGAGGAGGAACCGGAGCAGGTCGACGGTGTAGAGGCGGACGTGGGTGGGGTCGGACCAGAAGTCGTTGGTGAGGTTGGCCAGGCACGCCGGGTTGGGGGTCACGATGATGACCACCCCGCCGGGCGGCACCAGGGCGGCGATGCGCTCGAGCATGGCGAAGGCGTCGGCGACCGAGAGGTGCTCGATGAGGTGGGCCAGGAAGACCGCGTCGGGGCGTTCGTCGGTGTCGGCGAGGAACGACAGCACGTCGGCCTCGATCGCCTCGACGCCGGCGGCTGCCGCCTGCTCGACCATGGCGGGATCGACGTCGACGCCGACCACCCGCCCGACCTTGGGGGCCGCCAGCTGGAGGAACTCACCCCGACCGCAGCCCAGCTCGATGAGCAGCTCCTTGCCCTCGACGAAGGACAGGTAGTGGCTGCGCACGGTGCGGGCGTGGTCGGGGTCGAAGCCCTGCGAGCTGTAGTAGCGGCTCTCGACCTCGTCGGGCAGCGTCGGTTCGGTGTCGGTCATGGTCGGTGCTCTCGCGCTCAGGGTCGGGGCAGGGGCTCGGCACCGGCTTCACGATGCCTCGCCGGCGTCGTCGACGGCCCCAGCGCCGTCGCCGACTCGGATCTCACCGTCCAGGTCGACGACGCCGTTGGCCACGAACTCGCCGACCACGTCGAAGCCCACCGCGTCCGTGTGCCAGTCGTAGACCTGCATCCCGTCGGACCGGCTGGCGGCCACCGTGACCGTGTAGCGACCGGGGAGCAGGTGCACGGTGAGGTCGAAGCTCACGCCCACGGGACGGCCGGGCTCGAACCGGCCGGCCTCCTGTCGGCGCCAGAGCGTGTTGGTGTCGTAGAGGTAGGTGCCGTCGTTGGCCCGCAGGATCAGGCCGAACACGGGGTTCTCGACCACCTCGTTGGCCTCGACCTCGAAGCCGACGGACACCCGATCGCCGGTGGTGATGGCGTCGCGGCCGGGCTGGGTGACCATGTGGATGTCGCGGATGGTCATCGCCCCCGTGCCGTACACCTCGCCGCCCTGCCAGTGGTTGACCTCGCCACCCTGGCTGGCCGTGACGTCGCGCCGGTACTGGTCGACGACCTCGATGGCTCCGTCGTCCATGACGACCTCGCCCTGCCGCAGGTAGATCCCGCGGTCGCACAGCGAGGCGACCGTGTCGAGGTCGTGGCTCACCACCGCGATGGTGACGCCGCGACGCTTGAGCTCGTGGATGCGGTCGAAGCACTGCTTCTGGAACTTGGCGTCGCCGACGGCGAGGACCTCGTCGATGATCAGCACGTCGGGCTCGAGGTGGACCGACACGGCGAAGCCCAGGCGCAGGTACATGCCCGACGAGTAGGTGCGCACCGGTCGGTCGATGGCGGTGGCGACCTGGGGGCCGGCGAAGTCGACGAGCTCGTCGAACACCGCGTCGACGTACTTCTTGGTGAACCCGAGGATCGACCCGTTGAGGTAGACGTTCTCCCGGCCGGTCAGGTCGCCGTGGAAGCCGGCACCGAGCTCGAGCATCGACGCCGTGCGCCCGGCGGTGGCCACCGTGCCCTTGGTGGGCGGGAGGATCCCGGCGATGCACTTCAAGAGGGTGGACTTGCCCGAGCCGTTCTCGCCGATCAGCCCGACGGTGTCACCCGGGTCGAGCCGAACGCTCACCCCCTTCAGCGCCCAGAACTCCTCGGCGACCGTCTTGCGCCGGGCGAACAGCCGATCGCGGATGCCGACGGCGCGCTCGGAGTACACCTTGAACGACTCCCACACGTCGTCCACGACGATCGTGCCCGGCGGCATCGCCGGCGTGGGATCGGACCCCGCCACCGTCACACCTCCTTGGCGAAGCGGGGCGACAGGCGCTGGAAGACGGCCCAGCCCACGGCGAGCATGGCGACCGCCCAGAAGACGCCGTAGGCGACCGTGGGCAGCCCGGGCAGCTGCATCTCGTAGAGCGCCGATCGGTACATGGCGATGAACGGGTAGATCGGGTTGAGCTTGAGCAGCGTCTGGACCCACGGCGGGGCGATGGTCATCGGGTAGATGACCGGCGTGGCGTAGAACCAGAGCAGGAAGGCGACGGTGGTGAACTCGCCGATGTCGCGCAGGAACGTGTTGGCGGCCGCCAGCAGCAACGACAGCCCCGTGGCGAACATGGCCAGCAGCACCGTGGCGAACAGCAGCACCGGCAGGTAGAACCACCAGTCGAAGGTGCGGTCCCACCCGATGTAGATGACGGTCTCGGCGACGAGCAGCACCCCGAGCCCCATGGCCAGGTGCACCAGCTGGGACAGCACCACCGACACCGGCAGCACCGCCCGCGGGAAGTACACCTTGCGCACGAGGTTGGCGTTGCCCACGACGGATCCGGTGGCGATCTGGCAGCTGGCCTGGAAGAAGGCGAAGGGCAGGTAGGCCGAGAGGAAGTAGATCGGGAACCACTCGAGGCCGCTGCTGCGGAAGAAGGCGGCGAACACCAGGGTGAACACCGCCATCATCAGCAGCGGGTTGAGCAGCGTCCAGACGAACCCGAGCGCGGACCGCTTGTAGCGCACCTTGAGCTCGCGGACGGTCAGGTTCCGCAGCAGCTCCCGGGCACCGATCAGCTCTCGGACCGCGGCGGTCCGCGTGGGCTGGACGGTCGACTGCAACCAGGCTCCTCTCGGGCGGCCGGGGCCGCGCTCACCAGCCCGCCAGCCTACGGGGTCCACCCGAGCGCGGCGAGTCTCCGGAGGTGCTCGGCGCCGACCTCGACCGCCCACCACGCCGCCCCCGTCCGGCGGGCAGAGCACCCCAGCGACCCGTTCGCCCACCGACCGGCCATCGGGAAGAATGGAGGCCTCCGGGCTCCGGCGCGGGCCCGTCGGGCCGGGATCCGGACGGGTCTCCCGCCTCCGGTCCACCGGCGCTCCCCCGGCCCACCGATGAAGGGAACCGATGTCGGGCAACGTGGTCAACGACAACAGCGACGTCTACTACGCCGGCCACTACTGGAACGACCTGAAGGTCGTCCGAGACGTGCTGAACCGCCGGGTGTCGGGCGATCCCGAGCGCACGTGGTCCGAGCACTTCGCCGAGCGCGTCGGCCGGCCCTTCAAGCGGGCGCTGATCCTCAACTGCGGCAACGGCCACGTCGAGCGCGGGCTCGTGTCCGACGGTCTCGTCGAGGAGGCCGTCGGCATCGACTACTCGCACGATCTGCTCGACCAGGCGCGGGAGGCGGCCGCCGAGGCCGGCCTGCCGCTGCGCTACCACCAGATGGACGTCAACACCGTGGCGTTCCCCGAGGAGCCCTACGACCTGGTCGTGAACTTCGCGGCCGCCCACCACATCGCCTGCATCGACCGCGTGTTCCGCCGGCTGTGCGAGGTCCTGCCCGAGGACGGCTGGTTCGTGGCGTGGGACTACGTCGGCCCCCACCGCAACCAGTACGGCTACGAGGCATGGGACGCGGCGTGGCAGGTCAACCGCGACCTCGACCCGCGGGTCCGCCAGGACATGAAGTACCCGCACCTACCGACGATGCTGGCCACCGATCCCACGGAGGCCATCCACAGCGAGCTCATCGAGCCCACCTTCCGCCGGTACTTCCGCGTCGACCAGTACGTGCCGCTCGGCGGGGCGGTGGCCTACCCGCTGCTGACCCACAACGACGCGCTGTTCTCGGCCTCGGAGGAGGTCCGCTCGCCGGCGGTCGACCAGATCCTCGCCGCCGACGCGTCGTTCCTCGACGCCCACCCGGGCAGCGAGCTGTTCGCCTACTTCGCGGGGCAGCCCGACAAGGACGTCCTCGACCGCCACGACGACCTGGTCCGCTGGCGCCAGATCGAGGACGATCGCGAGGCCCAGGCCGCTGCGACCGGCGGCGAGTACTACCCGCACACCGCGCTGCAGGACCTCATGCTCGAGCTCGAGGACCAGCGGATCGCCACCAGCCACGCCCGGGCCGACCTCGACCAGGCCCGACTCGAGCAGGGCCGCCCCTACGCCGGCCTGGTCAAGCGCGAGCTCAAGCGGTTGGCGGCCACGGGACCGGGGCGGCGGCTGCGCGCGAACCCCACCATCGGCGCCGCCGCCGAACACGTCCGCCGCCGCCTGTCCTAGCGGGCCGTCCCGCCTGCCGATCCCGCCGGCCGCCCTCGCCGGCTCTCGCCACCGCCCGATCCCGGTGGTGTCCGACTCGACGCGCGGGCGGCCGAACCGGTCGAGCCTGCGACGGTCAAGCCGAGCGCAGCCGGGCGACCAGCTCGGCGAGGGGCTCGCGGAAGTCGCGCAGGGGAGGCAGCCCGGCCGACCGCCACGCCAGGTCGTCGAGCACGGAGTTGGCGGGACGGGGCGCGGGACGGGGCGGCTGCAGCTCGGCGGTGCTGACGGGGCTGACCCGATCGGGGTCCTCCCCCGCCGCCTCCAGCACCGCCCGGGCGAACTCGTACCAGGTCACCGCCCCGGCGTTGGCCAGGTGGAAGGTCCCGGGTCGTCGCTCGACCACCAGACGGCCGACGGCGGCGGCCAGGTCGGCAGCGAAGGTCGGGCGGCCCCGCTGGTCGTCGACGAACGACAGCGTCGGGTGCTCGGTCGCCAGCCGCAGCACCGTCTTGACCATGTTGGCGCCGTGCTCGCCGCACACCCAGGACGTGCGCACCACGGTCGAGCCGGGGGCCAGGGCCAGCACCTCGCGCTCGCCGGCCAGCTTGGAGGCGCCGTAGACCGACTGGGGGTTGGGCTCGTCCCACTCGCGGTACGGCCCCTCCTTGGTGCCGTCGAAGACGTAGTCGGTCGACACGTACACGACAGGAGCGCCGACGCGGCGGGCGGCGTCGGCGACGTGGCGGGACCCGAGGGCGTTCACCAGGTAGGCCCGATCGGGGTCGCCCTCGCAGGCGTCGACGGCGGTCCACGCCGCCGGGTGGACCACGACGTCAGGTGTGGTGGACGTGATGGCGCCCAGCACCGCGTCGCGATCGGCGACGTCGAGCGCGGCGCGGTCGCAGGCCACGACCTCGTGGTGGCCTGCCAGCTCGAACCACCGGACGAGGTCGGTGCCGAGCTGGCCGCTCGCGCCGGTGATCAGGACGCGCACGCCACGCTCCCCCGCCGCCTGGACGCCGGTGCGGAGCTCACGGGGCGGGGGCCGCCTTGAGCGGCTCCCACCACCAGCGGTTGTCGCGATACCAGGCGACGGTCGCGGCCAGCGCCTCGTCGAGCTCGTGCTCCGGCTTCCAGCCGAGGGCCCGGACCTTCGCGGTGTCGATGCTGTAGCGCCGGTCGTGACCGAGGCGGTCGGCGACGTACTCGATCATCTCGTCGCCGTGGCCGAGCAGGGCCAGGATCCGGGTGGTGAGCTCGCGGTTGGGGACCTCGTTGCCGGCGCCGATGTTGTAGACCTCGCCGACGACGCCGTGGCGCAGGACCAGGTCGACCCCCGCGCAGTTGTCCTCGACGAAGCACCAGTCGCGCACGTTGAGCCCGTCGCCGTACAGCGGGACCTTCCGTCCCTCGATCAGGTTGGTCACGAACAGCGGGATCAGCTTCTCGGGGTACTGGTAGGGGCCGAAGTTGTTCGACGAGCGGGTGACCACGACCGGCAGCCCGTAGGTCTCGTGGTAGGCGAGGGCGATGAGGTCGCTGCCGGCCTTGGACGCGGAGTACGGGGAACGGGGGCCGAGCGGGTCGCCCTCGCCGAACGAGCCGGAGTCGATGGACCCGTAGACCTCGTCGGTGGAGATGTGCAGGAAGCGCTCGACACCCAGGTCGCGGGCGACGTCGCACATCACGTTGGTGCCACCGCAGTTCGTGCGCACGAAGGTGTCCGGGTCGACGATGGAGCGGTCGACGTGGCTCTCGGCGGCGAAGTGCACGACCGTGTCGTGACCCGCCATGGCGGTCGCCACCGCGGCGCGGTCGCAGATGTCGCCCTGCACGAACCGGTACCGCGGGTCGTCGGCGACGTCGCGCAGGTTGTCGAGGTTGCCGGCGTAGGTGAGGGCGTCGAAGACGGTGACCTCGTCGTCGGAGTTGGCCAGGACCCAGTGGACGTAGTTGGACCCGATGAACCCGGCTCCACCGGTGACGAACAGCTTCATGGTGGCCATCCTCGCAGACCCCGGCCGGGCCGGGCGACCGACCGCCATCCGCCGACGTCGCTCGTCGCGACGCCCCCGACCTGTGCGAACGCTGGCAGGGACGTGGCAGTTCGCCGACCAGGGATTCTTCGGTGCTGCTTACCCGATGCGCGGGTCGCCCTTACCGACCTCCTCCAGGGTGGAGCCATGACCGAGCAACGAGCCCCCCACCTCATGAGCGCCGCGACGCGGAACCGCTGGCGGCGCTCGTGGCGGTCGCGTGCGGCGGTCACCGCCGCCGGCCTGGCCGGCGTCCTCGGTGGCGCCGCCGTGATCGCTCAGACCCAACCGGCCACGACCTCGACGGCGACCGCCTCCAGCGACACGACCGCGGCGTCGGCCTCGCTGGCCGGCACGTCGAACCAGTCGACCAGCGCGGCGGCGACGCCGGCGACCCTGTCGACCGGGTCCTCGTCGATCGGGTCGACCACCGGCTCCGCCACCGCCTCCACGGCCGCGAGCACCACCTCGACCACGGCGAAGGCGACGACGACCACGCCGTCGACCACGTCGACGACCGCCAAGACGACCACGACCCAGGCGGTCACCCGCTCCAAGGCGAGCTGACGGCCGGTCACCCGACCCGCCCGATGGGGGCGGACCCGATCCGATCGCACCTGATCGACCCGAGGGAGGACGAACGATGAGCAACGAGATGTGGTGGTACCTGATGCGGGCCGCCGGCCTGACCGCCTGGGTGGCCCTCACGGCCACCCTGGTGCTCGGGGCGGTGGTGTCGGGCCGCATGACCGACCGGAAGGGCGCCCGCCGCTGGATCCTCGACCTGCACCCGTACCTCGGCGGGGTGGGGCTGGCGGCCCTCGGGCTGCACATCGTCGCCGCCGTCGCCGACTCGTCGGTGGACATCGGCTGGATCGCCACGGTGGTGCCCGGCACGTCGGGGTGGAACCCCGCGGCCATCGCCCTCGGCGTCCTCGGGCTCTGGCTGCTGGTGGCGGTCGAGGTCACCTCGCTGGCCCGCCGAGCGCTGTCCCGGCGCACCTGGCACGGCATCCACCTGCTGTCCTACGGCGCCGCCTGGCTCATGGCCCTGCACGCCGCCTTCGCCGGCACCGACGTCCGCAACCCGATCGTGGCCGGCCTGGGCCTCGTGCTGGTGAGCAGCGCCACGATCGTCGCCATGCTGCGGGCCTGGGGCCCCGGCGCGAACCGGACCGAGCGCTCGCTCGACTCGGATCGTCGCTCGCCGCGGCCGACGGCCACCCCGATCCCTCCGACCGGCCCGATCCCCCCGACCGGCCCCGCCGACCACGAGCGGGTGCCCGTCGGCGCCGCTCCTCGCTGACCCCTCCCCCGGCGAGGAGCCTCCACGCCGGCCGCGACCGTGCACCACGGTCGCGGCCGGTGCGCGTCAGCGGGGCTTGCGGCCCGCCACCCGCGCCGCCAGCAGCAGGATCAGCGGGAGCAGCGAGAGCCGGACGACCATGGCCCCCACCGGGTTCCAGAGCGGATCGCTCAGCGACAGCCACACCAGCCACACGAACAGCACGTTCAGCGGCAGGACGAACCACAGGGGCACGAAGCGCAGGCCGTCCACGAACCGGCGCCAGGGGCTCGGATCGAGGGGTGATCGCCCCCGTCGACCGGGCCGGCCCGGCCGCCCCCCGCCGGGCAGCGCCCGGCGGTCGTGGTCCGAGGCGATGTGCGAGCGCAGGGCGTCCGCATCGGCGAACGGCTCGCCGCACGCCGGGCACGGAACGGCGGCACGAGGGGCACGGTCATCGGCCCCGATCGGGTTGCCGAACCAGTCGCGCCCGTCGTCGTCCACCGGGCCCGAGGCTACCGAGCCCCGCCCCGGCGGGACCGCTCCCCACCACCCGTCGAGCGGCCCGACCCGAGGCCGGCCGAGCGACGGACCCCGGCGGGCCGCCGGCGGGCCACCGGCAGGTGCCGGTCAGGTGCGCATCGGGAACCGTGGCCGCAGCGCCGGCTCGATGTCGGCCCGGGCCGGGTTGGCGGCGTCGCGGGCCGACAGGATCGGCTCGGTGACGCCCCAGTCGGCGGCGATCTCGGGATCGTCCCAGGCGACGCCCAGCTCGTCGGCGGGGTTGTAGTAGCCGTCGACCAGGTAGGTGATGGTCATGTCGGTGAGGGCGGCGAACCCGTGGGCGACCCCTGGCGGGATGAAGACGCCGGCGTGGGAGTGCGAGCCGTCGGCCCGGCGGCCGAGGTCGAAGCACTCGGTGGCGCCGGCGGTGGGCGATCCCTCGCGCAGGTCGTGCAGGACCACCCGGGCGGTCCCGTACGGCACGTACCAGTAGTCGGCCTGGTGCAGGTGGTAGTGCAGGCCGACCACGGCGCCGGCCTGGCGGTCGCCCCGGTTGCCCTGGATCATCTCGCGACCCTGTGGGAACCAGGCCCGCCGGTAGGTCTCCACGAAGAAGCCCCGCTCGTCGCCGTGCACGACCGGTTCGACGTGGTAGGCGCCGTGGATCGTGGACGACTCGGTCACCTCGGCCATGGAGCACCTCGCAGGTCGCGGCCACCGGCGGGCGGCTCGCTCGGGACAGACGCCATCACTCCACCTCGACCCGAGAGTGGTCGCCCAGCATCAGCCGGAGGGCGGCGGGCTTCTGCTCGGATCGCAGCACCTCGACGTCGCGGCCGATCAGCGAGTCGGTCACCCGGGGGATGCCCACGATGCGGCTGTTCTCGAGGATGACGGAGTGCTCGACCTCGCTGTCGGAGATCTCGCAGTCGGCGGCGATGGACGTGAACGGGCCGATGTAGCTGTTGGTCACCCGGGTCCCGGCCCCGATCACGGCCGGCCCGAGGATCCGCGAGCCGACGACCTCGGCGCCCTCGGCCAGCACGACCGTGCCGTCGAGGCGGGAGGCGTCGTCGACGACGCCCTTGATGTCGGTGTCGAGCGTCTCGAGCACGAGCCGGTTGCAGTCGAGCAGGGGGTCCTTCTTGCCGGTGTCGATCCACCAGCCCTCGAGCACCTCGTGGCGCACGCGGTGGCCGTGGTCGATGAGCCACTGGATGGCGTCGGTGATCTCCAGCTCGCCCCGTGCGGACGGCTCGATGGCGGCGACCGCGTCGTGGATGCGCGGGTCGAAGAGGTACACCCCGACGAGGGCCAGGTTCGACGGAGGGTCGGCCGGCTTCTCGACGAGGCGCACCACCTCGCCGGCGGCGGTGATCTCGGCCACCCCGAACTGGCGGGGATCGTCGACGCGAGCCAGCAGGATCTGGGCGGCGGGGGCGACCGACTCCTCGCCGAGCCGGGGTGCCCGGGCGGCCTCCCGTTCGGCCTCGAAGCGCTCGACGAACTCGGTCAGCCCCTGCTCGAGCATGTTGTCGCCGAGGTACATGACGAAGTCGTCGTCGCCGAGGAACTCGCGGGCGATGAGCACGCAGTGGGCGAGGCCGAGCGGGGCGTCCTGGGGCAGGTAGGTGACCCGGGCACCGAAGGCCGAGCCGTCGCCGACCGCGGCGCGGATCTCGTCGCCGGTCTCGCCGATGATGATGCCGATGTCGGTGATGCCGGCCGTCACCATGTCCTCGATCCCGTAGAAGAGGATCGGCTTGTTGGCGATCGGCACCAGCTGCTTGGCGCTCGTGTGGGTGATGGGCCGGAGGCGGGTGCCCGCCCCGCCCGACAAGATCAGGCCTCTCACGAACAGGGTGGTCTAGCGCAGCCGTCCGCCGTGCGAAAGCGGCGGGCCGTCCGACCCTGCTCAGCCGAGGGAGGCGGTCGTCGACGACAGGTACAAGAAGCGGTCGGTGCCGGTGACCAGCGCGGCCAGCCGACCGTCGGCCTGCAGCGCGGTGGCGACCGGCAGGGTCGACGCGCCGCCGAGCCCCACCGGGGTGCCGAACGCGCCGTTGGCTGCGACCTGGCGGAGCTGGTTCGGGGCCCCACCGGCCAGCGTCGGCACGATGACGTTCAGCCGTCCGGAGCGATCGGTGATCGCGGTGGGCGTGGCCTGCCACGCGCCGCCGAGGGAGGTCCACGTGCCCACCGACGCGCCGGGCGTGGTCTGGGCGGTGCGCCACAGCGCGCCGCCGGCACCCAGGGCGAACACCTCGAGCCGTCCGTCGGCGTTGCGGGCCACGGAGACGCCGGGGCTGGTCCACGGACCGCCGAAGTAGCTCCAGCCGGTCCACCCGGCGTTGGGCGCGGTCTGCCACGTGCTGTAGAGGGCCTTGTCGGTGCCGAGCACGAACATCTGGGCCCGGCCGTCGGCGTTGGTGGCGATCACGGGCGTGGTCGTCTCGGGGACCATCCCACCCATCGACTGCCACGGCACCCAGAGGCCACCGGCCCCCCACTGCCACGAGGAGCGCACCGAGCCGTCGGGAGCGCGGGCGAAGACCTGGAGCCGGCCGTCGGCGTTGATGCCGACGCCGGGCTGGCCCCCCATCGAGCCGTACAGCGGGAAGACGTTGCTCCACGCCGAGCCGACCGTCGTCTGCCAGGCGTGCCAGAGCCCGCCGTCGACCCCGTTGGCGAACACCTCGAGCCGGCCGTCGGCGTTGCGGGCGACGGCGGGCGTGGCGGCGTTCGAGAACCCCGACCCCAGGGCCGTCCACGGCCCCCACGTGCCGTTCGGCGTCGCCTGCGCGGCGCGGTACAGCAGGCCGTTCCAGCTCACGGCGAACGCCTCGAGCCGGCCGTCGAGGTTGGCGGCCACGACCGCCTGCCCGAAGGTGGCGAAGCCGAGGCCGGTCCACGGCGTCCACGGCGACGACGTGACGCCACAGGCCCCGCGGGTCGTGGTGCGGTCGCAGAGCGTGTCGCTGAGCTCCCAGGCGAGGCTGGTCCGGGCGTCGGAGGTGATGGGCTTGGACGCGCGGATGGTGTTGCCGTAGCCGGTGTCGGCCCGCAGCCAGTAGCGGTACTCCTTGCCGTTGGCCTCGAACACGTAGAACGGCGCCGTCAGGGGCGCCGGGCCGTAGCCGGGCACCGTCCAGCTGCTGAGCCCCTGGGCCTTGGCCGGGTCGACGTAGCCGCACAGCACCGTGCCGATGCCCGACACCTCGCAGCTGCGCCACGACATGCCGCCCTCCCGAGCGATGGCGCTGTCGGAGCCGATCACCAGGGCACCGTTCTGGTACAGGGCGTTGAAGACGTTCTCGCAGCGGCTGGTGGTGGTGCAGTAGTACCAGGCCCCCCACGCGTAGGCCCGCTTGCCGGCCTTGGTGCTCGACGTGGATGCGCAGTAGCGGCTCGCCATCAGACCGGCGGCGGTGCTGGCCGCGGAGTACGTCGAGATGGCGGTGGCCGCGCTCAGGTTCCACCCGCCCGCCGAGTCGAACTGCCACATGCCGACGCCCGGGTGGAAGAACGCCTTGTCGGCCGAGCCGGGCGAGCTGAAGGCGTAGAGGCGGCTCTGGGTGTCGTAGCGGCTCAGCGTCATCGGCGACGGCGCCACCGACCCCGACGCACCGGTCTCGGTGTAGGTCGGCACGATGATCATCGCCGCCAGCTCGTCGCGCGTGAGGTCCTTGCACTTCTTCTGGTCGGCCCAGTACAGGACGTCGGCCAGCGGACCGGACCCCTGGGTGTAGGCCGGCGTCTGGGCGGCGGCCACCGGGGAGCCGGCGTCGCCGCCGGCCACCGGCACGATGCCCACCAGCAGGACCACGACCGCGGCCACCACCAGGGTCGGCACGACGGCGCGGCGTCGGCGTGACGGGGGACGGGAGACCGGGCGGCGTCCCAGGCGGGCGTCCGGTCCGCTCATCGTCCCGCCGCCCACAGCATCGGCGTCAGGGAGGCCACCTGGGCCGAGGTGGCGGGGTCGGTGACCTCGACGAGGAAGTCGGCCGCCTCGCCGGGGCCGACCGCGGCGACGGGTGCGCCGTCGGGCCCCGACACCGGGCTGGAGGCGACCGCGACCACCCGGCCGCCGGCGTCCAGCCAGGCCAGGGTGACGGTCGGTCGACCGGCCGGGCTCGAGCCGACGCCGGCCACGGAGCCGAACACGAGGTGGGGCAGCGGGCCGGTCGCCGGATCCTGGTGGAGGTACATGTCGACCCGGCGGCCCGCGTCGGTGGGTCGGGTCCAGTAGGTGGCCAGCTGGAGGTCGCGGGTGCCGGTGGGAGCGCCCGCCACGGCGTCGATGCCCCACTGGACGCGCGCCACCGACGAGGCCGGGGTGGTGGCGGCGAGCGTGAACGGCACCGGCTCGCCAGGCCGGACCGGGGCCACCGGGCTGTCGGCGCTCACCCGCTCGAGCACCCCGCCGTCGGCCCCGACGAGGGTCGCCGTGACCCGGACGCCGGCCACCGTGTCGGCCCGCTCCGAGCGGGCCAGGCCGCTCGCCCGCCAGGGCCCGGCGGTGGTGACGGTGATGGTCGGCTCGAGCAGGGCCAGCGACCCGCGCCGCAGGTCGGTCGTGTACTGGGGGCCGACGAAGCCGGCGAGGGTGCGCCAGTCGTCGACGCTGTCACCCGAGGCGGTGGCGTCGGCCTGGGCGGCGGTGGAGGAGCAGAGGGCCTGGTCGGGGCCGACCTTCGTGCACCCCCGGGCGTCGTAGCGATCGGCCTCTCGGCGCTGCGCCGGCGGCAGCGTCGGCAGCGGTCCGGACGCGCTGGCCGGACCACCCGCAGGAGCCGCCGGCGCGGTGGTGGAGGTGGCGGTCGGTCCGGCGATGGCGGCCGGTCCGCCAGGTGCGCCCGGTCCGGCCGTCCCGGCCGGAGCAGGACCGATCGCACCGCCGGCGGGACCGCCGGCGGCCACGCCCTGACCGGCCGGGCTCGAGCCGCAGGCAGCCAGAGCCAGCAGCGAGAGGGCCGTGGCGGCGAGGGCTGCGGGACGACGGGTCCGTCGCGTGGCTCGGATGGGTGGACTCACGGGAAACCCCCTGGGCGCGACCGACGCGGCCGCGTCTCGACTGCTCGCTGGCCCCTCGTCAGCGCACGCCGCACCCGTCCAGGTCGCGTCGTGGCCCATCCGCAGGTCCGAGAGGTTAACGGCTGGTCGATGAGAAGAGGCGGAGCCCGAACGGGGGTTCGCCGGCCCGCCGACCGTCGATGCGACCGGGCGGTGGCTACTGGATCGGCAGCTCGGCGGCCGCCTCGGCCAGCCCCACCTCGTGGGCCCGGGCGTGGTGCCGGTGGCGCTCGGCCAGCATGAGCGCCATCCAGCCGAAGGCGAAGGCGCTGGCGGCCAGCAGCCCGAGCTCGACCCGCAGGAAGAGGTCGGGCCCGGCCACGGCCGTCACGACCACGAACACCCCGAGCGCCAGGACCCAGCCGGCGGCCATGCGGCTGTGGCCGTTGAGGGCGATCAGCGCCTGGTCGATGCAGATCGTCGCCATGATCAGGATGAAGGCGGCGGCCAGGAGGCCGATGTCGCGCGAGCTGAGCGTCGTGGACGAGCCGAACACCACCGAGATGAAGGCGGGTCCCACGGCGGCGGCCGCGATCGTCGTGATCACCCCGACGCCGAGGATGGCGAACACCAGGTTGCGCAGGGACCGCAGGAACTCGTCGAAGGCCCCGGTGCCGGCCAGGTGGGACAGCTTCGGCAGCAGCGAAGCCAACACCGCCTGGAACAAGAAGAGCGGGATGCGGGCCGTCTGCAGGCCGTTCAGGAAGACGCCGGCGGCCGCCTCCTGGTCGGGGGTCGACAGGATGCCGACGGCGATGGTCCCGCCCTGGATCAGCAGCGACAGGGCGATCGTGCCGGCCAGGAGCCACCCGAGGGCCTTGGTGAGCTCGCCCCAGGCGGCCGGCGGCCCGTCGGCGAGGATCTCGTCGTGGCGCTGGCCGGCGAGGGCGGCAGCGACCCCGAGGAACGGCGCCAGCGCCAGCACCATGCCGAAGGCGCCGGCGGTGGTCAGCCCCAGCCAGGCCAGACCGGCGGCGAACACCACGCGGGCGATCCCGTCGACGCTGAAGAAGGCCGAGTAGCGCACGAACCGGCCGTGCGACGACAGCGTCCCCCGGGCCAGGTGCCCGACGCAGAAGCCGAGGAGGCCGACCACGAACGCCACGGTGAGCGTGCCGTCGCCGGACAGCCAGCGATCGAGGAACAGGGCGTGGGTCACGAGCGCCAGGAGGCACACGGTGGCCGCGAACCCGAGGCCGATCGTGATCGCCCGGCGGATCACCGGGCCGGGCCCGTCACCGTTGGCCAGCCGGTGGGAGACGGCCCGGGCCACCTCCTGCTCGAGCGGCTGCATGATCCCGTTGCCGACGGCGAACATCAGGCCCCACAGGACGCTGAGCTGGCTGTAGGCGCCGGGCGACAGCGACCTCGACGCCACCCCGAAGAACACGTACGTCGCGACCCCGGAGATGGCGAGGCCGACCGCCACCGAGAGCGCGCCCTCGGGCAGCGGGTTCTTGGCGCGCAGGCGGTCGAGTGGCGACGAGATGGCGGGGCTCCGGCGACGGCGTTCGGGGCGCCGAGCCTAGGTCGCGCCGGTGCCCCGACCTTGCATCCGGTCGCCGGCGCCGGGCCGAGCGGCCCGGCGATCCCCGACCGCCCTCACGCCCCGGCCGGCGCCTGCAGCGGGTGTGGTGAGCAGAGCTCGTCGTACTCGGCGATGACCAGCTGGGCGGGGTCGACCGAGCAGGCCGGGCAGGCCGGATCGCGGTTGATCTTGTACGTGCGGAACGACTGCTCGAGCGCGTCGTAGGCGAGCAGCCGACCCGACAGGGAGTCGCCGAGGTCGAGGATCTGCTTGATGGCCTCGAGCGCCTGGATGGACCCGATGATGCCGGGCAGCACGCCGAGCACCCCGGCCTCCGAGCACGACGGCGCCAGCTCGGGCGGCGGGGGCTCGGGGAGGAAGCAGCGGTAGCAGGGCCCGTCGTGCGGCTTGAACACCGTCACCTGGCCCTCGAAGCGGAAGATCGAGCCGTGCACCACGGTGGTGCCGGTCTTCAGCGAGGCGTCGTTGAGCAGGTAGCGGCTCGGGAAGTTGTCGGCGCCGTCGACCACGAGGTCGTACTCGGAGAGCAGCTCGACGACGTTGTCGGCGCCGAGGCGGGTGTCGTAGGCGACGACGTTCACGTCGGGGTTGAGCAGGGTGAGCGTCTTCTTGGCCGAGTCGACCTTGCGCTCGCCGATGCGGTCGACGTTGTGCAGGATCTGGCGCTGCAGGTTGGAGTCGTCCACGACGTCCATGTCGATGATGCCGATGGTGCCCACCCCGGCGGCCGCCAGGTACAGCGCCGCCGGCGAGCCCAGGCCACCGGCGCCCAGCAGGAGCACCTTGGCGTCGAGCAGCTTCAGCTGGCCCTCCTCACCGACCTCGGGGAGCAGGAGGTGGCGCTGGTAGCG
Organism: Acidimicrobiales bacterium; assembly: GCA_046331175.1. Lineage (GTDB taxonomy): Bacteria > Actinomycetota > Acidimicrobiia > Acidimicrobiales > Acidimicrobilacustridaceae > JAWKIW01. The sequence goes on from JAXLRI010000010.1 coordinate 115,437, forward strand.
GTTGCGCTGCTCGGGGGTGAGGGTGCGCGGTGCGCGCCACTCGCGCCCCTCGTCCTTCCACCGGTTGAAGCCGCCGATGACCGACACCACGTCGGTGTAGCCCAGCTCGCCGAGGGTCTTGGCGGCGAAGGCGGAGCGGACCCCGCCGGCGCAGAAGACGATGAGCGGGGTGTCGTGGTCGGGCACCCGGCCCTCGATGTTGGACTCGAGGTGGCCGCGGGCGATGTGCAGCGAGCCGGGGATCGCGCCCTGCTCGTACTCGTCGGGCTCGCGGACGTCGAGCACGACCGCGCCGGACGCGGCGCGCGCCTCGTCGGCCTCGGCGGTGGTGATCTCGCGGATCTCGGCCTTGGTGCTGGCCAGCAGGTCGCGGAAGGTGGCCATGGCGGCACGTCCTGGGGTCGGCGGCGCCTCGGGCGGGCGCCGGCGGGTGGTGTTCCGAGGAGAAAACCCTACTCAGAGGGTCGCCTATTCCCCAAGGCCGTCGCCGCGGTCGCCGGTGGCCGGGTCGCGCCCGTGCGTCACCCCTCGCCGACGAGCGTCGGCAGCGCGTGGCTGATCGACCCCCGCAGCACGACGTCGGCCCGACGATCGAACGGCGTCGGCTCGCCGTTGAGGATCACCAGCCGGGCGCCGGCATCGACAGCCGCGGCCGCCGTCTCGTTGATCGGGTACACCGCCAGCGACGAGCCGACCACCAGGAAGAGGTCGCACGCCTCGGCGGCCCGGAAGGCGCGGGTCAGGTCGTCGGGGTCGAGGTTCTCACCGAAGAACACGACCGCCGGCTTCAGGATCCCGCCGCACAGCCGGCACGGTGGGTCGTCCTCGCCGGCGTCGACCCGGGCCGCGGCCTCGGCCATCGCCGTCCGGTCGCCGCACGAGAGGCACACGACCTCGCGCACGTTCCCGTGCACCTCGACCAGGTGGTCGACGTCGGTGCCGGCGGCCCGGTGGAGCCCGTCGACGTTCTGGGTCACGAGGAGGTCGAGGCGTCCGGTCCGCTCGAGGTCGACGAGCGCGTGGTGGCCGGCGTTGGGCCGGCGGGACCACATGGCGGTGTCGAGCCGACGCTGCCAGGCCCGCCGGCGCACGGCGGGGTCGCGGCGGTACACGCCGATCGTCGCCAGCTTCTCGGCCTCGGGATCGCGGGTCCAGATGCCGTCGGGTCCCCGGAAGTCGGGGATCCCGCTGTCGGTCGAGATGCCGGCACCGGTGAGCACCACGATCCGCCGGGCTGCGGCGACGAGCCGGCGCGCCTCGGCCAGGCGGTCGGGGTCCACGGCGCCGAAGCGAGGCTCGGCCGGCAGGTCGTCGGGCACGGGCCCAGCCTGCCAGCAGCGGCCGGGGCTGCCCACCCGGCGGCATCGGCGCGGCGGGCGCCGGAGGGGAGGGACGGCCAGCCGAACATCGAGGTTGACGGAGAAAGAATGAAAAGATAGGAAAAGCATTGAACCGCCCGCCCACCACCGAGGAGCCCACCCGTGTCCGACCGCCGCCTGCCCCCCACCCTGCACGTCGAACCCTGGGTCGACCCCGTCGTCGACGCCCTCGGCCACGACCCGCGCTCGGGGTACGTCGAACGGTTCTGGCTGGGCGTGCTCGGACCGTCGGCGGTGTGGCTCCTGCGCCACCTCGCCGACCGCCTCGACGCCGAGCCCGACGGGCTCGACCTCGACGTGGTCGCCACCGGTCGGGCCATCGGGCTGGGCAGCCGCTCGATGACCTCGCTGAGCCACACGGTCGCCCGCCTCGCCAACTTCGGCCAGGCCCGCTTCGAGGGAGGCGACACGCTGGCGGTGCGGCGGCGGCTCCCGCCGCTGAGCCGGCGCCAGGTCGAGCACCTCCCCGAGCCGCTGCGCACCGAGCACGCCGAGTGGCTCGGCCGGAGCCTCGCCCACCCCGACGCCGAGCAGATGCGCCAGCGGGCCCACGCCCTGGCCCTGTCGCTGGTCGAGCTCGGCGAGGACTACGACGCCACCGAACGCCAGCTGCACCGCTGGCGGTTCCACCCCGCCATCGCCCACCAGGCCGTCAAGTGGGCGTGGGCGCAGCACCACCCCGACGGCCAGGCGGCCTCGACCACCGCGACGGCGCCCGAGGCCGACCGCCGTCCGGCGCCGACCACCCTCGTCGCCCATGCCGGCCCCGCTCCCCTCCGAGCCCGGCCGCGGCCCGCCGAGGCCCCGGCGGGGGCGCCCGACGACGGGGGGCCGGAGGTCCCGGCGGCGTCGTGATCACGGGCGCCCGTGCGGGCGGGATCCGACGGAGTCCCGATCAGGCCGTGGCCCGGGCGCGGGACGTCCACGAGCCGATCAGCTCGAGCAGGAGCCGGACGCCGAAGCCGGTGCCCCCCTTGACCGAGTCGCCGTCGACGGCGTCCGACCACGCCGTGCCAGCGATGTCGAGGTGCACCCAGGGGATCCCGGCACCGACGAACTCGCGCAGGAACAAGCCGGCCACCAAGGTGCCGGCCTTGCCGGGCGCCCCGATGTTCTTGAGGTCGGCCACGTCGGAGTCGAGCATCGACCGGTAGTCGTCGGGAAGCGGCAGCGGCCACACCCGCTCGCCGGCGCGGGCGGCCGCGCCTCGCACGCGCTCGACCAGCGAGTCGTCGTTGCCGAGCAGCCCGGCGATCCGCGACCCGAGGGCCACCTCGACGGCGCCGGTCAACGTGGCGAGGTCGACGATGGCGTCGGGTGATCGCTCGCTGGCCAGGGCGAGGGCGTCGCCGAGGATGAGCCGGCCCTCGGCGTCGGTGTTCAGCACCTCCACCGTCGTGCCGTTGCGCAGCGCGAGCACGTCTCCCGGCCGCGTCGCATCGCCACCGGTCATGTTGTCGGTCAGCGGCAGGTAGCCGCTCACGGCGATCTTCGGGTGCACGGCGCGCAGCGCGGAGAAGGCCGCCAGCACCGCCGCCGCGCCGCCCATGTCGCTCTTCATCGCCATCATGCCGGTGGCCGACTTGAGCGACAGCCCACCCGAGTCGAAGGTGATCCCCTTGCCGACCAGGGCCAGCCTCGCCTTGGCGTCGTCGGGCTCCCAGTGCAGCTCGACCAGCCGAGGGGGTTGGTTCGAGCCCCGGTTGACGCCGAGGATGCCGCCGCAGCCGAGCTCGGCGAGGTCGGCCTCGTCGAGCACGCTGACCCGGAGGCCCTCCCGGTCGGCCACCTCGACGGCGATCTCGGCCAGCTTCACCGGCGTGAGCGAGCCACCCGGCTCGTTCACCAGGTCGCGGGCGAAGGTCACGGCCTCTCCGATGGCGCGGCCCCGCTCGACGGCGTCGCGCACCTTCGCACCTCCCGGTCCGACCAGCACGACCCGGCTCAGCTCGACCGGTTCGGGCTTTGAGCGGAACCGCGCGTCCCGGTAGGCCCCGAGCACGAAGCCCTCGGCGACCGCCTGGGCGGCGGCGGGGCGAGCAGCGAGATCGGCCACGGCGGCGGCGAGATCGGTGCGCACCGAGGGGCGCCGGGTGACGGCGCGAGCGGCGACCGCCGCCGAGCGGCGCAGGACCGTGGCGTCGACGGCGGCGGCCGGCCCGACGCCGACCAGCAGGCGGTCGAGGCCGTCGCCGTGGTCGGCCGGCAGCCACTGGAGCTGGCCCGGCTTGCCCTCGAAGCGCAGCCGGGCCAGCACGGCCGGGTCGACCGGAGCATCGGCCAGCGCGTCGGAGGCCACGGCCACGACGTCGACGTCGACGTCATCGGCCGGCCGGTTGGTCACCTCGAAGCTGATCGCCATGCCTGCATCCCTCCTGGGCACCGCACCGGCGCCACGGTCGTCGCCGCTGCAGCCCCCTCAGGACTCGACGCTGCGGGTGATCAGCGACGCGCCCCGGCCCTCGGCCTCCTGCCAGCGGGCCATGGTCCACAGCAGATCGCTCAGCCGGTTGAGGTACGGCCCCACCGCCGACCCGGCGACCTCGGCGGCGAGCGCATCACGCTCGGCCCGGCGCACGACGGTGCGGGCCACGTCGAGCTGGGCGGCCACCCGGGTGCCGCCGGGCACGACGAACTCGGTGGGGGCCTCGAAGCGGCCGGTCAGGTCGTCGATGAGCTGCTCGAGCCGCTCGACCATGGGCTCGGTCACGAGGCTCGTGCCCGGCTCGAGCTTGGCCCGGTTGTGGGGTTCGGTGGCCAGCTCGGACATCGCCACCCAGAGGTCGCGCTCGAGGTGGACGAGCAGGTCGTCGAGCTCGCTCCCCGGCTCGGCTTCGGCCCGGGCGACACCAAGGGCGGCCTGGGCCTCGTCGACGGCGCCGTAGGCGACGGGCAGGGGTGAGTCCTTGGCCACCCGGCCGCCGAACAGCAGGCCGGTGGTCCCGTCGTCGCCCTTGCGCGTGTAGATCTTCATCGGGTCGGAGGTTACGGGTCGCCCACGCCCCCCGCCACGATCAGCCCGGCGTTTCGCCGGCGACGACCGGGCCGTCGGCGGTGACCTCGTCGAGGCCGGCGACCCGCTCGCCGGTCCGCAGGTAGCGCAGGGCGCCCAGCACGTCCGGCCCGAGGCCCTGCACCTCCTGGAGCAGGGCGAGGGCGAAGGTGGTCCCGGCGAGCAGCACGACGAAGCCGCCGAAGCCGTACAGGAACAGGCCGAAGACGCCGGCGAGCAGCGTGAGGGCCGGACCGACGATCAGGGTCCGGCGCTCGAGCTGGCGCAGGAGGGTCCGCCCGTCGGCGACCTGCACGGCGGTGGCCAGCACGAGCACCGAGGCGCCGAGGGGCAGCGACGAGATCGACAGCCCGACCGCCAGCGGCAGGGCGGCGATGACCAACCCCAACCCGGGCACGAGGCTCCAGGCCGCGAACCACAACCCGATGACGGTCGGCGAGTCGTAGCCGAGCACGAGGGCGAGGATCGCCGAGAGGACGCCGAAGAGGATGGCTCGGCCGATCATCCAGCCGAGGTAGCCGGTGGTCGACCGGTAGGCGCTCGAGACCACCACGCGGATGCGCTGGGCGGTGGCCTCGTCGCGCAGCTGGTCGAGCCCGGCGCGGTAGAAGCGACGACCGGAGATGGTGAGGAGCAGGATGAAGAAGCCGATGACGACCAGCGAGCCCGCGGCCGACGAGACGGCGCTGAGGGCCTGGGACGTGTCGCCGCCGCCGAGGTAGACGGGCAGCGCCGAGAACAGGCTCTCGACCTTGCCCGAGAGGTCGAACTCGGTGGCGACCTTGCCCACGCCCGACGACCGCTCCATCTGGTTGGCGCTGTCGATCCAGGCCTGGCGCACGGAACCGATCTGCAGGTTCACCTCGACGAGGACCCGGCCGACGACGAGGCCGCCCAGCACGAACACCAGGAGCAGCACGAGCGCGATGGCGATCCCGCGGGGCATGCGCCGGTCGAGGCGGTTGACGAGCGGGAGCGCCAGCCCCGCGATGGTCGCGGCGATGGCGATCCACCACAACGTGGTGGAGGCGAGGTCGACCATGCGCAGCAGCAGGGCGAGCGCGGCCACCAGCACGGTGGCCCGCACGATCGACCACGGGCTGATCCGCACGATGGTGCGCACCGTCTCGGCCGCGGGACCGGCGGCGGCGGAGCGCTGTCCAGCACCGGTCCCCGGGGTCGACGGCATCGATCGGTACAGTACCGAGGGTGCCCGCCGAGCTCGGTGACCCCACGACGGTCGACGGCGATCGCGGGGCTCGGCCGATGACCGGACCGGCGGGGACCGACCGGCCCACGACACCGACCCGGCGGGCCCGGCCGACCGGGCGGACCCGGCGGACCGGGCGACGAGCCGAGCACCGTGGCTGACGAGGGCGGCTTCGACGACGTGGTCGATCCGCCGTCGCGGATCGTGCGCGTCGACGTCGACTGGCGGTCGGTGCTGGTCGTGGCCGCCGCCCTCGTCGGCGTGCTGGCCCTGACGAGCATCGCCGCCGCCGCACCGGGAGCGCTGCAGATCATGGTGCTGGCCTCGATCCTGGCCCTGGCCGCCAACCCCGTCGTCGCCCGGCTGCAGCAGCTCACCCGGCTGGGTCGGACCTCCACCGTCGCCCTCCTCTGCGGGACGGGCCTCCTGGTCGTCGGCCTGCTGATCGGCCTGTTCGGTCCGGCCACCGTCGAGCAGGCCCGCAGCTTCCAGCAGGACCTCCCCCGCGTGGTCGACCAGCTCGACACGCTGCCGGTCGTCGGGCCGATCCTCGTCCGCAACAACGTGCCCCAGCAGGTCGAGCAGTGGCTCAGCCAGCTCCCCAAGCAGCTGGCCGGCAAGACCGCCGAGATCACCGGGGCCGCCGAGGCCATCACCGCGGGCCTGGTGCAGGCCCTGGTCGTGTTCCTCGTGATGCTCGCGCTGCTGATCGACGGCCCGCGACTCGGCGAGCGGGCTCGCGTGCTCATCCCGGTGCGGCGCCGGGCCATGGTGGCGCGCCTGGGCGGGGCTGCCTACCGCGTCGTCGGCCGCAGCTTCGCCGGCTCGCTGGTGCTCGCCTTCCTGCAGGGCATGCAGGTCCTGCTCACCGGCCTCATCCTCGGCGTGCCCCTCAGCCCGCTGCTGGCGCTGTGGGCCGGCCTCTGGAACCTGGTCCCGCAGATCGGCGGAGCCGTCGGTGGCATCACCTTCGTGCTGGTGGCGTTCACCGTCAGCCCCACCGCCGGCATCATCGCCGGCATCGTGTTCTTCGCCTACATGATGTTCTCCAACAACGTGCTGCTGCCGGTGATCGTGGGTCGGGCCACCGACATCTCGCCGTTCACGACCATGGTCGCGGCGGTCGCCGGCTTCGCCATCGCCGGGATCCTCGGGGCCATCCTCGCCATCCCGTTCATCGGAGCGGGCAAGGCCATGTACCGCGAGCTGCGAGACCCGGGTTGGATGCAGCGCCAGGACTCGGGGCGGGGACCACGCCCGGCCCGGCGGATCGTGCGCCGCCTGCGCAACCGGAAGGCCCGCGCCGCCGACGACGGCGCCGGGGCGATGCCCGCGCCCGGGGCGGCTCCCACCACCTGAGCGCGCCGCGTTCGCTCTTTGGGGCCGGAGAACCGCCCCACTAGCCTCTCCCGGATGAGCAGCTACCTCGAAGCGGTGAACGAGCGCGTCGTGATCTTCGACGGCGCCATGGGCACCGGCATCCAGGCCCGCGGCCTCACCGCCGACGACTTCGGCGGCGAGCACCTCGAGGGCTGCAACGAGCTGCTCGTGGTGACGCGGCCCGACGTCATCAGCGAGCTGCACGCGGCCTACTTCGAGGTGGGCTGCGACGTCGCCGAGACCGACACCTTCGGGGCCTTCGGCGTGCCGCTCGCCGAGTACGGCATCGCCGACCGCGCCTACGAGCTCAACGAGGCCGCCGCCCGCGTGGCCAAGCAGGTGGCGCTCGACTTCTCCACCCCCGACAAGCCCCGGTTCGTGTCGGGCTCCATCGGCCCCGGCACGAAGTCGCCGACCCTCGGCCAGATCGGCTTCGTCGAGCTGCGCGACCTCTACGAGGTCCAGGCCCGCGGCCTGCTCGACGGCGGCGTCGACCTGTTCATCATCGAGACGCAGTTCGACCTGCTGTGCGTCAAGGCCGCCGTCATCGCCGCCCGGCGGGCCATGGCCGCCGCCGGCCGCGAGGTGCCCATCCAGGTCCAGGTCACGATGGAGACCACCGGCCGCATGCTGCTCGGCACCGAGATCGCCGCGGCCCTGTCGACCATCGACGCCCTCCGCCCCGACGTCATCGGCCTCAACTGCGCCACGGGCCCCGAGGAGATGAGCGAGCACCTGCGCCACCTCTCGGCGCACTGCCGCACGCCCATCTCCTGCCTGCCCAACGCCGGCCTGCCGTCGGTGGTCGACGGCCACATGCACTACGACCTCACGCCGGCCCAGCTCGCCGAGCACCATCGCCACCACGTGAGCGACCTCGGCATCTCGGTGATCGGCGGGTGCTGCGGCACGTCGCCCGAGCACCTCGCCGCCGTCGTCGAGGCCTGCGCCGGGCTCGAGCCCGCCCGCCGCTCCCCCGTCCACGAGCCGGGAGCGTCGTCGATCTACTCGCTCGTGCCGTTCGAGCAGGACACGTCCTTCCTCATCATCGGTGAGCGCACCAACGCCAACGGCTCCAAGAAGTTCCGAGAGGCGATGCTCGAGGCCGACTGGGACACCTGCGTGCAGATGGCCAAGGACCAGGTGCGCGAAGGCGCGCACGTGCTCGACGTCTGCGTCGACTACGTGGGTCGCGACGGCACCGGCGACATGGACCAGGTGGCGCAGCGCTTCGCCACCCAGGCCGCCGCTCCCTTGGTGCTCGACTCCACCGAGCCCCAGGTCATGGAGGCCGGCCTCCAGCGCTTCGGCGGCCGGGCCATCTTGAACTCGGCCAACCTCGAGGACGGCGAGCACGAGGGTTCGCGCCTCGACCGGGTGTTCCGGCTGGCACGCGAGTACGGCGCCGCGGTGATCTGCCTGCTCATCGACGAGGAGGGCCAGGCCCGCGACGTCGAGTGGAAGCTGCGGGTCGCCCACCGCATCCACGACCTCGCCGTCGACCGCTACGGCCTCGAGCCCGGCGACCTGATCTTCGACGCCCTCACCTTTCCGCTGTCCACCGGCGACGAGGACCTGCGCGGCGACGGCATGGCCACCATCGAGGCCATCCGCCGGATCAAGGCCGAGCTCCCCGGGGTGTTCACCACCCTCGGCGTGTCGAACGTGAGCTTCGGCCTGAAGCCGGCCGCCCGCCACGTCTTGAACTCGGTCTTCCTGCACGAGTGCGTGCAGGCCGGGCTCGACTCGGCCATCGTGCACGCCGCCCGGATCATGCCGCTGAACAAGATCCCCGACGAGCAGCGCCAGGTGTGCCTCGACCTCATCTACGACCGCCGGCGCAAGGCCGACGGCGACCAGCCGGCCTACGACCCGTTGACCACCCTCCTCGAGGTGTTCGCCGACGTGCAGACCACCGAGGCGGTCGTCGAGGACCGCTCGGGCTGGCCCATCGAGCAGCGCCTGTCCCAGCGCATCATCGACGGCGACCGCGAGGGCATCGAGGACGAGCTCGACGCCGCCATGGCCGGGGGCCTCACCCCGCTCGAGATCATCAACGACGTCCTGCTGTCGGGCATGAAGGTGGTGGGCGAGCTCTTCGCCACGGGCGAGATGCAGCTGCCGTTCGTGCTGCAGTCCGCCGAGACCATGAAGTCGGCGGTGGCCCACCTCGAGCCCCACATGGAGAAGGCCGACACCGGGGGCAAGGGGCGCATCGTGCTCGCCACCGTGAAGGGCGACGTGCACGACATCGGCAAGAACCTCGTCGACATCATCCTCACCAACAACGGCTACGAGGTGCACAACCTCGGCATCAAGATCGGCATCGCCGAGATGATCGAGAAGGCCAACGAGGTGGGCGCCGACGCCATCGGCATGAGCGGCCTGCTGGTGAAGTCGACCCTCATCATGCGCGACAACCTCGAGGAGCTGAACCAGCGGGAGATGGCCCACGTCCCGGTCCTGCTCGGCGGCGCCGCCCTCACCCGCTCCTACGTCGAGCGCGACCTGCGCGAGGTGTACGAGGGCCGCCTCTTCTACGGCAAGGACGCCTTCGAGGGCCTGCGGGTGATGGACCGCCTCGGCGAGATCCGCCGCACCGGCGAGGACGAGCCCGACTGGGGCCGGGTCCCGAGCGAGTCGAAGGTGCCGGCCCGCAGCGGCTCGAGCGCCGACGCCGCCGACGCGCCGGTCGACCTGCCCGCCCGCTCCCCCGAGGTCGTCACCGACAACCCGGTGTTCGTGCCCCCGTTCGTCGGCTCGAAGGTGGTCAAGGGCCTGTCGCTCGACGACATCGCCGGCTACCTCAACGAGACGGCGCTGTTCCGCAACCAGTGGCAGTTCCGGCCCGAGGGCGGTGAGTCCGACGCCGAGTTCAAGGACCGCATCCGGGCCACCCTGCGCGAGCAGCTCGCCGCCGCCAAGGCCGACGACCTGCTCGTCCCCCAGGTGGTCTACGGCTACTTCCCGGCCAACGCCGACGGCAACGAGGTCGTCATCTGGAAGGACGACAGCCGGACCTCGGAGTGGATGCGCTTCGGGTTCCCCCGCCAGCGCCAGGAGCCCTACCTCTGCATCGCCGACTTCTTCCGGCCGGTCGACTCCGGCGAGACCGACTACACCGCCTTCCACATCGTGACCATGGGCGAGAAGGTGTCGGATCGCACCGCCGAGCTCTTCGCCGCAGACCGCTACCAGGAGTACCTGCTCCTGCACGGCCTCGGCGTCGAGATGGCCGAGGCGCTCGCCGAGTACTGGCACCGGCGGATCCGCGAGGAGTGGGGCTTCGCCGAGGAGGACGGCCCGAGCCTCAACGGCCTGTTCCGCCAGCAGTACCGGGGCGGCCGCTACTCGTGGGGCTACCCCGCCTGCCCGGACCTCGAGGACAACGAGAAGGTCGCCGAGCTCCTCGACGCCGGCCGGATCGGCATCACCGTGAACGAGGACACCGGGTTCCAGTTCCAGCCCGAGCAGACCACCTCGGCCATCATCTGCCACCACCCCCGGGCCAAGTACTTCGTCGCCCGTTGATCGGTCTCGGTCGCGATCGCCGACGACCACGCCCCGCCGCGACCGACCTGGACCGACCTACGGGCCGCTGAGGGGTAAGAATGGCGCCCATGACCAAGCACCCCCTCCCCGTGGCGAAGCGGCGCGCCCTGCAGCTCGCCGCCCCCGTCGCTGCCGGCATGCTGCTGATCGGCGCCTGCTCCAAGAAGGAAGAGACCACCACGACGCCGTCGTCGACCACGGCCGCGCCGACCTCGACCACATCGGGGGGCTCCACCGCGACGACCTCCGGCAAGAGCACCGGCACCACCACCGGCACCACGCCCACCAAGAACCAGATCGACACCAAGGTCTGGAACAGCGGCTTCACGTTCAACCTGAAGAGCTGGGACGTCGCCGAGGTCGACGGCGTCCCCTCGGTCGTGATCAGCCTCGACATCACCAACAACGGCTCCACCAACGCCGTGCCCTACGGCCCGTTCGCCCTCGAGGCCGACGGCACCACGCTCGACACCGGTGATCTGAAGACCAGCGGTGACGTGGTCGCCAAGCAGACGTCCAGCAACCAGCTGGTCTTCCAGCTCTACGACAAGCAGTTCAACGCCTCGGAGACCACGCTCACGATCGGCAGCGCCGACCAGCAGCAGGCCAAGGTGCCCCTCGGCGACGTGAGCAAGGCCACCACGCTGCAGCCCCAGGCCGTGAAGCAGACCCCGTCGCCGGTCAACCTCGGCAACGTGACCCTGACCGTCAACGCCGCCGTGGTCCGCTACGACAAGCCGAACGACCACACCAACGCCCCGGCGGGCAAGGGCTACCTCGTCCTCGCCGGCAAGACCTCGAACGCTTCGGCCACCGACACCTACTACTTCGACTCGTCGCAGGTCACCATCACCCGGCCCGACGGCACCAAGTCGACCGCCCAGGTGGAGAGCGACGGCATCCAGGCCAACAACAGCAACGGCACGTTCGCCCTCTGGTACGAGCTGGACACGCCGATCACCGGCACCTACACGCTCACCTTCACCCAGCCCTTCGGCGAGTCGGGCGCCCCGGTGTCGGCCACGTCGACCGTCGACCTGACGCCGGGCTCGGGCACCAGCCCCGAGTCGTCGACCACCTCGACGACGGCCGGTGGCGCCTCGACGACCACCACCAAGGCCGGCTGACCCCGAGGCACCACGCCGGGCACCGGCCGGCCGACCAGCACGACGCGAGGGCCACGGGCGACCGTGGCCCTCGTCGCGCCCGAGGCTCGACCGGCCGATCATCGGACCGGGGGTCGCCCGTCCACGGGGCGCGGCCAGGCGGTGGCCGGCCCCGGCCGGCGCAGGAACGCCGCCGATCAGGCGCCGACGGCCCGGCGCAGCAGCCCGGGACGCCCGGCGGGTGCGGCCCCACCCCCACCGGGCGCCACCGGGACCTCGCTGGCCAGGCGCTCCTGCAGCGACGCCGCCCGGCGAGCCAGCGCCACCGCCCGCAGGCGGGCGTCGGCCTCGGCGGCCTCGGCCCGGGCCGCCACCGGATCGAGCTGCGGCCCGACGGCGGGCTCGGGGACGGCCCGCACCGGCGCGGGCGCCGAGAGGATCGACGGGCGTCCGGCCCCGCGTGGCCGGGACGGCCCCACCGCAGCCGCAGGCGCCGACACCGGACGGGCCGCCGAGCGGGTGATCGGCACCGGCGCCACCGGCGCGGCGTCGGGGTACACCGCCACACAGGCGACCACGTAGATCGGGGCATCCGTGGTGGAGGGCGCGGGAGCAGCGGTCGTGGCCGACCGACCGGTGCGGGCCACGGGCACCGGTCGCACGGGCGTCCGGCGGGGCACCGGCGAACCGGCGATGTCGGCGGAGCCAGGCGCGGGCGACGGGGCCGCCGGCGGTGCGCCGGTGGGCGCCGGCCCGGCTCCGGTGGGCGGCGTCCCCATGCGGGTGCGGGCCGACCGGGCCTCGCGCATGGCGTCACGGTCGTAGGAGAACCGGGTGATGGGCACCGCCGGCGTGCGCCGCTCGGGCGCCACCGTCTCGGCGTCGACCCGCGACCTCGCCCGGACGAGCTCTGGCATCTCCACCCCTCCTGCGAAGGCAACCGCCATGTCCAACCCTCCCCGTCGTCGGCCGTTCCGTCCCGGCCGGCTGGTAGGTAGTTCGGCCCATGCCGGCGGCGACTGAAGGGAAAGATGGGCCAAACGGCCTAATCGATAGACGCGCTCGATCCATCACCTCGGAGCCGAGGTCAGCCCTTCGGCCGGGGCAGGGCCTGCTCCAGGGTCGCCGTGGGGGCGAAGAGGTCGCCGAGCCGCTCGACCCGGTCGAGGACCTCGGTGGCCTCGAACGACAGCGCACCGCCGTCGGCGGCGCCGGCGACCTCGTCCCAGGTGACCGGGGTGGACACCGTGGGCCGGGGCCGGGCCCGCAACGAGTACGCGCACACGGTGGTCTTGAAGTGGGCGTTCTGGCTCCAGTCGATGAAGACCTTGCCGGTGCGCAGCTCCTTGCGCATCTCGGTGAGCACCTCGCCCGGGGTGCTGCTTCTCGAGCAGCTGGGCCACCGCCAGCGCGAAGTCGCGCGCCTCGTCGTGGGTGGCCGGCGAGTTCAGCGGCAGGTAGACCTGCAACCCCTTCGAGCCGCTGGTCTTGGGGAAGGCCTCGAGGTCGAGGTGGTCGAGGACGTCGCGCAGGGCGAGGGCGACCCGGGCGCATTCGGTCATCCCCGCCGGCGGCCCTGGATCGAAGTCGAACACCACCATGGTGGGGCTGACGAGGTCGGCGGAGCGGGCCATCGGCGTGTGCAGCTCGAGGGCGGCCAGGTTGGCCGCCCACACCACCGACGCCGTCGTCGAGCACGCAGTAGTGGATGCCGCCCCGACGGTCGCCGGGCCCGAGGGCGGTGTGGACCCACTCGGGCCGGTGGCCGGGGCACCGCTTCTCGAAGAAGCTCTGGCCCTCGACCCCGTCGGGGAACCGGCGCAGCGTCACGCAGCGACCGGTCAGGTGGGTCAGCATCGTCGGGGCGATGCGCGCGTAGTAGTCGACCACCTCGCCCTTGGTCACGTGGGCCTCGGGGTACAGGACCTTGTCGAGGTTCGACAGCGCCAGCTGCCGACCGTCGACGTCGACGGTGACCGAACGACCAGCCACGCGCTACGCCGTGCGGGTGGCCGACTCCGCCTCGGCGGCGGTGCCGTCGGCTTCGTCGGCCTCGCCGTCGTGGGCGGTGGGGTGCCGCTTGCGGGCCTCCTTGGCCGCGGCCACCGACGCCTCGAGCGCAGCCATGAGGTCGACGACCTTGTCGGGCTCGGCGGCGGCGGCCGGGGCCACGACCTCCTCGCCGGCGGCCTTGCGCTCGATCAGCTCGAGCACGGCCTCGCGGTAGGTGTCGGTGAACCGCTCGGGCTCGAAGTCGGCCGACAACGAGGTGATGAGCTGCTCGGCCATGGCGATCTCACGCTCGGGCAGCTCGACGTCGTCGAGATCCTCCAGCTCGGGGATGGTGGCCGGGTCGTTCACCTCGTCGGCGTAGACCATGGTGGACAGCAGCAGGCGGCCGTCCTTCGGGCGGATGGCGGCCAGGTACTGCTTGGTGCGCATCACGAAGTGGGCGATGCCCACCTTGCCGGTCTCCTCCATGGCCTTGGCCAGCAGCGCGTACGGCTTGGAGGCCTTGTCGGGGGCCAGGTAGTAGGCCGAGTCGTAGAAGATCGGGTCGATGTCGACCAGGTCGACGAACTCGTCGATGTCGATGGTGCGCACGGCCTTCGGGTCGAGGGCGGCCAGCTCGTCGTCGGTGACGACCACGTAGGCCCCCGACGACAGCTCGTAGCCCTTGACGATCTGCTCGTAGGGGACCTCGTCACCGGTGTCGGGGTTGACGCGCTTCTGCTTCACCCGGCTGTTGGTGCGGGCGTCGAGCTGGTTGAAGTGGACGGTCTTCCGGCTGACCGCCCCGTACAGCTTCACCGGGATGTTGACCAGGCCGAAGCTGATGGAACCGCTCCAGATGGCGCGCGGCATGCGGGTCTCCCCTCGTGGCTGGTGGGGCCCGTCCACGTTACCGGCTGGCCGTGTCGGCGCCCCGGGAGGCGCACGGGGCGGGGCGGCGGACGTCAGCGTGACAGCAGGGCGCGGGCGACCAGGTCGGTGCCGAAGGCGGTGAGGATGGCCAGGTAGAGCAGGCCGGTGGCTGCCATCACCGCCGAGTACTGGCGCTCCTTGAGGGCGAGGCGGGTGACGACGACCAGGCCGATCGTGGTGACCGCGCATGCCACCCAGAACCATCCGAGCAGGCCGTTGTAGCCGTCGTCGATGGTGCCGTTGAGCGCCGAGATCATCCCGGTGGGGATCAGCAGCAGGACGATCTCGGGGACGGCCAGCCACCCGGTCCAGCGCACCAGCTCGTTGAGGGGGCCCCGCGCCATCCCCGGCTGCACCAGGTACCAGTGGCCGAGCAGCATGGCGTCGGTGACCGCCCCCATGAACAGGGCGCCGACGACGAAGCGGGCGATCGACAGCCACTCGGGCGAGCCTGCCGCGTAGCCCGATGCGACCACGCCCACCATGCCGATCACCGGCGCGATGAGGTCGAGCCGCGGGTCGAACTCGGGCACCGACGTGTCCTTGGCCTTGGCCTCGCGGTCGATGCCGGTCATCGCCGCGACGCGCGCCGAGCGCTGCTCGGCGAGCTCGCGCTGGCCGGACACCCCCGCGTCCTTGCGCCACACCGAGATGCCGAGCACGACGAAGGCGACCAGCGCCACCAGCGCCGAGGAGACGTCGCGCAGCGGCAGCGGCTCGATGACGGCCACGCCGATGTAGCAGGCCCCGGCGGCCATCAGGCCGTAGGTCCCCCGCATGAGCCAGCCGTAACCGAGGCTGACCTCGCGCCGGCGGGTGGTGACCCACAGGAACACGAGGCCGCCCGTGGCCCACTGGAGCAGGAGCGACGCGGCGTCGAAGTCGTACATCAGCGGGGACGACGCCGGTCAGGCATCGACGACCACCAGCTCGTGGGTGGCGCGGTTGAGCGGGAGCGGGCCGCCCTCGGTGGCCACGACGATGTCCTCGAGCCGCGCTCCCCAGTGGCCCGGCACGTAGATGCCCGGCTCGATCGAGAAGGCGTGGCCCGGCGCCAGCGGCGCGGCGTTGCCGGCCACGATGTACGGGTCCTCGTGCTCCTCGATGCCGATGCCGTGGCCGGTGCGGTGGATGAAGAAGTCGCCGTAGCCGGCCTCGGCGATGGGCCTGCGGGCGGCGGCGTCGACCGCCTCGCACGACGTGCCCGTGGTGGCGGCGGCGACGGCGGCCTGCTGGGCGTCGTGCAGCACCTGGTACAGCTCGGCGAAGGCGGCCGGCACCTCACCCGTGTGGACGCACCGGGTGATGTCGGAGCAGTAGCCGGCCCCGCCGGGGGCCAGCATGGTGCCGCCGAAGTCGCACAGCACGACCTCGCCGCGCTGGATGACGCGGTCGCCGGGCTCGTGGTGCGGGCTGGCGGCGTTGGGCCCCGAGGCGACGATGGCGAAGTTGACCCGCTGGTGGCCCTCGGCGAGGAGGCGGCGGCCGATCTCGGCCGACACCTCGGCCTCGGTGCGCCCGACCAACGGGATCTCGCCACCCTGGAGGGCGGCGGCCACCCGGTCAGCAGCGTCGGCGGCCCGCCGCAGGGCGTCGACCTCGGCGTCGTCCTTGCGGGCCCGCAGGGGCCCGACCAGCTCGCCGGCGGCCGACCACCCGACGCCGGGCAGGCGGCGCTGCAGCGCGACCAGGAACCGCGACCACGTCCGGTCGCCGATGGCGGCGGTGGCCGGGTGGCCGGCCAGGCTGGCGACCAGCTCGACCGGGTCGTCGGTCTCGCCCCAGGCGTGGATCGAGAAGACGTCGGGCCGCTCGACGACCCGGGGCACCTCGAGCTCGGGGATGACGAGTCGGGCCAGCTCGTCGCGCCGAACCACCAGCATCGTCAGCCGCTCCAGCGGCATGGCCTCGTACCCGGTGAGCCAGGGCAGGTCGGCACCGACCGACAGGAGGACCACGTCGACGCCGGCTTCCGCCATGGCCTGCTGGACGCGCTCGAGGCGGGTGGCGTGCACGAGCAGCAACGCTAACGGCCGCCCCCTCCCCCATCCCACTCGGCACCCCCTGCCCCAGCCCGCCCTGCCCCCACCCCTCAGCGAACCTTGGAGGATTCGCGTCAGGGGGTGACGCGAATCCTCCAAAGCTCGCTGAGGTAGGCGGTGGCTACGGGGCGGTGGTCGCCGCGACGGCGGAGGCGGCGTGGTAGCTGGACCGGGTGAGCGGCGACGCCTCGACGTGGCCGATGCCGAGCTGCTCGGTGCCGATGCGAGCCAGCTCGGCGAACTCGTCGGGCGTCCACCACCGGGCCACCGGCAGGTGGTGCGACGTGGGCCGCAGGTACTGGCCGAGCGTGACGATGTCGACCCCGACGCCGGCGAGGTCGGCCAGGGCGGCGACCACCTCGTCGGGCTCCTCGCCCATGCCGAGGATGATCCCCGACTTCGTGGTGCGACCAGCAGCCTTGGCCCGGGCCAGGACACCGAGGCTGCGGGCGTAGGAGGCCGAGGGGCGCACGGCCCGCTGCAGCCGGGCCACCGTCTCGAGGTTGTGGTTGACCACGTCGGGCGCCGCCTCGTTGATGACGTCGAGCGCCTTGGCGTCGCCCTTGCAGTCGGGGATGAGCACCTCGATGCCGGCGTCGGGCCGGCGGCGACGGACCGCCTCGATGGTGTGGGCGAACGCCTCGGCGCCGCCGTCGTCGAGGTCGTCGCGGGCGACGGCGGTGAGCACCACGAACCGCAGGCCCATGCGCTCGACCGCGTCGGCGACCCGCTCGGGCTCACCCACGTCGAGCGGGTCGGGCTTGCGGGTGTCGACCAGGCAGAAGCCGCAGGCCCGGGTGCAGCGCTCGCCGTTGATCATGAACGTGGCCGTGCCGTCGGCCCAGCACTCGTAGATGTTGGGGCAGCCGGCCTCCTCGCACACCGTCACGAGGTCGAGGTCGCGCATCGTGCGCTTCAGCTGCAGGTAGTCGTCGCCCATCCGGGCCTTGGCCCGCAGCCACTCGGGCTTGCGCTCGCCCACCGCCAGGCCCTGCACCACGCCGGCCTCGGCCAGGCGACCCGACAGGCGCACCGGCACCCCGTCCTCGGCCACCGGTGGAGCGCCGGCCGCCGTGGACCGTCTCCCGGCCGGGGTGCCCGGCCCCTCCCCCCGGCTGAAGGGTGCCAGGTCGTCGGCCCGGTGGCGCCACACGACGTCGGCTCGCTCCCACGGCCGATCGGCGGCCCACCGCTCGACGGCCCGGGCCGTCACCAGGTCGACCACCTCGCGCATGGTCACGTCGACCCCCTCGGCCGCCAGCGACGTCACCGCCTTGTCGGCGATCCCACACGGGACGATGTGGCCGAAGTACGCCATGTCGGGCGCCACGTTGAGGGCGAACCCGTGCATCGTGCGACCGCGGGTGAGCCGCACGCCGATGGCCGCGATCTTGCGGGGGGGGTCCGAGCCCGGCGCCACCCACACCCCCGGGTAGCCGTCGAGTCGACCGGCGTCGGGGAGCCCGAGATCGGCCAGCACGTCGATGACCAGCTGCTCGACCGACCGGACGTAGGCAACGGTGTCGGCCATGCCCCCGCCGTGCTTCCCGGGCAGCGAGAGGATCGGGTAGCCGACCAGCTGGCCGGGCCCGTGGTAGGTGACGTCACCCCCGCGATCGGTGGTGACGAGGATGGCGCCCACGTCGTCGGGCCGCACCAGCACGTGGGCGGGATCGCCGCGGGTGCCGAGGGTGAAGACGTGTGGGTGCTCGAGCAGCAGCAGCCAGTCGTCGGGCACGGCGCGCCGGGAGGCGTCGGCGTACAGGCCGTGCTGGAGGGCGTGGGCGTCGTGGTAGGCGACGGTGCCCAGCCAGCGGACCCGGAGCGCCGGCGCGGCCGACCGGTCGGCGGCGGCGGTCAGAGCTCGGCCTCCCAGTCGCGGGTCTCGAGCAGGTGCTTCACCTCGCCGAGGAAGGCGGCAGCGTAGGCGCCGTCGAAGGCCCGGTGGTCCCAGCTCATGCCGAGCAGGCCCACCGAGTGCACGGCGATGGCCTCCGAGCCGTCGTCGGCGGTGACGACCACCGGCTTCCGGCTGATGCCGTCGGTGGACAGGATGGCCACCTCGGGCTGGTTGATGATGGGCAGCACGAGGTACGAGCCGAACGCACCCGAGTTCGAGATGGTGAACGTGCCCCCGGTGATGTCGTCGACCGACAGCTTCTTGGTGCGGGCCCGGTTGGCGAGGTCGCTGATGTGGCGGGCGATGGCGCGCAGGCGCATGTCGTCGGCCTCGTGGATGACCGGCGCCAGCAGCCCCTCGAAGTCGAGGTCGACGGCGATGCCGAGGTTGACGTAGTTGTGCACGATCAGCTCGCCATCGCCGACGGTGGCGTTGATGTGCGGGAAGTCGCGCAGCGCGTCGATGACCGCCCGGGCGATGAACGGGAGGTAGGTGAGGCTGAACCCCTCGGCCGCCTTCCACGCCTCGCGGTGGCGACGCCGCACGCGGTCGACGTTCTCGTAGTCGACCTCGACGATGGTGTAGGCGTGGGGTGACACCGACTTCGACATCACCATGTGCTCGCCGGTGCGGCGGCGGATGTTGTTGAGCGACTCGGCGGTGTCGCCCGTGCCCGAGCGTGGCGCCGGCGCGGCCCGTCGAGGTGGGGTCGGAGCGGCCGAGGGCGGGGCCGACAGGGCGGGCGCCGTCGCCGCGCGGGCAGCCCCCGAGGCCGCGGCCCGCTCGACGTCGGCCCGGGTGATGCGCCCACCCGGCCCGGTGCCGGCGATGGCGTCGACGTCGAGGCCGTGGTCGTGCACGAGGCGGCGCACCACGGGCGACAGCAGCTTGCCCTTCGTGTCCGCCGCCGGAGCTGGCGCGGGCGCCGCCGGTGCGGGCGCCGGAGCAGGGGAAGGAGCCGCCGGGGCGGGAGCAGGAGCCGCCGGGGCGGGAGCAGGAGCCGCCGGGGCCGGTGGCGGCGGTGCGGGGGCCTCCACCTCGGGCTCGGCGGCGGGCGCCGGCGCGGCGCCGGCGTCGCCGACCACCGCGATGACGGCACCCACCTCGACGGTGTCGCCCTCGGCCGCCCGGATCTCGGTCAGCACGCCGGCTACCGGCGAGGGCACCTCAGAGTCGACCTTGTCGGTGGACACCTCGAAGAGCACCTCGTCCAGGGCCACGGGGTCGCCCACCTGCTTGAACCACTTCGTGATGGTCCCCTCGGTGACCGTCTCACCGAGCTGGGGCATCGTCACGTCGGCCATGGGTTCCTCCGGAGGGGGCCGGCGACGCCGGCGGACAGTGGGCTGGGATGGGATGGGGGTGGGGCTGGGGTGCGGCGAGCGCGGCTGGCCGGGACCAGCTGGGCTAGCCGTGCAGGCCGCGCCCGGTGAGGGCCATCACGCTCTCGCCGAACAGCTCGCTGAGCGTCGGGTGGGGCTGCACGAAGCGGGCGACCTCGTCGGCGGTGGCCTCCCAGTTGACCGAGAGGTAGGCCTGGCCGAGCTGCTCGGTGACCCAGGGTCCGACCATGTGCACGCCCACCAGGCGGCCGGCTCCGCCGTCGGGGGCCTTCTCGGCGATGATCTTCACCATGCCCTCGGCCTCGCCGAGGATGAGCGCCCGGCCGTTGCCGATGTAGCGGTGCTTGGACACGACCACGTCGAGGCCGGCGTCCTTGGCGGACTGCTCGCTGTGGCCGACGAAGGCGACCTCGGGGTGGCAGTAGATGCACCACGGCACGTTGCCGTAGTCGACCGGGACGGGCTCCTCGCCGAGCAGGTGCTGGATCACCTGGATGCCCTCGGCGAACGCGACGTGGGCCAGCGCCGGGGTGGCGATGGCGTCGCCGACGGCGTACACGCCGGGCTCACCGGTGCGGCAGTGCTCGTCGACGACGATGAACCCGCGCTCGCCGACCTCGACCTGCGTGCCCTCGCGCAGGAGGCCCTCGGTGTAGGGGCGCCGGCCGACGGACACGACGACCAGCTCGACGTCGACCGTCTCGCCCTCGCCGAACGAGACCACGGTGCCCCCGTCGTGGGGGGCGTGGCCGGTGACGGCGACGCCGGTGCGCACGTCGATCTTGCGCTTCTTGAACGAGCGCAGCACCAGGGCGGTGATGTCCTCGTCGCAGCCGGGCAGGATCTTGGGCAGCGCCTCGAGGATGGTGACCTTGGTGCCGAGGTCGGACATCATCGACGCGAACTCGCACCCGATGGCCCCGCCGCCGATGACGGCCGCCGTCGCCGGGAGCTCGTCGAGCGAGAGCAGCTCGTCGGAGGTGACGACCCGCCGGCCGTCGACCTCGAAGCCCGGGATGGTGCGCGGCACCGAGCCCGAGGCGAGCACCACGAAGTCGCCGACGAGCTCGACGTCGCCCGACGATCCCCCCGCCACCTGCACGACGTGGCCGGCGCCGAGCGAGCCGACGCCGTCGTAGACGGTGACCTTGCGGCCCTTCAGCAGCCCCTGCAGGCCCTTGTGCAGCTGGTCGATGACCTTCTGCTTGCGGACCTGGGTGACGGAGAAGTCGACCTTCGGTGGCCCGGCCTCGATGCCGAACTCGGACGCCCCCACCACGGCCCGGTGCACGGCGGCCGTCTCGAGCAGCTCCTTGGCGGGGATGCAGCCGACGTGCAGGCACGTGCCGCCCACCTTCTGCTTCTCGACGATGGCCACGCTGAGGCCGGCCGCGGCGCCGTAGAGGGCGGTGGCGTAGCCGCCGGGACCGCCACCGATGACGACGACGTCGAAGTTCTCGGCCGTGGGACCAACCTCCTGCGCGGTGCCGTCTCGGGCCCGACGGCGCTCGTCGCCGAGCCTACCGGCCGTCGACGGCTCCCCCGGCAGCCGACGCGGGCGGGCCGGGCCGACGAGCGTGGCGGGCCGGGACGGTCAGCGCAGGTACTGCATGGGATCGACGGCGACGCCGCGCACCCGGGTCTCGAAGTGCAGGTGGGGGCCGGTCGAGTGCCCGGTGGAGCCCACGTAGCCGATCACCTGCCCGGTGCCGACCCGCTGGCCGACCGAGCAGGCCAGCTGGCTCTGGTGGGCGTACAGCGTGACCATCCCGTTGCCGTGGTCGATGAGGGCGACGTTGCCGTAGCCGTCCATCACGCCGCAGAAGAACACGGTGCCGGACCCGGCGGCGTGGATGGGCGTGCCGCTGCCGGCGCCGATGTCGATGCCCTGGTGCATGCGGCCCCAGCGGGTGCCGAACGGCGACGTCACGACGCCGCTGATGGGCCAGGCGACGCTGAGCCCCGCCGGCCGCGGTGCGGCGGTGGTGGTGGGGGCCGGCCGGGTGGTGGGAGCGGCGGTGGTGACCACGGCGGGACGCCCCGGCGCGGGGGTGGGGGCCGGTGCGGCGGTGGTGGAGGGCGCCGCGGTGGTGGGAGCACCGGCCAGCTCGGTGGCGCCGTCGCTGCTGCCACCCGACGGAGCACCGGTGGCGGGGGCGACGGCGGCGCGCTGGGCGATGATCGCCGAGAGGTTGGCCTCCTGGGCGGCCAGCGAGTCGGCCTCGTGCTGGAAGTCGGCGATGCGGGCCTCGAGGGCCGCCTGCACCTCGGCGTGGCGGTCGCGGTTGGCCTGCGCCGCGGCCAGCTCGGCCTCGCGCTGCTGGCGCAGGGCCTCGATGCGGCGGTGGCCCTCCTCGACCTGATCCTTCTTGGAGCGCAGGGCCTGCTCGGCGTCGTCACGGGCCTGCATGACCTGCCGATCGTGCTCGGCCACCTCGGTGAGCAGGACCCGCTGCTTGTGGGCGGTGTCGTAGTCGCGGGCGGCGATGACGTTGGTGACGGTCTCGGTACCGGGGTGCATGTACGCCGCCACGGCCCGCTCGGCGGCCCGCAGGCGCTGCACCTTGGCGGCGTCCTCGGCGTCGCCGACCTCGACCTGCAGGCCGACGAGCTCGTCCTGCACCTTGGCGACCTCGCCCCGGGCGGCCTCGGCGGCCTCCTCGTGGGCGGCGACCACGCCCTCGAGGCGCGAGGCCTCGGCCTTGAGCTGGACGTCGGACGCCTTGAGGAGGTCGAGCTGGGCGGCGACCTCGCCCTGGCGGCGCTGGTTCTGCTGGCGGGATGCCTCGGGATCCGCGGTCTGAGCGACGGCCGGGCGCGCCACCGCCAGCACGGAGGCGGTGCAGATCAGGAGGCGGAGGACACGTCGCGACACGGCAACTTCCGGGGTCGACTCCGCCCGCCGGGATGGTCACCCTACCAGCGGTGCCCCGGTGAGGGAAGAGGGCGTCGCTCGCGCGGGAACGCCCGTTCGGGACGGCGCTCGGAGGTCGCGCGCCGGCCGCGGCCCTCAGCGGGCGATCACGAGCTGGAGCGTGAACGCACCGAGGATGACGATGCCGCAGAGGAGTGCGAGGAAGATCAGCATCCGCGTGCTCATGGCGGCGACGAGCCTACCGGGCGGCGCCGACGGCTCACGCGGCGGGGGCTCGGGCCGGGACGGACCCGGCAACTACGCTGTCCTCTCGGCCGACCGACCGGCGGTCGGCCCGCCGAGGAGATCGTCCGTGTCCGACGCCACCGCCAACCGCCTCGTCGTCGTCGGCCAGGGCTACGTCGGGCTCCCGCTCGCCATGCGGGCGGTCGAGGCCGGCTTCGACGTGGTCGGCTTCGACGTCGACGTCGCCAAGGTGGGTGGGCTGGCCGAGGGTCGCTCCCCCGTCGAGGACATCTCCGACGAGCGGCTCGCCGCCGCCCTGGCCTCCGGCCGGTACCGCGCCACAACCGATCCTGCCGACGCCGCCGACTTCGACGTCGCCGTGATCTCCGTGCCCACCCCGCTGCGCGACAGCGCCCCCGACCTCTCCTACATCGAGGAGGCCGCCGCCACCCTGGCGCCGCACCTGCGACGCGGCGCCTGCGTGATCCTCGAGTCGACCACCTATCCCGGCACGACCGAGGAGCTGGTGGCCCCACTGCTCGAGGAGGGGTCCGGGCTCAAGGCCGGCGCCGACTTCCGCCTGGGCTACAGCCCCGAGCGCATCGACCCCGGCAACCAGACGTGGACCTTCGAGAACACGCCGAAGGTGGTGTCTGGCGTCGACGCCGACAGCCTCGCCGCGGTGGCCGGCTTCTACGACCAGCTGGTCGATCGCACCGTGCCGGTGTCGTCGCCCAAGGAGGCCGAGCTCACCAAGCTGCTCGAGAACACCTTCCGCCATGTCAACATCGCCCTGGTCAACGAGCTGGCGATGTTCGCCCACGAGCTGGGCATCGACGTGTGGGAGGCCATCGACGCCGCCTCCACCAAGCCCTTCGGCTACCTGCGGTTCACACCGGGCCCCGGGGTGGGCGGCCACTGCCTGCCCATCGACCCCTCGTACCTCGCCTGGCAGGTCCGCCGGTCGCTCGGCCACACCTTCCGCTTCGTCGAGCTGGCCAACGACGTCAACGACCACATGCCCGACTACGTCGTGCGGCGGATCGTCGAGGGCCTGAACGAGCGCGAGCGGTCGGTGAAGGGCAGCCGGGTGCTGCTGCTCGGGCTCGCCTACAAGCGCAACACCGGCGACGCCCGCGAGTCCCCGTCGCGACCCATCGCCGAGGAGCTGGTCCGCCTCGGCGCCGACGTGCGCGCCGCTGATCCCCACGTCGACGACCGCCACGTGCCGGCCGGCGTGCACCGCGTCGACGCCGACGCCGACGAGCTGGCCGCCGCCGACGTGGTGGTCGTGCTGGTCGACCACGACGACTTCGACGCCGACCTGGTGTCGTCGAGCGCCCGCTACGTGCTCGACACGCGGCGCTGGGCCACCGGCGCCGCCGTCGAGCACCTGTAGCCCCGGCCGCCGTCCCGATCCGTCCTGGCGGCAGGAGCAGCGGCGACGACGGCTCGGCCGCTACTTCTTCTTGGCGGCCTTGGGGCGAGCAGACCGTCGGCCGAGCAGCACGCCGATGGCCATCGACACGGCGACGATCACCAGCAGCATCAGCCACAGCGGGGCGTCGAAGCCGAAGGTGAGGAACTGCAGGCGCACCGTGTCGGTGTTCTGGAAGACGAACAGGAGCACCACCAGGCCGAGCACCCCGATGGCCACGTGGCGGGGGGTGATGCGGGACGGGCGTGCCTTGGAGGTGGCGGGGGTGCCGCCGGTGGTGTGGGCCAGGTGGAAGCCCTGCGGGTCGTCGGCCATCGGACACCTCCTCGGTGCGCGGTCGAGCCACCGTACCGCCGGGGCACCGTGACGGGGTTCACCCCGACCGACCTCGCGCTGGACCGGACGCCGCCCGACCGGTCGGGCGTAGGTTGGTCCCGGCGGCGAAGCACCGGTCACCGGCGACCGGTCGAACCGATCCCCGGAGGCACGAGATGGACATCGCGATCACGGGAGCGAGCGGGCTCATCGGCACCGCGCTGCGGGCCTCGCTCGAGGCCGACGGCCATCGGGTCGTCCCGGTGGTGCGCCGAGCCGTCGCCGACGGCGAGCGGGCGGTGCGCTGGGATCCGGCGGCTGGCACCATCGACCGGGCGGGCCTCGAGGGCCTCGACGCCGTCGTGCACCTGGCCGGCGCCGGCATCGGCGACAAGCGCTGGAGCGACGAGCGCAAGCGCGAGATCCTCGAGAGCCGGTCGCGCGGCACCGCCCTGCTGGCCGAGGCGCTGGCCGGGCTCGATCGCAAGCCGCCCGTGCTCGTGAGCGGCTCGGCCATCGGGTACTACGGCGACCGCGGCGACGAGGTGCTCACCGAGGCGAGTGCGGCGGGCGACATCTTCCTGTCCGAGGTCTGCGTGGCCTGGGAGGACGCGGCCGCCCCCGCCGTCGAGGCCGGCATCCGGGTGCCGTTCGCCCGCACCGGCATCGTGCTGGCCACCCAGGGCGGGGCGCTGGCCAAGACGCTGCCCCTGTTCAAGCTCGGCCTCGGTGGCCGCATGGGGTCGGGCCGTCAGTGGTGGAGCTGGATCTCGCTGGCCGACGAGGTGGCCGCCCTGCGCTTCCTCATCGACCACGACCTCGCCGGGCCGGTGAACCTCACCGCCCCCGAGCCCGCCACCAACGCTCACTTCACCGAGGTGCTCGGCCACGTGCTGGGCCGGCCCACCGTGGTGCCGGTGCCAGCCTTCGGGCCGCGGCTGCTGCTCGGCGGCGAGCTGGCCGACCAGCTGCTGTTCGCCAGCCAGCGGGTGCAGCCCACCGTGCTCGAGGCCGCCGGCTTCGCCTTCGCCCACCGCGACCTCGACACCGCGCTGCGGGCCGTGCTGGGCAAGCCGGCACCGGTGGCGGCCTGACACCGCCGGCCTCGACCGGCGGCGCCCGCCCCTGGCCGGCGGTCGACGTCAGCCCGGGCAGGTGAGGGTGAGCGTGCCCGACAGCGGCTGGGCGAGCAGCGGGTCGCTGCCCGGGGTCGACGCCGCCGACGGCAGCCCCTCGAAGCGCAGGCTGACGTCGCCAGTGGGCGCCACCGTGAGCGTGGCGGCGTTGCCAGGGCCCGCCTTCCACAGCTGGGTGCTCCCGCCCGTGAGGGCCACGTCGACGGTGAGGCCCTGGTCGGTGCCGTAGGTGCCCGGGCCTCGCAGGCCGGCGGGCAACGTCGCCACGATCGACAGGCTGCCGCCCGGTGGCGACGGCGCCGAACCGGTGAACACCACGCCGGTGACCCGCCCCACGCTGGTGCGACACGACAGCGGATCGCCGCCGGTGGCCGACACGATGCCCGAGAACGACCCGGCCATGGCACCCGACACCGATCCCGAGCCGTTGAGGGCACCGAGGTTGGGGACCGTCACGTTCGGGACCGAGAAGGATGGCGTGGTGAAGGCGCTGCCGAAGCCCGACAGCCCGTTCGACGTCTCGCGCGCCACGTACCAGAAGATGGCGGCGGTGGCGATCAGCGGCAGCACGACGACCACGATGATCAGGACCGTGAACCAGCCGCAGCCCCGGCCGGTGCGGGTGTCGACGATGGGCCCCGGCGTCGGCACGTGGATGTACTGCATCGGCTGGCCGGTCGGCACCGTCGGCGGGGCCTGGCCGTACGGCGGGACCTGGCCGTACGGAGCGGCCTGGGGCGGGCCGACCATCGGCACCTGCTCGCAGAAGCGGCAGGCGCCGGTGGTGGTGGGCTCCCACGGTGCGCCGCAGTTGGGGCACTGCGCTCCCCCGCTGCCCTGGTCGCCCTTGAACATGGCCGGCAGCGTAGACCCGGGGATCGTCCTGGTGGCGCGGGTTCGCCGCCTTCGCCGTCGGTCCGGTCGGACCCGTCGAGCAGGTGCTCGGTGCCGAGCCCGGGTGCCGGTGGGTCAGGCCTCGACCACCACGCCCTTCCAGAAGGCCACCCGCCCCTGCACGTGCTCGGCCCCGGCCTTCGGCTCGGCGTAGAACCAGGCGGCGTTGCGGTTGACGTCGCCGTCGACGACGACGTCGTAGTAGCTGGCGGTGCCCTTCCAGCTGCACACGCTGGTGTGGTCCGACGGCGTGATGTGCTCTGCCACGACGGCGTCGGCCGGGAAGTAGTGGTTGCCCTCGACGACGATGGTGTCGTCGCTCTGGGCGAGCAGGGTGCCGTGCCAGGTCGCCTTGGCCATGGGGGTGCCTCCGGGGACGGGGCGCGCCGGGCGCGCCGGTTGGGGGGGTGTCCGCCGATCCGATCCAACGGGTGGCACCGGCTGGCGATTCCCCGACAGATGTCACGCCCTCTGGACGCGGCCGACCCGCCCCGCGCAGGCGCGGGGCGGGTCGGGTTCGAGCGGGGCGGCGGCGGCCCTCCCGCTCACAAGGTGCCGGCGCGGGCGCCGGCGTCGATCAGTCGGTCACTTCGGCTGCATGCGCACGCCGCCGTCGACCCGGATGGTCTCGGCGTTCATGTAGCTGTTGGTGATGAGCTCGACGGCGAGGCTGGCGAACTCCTCGGACTTGCCGAGGCGGTCGGGGAACAGCACGTCGCGCTTGAGCTTCTCCTTGAAGGCCTCCGAGGCCTCGCCCTGGCCGTAGATCGGGGTGTCGATCAGGCCGGGGGCGATGCAGTTGACGCGGATGCCGACGGCGGCGAGGTCGCGGGCGGTCGGCAGGGTCATGCCGACGACGCCACCCTTGGAGGCCGAGTAGGAGGCCTGGCCGATCTGGCCGTCGAAGGCGGCGACCGAGGCGGTGTTGACGATGGCGCCGCGCTCGTTGTCGGCCAGCGGCTCGGTCTGGGAGATGGCGGTGGCGGCCAGTCGCATGACGTTGAAGGTGCCGATCAGGTTGACCTCGATCACCTTGCGGAAGACCTCGAGGTCGTGGGCCGAGCTGTACTCGCCGTCCTTGCCGATCGTGCGGGTGGCCCAGCCGATGCCGGCGCAGTTGACGACGGCGCGCAGGGGGCCCATCTCCTTGGCGGTCTCGACGGCGGCGATCACCTCGTCGGTGTTCGTGACGTCGGCCTTGCAGAACGCGCCCCCGAGCTCGGAGGCCAGGGCGTTGCCCTTCTCCTCGTTCATGTCGAGCACGACGACCTTCGCGCCCTTCTCGGCGAGGAGGCGGGAGGTCGCTTCACCGAGACCGGATGCGCCCCCCGTGACGATTGCTGATGCACCGGTGATGTCCATGGCGGTCACCCTAGGACAGCCTTTACGCCGTAAGCGAATGGCGCCGGAGGGGCCGCGACGGGGCCTGCAGGAGGGCAGATTCCGCGGCAGCTCGAGCCGTCCGGCCGGGTCCCCGGGAGCTTCGCCTCAAGGAGGCGGCGACACGCCCGCCGCCCCCGCAGGGGTCACGACCTCGGCCCGGCGAGAGCGCCGGCGGCGCACCAGCGAGACGGCCAGCACCACGAGCCCGAGGGCGACCAGGCTGACGACCAGGCCGACGGCCAGGCGGCCGCCCGTCGTCGGGGGCACGCGCAGCGGGAGCGCGTGACCGCCGAACGGCGGGGGTGTGCCCGGTGGGTCCGCGACGTGGTCGGCGTCGACGGTGACCGGCGACGCGAGGCCGACCACCCCGCCGGCCGGGACGCCGTCGACGCCGGGGAGCCGTCCCGCCGAGAGGTCCACGGCGGCCGACGGCGACAGCGCCTGCCAGGCTTCGGGATCGAGGTGGGGCGGCCCGGCGACCCCCGGGCTGGTGACCCGAGGGGACGCCCCGTCGGCGGGGCAGTCGACCGACGCCGGCTCGGCCCCGTCCGCCACCCGTGCGACCTCCGTCGGGCGCATCGTGGTGAGGTCCCACCGCTCGACCACGCCCCGGTCCGGCCGGCTGGCCGCGTCGGCGCTCAACGTGACGAGCAGGTTCGGATCACGGCAGCGCGCCAGCGCCACGACGTCGCCGGCACCGGCCCCGTAGGCGAGCGGACGACCGTCGCGATCGACCAAGGCCAACGAGACGTCGCCGAAGGCCGGCGTGGCCACGACCGCCCGAGCCTCACCGCGCCCCGATCGCTGAGGGAGGGTCCCGGTCAGGGCCCGCGCCTCGGCGGTCGTCAGCACGGGGCCGCAGCCACCTGCCGGCGTCAGGCGGCCACCGAGCTCGGTGAGCACGAACAGGCCGACGGACCCGTCGGTCGGCATGGTGGGCGGGCAGCTCGAGCCGAAGGCCGGGATCGAGATCCGGTTGCCCATCACGCCCTTGAAGACCTCGCGGACCTCCACGTCGAGGTCGCCTCGCGGCGTCACCGGTCCGTTGACGGGCCCACCCGACACCACCCGACCGATGAACACCGCCGCCGCGCCGTCGAACACCTGCCGCGCCCCCGTGGCCGCGCACGAGCAGCCGTGCGCGCTCGGCGCCAGCACGACGAGCGCGCACGCCACGATGCACACCGCCAGTCCCACTCGACCCCGCCGGGCCCACCGCCTCATGCGACGAGTGTGCCACCGCGCCTCGGCCGCCGCCCGGAGCGGGTCGGTGCGGCCCGCCGATGGTGGTCGGTCAGGCGCTCCCCCAGCCACCCCCGCCGGGGGTGAGCACCCGGAGGACGTCGCCGGCCTGCAGCGAGATCGTGCACTTGTCGGGCAGGGGCTCGGCGCGGTCCTCGTCGCCGCCAGGCAGCAGCCAGTTCTCCCCCGGCGCGCCCGCGCCGCCGCCCTCCAGGCCCCACGGGCCCACCCGCCGACGCTCGGTGATCAGGCTGACGGTGACGTCGACCAGCACCTCGAGGTCGCGCTCGATGCCGTCGCCGCCGCCGAATCGGCCGGTGCCGCCGCTCCCCCGCCGCAGCCGCTGGCGCAGCACCCGCAGCGGGAACGCCCGCTCGAGCGCCTCGACCGGCGTGTTCTTGGTGTTGGTGAACTCGATACGGTTTGACTACCTATGGGACGCGCTGCGATCTACGCCCGTCAGTCCATCACCCGAGAGGGATCCGCGTCGCTCACGGCGCAGGTCGAGGCCTGCCGTGACACGGCGAAGCGGCTCAGGCTGAATGTGGTCGCCGAGCTTGTCGAGGCGCCGTCGACCTCGGGCTACCGCAACAGAGGACGCAACCGGCCCAAGTTCCTCGAGTTGCTCGACCTGATCCGGTCGGGCGACGTCGACTGTGTCATCGCGTACAAGACCGATCGGCTGTCGCGAGGCGGCGGACCCGGATGGGCACCACTCGTCGACGCCTTCGAGGCCGCGGGACGCGACCCGGACCGGGTGATCGCAACCACCGACGGGTGGGTGAGCGAATTCGAGATCGGCATCCGCTCGGCGATGGACCGCGAGGAGTCCAAGAAGACCTCCGAGCGCATGCTCGACGTCCGACGCCGCGAGGCAAAGTCGGGCGTCCCGCGGATCGCCGGCCGACGCGCCTACGGCTACACCCGCGACTTCTCGGCCACCGTCGACAACGAAGTGGCCATGATCCACGAAGCGGTGGACCGGGTTCTCGCCGGCGAGTCGATCTGGAGCATCTGTGGCGATTGGAACCGGCGTGAGATCCCAACTGTCACCGGCAGCGCATGGACGGTGCAGACCCTCACCTCGATCCTGCGCTCAGGTCGCATCGCTGGGTTGCGGGAGCATCGCGGAGCGGTTGTTGCCAAGGGACAATGGCCACCGATCATCACCAGCGAGGTTCGCGATGAACTGCTCGTGCTCCTCGCAGCAAAGCGCCCGGCCGGTAACCGGGCACGCCGCTACCCGCTGGTCGGCCTCCTCGTGTGCGGGCGGTGCGGTGCCCCCCTGCGTTCCCTCGGGCGGCAAGGTGGCGGGCGATCGTATGCGTGCCGATCTGGACCTGGCCTCGGCGGCTGCGGCGGGATCCGCATCCAGGCGCCGGGCGTAGAAGACCACGTGCGAGACGTCGTGTGCGGCATGCTCGCGGACCCCGTCACACGAGCAGCGCTCGGCAACCTCGGAGGCGACGCCGACACCGAGGATGACCACGACGCTCCGGGTGAGATACTCCGAACGCTCAGCGCGAAGCGTCAACGCCTGATCGACCTCTACACGGACGGCGACATTGACCGTGGCGAGTTCCGGACACGTCGAGACGCGATCGACGACGACATCCGCGAAGTGGAGACCCAGATCGGCCAACGCCAAGGCAACCGCGTGCTCCACGGGATCCCAGACACCTACGACGAACTCGCGGACGAGTGGGAGCGGCGAGGCGTCGAGTTCCAGCGGCGGCTAACTGCGCTGCTACTCGAACCGATCAGCGTCCAGCCCGCCGGTTCGAAACGTCGAACGTTCGATCCCGACCGGCTCGACATCGTGCCGCGCGCGTGACTGTTGGCCTGCGGCGCCTCATCCGCGTGCGTCCAGCAGTGTTTCGGCCGCCCTGTTCAGACTCGGACAAGTGTGTGACACTTATCTCGACGATGGCTTGCTGTCGTCCAAAGAGATTTCGAGTCTGGTGAGCGGCGAGCCAGGCCCTTCGCACCTGGGGGTGACGAGTGACGGCGGGCCAGATCGGCAACCTGAAGATGGTTGGCCACTCCTACATGGACGTCAAGGCGCCTGACAACGCGCTGACCCCTGGGCGTCTTCAGTCAGCTCTGGGCCTCGCGGACGGCCGCGTGCAAAACGACGCTGGATCGGGCTCCCAGGCTCGGTTCCACGTTGGCCCGCTCGTGCATACGAACGTCGCGTGCACCATCAGGGTGGCGGTGGGCAGCTCGCTCGTTCCCACCTTCGCTTCAAGCCTCGGGGCGTCCTGCCTGCACCAGTACTTCTCCAAGTCCATGGCGTTCGGCGCGCTCGACGCATCCGCTTGGGACACCGCCACGGCGGCTGCGACCAGCGAGCTCTGCGGCGTCTGGCTAAGGGTGTCGGGGCCATGAACGTCGGTCCGGCGGTCGGGCAGCTCCTGCATCGGGCGGGGACGCGGCTCGGCGTCGCCGCGGCCCTCTTCCTGCTAGCGCTCCCGCTCGTCGGCCAGGCGCCGGGTCAGGCGGCGGTGCCCGGGGTGATCAGCGCGTTCGCCGGAACCGGAGTGGGTGGGTTCTCCGGTGACGGAGGTCCCGCGACCGACGCGACGATCGACGGGCCAAGTGGCCTGGTCGTCGACCCGCACGGCAACGCCCTGTTCGGTGACATCGGCGCGAGTCGCGTGCGGCGCGTCGATCAGCTGACGGGTGTGATAACGACGGTCGCGGGGAACGGATCTGCGGAGTTCTCGGGCGATGGCGGTCCCGCCACGGCTGCGGGCATGGACCCCGTCGATGTTGCTGTCGATGCGGCAGGCGCTGTGTATGTCCTTGGGAACGGCCGAGTCAGACGGGTCGATCCCCTCAATCACACCATCACGACGGTCGCCGGCACGGGTGTGAGCGGCCCTGGAGCGAGTGGCGTACTGGCGACATTCGTGAATATCTCGCCCTCCCACATGACCGTCGATGCCGCCGGGAACGTCATCCTCGTGAATGGTGCCAACTCGAAGATCTTCCGGGTGGATGTGACCACGGGGTTCATGTGGCACATGGCCGGCAACGGAGTGCCTGGTTTCTCCGGAGATGGCGGCCTGGCGGTGAATGCGTCGTTCAACAGCCCCAACGACCTGGCCCTCGACGCCGACGGCAACCTCTTTGTGGCTGATTGGGGGAATTTTCGAGTGCGGAGGATCGATCACGACACGGGGATCGTGACGACCGTTGCTGGTGACGGCGTGCCGGCGTTCGACGGCGACGGCGGCCCCGCCACTGATGCGTCCTTGTGGTACCCGCGGGCGGTGGACATAAGCCCGTTCGGCGATCTCCTCATTGCGGATCAAGCAAACAACCGGATTCGTCGGGTGGATCACGCCACGGGGTTCATCTCGACGGTCGCCGGGAACGGCACGGCTGCCTGTACCGGAGATGGGGGGGCGGCGACGAGTGCGGGGGTGTGGTATCCGAACGATGTCAAGTACATGCCCGACGGCGGGTTCTTGGTTGTGCAGAACCTGTGTGACATCGTCCGCAAGGTCGAGGGCGCGGCTCCGTTCCCCCTCCCGAGCGCGCCGCTAGCTGTGCAGGCGATCCCGGCGTCGACTCGGGCGACGGTGTCGTGGTCGCCGCCGCTTGATGACGGAGGGACGCCGATCGAGTCGTACACAGTGGTCTCGGTGCCGTGGGGCCGCACCTGCACGTGGACGGCCGGTCCCTTGCAGTGCACGGTCACGGGTCTCTTCGATGGGGTGGAGTACCGGTTCTTGGTGATCGCCACGAACGGCACCGGCTCGGGGCCGCCGTCGGCGTTGTCGGCGCCGGTCACGGCGAACCCGGTGAGCTTCGTACCGACCGGACCCACGCGTGCCGTCGATTCGCGCCTCGGTTTGGGCACCGCAGCGTCGCCGTGGGGTCCGAGCGAGACGCGCGTCGTGCCCGGCGCGCCACCCGAAGCTGATGTGGCGGTGGTGTTGAACGTGACCGCGGTGCATCCCAGCGCGCCGACGCACCTCACGGTCTGGCCCGCGGGTCGACCGATGCCGACGGCATCGAACCTCAACATCCCCGCCGGTGAGGTGCGTCCCGCGGCGGTGATCGTGTCTCCAGGCCCCGGTGGCGGGATCGCGGTGTTCAACAACGCTGGTTCCGTCGACGTGATCGTCGATGTCGTCGGCTACTTCGCGGCCACTGGACCGCAGGATCGTTTCGGGTCCGTTCCGCCCACCCGAGTGCTCGACTCACGTGACACCTCACCGTGGGGACCAGGCCAGACATCTCCAGTGCAGGTCGCCGGGGGAACCACCGGCGTGCCCGTGGACGCGACCGCAGTCGCCGTCAACGTCACCGTGACCGGGCCGACCGAGACCACCCACGTCGTCGCCTGGCCAACCGGGACCGCTATGCCCGCCACGTCGAACCTCAACGTCGGCGCCGGCCAAACCGCCGCCAACATCGCGATCGTCTCGGTCGGGACAGGCGGAAACATCGACCTCTACAACAACTCTGGGTCGGCGCACATCATCATCGACGTCGTCGGCTACTTCGGACCCAGCGGGACCTCCAGCCTCATTCCCGTCACCCCGACTCGCGTGCTCGACTCCCGCGACGGCACCGGCGGTTACAGCACCCCCTGGGGTCCCCACCAGAGCCGAGCGGTCAGCGTCGGGCGCGCTGACGGCATGACCACCCAAAGCGCGGCGATCGTCAACCTCACAGGCGTCTTCCCGACAGCGGCCACCCACATCACCGGCTGGGCGACCGGAGCCGCCACACCCCCCACGTCGAACATCAACCTCCCCGCTGGTGACGTGCGCGCCAACGTCGCCATCATCGGCACCGGCCCCGCCGACTCGATCACGCTCTACAACAACGACGGCACCACCCACCTCGTCGCCGACGTCCTCGCCCACTTCGAATGACCGGAGCGAACGAATGCAGCTCTCCTTTTCGCAGCAAGCCCTGGCAACCGCCGTCCACGAGCTGAGCGAGCCGGGAGGTGGCGCTGACGTCGACGCCATCATCGACCGCGCTTTCGAAGTCCTCGACATCCGAGGCACTCCCCGGAACCGCGATGCAGATGCCGCCTGGGGCGGAATGCAGGACGAGATCACCGAGCTCATCGGCTTCGGCGTCGTTGTGGTCAGCCACCTACCGGACGAAAGCCCCCAACCGGCAACCATCTCATTCACCGACCTGGGCTGGGCTCTTGCCGAGGCGACCGCCACCACTACGCCCGTGATCTGACGAGAGGTCGGTTCGGAGCCGACTCCCTGCGGAGTTCGCGTCTGGGTTGTCCCTCGGTGATGGACGCACCGCGTCCCGAACTGCCAGCCCAGGGCCATTGGCGCACGACTCGAATACGGCACGTCGGCACCTATGCGCGGGCGTCGGGCGCCGACTGCGAACGCCCACTAAACAGGGCACAGACTTGCAACTACGTTGCGTGGCCGGATGGCCACAGTCCCGCCGCTCGGGCGGGGCTGAATGCCGGAACGGTCGTGCCGAGTGGTGCCGACTCGTGCGCCTCGGCTCCCGCCCTCCGCTTCGCTCAGGTTGGCCTTCCTGCCCTGCCGTCGCTGCGCTCCCTGTGGGCTGGGTCGAGGCGAGCAGCGCCAGCGTGACCGCGACCGCGACGACCGACCGGGACAGGACCGGGAACCCAACCGGGACTGCCAGTCGAACGGGACAACCACCGGGACCGATCCCGGGACCGTGTGCGGGATCTGCGACACGGACCGGGCTTGTTCGCGGGACCAACGCCGGGACCGATCCCGGGACCGGGATGCGCGACAAGTCATTGCCGACGCCGCTGTCGAGTGACCCGACTTGTGACTCGGGTTGTGACCTGGTCGAGGAAGTTCGGACTTCTTCGCGAGATCGGGGTGACCGAGCGGCCTAGGGGGGTGGGGTCGTGAAGGGGAGGCATCTCGATCGTGTTGAACATCGGCAAGCTCGCAGCTGGCCAGCAGCGCTACTACCTCGACCTTGCGCGCCTCGACGACTACTACACCGGCAGGGGTGAAGCGCCGGGCCGGTGGTTCGGCGCGCTCGCTCCTGAGCTGGGTCTCGACGGGATCGTCGACGCCGCTGATCTCGGCGCGCTCCTCGAGCACCGCAACCCCGCGACCGGCGAGAAGCTGAACCAGGCGCGCATGCCCGGCTTCGACCTGACCTTCCGGGCACCCAAGTCGGTATCGATCCTCTACGGCCTCGGCGAAGCCGGAGCCGTCACCGGCGAGGTCGTCGCCGCGCACGAGGCGGCCGTCGATGCCGCTGTCGGCTACCTCGAGCGCAACGTGTGCCGCACCCGGCGATTCATCGACCGTGAGATCACTCCCGTCGAAGGCGACGGGTTCATCGCCGCCGGATTCCGTCACCAGACCTCCCGGGCCGGCGACCCGACGCTGCACACCCACGTCCTCGTCGCGAACGCCACCCGCACCCCTGACGGCCGCTGGGGGGCGTTGGACGGCACGCCGATCTATCACCACGCCCGCACCGCCGGGTTCCTCTACCAGGCGCAGCTGCGCGCCGAGCTCACCCGCCGCCTCGGCGTCGAATGGCTCCCCGTCGCCAAAGGCTGCGCCGATGTCGCGGGCATCCCACGCGACCTCATCGACGTGTTCAGCCAGCGAAGGACCGAGATCCTCGACGCGATGGAAGCCCGCGCCGAGCACTCCCCGCGGGCCGCGCAGGTCGCGGCACTCGACACCCGCAAGGCCAAGGTCTACGACGTCGACGCCAACGCCCTGCGAGCCGACTGGGCAGCCCGCGCCGACGAGGCCGGCTTCGGCGTGCACGACGTCGCCGACCTCCTCGACCGAGGGATCAAGCGCGAGCCGCAGGTGTGGTCGGTCGGCTCGCTGTTCGACGACCTCGCCTCGCCCGAAGGGGTGACTCAGCACGCGTCGACGTTCGAGCGCCGAGACGTCGTCCGGGCGCTCGCGGAGCGGCTGCCCGACGGCGGCGACGTCACCGTCATCGAGGACCTCGCCGAGGCGTTCCTCACCGACGCCCGCCTCGTCGCGCTCGACACCGGTCACTACCCGCGCTGGACGACCCGCGAGCTGCTCGTCACCGAAGCCCGCCTCGTCGGCCGCGCCCACGCGCTCGCCGGCGCGGGGGCGGGTGTCGCGGTCCCGCTCGCGGTCGACCTCGCTCTCGGCGAGCGGCCGTCGATCTCCGAGGAGCAGGCGGCGATGGTCCGTCACCTCACGATGTCGGGCGCGGGGATCGATCCGGTGATCGGCGCGGCGGGGACCGGCAAGACCTACACCCTCGATGCGGCCCGAGCCGCGTGGGAGGCCTCCCGGTTCAGCGTCTACGGCGCCGCGCTGTCCGCGCGTGCCGCCGCGGAGCTGCGCGCCGGGTCAGGGATCGCCTCGACGACCATCGCCCGGTTCCTCTCCCAGCTCGATGACGGCCGCCTTGTCCTCGATGACCGGTCCGTGGTCGTGATCGACGAGGCCGGGATGGTTGGCACCCGCACGCTCGACGCCATCTCTCGCCATACCGCCGCGGCCGGAGCGAAGCTCGTTCTCGTCGGCGACACAGCGCAGCTCCCCGAGATCGACGCAGGCGGCTCGTTCCGAGCCCTCACCGAGACCCTGGCCACCGCGGTGTTGGTCGAGAACCGCCGCCAGATCCACCACTGGGAACGCGAAGCCTTGGACTACCTGCGGGGCGGCAACGTGCGCGAAGCGGTCACCGCGTATGACGAGCGAGACCGGATCTTCGTCTCCGACAACGCGGACGCGCTCCGCCAGCGCCTCGTCGATGACTGGGCCGCCGCCCACCTCGCAGGCGACGACGCCGTCATGATCGCCGCTCACCGCGCTGACGTGCGCGACCTCAACGACCGGGCCCGCGAGCACCTCGACGCCGCCGGCCACCTCGGCCACCCCCGCATGGTGGTTGATGGCCGCCAGTTCGCCGTCGGCGACCGCGTCCTCGCCACCGGACGGAACCACTACGACCTCGACATCCTCAACGGCGACCTCGGCGTCGTCACCGCCATCACCGATCGAGGCGTGACGTTCCGCTGTCAACGCGTCGACGCCGAGCGCACCATGCCCGTCGACCGCCTCGCCGACGGATTCTTGGATCACGGCTACGCGCGCACCACCTACAAGACCCAAGGCGCCACCGCCGACCGCGTGTTCACCCTCGGCGAGGACGGCGACCTCGACCGCCAAGCCGCCTACACCGCGCTGAGCAGAGGCCGGATCGAGAACCGGCTCTACATGCTCGAACCCGACGAGGACCTCCAACAGCTCCTGGCCGAGCCAACGCCGGCACAGCCGGGGACACAGCTGATGCTGGACCACATCGAACGAGAGCTTTCCCGAGACCGCTCCCAACACCGCGCGTCCGAACACCTCTACCCACTCGCCACCGAGTTGCTCGCAGCGTTGCCCGAACCCGAAGGCCAACAGGTCGGCCACAGCGCCGCCGAGCTGTTAGCCCAGCTCCCCGCACCCACCGGCACCCGCACGAACCGCGGTCTCGCCGCCGACCTCCTCGCCGAGCTGCCCGACCCGATCGACGATCACCAGCTCGCTGACGATGTTGCCGACATCAACGCCCGCCTCGATCAACTCCAACACCGCCCACCGGCCGTCGACGACGGCTTCGGCATCGACCTTTGAGGGCGATGGAATGACGCAAGCTCGGCCGAACCGCGCGGCCCGAAGCTCCGACTCCACGGCTGCGGGCGCGGCGCCCGACGAGAGGCTCCATCCTGCGATCGAACGCGCTCGCGCCCTCCGAGTGCGAGCTGGGCTGGAGCCGTCAATGACCGATCCTCTCTTGCTTGCGCGTGTGCTCCGCGTCCTCCAACCGCCTGACGCGCAGGTCCGCTCGCACTCGGCGGGCTGAGTAGCTCGCCGCCGGCGACCAGCTCGGGCGAAGGACCGGGGCAAGATCCGGTCACCTGCGAGGCGCGGGCCCCCACCCGCCGCCTCCCGGGGTCAGCATCCGCACCACGTCACCGGCCTTCAGATGGATCGTGCACTTGTCGGGAACGCGCTCGGCCCGGCTCTCGTCCCCGCCCGGCAGCAGCCAGTTCTCCCCCACCGCTCCCGGCTCGCCGCCGGCCAGGCCCCACGGCTGCGAGACCCGCCGCTCGGTGATCAACGACACCGTCGCGTCCGTGAGCACCTGCAGGTCTCTCTCGATGCCCTCGCCACCCCGCGAGCGCCCTGCGCCCCCGCTCCCTCGACGTAGCCTCTGCCGGAGGACACGAAGCGGGAAGGCACGCTCCAACGCCTCGATCGGGGTATTCCGCGTGTTCGTCATGCACGTATGAATCCCTGACTGGCCAGGCCGCGGCTCGCCCGATTGGTAGTCAGGTTGACTTGTGTTCGTCACGAATCATGCGCCCCATAGCCGGTCGACAGGCAGCACATAGAGGCGATCCTCCGACCGGTAGGACTGCTCACCGAGATGGAGCGCGACCCCGGCGATGAACGCGGAGCCGACGGCGTCGCGGAGCTTGCGCAGCGGGGCGAGCTCGCGAATGTCGACTCGTTGGGAGGCCTTGACCTCGAACGCGACGACAGCACCGTCGTCTCGTTCGAGGACGAGATCGACCTCGTCGCCGTCCCGCGTTCGCCAATGGCCGACACCGGCGACGCCGTCGAGCCAGGACGCCTGCTTCATCAGCTCGCCCACCACGAACGTCTCCAGGAGGTGACCGAGCTCCGTCAGCGCGGTCGCGTCTCGTCGCGCCAGCTTGTCGGGGGTGAGCCGCAGCAGACGCGCTGCGACACCGGAGTCGACCACGTGGATCTTCGGACGGGAAGCGGCTCGCGAGCTGAGCGTCGTTCCCCATGCGGGCAACCGATGCACCAAGAACACCGCCTCCAGCAACCGCAGATAGTTGTCCGCCGTTCGCTCATTGACCTGGAGGGCCTGCGAGGCTCGCGACAGATTGAGGACCTGGCCGGTCTGGCCGGCCAGTCGCTCCAGGAGCTTGGGGAGAACGGCTGCCTGCTCGACCCGAGCGAGCTCGCGGACGTCGCGCTCGAGCGTGAGTCGCACGTAGTCGTCGAACCACCGGGATCGTCCCGACGCCGTGGGGCGAGTCAGGGGGATCGGGAAGCCGCCTGCGGCGATCCGCTCGATGTACTCCTCACGGTCCGTGCTGGCAGAAGGGCCGATCAACTCGTTGGCCTCGTTCGCGAGGAGGCGCCCGAGCACACGTTCCTCGACCGCGACGATCTCCCCTTGGGAGAGGGGGTACACGGGGAGTCGGTGGAGCCGTCCCGTGAGCGCCTGAGCAGCCGCCGGTAGCGATTCGTGGCGAGCCGAGCCCGTGAGGATGAACCGACCTGGTCGTCCGTCCCGATTGAGCTCCGCCTTGATGGCGTCGAGCACCAGAGGCACGTGTTGATACTCGTCGATGCACACGGTTTCAGGTCCGGTGACAAAGGTGGCGGGATCGGCTGCCACGGCGTCACGGGTGGCGACGTCATCGAGGTCCAGAAGTCGCGCCCCGGTCTCGGCGGCCAGGTGCCGGAGCAGGGTGGACTTGCCCACCGCC
Source organism: Acidimicrobiales bacterium (assembly GCA_046331175.1). GTDB lineage: Bacteria > Actinomycetota > Acidimicrobiia > Acidimicrobiales > Acidimicrobilacustridaceae > JAWKIW01. Next base: position 155,311 of record JAXLRI010000010.1, read on the forward strand.
CTCGGGCCTTGCAGCAACACCACCGGTTCCTCGAGAAGTCGGTCGAGTGCGACGGCTCCGATTCGCCGGGGCACGATGCCGGTGAGCTGCTCATCCACGGCCACCAGCTTACCCTACTTGCGGAATTGGAGGGCACTTGCTTGCGGTTTTGGAGGCACCTGCTGTGCGGAACTGGAGGGCTGAATCCCCCTCTCGACCATGCTCCACTCCCTCTCTGGACCACTCGCTGGGAACACGCGTCATACGTCGACCGGGCCACCCCACCCGCCGCCGCCTGGCGTCAACATCCGCAAGACGTCACCCGCCCTGAGCCGGATCGTGCACTTGTCCGGTAGGCGCTCGGCCCGGCTCTCGTCCCCGCCCGGCAGCAGCCAGTTCTCCCCCACCGCTCCCGGCTCGCCGCCGGCCAGGCCCCACGGCTGCGAGACCCGCCGCTCGGTGATCAACGACACCGTCGCGTCCGTGAGCACCTGCAGGTCCCGCTCGATGCCCTCGCCACCCCGCGAGCGCCCTGCGCCCCCGCTCCCTCGACGTAGCCTCTGCCGCAGGACACGCAACGGGAACGCCCGCTCCAACGCCTCGATCGGGGTATTCCGCGTGTTCGTCATGCACGTATGAATCCCTGACTGGCCAGGCCGCGGCTCGCCCGATTGGTATTCAGGTTGACTTGTGTTGGTCATGGCGGTGTGGACGCCGGACATGCCGGGGGCGAACCAGCGGCCGCCCTGCCCACCGCCGATGGTCTCGTAGTACACCCACGCCTCGTCGTGGCCGGGGCCGGCGCCGGTGGCCCCGCCGATGAGCACGTTGTTCATCGTCCCCTGGCTGGCGGCGCCGACCGTGCCCGGGCGGGCCAGGGCCAGCGCGCCGAGGCACACGTCGGCGACCCGCTGGCTCACCTCGACGTTGCCGGCACCGACGGCCGCCGGCGGCCGGGCGTTGACGATGGTCCCCTCGGGAGCGATCACGTGGATCGGCCGCAGGGCTCCGCCGTTGGCCGGGATGGTGGGGTCGAGCACCGAGCGCAGGGCGAAGGCGGCCGCCGACGCGGTGACGGCGGCGACGGCATTGACGTTGCCGGCCCGCTGGTCGTCGGTGCCGGTGAAGTCGAAGGTGACCCCGTCGGCGTCCACGACCAGGCGCACGTGGACGTGCGTCTCGACCTGCTGGTGGGGCTCGGGGCCGAAGCTGTCGACCACGTCGGCGAAGGTCCACTCGCCCGTCGGCAGCTCGGCCAAGGCCGCCCGCATGCGCCGCTCGCCGTAGGCCAGCGCCTCGGCCAACGGCTCGTCGGCCAGGGCCTGCAGCCGCTCGACGCCCACAGCGTTGGCGCCGACCTGGGCGTCGAGGTCGCCGGCCCGCTCGGCCGGCGTGCGGGAGTTGGCCAGCAGCAGGTCGCGCACCTCGGGCGTGAGGCGCACGGGCGGCAGGCGCAGGCCCTCCTCGTAGATCTCGGTGGCGTCGGCCGGCAGCGAGCCGGGGGCGGCCCCGCCCACGTCGGCGTGGTGGGCCCGGGTGGCCACCCACCCGACCAGCCGGCGCGCTCGATCCTCTCCACCGCCTTCGCCAGCGCCGACCGGGCCATCGATGAAGCACGGGGCCACCACCGTGATGTCGTTGAGGTGGGTGCCGCCGGCGAAGGGGTCGTTGAGGATCACCTGGTCGCCGGGCCGCAACGCCCGACCCTCGTCGAAGCGATCGATGGCGGCCCGCACCGACGCCGGCATCGATCCGAGGTGCACAGGGATGTTCTCGGCTTGCGCCAGCAGCTCGCCGTCGGCGGTGAAGACGGCCGAGGAGCAGTCGGCCCGCTCCTTGATGTTGGGGCTGAAGGCCGATCGGCGCAGCACCGCGCTCATCTCGTCGGCCACGCCCGCCAGCCGGGCGAGCAGCACCTGCAACGAGGCCGGGTCCAGCGCCATCGCCCCAGTCTCGCGGAGCTGCCTCCGTGCCGCGACGACGGCGGGCTGGGGGCGATCCGGCTCAGGCGACGGGGCGGACCGTGTCGTCGTCGGCCGAGCCGGCGGCAGTCCCCGGGTCGAGGTGGGCGAGCAGGAGGGCGGCCAGCTCGGCGGGGGCCTCGGACTGGGGCAGGCCGGCATCCACGGCGACGACCTCGGCGCCGGCGTCGCGCCAGCGCTGCGCATCGCGGTCGCGCGAGAACGCCTGGCCCTTCGCCCACACCACGAACGGCGAGGTGATCGCCACCTCGGACGGCTCCAGCGGCAGGGCCAGCAGGCCGGCGACGAAGGCCAGCTGGGCTTGCTTGGCGTTGGGGACCTTGCCCAGGTCGTGGTAGCGGTCGACCACCCGGTCGGTGACCTGGGATGGATCGGCGTAGCTCTGCTGGCGCAGGAACCAGCCGATGCTGGGCCGGCTGGTGAGCACCCGGCTCAACACGTCGCCCACCGGGGTGTGGCGGGCGAAGGCGTAGAAGGCCCGGCCGCCGGCGCCCGAGGCACGGGTCTGGGCACCGCCCAACCCGGTCGGGGTCACCAGGGCCAGACGCTCGACCGCCGAGCCCGACGCGGCGGCCCGCACGGCGTAGGCACCGGTCAACGACGACGCCACGACGATCGGCGGGCGGTCGCCGTCGGCGGCGTCCTCGATCAGGGCCCGGACCGCGCCGAGGACGACCTCGGGCGTGTGCTCGAGGTCGGGGTGATCGCTGGCACCGAAGCCGAGGAGGTCGGCCGATCGGACGCGGAACCGCTCGGACAGGAACGGCACCAGCGGCTCCCACTCGAAGCTGGACGCCGAGGCGTAGATGCCGTGCAGCAGCAGGACGACGGGGCGGTCACCCGCGCCGCCGCCGTCGACCTCCTCCCAGCGGAGGGTGAACGGGCCGTAGGAGGTGGTGCCGTGCGTCGTCATCACCCCCACCTTCCCCGATCCCCGCCCTCTGTGCCCCACCCACCCCCGATCGAACCTTGGAGGATCCGCGTCACCCCCTGACGCGAATGCTCCAACGTTCGTCAGGAGGTGTCGCGTCAGGTGGTGGCGGTGACGGTGCGGCGGGCCTCGTCGACGGGGACGGGCACGAGCAGCGACCGGTCGACCGTGGTGGAGTCGTCACGCACCCAGAGCATCGCCCGGGGCACGTCGAGGGACAGCACGTCGCCGAACCGGGACGGGTCGAGCCGGTAGGGCTGGTACCCCCAGGCCAGCAGGTGGTCGACGGTGTCGTCGGTGAACCACGCGTACTGCGCCACCACGTCGGGGCGGAGGGCGCCGATCGAGTGGTCGAAGTCGTACTTGTCGTGGCCCGGGTACATCGGCGCCCCCTCGTGGTGGGGGCCGTGGGCGATGACCGGGTCCATCTTGCCGAGCAGGTCCACGCCGGTCCGCCGCGAGTAGTAGATCGGCGCGCCGGCCCACACCACCGCGATGGAGGCGTCGGGCGCAGTGACCTCGCCCAGCGCGACCCCGAACGCGGTCGCCCCCTGGTTGCGGCCGACGTAGAAGCCGCCGTCGCTCTCGAGGAACGAGCGCCAGCCGTTGGCCACGGTGGCGACGAGCACCAGGGCGACGACCAGGCCGGCGAGGCGGGTGGTGGACGCCGACTCGGGCACGGTCCGACGCCCGACGAGCAGCACCACCGCCACGGCGACGACCGCCACCACGGCGATCGCCGTCACGGCGTCGGCCCTGGTGGTCGTGGTGACCCCGAGCCACGCCTCGAGCGGCCCACCCACTGCCGCGCCCACGATCGAGTCGACCAGCCCGAACGCCAGGGCGACCACCGCCAGCACGACCAGGGCGGCCATCGGCCGGGACGAGGCGCGCACGCGCGCCACGAACGGCTCGGCCGCCACCCCGACCAGCACCAGCAGGAGCACCGCCGCCGGCGTCAGGTAGCGGTTGGTGAGGCGGGCCCACTCCCACGCATCGCCGCCGACCGAGACCGAGTAGCCGCCGAGGGCGACCACGAGCAGGCCGCACAGCAACAGCGACCGGTCCCGCCAGATGCGACCGCGGAGGCCGACGCCGACCACCACGAGGGCCAGCACCAGGTCGGCCAGCAGCACGGCGGCGAACGTGCCGAACCCCCGCTCGAGGCGCGGCGCGAGCGGCTGGCCCGACACCTTGAGGTAGTAGGTGTTCGGCAGCGGTTCGCCGTACACGGCCAGCCGCCACCCGACGTGGGCGACGGTGACCACCACGACCGTCGCCACCAAGGGCAGCACCGCCCGCCACCGCGTCGACCCGCCGAGCCGCCAGGCCAACCACGCGCCGACGACGACCACCGGCACGAGCACGTCGTCGCGGGTGAGCAGCCCGACGGCGGCGACGACGCACAGGGCGACGACCACCTTCGGCGCGGCGCCCTCCGCCTCGACCCGCAGCGCCAGCCAGACCAGCGACAGCACGACCACGGCGACCAGGCCCACCTCCATGCCGCGCAGCGTCCAGTACACGAGCGGCCAGAACAGGCCGACGAGGACGCCGGCGGCGACCGGCGCGCTCCGCGAGCTCGGCGCCAGCCGGGCGGCCAGGGCCGCGGCCAGCACGACGGCGACCAGCAGCAGCGCGATCCCGACCACGCTGACCGCCAGCGGCACCAGGTTCACCGGGAGGCCGATGCGGTGCAGCCCGGCCATGAGCACGGTCCACAGCGGGTTGGTGTAGCCCTCCACGGCCGGCTGGCCAGGGTTCCACACGAGCCCGTCGCCCTCGGCGAGGTTGCGGGCGTAGGTCATCGAGATCATGGCGTCGTCGAACAGCGTGAACCAGCGCTCGCCGCGGAACGTGAACGACGCCGTCCACACGAACCACCCGTAGAGCGCGGTGCACGCGACCAGCACGATGGCGAGGCGACGGTCCACGACGTCACGCACCCTCGCCACCGGCATGGCGCCTTTCTAGTGCCGAGGCCGGCGGCGGACGGGGCCACCGCCCGGCACCCGACCGTCGCCCCGGATGCGGCCTCGGTGGCCGGCGGGCGCTGGTGGCCGGGCGATCAGCCGGTGGTGCGGCGCAGCACGAGGGCACCCCCGCGGCCCGGGTCGCCCCGCCAGCCGTCGGGCACCCAGATGGTGCAGTCGGCCTCGGCCACCACGACCGGCCCGGTGACCGAGGCGCGCGGACCGGCGGGCAGGCCGGCGACATCGACGGGCGCCGGCTGGGCCGCCACCGCCCGCACCGCCACCACCTCCACCGGCCACTCCTCGCGGGCGTAGCCGTTGCGCCGGCGGTGCTCGGCGTGGAAGGTCGCCGACCAGCTCCCGTCGGCACCCGGGTCCGTCGGATCGATCGGCACCGCCAGCACGTGGCTCTGCCCCTGGTACCGGCAGTCGAGCGACGCCGAGGTCTCGATGGCCACGCCGGCCTCGATGGCCTCGATGGCCTCGGTGGCCTCGGTGGCCTCGTCGCCGGCGGTCGCTCCCACCGCCTCCCCGTCGAGGACCTCGCCCAGCCGGAGCACCGCCCGGGCCACCAGGTCGGCCGCCTCGGCCACGACGCCGTCGACGGCCAGCGGCTCGGCCCGCGACACGACCAGGTCGACCCGCACGGGGGCGGCGAGGACGCCGACGGCGGACAGCACGCCGGCTCGGGCCGGGACGATCACGCACGGCATGTCGAGGGCGTCGGCGAGCGAGCAGGCGTGCAGCGGGCCGGCGCCACCGAAGGCCACCAGGGCCAACCGGCGGGGATCGACGCCCTGCTCGACGGTGACCCGGCGCAGCGCCTGCACCATGGCGGCGTCGACCACGGCCAGCACCCCCTCGGCGGTGACCCCGGCGGCCGCCAGGGCGGACTCGGCCGCCGAGCGGTCGAGCACGCCGATGCCGGGCAGCGCCACGCCGTCGCCGAGGTGGCCCGCCACGAGGTCGGCGTCGGTGACCGTGGGCTGGGTGCCGCCGTGCCCGTAGCAGGCCGGACCGGGGACGGCCCCGGCCGAGGCCGGGCCCACGACCAGCGCGCCGCCCTCGTCGACGCGGGCGATCGACCCACCACCCGCGCCGATGGTGTGCACGTCGAGCGACGGCAGGCGCACCGGCAGGCCCGCCACCTCGCGCTCGTCGGCCGGGGCGGGACGGCCGTCGAGCACCAGGCAGACGTCGGTGGAGGTGCCCCCCATGTCGAAGGTGACGGCGTCGGGGTACCCGCAGGCCAGGGCCGCGGCCGCACCGGCCGCCACCCCTCCGGCCGGACCCGACAGCAGCAGGGCGGCCGGTCGCTCGGCCGCCCCGGCCGCCGGCACCAGGCCGCCGGCGCTGGTCATCACGAGCACGGTCGGCGCCGCCGTCGAGAGTGCGGCGAGGTACTGCCGGCAGCGCGGACGGAGGTAGGCGTTGGCCACGGCGGTGGACGTTCGCTCGAACTCGCGGGGCTCGGGGCTGATCTCGTGCGACGCGGTGACGTCGAGGCCCCGGGCCCGCAGCGCGGCGGCCACCTCGACCTCGTGGGCCGGATCGAGGTCGGCGTGGAGCAGGACGACGGCCACCGCCTCCGCTCCGGACTCGACGACCTCCTCGACCACCTCGGCCAACGCCGGGTGGTCGACCGGCTCGAGCTCGACGCCGTGGGCGTCGAGCCGGCCGGGGACCTCGAAGCGGAGGTGGCGGGGCACGAGGGGCTCGGGCCGATCGGCCCGCGGGTCGTACAGCGACGGGCGGTCCTGGCGCGCGATCTCGATGACGTCGGCGAAGCCCGTGGTCGTCACCAGGGCCACCCGGGCGCCGCGCCGCTCGAGCAGGGCGTTGGTCGCGACGGTCGTGCCGTGCGCGAGCACCTCGACCGCCTCGGTCGAGACGCCGGCGGCCAGGGCCACCTCGACCACGCCCCGGCGGACCGCCTCGCCGGGGTCGGCCGGCGTCGACGGCACCTTGGCGATGGTGCCGTCGTCGGCCACCAGGTCGGTGAAGGTGCCGCCGGTGTCGCTGGCGACCCGCACGTCAGCCCTCGCCGCGGCGGTGGCGCACCGCCAGCTCGTTCGGGTCGACGATCCACACCGCCTCGCCGAGGTGGTCCTCCAACGACCGGACGAGTCGTCCGAGGACGTCGTCCTTGCCGTCCCAGACCACCAAGGCCTCGTCGGAAAAGCGGGCCAGCCAGCCGTCGCGGCGACGAAGGGCGGCCACCGCCTTGGCCTTGGACTCGGGGGCCTTGTGCTGGAGGGTGACGACGTCGCGCGCCACCTCGACCAGGTGGTCGAAGCGGGCCTGGCTGGCCGCCGGCCACACCGACTGGGGCTCGGGGTACGGCAGCACGACCACGAACGGGATGCCGAGCTCGGCCGCGGCCTCGGCCCCGAGCATCTCGGCCCCGAGCCGGAGCCCGCTCACCACGACGAGGTCGTCGTGCAGCTGGGCCTGGGCGGCGAGGATCTCGCCCAGCTTGCTGCGCACCGCGGCCAGCAGCGGGTTGTCGTCGTCGTAGCCGCCCAGCTCGGCCGGTCGGTGGCCGAGCACGGCGAGGCGGTGGCCGGGGACGAGGTCGGCCCCGGCGATCCACGGGTCGGTCGACGTCGCCGACGGCGAGGCGGTCGACGGCGATCCACCAGCCGCCGACGGGCTGGCGCCCTGCACCGGCACCGCCTTGCGGCGACCGCCGGGCGAGTCGCCGGCACCGAGGTCGGTGGGCGGCGCGTCGCCCGACCGGCCGGTCTGGGTCTCGGCCGCCTCGACCGCCAGCCGATCGACCACGTCGTTCATGGCGTCGCCCGAGTGGCCCTTGACCCAGCGGAAGGTGACGTTGCCGCGCTCCTGCACGAGCTCGATGAGCGGCTCCCACAGGTCGCGGTTGGCCACCGGCTTGCGCTGGCTGTTGATCCAGCCCTTGCGGATCCACCCCTCGAACCAGCGGTCGCGGAAGCAGTTGACGACGTAGGTGGAGTCGCTGACGACCTCGACCGCCTGGTCGGGCGACCCGTTGGCCCGCACCGCCTCGAGGGCGGCCTGGATCTCCATCCGCTGGTTGGTGGTGTGGGCCTCGGCCCCCGAGCCGTGGCCACCGCCGGGCACCGCCCACGCCCACCCGCCCGGCCCGGGGTTCCCCAGGCAGGCGCCGTCGGTGTACACGATCACGGGCGGGGCGGGCACCGTCGCATGCTGGCACGTCGGGCCGGCCCGACCCGGCACCACCACCGAGGTCCCATCGACGTCCCGGCGCGGCCGGCCCGGCGCCGAGCCACCTCGGCCGCACGATCACCGCGACCGCACGGCAGTATGGGAGCGCCCCACCTCGCAGCGAAGGGAACGCGCCCATGGCCCTCGACGGATTCGTCCACCAGGTGCCCGACGTCGACCCCACCGAGACCGGCGAGTGGCTCGACTCCCTCGATGCCGTGGTCGACGCCCGGGGCAAGACGAGGGCCCGCTACCTCCTCTCCAAGCTCACCGAACGGGCCCGCGAGCGCCAGGTCGGCACGCCGGCCGAGGTGTCGACGCCCTACGTCAACACCATCCCCACCGACCAGCAGCCGTGGTTCCCCGGCGACCTGGCGATGGAGAAGCGCATCCGCGCCTTCATCCGCTGGAACGCGGCGGTGATGGTGGTCCGGGCCAACAAGCGGGCCGACGGCATCGGCGGCCACCTCTCCACCTTCGCCTCCTCCGCCGCCCTCTACGACGTCGGCTTCAACTGGTTCTTCCGGGGCAAGGAGGACGGCCTGGCCGGCGACCACGTCTACATCCAGGGCCACGCCGCCCCTGGCATCTACGCCCGGGCGTTCCTCGAGGGGCGCCTCGACGAGGACCAGCTGGTCAACTTCCGCCGCGAGCTCTCCGGGCCGGTCGACGGCCCCGGGCTCTCGAGCTACCCGCACCCGTGGCTCATGCCCGACTTCTGGGAGTACCCCACCGTGTCGATGGGCCTCGGCCCGCTCAACTCGATCTACCACGCCCGGTTCAACCGCTACCTCCACAACCGCCAGATCGACGACACGGCCGAGAGCCGCGTCTGGTGCTTCCTCGGCGACGGCGAGTGCGACGAGCCCGAGACGCTCGGCTCGATCTCGCTGGCGGCGCGCGAGCAGCTCGACAACCTCACGTGGGTCGTGAACTGCAACCTGCAGCGCCTCGACGGACCCGTGCGCGGCAACGGCAAGGTCATCCAGGAGCTCGAGTCGGTGTTCCGCGGCGCCGGCTGGAACGTCATCAAGGTGATCTGGGGCTCGCGGTGGGACGAGCTGCTGGCCCAGGACGTCGACGGCGTGCTGCTGCACAAGATGAACACCACCGTCGACGGCGACTTCCAGCGCTACGCGGTGTCGGGCGGCGACCACATCCGCGACCACTTCTTCGGCCCCGACCCGCGGCTGCGCCAGATGGTCGCCCACCTCGACGACGACGACCTGCGCGCCCTGCCCCGCGGCGGGCACGACTACGTGAAGCTCTACGCGGCCTACAAGGCCGCCGGCGAATTGAAGGGCGCCCCCACCGTGATCCTGGCGAAGACGGTGAAGGGGTGGGCGCTCGGCGAGGGGCTCGAGGCCCGCAACGCCACCCACCAGATCAAGAAGATGACCGTCGAGCAGCTGCGGGTGCTGCGCGACCGGCTCAAGCTGGGCGACGTCATCCCCGACGACGCCCTCGACGCCGACGAGCCCCCCTTCTACCGGCCACCGGTCGGGTCGCCCGAGCACGAGTACCTCATGGGCCGGCGCAAGGCCCTCGACGGTCCGCTCCCCTCCCGGATCACCACGGTCCGACGCCCGCTCGCCCTGCCCGACGACGCCGTGTTCGCCGAGCTCGACGGCGGATCGGGTGGCCAGGCCGTGTCCACCACCATGGCCTTCACCCGCCTGCTGCGCGGCCTGTGCCGAGCCGGCGAGTTCGGCAAGCGGGTCGTGCCGATCGTGCCCGACGAGGCCCGCACCTTCGGCATGGACGCCCTGTTCCGCGAGCTGGAGATCTACGCGTCGCAGGGCCAGCAGTACACGCCCGTCGACCACGAGCTGCTGCTCTCCTACGCCGAGGACCGCGACGGCCAGATCCTCGAGGAGGGCATCACCGAGGCGGGCTCGATGGCCTCGTTCACCGCCGCCGGCACCGCCTACGCCACCCGCGGCGTGCCCATGGTGCCGTTCTTCATCTTCTACTCGATGTTCGGCTTCCAGCGGGTGGGCGACCTCATCTGGGCGGCGGCCGACGCCCAGGCCAAGGGCTTCCTGCTCGGCGCCACCGCCGGGCGCACCACGCTGCTCGGCGAGGGCCTGCAGCACCAGGACGGCCACAGCCTCCTGCTGGCCTCCACCGTCCCCACGTGCCGGGCCTACGACCCCGCCTTCGCCTACGAGCTGGCGGCGATCGTCCGCCACGGCCTCCACGAGATGTACGGCGGTCCCGACGGCACCGGGGCCGCACCGACGGGCAACGGTGACGGCGCCTTCTACTACCTGACCGTCTACAACGAGAACTGCCCCATGCCGCCCCGGCCCGACGGGGTGGCCGACGACGACATCGTCGGCGGCCTGTACCGGTGGGCCACCGCCCCCGACGACCTGCCCGCCGACGCGCCCCGGGCGACGATCCTGTTCTCGGGCACGGCGTGGCAGGCGGCCGCCGCCGCCCGCGACGAGCTGGCTGCCGAGCACGGCGTGGGCGCCGAGCTGTGGTCGGCCACGTCGTACAAGGCGCTGCGCGAGGACGCCCTGTCCGCCGAGCGGTGGAACCGGTTGCACCCCGGCGAGCACCAGTCGGCGCGCATCACCGACCGACTCGCGGCCTCGAGCGGGCCGGTCGTGGCGGTCACCGACTTCGTGAAGGCGGTGCCCGACCAGGTCGCCCGCTTCGTCCCCGCCGGCGACGACGGACGACCCCGCCGCTTCGTCCCCCTCGGCACCGATGGCTTCGGCCG
>JAXLRI010000011.1:0-162069 GCA_046331175.1 Acidimicrobiales bacterium
ATCGACCAGGGCGGCGTCGATGGCCTCGGGCACGGTGTGCACCCCACCGTCGACCAGCTCGGGGCGATACCGGGCCAGGGCGAGGAAGGGCGTCACCGACTCCCCCATGGTGGTGGCGTCGAGGAAGGTGAAGCGGGCCTGCCCGGGCGGCATCGACGCCAGCAGCCGTAGGACGATCGCCTGCACGGCGCCGACGGCCTCGTCCCGGTGGGCGCCGCCGTCGATGCTGAGGCCCCGATCCGACGGGAACGGCAGCACCGCCGGGAAGGCCACGTCGCCGAACTCGGGGCGCACCAGCGAGCCGTAGCGCAGCCAGCGTTGCGGCCGCTCCGGTGGCTGCCAGTCCATCCACCGATCGTCCTCCCACGGGGCGGTGGCCGGCGGGAGCTCGGACTGGAACACCCGCAGGTCGTGGTGGACCAACGCCAGCCCTCGGTCGAGGCGGTGCTGCTGACCGGCCTCGGCGTCCTCCTTGGCCTTTGCCGCGTCGGCGACCCGCCGCTCCCGCAGGGTGTCGGCGTTGCGGCGCAACCGGGTGACGAGGAGCGAGCCCTGGGCGAGCAGGCCGGCCAGGTGGGGCATGCGCTGGGCGCCGAGGATGCCCTTGGCCAGCTTCAGCTCCTGGTCCAGCTCGGCCACCAGGGCCCGGGGGGTGAGCCCGTCGGGCAGCGCGCCCGGCTGCTGCAACATGACCTCGAAGTGCTCGGCGCGGGCCTTCTGGGCGGCGATGCGCCGGGCCCGCTCGGCGGCGTCGAGCAGGACGGCCTCGAGCTCGTCGGCCGAGGCCCGCATCCGATCGGCCTCGGCGTCGATCTCGCGGCGCCGCTGCTCGAAGTCGTCCTCGAACCGCTCGTCGGCCCCGTCGACCACGTCGAGCAGCTCGGTGATGTAGCGCAGCAGCTCGTGGACCCGCGCCAGGAAGTCGGGGCCGTCGGGCTCATCGGCGGTGACGGCCCGCTCCCCGCGGACCGCGACGTGCTCGTCGGGCCCGACGACGTCGACCGCGTCGGCGGCGGCCGCCTCGGCGTCGGGAGGTGCGGCCGCCCCACCGGCGCGGGCGCGGTCCGCCTCGGCAGCGCGCGCCGCGGTCGCCTTGGCGGCGGCGATCAGGGGATCGTCACCGCCGGGCAGCACCCGTCGGCCAGCTGGCTGCTCGTCGATCTCGGTCTCCGTCCGCGTCTGTCCGCCACCGGGTCACGGCTGCAGGGTCGAGCACCGCCCGCGTGCACGGGGACGGGCAGCGCCCACCCGACACCGGGGTCATCGGCAGGTGGGCCGGCCAGCCTGAGCAGTTCGGCCCATCCGATGGGTCGCGGTGCTCATCCGGCGCGGCCGGGCGCGGCTGCGGGCGGTCGACCGCCGGCCGCCGGGAGGGCTCAGACCAGGGGCCGCAGGGCGCCGCGCAGGTCGCGGGCCTGGTGCTCGATGGCCTCGTCGGACTCGTCGTCGGCGGTGCCCTCGAACACCGCCCGGAGGCCGATGGCCTGGCCGACGATGTCCTTCCAGACCGCCGGGTCGAAGCCGTAGGGCAGGCGGATGGCCTCGGCCCGGTCGGCCGCGTCGACGAGGGACAGGACGCCCTCGTGGTCGCGGGCGTCGTGCATCAGCCGGTCGGCCGCCACGAACAGGTCCGACAGCACCTGCTGGGCATCGACGCCACCGTCGTCGTCTCCGGCCGCGTCGCCGTCTCCGGCGTCGTCGTCCTCGGCGTCGTCCTGGTCGTCACCACGATCGCCGTCGTCGATCGGCAGGGCGTCGGGGAACTCGACGGCGTCGATGAGGCGCTCGACCCGCTCCTCGTCCTCGGCCAGCACGACGAGGTCGCCGTCGACGTCGAACTCGTGGGGGATCCCGTCGGTGACGAGGATCTGCACGAGGTGGGTCTGCAGGTCGTCGGACCAGTCGGACAGGTCGTAGGCGACCTGGTCGGCGTCGGGGTCGAGCGTGGGCAGCGTGGCCACCTCGACGTGGTCGACGAGGTTGTCGGCCCGGGCCTCGAAGGCGACGGGCACGTGGAGGGTGGCGCCCTGCCAGGCGTGGGGCACCGCCTCGCCCTCGAGCAGCTGCTCGAGCATCACCCGCGACTCGGCGGCCCACTCGGCGAGGTCGTAGAGCACCTCGCCGCCCCCGGTGGCGTCGTCGGGGAGCGCCGGCTCCGGTCGCTCGTCGACCAGCTCGAGGTCGCAGTCGGGGCAGCGCTCGACCGAGGCGAGGAACTCCCCTCCGCACTGCAGACACCACTTCGTCGACGCCACGACCGCGACCCCTCCCTCGCTCCGGCGCATCCTTGCACGCGTCGCCCCGCCTGTCGTCCGCCACCGGGCGCGACGGGGTCGGCACCGGGTGCGCACGCCAACGGCGTCGGCGATCGGCTCGGCGATCGGGCTCGACGACGCGGCGGGTGACCGCTCAGATGACCGGCGTCTCGACGTAGGTGCCGAACACCTCGGCCAGGGCGCCCATGACCTCTCCCTCGGTGGCGTAGGTCCGCACCGCGTCGATCAAGGTGGGCATGAGGTTCACCTCGGGGTCGGCGGCGTCGGCCCGGACCCGGTCGAGGGCGGTGCGGACGGCCTCGGCGTCGCGGTCGGCCTTGACCTCGCCGAGCCGCTTCACCTGGGCCTGCTCCTGCTCGGCGGTGATGCGCAGGATCTCGAGGCGGTCCTCGTCGTTGCCCTCGGTGTAGGCGTTCACCCCGACCACCACCCGCCGGCCGTCGAGCAGCCGTCGCTCGAGCTCGTAGGACGAGTCGGCGATCTCGCCCTGGAACCAGCCCTCGTCGATGCCGGCGTAGGTGCCCTCGAGCATCGACCCGCCACCCAGGTCGAGCACGCGGGCGAACAGCTCCTCGGCCTGGCGCTCGATCTCGTCGGTGAGCGCCTCGACGAACCAGGAACCGCCGAGCGGGTCGGCCACGTGGGCCACGCCGGTCTCCTCGGCGATGACCTGCTGGGTGCGCAGGGCGATGCGGGCCGCCTTCTCGGTGGGCAGCGCGAGGGCCTCGTCCATCGAGTTGGTGTGCAGGCTCTGCGTGCCGCCGAGCACACCGGCCAGCGCCTCGAGGGCGGTGCGAGCGATGTTGATCTCGGGCTGCTGGGCGGTGAGGGACACCCCGGCGGTCTGGGTGTGGAACCGCAGGGCCAGCGACCGGGGATCGGTGGCGCCGTAGCGCTCGGCCATCCAGCGCGCCCAGATGCGGCGAGCGGCGCGGTACTTGGCGATCTCCTCGAAGAAGTCGATGTGGGCGTTGAAGAAGAAGCTCAGGCGGGGGGCGAACAGGTCCACCGCGAGGCCGGCCTGCAGGGCCAGCTCGACGTAGGCGAAGCCGTTGCCGAGCGTGAACGCCAGCTCCTGGGCGGCCGTCGAGCCCGCCTCCCGGATGTGGTACCCGGAGATCGAGATGGGGTGCCACCGCGGCATCTCGGCGGCGCAGAACGCCATGGTGTCGCGCACCAGCCGCATGGACGGCCGGGGCGGGAACACGAACTCCTTCTGGGCCTGGTACTCCTTCAGGATGTCGTTCTGGAGGGTGCCGCCGAGCGCCCGCCGCTCGACGCCGGCCTTCTCGGCGGTGGCGACGTACATGGCGAAGACCACCGCCGCCGGCGCGTTGATGGTCATCGACGTGGTGACCGCGCCGAGGTCGATGCCGGAGAACAGATCCTCGACGTCGGCCAGGGTGTCGACGGCGACGCCGCACTTGCCCACCTCACCCTCGGCGGTGGGATCGTCGGAGTCGAGCCCCATGAGGGTGGGCAGGTCGAAGGCGGTGGACAGGCCGGTGCCGCCGGCGGCGAGCAGGTCGTGGAAGCGGCGGTTGGTGTCGCCGGCCGTGCCGAACCCGGCGAACATCCGCATCGTCCACGGCTTCGACCGGTACATCGACGCGTAGGGGCCGCGGGTGTACGGCACCTGGCCCGGCCAGCCGATGGCGTCGGGCGGCTCGCTGTCGTCGGCGGGCCCGTAGACGGGGTCGAGCGGGATCCCCGACATGGTCTCGAACGGCACCGGGCGGGTCGGGGCCGCCGCGAAGGCGGCCTCCCACGCGCTCCGGCCGCGGTCGTCTGCGCTGGCCATGGGCCGAGTCTTCCAGACCACCGGGGGCACCGTCGGCGTCGGGGCACCGGCAGGCCGGCTGGCGGCCCGGGAGGGACCGACGACCCTGGCCAGGCCCTCCCCCGCGGCTACTAGGGTCGCCCCATGGCCTACCCCGACAAGCCCGATCGGAACCTCGCCCTCGACATCGTCCGCGTCACCGAGGCGGCCGCCCTGGCGGCCTCCCGCTGGATGGGGCGGGGCGACAAGGAGGGGGCCGACGGGGCCGCCGTCGACGCCATGCGCCTGGTCCTCGGCACCGTCGCCATGGACGGCGTCGTGATCATCGGCGAGGGCGAGAAGGACGAGGCCCCGATGCTCTACAACGGCGAGCGCATCGGTGACGGCACGCCGCCGGCGGTCGACATCGCCGTCGACCCGGTCGACGGCACCACCCTCACCGCCAAGGGCCGCGGCAACGCCGTGTCGGTCATCGCCCTCTCCGAGCAGGGGTCGATGTTCGACCCCGGCCCGTGCGTCTACATGGAGAAGATCGCCGTCGGCCCCGAGTGCAAGGGCGCCATCGACATCGACGCCACGGTCGCCGAGAACATCGCCTCGGTCGCCAAGGCCAAGGGCGAGGACGTGCGCGACGTCACCGCCGTCATCCTCGAGCGCGACCGCCACGACGACCTCATCGCCGAGGTCCGCGCCACCGGCGCCCGCATCCGCCTCATCCCCGACGGCGACGTCGCCGGCGCCATCTCCACCGCCTGGCCCGACTCCGGCGCCGACATCCTGTTCGGCATCGGCGGCACCCCCGAGGGCGTCATCGCCGCCGCCGCCCTCAAGTGCATGGGCGGTGAGCTGCAGGGCAAGCTCTGGCCGCGCAACGACGACGAGCGCCAGGCCGCCCTCGACGCCGGCTACGACCTCGACCGCGTGCTCACCACCGACATCCTCTGCGGCGGCGACAACTGCTTCTTCGCCGCCACCGGCATCACCGACGGCGAGCTGCTCAAGGGCGTGCACTTCGACCGCAACGGCGCCACCACGCAGTCGCTGGTGATGCGCTCCAAGAGCGGCACCGTGCGCCTCATCAACGCCCGCCACCAGGGCGAGAAGCTGCGCGGCCTCGGCGCCATCGGCTTCAGCTGATCGCCCCGCGGGCACGCGGTCGCGCCGGCGCACCACTGACCGGCACCGGCGGACCACTGAACGGCACCGGCGGACCGCTGATCGGCAGCGGCGGACCGCTGTGCCGGGCGCGTCGTCGTCCGGCTCGTCCGGCTCGGGCGGCAGGCCCGACCCGAGCGGCAGGCCACCTGCGCGGCTGGCCCGCGCCCTCACCCCGTGCACCGGGCCGACGACGGCAGCCGACGAGGTCGAGCGGCCGCGCGACGGCGGCCGAGACGGCGCGCCCAGCGGAGCCGCCCCCGGCCGGGCGACGGCGGCCGAGACCGCGCACACGACGCCAGCGACCCCGGCAGCCCCGGGGCGTCGACGTGGCGCCCGCCGAGCACGGCGGGGTCCGACCTGTCCGGGGACCCGGAGGATCTCGATGGGTGGCGACGACGTGACTCTCGGTCATCCCCCGCTGTTTCCCTGTCATCCTGTTGCGCCCGGTGACGAACAGGTGTACGCTCTTGTGGTGTCCACGAGGGAGAAAAGCAGCCGTGGCTCGTCGACGATCGGCGCCGCAGTGGCGTCGGTCGCCGCCGAGGTGGGTCGGCTGGTCGGGGGGTTCGATCCGGCGGTGATCTCCGCGGCCGATGCCGCGGTGCTGGTGGAGCGGTTCGCCGAGCTGGAACGCCTGGCGGTGGCGGGGCGGTTGCTGGCGGCGGGGCGGATGGCCCGGACGTCGGTGTGGGCCGGTTCGGGCGACGCGGACGTGGCCGAGTGGATGGCCCGCACCACCGGGCAGTCGCGTGCGGACGCCCGCAAGGACCTGGCGGCGGCGCGGGTGCTCGACGAGCTCGATGGCACCCAGGACGCGCTGCGCCAGGGTCGGCTCACCAAGGAACAGGTCCGCGAGATCGCCCCGGCCGCCAAGGCCGCGCCCGGCAGCGAGGGTGAGCTGTTGTCCGAGGCGGCCAGCGGGTCGGTGGAGGGCCTGGCCCGCAAGGCCCGCGCCGCCAAGGCCGCGGCGCGTGGCGACGGCCGCGATGTGGTGGAGCGGGTCCGGCGGCGCCGGTCGGTGACCCACGGCCGCGGTGAGGACGGCTCGGCGTGGCTGCGAGCCGTCGGGCCGCCCGACGACATCGCGAGGATCCTGGCCGGGCTCGCGCCGTGGGTCGAGCAAGCGCGGCGGGCTTCGCGCGGCCGGGGTGAGGTGCTGACCGACGAGCAGGCCACCTTCGACGGGTTGGTCGCCGTCGCCGCCCAACCCGTGCCCCGTGCTGGTGACCCCCTCGCCGCCGGCGCCATCCCCGGCGGATGCATCGACCTCGACGACCCCGACGACGACGGCGACGCCACCGCACGCGCCACCACCCGCGAGGCCGCGAACACCGGCGGCCCCGCACCGGGCACCCGGACGGGCCCGCCACCCAGCCGAACCCCCGGCGCCGGCCCGCAGCCACCACCACGACCCGGCGAACCTGCCCAGCTCGACCTCCTCGCCGACTGACACGCCCCGGGCGAGGGAGCGTCACCCGACGAGCGGCTGACGACGCGACGAGCCCCCCGAGCCGGCGCCGAGCGGCTGACGACGCGACGAGCGGCGGGCCGGTGCACCGATGGGCGACCGGCCGCCCCGGTCAGCCGGGGGCGTCCTCGACGTGGCTCGGGCCCGACGACGCCACCACCGGCGGGTGCACAGGCGGCTCGGGGACGGCCTCGTCGCCACCCGGGTCGTCGGTGACCGGCTCGACGGGACCGGCGGCGGCCTCCTCGCGCGCCTTGGCCACCGCCCCGGCCATGGCCGACAGCCGGCCCATCATCACCCGGCGGGCGCCGCGGGGCAGGGGCGACTCGAGGGCGGCGATCACGCGGTAGCCGAGGCCCGGCACGCACAGCGCCCGGCCGCGGGCCGCGGCGGTGACGGCCTGGCGGGCCACGACGGGCAGCGACAGCCACACCACGTCGGGCATGTCGTTGTAGCCCTCTTCGGGGATGTGCTCCTGGAACTCGGTGCGCACGAACCCGGGGCACAGCGCGGTGACGGTGACCCCGCTCCCCCGCAGCTCCTCGTAGAGCGACTCGGAGAACAGCGTGACGTAGGCCTTGGTGCCGGCGTAGGTCGCCATGCCCGGCGTCGGCTGGAAGCTGGCCATCGACGACACGTTGAGGATCGCCCCCCGGCCCCGCTCGACCATCCCCGGCAGCACCGCCCGGGTGAGCCGGGTGACGGCGGTGACGTTGAGGGCGATCTGGCGCTCCTCGTCGTCGGGGGACAGCTCGACGAGCGGGCCGGCCGTGCCGACGCCGGCGTTGTTCACCAGCAGGTCGATGGGCGGGTGCGTGTCGGTGTCGGCGTCGAGGCGGCGCTCGACGGCTGCCCGCTGCTCCCGATCGGTGAGGTCGGCGGCCAGCACCTCGACCCTGGTGTCGAACCGACGGCCGAGGTCGGTGGCCAGCGCCTGCAGCCGATCGGCCCGCCGGGCGACCAGCACGAGGTGCCCGACCCCCCGGGACGCCAGCTCGACGGCCAGGGCCTCGCCGATCCCGCTCGACGCCCCGGTCACGAGGGCGGTGTGCCACGGCACGGCGCGCATGCTCTCCATGGCCGGCCAACCTACCTGGCCCGCCACCCGCGCTCGACGTGCCGGGCCGGACCCACGGACCACCTGGGCGATCGGCGGGCAGCCGGTCGGCCGGGTCGGCGGTCTGCCTCCTCCTACGCCAACAGCAGGGCCAGCACCACGATCACCGGGGCCATGAACAGCTCCATGAGGGCGGCGATGGCCGCCAGGCCGGTGGCGATCAGGTAGGGCACCGAGATGAGGCGGATGGCGTGGCCGTACTCGGGCAGGTCGCGATGCGCCTGCAGCAGCAGCCGGCCGCCCTTCCAGAGGTCGCCCGGCAGGCCGATCAGCCAACGCCGGTGCTGGGTGCGGGCGTGGGACTCGCGCACCAGGTCGGCGACCTCGGCCGCGTGGCCCATCATCACGTCGGGGTTCTCCCGGATGCGGGCCGGCAGCGCCACCACCTCGTCGAGGGCCCGGGCGAAGGTCCACAGCACCACCGACGGCAGCGCCAGCAGCCCCGCGAGGACCAGCACGGCCAGCCACTGCGCCCAGCCGACCGGGCCGCTGAGCACCATGGCGAGCACGATCACCACGGTGGCCGCCGCCGCCATGGCGGCGTACACCCGCACGACCGTGCCCAGCCGCTTGGCGATGGGCACCACCTTCCGCAGCACCGGCAGCACCTTGTCGACGCCGTCGCGGGCCAGGCCCGAGACGCGCGCCGCGGTGCCGAGCGACGCGGCGGTGGAGGACACCGACGAGAGCGACCCCGAGCCGGGCAGCGGGCTGGTCATGGGCATCACGGTACCGGCCGCCCCCACCGGCCCGGCGGGCAGGTGGCGACGTCGTCGGTCACGGGGTGGGACCCGCCGGGACCTACCCGACGCCGACGCGCAGCTCGTCGAGGCCGCGCAGCACGAAGTGGTCGCGGTAGGCGACCGGATCGGTGCGCAGCTCCATGTCCGGGAAGCGCGACACGAGCGAGCCGATGGCGACCTGGCCCTCCAGCCGCGCCAGCGAAGCCCCGAGGCAGAAGTGGATCCCATGGGAGAAGGCGAGGTGGTGGCTGTCACCCCGGCCCACATCGAGCTGGTCGGGGTCGGCGAAGCGGGCCGGATCGCGGTTGGCCGCGGCGATCAACGTCACCACCTGCTCGCCCTTGGCGAAGGTGCGCCCGCCCACCTCCAGCCCGTCCACCGCGGCGATGCGACCGGTGAGGTGCACCGGGCCGTCGAAGCGCAGCAGCTCCTCGACGGCCGAGGGGACCAACGACGGGTCGTCGGCCAGGCGTCGGAGCTGGTCGGGGTGCTCGAGCAGCGCCTTGGTGCCGTTGCCGATCAGGTTGGTGGTGGTCTCGTGGCCGGCCACGAACAGCAGCACCGTCATCGACCGCAGCTCGGCCTCGGTCAGGCGGTCGCCCTCCTCCTCGGCCAGCACCAGCGCGGTGAGCAGGTCGTCACCGGGCTCGCGGCGCCGCTGCTCGTAGAGGTCGTTGAAGTAGCCGACGATGTTGACCAGCCCGGCGACGCCGGCCATCGCCTCGTCTTCGGGGATGATCCCGTCGAGCAGCCGGGTGGCCGCCGAGGACCACGGGCCGAACTGCTCGCGGTCGGCCACGGGCACGCCCATCAGCTCGCAGATGACCGTCACCGGCACGGTGAAGCCGAGGTCGTGCACGACGTCGAGCTCGCCCTGCTCGGCGGCCTCGTCGAGGATCTCGTCGACCAGCTGCTGGACCCTCGGGCGCAGCGCCTCGACCCGTCGGGGCGTGAAGGCCTTGCTGACCAGCTTGCGCAGCCGGGTGTGGTCGGGCGGGTCGAGGAACAGCAGGACGTTGACCTCGGCGTCGCTCAGCCCGGTGCGGAAGTCCACCTCGTCGTTGCCGACCGGCGTGGGCCGGTGGGCCGGGTTCGAGCTCCATCGGGCGTCGCGCAGCACCGCCTCGCAGTCGGCGAAGCGGGTGAGGACGTACGAGCCGGGGTCGAGCGGGTTCTCGTACAGCGGCGTCGTCTCGCGCAGGTGGCGGTACAGCGGGTACGGGTCGGCCCGCGACTCGGGCGTGAACAGCGCCGACAGGTCCAGGTCGATCGGCGGCGGCGCCACGCCCTCCACCCCGGTCGCGCTGCTCGTGCCGTCTCCCCCGTGCCCCATGGCCGGGCACGGTACCGCGGGGCCCGTCGCGCCGGTGTGTGGTCGGTGTTCGTCCCGGCCATCGGGCGCCAGCCGGGGGTTCGAGCCGCCGAGCGGGCGGTGCCTCCCGGATCAGTCGCCGTCGTCGGCGGTGACCACCTGGACGCGCTGGGCCTGGCGGCTGGCGCGGGCGAGGTCTTCGGCGGCGGCGACCGCACCGTCGACCGCCCCGGCCAGCGCCTGCTGGCCCCGGGCCAGCGTGCGGGCGGCGTCCGGGCCGGCGGCGTCGGCCTTGGCCACCTGCTCGACGAACGAGGCCCGGGTGAGGTGGGCCCGGAACATGCCGACGTCGAACACGCCGTCACGGACCCGGTTGGTTTCGAGCACGGCCCGGGGCGGGGCCTTCATGTCCTTGACGATGCCGACCCAGCTGAACGCCTTCAGCACGTAGTAGGTCGGATCCCACTCCCACCAGAAGAAGCCCTGGCGGACCGAGGCCTGGTGGTAGTGGTGGTTGTTGTGCCACCCCTCGCCCATGGTGAGCACGGCCAGCATCGCCGAGTTCCGGCTGGTGTCCTCGGTGGCGTAGCGGCGACGGCCGAACACGTGCGACAGCGAGTTGATGAAGAACGTCGAGTGCCACAGCAGCACGGTCGAGGTGAAGAAGCCGATGACCAGCCCCTGCCAGCCGGCGATGACGAAGCACGCCAGGGCGAGCGCCCACGGCCCGACCCAGTCGTGCTTGTTGAGCCAGCGCAGCTCGGGGAACTTCGAGAAGTCCTTGATGCGGTCCCACTTGGTGGTGCCGTACTTCTCGCACAGGATCCAGCCCATGTGGCTCCACCAGAAGCCGCGCAGGGGCGAGTGGACGTCGCGGTCGGTGTCGGACCACCGGTGGTGGTCGCGGTGGTGCGAGGCCCACCACAGCGGGCCCTTCTGCACGGCGGTGGTGCCACCGAAGGCGAGGATCGCCTGGGGGACCCGGGCGAGGCGGTAGCTGCGGTGCGAGAAGTACCGGTGGTAGCCGGCGGTGATGCAGAACATCCGCACCCAGAACGTGACGGCGAGCAGGGCCACCGCCTTCCAGGACACGCCGGTGATCAGGATCAGCAGCGGCGTGAGCTGCAGCAGGAGGAACGGCGCCGAGTCCTTCCACTGGATGCGCTCGTCGGCCGTGCGCGCCCCGGGGAGACCGGGGACGGGGGTGGTGCGGAGGCCGGGATCGAGATCGGACGTGGTGGGTGGGACGACGCTGGCAGCGCCGCCGGGAGGAGCAAGGGCGGTCATCGGAGCTTTCGGTTCGGACGCGGCCGCGCCGCGGGGCGGGTCCGCCGACCGGTGAGGGGTCCGGGCGGGGGCGAAGAAGGGGCAACGCTAGCCCGACCGACCGGTCGGTAGGGAACGCCCGCCCCGCCCGAGGGGCACCGAGGCGACACCCATGGCCACGCACCGTGGCGACGAGCCAATCGGCGACGAGCGGGGGACGAGCCGAGCGACGAGCCGACGGGGAACGGATCGGGCCACGACGGCGTTGGCTCCGGTGTGGACGAGGGGGCGCACACCGGTGCGACGCGCGAGGCGACCGACGCGGCGACGCCCGCGCTCGACGTGAGCGACCACGCTCCGACGGCGCGGCTGGCCCTCGCCGGTGCCGCGGCGACCGCGGTCGCCCTCGGCGTGGCCGAGCTGGTCAGCGGCCTGAGTGGCGGCGACCACTCGCTGCTCACCGCTGTCGGCACGTCGTTCATCGACCGCTTCTCGGGCCCGCTCAAGGAGCCGGCCGTCCGCCTGTTCGGCACCGCCGACAAGCCCGCCCTCACCATCGGCATGGTCGTCGTGACCCTGGCCCTGGGTGCGGTCGTCGGCGTGCTCGGGGCCCGGCGCCGCTGGCTGGCGCCCGTCGCCTTCGGCGCCGCCGGGCTGGTCGGCGTCGCGTCGGCGGTGGCCGATCCCCTCGCCTCGGTCCCCTTCGCCGTGGCCGGCGCCGCCCTGGGCGTGCTCGCCGGGGTGGGCACCCTGCGGGCGCTGTCTCGCCTCGCGGTCGGCCGGCCGGCCGTCACCACCACCCGCACGGTGACCGAGCGCCCGATCGAGTACCCGTCGGACCGTCGGGCCGACCGGCGCCAGTTCTTCGGCTGGGCCGGCGCCGCC
The DNA here is from genome assembly GCA_046331175.1 of Acidimicrobiales bacterium. GTDB lineage: Bacteria > Actinomycetota > Acidimicrobiia > Acidimicrobiales > Acidimicrobilacustridaceae > JAWKIW01. The sequence continues at coordinate 12,006 of JAXLRI010000011.1, forward strand.
GGGGCCTTCGCCCTCGTCGCCGGCGCCGCCGGACGGGCCGCCGGCAGCCGGTCCAACGTCGAGGCGGCCCGGTCCACCATCACGCTGCCCCGACCGACCGGCACCACCATCGCCCCCTCCCCCGCCGACGGCATGCTCGGGGTCGAGACCGGCACCGGCGCCGGCAAGCTCAGCCCGTACCTCACCCCCAACGACGCCTTCTACCGCATCGACACCGCGCTGCTGACCCCCCAGGTCGACCTGGCCTCGTGGCGGCTGAAGGTCGCCGGCCTGGTCGACCGCCCCTTCGAGCTGTCCTACGCCGACCTGCTCGCCCTGCCCCAGGTCGAGGAGACCGTCACCCTGTCGTGCGTCTCCAACGAGGTCGGCGGCGAGCTCGTCGGCAACGCCGCCTGGACCGGTGTGCCGCTGTCGACCCTGCTCGAGCGGGCCGGCGTGCAGGCCGGGGCCGGCCAGCTGGTGGGCATCTCGGTCGACGGCTTCACCGCCGGCTTCCCCACCTCGGCCGCCACCGACGGACGGGTGGCCCTGGTCGCGGTCGGCATGAACGGCGAGCCGCTGCCGGCCGACCACGGCTTCCCGGCCCGGCTGGTCGTCGAGGGGCTGTACGGGTACGTGTCGGCCACCAAGTGGCTGTCGGAGATCCGCCTGTCCCCGTGGGAGGGCGTCGACGGCTACTGGATCCCGCGGGGGTGGGCCAAGGAGGCGCCGATCAAGACCCAGTCGCGCATCGACGTGCCCCGCGGCAACGCCGTGCCGGCCGGGCGGGTGCCGATCGCAGGCGTGGCATGGGCGCCGGGTCGCGGCGTCAGCAAGGTCGAGGTGCAGGTCGACGACGGCCCATGGCAGGAAGCCCGCCTCGGCGAGGTCCGCAGCGACGCCACCTGGCGCCAGTGGATGCTGCCGTGGGACGCCACGCCGGGACGCCACCGCCTGCGCGTGCGGGCCACCGACGGCACCGGCCAGACCCAGACCGAGGCCGAGTCCCGTCCCGACCCCGACGGCGCGACCGGCTGGCACGAGCGCACCGTCACCGTCGTCGAGACCTGATCCCCCGCCGACCAGATCGCACCGGGCCGACCGGGACGGGCCGGGCCGGCATGCGCTCCCGACCACGCCCGAGCGTGACCACGAACGCACACCCGTCAGCGCCGCCTCCACGCCCCCCGGCATGCGCTCCCGACCGAGCGTGACCACGAACGCACACCAACGGTGCGGCGACCGTCCTACGGGCCGGCGCGCTGGGCCCGGCGGGCGGCCCGCTCGGCCCGCTTGGCCTGGCGGCGGGCGTCCTCGTCGGCCTTGATGGCGTCGACCATGCGCTGCATGCCGTCGGCCAGCGACCGCGGCGACCACCCCAGCTCGCGCCGCAGCTTGTCGCCCCGGTAGGCCGAGTCGTGGGTGGCCACCGCCACGGTCTCGGGGACCATCGTGGGCGACTGGCCGAGCCATCCGGCGACCTTGCCCCCCGGCCCGCCCAGGGCGGTGACCCAGCGGGCCGGCAGGTTCACGACGGGACCCCGGTGACCCCCGGCCCGGGCGATGATCGTCACCCAGTCGGCGACGCTCGTGGTCTCGGCCGACACCACGTACTCCTCGCCGTCGCGGTCGTCGTCGGCCACCCGCACGATGGCGTCGGCGCAGTCGTCGACGTCGACGGTCGACTGGCGGATCTCGGGCAGGTAGCCGAGCGGCAGCGGCCACAGGGCGTAGGCCCGGATCAGGTCGGCCATGGTCGAACGGTCGCCGTAGCCGTAGATGCCGCCCGGCATGACGATGCGGATGGGTGCTCCGCCCTCGATCAGCTCGCGGGCGTGGAGGTGGGCCTCGCGCTTGGTCTCCTCGTACACGGCGCCGAGCGGACCGGGGAACCACCACGACTCGTCCTTGGGCGGCTCGCCCGGCTCGGTGGGCCCGAGCGCCGACAGCGACGAGACGTGGACGGTGCGGATGCCCTCGGCCGCAGCGGCGTCGAGGACGTTGCGGGCGCCCTGCACGTTGACCGCCTGCAGCCGCGACGGGTCGCGCGGCCCGAACTCGACCATGGCCGCGCAGTGCACGACGAGGTCGCAGCCGTCGACGGCGGCCACGACCGAGTCGCGGCCGGTGACATCACCGAGGGCCACCTCGACCGGGATGCCGTCGAGCCGGCTCTGATCGCTGGTGGCCCGCACGAGCACGCGCACGTCGTCGCCCCGATCGGCGAATCGGCCGGCCACGTGGCTGCCGAGGAAGCCGGTCGCACCGGTGACGAGGACGCGCATGGCCGACATGATGGCCCACCACGGCGACGCCGGCCGCGGCCACGGCCGGGGTCGGCGGGGATCAGCCGGCGGCGGGCTTGAACACCGGGAGCGTCACCTCGTCGGTGACCTCCCAGAAGGCGACCTCGAGGGGCATGCCCACCTCGACGTCGGCGGGGTCGCACTCCACGACCCGCGTCATCATCCGCGGCCCCTCCTCGAGGTCGACGACCACGGCGATGTAGGGCACCTGCTCGCCGAACGGCGGCAGGTCGTTCACGAACACCGTCGAGTGCGTGTAGACGGTGGCGCGGCCGCTGGCCTCGATCCAGGTGACGTCCTCGCTCCAGCACTCGGGGCAGAACGGCCGGGGGTAGTGGTGCACGGCGCCGCAGGCGTTGCACGAGCGCAGCAGCAGCCGGCCCTCCCGGGCGGCGTCCCACCACGGGGCGGTGTCCTCGTCGATGGTCGGCAGGTCGAAGCGGGGCGTGCTCACGGGTCGGCACTGTACCTGACACCGACGTCAGGGTCCGCGCCCGCCAGCCCAGCCCCGAGGCTGCCGCGCCCTCCCCGAGCTTCCCGCGATTCCGAGGCTTGGTGCCACAGGATCGCGGGAAGTTCGGGAGGGGCGCGCCGCCCCGGCATCTGACGCCCCGTCAGGGACGCTCCTAGACTGCCCGCCCATGACCGACGAGAAGCCCCTCGAGGAGCAGGTGGTCCACGACGTCCGCGACGGCGTGGCCTGGATCACGCTCAACCGGCCCGAGGCCCACAACGCCATCACCCCCGACCAGCGCGAGCGGGTGATCGCCCTGCTGAAGGACGCCTCGGAGGACCTCTCCGTGCGGGCGGTGGTGCTCACCGCCACCGGGAAGGGCTTCTGCACCGGCGCCGACCTGCGGGCCCGGCGCGAGGAGCGCCCCCGCCCCGAGGGCGCTCCCGAGCGGGCCGTGGGCGACGTCTCCCGTGTCATCCGCGACGGGGCGCAGCGGCTCATGGCCGCCGTGCTCGACTGCGAGAAGCCGGTCATCGCCGCCGTCAACGGCACCGCCGCCGGCATCGGCGCCCACCTCGCCTTCTCCTGCGACCTGGTGCTGGCCGCCGACACCGCCTCGTTCGTCGAGGTCTTCGTCCGCCGCGGCCTGGTGCCCGACGGTGGCGGCGCCTACCTGCTCCCCCGCCTCATCGGCCTGCAGCGCACCAAGCAGCTGATGTTCTTCGGCGACAAGGTCACCGCCGCCGAGGCCGCCGAGCTGGGCCTGGTCAACCAGGTGGTCCCCGCCGACGAGCTGGCCACCACCGCCGCGGCCTGGGCGGCCCGCCTGGCCACCGGCCCGACCCGGTCGATCTCGCTCACCAAGTGGCTCGTCAACCGCTCGCTCGACAGCGACCGCGCCACCGCCTTCCACGACGAGGCCGTGGCCCAGGAGCTGAACATGACGAGCCACGACGCCAACGAGGGCGTCGCCGCCTTCGTGCAGCGGCGCGATCCCGACTACCTCGGCTGGTGAGGCGGTCGGCCCGCCGATCCGCGGCCGACCACGGCCCCACGATCCGACGGCACCGTCCTGTGGCCGGTGTGCGTTCCCCAACACGCAGGAGCGTGACCACGAACGCACGCCACCGGCGCGCCGGCCGGCCGGCCGGCCAGCGGTCAGCTCGACAGGTAGCCGCGCAGCTCGGCGGCGCCCATCGGGCGGGCGTAGTGGAAGCCCTGGGCGAGGTCGCAACCGAGGGCGGTGAGCCACTCGGCCTGGTCGACCCGCTCGACGCCCTCGGCCACGGTCACGAGGCGCAGGCGCTGGGCCACGTCGACGATGGCCGCGGTGATGGCGGCGTCGTCGCGGTCGCTGCCGAGGCCCTCGACGAAGGTCTTGTCGATCTTCAGGGCGTCGACCGGGAAGTGCTTCAGGTAGGCAAGCGACGAGTAGCCGGTGCCGAAGTCGTCGAGGGCCAGCTTCACGCCGAGCGTGCGCAGCTCGTGCAGCGTCGACCGCGTGGTGGTGGCGTCGGCCATGAGGGCGTTCTCGGTGATCTCGAAGTGCACGGCCGCCGGCTCGACGCCGGTGAGGTCGATCACCTCCTGCACCTTGCCCACCAGGTTGGCGTCGACCAGCTGGCGGGCCGACAGGTTCACGTAGACGGGCAGCGGCTCGCCGGACACGGCATCACGACCCCACCGGCTGGCCTCGGTGCAGGCCCGCCGCAGGACCCACTCCCCCAGCTCGACGACCAGACCGGTCTCCTCCGCCACCGGCAGGAACTGGTCGGGCAGCAGCAACCCGCGCCGCGGGTGGTACCAGCGCACCAGCGCCTCGACCCCGCGGATGCGACCCGACGGCAGGTCGACCACCGGCTGGAAGTGCAGCAGGAGCTCGTCGCGCTCGAGGGCCCGCCGCAGCTCGCGCTCGACGGCGAGGCGCTCGACGACCCGATGGCGGAGGTCGCCGTCGAAGACCTGGGTGCAGTCACGGCCCTGCGCCTTGGCGGCGTACATCGCCGCGTCGGCGTCCCGCAGCAGCTCGGCGGCGAGGTCGGTGCCGGCCCCCAGGGCGGCGCCGATGCTCACCGAGACGAAGACCTCCTCGCCGTCGAGGTGGTAGCGCCCGCCGACGTCGCCGCGGACCTGGTCGGCCAGCACCCGCAGCTCGGCGGTGTCGCGGACGTCGGGGCAGATGACCACGAACTCGTCGCCGCCGAACCGGCCGGCCCGGTCGTGGGGCCGGACCGACGTGACGAGCCGGCGGGCGAAGGCCCCGATCAGGTCGTCGCCGGCGTGGTGGCCGAGGCTGTCGTTGACGACCTTGAAGCGGTCGAGGTCGAGGAAGAGCACGCCGACCTGGCCGCCGCTGCGGCGGGCCGAGGCCAGGGCCACCTCGAGGTAGGAGATGAGCGGCTTGCGGTTGGGCAAGCCGGTGAGCTCGTCGTGGTCGGCCTGGTGCTGCAGCGCCGCCTCGAGGCGACGGTTCGCGGTCATGTCGCGCGAGACGCTGGCGTAGAACTCGATCGGGCCGTCGGGCGTGGCCTGGGCGATCAGCACGTGGGACACCGGCACCGGTCGATCGCCCGCCTGGTGGGCCAGCTCGAGGTCGCCGCTCCAGGTGCCCCCGCGGGCCACCGCCGGCAGCGCGTCGCCGGCGATCCGCTCGAGGGCCTCGTCGGTGAAGAAGGCAGCGGGGTCGAGGTCGGCGATCACCGCGTCCTCGTCGATGCCGATCGTCTGGCGAGCCGCCGGGTTGAGGTAGAGGGGGCGGCCGCCGGCGTCGGTGATGAGCACGACGTCGGGCGTGCTCTCGATGATCGACTGGAACCGGGAGGCGTTGAGCTCGGCCTCCCGCCGGGCCGTGATGTCGCGGCCGTGCACGACCATGCCGCCCACCCGGGGGTCGTGCAGCAGGTTCTGCACGTGCACCTCGACGAGGATGTAGCGGCCGTCGGCCCGCAGCGCCCGCACCTCGAACGAGCCGGCGCCACCGGGCTCCTGGCGCACCCGGTCGAAGACCCGCGACGCCCGTCCGGCCTCGGCCGGGTGCAAGAAGCTGGCCAGGTCGAGGCCCAGGACGTCGTCGGGGCCGACGCCCAGGCTGCGGGCGATGGCGGGGCTGACGAAGGTGGCCCGGCCGTGCTCGTCGGTGACGATGAGGACGTCGGTCGAGTTGGCGACCAGGGCGACGAGGCGATCGCTGGACGCCTGCAGCGCCTGCTCGGCCTCGACCCGGTCGGTGATGTCGCGCAGCGTGGACACCACGCCGCGCACCTCCGGGTCGTCGAGCCGGTTGACGGCGGCCACGTCCATCCAGCGCCACGAACCGTCCTTGTGGCGGAGCCGGGCCGTGAACCGGAACGGCATGCCCGGGGTGGTGCGACCCTCCTCCGAGGCGGCGCCCGCGGGGTCGAGGTCGTCGGGGTGCAGCAGGTCGGACACCTCGAGGCCGACGTACTCGTCGGGCGAGTAGCCGAGGACCTGGGCGATGGATGGGCTCACGTAGCGCACCTGCAGGTCGCGGTCGACCACCACGACCACCTCGTTGGTGAGGTAGGCGACGGAGTCGAAGCGACGGGTGCGCCCGACCCGGACGGCGAGCACGGCCATGCCCACGCCGCCGGCGACGGCCGCGACGGCGACGACGGCGGCCGCCCACCCCGCCGTCCGCGCCAACGCCAGCGCCACCCCCGTGGTGGCGACGACCTCGAGGGCGACCACCACCGGTCGGCTCCTCGCCGTCCGCACGAGCACGCCGCCGGTGTGGCCTCCCTTGGACGCGCCGCTCGGCCGGGATCCCATCGGCGGCGAAGGTTAGAGGACGCGCCCACCCGCCGAAGCGATGGACCGTTCGGCGACCACGCATCGTGGTCAACCTCACGCGGGGTGGGCTGTGGGCCACGCGATCGGTGTCCTGGCGTGCCGCCCCGACCACCAGGCGTGGCGAAGCGGCGACCATCGGCCCGGGCCGCCCGGGCCGCCCGGGGGCCCGGAGGCCGGGGTCAGGTCGTGCCGGCGGCGGCTCGCTGGAGGCGATCGGCCACCGCCACGCCCACGCCCACCGGCGGGGGCGGGACGGCCAGGACCACGTCGACGCCGAGGCGGTCGGCCTGGCGCAGGCGGGCATAGAGCACCCGGGCGTAGTCGTCGGGTGGCCCGGCCGGCTCCAGCTCGATCACCGCTCCCGGCCGGTCGGCCCCGGCCAGCCCGTCGAGCTCGTCGAGCGCGTCCAGGCCGTCGACGGGCGCCGGAGCCAGCACCGCCACCCGCCCGCCGGTGGCGACGAGCGCGGCGACCCGGGCCGCCACCGCGTCGGCGGCCAGCACCTCCACCCGGGCTCGCGGCGCGTAGTGGGCGGCGAGCATCCCGGGCGCCCGAGCCGGCGAGTCGCCGAGCCAGACCCGGGGCGGTGAGCCCAGGACGTCGGTCAGCCGCTCGAGGCCCACGCCGCCGGGGCGCAGCACCTCGGGCTCGTCGCCGCTGAGGTCGACGATGGTCGACTCGACCCCGACCCGGCAGGGGCCGCCGTCGAGCACGTAGTCGACGTCGTCGCCGAGATCGCCCACCACGTCGACCGCCGATGTGGGGCTCACCCGACCGAACCGGTTGGCCGACGGGGCCGCCACGCCACCCCCGAAGGCCGCCAGCAGGTCGCGGGCCAGCGGGTGGTCGGGCACGCGCAGGCCGATGGTGGGCCGGCCGCCGGTGACGACGTCGGGCACGCGGGACGAGCGGGCGAGCAGGAGCGTGAGCGGCCCGGGCCAGAACGCCTCGGCGAGCAGGCGGGCGGGGAGCGGCACGTCGAGCACCCAGGGGTCGAGGGCGACGGCGTCGGCGAGGTGCACGATGAGCGGGTGGTCGGCCGGCCGTCCCTTCACCCGGAACACCCGCCCGACCGCCGTGGCGTCGGCGGCATCGGCCCCGAGGCCGTAGACGGTCTCGGTGGGGAAGGCGACCAGGCCGCCCCGCCGCAGGACGTCGACGGCTGCCCCGACGTCGGTCCCGACCCGGGGCCCGTCGGTCACGGCCGTCGCCCCTCCCGAGCGGCCACCCCGGTGCGGACCTCGCGGTCGCCGGTCACGGTCGTGGACCCTCGGTGCAGACCACCAGGACGCGCGCGTCGGGGCCGATCGGCTCGGTGCCGGCGCTGCGCACGACGGACAGGGCCGCGAAGGCGGCGGCCCCGGCCGGGCTCGCCTCGACCCCGTTGGCCCGCAGGCGGTCGACGGCCGCCTGCGCGGCGTCGTCGTCGATGCCGACGAACCCGTCGAAGGTGGGGGCGACCACCTCCCAGGCGAGCGGCGAGGGCAGCCCCCGGGCCAGGCCGCCGAGCACCGATGGCGCCGCTGCCGGCGCCGAGCGCCGCTCGCCAGCCTCGGCCGAGGCGGCGAAGCACGCCACGCTGGCCGGCTCGGCCCCGAGCAGGACCAGATCGGTGGCGAACCGTCGGACGTTGCCGGTGGCGGTCACCCCCGGCTCGACCCGGTAGTAGCCGCCGGCGGCGGCGGCCAGGGCACCGGTCCCGAGGGGGACGACGACCACGTCGGGCGGCCCCTCGCCCCGGGCGTCGAGCTCGTCGTCGACCTCTTCGAACACCGTCCCGTAGCCCTCGGTGACCCACAGCGGGATGTCGACGAAGCCCGGCCACGAGGAGTCCGAGAGCACCACGGTGTCGTCCCCGGTCTCCGAGGCGGCCGCCGCCATGGCGTCGTCCCAGGTGAGCCCGGTGGCCACGGCCTCGGCCCCCTCGGCCTCGACGGCATCCACCCGCCCGGCCGCCGTGGTGGCCGGCAGGTAGACGGTGCAGCGGAACCCGAAGAGGGCGGCGGCCCTGGCGGCCGCCGGGCCGAAGCCGTCGTCGCTGACGGCGACCACGTGGAGCGGGCCGACGTCGGCGATGCGCTCGCGCAGCTCGTCGACGGTGGACCAGCGGGCCGGGCGACGGCCCAAGCGGCCGAGCACCTCCCGGTACAGCGCCCAGGTGGTGCCGAGCACCTCGAAGGAGTGCAGCCCCAGGCGGCTCGACTCGTCCTTCACGAACAGCCGGCCCACCCCCAGCTCGCCGGCCAGCTCGGCGAGGTCGAGCAGCGGGGTGGGGGCGTAGCCCGGCAGCCGGTTGTGCAGCGCCCGCGGGTAGTTCAACCGGTGCTTGCGGTCCTCGTGGACCCGGAGCGGGTTCGCCCGGAAGGAGGCCTCCATCGACCGCACGCTACCCCTGCCCCGCGACCGAGCCGACCGCCACCCGGCCCGGGTCAGCCGCCGGGGCCGAACCAGCCGCTGACGTCGACGACGTAGTGGATCGACGGTGGCACCGACCACGCGCGGGTCGTCCCGGCCGCGTCGACGGCGACCAGATCGCGGTTGGCGACCACCTCGCCGGCGCCGAAGTTGAGCACCGACGCCAGCGGGCGCGGACCGGCCGGCCACGTGGTCGTGTGGCCGGCCGTGCTGGGCGCGACCACCGTGAGGTTGGCGTCGACGGCCACGACGCCGGCCGCCGGCACCCCACCCCGGCCGGCCAGTGCCAGCACGGTCGGCGTGGCGCCCCCGACCGGGCCGGTGACGCCGCCGGTGCCGTCGCGCGTGTCGACCACCCGGGTCGGGCTGAGGGGGAAGTAGGCGGCGCCGCCGCCGGCGGCCCCGGCCGGGCCGAACGCCCCCACCAGGTCGAGCACGACGTCGGTCCGCGCCGCGTGGTTGTAGACGTCGACGGTGCCGCCAGGCCCGAGGCCCACGACCACCAGGTTGGCCACCGTCGCCCCCCGCCGGGGGTTGAGCTGGGACGCCAGCGGCCGCGTCGATCCGCCCGGGAAGAGGGTGACGAACCCGTCGGCGGTGGTGCCGGTGGCGGTGGCGTTGACGACCACGGCCGTGGCGCCCGGGGGCAGGCCCGGGACGACCAGGCGCCGCTGGTCGGCGGCGGCGAACGGGGCGTTGGCGGTGCCGGTGCCGTCGCGCGAGTCGAGGATCCGCGTGGGGCCCAGTGGCGTCAGCAGCGCGCCGGTGCCGCTGCCCGGCGCGTCGTACCAGCCGACGAGGTCGACGACCACGTCGACCGTCCCGGCGTTGTTGAACACGGCGACGGTGCCGTCGTCGACGGGCGTGGTGACCATCGCCGCCACCGCCGCCACCCCCGCCCGCGGGTTCAGGTTCGAGGTGAGCGGCCGGCTCCGGTCACCGGGGTGGACGGTGACGAAGGTGTCGGTGGTGGCACCGACCGCCGTGACCTCGAGGGCGAGCGCGGAGGCCGACGCCACCGCCGGCACGAGCGCGGCGACCGGGATGCGGCGGGTCTCCCCAGCACCCAGCCGACCGGACAGCGGCCCCCCGGGCACGCGGGTGTCGGCCACGCGGGTGGGGACCACCGGGTGGAAGCGCGCCCCGGCGGCCGACGGCACCACCGGTGACGACCAGCCGGTCGGCGGCGAGGTCCCCGACGGGTTGACCGCCCGGACGCGGACCCGGGCCGGCACGCCGTTGGGCAACCCGCCCACGTTGACGACCGGGTCGGCCGAGGCGAGCACGCGCCCGTCGCTGACCTCGACGCGATACCCACCGACGGCCTCGGGCGCGGGAGCCGCCGGCCACCACGCCGTGACGACCTGGTTGCCCGGGACGACGACGACGGCCGGCGGCGCGTCCGGGGCCCAGCAGCGACGGGCCGCGGCGATGGTCAGGTTCAGGCGGGCGTTGATCCCGGTGTGGGTGACGTGCTGGCCCTCCTGGAGCAGGTCGGGCCGGGCGTCGACCAGGGCGGCCCAGTCGGCCACCACCACCCCGGGCCGGGTCCGGGCCGCCTCGGCGAAGGCGTCGTTCACCTGATCGGTCAACCAGCGCCACGTGGCCTGGTCGGCAGCACCGACCCACGCCGGCGCGGTGCGGGGCAGGTTGACCAGCACCCGGCAGCGCACGGAGCTGCTCGCGTCGAGGACGCGCCCCAGGGCCGCCCGTGCCGCCGGCAGCCGGTCGGGGGTGACCTGCCAGAAGTACGAGAGGTCGTTGGTGCCGAGGGCGACGACGAGCGCGTCGGCGTGCGCGCCGACCGCGTCCTGCAGGCGGCCCGAGTCGACGACCGACGACAGGTTCTCACCGCAGTGCGTCGCGAGGTCCCAGTGCAGGGCGGGGTCGGCGAGGGCGGCCCGCCGGGTCTGCACCTGGACGCTGTCGCCGACCACCGCGATCCGGGGGCCCACCGTGGCGTTCGATCGGGTCCCGCGCTCGAGGTCCTCGGCGCACATGCCCTGGACCTCGGCCATGAAGGTGTCGTTGGCCACCGGTCCCTGGGGCGCGACGTAGGTCCGCTCCCACAGCGCGACCCCGTCGGCCGACGCCGAGCCGACCTCGCCGGCGAGCGCGCCCACGACGGCGACCCCGGCCAGGACGACCGCGGCCAGGACCACCGCTCCCCTCCGACGCATCCCCCCCGGCGTACCACGTCACCGCCCCCGCACCGGGACCTCCCACCGGCCGAGCCCGGTGGCAGGAGGCGACGGCGACGGACGGCCGTCTTGGCGACTTCTTGTCGCGGGGGCGGGGGATCTGAACGACGGGTTCGCGGGCCCTCGGCGTACAACGAGGGCATGACCACCACCAGCTCCTCGGCCTCGCCCCCGAACCACCCGGATCCCGGTCGGCGGCCGACGGGACGAGCTGGTGGCGACGGCCCTGGCCGGCCTGGCGCCGTTCCCGGTGGCCGCCGTCCTCAGCGTGGTGCCGGTCCGCTCGGCGGCCGTGCTGACCCTGGTGGCGATGGCGGTCGTGGTGGCGGTGGCCGCCTGGATCGGCGGGTGGCGGGCCGGCCTCGCCGCCGCCGTGGTGGCGGGCCTGTCGGCGACTTCTTCCACGCTGCCCCGGTGCACGCCCTGCGGCTGGACGCCGACGACCTCGCCGCCCTCGCGCTGCTGTGCGCCATCGGCGTGCTGATCGGCGGCGGTCGACCCGACCGCCCGGCGGGCGGCCCCACCTGACCGGGTCCCCCGTGGACCGGCCCGGCCACCGGCGGTCCACCGCAGGCCGGGCCGCGCCGTACGTGGCCGCGGTGGTGGCCCCGGTGGCCGTGGCCGGCGTCGGCGCCGCGCTGCGCGACCACGTCGACAACGCCAACGTCGCCCTGGCGCTGGTCGTCGCCGTGGTGGCGGTAGCGGCGAGCGGCCGACGCCTGGCCGGGGCGCTCGCCGCCCTCACCGCGGCCGTGGCCTTCGACGTCCTGCTCACGGTGCCCTACGGGTCGTTCACCATCAGCTCGGGCGCCGACCTCGAGACGTTCGTGCTGCTGGCGGTCACGGGGCTGATCGTGGGCCAGCTCGGTGCGTGGGCCCGCAACCAGCGCAGCGATGCCGAGCAGGCCGACGACGACCTCGGCCTCCTCTACTACGCCGCCGAGCTGGTCGCCGCCGGCGAGCCCCGCGACCAGGTGGTGATCACCGTGGCCCTCGAGCTGGTGGAGCTGCTCGACCTGCGGGATTGCCGGTACCAGCCGGGGCCGGCCCGGCCGGACCTGCCGATCGTCGGCCGCGACGGCCGGGTGCACGACGGTGCGCTGGTGTGGGACGTGGCCACCGCCGGCATCCCCGCCGTCGGCGCCCAGCTGCCGGTCCAGCGCGACGGCCGCACCCTCGGCCACCTGGTCGCCGTGCCCCACCCTGGCCGGCCGCTCGGCGCCCGGCGGGTCCTCGTGGCCCTCGCCCTCGCCGACCTGGTCGGCGCCGCCGCCGAACGATCGGGCCCGGGCCCCGACGACGACGCGCCCCCGACGGCGGCGAGGGGCTGATCCCCGACGGCCCGATGCCCCCCGAAGCCGAACGGCTACCGTCGGTCGGCGCGGCCGCCGACCGGCGCGAAGGGGCCGTTGGCCCCTAGGGACACCCCCCGGGGTATCCCTACAGTGGACGCAGGGCTCCCGGACCGGGGAGCCGAGCACCAGGGAGGGGCCCATGGCTCGACACGTCGTCATCCTCGGCGCGGGCACGGGCGGCACGATCATGGCGAACCGGCTCCGGCGGGCCTTCCCCGAGGACGAGCTGGCGATCACGGTCGTCGACCGCGACGACCGGCACATCTACCAGCCGGGCCTGCTCTTCCTGCCCTTCGGCCTCACCCATCCCGAGGACATCGTCCGGCCCCGGCAGCGCCAGCTGCACGACGGGGTCACCTACCACCAGAGCGAGATCGACCACGTCGACATCCCCGCCGAGACGGTCACGCTCACCGACGGCGCGGTGCTGGCCTACGACCTGCTGATCGTGGCGACCGGATCGCACCTCCTGCTCGACGAGACCGAGGGGCTCACCGGGCCGGGCTGGATGGAGAAGGTCTTCACCTTCTACAGCCTCGAGGGCGCCGCCGCCCTCGAGGGGGCGCTGACCCGCTTCGACGGCGGTCGGCTGGTGATCAACGTCGTCGACATGCCGATCAAGTGCCCCGTCGCCCCGCTGGAGTTCGCCTTCCTCGCCGACTGGTACTTCCGCGACCGCAAGATGCGCGACGCCGTCGACATCACCTACGTCACGCCGCTCGACGGCGCCTTCACCAAGCCCATCGCCTCCCAGACGCTCTCCGGGCTGCTCGAGGAGAAGGGCATCCACCTCGTCACCGAGTTCAACACCGGCGAGGTCGACGGAGCCGGCGGACGCCTGATCTCCTACGACGAGCGCGAGGTCCCGTTCGACCTGGGCGTGATCATCCCCCTGCACGGAGGCGCCCCGTTCGTCGGCCGCTCCCCCGGGCTCGGCGACGAGCTCGACTTCGTCCCCGCCGACAAGCGCACGCTGCAGTCCGAGGCCGCGCCGAACATCTTCGTCATCGGCGACGCCTCCAACCTGCCGGCGTCCAAGGCCGGCTCGGTCACCCACTTCGAGGGCGAGGTCCTCGCCGCCAACGTCGAGCACTTCCTGCGGGGCGAGCCGCTCGACGAGGGCTACGACGGCCACGCCAACTGCTTCGTCGAGACCGGCTTCAAGAAGGCGCTGCTGATCGACTTCAACTACGACACCGAGCCCCTGCCCGGCCACTTCCCCACCGAGGTCGGCATGCCGCTGCTGAAGGAGTCGCGGCTCAACCACCTCGGCAAGCTCATGTTCCAGTGGTTCTACTGGCACAGCCTCCTGCCCGGGCGCGACATGCCCGGCATCACCCCCGAGATGACCATGGCCGGCAAGCACCGGCCCGAGGGCTGACGACCACCCGCCGCCCGCGACCGGTCGACGTCAGCCTGCCCACCCCGCCCAGAGAGGAGCACCCATGCCCACCGCAACGCTCGCCGGCACCACCGTCGACCTCGACGACGAGGGGTTCTTCACCGATCCCTCCCAGTGGACCGAGGACATGGCGGTCGAGCTCGCCGCCGAGAACGGCATCGACACGCTGACCGACCAGCACTGGCAGGTCCTGCACTTCATGCGCAAGGAGTACGACGAGAAGGGCACCGGCCCCACCGTCCGCGTCCTCGGCAAGACCTCCGGCGTGTCGGTCAAGGAGCTCTACCAGCTGTTCCCGAAGGGCCCGGCGAAGATGGCCGCCAAGATCGCCGGCATCCCCAAGCCACGCGGCTGCATCTGAGAGAGGCGACGCACCATGGGAAGCGAACCCATCGAGAAGGTCTCGATCATCATCTCCAAGGGATCCCTGGAGGGGATCTACCCGGGGCTGATCATGGCCAACGGCGCCCGCGCCGAGGGCATCGAGGCCAACCTGTTCTTCACCTTCTTCGGCCTCGACGCCATCCACAAGAAGCGCATCGAGCACATCAAGGTGGCGACCGTCGGCAACCCCGGCATGCACATGGCGACCCTGGTCGGCGTGCTGCCCGGCATGTCGGCGCTGGCCACCCACATGATGGAGAAGAAGATGACCGACCTGGACATCCCGCCCATCGACGAGTTCATCGAGATGATCGGTGACACCGGGGCCGGGATGTACGCCTGCAAGGCCTCGGTCGACATGTTCGGCCTGAGCGCCGACGACTTCGTCGAGCAGGTCGAAGACATCATCACCGTCGGCGAGTTCTACGAGCAGGCCGCCGGCGGCCACATCATCTTCACCTGAGCGTCTGCCCGGGCCCGGGCGGGGCGCGCGCCTGCGGGCGTCGGCGTCGGCGTCGGGTTCAGCGGAGCACGAGGGGCGCCTCGAGGACGCCACCGATGACGCCCGACGCCAGGCGGCGGACCTCGCCGGCGCGCTCGATGGTGGAGAACCGGTCGAGCACCTCCTCGAGCAGGACGCGGCCCTCGAGGCGGGCGAGGGCGGCACCGAGGCAGTAGTGCTCGCCGAAGCCGAAGGCGAGCTGGTGGTTGGGGTCGCGGCCCACGTCGAAGACGTCGGCGTCGGCGCCGAACTCGTCCTCGTCGCGGTTGGCCGACGCGTACAGCAGCAGGACCGGCTCGCCGGCCGCCACCCGCTGGCCTCGCACCTCGGTGTCGACGGTGGCGGTGCGCAGGAAGCTCGTGACCGGCGTCGTCCAGCGCAGCTGCTCCTCGACCGTGGTGGGCACGAGCGAGCGGTCGGCGACCACCCGGGCCAGCTGGTCGGGGTGGTCGGCCAACGCCACCAGGCCGCCCGACACGAGGTTGCGGGTGGTCTCGTTGCCGGCGACCAGCAGCTGGCCGCAGAACATGAGCAGCTCGCCGTCGTCGAGCTGCTCGCCGTCGACCTCGACGGTGGCGAGGGTGGACACCAGGTCGTCGGCGGGCATCGCCCGCTTCTCGGCGATCACCGCCATGAAGTACTCGGCCATCTCGAGGCCGGCCTGCATCGTCTCGTCCGTCTGCACCGTGGCGGCGTCGATGAGCAGCTCGGACCACCGGTAGAACAGGGGCCAGTCCTCGGCCGGCACGCCGAGGAGGTCGGCGATGACGTAGAGCGGGAAGGGGACGGCCACGTCGGCGACGACGTCGACGGGCTGCCCGGGCTCGATGGTGTCGAGCAGCGACCGGGCCCGGTCGCGGATGAACGACTCGAGGGCGCGGATCCGCGACGGGGCGAAGGCGGGCTGGACCAGCCGCCGGTAGCGCCCGTGCTCGGGTGGGTCGACGTAGAGCAGGGCACCGGGGATCTCGGGCAGCTCGCGGCCGAGGTCCATCAGCAGGATCCCCTTGCTCGAGCAGAACGTCTCGGGGTCCTTGGAGATCGCCAGCACGTCGGCGTGCTTGGTGATGGCCCAGAAGCCGACCTCGTCGTTCCAGGCGACGGGCGCCTCGCGCCGGAGCCGGGCGAACAGGGGGTACGGGTCGTCGGCGAAGAAGTCGGGATCGGTGAGGGGACCGGTGAGGTCGGACCCGGGGCGGGAGGCAGCGTCGGGCATGGCGCCCAGGCTAGGCGGCCCGTCCTGACGTTGCGTCAGGGATCGCGGGGTCGGATCACGGATCGCGGGGACCGGTCAGGGATCGCGGATCGCGTCGCGCACGACGCGGGTGACCACCGCCCGCAGCTGGTCGACGGGGACCTCGGCCGGCGCGTAGACGTCGACGCGCAGCGCGGCGTCACCGATCAGGTCGATGCAACAGGCGTGGCCGGCGCCGAGCGAGCCCGACACGGCGATCTCGTCGATGGGCTCGGCCACCTGGTCGGCCACCCCGTCGAGGTACCGGGCCAGCAGCGCGTCGCGCGTGCCGAGTGCGCCCATCGTGTCCTCGTTGATCGACACGAGGTCGACGGTGACCGAGGCGTCGGTGGCGGGGAAGCGGGCCACGAAGGCGTCCTCGCGGTCGAACGACTGGGCCTCGTCGAACACCACGTTGCGGCCGAGGTGGTAGGTGACGACGTCGGCCAGCCGGTCGGTGTTGGTCCAGCTGGCCGGATCGGTGCCGTCGAGGAACTCGTCGTAGGAGAAGGGCGAGGGCGGCTGGGTGCCGGCGACCGTCCCGGTGGGCGCGGTGGCGACGCCGGGTGGGGGCGGGGGCGGCACCGAGCCCGGAGGCGGGGGCACGGCGACCGAGCCGGACGCGGGGGACGCGTCGCCGCCGCTGCTGACCGCCTTGTTCACGCTCTCGGCCAGATCGCCGAGGCCCTTGGAGACCTTGTCGAAGAAGCCCGGCACGGACGCCGACCGTACCACCAGGACCCGACGGGCGGACCCGGTGCGCCGCTGGCCGCCGCGTCGCGGCGGTGGATGTCGGTCCCGTGACGACGCCCTGCCGGCACGGTGACGTTGACGTGACGGAGCCGTGACCACAGAAACAACATCAGCAACATCACCCACTTCTCATCACACGGATGTGAACGAACCCCATTTGCACCGTGCCCCACATCTGGACCATGATCCTCGGACACCTCATCGGCCACGGCCCCCGCCGCAGCGCCCCTGCCTGCGACGATGGCCTCGACTCGACCCTGGACGCGGCATCGTCGCAGGTCAGGACCGGGACCCGGCACCGCCGCCGGCCGAGCACGGGGTCGACAGCGGGTCGACGGACGGTTATATTGCGGATTCGTCGCGAATGTTTCGTTTCGTTTGCGAGGACCACCTCTCCCATGCCCAACGCTCCCACCGACCGGCCCACCCGCCCCCGCCCCCGTCGTCGCCGCCTCGTGGTGGGCCTGGCGGCGCTGCTGGCCCTGCCCGCCCTGGTCGGTCCCACCGCCGGCGCCGCCGGCACCCAGGACCCGTCGGCGGCCGACGCCCGGGCCCGGCGCGACGAGATCCGCCGGCAGCAGACCGAGCTGGCCGAGCAGCTCGAGCCGCTCAAGGCCACCGACGCCGAGCTGGCCAAGGCGCTCGCCACCCTCGACGCCAACGTGAGCGCCCAGCAGGCGCGGGCCAGCGACGCCTCCCGCGCCGCCGACGACGCCCGGCACCAGGTCGAGACCCTCACCGCCCAGCGCCAGCAGACCGAGCGCGAGATCGACGGGCTCGAGCGCCGGGTCCGCGACCGGGCCGTGTCCTCCTACGTGAACCCCGCCGGGCGCGTCGACGAGCCGTCCCTCGTGCTGCAGGGCGACGACCTCAGCTCGGCCGAGCGCAAGCGGGCGCTGGTCGAGGCCGTCACCGGCAGCGGCCAGGACGCCCGCGACCAGCTCCGCCTGGCCAAGGACGGCCTCCAGCGGCTGCAGGCCGCGGCCCAGGCCGCCTCCCAGGAGGCCGACCAGAAGGAGGCTGAGGCCAAGGACGCCCTGGCCGAGCTGGAGAAGGCCGAGGCCGCCCAGCGCAAGATCAAGGCCGCCTACGAGGCGCGCATCAAGGGCTACGAGGACGAGGCGACCACCCTCGCCGCCGAGGACGCCCAGATGCAGAAGATCATCACCGACGCCGAGGCCCGGGCGGCCGCCCAGGCCGAGGCCGACCGCAAGGCCCAGCAGGTGCTCGCCGGCCGCAGCGCCGAGGGCAACGGCGGCGGCGGTTCGACCCCCGCCCCCGACGCCCCCGGCTCGGTGGCCCGCCCCGCCCGCTCGGGCGGCTGCATCTGGCCCATCGACGGCCAGGTGTCCCAGGAGTACGGCGGCCGCGGCGGCCACCCCGGCATCGACATCTTCGCCCCCATGGGCACGCCCATCTACGCCGCCATGTCGGGCACGGTGATCTTCGCCGGCTGGAACAACGGCGGCTACGGCAACCTCGTGCTCATCGACCACGGGAACGACACCGTCACGGCCTACGCCCACCAGAGCGAGATCGTGGCGACCGTCGGCCAACAGGTCTCGCAGGGCCAGCTGATCGGGCACGAGGGCTCCACCGGCCACTCGACCGGCCCCCACCTCCACTTCGAGGTGCGCGTCGGCGGCCAGACCACCAACCCCCGCAGCTGCCTGCCCTAGGCGGCCTCCACCGGGACGAGGTGGGCGTCCGGGCGGCGAGCGCCGTCGGGCACGCACGCCGCGCGGTCGGGCTCGAGCCCGGTCGGTGTGGATCTGGCTCGGTCGGGCTCGGTCGAGCGCGGTCAGCCGGCGGCGTGGACGGCGGTGGTCAGCCGGCGGCGCGGCGCGACCGGGCGGCGCGCGCCGAGCGGGCCACCAGCACGGCGCCCACCACGATCACCACGCCGAGCAGGAGCAGCACCAGCAGGCCGACGAGCGAGTTGGCCTGACCGCTGGCGTTGGTGTCCGAACCGGGGCCGGCGGCACCGGGCGCGACCGTCGTGGCGACCTGGGCGAGCAGCGCGAGCACGTCCCGACCGTACCGGCGGTCCCCTCCCCCACCGCAAGACCACCCCTGCCCGCATGCCGGACGTCCGCCGGGCGGGACCGCCGGTGTGACCTCTCGCAGACCACGGTCAGCGGGCGCGCCACCAGGCGATGACGAAGGCGACGTCGTTGGTGCCGAGGTGCGCCAGCACCGGCGCCACGAGGCTGCCCGACCACAGGCGCAGCCAGCAGAAGGCGACGCCGGCGGCGAAGGTGGCGGCCACGTTGCCGGCCACGACCAGCGCCAGCCCACCCGGCCGATCGAGCACCCCCGAGGCCAGGGCGTTGCCGGCCGACGTGCCGAGGGTCGGCAGCACGTGCCAGAGGCCGAACAGCACCGAGCTCACCACCACCGCCGGCCACCGCCCGAGCCGGCGGAGCAGGAGGCCGAGCAGCACGCCACGGAACGCCAGCTCCTCGAGCAGGACGGTGCCGAACGGGGTGACGACGCCGACCTCCCACAGCATCGACCCGGCGCCGACCTGCACCCGGGCGTCGGCCAGCGCCTCGTCGGCGCTCGGCACCAGCGCACCCACGACCACCACCACGACGATGGCGGCGACGGCGGCCCCACCCCACCGCAGCCCGGACCCGAGGCGGTCGCGGCCCAGGCCCAGCTCGGACGCGCCGAGCGACGCCCACCGCGCCAACAGGGCGACGAACCCGGCCATGGCGACGCCGGCCACCGCGTGCCACCGCTCGGGGAGCACGGCGCTGCGGGCCACGTTGAAGGTGGCGAGGCCGACCACCAGCAGGGCCAGCGCCGGCAGGGTGCGGTCGCCGGTCGAGGCCTCGCCCTCGTCGCCGCCGACCCCATCGCGCACCCCCGCAGCCCAGGGAGCGGCGGCCGCGACCCATGCCGAAGCGCACCCGGGGTTCACAGGACGTCGCGGCGGCGCAGGGCGGCCAGGCCGACCGCCACCAGCGCGGTGGCCACGGCGAGCAGGCCGACCACCGAGCCGACGGCGAGGTCGCCGCCGGGCAGGCGGGGCGTGTGGGCGAACGGCGACAGGTCGAGCACCCACTGGCGCACGTGGAGCAGCGGCCCGAGCTCGCCGATGAGGACGAAGGCGGCCAGGGCGACCCAGCCGAGCTGGGTGAAGCGGGGCGCCAGGCCGAACGCCGCCACCGTGATGCCGACCAGCACCCACGCCGCCGGCAGCTGCACCAGCGCGGCGCCGACGATCGTCGGCGCCCGGCCCAGGTCGCCGGTGCGCACGCCGAGGGCCAGGCCGGCGGCCACGCCGGTCACCAGCATCAGCGCGGTGGTGCCGCCCAGCGCCACGGCGAGGTGGCCGCCGATCCAGCGCAGTCGGCCGAGCGGCCCGGCCAGCAGTGGCTCGGCCCGCAGCGCCGCCTCCTCGGCGTGCAGGTGGGTGATCACCTGGATGCCGTAGGCCGATGCCGCGATGCCCGCGAAGGCCAGCTCGACGGCCAGCATGGCGTCGGCCAGCTCCTTGTCGCCGCCGAGCAGCACGAAGAACTGCTTCGCCTCGGGGCTGGTGATGAACGAGGCGGCGTCGGTGGCGAGCGTGCCGAGCAGACCGCCCACCACCGCGAAGCCGATCGCCCAGCCGAGCAGCGACACCCGCTGGAGCCGCCAGGCCAGGGCGAGGTTCGATCGGAGCCAGCGGCTGGCGTGGCGCGGACCGGCACGGACCGGGAGCACGCCGGTGCCCAGGTCGCGGCGGGTCGCCAGGCGGAACGCCACGGCCACGGCGACGGCGGTGAAGACCAGGGGGACCATGGCGACCCACCACCGATCGCCGGCGTAGGGGCCGATCTGCTGGGCCCAGCCGATGGGCGACACCCAGCGCAGCACGGAGAGCCCGCCGTCGCCGGCGGCGTCGCCGATCCCCCGCAGCACGTACGACGCCGCGAGCACCGCGCCGCTCAGCGCCGTCGCGGTGCGGGCGCTCGGGGTGAGCTGGGCGGCGACGGCGGCCACCGCACCGAACGCCAGGCCGACCACCGCCCACGACAGCCCGAAGGCGAACGAGCCGGCGACGGGCAGCCCGGTCCCGGCCATGGCCACCCCGGTGAGCAGCCCGAGCACGACGCTGGTGCCGGCGACCACGAGCAGCGCGGCCGCCAGCGGCGCGGCCCGGCCGACCACGGTGGCCCCCACCAGCTCGGCCCGTCCGGCCTCCTCGTCGCCGCGCGTGTGGCGCACGACGACCACGATGGCGAGCAGGGCGACGACGACCGCGCCCAGCCCGGTGAGCTTGAAGATGGCGATCGCCCCGATCGAGCCTGCCTCGGGGATGCGTCCGTAGAAGGCCACGATCGCCGCCGACTGGTTCAACGACGCCGCCGCCTCCTGCCGCGACGTGAGCGTCGGGTAGAGGTCGACGGTGGCGGTCGACGACGTCGCCGCCGTCACCACGAAGGCGGCCATCCACGCCACCAGCAGGATCCGGCTCCGGCGCACGGCCAAGCGCACGAGCGCGCCGGTGCCGGTGAGCGGTGATCCTCCGGCGCGAGGTGCGGCGGCGGCCGACTTCGCGCCGGCGGCGGCGGCGGCGGGCGCGGTCACGGCGCACCGCCGTCGGGAGGGGCGGCCCGCGCCGGCTCGGTCGGCTCGGTCGGCCCGGCCGGCCCGGGGTCGTGACCGCCGAGTCCCGGATCGCCGCGCTCGCCGTCGTAGTAGCGCAGGAACAGCTCCTCGAGCGTGGGCGGCTGGCTGATCAGGCTGCGCACGCCGACGGCGCTGAGCCGGGCGAGCACCGGGTCGAGGGCCCCGGGGTCGACGTGGGCCCGCACCGATCGGCCCTCGACCACCAGGTCGTGCAGGCCCGGGATGGTGGCCAGGTCGGCGGGTGGGTCGCCGGCGAGCTCGGCAGCGAGCGAGGTGCGGGTGAGGTGGCGGAGGTCGGCGAGGGCCCCGGTCTCCACCGCCCGGCCGGCCCGGATGATGGTCACCCGATCGCCCACCGCCTCGACCTCGGAGAGGATGTGGCTCGACAGCAGCACGGTGCGGCCCCGAGCGCGCTCGTCGGCGAGGCAGTCGCGGAAGGCCGCCTCCATGAGCGGGTCGAGGCCGGCGGTCGGCTCGTCGAGCAGCAGCAGCTCGACGTCGGACGCCAGCGCCGAGACCAGCGCCACCTTCTGCCGGTTGCCCTTGGAGTAGGAGCGGCCCTTCTTGGTGGGGTCGAGGTCGAAGCGCTCGACCAGGGCGTCACGACGGGCGGCGTCGAGCCCGCCCCGCATGCGGCCGAGCAGGTCGATCACCTCGCCGCCCGACAGGTTGGGCCACAGGCTCACGTCGCCGGGCACGTAGGCCAGCCGACGGTGCAGGTCGACCGCGCCCCGCCACGGGTCGGCGCCGAGCACGCGGGCCGTGCCGGCGTCGGCCCGGGCCAGGCCCAGCAGCACCCGCAGCGTCGTGGTCTTGCCGGCCCCGTTGGGGCCGAGGAAGCCGTGCACCTCGCCCTCGGCCACCGTGAGGTCGAGCCCGTCGAGGGCTCGGGTCGTGCCGTAGGCCTTGACCAGCCCCTGCACCTCGATGGCGTTGGCCACGCCTGCTCCTCCCCGGTCGACGGCCGTCGGGGCCGCACGGATGCGCCCGCGCTTCGTTTGTAGCAGCAGCGACACCTGCCGCCCACGAACCCTGGCCCCCCGTCGCGCCGCCGAAGGTCACCACCACACCCGACACCACGGGCCGGGCCCGCGCGGGGTGCAGGCCGACCACGGCAGACTGGTCCGATGCCCGCCACCGACCTCCCGAAGATCGGCGCGCCCGCCACCCGGGCACTGGCCGCCATCGGCATCACGCACCTCGAGCAGGTCGCCGGCCACAGCGAGGCCGAGCTGCTGGCCCTGCACGGCGTCGGGCCCCGCGCCGTGCGCATCCTCGGCGACGCCCTCGCCGAGGCCGGACTTTCGCTACGCCCCTGACCGCACCGCAGCGGGGGTCGCGGTCACCGTGGCGTCCGCGACGTGTGGTGGAGCTGATGGGACTGCTGGCAAACCCGTCGCCGGCCTGACGGCGGCTCGGCCTCCGTGGCCTCGAACGGCCCGAGCGGAGCGGGAGACTCGCAGGCCAGCCGAACGAGCAGGCCTGCGAGCTCATGCCAGTGGAGGTGATGGGATTCGAACCCACGGCCTCTTCGATGCGACCGAAGCGCTCTAGCCAGCTGAGCTACACCCCCGAAGGGACCCCGAGGATAGTCCGGCCCGGCGGCGGGCCCGAAACCCGAACGGCGGGGCGTGACGGGGTGGAGCCAGGGGTGTGACGGGGTGGAGCCAGGGGTGTGACGGGGAGGAGCGGGGCCGGACGGGACGGGTCGGGACGGGACGAGCCCCGCTCGGCGAGCCCGACCGGGGCGCCGCGTCCGTCGTGACCAGCAGCGACACGCAGTCCGCACCTTCGCCGCCCTGCGACGGCGCGCCACCCACGGTGCCGGCGACCCAGGTGGTGGCGACGCATCGTGGCGAGCGCCTGAGATCGCCCTGAGAACCACGTCACATCGGCGCCGTAGTCCTCAAGGCCCATGCGGTGTCGCGCCGATGACTTGGCCATGACGTGCACGACCACCGCCGCGACCGGCTCCGCCGACACCGCCGCGCCCGCCCCCGCTCGCCGACGCCGCCGCCGGTTCGCCGCCCTGGCGACCCTGGCCGCCGTGCTCGGCCTCCTCTCCGCCGCCTGCGGCATCGAGCAGCAGATGTCGGACCTCACCAACCAGGCACGCGCCACCTACCGGCTGCCGGCCTACCAGCAGAACATGGCCCTGTACTCGAAGGCGAGCGCCTGGTCGGTGCACATGGCCCAGGCCGGGGCCCTGTCGCACTCCAACCTGCCCGACGGCAACCCCTACGCCTGGCGTCGGCTCGGCGAGAACGTCGGCTACGGACCCGACATCACCACCGTCCAGAACGCGCTGATGAACTCCCCGGGGCACCGGGCCAACATCCTCGACAGCGGCTTCCAGTTCTTCGCCATCGGCGTCTACGACGACGGCCGGGGCCGGCTGTGGGTGACCGAGGAGTTCATGCAGGTCTGAGCGACGACGCTCCTGCTCCCCTCGGCCGGCCTGCGGGCCGGCCGAGCCGCGTCCGGGGTCGGACCGAGCCGCAGCGAGGGTCGCGGCGGCGCCGGCTCACGCCGGGGGCACGTCGGCGGCGGCCTGCTCGAGGGCCCGCTGGAGGCGGGTCTGCAGGACCGTGGTGGTGACGTCGCCGCGGGTGCGCTCGAGCACGGCGCGCAGCGCGTCGAGCGTGCGGCGCAGGCCACCGGTGAGGGCATCGGGGAAGTCGACGACGACCAGGGCGTCGTAGCAGTCGTCCATGCGGCCGAGCAGGCGCTCGCCGGCCTCGAGGTCGCCGGCCCGGAGGCGGTCGAGGAGGTGGCGGCGCAGCTCGCTGGCCGCCTCGGCCAGGCCCTTCATCCACGACGTGGGGGCGACGCCGAGCTCGTCGGGACCGGGCAGGTCGGCCGGCTCGGCGTCGGCGATGAGCACGGCGACGAGGCGCGCCTCCACCATCTCCTTCTCGGCGTCGTGCAGGAAGCCGGCGTGCGCCACGGCGGGGAACGGCGCCACCGCGGCCTGGGCCTCGCGGATGGCGGCCTCGCTCTCGTCGGCCAGGGCCCGGGCGGCGTCGACGTCGAGGCGGTGGGCGGCGCGGATCGAGCTGCCGGCGGCGCGGATGGCCCGTCGGCACGCCGGCAGGGCGGACTCGCGCGCCTGGTGGGCGGCGCCGAGCTCGTCCTGGACGGGACCGACCAGGTCGGCCAGGCGACGCCGCAGCGAGGGCCCACCGGAGCCGGCCGGGTCGCCCACGGGTCGGCGCCCGCTCAGCTACCGGACTGCTGCAGCCAGTACCCGGTGCTGGTGTCGACCGGCGCCGGGGCGGGCAGGTAGCGGACCTTCGCCTCGCGCTCGGCGCCGATGCGCTGGGCCCGGGCGAGCAGGACGACGTAGGCGCCGAGGGCCCCGGCGGTGAGCAGGAACAGCACGCCGAACACGGCGCCGACGACGAGGGCCAGCAGGCCGAACACGGCGGTGGCGGCGACGAGACCGACCAGGACGTCACGACGCCGGCGGCGGGCCTGGCGCAGGCTCATGGTGGCGGGGCGCAGGGACCGGCCCGGGACGTGGCCGTTGCCGACCACCGTCAGGGGGGCCCGGCGGGGGCCTCCGTCGGCGGCGGGACCGGCGCCGAGGCCGGGCCGGGCGGGCGACGTGCGCTCGAGCACCGAGAGGTGCCGGGAGAACGAGGAGATCGAGTTGACGCCCCGGCCCTCGGTCCGGGAGCGCAGCCAGCTGGCGAGCACCAGCAGCCATCCGATCGCCACGATGAAGAGCAGCACGAATCTCACGCTCCGGGCCTACCTTTTCCGTGCTCGTGACCGTAGTCACCACCCTCGGTGACCCGGTGGATGGTCGTGGTGACCATCCGGGCCCCCGGTGGGGTGGCGACCGCGTGGGGGTGGGTGCGATCGGCTCCGGAGAGCGGCCGATCGGCCCGTTCCGCCCGCTCGGTCGTCCCAGCGAGTTGTTACATTTCTACTACGACCGAAAAGGTTCTGCCACCTGGCGGGGGCACGCTGGTCCCTCGCCCGCAGGCCCGCAGCCGGCCGCTCGCCCGCCGGGCGGGGCCGCCCGCTCAGTCCTCGAGGCCGAGCCCGTCGTCGCCGAGGGCCAGGTCGCCGGCCTCGGCGAGCGCGGCGGCGATGTCGGGCTCGCGGCGGTAGGTGCCGTTGCGGCCGCCGGTCTTCTCCCACAGCGCGATCTCGCCGATGACCATCGACCGATCGGCGGACTTGCACATGTCGTAGATCGTCAGGCAGGCCACCGAGCAGGCGGTGAGGGCCTCCATCTCGACCCCGGTGCGATCGACGGTCTCCACGTGGGCCTCGACCTCGATGTAGGTGTCCTCGATCCGGAAGTTGATGTAGACGGATCCCACCAGCAGCGGGTGGCACAGGGGGATGAGGTCGGGAGCGCGCTTGGCGGCCTGGATGCCGGCGACCCGGGCCACCGCCAGGACGTCGCCCTTGCTGATCGCACCGCGGGCCACCAGCGACGTGGTCTCGGGGTCCATCGACACCCGGCCCCGGGCCAGCGCCCGCCGGTGGCTGGGCTCCTTGGGCGTGACGTCGACCATGCGGGCTCGGCCGAGCGGGTCGAGGTGGGTGAGGCCGCGATCGGACATGGGCGGCAAGTGTAGGCGCGGCGCTCCGGGCGCCCCCCATGCGCCGGGCCCCCGATCCCCGCCCGGCGGCGCCCGATCTGCCGGCGGCTCAGCCGCCGATCTGGCTCATCGACCGGCCGGGCCGGACGAACACCGGCTGGCCGATGCGGTGTCCGGCCCACTTGGTGGCCACCGCCGCCTCGATGCGGGCGGCCAGCTCGTCGTCGTCGGCACCGGCGCGCAGCGGGCCGCGCAGGTCGTGCTCCTCGAGGGCGAACAGGCAGGTGCGCAGGGCGCCCTCGGCCGTGAGCCGCACCCGGTCGCAGCGGTCGCAGAAGGCGTGGCTGACCGTGGGGATGACGCCGACGTGGCCGCCCCCGTCGAGGTAGCGGAACCGCTCGGCCGGTTCGGCGCCGCGCCCCGGATCGGCGGGCTCGAGGGGGAAGGCGGCGGCGAGGTGGGCCAGCAGCTCGTCGCGCCCGACGACGTCGGTGCCGGTCCAGTGGCCGTCGGCGTCGAGGGGCATGAACTCGATGAAGCGCAGCTCGACGCCCGCGCCTCGGGCCCAGCGGGCCAGGTCGACGACCTCGTCGTCGTTCACCCCGCGCTGCACGACGCAGTTGACCTTCACCGGGTCCAGCCCGGCCGCCACTGCGGCCTGCACACCGGCCAGCACGCGGGGCAGGTCGTCCCGGCGGGTGATGGCGTGGAAGCGCTCGGGGCGCAGGGTGTCGAGTGAGATGTTGATCCGGCGCAGGCCGGCGGCGGCCAGGTCGTGGGCCAGGCCGGCCAGGCTGGTCCCGTTGGTGGTGAGGGCCAGGTCGACCGGACGCCCGTCGGGCGTGCGCAGCGCGGCCAGCTTGGCCACCAGCACCGGGAGGTGGGCCCGCACCGTCGGCTCGCCGCCCGTGAGGCGGATGCCGTCGAACCCGAACCGCTCGACGAGCACCGCGGCGACGCGCTCGATCTCTTCGAAGGTGAGGACCTGGTCGCGCGGGAGCCACACCATGCCCTCCTCGGGCATGCAGTAGGTGCAGCGCAGGTTGCAGCGGTCGGTCACCGAGATGCGCAGGTCGCGGTGGACCCGCCCGAAGCCGTCGACGAGGGGGATCGCCGCCGGCGGGCCGGCGCTCACGCCGCCCGACCGCCGGGCTCGCCGCCGCGGCCCGGGCCGGGCTCGGGGAGGTCGTCGGCCCGATCGCCGGGGCGGCGCCGGTCGCCGTGCAGCGACCGCCAGGCCCGCAGCAGCACGGCGGCGTCGTCGTCGAAGTGGCGGTTGCGCACGAGGGGACCGGTCCGAGGCGCCGGCAGGGTGACCTGCTCGGTGCCGAAGGCGGTGACCGTCACCGTGCGGACGCCGAGCCGCCGTCGCAGGGCGACCTCGTCGACGGCCCACCACGGCACCACCCGGCTCCGGAACCGCAGGGCCGACGGGGTGACCTCGACCCGGACGTCGCGCCGCACGACGAGGTCGAGCACCACCGCCACGACGGCGGCGAGCCCGGCCATGGCCAGCAGGGCCGGCGTGGTGCCCTCGGCGAGGAGCGCGCCCAGGGCCACCGGCGCGGCGCAGACGGACCAGGCCAGCGCGCCCACCAGCCACTGGGCGCGGGTGCGCCGCACCACGACGACGGCCGGCTCGGCCTCGGGCGAGGGCTCGACCGGTCCGCCGGGCTCGCTCGGGGCGGGGGCGGGGGCCACGGCGGCAGCCTACCGGGGCCCCTCGCCGAGGGACCCGCCCGAGCCGCCGCGCGATCCGGCTGCGCTCCTGGCCGCGATCCGGCGCCGCGACGCGGGCCGTCAGCGCCGGCCGAGGAGGCGCACGGCGACCCGGTCTCCCACCGCCGCCCCGTCGCCGTCGGGCAGCACGACCAGCGCGTCGGCATCGGCCATGGCGGTGAGGTGGTGCGAGCCCTGGGCGCCGGCCGAGGTGACGCGGTAGGTGTCGGCGGCGGCGTCCCAGCGGCACACCGCCCGCACGAAGTGGGTCTTGCCGTCGGGACGACGGCGCAGCGCCTCGTCGGCCACCGCCGACACCAGCGGGCGGTCGAGGTCGTCGTCGGCGTGGCCCGCCATGCGGCGCAGGCCGGGGCGGGCGAACAGCTCGAACGACACCAGCGACGACACCGGGTTGCCGGGCAGGCCGAACACCGGCACCACCGCCGAGCCGTCGGGCCGGGCGACGGTGCCGAAGGCCAGCGGCTTGGCCGGCTTGATGGCCACCTGCATCCAACGCATGTCGCCGACGCGGTCGAGCACGACCTTCACGTAGTCGAAGTCGCCCATGCTGACCCCGCCGCTCGTGACCACCGCATCGCAGCGGGCCACCCCGTCGGCCACCGCGTCGGCGATGGCGGCTTCGTCGTCGGCCACCAGCCCGAGGTCGACCGTCGGGAAGCCGGCATCGGCCAGGGCGGCGAGCAGGGCGAGGCGGTTCGAGTCGTGGATCTGGCCCGGCGCCAGCGGGCGGCCCACGGGCACCAGCTCGTCGCCGGTCGAGAAGACCCCGACCACCGGACGCCGGTGCGCGAGGACCTCGGCCCGCCCGACCCCGGCCAGCACGCCCAGGTGGGCGGGGCCGAGCACGGTGCCCGGGGCGAAGACCTCGTCGCCGGGCCGGAGGTCGTCGCCGGCCGGCCGGACGTGGCGGCCGGGCTCGGCCTCGAGCGAGATGGCGACGACGTCGCCGGTGGTGCGGGTGGCCTCGACCGGCACCACCGCGTCGGCGCCCGGCGGCATCGGCGCGCCGGTCATGATCCGCAGTGCCTCGCCGGCCCCGAGCGGGCGGTCGAGGGCGGCGTCGGGCGCCATGCCGGCCCGCATGGTGCCGACGATGCGCAGCTCGACGGGGGCCTCGTCGCCGGCGCCGGCGGTGTCGGCGGCCCGCACGGCGAAGCCGTCCATGGCGGTGTTGGCGAAGGGCGGGATCGGACCGGGCGCGACCACCGGCTCGGCGAGCACGCACCCGGCGGCCTCGGCCAGCGCCACCGTCACCGGGACCGCCGGCGGGCAGCGATCGAGGACGTGGCGACGGGCCTCGTCGAGCGGGAGGAGGGCCACGGCGACGGGGCGGGTGGATCGGGGTCCCGGCGCCGTCAGGCCAGGCCGCGCCGCTGCACCAGGTCGACGAGGAAGGCCCGGAACTCGGGGCCGAGGTCGTCGCGGTCGATGGCGATCTCGACGGTGGCCCGCAGGTAGTCGATCTTCTTGCCGATGTCGTAGCGACCCTCGGAGAAGCAGTACCCGTAGACGTCCTGGTCGGCCAGCAGGATGGCGATGGCGTCGGTGAGCTGGATCTCGCCGCCCACGCCCGGCTTGACCTGCTCGAGCGCCTCGAAGATCTCGGGCGTGAAGACGTAGCGGCCCATCACCGCCAGGTTCGACGGGGCGTCGGCCGGCGCCGGCTTCTCGACGATGTCGAGCACCTTCACCAGGCGCTCGTCGTCGGGCACGGCCTCGGGCCGGACGCAGCCGTACGACGAGATCTCCTGGAGGGGGAACTCGGCGAGGGCCACGACCGACTGGCCCCGCTGCTGGTAGGTGCTGATCATCCCCTCGAGCACCTCGGAGCGCCGGTCCATGATGTCGTCGCCCAGCATCACGACGAAGGGGTTGTCGCCCACGTGCTTGCGGGCCACCGACACGGCGTGGCCGAGGCCGAGCGGCTCGCCCTGGCGCACGTAGTGGATGTCGGCCATCTCGGCCAGCGCCTGGATCTCGCCGAGGTCGTGCACCTTGCCCTTCTGCTCGAGGTAGTACTCGAGCTCGAAGTTGCGGTCGAAGTGGTCCTCGAGGGTGCGCTTCCCGCGGCCGGTGATGATCAGGATGTCGGTGATGCCGGCCCGCACGGCCTCTTCCACGACGTACTGGATGGCCGGCTTGTCGACGACCGGCAGCATCTCCTTGGGCTGGGCCTTGGTGGCCGGGAGGAACCGGGTGCCGAGCCCGGCCGCCGGGATGACGGCCTTGGTGACCTGCTGTCCGCTCACGGGGCGACCCTACCCCGCGTGCCGAGCGCACCCCGGTCCCGGTCGGCCTTTCGGTCGGCGGGAGCCGGCGGGTACACTGGCACTCTCGATAGCCGAGTGCTAACGCCGGGACCGCAGCGCCGGAGGCCCGGTCGCACCCGGTCGGTTGCGAACTTCACCACGAGCGCACCTCGGACCGCCGGCGGCGGACCGGGTCGCCCGCCCAGGGAGCGAACGAGCCGATGCCCACCTACGAGTACCGCTGCCGCGACTGCGGCACCCAGCTGGAGGTCGTCCAGGCCTTCACCGACGACCCGCTCACCGAGTGCCCCGAGTGCGGCGGCGACCTGCGCAAGAAGTTCAGCGCCGTGGGCATCTCGTTCAAGGGCAGCGGCTTCTACAAGAACGACAGCCGCTCGGGCTCGTCGTCGAGCGGGGGCGGCTCGTCGAGCACGTCGTCGTCGACGACCGACAGCGGGTCCTCCTCGAGCTCGTCGGACACCTCGTCGTCGTCGACGGGCAGCGACTCCTCGAGCTCCTCGACGTCGACGTCGTCGTCGTCGAGCACCACCGCCGGCAGCACCTCCAGCTGACCGACCGGCCCGCCAGGGCCGAGCGCTCCTCGCCGCCTCGAAGCGGCCCCGCACCGCCTCGCCGCCTCGTCGCGGCCCCGCCGGGCCCGCCGGCCTCGCCGCCCCCCCCGGCCGTGGGGGCGGCCCCCGCCGACCGCCGCCCGAGGAGCCCGCCATGCCCACCCCGCCGCGCACCGTGCTCGTGGCCCGCGCCCGGTGGTGGATGCGCCGCCGGCGGGTCGTGCCCCTCCTCGCCCTGGCGACGGTGGCCATCGGCAGCGGGCTGGCCGTGGCCGGCACCCTCGACGGGGCCGAGCGGGCGGCGGCGTCGTGGGGACCTCGCCTGCCCACCGTGGTCGCCCGCCACGACCTTGCCCCCGGTGACGAGGTGGGCGCCGACGACGTGGCGATCGACGACCGCCCGCCGACGGCCCGGCCCGCCGGCGCGACCGACGACGGGACGGCGGTCGTCGGCCGCACCGTCACCGCGCCGGTGCTGGCCGGCGAGGCGGTGGTGGCCGCACGCCTGGCCCCCGCCGGCCTGTCCGGCCCGGCGGCTCGGGTCGGCACAGGTCGGCGGGCCGTGACCGTGCCCGCCCCGCGCGGGGCGGCCACGCCGGTGCGGGTCGGCGACCGCGTCGACCTGGTGACGGTCACCGACGGGGCCACCGTGGCCCGGTCCGCCACGGTCGTCGACGCCGGCGACGAGGGCGCCCTCACCGTGGCGGTCGCCCGCGAGGAGGTCGCCGCCGTGGCCCGGGCGCTCGGGGCCGGCGAGGTCCTGCCCGCGCTGGTCGGCGCCCGGCCCTGAGGCGCGACCGGCGACGCCGGGTCCGCGCTGCCGCGCCGGCGGCCGGCGGCCCCGATCCCGAGCCGCCGGCGGGGGCATGGGAGACTGGGCCATCGACCCGTCCGCTCCCCCGCCGCCCGACCAGTCGCCACCTCCGCCGCCGGGTGCCCGACCGGTCCCCGGTCCCCCGCCGCCCGGACCGGTGACGCCCCCACCGGCCGGACCGCCGTGGACCGCAGGACCGCCGTCGGCGCCCGCCCCCGGGCACGCGCCGCCCGGCCCGACGCCCGGACCACCAGCCGCGACCCCGCCCTCCGGCCGCCGCCGGCGCGGGCGACGGGCCGACGACCGCGCCGACGATCCCCGTCCCGCCAGCGTGTCGGGCGCGGCCCTGGCCCGCCGCGACGGCGTCACCCCGGCCCGCCACCTCGACCTCTCCGACCTGCCGCCGGCGCTGGCCGACCGGTTGCGCTTCGACGAGGCCGCGCCCCGCCGGCTGCGTTCGGACACCCTGCCCCCCGCCGTCGTGGACGAGCTGCGCGACCTGTGGGACGGCATCGTCGCCGACGTCTACGACGAGGTCGCGGGGATGCGCCGCAAGAAGGCGTTCTCCAAGGACCAGATCCTGCGGGTGCTCGACCGCATCACCGACCGGCTGCTGCACGCCGAGCGGGTCGTGATCTTCACCGCCTGCCACTACCCGCTGCGGGGCGAGCAGGAGTGGAAGCACGTGGCCGTGGCCTCCGCCGGGGGCGGCGGGGCGGCACTGGCCGAGGAGGTCGCCACCTTCGGCACGGCCGGCACCGCCACCACCATCGCCATCGTGGCCGCCGTGGTCGGCGAGGTGTTCGAGACCTACGTGGGCGCGTCGGCCCGGGCCCAGCAGTACCGGCGAGCCCAGCGGCCGCCCGACCCGGCCGTGATCATGGTCGACCTGGCCGAGGCCGCCGGCTACGGCGAGTCGGCCGGCCGCCGGGTCACCACCCACGTCGTGCACGACGCCGCCACCTGGCTGAGCGAGCGGATCGTCGTGCGCACCGCCTCGCGCTTCGCCCGCAGCCTCGTGCCCGTGGTGGGCGTGGCCGCCGGCGCCGGCATGTCGGCGTTCAACGTCCGCAAGGTCACCAAGGTCCCGCTGCGCCCGGTCGCCGCCGACGAGCTGGCCGCCCTGGCCCGCCAGATCGAGGACGACCCCGAGGCCTACGCCGAGGCCCGCCGTCGCTTCGTCGACGACCTCGACGAACCCGGCCTCCTCGACGACGGACGGGGCGACGCCGATCCCTGACCAGAGCCCTCGCGCGACCACCGTGATGCACACCCGCCCCCGATCGGCCCTTCCGTCGCGCCGGTCTCGGCGTGTCTGTCGTGGTTATGCCCGCCATTGCTGGCATCGACAACTCGGCGGCGACGTTTCGGCTCAATGGGGTGCCAGAGCCAAGTCTGTGGAGAGGTGCTCAGCGAGTCGTTGCGGTAGTTGACGCTGTGCTTGCTCGTAGCCGCACCGATGCAAGGCCGAGCTTCACCTGTGCTCAGAGGACAGTGCTGCCCTAGCCTTTGCCGGACGCTCCAAAGAACTCGGGTGAATAGTGGCTGCTGACCTGGTCGTGTATCGCATTGCGCCTGACTGGAACGACTGGCAGGCGCTGCTGCTCGATGCACCATTCGAATCGTCCCTCCACGATCTGATCGACTTCGACGGCACAAGCAGGTCGGCTGAGTGGACAGCACGATTGCCTCGTTTCGTGATCGACCCTCCTGAGCGACCGCGTCCCACTTGCTGGCCAGTCGTTAGTTCCGCCTCCCTGGGCTTGGGACGAGATGCAGTGGATCTGCTTGATCCATTCATCGAGGAGTCCGGGGAGCTGCTGTGGACGACGGTGGAAGACCTCGAAATTGCAGTTCTCAACGTCACGCTCGTCCGAGCGTGCCTAGACGTAACCCAATCACGCCTGACGGGAGGTCGCTTCCGGTTTGCATTCCAGCCCAGTGAGATTCCAGTAGGTCGTGTCTTCAAAGTTCCGCAGACCAGCCGCGCTGATGTCTTGTACTGCGAGGCGTCCCCATCCACAGGTGTGTCGCTTCGGACATTGATCGAGGGGCAGGAGATAACGGGGATCAGCCTGAGCACCCTCTGGGATTCGAGCAACGGCCCTCACGAGGAGATGCCAACGTGGTAGAAGCCCGCTGCGAATCAACCTGTGGACACGGAGGGCGACTCTTCTTGGTTTCGAGAGCTCGGGCGTGCCGCGGTGTCTCTTGAAACCCTCGAGCCGGTCAGGCCATGAATAGGTCGGGCTTCGGTCACGTGAAGCCGATGTCCCCGAACGCGCGGGCCCTATCCCCACTCGTCGACACCAGCTGGCGTCCCTGATCGCCGGTCTGGGGACGCGTCGCTCGGCGCACGATCACTCTTCCGCTCGGCGGATCAGGGTCGGCTTGTCCTCGTGTCCGTCGGCCAGTTCAGTACCGCTGGCCACGGCAGCGCCCCACGCGGACTCGAACTCGTCAGCGGAGACCTCACGGAGGAACCCGCGGGTGACCAGTTGGTCGAGCTCCGCTCGAGTCATACGGGAAACGCCGCCATAGACGTGAACCAGGCTGCAGTCCCTGGTGAACAGCCACCGGCTGTCCCATCTCTCACATCGGCGGCGCTCGACTTCGTCGACGAACTCCTCGTACACGGCCCCTCCAGGGCCTGAGTCGTCTCCGCCCCACTCGGCGAAGTCCGCCGGCTCGCACACCGTGAAGAACGTCGCCACCGCCACACCGTAGGGGCGTCGACGCCCAGGCCTTGCGGCGTTCTCGTCCGCTGCGGTGTCGGATCCGCCAGGATGACTCCATGGACGACCGGCTGGAGATCGCCTACGTCGTGGGTGACGCCACCACGCCATCCGATCGACCGGCGGTGATCGCCCACATCTGCAATGACCTTGGCCGGTGGGGCCGGGGGTTCGTCCTCGCGGTCTCGCAGCGTTGGCCGGAGCCCGAGCAGCGGTATCGAGACTGGTATCGCGACCGAGACGGCAACGACTTCGGGCTCGGTGCGATCCAGCTGGTCCCCGTCGGCGAGGAGCTCTGGGTCGCGAACATGATCGGCCAGCACGGGGTACGCAGGGCCGGCGGCAAGGCGCCCATCCGCTACGAGGCTCTCGCCACAGCCCTCGAATCGCTCGGTGTCGCCTCTCTGGAGCGCGATGCGAGCGTTCACATGCCCCGCATCGGCACCGGTCTCGCCGGAGGGAGCTGGGAGGCGATCGAACCGATCGTCACTCGGACCTTGATCGACCGCGGTGTCGCGACCACCGTGTACGACCTTCCCGCGTAACGCTGGCATGACGAACGCCGGATGCTGGCGACGCGTCCCAGAACCAGCGGGCCGAACCACGGACTGCGAAAGACCGAACGCCGGTCCGGGGACGCCGGATCCTGCGTGTATCGCCGACTGGCACGCCTCGTGGTTCTGGGAGCGCCTCTAGCCTCGATGCTGTGCCTGCGCATCCAGAGGTATGGCGACCGCTGATCGGCCTGCCCTGCCTGGAGATCGTCTGGGACCCGATCTCGGGTGCGCTTCTCGAACTCGGGCGGCGAGTCCGGCTACCGGAGCCGATCAACAACGACGCTCTCACGCTCGGACAGCGCAACTTCAAGGGGACCCAGAACTTGTTCATCCAGAGCTGCCCGTGGCAGCTGGAGCGGGGTGAGGAAGCCATGGAAGGCTGGGACAGCATCGATCTGCTCCGCGGCGAGGTGATCACGCACGTGAGCGAGTTCGCACGCGGGGACGTGACGATCTCGTGGTCGAATGATCTGCGTCTGTTGCTCTGGGCCAGCTTGACGACGAGGGGCACGTGCTACTCGGTGAAGGTTGGCGAGTCCTGGTGGAGGGTGGAGGCTGGCGAGGAGCTGCGCCGCTCGACCTGAGGTAGCACTCGTTCCCGACGAGCTGCCTCGTTACAAGTCGGAAGCCCGCTCGGTCTGGCCCCGCCCCAGAACACGCGGGCCGAATCACGGCTCGCTTGCGGGCCGATCGCCGGGTCGATGGCGTGGTGCCGGGCAGGTTCATCCCCCCCTGGCCGTCAGCTCAACCTTTCGGCCATCCGGGTCCTTGAGGACTGCTGCCTTCTGGTCAGAGGACATGACCGTGCCACCAGCAACGACGACCGCCTCGATAACCGCCTTCACATCGGGAACAACGAAGCCGAGGCGCACGCCGCGGGTGCCGGTCTCCGGCCGCTCATCCCCGGACAACGGATAGAGCTCGAGAACTGTGCCAGATGGCGTTGTAGCGGAGAGGTGGGCTGGACCCTGGCCATGCTTCTCCTCGGCGAAGGACACACCCAGCGACTCGTAGAAGTCCCGGGTCAGCTGCAGCTGATCCGAGCGAAGAACGATGAGGTTAATCTCGGCTGCCGTCACGTCAACATCATCCCCGGCGCTGCCTCCGAAGGTCGACCGATAGGTGTCCCCGAATACCGTCCCGCCACGTCCCCGAACCACGACCCCCAACCATCCCAGTTCGCCGGAGTTGCTACACGCCCTGCCGGCTATGCCGCGCTCCATCCCGCTCCGCAGGTGGTCAACCTACGGCGGCCCTCAGCGAGTCCAGGTCGGCGTCCTGCCACCCCAGCACCCCGCACGCCGTGAGGAGAGACCGGGCGGCGTGTTCGACCGACGACAAGAAGGCCGGAGCTGAGAACGACAGCTCGTGAACCACCCGTCGGCGATCGCTACGGCGAACGAAGGTCGCCACCCAAGGGCCAGACATCGCCTCTGGAGCCCGGATCTCCACCTCGAAGGGCCCATCCATGAACTCGAGCCTCGCCGTGGCTCGCGGGCTCTTCCGCGCCGGCAACGCTCGGAGCTCAGCCAGCCACCAGCCCAAGATCACGACCGCGAAGTCGTTCCAGCCCGTCTCGGGGAAGCGCTCTTCACCAGCCTCCAGCCAGATAGCAGCCGTGATGCCTCTTCCCGCCGACCGACGAAGGCCGGCTACGTCAACGACGACCGCAAGGCCTCCGCCATGGGGTGACTCGTCCGATTCTGCCCCGTCATCTGCCACGCGCTCAGTGTCCCCTATCGCCGCGATCTCGCGTAGCCGAACATCGCCTCGAGAACGGGCTGATCGCCGGCCTGGGGAGCATCTCTGCTGGGCCATTCGGACGAGCCACGAGGGCGTTCCAGCGCAACTGATCTCAAGGCCGTGCACCCAGCCCGAGCCGAGTGGTTCTTTCTCGACTTCACTGAGGCGAAGCGACTCCGGCTCGCTTCCATCCACGGCCAGATCGCCTTCGGCCCACTCCCCTGACCAGGCCGCACCCGGCTCGATCAGGTCCGTGCTCCCGACAGCGCGGGCGATATCTCGATCTTCGCCAGGTCGCCTGCATCCCTGATCGCCGGTCTGGGGCTCCCTGCCGGGACTGCGCGCGCTGATCGACTAGTTCTGGGTGAGGGATCAGCAGCCCATGCCGAGACCGCCGGCGGTGAAGAGGTACCTGGCGTCGCCAACGTCGAACTCTGCGAGGTCCCTGCCACTCTTCAGTGCGGGCCGAGAGAAGGTGTTGCCCCCGATGTCCGTCAACACTCGCAGGCGGCCTCGGACGAAACTGCCGTCCATCTGCTGGAACTGCCCGTACCGCGCTGAGTCCGACGCGGGGAGGGAGCGAGCTTCGTACCAGCGGATGCCGCCTGCGTCGATCGTGTAGTAGCTCACCCCAGAGCCTTCGAGGCAGTCCATGACCTGGGGAACGGCGGCCACGTCGTCATAGGTAGTGCCGGCGACCACGCGGTTGGTGTTGAGTCCGAGAATGATGAGGCCGACCACGACCGTCGCGACCACTGCCAACGCGATCCCGACACGGCGCTTTCGCATCGCTCGTCGAGCGAGGTCCACCTGCCGCACTTGGTCGCCCGCCACCGCTGCATGGTACGGCGCATGCTCCAGAAGGGTCTGATCGGCACCCGCACGACGAGGATCGCCGGGTCTGCCGAGCGTTCCATTGACGATGTCAGCGACCGATACCACCCCAGATCACCCGGGCAATATCACGACCGCGGTGCGGGCAGAACGCCGGCCGTGCCGCGCTCGCCCGGAGGGATTCTCCAGCGACGTTCCGCGGCCCCGTCGGTACGCTTTCGGCCGTGCGGGAAGACCAGTGATCCGACGGAACAGGTGAGGGAGCAGGCATCCGTGTGCCAACCCGACCATCTGATCGTCCCTGCAATCGGTGCGGTCGCAGCTTTCCTTGCCTTCTGGTCTCGCGAGTCGATAGCTGAGCGTGCCTACGGCTCGAGGATCGTCGGTGAGGGCTGTATGGCGACCGGTTTCGCGGTCGCTGCGGCCATCATCGGTATCGGCGCAACTTTGTTCCTGGTGACCGCCGGGGCGTCGTGCATCTCACCTTGAGATGCTTCAAGTCGAGCCGAGCGGAGCGCTGAAGCTGACCCGGTGCGGCGCAGACCCGTCCCAGAACACCCGGGCCGAACAACGACTCGCGAACGCGCAGATCGACGGTTCGGGGATGGGTGACCGGATGGCAGGCGCGTCAGAGCTTGCCGGCGAAGATGAGGGCGATGGCGACGCCGGCCACGGCGAGGCGGTACCAGCCGAAGATCGCCAGGCTGTGGCGCTGCAGGTAGGCGACGAGGAACTTCACCGCGACCACGGCGGCGACGAAGGCGGCGAGGAACCCGAGGAACGGGTTGGCGAAGCCGTACGTGTCGAACAGCTCGGGGCCGCTCTTGACGAGGTCGAGGGCGGTGGCCGCGCCGAGGGTGACCAGTCCGAGCAGGAACGAGAACTCGACGGCGGCCGCCAGGCTGAGCCCGACGAGCACGGCGGCCACGATGGTGACGAGGCTGCGGCTGGTGCCCGGCCAGAGGGCGAGGACCTGGGCGGCGCCGATGACGAGGGCCTGCTGCCAGGTGATCGCCTCGATGCCCGGTGCCACCCGCTCCTTGCGCATCCAGGCCTTGGACGAGATCCACAGCAGGGCGAGGCCGCCGACGATCCACGCGGCGACGACCGGCCACGGGCCGAACAGCGCCTCCTTGATCTTCTTCTCGAAGATGAGGCCGACGACCGCGGCCGGCAAGAACCCGACGACGAGCGCGATCAGGAGGCGCCGGCCCTCTTCGCTGCGACCGATGAGGCCCTGCAGGACCTCGAGCACACGTCGCCAGTACAGGACCAGCACGGCGAGGATGGCGCCGCCCTGGATGACGATGGCGTAGGTGTCGGCTGCGCTCTTGGTGGCGTCGGTGGCCCCGACGCCGAGCAGGTCCTGGGCGATCAGCAGGTGGCCGGTGGACGAGATCGGCAGGAACTCGGTGAAGCCCTCGATCACGCCGAGGACCACGGCCTTGAGCGGGTTCAGCTCGCTGCGGGCCTCGGCCGCCGCCGTCGGGTCGACGGTCTTGGCCTGGATCACCGGCGAGCCGGCGCGCGGCGGGTTGGTCATGGCCGACGTCGCCGCCAGGCGCACGCCCGCATCACGGGTGGCGGCCTCGGCGGCCGGACGGCCGAGCAGGACGACGCCCACCAGCAGCACCCCCAGCACCGCCACGGCGGCGACGGCTCGGCGCCAGGCCGCCCTGGTGGGGCGATCGGAGGGCGAGGCGGGCGCGGGGAGGGGCATCGGCTGCTCGTTGGTCGGGGGCGGGGCGAGGCGGCGACCCGGACCGCCGCCGGCCCGAGGCCACGGTCGTGACGCGTGGCGAGCCTAGGCCCGGGTGACGGGAGGCCTGGAACCGTCGGCCGCTGCGACGGGCTGGTCCCGAGCCGGCACGCGTCCTCAGGTGCCCGACAGCTGCACGCCGTCGACCACGAGCGTGACCGACCCGGTGCCGCCGGGCAGCCACTCGAGGTCGCCACCGACGGCGACGACGTCGAGCAGCAGGCGCTGCAGCGTGGTGGCCAGCGTGACCTCGCGCACCGGCTCGGCGAGGGCGCCGTCGCGGACCATCAGGCCCTCGGCGCCGACCGACACGTCGCCGCTCACCGCGTTGACCCCGCTGTGCAGGCCGGTGAGCGACGCCACGTAGAAGCCGTGGTCGACCCCGGCGAGCACCTCGTCGTGGGTGCCGGTGCCGGGCGCGATGGCCAGCGCCTGGCAGCCGACGCCGGGGGTGGAGCGGTAGCCGCGCACCGCCGAACCGGTGGACGCGGCGCCGGCCCGGCGGCCGGTGTAGGCGTTGTGCAGGAAGCCGCGAAGAATGCCGTCCTCGATGAGCACGTTGCGGCGGCAGGCCAGGCCCTCGCCGTCGTGGCTGTCGGCGGCGAGCGATCGCGCGTCGGTCGGGTCGTCGACCAGGGTCAGCAGCGGCGAGGCGATCTGCTCGCCCATGCGATCGGCGAACGGCGAGCGGCCCTTCAGCACCCGCTCGCCGGTGAGCGTGCCCCCGGCGATGCCCACCAGCGTGGCGGCCAGGCGGGGCTCGAAGACGACGGCCAGGCGCTGCGACGGCGCCTTCTTCGCCCCGAAGAGCCGCACGGCCCGCTCGACGGCGTCGTCGGCGGCCAGGTCGACGTCGAGCAGGTTGGGGTCGCGGCCGACGTCGAGGCCACCGCCGATCTTGGTCTCGTCGCCCGACACCGCCAGCGCCGACACCGACAGCGAGCACATCGCCGACCGGCCCCACGCCTGCACGCCGGTGCTGGTGGCCACCGCCGCCTCGCCCCGTCCGTCGCCGTAGGAGGCGGTGCGCACGCCGGTGACGCGCGGGTCGCGCCCCACCACCGCCCGCTCGAGGGCCAGCGCCAGCTCGACCTTGCGGTCGGTGGGGAAGGCGACCAGCTCGTCGCTCCACAGGTCCTGGTCGATGGGGGCCACCTCGTCAGGCTCGGCCAGGCCGAACCACTCGTCGACCTCGCCGAACGAGGCGTTGTCGCGGGCGTCGGCGAGGGTCTCGTCGATGACCGATTCGTCGAGCGTCCCCGCGTGGGCGAAGCCCTGTCGACCGTCGACCACCACGCGGATGCCGACGCCCGACGACGCCGCCGAGGTGAGCGACTCGACCTCGCCGCCGTAGGCCTTCACCGAGGTGGACTCGCCCCGCGCCACGTAGGCCTCGACCTGCTCGCCGGGGCGCGCCCGCTCTGCGATGCGCACCGCCAGGTCCAACAGCTCGCTGCCGCCGGCCGCCTCGGTCATCGCCGGTGCCCGCCCATCAGGTGCCGGACAACGTGACGTCGGCGACGACGAGGCTCACGCCCGCCGCGCTCATGGGGAGCTGGGTGAGGTCGTCGCCGACGGCGGTGACGTCCTTGAGCATCTTCTGCAGCGTGGAGGCGATGGTGAACTCGCGCACCGGCTCGGCCAGCTCGCCGCCCCGGATGCGCAGGCCCTCGGCCCCGGTGGAGA
Source organism: Acidimicrobiales bacterium (assembly GCA_046331175.1). Taxonomy (GTDB): domain Bacteria; phylum Actinomycetota; class Acidimicrobiia; order Acidimicrobiales; family Acidimicrobilacustridaceae; genus JAWKIW01. The sequence goes on from JAXLRI010000011.1 coordinate 52,672, forward strand.
AGTCGCCGCTGACCGGGTTCACACCCGAGTGCAGCCCCGACACCTCCTGCACGAGGATCCCGTCGCCCACCCCGGCGATCAGCTCGGCCGGCGAGCGGTCGCCCGGCACCAGGCTGGTGGCCATGCACCCGACGCCCGGCGTCGAGGAGAAGCCCCGCACCGCCGAGCCGGTGGACGCGGCGCCGGCCCGGCGACCGGTGTAGGCGTTGTGCACGAACATCTGCAGCACGCCGCCCTCGATGAGCGAGTTGCGCCGGGTCGCCAGCCCCTCGCCGTCGGTGTCGGTGGCGGTGAAGAAGGCCGGGTCGGTGGGGTCGTCGACCAGCGTGATGAGCGGCGAGGCCACCTCCTCGCCCAGGCGGTCGGCGAACAGCGAGCGGCCCTTGAGCACCGACTCGCCGTTGAGGGTGAAGGCGAGGATGCCGAGCAGCTGGGCGGTGACCCACGGGTCGAGCACCACCGTGAGGCGCTCGCTCGCCGGCTTCACCGCGCCGAGCATGCGGGTGGCCCGGTCGGCGGCCTCGGTGGCGGCGACGGCGACGTCGAGCTCGCTCGGCTGGTGGCCGACCGAGAAGCCGAAGCCGGTCTGCACCTCGCCGGCCTGCTCGGCCAGCGCGTAGGTGGCGACGTAGCAGGACGTGTCGCGGCTGAGCGACCGGATGCCGGTGGTGGTGACGATGGCGGCCTCGCCCACCGAGTCGACGTACTCGGCCGACTCGATGCCGACGATGCGGGCGTCAGCCGCTCGCACGGCGCGCTCGAGCTCGATGGCCAGCTCGACCTTGCGGTCGGTGGCGAACGACACCAGCTCGTCGCGGTACAGGTCGAGGTCGGCCACGGCCACGCCGTCGGGCTCGGCCAGGCCGAACCACTCGTCGACCTCGCCGAAGCCGGCGTTGTCGCGGGCCTCGGCGAGCGTCTCGTCGATGACCGACTCGTCGAGCGTGCCGGCGTAGGCGAAGCCCTGGCGACCGTCGCGCACCACGCGGATGCCGATGCCCTGGGACTGCGCCGACGACAGCGACTCGACCTCGCCCTCGTAGACCTTGATCTCGGTGTCGGTCCCCCGCACCACCACCGCCTCGACCTGCTCCCCCGGCCCCGCCCGGCCGACGACCCGGTCGGCGACGGCGAGCAGGTCGTCGCCGGCGGTCATCGGGCGGAGCCCCAGGTGGCCAGGCAGGGCTCGTTCGTCACGCGCATGGCGACGTTCCTACCAGACGAACCCGCCGATGCCTCACGGCGAGCACCCGTCGTCGAGCAGCCGCCCGACCCGGAGGTGCACCATCTGGGGGTGGGGTGGGCATCGACGTGGTGATGGGTGGCACCTCCCCCTCGACCGGTTCGGGCCGGCGCACCACAGCCGAACCCGCTCGCGAGAGCGGCCCCGCGCCCACCGACCCGACCTCGCCGACGGCCGACGACGCCGGCTTCGACGCGCTGTACCGGACCGAGCGGCTGCCCATGGTCCGCCTCGCCCACCTCATCACCGGCTCGAACGCCGCCGCCGAGGACCTGGTCCACGAGGCCTTCCTGAAGGTCCGTCCCCGATTCGCCGACCTGCGCGACCCCGGGGCCTACCTGCGGACGACGGTGGTCAACGAGTGCCGCATGTGGTTCCGGCGCCGCGACGTCGAGGCCCGCCACGCCCCCACCCCGTCCGACCAGCTGCAGCTGCCGCCCGAGCTCGACGAGACGTGGGCCGCGCTGCAGCAGCTGTCCCCCAAGCGCCGCATCGTGGTCTTCCTCCGCTTCTACGAGGACCGCTCGATCGACGACATCGCCGAGATCCTGCGGTCCCGCCCCGGCACCGTCCGATCGCTGCTGCGGCGGGGCCTGGCCTCGCTGCGGGAGGTGCTCACCGATGGCTCCTGACCGACCGACCGGCCACGGCCGGCTCGACGACGCCGCGCTGGCCGACCGCATCCGGGCCACGGCCACCGCGGTGGCCGAGCGCACCGCCGCGCCGGCTCGCGACCTCGACGAGCCGACCATCCTCGCCTCGCCCGACCACCACCGCTCGCCGGCTCGGCTGGTGGGCGTGGCCGCCGCCTGCCTGCTCGTCGTGGCGCTCGTGGCTGGCGCGGTCGTCGCCCTCCGGGACCGCACCGGCCAGGTCACCACAGACGGCACGCCGAGCGGCCCGGGCGTGGGTGAACCGGGCGCCGGTGGACTTCCGCGCCTGCTCCCGACCTGGGTGCCCGAGGGCTACTCGCTCACCGAGACGAAGGTGACGCCCGGGCCACCCCCGAAGGCGTCGTTCCTGCGCCGCTACGAGCGGACCACGCCCGAGGCGTGCAACGACCCCGCGGTCCTGTGCCCCTATGGGCCCGGCGGACCGTTGCGCGTGGAGGTCCGAGCCGCGTCGGTGGACGACCCGCAGGGCATCGCTCCCCCGGTCACGAACATCCGCGCAGCACAGCCAACGGACATCAACGGGGACGCCGGGTGGATCAACGTGAGGATGGACGGCGTCAGCTCCGACCCTGAGTATCGCGGGTACTCGGTGACGTGGGGCCACGGTGCGGTGCGCGCCTCGGTCACGTCGTGGGGGGCGAGCAACGAGGACACCGTCCGCATCGCGCGCGGGGTGACGGTGGGCGGCACGCCGACGAACCCGACCGCCGAGGTCGCTCCCGATGCCCTCCCGGGCACGCTGCAGCCCACCTACGCCGGTCCGGATCTCCTGCTCGCCATGGGTGGGCTGCCGGGCCAGGTCGGGATGGCCCGGCTCGTCTACACGACCGGCAGGCAGACGCCGTACGCGCAGGGCACGCCGCCGGCACGCGTGGAGGGCGTCGCCCCCGACCAGATCTTCCTGACCGAGTACGACGCCCCGATAGCAGCCGCCACACCCTGGTGGCTCCCGCTGACCGACCGATCGCAGCCCACCACCGTCGACGGGGTCACCTGCGTCAGCAGCATCTTCCCTGGTGGCCCGATACCGCCGACACCGGGACCGCAGCCGTGGACCTCGGTGTACTGCGCCGATGCCACCACCTTCGTCGCCCTGGGGAGCAGCTCCGTGCCGCGCGACGACCTCGAGCGCATGGCCCACTCGCTGCGGCCCGCGACGGTCGCCGAGCGCTCGACCCTTCCGCCGACCACCACCACCGACCTGCCCACCCCGCGCCCCGACCTCACGATCCCGCCGAGCGCAACGGCGCCCGGCGCTGTGCCCGCCGAGGACGCCGGTCCGGCGACGACCTCTGATCCTGCGAGCTGGCTGATCGACGTCGGGGCTCGCGTGCTCCACGACGCACCGCTCGCCGATCGCGTCGACCTCTGGGTCTTCGAACCGGCGAACGACGCCTCTCGCGTGGGCGAGGCCTCGGGCTGCCAGTGCTGGCGGCGGATGTACCAGGCCGTCGCCGTGACGGGTGTCGGCCCGACGACCGACGCTGGTGACGTCGACCTCACCGAGGTCCGCCTTCGAGTTCCACCTGAGCTGGTGCTGTGGATCCGTGGCCTGCCCGAGAGCGGCGCCGCGCTGGCGGCGACGTCGTCGACCGGTGAGGTCGTGCCCTGCAACAGCGACTCGTGCCCGGGGCGACCGTCGTTCACGGTGCCGCCGGCTCCCTCCGACACCGTCTCCCCGTCCGTCCCGGCGACATCACCCGGCGCCGGCCCGTAGCGGATCCCACCTACGGATCCGACGATGGGGCTGGCGCGTCGCCTGGGTCGCCCGCCCGTTCGAACAACGCGTGCACGGCGCTGGCGAGCGGGTCGAGGTCGTGGTCGACCACGTCCCGGACGATGGTGTGGTCGGTGTCGAAGTATCGGTGGGCGAGGTGGTCGCGCATGCGGGCGATCTCCTTCCACGGAACGCTCGGCTCGGCCCCGAGCAGCTCGGGATCGATGCCCTTCACCGCCTCGCCGATCTCGAGGAGCCGGATGCGGACGGCGTCGTAGACCAAGCCGTCGTCCAGCGAACCGCGAGCCAGGTGGGACCGGATCGCCTCGATGGCACCGGCGATGTCGCCGAGACGAGCCTCGTCGCGTCGGCTCAAAGGGTGACAGCCTCGGCCAGCACCTCGTCGCGCACCCCGTCCCGCAGGGAGGATCGCGTGCCGACATCGACGGTCACCCCGAGCACCTCTTCGAGCTCGACACCGATGGAGAGGAGCTCGATCGGGCGTGCGTCGGGCTCGAGGTCGACGAGGAAGTCGATGTCGCTTTCCGGGTGCTCGTCCCCGCGTGCGACCGACCCGAAGATGGCCACCGACAGCCCGTGGTGGCGCGCCACGATGGCCTTGATCTCGTCGCGGTGCGCCTCGACCAAGCTTCGCAAGGGGTGGAGGGCCACGTCGGACATGTGATCCAGCCTACGACCTCAGGCGATCCTCGATCCGACCCGAGCCGCCGAACGTAGACCTTGGTGTCTACAGATCTGTAGACTCCCTCCCGTGAGCACGACCATCCGCGTGAGCGAGGCGACCCGCGACCGCTTCTCCCGCCTGGCCGCCGCAACGGGGCGACCGATGACCCAGCTGCTCGACGAGGCCGCCGATGCCCTCGAACGCCGGGTCTTCTTCGACCAGCTCGCTGTCGGCTTCGACGACCTGCGCAGCGATCCCGACCGGTGGGCCGAGGTCGTGACCGAGCGGGCGATCGAGGCCGGGGCTTCCAACGACCGCTCCCGGTGAGCACCCGATGAGCCCGGCACGGCGGGGCGAGATCTGGCTCGTCGACTTCGGCGTGCCCGTCGGGCGCGAGCAGGCGGGGCGGCGGCCGGCGGTGGTGGTGTCGGCCGATCGGCTCAACGAGAGCCCCGCCGGGGTGGTGATCGTCGTGCCCTGCACCACCTCGCGCCGCGGGCTGCCCTCGCACGTCGAGCTCGACCCGGCGTCGTCAGGTCTCGACGAGGTCACCTACGCCAAGGGCGAGGACGTGAGGTCGGTCGCCGAGGAGCGCCTCGTCGCGCGGTTGGGTGCCGCTCCGATCGAGACCATGTTCGACCTCACCCGGGTCCTGCGCTACCTGCTGGACGCGTGACGAAGCGACCGAGTGGGCGACCGCACCGTCCAGGAACGCTCAGGCCGGCGGGTCGACGGCGGTGCGGGCCATCTCCACGAAGGTGTCGACCATCGACCGGCGCTGGCGCGGCGGGCGCTCGGCGAGGTCGACGATGAGGTGACCGGCCAGGTCGATGACGAGGGCGACCGCGTCGACCCGCTCGGGTGGCAGCCCGACGACCTCGGTGAGCAGGGCGGCGTTGGTCGCGGTGTCGGCCCGGTCGGCCGCCCGCAGCGCCGGGTCCTGGCGGATGGCCCGCATGATCTCCACCACGAGCGGGTCGGTGGCCGAGGCGAGGTAGGCCCGCAGGGCGCGCTCGAGCCGCTCGACGGGGCCGCCGTCGCCGTCGACCGCTTCGAGCGCGGCCTGCTGGCCGTGGGCGAGGTGACGCAGGGCCAGCTCGTGCACCAAGGCGTTCTGGGCCGGGAACCAGCGGTACACCGACCCGATCGCCACCTCGGCCCGCTCGGCCACGTCGGTCATGGTGAAGCCGGCAACCCCACGCTCGGCCAGCAGGCCGGCGGCGGCGTCGAGGATGCGCTCCTGGCTGGCCCGGGCCCGCGCCTGCACCGGCGCCCGGCCGGCCGGAAGTGCCGGGCCAGCGGAACCGGTACGGCCAGCGGCGCCGGTCACCCGACGAGGTGCTGGAGGTGCGCGTAGCCGGCCCGCCGAGCGAAGTCGGGCAGGCGCTGGAGCTGGCCACCGATGGCCCAGCGACCGTCGGGCACCTCCGACACCACCACCGACACGGTCACCAGCTGCTGGGTGGCCTCGTCGAAGGCGGCCTGCACGGTCGCGGCGAAGACCTCGATGCTCTCGTCGTCCACCACGCCGGCGGGCGGGTGCAGCCAGACGAACACCGGGGCCACCAGGCCGACGGGGTCGACGCCGTCGGACCGGATGGACCCGGCCGGCCGCACGTCCCACAGGACGATGAGGCCCAGCCGCAGCTCGGGGTCGTCGGGGATCTGCTCGGCGGTGGCTCCGGCCTCGGTGACCGCGGCGATGAGGCGCTCGGTCGTCTCGGCGTCGTACACGCCCTCGGGGACCTCGACCCGGATGATCGGCATGGTGGCTCCTTCGCACGAAAGATGAGGCACCCTCAACTTTAGTGGAGGCGCGAGCAGATGCCACACCCGCTCCAGCAGGGATGGGCCGGGGTCCGGACCGATCCGGAGGCGCGAGAGGTCGACGTCGCCGACCCGGGCGGCCGGCGACGGGGAGGCGATCGTCAGGCGGCGGTGCCGCCGACGGTGAGGCCGGTGACCCGCAGGGTCGGCACGCCGTCGCCGACGGGCACGCCCTGGCCGTCCTTGCCGCAGGTCCCGGGCGGGCCCATGGCGAAGTCGTCGCCCACGGCGTCGATGTTGGTGAGCACCTGCGGGCCGTTGCCGATGAGGTTGCCCTCGCGCAGCGGCTCGGTGATCTCGCCGTCCTCGATCAGGTAGGCCTCGGTCATCCCGAAGACGAAGTCGCCGGTCGCGGTGTTCACCTGGCCGCCGCCGAGGTGCTTCACGTACACGCCCTTCTCGGTGGAGGCGACGATGTCGTCGGGGTCGTCGGGACCGGCCAGCAGGTAGGTGTTGGTCATCCGCACCATCGGCAGGTGCTGGTAGCTCTGCCGGCGGCCGTTGCCCGACGAGGGCCGGCCCTCCTTGCGGGCCCGCAGCAGGTCCCACATGTAGTCGGTGAGCACGCCGTCCTGGATGAGCACGTTGCGCTGGGTGGGGTGACCCTCGTCGTCGATGGCGACGTTGCCCCACTCCTTGGCCATGGTGCCGTCGTCGACCAGCGTCACCTTGGGGTTGGCCACCTGCTCGCCGACCCGGCCCTTGAACACCGAGGCGCCCTTGCTGACCAGGTCGGCCTCGAGCCCATGGCCGCACGCCTCGTGGAACAGCACGCCGCCGCCACCGGGCCCGATGACGACGGGCATCTCGCCGCTGGGCGCCGGACGGGCGGCCAGCTTGGTGAGGGCCCGTTCGGCGGCGTGGGCGGCGAGGTCTTCGACCGGGTAGCGGTCGAACAGCTCGAAGCCGACGGTGTGCCCGACCGACTCGCGGCCGGTCTGCATGCCGGTGTCGCCGGTGGCCACGCACGACACCACGAACAGCGTGCGCACGGTGTCGTCCTCGGCCAGCAGCCCGTCGCTGTTGGCGACGAGGATGCGGCGGCGGCTGTCGGCGTAGGAGGCCGACACCTGGGTGATGGCCGAACCGGCCGAGCGGGCCACATCGTCGGCCCGGGTCAGCAGCTCGACCTTGGTGGCCTTGGGGACGTCGGCCGGGTAGGTCTCGATGGTGTAGCCCCGGGACGAGCCCTGGCGGGTGAGGGGCACGACGTTGGTGCCACCCCCGCCGCTGCGGGCGGCGGCGGCCGCGGCCTCGGCGGCGGCCCGCAGGCCGGCCTCGGTGAGGTCGGCGGTGTGGGCGAACCCGGTGGTCTCGCCGACGACGACGCGGATGCCGGCGCCGCGGTCGCGGCCCGACGTGAGCTCTTCGACCTTGCCATCGTCGAGGTAGGCCGACGAGGATCGCTTGTCCTCGACGAAGATCTCGGCGAACTCGCCGCCCGTGCGCAGGGCCGTGCCCAGCACGTTGGTGATGACCGACTCGTCGAGCACCGGTTGCCTCCTGGGTGGATCGGGGTGCACGGCGGGCCGGCCGCAGGACCGGCGCCGCCTCGGCCGGACGCGTCCGGCGGGGTGCCCGGCCGAGGTTACCGCCGCCCGCCCCCGGAGCCGCCGGGCCCGGTCCGCCGCACGCTCGGCGGTCTGGCCGATGCAGGCAGCGAGGGTTACGCTCCGCCGGTGCCCGTGAAGCCCGGTCTCGCAGCGGTCGTCGAGCTCGTCGTCGGCGACGACGACACCGCCATCGCGCTGCGCTCGGGCACGGTGCCGGTGCTGGCCACCCCGCGGGTGATCGCCCTGTGCGAGGAGGCGGCGGTCAAGGCGCTCGTCAACGAGCTCGACCCCGACGAGACCAGCGTCGGCATGCAGGTGCAGCTCGACCACCTCGCCCCCACCGCCGTGGGCCACCGGGTCACCGCCGAGGCCACCATCGAGAAGGTCACCGGACGGCGCATCATCTTCACGGTGTCGGTCAGCGACGAGCGCGGGCTGGTGGCCGTCGGCCGCGTCACCCGCGTCGTGGTCGACGTCGAGCGCTTCCTCGACAAGTCCCGCTGAGGCGGGCGCCGGTCAGCGGTCGGACGCCACCGCGCCGGAGATCTCTCGGTCGCCGTCGGCCGCGGTCCCGGCGTCGTCCACCTCGTGGGCGACCGTGGCCTCGACCGACGGCGCCGCCATGCGGCGGAGGCGCTGGGTGCGCCACCACAGGAGGAGCGCGCCGAGGAGCCCGGCGGCGGCCGCCACCACCGTCAGCCCCGACACCATGTCGGAGGCCCGCTCCCATGTGGCGCCCAGCGACCAGCCGGCCCCGATGAGCAGGGTGTTCCAGGCCAGCGATCCGATCGTCGTGTAGAGCAGAAACGGGCCGCGCTCCATCCTCGTCGTGCCCGCCGGCACCGACACCACGCTGCGGGCCAGCGGGATCATCCGGCCGACCAGCACGACCTTGGGGCCGTGGCGGTCCATCCAGGCGTCGGCCCGGTCGAGGCGGCGATCGTCGAGGCGCAGCACCCGCCCGTAGCGCAGCAGCAGCGGCCGCCCGCCGTGACGTCCGCTCTCGTAGAGGAACACGGCGCCGAGCACCGACCCGAACGTCGCGGCGGCGATGGCGGCGACCGGGTTCAGCGTGCCCTGCTCCACCATGAAGCCCGCCAGGGGGAGCACCAGCTCGGAAGGGATGGGCGGGAAGACGTTCTCGAGGAACATCACCAGGACCAGCACCAGCGGCCCGCCCGTCTGCACGGCCTCGGTCACCCACTCCGACACGGATCGCCCTCCCGGTTCGCTCGGCTCGGCCGCCGGCGTCAGCCGCCTACATCCGATCTTCTGTTCCTGAATCAGAGAACGGATATGGACCTTAGTCCGCACGCCCCGGTGGGCGCAGCACCTCCCGAGCCGGTGGTTCCAGGCGACGGCCCCCGACGCTCCACGCACCGCGTTCGCCAGCCGCCCTGGCGCTCGTGTCAGCCGCGACGGCGCTTGTCGGCGTACATGGCGCGATCGGCCTGGTCCACCAGCCCATCGGCGTCGACGAGTGGCGTCCCGCGGCCGGCCATCCCGCCGGCGGCTCCAGCGCCGGCGTCGGCATCGGCGCGGTGGCGGGCGACGCCGAGCGACACGCCGATCTCGACCTCGGTGTCGTCGACGTCGATGGGCGCACCGATGGCGGCCCGCAGGCGGCTGCAGACGTGGTCGACCTCGTCGCCGTCGAGGGCCGCTTCGCAGAGCACGGTGAACTCGTCGCCACCCCACCGGGCGGCCACGTCTCCCCGGCGGACGGTGTCGCGCAGCCGACGGGCGATCTCGCGCAGCACGCGGTCACCGGTGTCGTGGCCGAAGCGGTCGTTGACCTGCTTGAACCCGTCGAGGTCGCAGAACACGACGGTGACGTCGGCGTCGCGCCGCGCCAGCGCCAGGTCGACCAGGCGGCGGAACTCGGCCCGGTTGACCAGCCCGGTGACGTGGTCGTGGGTCGCCTCGTAGGTGAGCAGCTCGTTCTGGCGGCGCAGCTTGTCCTCGACGGCGACCAGGTCGGTCACGTCGCTGGCGCTGACGATGACGCCGGCGACGAGCGGGTCGTCGTGCTGGTCGACGAAGCGCAGGGAGTGCACCACGGCCGCTCCCTCGCGGTCGACGAGGTGGAGGCGAACCTCGGCCTCTCGGTCGTCGCCGGCCACCAGGGTGGCGAGGAGGTCGGCCGCGGGCTGGCGGTCGGGGCCGTCGACCAGCTGCAGCCAGCTCTCCTGCACGATGCGGTCGCAGTCGTGGCCCAGGCGGCGGGTGAGGGTGGCGTTGGCGAACAGCACCGTGCCGTCGGGCTCGAGCAGCAAGATGACGTCGGACGTCTTGTCGATCAGCGATCGCAGCCGCGGCGGGTCGCTGCCCAGCGCCGGCTTGTTGTCGAGCAGCCGCAGCGACACGACGAGCAGATCGGGGCCATCCTCGACGGCCATGCGCCGACCGACCACGTCGGCGACCCGCCAGGCGCCGCTGGCGTCGCGGCCGCGCAGCTGGATGGTCAGCCCGATGCGCCCCGGCTGCCGGTTGCGGGCCTCCATCGCCCGGGCGGCGTAGGCGAGGTCGTCGGGGTGGATGAAGTCGAGGACGCTGGTCCCGAGGAACTGCTCGGGTCGGTAGCCCAGCACGTCGACCAGCGCCTGGTTGGCGTAGCGGACGCGGTAGTCGTCATCGATGCCGACCACCAGCTCGGGGCCGTGCTCGAGGATCGCCAACCGGTCGATCTCGTCGAGCCCGTCGGCCGCCCCCGCCGGGTCGTCGTCATGGGGTTCGTTCACGGGACCTCCGCCCGCCGCCGTCGCCTCGAATGCTAGAGGCTGCCCCGACGGCTCCGGACCGCGACCACTCGGCTGGACGACCCCGGAGGAGGGGTCGACCGATCCCGCGCCCGCCCGACGAGCGGGGTTGGGCGATCAGGCCAGGTTGGACGAGCGGGGGTAGACGTCGTCGGGGTCGGTGAGGACGTTGACGAGGTAGGGCACGCCGCTGTCGAGCGCCCGCCGCAGCGCCGGACCCAGCTCGGCCGGCTCGCGCACGACCTCGCCCGCACCGCCGAGGGCGGCGACGACCTCGTGGTAGGGCGTCTCGGGTTGGAGGTCGCAGTTGACGTCGTAGCCGTAGATCATCCGCATGGGGTGCTTCTCGAGGCCCCAGATGCCGTTGTTGCCCACCACCATCACGACGGGCAGGTTCTGGCGCACGAGCGAGTCGACGTCCATGAGCGAGAAGCCGGCGGCGCCGTCGCCGAGCATGGCCACCACCTGCCGGTCGGGGTGGGCGACCCGGGCGGCCATGGCGTAGCCGAGGCCGGTGCCGAGGCAGCCGTAGGGACCGGGGTCGAGCCAGCAGCCGGGCTCGTAGGAGTCGACGTACTTGCCGGCGTAGGAGACGAAGTCACCGCCGTCGCACACCACCACCGCGTCGCGGTCGAGCACCTTGGCCAGCTCGCCGTAGACGCGGGTGGGCTTGAGGGGCGCGGCGTCGGCCTCGAGCAGCGGGGCGTCGGCGGACCGGGCCGCCGACTCGGCGTCGCGCAGCTCGGCGATCCACGGCTCGTGGTCGGCCCGGTCGCCGGACCAGTCGGCCAACGCCCGCAGGGTGGAGGCCAGGTCGCCGGCCGGCGAGACCGCCACCTCGGCGTGGCCCGCCCGCTGGGCGGGATCGTCGACGACGTGGATGACCTGCGCATCGCCGAAGCGGCCGAACGACAGGCGGAAGTCGAGCGGCGTGCCGATGACCATCACCACGTCGGCGTCGGCCTTGAGCATCCCTCGGGTGCGCGAGAACGCCAGCTCGTGGTCGGCCGGCAGGCAGCCACGACCGAGGCCGTTGACGAAGGTGGGCAGGCGCAACGCCTCGACGGCGGCCCGCAGCTCGGGCCACGCGCCGGCCCAGTAGACGTCGCTGCCCACGATGACGGCCGGGTGCGACGCGCCTGCCAGCAGGGCGGCGGCGGCCGCCACGTCCTCGGGATCGGCAGGGGGCGCGGCGGTGGACGGTGCCGCGGGAACGGTGGCGGTGGCCTGCCCGAACAGGAGGTCCATCGGGAAGTCGAGGAACACCGGGGCGCGGTGCGGCGTGAGGCCGGCGGCCACGGCGGCCACCACCTCCGACCCCATCGCCTCGGTGCTCTTCACCGTGGCCGACACCTTGGTGATCGGTTCGAGCACCGGCACGTGGTCGAACTCCTGCAGCGAGCCGGCGCCCCAACGTCCCTCTGGCGCCCGCCCGCCGAGGACGACCAGGGGCGAACCGAGGAACCACGCACCGGTGACCGCGCTCACGCCGTTGGTGACGCCCGGGCCGGCGGTGAGCACGGCGACGCCGGGACGGCGGGTGAGCTTGGCCATGCCCTCGGCGGCGAAGGTGGCGGTGGCCTCGTGGCGGGTGTCGTACACGGGGACGCCGGCCTTGACGGCGGCGTCGTAGAAGGGCCAGACGTGGGCGCCGTTGAGGGTGAACAGCTCGCCGACGCCGAACTGTCGCAGCGCCGCCAGCGCCAGCTCGCCGCCGTGGCCCGTGATCTCGGTGCCCTCGGAGGCGGCGCTCATGGCGCCACCTCCACCACCGCGCCGGGTGCCACCTGATCGGCCACCTCGTCGAGGAAGCCGGACATCGCCGCCCACCAGGCCTCGGGCGACTCGAACTGCGGGCTGTGGCCGGCGTCGGGCAGCACGACCAGGCGGGCGTCGGGGAGCGTCGCGGCCATGCGCTCGCTCGGCCTGCGGAACGGTGCGTCCTGGTCGCCGACGAGCACGAGGGCGGGGCAGCGCACCTCGGCGAGGAGGTCGAGGCGATCCTCGCCCTCGCTCGTGATGGCGTGGAGCATGGCGGCGTACATGGCCGGCGACGAGGCCCGCAGGTTGCGGTCGCCCCGGGCGGCGTAGTCGGGGTCGGCCTCGCAGAGCCGTCGGTAGGCGTCGGAGGTGAGGGGGTCGTCGATCTCGGCCTGGAGGTCGGCGATCACGTGGACGCCGTGCTCGCGCGCCGTGCTGACGCCGAGCTCGACCAGGCCGGGGTCGACCCGCAGCCGCTTGTGGCTGGTGTCCATGAGGATGAGGGCCGCCACCCGATCGGGGACCATCAGGGTGAGGACCTGGGCGACCATCCCCCCCATGGAGTGGCCGAGCAGGGCGAACCCGTCCCAGCCGAGCGCGTCGACGAGCGCCAGCGCGTCGGCGGCGAAGATCTCGAAGGCGTAGGCCGACTCGTCCTCGGGCTTGTCGCTGTCGCCGTGGCCGCGGTGGTCGGGGACGACGACGTGCCAACCCCGCTCCGCGAGCGGCTCGATCCAGCGGGTGAAGTCGTTGCGCGCCCCGGTGAAGCCGTGGAGCAGCAGCAGGGGCCGACCGCCGACGCCGGCCTCCGAGATGGTCAGGCGGACGTCGCCGACGTCCACCACGCGATCGTGCACCACGAGCGCCGTCCTTCCCCTGTCGGCGCGGCCCCCATGGCGCGCCGTCCGGCGGCGAGCCTAGTGGGGCCCCGCATCCGCTCGATCCGGCGCGGGAGCCGGCGGGCGGGTGGTCGGCGGGTGGGTGGTCGTCGGCCGGGCACGGTCCGGTCGGGCGGGCCAGCTCGTGGGGCCGGGTACGAGCAGCGGTCAGCCGCCGAGCCCGCCGGTGCCCCCGAGGCCACCGGCCCCCCCGAGGCCGCCGGTGGGGCCCGACAGGCTGGTGGGGTCGACCGGGGTGACCTGGTCGGCCGGGGGCACGTCGATGGTGACGGGCTGGCCGATGTCGCGCAGCTCGACGGCGAGGGTGAGGCGGGGCGTCGATCCGGGATCGTCACCGCCCAGCGCCCCGATCGCCCCGAGGCCACCGAGCCCCGAGGCGCCGGCCAGGTCGGGTTGCAGCTCGAGCCGGCGGACGATCCCGTCGGCGTCGACCCAGGCCTCCACCGGGATGGGGCCGGTGCCGAGCTGGGCGAGGGCCCCACCGGCCGTGGGGTCGGCGGCGGTGGCCGCGGCCGGGTCGATCGTGCCCGTGTAGTGGGTGACGGCCACGCCGTCGACGGTGTCGGTGCCCGCCTCGCGCACCTGACCGCCTGCGCCCCGCAGCGTGCTCAGCATCGACCGGGCGCCCCCGGTGCCGACGAACGGCACCACGGAGGCCGCCCGCCCGCCACCAGCCGCACCGGTGATCGAGATCCACGGCGTGGCGATGGCCCGGCCCCCGGTGAGCAGCCGGCCGAGCCCGTCGGTCTTCACGTAGGTCGTGTCGCCGACGGTGACGATCTCGCCGGTGCCACCCACGGCGCCGCCGTCGAGGGTCATGCGGCTGCGGGCCGAGGCCGTCTCGAAGGCACCGTCGGCCTTCAGGAGGTCGCCGTCGAGCAGCCCCTGCCCACCGGACAGGCCCACGGTGAGGGTGAAGGCCCCCGAGGTGACCTCGCTGGTGCGGGCGGCGGCGGCCGCCAGGTAGGCCGGCGTGGCCTCGGGGACGAGCCGGCCGAGGCCGCCGGACCCGCCACCGGGCTGGACCCCGATCGCCCCGCGCGACGTGCCCACCGTGGTGCCCGCCGCGGCCGCTGCGGTCGAGGGCGCCGACGACGCGTCACCGCCGGTGACCTCGGTGCGCTTGTCGGCGCAGCCGACCGCCACCACCAGCGCGCCGGCGAGCAGCGCCGGGACGGCGCGACGGAGGCCGCGGTGACGAGCGTCGATCCGGGTGGGTGGGTGGGACACGGCAGACCTCCGGGGCGGAACGGGGACGCCCGATCCCAGGGTACGGGCGCGCTCGACCGAGGTGGGGACGGCGCCGACCCACCCGGCGGCGCCCGCCGACCCGGGTCCACCGCAGGCCCGTCGGTAGCATGGCCGCCGTCTCGTCGAGCCCCTTGAAGGCCCCCATGGCCCACCACCACGACGCCCCCGCCCCTGCCCCCGACGGCGGCGCGGCGCGGGCCGACGGCGACGGCAGCGGGCGCGTCGAGCCCGTCCCCGGGCCGAGCGACACCGCCACGACCCCCACCACGACCCCCGCCGCCGACGAGGACGAGGTTGCGGTGGGGGCCGTCGCCGACGAGGACGAGGGCGAGCTGGCCGAGTACGCCGAGCTGTCGGTCCACGAGCTGACCGAGCTGGCCGAGGCCGGCCAGGAGCCCACCGCCCGCCCGCGCCGGCGGTGGGTGCTGCCGCTGCGCATCCTCGTGAGCCTCGCCATGCTCGGCGTGCTGGTCTGGAAGGTCCCCGACTTCAGCCTCGACGAGCTGGTCCCGGCGTGGACACCGGGGACGTTCGCCTGGCTGGGAGGCGCGGCGTTGCTGACCGTCGTGGGCGTGGCGCTGTCGGCGGTGCGGTGGTCCCAGGTGCTGCGGGCCCTCGAGCGGCCGGCCCCGCTGCGGCGGCTCGTGTCGCTGTGCTTCGCCGGCCAGTTCGTCTCCAACGTGCTGCCCACCACGATCGGCGGCGACGTCCTGCGCGTCTCCCGCCTCGCCCGCGACAACGACGACGCCGCCACCTCGTTCGCCTCCGTCGCCCTGGAGCGGCTCACCGGATGGCTGGTGCTGCCGCTCATCGCCTACCTCGGCTTCGCCCTGAACCCGGGGCTGGCCCGCACCGACCCCGGCACCGGCGTCGCCCTCGTCGCCGTCACCGTCACCCTGGTCGGCCTGGTGCTCATCCTCGTCGCCGCCTACCACCCGCGCCTCGGCGGCCGGATGCGCGACCGGGCCGGCTGGCGACGGTTCCTCGGTGCCGTGCACGTCGGCGTCGACCGGCTGCGCCACCGTCCCGCCGACGCCGGCCGGGTGGTCGGGGCCGGCTTCGCCTACCAGCTCGTGCTGTGCCTCGCGGCGTGGATGGCGGCCCAGGCCCTCGGCATCGACCAGGTCGGCGTCACGGTGATGCTCGCCTTCTTCCCCGCCGTCCTCATGGCCCAGGTGCTGCCCCTCGGCATCGCCGGCCTGGGCCTGCGCGAGATCTCCTTCACCGTGTTCCTGCAGCCCCTCGGCGTGCCCCCCGAGCGGGCCATCGCCCTCGGCCTGCTGCTGTACCTGCTCAACCTCGGCGTGAGCCTCCTCGGCGCCCCGGCCTTCGCCCTCCAGCGCCGGACCGCCGCCGACCATGCCGCCGACAGGGCCCCATCCGACCCTGGGGGCGCGACGACCGCCGCCGCCCCGACCGCGCCCAGCGCGCCGGCCGCTCCCCGCCCATGAGCCTGCTCGATGCCCCCGGCCACGCCGGCTCGGCCGCCCGCCACGCCGGCTCGGCCGCCCGCCACGCCGGCTCGGCCGCCGGTCCGGTCGCCGGTCCGGACGGCGCGGACGGCCCTGCGTCCGGCACCCGCTCGGCGGCGATCCGGCGGCGCGCCGAGCACCTGCGGTGGTGGCGCGAGGTCGGCGTCGTGCTCGCCTTCTACGCCGCCTACTCGTTCGTGCGGAACCGGTTCGGCTCGGCCTCGGTCGGCGCCGACGAGGCCTACGCCAACGCCCTGCGCACCATCGACCTCGAGCGCGCCCTCGGCATCTTCAACGAGCAGGCGCTCCAGCGGGCCGCCCTCACCTGGGAGCCGATCGTGGTCGCCGCCAACGCCTGGTACGGCTCGCTGCACTTCGCCGTCACCATCGGCGTCCTGGTGGTGCTGTACCGGCGGTTCCCCGAGCGCTACCGCCGCTGGCGCAACGTGCTGGCCGCCACCACCGCGCTGGCGCTGATCGGCTTCGCCCTCTTCCCGCTCATGCCGCCCCGGCTGCTGTGCGAGACGTGCGCGCACGGGGCCGGCGTCGACCACGGCTTCGTCGACACCCTCGCCGCCTACCCGGGCTCGTGGTCCTTCGGCGACGGCGGGCTCAAGGCCGTGTCGAACCAGTACGCCGCCATGCCGAGCCTGCACCTGGCCTGGGCGCTGTGGTGCAGCGCCGCCCTGTGGGGCGTCGCCCGCCGCCGCGGGGCCCGGGCCGCCCTGGTCGCCTACCCCTCGATCACGTTGCTGGCCATCGTCGTCACCGGCAACCACTTCTGGGTCGACGCCCTGGCCGGGGCGGGCGTGCTCGTCGCCGGCACGGTCGTCGGCACCCAGGTGACCCGCTGGCGGGGGCGGTCCGCCGCCGTCGGTCGCACCCTCCGCCGCAGCCGGGCCACCCTCGGCGCGGCCCCCGGCCTCGACGGCCACGGTGATGGACTGAGATCGATGGAGATGGCACCACGAGCACCGTCACGCCGTGACGCGTGAAGGTCTCGCGCTGATCATGGTCCGGCGCGCGGGCCGACGGTACGGTTGGCGGGTACCCATCGACGCCGGTCTCCTCCCCCCAGGGCCGGCCCGGTCGAAAGCAGTGCTGCACCGATGATCATCGAGTCGATCTCGTCCCCCGAGGACCTCACGTCCCTCTCCTACGAGCAGCTGGACATCCTCGCCTTCGAGATCCGCCAGTTCATCGTCGACTCGGTCACCGAGCACGGTGGCCACCTCGGCTCCAACCTCGGCGTCGTCGAGCTCACCCTGGCCCTGCACCGGGTGTTCGACTCGCCGCGCGACATCCTCCTGTGGGACACCGGCCACCAGGCCTACGTCCACAAGATCGTCACCGGCCGACGCGAGGGCTTCGAGCAGCTGCGCCAGGCCGGCGGCATGTCGGGCTACCCCAGCCGCGACGAGTCCGAGCACGACTGGATCGAGAACTCCCACGCCTCCACCATCCTCAGCTACGCCCACGGGCTGGCCGTGGCCGAGGCCTCCGAGCAGGGCGAGGGTCGGCGCATCGTCGCCGTGATCGGCGACGGCTCGATGACCGGCGGCATGGCCTTCGAGGGCCTCAACAACCTCGGCCACAGCGGCAGCGACTGCATCATCATCCTCAACGACAACGGCCGGTCCTACGCCCCCACCGTGTCGAAGCTGGGTGAGACGCTGGCCAAGATCCGCAACAACCCCACCTACATGCGCCGGCAGGCCCGCATCGAGAAGATGGTGGCCGAGATGCCCATCCTGGGCGACCGCCTCGAGCGCGGCGTCGAGGCGGCCAAGGCGGCCGTCCGCGAGATGTGGGAGCCGCCCGCCTTCTTCGAGACCCTGGGCGTGCGCTACACCGGCCCGTTCGACGGCCACGACGTGCGGGGCCTCGAGGAGGCGCTGCGCAACGCCGCCGAGCTGCCCGGCCCCCACGTCGTGCACGTGCTCACCCAGAAGGGGCGAGGCTACGCGCCGGCCGAGAACGACCCGATCAAGCGGCTCCACGACACCTCCGAGGCCAAGCCCGGCTCGTTCACCGCCGCCTTCACCGAGGCCCTGGTGCGCGAGGCCGCCGACCGGCCCGAGGTCGTGGCCATCACCGCCGCCATGCCCGACTCCACCGGGCTGCTGCCCTTCAAGGAGGAGCACCCCGACCGCTTCTTCGACGTCGGCATCGCCGAGCAGCACGCGGTGACGGCGGCCGCCGGCATGGCCATGGGCGGCCTGCGGCCGGTCGTGGCCGTCTACTCCACCTTCATGACCAGAGCCGTCGACCAGGTCATGTACGACGTCGGCCTCCACGGCCAGCCCGTCGTCTTCTGCCTCGACCGTGCCGGCATCACCGGCGACGACGGCCCGAGCCACCACGGCGTCATGGACATGGTGTGGTTCTCCAAGGTCCCCAACATGACCATCTTCGCCCCGTCGTCCTACCAGGAGCTCCAGCAGAACCTGCACGACGCCCTCGACCTCACCGACGGGCCGTCCATGATCCGCTTCCCGAAGACGATGGCCCGCCACGTCGGCCCCGACGAGGTCGGGTCGGGCGTGCAGGCCCGCCGGCTCCGCGAGGGCGACCACCTCTGCATCCTCTCGGTCGGCAAGATGCTCGAGCCGGCCGAGGCGGCGGCCGACCTGCTGACCGCCGAGGGCGTGTCGGTCACCCTCTGGGACGCTCGGGTGGTCACGCCCCCCGATCCGGCCATGCTCGCCGACGCCGCCCGTCACCCGTTCGTGCTGACCATCGAGGACGGCATGCGCGAGGGCGGCGCCGGGGCCCTGTTCGCCGACCACCTCGCCGAGCTGAAGGTGGGCCGACCCGAGACGCCCAAGGTCCGCGTGCTCGGCACGCCCCGCAGCTACATCCCCCACGGCAAGCCCGACGCCATCCTCGCCGAGCTGGGCCTCGACACCCCTGGCATCGTGGCGTCGGCCCTGTCGCTGATCAGCACCACCCACGCCGACCCGGCCGAGGTCTGATCGTCCCGATTCGACGCCAGGTCGTCGCCGCGGCGACCGACCCGGTGATCGATCAGGCGTAGAACGGGTTGGCGCCGGCCGCGTGGTCGGTGGCGTCGATGACCTCGGTGACCTCGGGGATGTTGTCGAGGATGGCAGCCTGGATGCCCTCGACGAGGGTGGCCGCGCTCATCGAGCAGCCCTGGCAGCCGCCGCCCATGGTGAGGAACACCTTGGTGTCCTCGACGCCGACCAGCGTGGCGAAGCCGCCGTGGGCGGCCAGCGACGGGTTGATCGACTGCTCGAGCAGCTGGGCCACCTTGTCGGCGATGTCGCCGGTGAGCTCGAGGGTGCGGCCCGCCAGCGGGTCGGGGCGGTTGGGGTTGCGGATGACGAGGCCGGTCTGGCCCGGCCGTGAGGGCAGGTCGAGCACGGCGCCGGACAGGGCGTCGACGTCGTCGCCGGGCACCGCCACCTCGAGGTCGCCGATGTGGTAGCGCACGTCGTCGGCGGGCAGCTCGGGGCGCTCCTCGAACGACAGGTCGTAGGCGTACTCGGGGCCGTTGATGCCGGTCACCGAGATGCGCAGCACCAGCGAGGCGGCGTCGTCCTCGGCGTTGCGGATCTCGAGCACCCGGACGAGGGCGTCGTCGGTGACGGTGACGACGGGCTGGGTCTCGACGGCCTCGGCGGCCTCGGCATCGGTGTCGACGGGCATGGTGGTGGACGTCCTGGGCCGGTGACGGGAAAACACGGCGGCTGCCGTGGAATCAGCCTAACGGCGCCCGGCCCCGACGGCGACGCCGAACGTCTCCGTGCGAGGCTCCTGCGAACCTGAGGCCTGGTGCCTCGGAATCGCGGGAAGCTCGGGAGGTGGGAGGGGCGGCGCCCGTGGGAGGGGCCGGGGCGGCGACCCGGCTCAGCGGCTGAACGAGGCCAGGCCGTCGACGTTGACCTTCTGGCCGGTCACGTAGGTGTTGGCGTCGCCCACCAGCCAGCGCACGACGTTGGCGACGTCGTCGGGGGTGCAGACGTGACCGAAGGGCATGGCCGGGTCGAGGGTGCGCAGGTCGTCGATGCCAGCGACGGCCTGCATCAGCCGCTGGCCCATCTGGGTGTCGACCAGGCCGGGGGCCACGATGTTGACCCGCATCCCGTGCCGCAGCTCCTCCTTGGCCAGGGTGAGGCCGAGCGCCTCGAGCGCGGCCTTGGCCATGGTGTAGGGCGCCCCGTTGGCGGCGTGGGTGAGGGTGGCGACCGACGAGATGAGGATCACGTCGCTGCGGTCGTGCTGGCGCAGGTGGGGCACGGCGGCGCGGCACAGGGCATGCGCCCCGAGGGCGTGCACCCGCAGGACGCGCTCGAGCTCGGCCGGGTCGGTGTCGGCGACGCTGTGGCCCCGGCTGGCGATCCCGCCGTTGGCGACCACCACGTCGAGCCGACCGAAGTCGGCGGCGGCCGACGCCACCAGCTGCTCGACGGCCGCGGTGTCGGCGAGGTCGGCCGGGTAGGCGCTGGCGGCCCGCCCCTTGCCGGCGATGGCAGCCACCACCTCGGCGGCGGCGGCGGCGTCGCGCCGGTAGCCGATGGCGACGTCGAACCCGTCGTCGGCCAGGCCGAGCGAGATGGCCCGACCGATCCCCCGTCCCCCGCCGGTCACCAGCGCGACCCGTCCCGTGCTGCTCGAGCTCATCGCGCTCCTCCTCGACGCAGCGCCCTCCGGCGCCCCCGGCGATCCTGTCACGACCCAGCCGTCCCCGAACGTTCCGCGATTCCAGGGCTTGGTGGCCGGGAATCGCGGGAAGCTCGGAACGGGGCGGCCGGGGCGGCCCGGGCGGCGGGCGGCGGGCGGCGGGCGGCGGCGCGGGCGGGTGGGTGGAGCCGCGACGACGCGGGCTACGAGAGGTAGTAGCCGCGGGCGAAGTACGAGGCCATCGCCAACAGGCCCGCGCCGCTGGCGGCCAGCACCGCGGCGATCAGCCAGGGGCGGCGGCGGGCCAGCGCCTCGCCGACCACGGCGAGGCACGGGAAGGCCGGCAGCAGGTAGCGGCCGAGGCCGACGAAGTCCTTGCTGCCGAGCAGGGGGATGGCCACGGCGGCGAGCACGAAGGCGGCGTAGCCCCAGCCGAACCGCTTGGCCACCTTCGGCACCAGCACCAGGGCGACCACGGTGAGGGTGCACTGCACGACGATCATCAGGCCAGCGTCGCTGAACGGGTCCTCGTGCAGCTTCTGCCAGGCCGGCAGCTTGAGCCACGTGCTCCACCCGGCGGGCTGGTCCCAGCCCTTCACGCCCTGGATCTCCGAGAACAGCAGCGGGTGGCCGAACCGCACGCCGAGGTAGGTCATGTACGCCAACAGGCCGCCGAAGGCGAGCACCAGCGGCGCGTCCTGGCGGCGGAAGCCCCGGGGGTCGAACCGCAGCCACAGGGCGTGCAGCGGTCGGGGGCGACGACGGGTGCGACCAGCGGCGCGATCGGCGGGCACCGCCGGGCCGGCCATCGACCGGTGCGCCGGCGCGCCACCGTCGCCTGCGCCGCCGGGGGCATCGCTCGTGGTCGACGAGGACCCGGAGAGGGCGGCGGCCGGCTCGGCGGCGGCCACCGTGGCACCGACCGCGGTGGCCACGACCTGGCGGCCGACGTTGCGCTTCTCGAGGGCGACCAGCACGAGGCCGATGGCCACGGCCACACCCGTCGGGCGCGACGCCGAGGCGACGAAGCCGAGCAGGCCGGCGGTCCACATGCGGTCGCGGTCGACGGCGACGAAGGCCCCGATGGCCGCGGCGAGGAACAGCGCGTCGGCGTAGACGGCGCCGAACAGGTACCAGGAGAAGGGGTACAGCAGGACCAGGGCCACGGTGACCCCGGCGGCCCGCACCGACATGCGGGCGGTGAGCCACGCCCACAGCCCGCGGGCGGCGAGCAGGCCGCACACGAAGGTGGTGATCGAGCCGGCGACGAAGACGTTGCCCACGGCCAGGGCCACGAAGCGGACCAGCAGCGGGTAGCCGGGGAAGAAGGCCACCGACGACTGGACGCCTGGGTAGTAGACGTAGCCGTCCTCGGCGATCGAGCGGTACCAGAAGGCGTCCCAGCGGGCCCAGCCCTCGAACACGCGCCCGCCGCCGCCCGGGACGGCGATGGGGTAGTTCAGCGGGTGCCGGGGCAGGGCGGCGGCCGACACCGCCACGACCACCCACACGGCCACGGCGACGCCCAGGAAGATCGCCACCGGCACCCACGGGCGGGGGGTGGCCTCGGGCTCGTCGTCGAGCCCGTCGGCGCCGGCCGCGGGAGCGCGGGTGGCGACGGCGGCCGACCGAGCGGCGGTCACGGCCGGGCCTCGGTGGTGGGCTCTGGCGCACCCGCGATCGTCGTCCCCGCCCTCCGGGTCGGCGACGGACCGCGATGGTGACGGCCTCGGTCCTGTGCGCTCACGCAGTCCACCTCGACGGCTCCGGCGGCCCGCAGGCGCGGGTCGATCGGCGTTCCCCAGCCGTGCTCGTCTGCGACATCGATCCGCCGCCGGACGACGCCCGCAACCTAGCCGGGGCGCCCGAGCCGGGCAACGGGTCGCGCCGGCGCTGGCCGAGGGCCGGGAACCGAGGTCGACGCTCCACCACCGTCCGGTCTGGTGTCACCACGCTGCGTGGAACGAACCCGGACCTCGGCCGGCGTCACCCGTTGCGCTGGGCGCGGCGGGCAGCCTCGGCGGCCTCGAGCTCGCTGGCCAGCTCGAGCCAGGCCTCCTCGGCCTCGGCCAGCTCGTCGGCGGCCGCCGCCACCGCCGAGCCGGCGGTGGCCAGGGCCGCGTGGTCGGTCCCGGCCTCGGCCAGGGCGGCCGCGGCGGCGTCGTGGTCGCGCTGGGCCCGGGCGACCCGCTTGTCGGCCTCCTTCACCAGGAACCGCAGCGTGCTCGGCGAGCGCAGGGCGGCACCGTCGCCCTCGGCCGCGGGGCCGCCGGCTCCCTCGCCACGACCCGCCGTCGCCGCGGCACCTCGTCCCGAGCCCGACGACGACCCGGACCCCGTCGACCGGGCGGCACCCGACGATCCGGCCGAGCCGCCCGGGCCACCCGGGCCACCCGAGCCGCCGGATCCGCCGGACCCCGGCCCCACCGAAGGGGCGGCCCGGCCTCGGCGCCGCCCGGCCCGCCGCTCGTCCTCCCACGCCGCGTAGCCGCCGGGCCGGCGGCCGGCGAACCCCTGGCCGTCGAGCACGACGACGTCGGTGACCGTGCGCTCGAGGAAGGCCCGGTCGTGGCTGACCACGACGAGGGCGCCGGGCCAGTCGTCGAGGAACTCCTCGAGCACGCGCAGGGTGTCGACGTCGAGGTCGTTGGTGGGCTCGTCGAGCAGCAGCACGTTGGGCTTGGCCGCCAGGGTGAGCAGCAGCTGCAGCCGCCGTCGCTCGCCGCCCGACAGCAGCCGGATGGGCGCCCACTGGGCGTCGGTGTCGAACCAGAACTGCTCGAGCAGGGCGGCGTCGTACCAGTCGGGGGTGCGGTCGGGGCCCGCCACCGCCTCGCGCACCCGCTGGTCGAGGTCGAGCTGGATGCCGCGCTGATCGAACGAGCCCAGCCGGACGGTCGGCCCGGTGACGACCCGGCCCTCGGCCGGCGAACGCCGGCCAGCGAGCACCTCGAGCAGCGTGGTCTTGCCGGTGCCGTTCGAGCCGACGATGCCGAGGCGCTCCCGCTGGTCGAGCAGCAGGTCGACGTGGCGGAACAGCCAGGGCTGGTCGTCGGCCCAGCGGTGGCCGACGTCGTGCAGCTCGACCACCTGGTCACCGAGCCGCGGCGTGCCGGGGTGGCGCTTGAGGACGCCGGCCTCGCCCCACCCCCGGCCGTCGGGCGCGGCGGCGGGGGCCGGCCCGCGACGGCCGCCGGCCGCCGACAGGTCGAGCTCGGCGGGCCGGGCCGCGGTCGGCGCCGTGGTCTGGACCACCTTGGTGGCCGCCTCGATGCGGGCCTTGGGCTTGCGGGTGCGGGCCGGCGCGCCCCGCCGCAGCCACGCCAGCTCCTGGCGGGCGAGGATGCGGCGGGTGGCCTCGGCGGCGGCGGCCTGCTCCTCGCGCTCGGCCCGGCCGGCGAGGTAGGCCTCGTAGCCGCCCTCGTGCACGAAGCCCGTCCCGCGGTCGAGCTCGAGCACGCGCGTGGTGACCCGGTCGAGCAGGTGGCGGTCGTGGGTGACGAGGACCAGGCCGCCGGTGAACGAGGCGAGACGGTCCTCGAGCCAGGCGATGGCGTCGATGTCGAGGTGGTTGGTGGGCTCGTCGAGGATGAGCAGGTCGCACTCGGCCACGAGGGTGCGGGCCAGCGCCACCCGCTTGCGCTGGCCGCCCGACATCGTGGCGGTGTCGGCCTCGGCCAACGGCCCCATGCCGAGCCGGTCGAGCACGGCGGCGGCCTCCCAGCCCTCCCCGACCGCGGCCAGCGCCGGGCCCGGGGGCAGCTCGGGGTCCTGGTCGAGCATCGCGATGCGCACACCACGCCCCCGCCGCACGGTGCCGGTCTCGGGCTCCTCGGTGCCGGCGAGGACGCGCAGCAGGGTGGACTTGCCGGTGCCGTTGAGGCCGACGATGCCGAGCCGGTCGCCCGACGAGAGCGTCAGCCGCAGGTCGGAGAACAGCGGCTTGCCCGGGCGGCTCATGCCCACGCCGTCGGCGTCCACGAGGATCACGGCCCCGCAGGGTACCGGGGGGCGATTGCTGCCCCGACGAGGTGCCCCGGTAGGGTTGCCCGCCGTGATCGACGTCGAGGCGCCGGCCCACGACGAGGCGCTGACCGCCTTGCGGCGGGCCCGCCGCCGCAACATCCGAGCCAACATCCACTGGATCGACGGGCTCTACCGCGTCTACGTGATCGGGCTCGGTGCGGTGGTCTTCGTGCTGGTCGCCTCGGGCTGGTTCCCGAACACCAAGCTCGACGAGGCGGGGGCCGCCCAGCTGGCCAGCAAGGGGCCCGGGTGGTTGGGCCTCGGCTTCGCCCTGGCCTTCGCCTTCGGCCTGCGCTCCGGAGCCCGGGGCGGCCCGCTCACGGTCGAGCCGGCCACGGTGCAGCACGAGCTGCTCGCCCCCATCGATCGGGGCGCCGCGCTCCGGGGCCCGGCGTTCAAGCAGCTGCGGTTCCTCGCCTTCTGCGGCGCGGTCGTCGGCGGCGTCGTCGGCATCCTCGCCTCGCACCAGGTGCCCGCCAACCCGGCGCTCACCACCATCTGCTCGGCCGCCGCCTTCGCCATCGCCGCCGCCGGCGCCTCCGCCACCGCCATGGTGATGTCGGGCCGCCGCATCGGCATCTGGGTGGCCAACGGGCTGGCCCTCGTGCTGCTGGCCTGGTCGGCGGCCGATGCCTCGTTCGGCACCCAGACCTCACCGCTCACCTGGCTCGGGTCGCTCGCCTTCTGGGAGCTGGCCTTCACGCCGCTGGCCATCGTGTCGGTGGCGCTCGTGGGCGTGATCGCCGTCGTCGGCCTGCGCGGCCTCGGCGGCACGTCCATCGAGGAGGCCCGCCGCCGCGCCGGCCTGGTGTCGCAGCTCCGGTTCGCCGTCACGCTGCAGGACGTGCGCACGGTCGTGCTGCTGCGGCGCCAGCTCGCCCAGGAGAAGCCCCGCACCGATCCGTGGGTGCGCCTGCGCTACGGCAAGGGCCGGCTGCCGGCCTCGTGGCGACGCGACTGGCAGGGCTACTTCCGCTACCCGCTGGTGCGCATCATCCGGATGCTGGCGCTGGCCGTCATCGCCGGCCTCGGGCTGGGCTTCACCTGGCGGGGCGCGTACGCCGCGTTCATCGTGTCGGCGCTGGCGCTGTACTTCGCCGCCTACGACGCCGTGGAGCCCATCGCCCAGGAGGTCGACCACCCCACCCGGTGGAACGCCGTGCCCAACGACCCGGGCCGCTTCCTCATCGAGCACCTGCCGGCTGCCCTGATCGTGATGATCCTGCTGTGCATCGTCAGCGGCCTGGTGACCATGACGATGGCGCCGCCGTCGGTGGTGCTGCACCTGGGCGCTTCGCTGCTCGTCCCGGTGGCCGGCGCCGCCACCGTGGCCGCCGCCGTGAGCACCAGCCTCGGCGCGCCCGACACCGCCAAGCTCATCGGCTTCGGCGCCGACATGATGGGCTTCGTGCTGGCCGCCCGCCTGGTGCTGCCGCCGGCCATGGTGATCATCGCCTTCCTACCGATGCTGGCCGCCGGCACCGACCCCGACGCCCTCGACACCCGGCGGGTCTCGAACACGACGCTGTGGTCGCTGCTGGCCATCGGCATCGGGTTCCTCTACCTGCGCTACCGCAAGCCCAACCGGGTCTGACCCCACGCCGCCCCTGCACCGCCCCGGAGCCACCGTGCCCCTGCCCCCCGCCACCGCCCCCCACCCCATCGCCGACCACCGACCGGAGCCCCGCCATGGCTGACGGCATCTTCGCCCAGGCCGCCAAGCAGGCCACCCCCACGCCCGTCCCGCAGGCGGCCAAGGACGGCGCCGTGCTGGTCGCCGACGACCTCACCAAGGACTACGGCGACGGCCTCGGGCTGCACCACCTCGAGCTGGTCGTGCAGGGCGGCGAGTGCGTGATGCTGGTGGGCCCCAACGGCGCCGGGAAGTCCACCTTCCTCGGCCTGGTCGCCGGCCTCATCGAGCCCAGCGACGGCTCGGCCTGGATCGCCGGCCACGAGGCGGGCACGCTGCCGGCCCGCTCGGCCATGTCGTTCCTGCCCGACCAGCCGGTGCTCTACGACGACCTGTCCGTGCACGAGCACATCGAGTACATCGCCCGCCTCCACGGCACCGCCGACTGGGAGGAGTACGGCGAGGACCTGCTCGACATGTTCAACCTGGTCGACCGGGCCGACGACCTGCCGTCACGCTTCAGCCGAGGCCTGCGCCAGAAGACCGCCCTCATCTGCGGCCTGATCCGGCCGTTCTCCGTGCTGCTGATCGACGAGCCCTTCGCCGGCCTCGACCGACCCGGCCAGGAGACGCTGGTCGAGGTGCTCGGCGACGTGGTCGAGCAGGGCGCCACCGTCATCTGCTCGACCCACCAGCTCGACCTGCTCGAGGTCGCCACCCGCTGCGTGGGCCTGCGCGACGGCGAGATCAGCTACGACGGCAAGCCCACCGCCGAGAAGATCAACGACCTCGTCTCGGGCTGACGCGTCTCCCCGGGTCTGTCCGTCAGCGGCTGCGGGCGATCGCTCACTCGCCGGGCGAGCTACTCGTCCATGCGGCCGTAGGTGGGGATCCCGGTGGGCTCGTAGGTGAGGTGGGCGGTGCCGGTGGCGTCGATCGCCGAGTCGACGAGCCGCAGCGACGTGGGCACGGCTCCGTCGCCGAACACGCGCTTCCCCGTGCCGAGCACCAGCGGGTACACCCACAGGTCGAGCTGGTCGACGAGGCGGAGGCGCAGCAACGACTGCAGCAGGCCGAGGCTGCCGATGACGTGGACCTCGGCGTGGCGATCCTTGACCGAGCCGACTTCGTCAGCCAGGTCGCCGGCGAGCAACGTCGAACCCGCCCAGGAGAGGTCGCCAGTCGAGGTGCGACTGGCCACGTACTTGGGGACGCCGTTGAGCAGGCCGGTGAAGGGGATCTCGGCGGGGGCGGTGGGCCAGTAGCCGGCGAAGATCTCGTAGGTCGTGCGGCCGAGCAGCAGCGCGTCCATGGTCCTCGCCTGCTCGAACATCACCTCGCCCGACGCCGGGTCGGCCACCGGCGCCTGCCAGCCACCGTGGGCGAAATCGCCGTCGACGTCCTCGTCGGGCCCGCCGGGGGCCTGCGCCACCCCGTCGAGGGTCATGAACTCGGTCACGATCAGCCGTCCCATGGCGAACCTTCTACCCGCTCGGCGGGCCGGTAGGCGCCCGGACCGCGTCGGCCGTCCCGACCGCGACCGGTCCGCGGTCGAGGGGAACGGCGTCGCTACCCTCGATCGGCCATGGCGAGCAACGTCTACCGCAAGGGGATCCTGTCCGAGCCGCTCGACCTCGACGCGCCCCAGAAGCGGCGCATCGACCACCCCAAGGTGCCCGCTCGGCCCGGCCTGTACGTCTCGCAGCGGGGCACGAACCTCGAGGGCACGGTGGTCTCGACCGGCGGCGGCGCGGTCGTCATCCGCGACCAGTTCGGACGCGACCACCGCACGACGCTGCGCGACGGCGGCTTCGACGTCGACGGCCAGCAGGTCACGCTGATCCCCGCCAAGACCGCCGGCCCGAAGGGGCCCACCATCACGGCGTCGGGCTCGATCGCGGCGCCGGGGGCGCCGGCCCGCATCGCCCGCGCCAGCCGCATCCTCGTCGAGGGCATCCACGACGCCGAGCTGATCGAGCTGGTGTGGGGCGACGACCTGCGCGACGAGGGCATCGTCGTGGAGACCCTCGATGGCGCGGACAACCTGGCCGAGGTCGTGCGGGCGTTCGGCCCCCGATCGGGTCGCCGGCTCGGCATCCTGCTCGACCACCTCGTCGACGGGTCCAAGGAGCAGCGCATCGCCGCCGGCGTCGACCACCCCGACGTGCTCGTGACCGGCCACCCCTACGTCGACATCTGGGCCGCGGTGAAGCCCAAGGTCGTCGGCATCGACGCCTGGCCCGACATCCCGAAGGGCCAGCCGTGGAAGGAGGGGGTGTGCGCCGCCCTGGGCGTCGACCCCTCCAACACCGGGGCGTTCTGGAAGCAGCTGCGGAACAAGGTGAGCACCTACGCCGACCTCGAGCCGCCGCTGGTCGGCGCCGTCGAGCAGCTGATCGACTTCGTCACCGAACCCGGCTGACCGGCGACTGGCGACCGGCGACTGGCGACCGGCCGACCGGCGACCGGCCGACCCCGACTCGCCCGTCCCACCCGACCGCCTCCTCCTGGCGAACTTTGGAGGATCCGCGTCACCCCTTGACGCGAATCCTCCAACGTTCGCCAGGGGACGGGGACGTGCGGCGGGTGATCGGGCGGTCGGGGTGATGGGGCGGTCGGGCGGTCGGGCGATCGGGCGATCGGGCGGTCGGGGTGATCGGGGTGATCGGGGTGATCAGGTGCCGGTGTAGACGGCGCGGGCGCGGAAGCGCAGCGGGGCCTCGCCGTACTCCTCGAGGGCGTGCGCGACCCAGCCGGCGGTGCGGGCCACCGCGAAGATGCGGTCGGTGGCACCGACCGGCATGCGGGTGGCGTAGGCGACCGCGGCGAGGGCGAGGTCGACGTTGGCCGCCCCGACGTCGAGGCGGTGCCCGGCGTCGAGCACGGCGTCGATGGTGGCCGCCGCCCGCCGCGGGCAGATCGACGCCAGCCGCTCGAACAGCACGGTGGCCCGGGGGTCGTCGCCCCGGTACACGGGGTGGCCGAAGCCGGGTGGCCGCCGCTGGTCCTCGAGGACGGAGGCCAGGGCCCGCTCGGCCGAGCCGCCGGCCTCGGCGTCGAGCAGCAGCCGGTGGGCGGCGGTGGCCGCCGTGCCGTGGCGGGGCCCGGCGACGGCACCGAGGCCGGCCAGCACCACGGCGTAGGGGTCGGCCCGGGTCGACGCCGCCACCCGGGCGGCCAGCGTGGACGTGGCCAGCTCGTGGTCGGCCAGCAGCACGAGGGCGGCGTCGAGCACCCGCACCCGTGGACGGGTGGCCGGCAGGGCCGACAGCTTGGGCCAGAGCGCGGCGGCGACGCGGCGGCGAGCGCCGGTGGCCCGGTTGCCGCCGCCCCCCGACGCCGAGCCGGCGCGACCCGTCCCGACCAACGGCGCCGCCGGCAGGGCCGACGGGAAGGCGGTCAGCAGCAGGCGCCCGACCCGGGCGACGGCGGCGGGACGTCGATCGACCCGCAGCGGGTCGATGCAGGCGAGGGCGGCCGCCACCACCGCCAGGCGCTCCACCGCCGGCGCGTCCACCGGCAGGGGTGCGATCACGGCGGAGACGAGGTCGCGCACCGCTGGCGCCACCGACCAGTCGGCCGCGTCGGTCGACGTGGGCAGCGCACCGGTCCACAGCAGCTCGGCCACCGCCTCGAAGGTGGACGTGCGGGCCAGCTCGGCGACCTCGTGGCCGCGGTAGGACAGGTCGGTGTCGCCCAGGCGGGTGATGCCCGTGGCCAGCGTGACCTCGACCGAGCCGGCCCGACGGCGGTCGCGACGCGGTCGACCGCGCTGGGCCAGCTCGTCGACCTCGGCCGGGTCGAAGCGGCTGGTGCGCCCGTCCTCGGCCACGGTGCGGGTGAGCACGCCCCGGCTGACGTAGGCGTACACGGTCTCGACCTTGACCCCGAGGCGGGCGGCGGCCTGGTCGGCGGTGAGCAGGTTGCGCGGCATCAACGTTGACCTTAATCAACGTTGACGACGGGGTCGACCGGCGCGACGTTCGGTGCATGACCATCACGACGAACCATCGAGCGGCGACCGGCGCCGCCACCCCGACCACCACCGCCACCCCGACCACCACCGCCACCCTGCCCGCCTCGACCACCGCATCCACCACCGGGGCGACCACCGCCTCCACCCCTCGAGCGGCCGACACCCCCACCGGCCCGATCGTCGCCCCACCCGGCCTCAAGGGCGTGGTGGTGGCCGACACCGCCGTCGGCGACGTCCGGGGCGACGAGGGCTTCTTCCACTACGGCCCGTACTCCGGCGTCGACCTCGCCCGTCACCGCAGCCTCGACGAGGTGTGGCACCTCGTCGTCGACGGGCACCTGCCCGATGCCGGCGAGCTGGCCGCCTTCCGCTCCGAGATCGCCCCGTGGCGCACGCCCCACCCGGCGGTGGCGGCCGTGCTTCCGGCCATCGCCGCTGCCGGCGGAGCCGGTCCGCTCGACGGCCTGCGCACCGCCCTGTCCCTGCAGGCCGCCGCCCTCGGCCTCCGACCGGTCCTCGACCTGACCGAGGCCGAGCGGCGCCGGGACGTGCTCGCCCTGGCCGCCGTCACCCCCAGCCTCATCGCCGGGCTGCACCGGGCCGCTGCCGGGCTGGAACCCGTCGCTCCCCGCGACGATCTCCACGGGGCGGCGTCGTACCTCTGGCTGGTCACCGGCGACGAGCCCGACCCCCGGACCGCCGCCGCCCTCGAGCCGTACCTCGTGATGACCATCGACCACGGCTTCAACAACTCCACCTTCACCGCCCGGGTCATCACGTCGACCGGCGCGGACGTGGGCGCGGCGCTGGTCGGCGCCGTGGGCGCGCTGTCCGGGCCGCTGCACGGCGGCGCCCCGAGCCGGGCCCTCGACCTGCTCGACGAGATCGGCACCCCCGACCGCATCGACACCGTGGTGCGGGCCCACCTCGCCGCCGGCGAGCGGATCATGGGCTACGGCCATGCCGTGTACCGCACCGCCGACCCCCGCTCCGAGCTGCTGCGCGAGGTGGCCGAGGAGCTCGGCGGGCCGCTGGCCGAGCTCGCGGTGGCCGCCGAGGACCGCATCGTCGCCGTGCTCGGCGAGGAGCGGCCGGGCCGCGTGCTGCAGGCCAACGTCGAGTACTACGCCGCGGTCGTGATGGCCACCATCGGCCTCCCCCGCCGCCTGTTCACGCCGACGTTCGCCTCGAGCCGGGTGATCGGCTGGACCGCCCACGTGCGCGAGCAGGCCCGCGACCGCCACATCGTGCGCCCGTCGGCCCGCTACGTCGGCGAACCGGCACCGATCCCGGTCCCGGTCCCCGCCGCCTGACCCGCCGCCCGCCGCCTGACCCGCCCGCCCGCCCCGCCCGCCGCCGAACTTCCCGCGATTTCGAGGCCTGGTGCCTCGGTATCGCGGGAAGTTGGAGGAGGTGGGTGGGGCCGGGCGGCGGGGTCAGCGCTCGGAGGTGGCGATGGTCTCGCCGACGTGGCGGTCGGGCGGACCGGCCAGCAGCGGGACGACGTTGGCGCCCATCCACGGCGAGCCGACCTCGGTGGCCACCCGGTCGAGCACCTCGGGCGACGTGCCCAGGATGATCAAGATGACGTCGGTGGGCCCGGTCTGGATGACGTGCAGGGCCTCGAAGCCGTCGATCTCGCGCATCTGGGGCACGAGGTCGCGCTCAGCGGCGGCGAACAGCTCGGGGTCGACGGGGTCGGTGAAGTGCAGGTGGTTCACGACGGCAGCCATGGCGCCGGAGCATACGGCGCGGCCACGATGGGGCCGACCCGATGCCACCAGGAGGTGCCCCTGTGCTGCTCGACGGGATCAACCACGTCGCCGTCATCACCAACGACGCCGAGCGCTTGCAGCGCTTCTACGAAGAGGTCTTCGACGCCACGATCAAGCGCGACGGCCCCGAGCGCGAGGCGAACCAGGAGGTCCGGCTGGCCGTCATCAACGTCGGCCCCCACAGCGAGCTCAACGTGTTCGAGATCGCCGGCAACACCGAGGCCGACAAGCAGGTGCCGATGTTCGGCCGGGGCCGGCTCGACCACATCGGCCTGCAGGCCGCCGACATCGACGCCTTCGAGACCATCCGCGAGCGGCTCATCGCCCGCGGCGCCGCCGACGACCACGTCACCGACTTCGGCCCGATCCTCAGCCTGTTCTTCCGCGACCCCGACGGGCTCGAGGGCGAGGTGTGCGTCACCAACCCCGACGCCGTGCCCGGCGTGTGGAACCCGCCCGGCACCAGGGCCGCCCGCTACCCCGCGGCCACCTGACCGGACCACCGACGGGTCTGGGTGCGTGCGACGCGGCTCAGCTGCCCTTGACCCGGCCCCGCAGGGCGGCGAAGGCCAGGCCCTGGCTGACCACGCCCACCGCCAGCACGCAGGCGATGCCCTTGCCGAGGGTGGCCCAGGCCCACCCCTCGGTCACCAACGACCGCAGGGCGGCGAGCAGGTAGGTGACCGGGTTGTAGTTGGCGATGGTGGCCAGCCATCCCGTCAGCTGGTCCTGGGGCAGGAACGAGGTGGTGAGGAAGGCGAACGGGAAGAACAGGATGAAGCTGGAGTTCACCGCCGCCGGTGACCCGGTCTTGAGGGCGATGGCGTAGGGGAAGCCGGTGAAGACCAGCCCCCACAGGCCGGCCACCAGCACGAAGGCGACCATGCCGAGGACGCTCGTGGCGAACCGCACGCCGAGGATGATCCCGAGGGTGACGACCGGGATCGACAGCGCGCACACCAGGGCGAAGTCGGCCACCATCAGCCCGAGCAGGATGGCCTGGCGCCGCATGGGTGTCATGAGCATGCGGGAGAAGTAGCCGTCCTGGATGTCGATGACCAGGTTGGAGGCCCGACTGACGCCGGTCACGGCGAAGATGATCGCCACCGGCAGCTGGAACGCCAGGAAGCTCTGGCCCGGGTTGGCGAACTCGAAGGCGTTCTGCAGCGAGCCGACGTTCACGACGAAGAAGAACACCGGCACGACCAGGGCGGGGATGACGCCCTCGAGGTCGCGGGTGGTGAGAAGCAGCGCCCGCTTGGCCACCGCCGCCACGTCGTGCAGGAAGCCGGCCGGCCGGGCCTGGACGGGGGCCAAGGCGAGGGACGTGTCGGCCGTCGACGGGCCGGGCGTGGTGGTCTCGGTCACGGGGCCGGGGCCTCCTCGGCGTCGTCGTCGGCGGGCAGGCGCTCGCCGGTGAGCTGCAGGAACACGTCGTCGAGCGTGGGCCGGCGCAGCGACAGCTCCTTGACCGTCACGCCACTGCCGTTGAGGGCCACGGCGACCGGGGCGACGGTGGTGGCGCCGTTGTCGACCGAGATGGTGAGCAGGTCACCGGCCACCGCCACCTGCTTCACGCCGTCGACCGGCTCCACCGCGGCCCGGGCCGCCACCGGATCGTCGACCACCGCCTCGACGACGTCGGACGACAGCCGTGCCTTCAGATCGGTGGGCGTGCCCTCGGCGACGATCGTGCCGCCGGTGATGATGCCCACCCGGTCGGCCAGCTGGTCGGCCTCCTCGAGGTACTGGGTGGTGAGGAAGATGGTCATGCCGAGGCCCTCGTTGAGGTGGCGGACCTCCTCCCACACCCGAGCCCGGCTCACGGGGTCGAGGCCGGTGGTGGGCTCGTCGAGGAAGAGCACCTGGGGGTTGTGCACCAGCGAGGCGGCGAGGTCGAGCCGGCGGCGCATGCCCCCGAGTAGGTGCCGACCCGGCGGTCGATGGCGTCGCCGATGTCGACCAGGCGCAGCACGTGGTCCATCTGGCGGGCGACCTCGTCCTTGCGCAGCCCGTAGTAGCGGCCCTGCAGCTCGAGGGTCTCCCGGCCGGTGAGCTTGGGGTCGACCGCCGCGTCCTGCAGGGCGGCACCCATGCGCAGGCGCACCTCGTGCGGTTGGCGACCCACGTCGAAGCCGGCGACCGAGGCCCGGCCGCCGCTCGGCGAGAGCAGCGTGCACAGCACCTTCACGGTGGTGGACTTGCCGGCCCCGTTGGGGCCGAGGAAGCCGTAGATCTCGCCCTGCTGGACCTGGAGGTCGACGCCGGCGACGGCCTCGAAGTCGCCGAACGTCCGCCGCAGCTGCTCGGTCTCGATCGCGATCTCGGGCATCGGGGCACGCTACCGTTCGCCACCCGGAGCCCAACGGGAGCAGAGGGGGGTTTTCTGGCCGTGTGCGACTCGTGCTGCGCCCTCGCCGGCGACCACACCTGGTTCGCCAAGAGCTCGGACCGACCCGTCGACGAGGCCCAGGTGGTCGAGGCCCACGACCGTCGCCGCCCGGTCGGACGCGTGCAGGCGCAGTACCTGTCGCTGCCCGACGCCGGCGCGGCCGCCGTGCTCGGCTCGCGGCCGACCTGGCTGTGGGGGTTCGAGATGGGCCTCAACGAGCACGGCGTCGCCGTGGGCAACGAACGCGTCTACACGGTGCGCGACGACGAGTCGGCCGACCCCGACCACCTGATCGGCATGGACCTGGTCCGCCTCGCCCTCGAGCGGGCCGGGTCGGCCGACCAGGCGGTCGACGTCATCGCCGGGCTGCTGGCCGACCACGGCCAGGGCGGCGTGGCCGACGCCACCGCCGGCGAGGGCTACTACTCGTCGTTCCTCGTCGCCGACCGCGGCGGGGCGTGGATCGTCGAGACCGCCGGGGCCACGTGGGCGGCCCGCTCGGCGTCCAGCGGCGGCCTGGCCATCTCCAACCGACTGCACCTCACCGACGACTGGACGGCGGCGTCACCCGACCTGGCCGTCGGCTCGTCGTTCCAGGACCTGCGGGCTCCCGCTGTGCCCACCGGCTTCGCCGACGTGCGGCAGGCGGCCACCCTCGCCGCCGCCGAGCGGCCCGACGTCGACGCCCGCTCGCTGGCCGCCGCCTTCCGCCACCACGGGGGAGGCCCGTGGGGCCGGCCGGGCGGTGACCCGGCGTCCGACCCGACGGTCGACCCGATCCCGGGCCCGCTGGCCGACTTCGACGGCACCGGGGTGAGCGTGTGCATGCACGTGCGCGGCTACCAGGCCACCGCGGCCTCGCTGCTCGCCGACCTCCCCGCCGACCCGAGTGCCCCGCTGCGGGCGTGGGTCGCACTGGGCAGCCCCTGCGCCAGCGTCTACGTGCCGGTGTTCCCGGCCCCGGCCGTGGGCGGCGTGCCCGCGCTGCTCGCCGACGAGGCCACCTGGTGGCGGTTCCACGCCCTGCGCCGACGGGTCGAGGACGCCCACGACGCCGGCGACGACGGCGGCCTGGCCGCCGTGCACGCCGCGCTCGGCCCGCTCGAGGGCGAGCTGTGGGACGAGGCCGACGTCGTCGCCGCCGCGTGGCGGGGCGACGACGACCCGGCCGCGGCGGCGTTCGCCGCCTCGGTCGGTCCCCGCCTCGACGACGCGCTGCGCACGCTCGGCGTGTGAGCGGGCGGGTGGGCCCGGCCGGTCACTCCAGGAAGGCGAAGTCCTCGACGTCGTGGGTGGGGCCGGCCACGAGCAGCACGTCGCCGCGACGCACGACCGTCTCGGCGGTGGCGTGGCGGAACCCCTGCCCCTCGGGCTTGACGCACACCACGGTCACGCCGAAGCGCTGGCGCACGTCGGCCTGGCCCAGGGCCTGGCCGACCAGCGCGGGCGGCGCCAGGGCCTCCACCAGGGCGAAGTCGGCGTCGAGGGGCACGTAGTCGAGGACCCGACCGTTCACCATGTGGGCGATGCGGCGTCCCATGTCCTGCTCGGGGCGGATGACGTGGTGGGCGCCGACCCGCTCGAGGATGGTGGCGTGGGCGTCGGTGAGCGCCTTGGCCCACACGTCGGCACAGCCGAGCCGGACCAGCTCGGTGGTGGTGAGGATCGACGCCTCCAGGTCGCCGATGCCCACGACCACCTCGCCGAAGTCGGTGGCCCCGAGCTGCTCGAGGACGTCGCCGCTGGTGGCGTCGGCCTCGACCACCTTCGTGAGCCGCCCGGCGTGGGCCTGCACGATGGCGGGGGTGGCGTCGACGCCGAGCACGGTCGAACCCATCTCGACGAGGGTCGTGGCCAAGGTGCCGCCGAAGCGGCCGAGGCCGATGACCATGACCGAGTCCTGGGCGGGCCGCAGGCGACGGCGGCGGGGATCGGTGGGGGGCACGAGCGCTCCTGTGGTCACGTCACCCGACGAGCGGACGACCTTCTGGGTTGCGGTAGAGGCGGTCACGGGACCGCAGGACGAGGGCGGCACCGACGGTGGCGGGGCCGACCCGGCCGATGAACATCAGGCCGGTGAGCACCAGCTGGCCCGGATCGGAGTACGAGCCGGTCACCCCGGTCGACAGGCCGACCGTGCCGAGCGCCGACACCGCTTCGAAGGCCGTGGTCCCGAGGTCGTGGGAGTCGAACACGCCCAAGACGAACGTGGCCGCCACGGCGGCGCCGACGTAGAGCAGGGCGATGCTCAGCGCCTGGCGCTGGGCGCCGCTCGGGATCCGGCGCCCGAAGGCGTCGACGTCGCGCTCGCCACGCAGCTCGGACCAGATGACGAACCCGAGGAGGGCGAAGGTCGTGACCTTGAGACCGCCCGCCGCCGAGACGCTCCCCCCACCGATCAGCATGAGGCCCATCGTGAGCAGGAGCGTCGGCGAGCGGACCTGGCTGTAGTCGACGGTGTTGAACCCGGCCGTACGTGGTGTGACCGAGCCGAACCAGGCGTTGGTGAGCTTGTCGAGCACCGACATGGGCCCCAGGGTGGCGGAGTTCGACCACTCGAGGGCCAAGAAGACGACCGTGCCGGACACCAGCAGCGCCAACGTGGTGGCCACCGTCATGCGGGTGTGCAGGGTCCAGCGCCGAGGCCGGCGCCAATCCGGGCCGAACAGCTCGCTCAGCACGGGGAAGCCGATCCCGCCGGCGATCACGAGCACCGACACCACGAGCAGCAGCGGCGGGTCGGCGTTGAACGACACCAGGTTGTCGGCGAACGGCGAGAACCCGGCGTTGTTGAACGCCGACACGGCGTGGAAGACCCCGTTCCAGGCGGCGCTGGCCAGGTCCTGGTGGTGGACCGCCCAGAACAGTGCGGTGAGCAGGACCGCGCCGACGGCTTCGAAGGCCAGGCTGAAGGCGACGATGCGGCGCACGAGCAGGCGGACCGACCCGAGGTCGAGGGCACCCGTCTCGGTCTGGGCCAGCAGGCGGCTGCGCAACCCCAGGCGGCGGCTCACGACGACGGCGAGCAGGGCGGCCAAGGTCGTGATGCCGAGGCCGCCCAGCTGGACGAGGCCGAGGATCACGACCTGGCCGAAGCCGCTCCAGGCCGTGCCGGTGTCGACCACCGCCAGGCCGGTCACGCACAGCGCCGAGGTGGCGGTGAACAGCGCCGTGACCGGGCCGACGCTCTCGCCCGTGCCCGACGACCACGGCAGGGCGAGGAGGACCGCGCCCGCCAGGTTGGCGACGGCGAAGGCGAGCACGACGGTGCGGGCCGGGTGCCCGACGATGCGGGGGGTGCGCCGCGAGGGGGAGGTTCGGACCCTGGGGGTCCGCCGCGTCGACCGGGACGACCGGCGGGTGGCCCCCATCGACGCCGTCACCCCCGCCCGGGACCGGCGAGACGCGGACGGGCGAGACGCGAACCGGCGAGACGCGGACCGGCGAGACGCGGACGGCCGAGACGCGGACGGGCGAGACCGGGACCGGCGACCTGCCACCAGAGGCCCGCTTCGCCCGTCGCCACGGGCGCACGGTACCGCGACCGGCGGGCCCACCCCCGGCGCAGGCGGCACCGATCCCTGCCGCCACCGGCGGCCGTTGGTCGAGCACGATTCGGCGTCGGCGACGGTGGGCCGTCCCCCTCGGCGCCGATCCGGGGCTCAGGTCGGCTGCGAACGGACCGATAGTGCTGGGAGGGGCCGCGCCGGCAGGATCGGGCGGCGGCTCCTCGTCACCGCTCGCTCCGGTCGGTCGGCCGGCCGGAACGTCGCTCCTCCGAGGTCGCCCGCCACCGTGTTCGCCACCGTCGAGTGTGAGGCCGCCGTGTTCGGCTGCCGGACCGTCCAGCCCGAGCTGGCGATCCGCATCCCGTCCGTGCTGGCCCTGCCGGGCGCCGACCACGTCCTGGAGGCGTTGCCCGCCGACCGCTGGGCGCTGCTGGCCGACGGCGATCACGTCGAGCTGACCGCAGCCTTCGCCGACGCCGCCCTGCCCACCCCTCCCCTGGTGGTCGGCGCCGCCGACGGGGCCATCCACACGAGCATCGACTACGAGCGGGCGGCCGAAGCCCTGGGCGCCGACCCCCACGTGTGCCTCGCCTTCGAGGACACCGAGGTCGGCGTGGCCGCCGCCCGGTCGGCCGGGCTGCAGGTGGTCGGGGTGGCCCCCGGCGAGATCGATCCGCGCTCGCTGGCCGCCGCCGACTTCGTCGTGCCGACGCTGCTGTCGGTGCGGGTGCTCGGCACCCACCCGTTCGTGGTCCTCGAGGTCGACGCCATCCCCGACGTCGGCACCGGCGCCGCCCGCCGCCGCTGACCACCGGCCCACGACCCCGCCCACCCGGGCCGTGTGCGTTCACCATCACGCGCTTGCGTGACCGGGAACGCACACCGGGACGGAGGGCGGCCGCGGTGGTCGGTCAGGCGGTGGCCGGTCAGGCTGCGGCGGCGGGCCGGGGCGGTCAGGCGGCCGAGCGGGCGGCGGCCTCGCGCAGGGCCCGGTAGAGCAGGGCTGGGTCGCCGAGCCGGCGGCGCAGGTCGCGCTCGAGGCCGCCGACCGGCACCAGGTTCTGCGGGGCGCGCGGGTCCTTCTGGGGGACCGAGGCGAAGCGGGGCAGGGCCCGGGCGAGACCGTCGGCGAGGGCGGCGGCCTCGGCCACCGGCCGGTCGGCCCGCAGCTCGAGGCGGACGATGCCGGCCCAGCCGTGGTCGACCGTGCACGGCAGCCGCAGGTACCAGGACCACCGGTTGCGGACCGAGCCGAGCAGGAGCAGCGGCGTACGCTGGCCCACGCCCAGGCGGGCCACCGTCTCGCGCACCACCGGCGGGCCGTAGGCGCTGCGGTGGGTCTTCACGAAGCCGACCAGGCCGGCCTCGTCGTGACCGTCGCGCAGCGGGCCGTCGACCACCACGAGGGGCGCGTCGCCGCGGTGGGCGGCGGCCACCGCCACCTCGAGGCGGGCCATCCGCGCCTGCAGCAGCAGGGTGAGGTCGCGGGGTTCGTGGGCGGCGGCGACCTCGACGCCGAACGGGCCGTGCCGGGTGACGATCGGCTCGGCGCCGTCGGCGGCGCACAGCAGGCTGCGCTTGACCTCGGCCCCCACGAGGCGCGCCTGGCCGTCGCAGCACACCACCCCGGCGGCGTAGGACGCGCACAGCCCCTGGTGCACCTCGTCGGCACCGGTGATCCACACGGTGGCCTCGACGCGGCGCACCCCGTCGACGAACAGCAGCCGATCGGGCGCGGCGACGGTGGGGGCCGGGTCGAGCGGGCGCCAGCCCTCGGGGCCGACCTCGGCGAAGGCGTCGACCTCGGAGGTGGACTCGGCGAGCAGGGCCTCCTCGTCCGACGGCGCGCCGTACTCGGGCGCCCAGGACTCGACGGCGAAGCGCATGCGGGGCGCCGCCGGTGCCGGGCCCGCCAGCGACGGCGGCCGAGGACCACCCGAACCCGTCGCACCGGACGGTCCACCCGAACCCGACGCACCGGACGCACCGGACGCGGCGGACGGTCCACCCGCACCCGACGCACCGGCCGACGAGGCCGGACCGGACGGTCCCGGCGAGCCGCTCACGCCTCGGCCCTCGTCACCAGCGAGGTGGCCCCGACCTTGGTGACCTCGAAGCGCACCGGCATGCGCTCGGCCAGCTCGCGCACGTGGGTGACCACGCCCACCAGCCGACCCGTGGCGCCGAGCTCTTCGAGGGCGTCGGCCACGGTGTCGAGGGTGTCGGCGTCGAGGGTGCCGAACCCCTCGTCGAGGAACACCGACTCGAGCCGCACGTCGCCGGTGGCGGCCAGCTGGGCGATCTGGTCGGCCAGCGCCAGGGCGAGGGCCAGCGAGGTGAGGAAGGTCTCGCCGCCCGACAGCGTGCGCACCGACCGGACGGCGTCGGCGTTGCGGTGGTCGACGACGCAGAAGGCGGCCTTGTCGTCGATGGTGAGCGAGTAGGCCCCCTCGGACAGCGTCTGCAGCAGCCCGGTGGCCCCCTCGACCAGCCGCTGGAGGGCCTCGTCGACGACCCACCGGCGGAAGTGGGCGGCGTCGAGGTGGCGGCCGAGGGCGGCGGCGACCTGCTCGTCGGTGCGCAGCCCGGCCAGCTCGGCCTCGCGCTCGGCCTTGAAGCGAAGGTTCTCGTCGATGCTGCGGACGTCGGCCTCCCGCTCGGCGATCTCGCGCACCACGGCGTCGCGCAGGGGTCCGCCGGCGGCGTCGATGCCGGCGGCGGCCACCTCGTCCTGCAGGGCGCGCTCGAGGGCGGTCCGCTCGTCGCGCGCCGCCCGCGCCGTGGCCCGGGCCTCGGAGGCGGCGGCCACCGCGACCGGCTGTTCGGCGACGGCCCACGCCGCCAGGGCCTCCCAGTCGGCCGCCAGGTCGACCCGGCCCGGCACGGGCGCGCCCAGCGGCGCCAGCGCGTCGCGGGCAGCGTCGAACGCGCCCCGGGCGTCGCGCTCGGCCGTCTCGGCGGCGCGCACGGCCGCATCGGCGGCGCGTGCCGCCTTCCGGGCGGCGGCGTCGGCGGCCCGGGCGTCGACGAGGTCGCGCTCGGCGGCCTCGATGCCGGCCAGGGCGGCGTCGACCTCGGCCGCCATCGGCCCGTCGGCCAGCCGGGCGTCGAGGTCGGCGACGGCGTCGCGGATCTGGTCGAGCAGGTCCTGGTAGCGGTCGGCGGTGCGGCGGGCGGCGGAAGCCGCCTCGGCGGCGTCGTGGCGGACCCGCTCGGCCTGGTCGACGGCGCCGGCGAGGAACCGGAGGTCGGCGACCTGGTGCTCGGGCGCGACGAGGACGTCCTGGCCGCATACCGGGCACGGCTCGCCGACCACCAGGGCGGCGGCCAGCTCGCGGGCGCGGTCGGCGGTGCGGGCGGCCTCGAGGGCGGCGGCCGCCTCGGCGTGGGCGGCGACGGCGGAGCCCAGCGCCGCCTCGGCGGCGTCGGCCTCGACCACGGCGGCGGCCAGCTTGTCGGTGCCGGTGGCGATGCGATCGGCCTGGCGGGCCCGCTCGTCGAGGTCGCGCGCCCGCGCCTCGAGGTCGGCTCGCGAGCCGGCGGCGGCCACCCCCGCCTCGGCCACCGCCACCGCGGCCGCCGCCTGCTCCTCGGCGGATCGGGCGAGGTCGGCCTCGTCCTCGGCCCGTCGCCGGCGCTCGCCGATGTCGGCCACGCCCTCGGGCACGACGACGGCGACCAGGGCGGCCGCCCGCTGCTCGGCGGCGTCGGCCTCGGCGGTGGCGACGTCTTCGGCCTCGGCCAGGTCGAGGCGGCGGGGCTCGGCTTCGTCGATGCGGGCCAGCAGTGCGGTGGCCAGGTCGAGGGCGGCGACCAGCTCGGCCCGCGTGGCCTCGGTGAG
The DNA here is from genome assembly GCA_046331175.1 of Acidimicrobiales bacterium. Classification (GTDB taxonomy): domain Bacteria; phylum Actinomycetota; class Acidimicrobiia; order Acidimicrobiales; family Acidimicrobilacustridaceae; genus JAWKIW01. The sequence goes on from JAXLRI010000011.1 coordinate 94,312, forward strand.
GTCGCCCAGGTCGGCCAGCTGGTCGTCGAGCACCTCGGCCTTGGCCCGCGCCGCCTGGGCCCGGACCCGCGCCGCGCTGGCCATCTGCTCGTAGAGGCCGAGCCCGAGGAGCTCGACGAGCAGGCCCTGGCGCTCGGCCGGCTTGTCGTGCAGGAACCGGGCGAACTCGCCCTGGGGCAGCACCACGCAGGTGGTGAAGTGCTCGTAGCCGAGGCCGAGCAGGCGGGTGACCTCGGCGGTGAGCTCGTCGGCGGTGCCGGCCACCACCTCGCCCTCGTCGGCGCCCGCCACCGGCAGCCGCTCGAGGCGGGCCTCCTTGGTGGTGGCCGCGGTCGCCGCCCCCCGCCGCCGGACGACCCGCACCGCCCGCCAGTGCTCGTCGCCGACGGCGAAGTCGAGCAGGACCCGGGCCTCGACGGCGCCCTGGGTGATGACCGGGGCCACCACGCCCTTGTGCCCGTAGCGGGGCACGATCCCGTAGAGGGCGAAGCACAGGGCGTCGATGACGCTGGACTTGCCGGCCCCGGTGCTGCCGACGAGCGCGAAGAGGTCGACCCCGGAGAAGTCGACCTCGGTGGGGTCGCGGAACGGGGCGAACCCCTCGACCTGCAGCCGCTCAGGACGCATCGGCGTCCCCGTCGTCGTCGGCCGGACCGTCGTCGGCCGGACCGTCGTCGGCCTGCCCGTCGTCGGCCCCGGCCGTGGTCCGGGCCTCGACGGCGGCGAGCGAGGCCGCCAGCGCGTCGGCCAGCCCGTCGTCGGCCGCGGCCTCGTCGGCGGGAACCACGTCGGCCGCGGTCTCGTCGTCCGCTCCGCCGTCGTCGACCTTGGCCCGTCGGCGGCGGCCGCGCGGCGCGCCCGTCGCCTCGGGCTCGGCCACGCCGCCGGCGGTGGCGGCGTCGAGCAGCTCGTCGAACAGGGCGACCAGCCGCTCGTCGTCGACGCCCTCGTCGGCCAGGTACTCGCCGAACAGCTCGCGCGGCGACCGACCGAGGCGGGTGGGACCGTCGTCGCCCCGACCGGATCGATCGGCGGGCTCGGCCTCGGGCGGCTCGAGCCGCACGTCGACGGCACCGGGGAACAGCTCGCGCACCTCGTCGCCGATGCCGACCCGCACCGGCTCTCGCACGACGACCCGCAGGAGGTCGTCGTCGTCGACCAACCCGGCCTCGGCCAGCGCCGCCAGCTCGGCGACGGTGCCGGCCACCGTGCGGAACCGCCGGCCCGAGGCCAGGGCCACGGTCTCGACCCGCGCCGGGCGGCCGGGATCGGCGTCGACCACCAGCACGGCCTTGGTGTCGGCCTCCTCGCCGAAGTCCATGGTGAGCGGCGACCCGGGGTACCAGATGGGGCACGGGCCCGCGACCTGCTGGGTGCGGTGCAGGTGGCCGAGGGCGACGTAGTGGGCGGTGGCGGGGAAGGCCACCGGCGACACGGCGTAGTCGAAGATGGTGTGGGCCGAGCGCTCGCCGCCGCCGAGCACGCCGCCGTCGACGTGCAGGTGGGCGGCCACCACGTGCACGGCGTCGGGCGTGTCGGCGAAGCCGGCGGTGAGGGCGGCGAGCAGCTGGCCGACCCGGGCGTTGTAGCGGCCACCGGCCTCGGCGGCGTCGAGCTCGAGCAGGTCGGCGGCGTGCACCACGTACCGCTGCGACAGGAACGGCACCAGCGCGACCTCGAGCGGGACCCCGCCCACGTCGAGGCGGAGCACACCGCCGTCGGCGGGCGGCCGGAACCCCGAGGCCACGTGCACGTTGGTGAGGTCGAGCACGGGCGACACCGCCCCGAGCCGCCGGGGGTTGTCGTGGTTGCCGGTGACGACGACGACCGGCCGCTCGCCGTGGTGGGAGAGGTCGAGCAGCGCCTGGTAGGCGATCTGCTCGGACTCGGGCGACGGGGCCGCGGTGTCGAACACGTCGCCGACCACCAGCACCACGTCGACGTCGTGCTGGTCGGCGACGCCGGCGATCTCGGCGAGGACCGCCCGGTGCTCGTCGGCCCGCGACCGCCCGCGCACCGCCTTGCCGAGGTGCCAGTCGGCCGTGTGCAGCAGCTTCACGGCCGGGCTCCGCTCGCCGGCGACGCGTGGCTCACTGCGGCAGCCCGGAGAACGGGTCGTCGGGCAGGGCGGCGGCCGCCGCGGTGGGGTCGGCGCCGGCCTCGGAGGCCCGGGTGGCCCACGCCGGGAACGGGAACTGCACGACCAGCGGGACGGGCAGCTCGGGCTGGGCGAGCAGCATGGTGCCGGGCTTGATGATGGTGGCCCGCTGCCGCTGCACCGGCGACAGGAAGCCGTACTCGCCGCGCGACGCCTCGGCCGGGTCGAGCCGGCCGACGACCCGGATGGCGGAGTTGGCCACGATGCGCCGCTCGACCTCGCTGGCGGTCTGCTGGGCGCCGATCAGGATGATGCCGAGGGAGCGCCCCCGCTCGGCCACGTCGAGGAGGATCTCCTTGATGGGGCTCGACCCGTCGCGCGGCGCGTACTTGTTGAGCTCGTCGAGCACCACGAACTGCAGCGGGTGGGCCTGGCCCGACCGCTCCTTCTCGTCGAAGGCCTTGCGCAGCACGACGCCGACCACGAACCGCTTGGCCCGGTCGTTGAGGTTGTGCAGGTCGACCACGGTGACCTGGTGGCCGAAGTCGACGGCGTGGCGCTCGGCGTGGGCGACGTCGGCGCGCACCAGCCGGCTGAGGTGGGGCACCGCGCCCCACAGGCGGCGGACGAAGGCGTTGATGGTGCCGGCCCCGATGGCCCGACCGGCCCACCGCTGGGCCTCGTACTCGTCGTCGTCGAGCACCTTGGCCTCGATCATCTCGACGAGGCCGCGCAGCGTGCGGACGGTGGTGCCGTCGATCGACACCGCCCCCTCGCCCGCCGGCTTGGCGTCCTCGCGCAGGCGGGCGGCGACGTTGTGCACGACCATCGTGTACTGCTGCCGGTCGTCCTCGGCGTCGGCGAACAGGAACGGCAGCAGCTCGAGCGCGCAGAACTGCTCGAGGGTCCAGAAGAACGAGGTGACCCCCTGGGCCCGGCTGGCGACGTCGGGGGCGGCGTTGGGGTCGTCGCGGCGGGGCGGGGCGAAGAAGCCGACGTCGGTGAAGGCGCCGGCGGGCAGCCCGAGGCGGCGGTAGCGCTCGCGGTCGTCGTCGGACAGCTCGACGTTGGGGTGGTCGAGGAAGAGGAGGTCCTCGCCCTTCACGTTGAACACCAGCGCCTTGGTGTTGTGGGCCTCGCCCCCGAGCACGCCCGAGCGGAACAGCGAGTACAGCAGGAAGGTTGCGTAGGTGGTCTTGGTGGCCACGCCGCTGATGCCGCTGATGTTGACGTGGGCGCCGCGGGTGCCGTCGAGGAACTCGAGGTTGACGAACAGGGGCTCGTCGTCGCGGGTGAGCCCGGCGGGCAGGGGCTTGCGCATGCCGTCGAAGAACAGGGCCTGGTCGCGCTCGGCGCCCACCGCCTTGCGCACCGGCTCGCCGGGCCGGGGCGGCACGAAGGTCTCGGGCTCGAAGCGGGTGGCCTGGACCTGGGCGGCCTCGGAGACCTCGGCCGGCAGCACGCCGTCGGCGATGAGGAAGACGTCGCTGTCGAAGCGGGCGCCCTCGTGGCGGGCCCGGACCTGGGAGACCACGCCGTAGATGCGCACCGCCTCGCCCCCCGGCAGCGGGCGCTCGAGGGCGACCACGTCGTCGAGCTGGAGGTAGGCGTCGGGTGCCACGCCCACCCAGAACTCGAGCGGCGTGGCGTCCTCGGTGCCGATGACCAGGCCGACCGGGCGCTCCGCAGCGGCGGTGTCCGGCCGATCCGCCGCGGGGGTGCCGGTGGGGCCGGGCGCAGGGGTGGGACGGGGGTCGCCCGCCGGCTGCTCGTCCATCGTCGACACCCTACCGATCCGGTGTGACGCGGCCGGAGGGCCCGAAGGGCCCTCCGGCGCTCCCCGGGTCCGGGCGGCGGACCGGACCGCAGGAGAGCGAGGTCAGCAGCGGTCGCGCACCGGGCCGCGCACCGGGCCGCTCACCGGGCTGCCGACCGGGGTGCCGCCGACGAGGGCGCCGGTGGCAGCGAGGCCACGTCGAGGGCCTCGACCGGGCGACGCCACACCGCCAGGCCCCAACCGACCAGCACCAGGGCGGCGAACAGGGCCAGCGCCGTGGCGGAGCCGGTGAGCGAGGCGGCGAAGGAGGCGTCGGTCCAGGTCACCGCGGCCGGCACCGCCTCGGGCGACCCCGACCCGGTGACGGCAGCCGGGTCCGGCGTGGCGTCGAGGTGCAGGCGGCTCGCCGAGGTCGACTCGCCGGTCGAGGCCGACGGGTCGGTGGGGACGGTGGCCGGCGCCGGGTCCGCGGCCGTCGGGGCCGCGGTGGTCGGCGTGGTGGCCGGCGGCGCGGTGGTCGGCGTGGTCACCGGCGCCGTCGCGGTCGGGGCGGCCGGCGAGGCGACCGGCGGGGGCGTCGTGGTGGCGGGCGCCGCCGGCGACGGGGCGCTGGGCGTGCTCGGGGCGGCCGGCGAGGTCGTCACGGTCGGCGAGTAGCCGAGGAAGCGCTCGGTGACCCACAGCACGTCACGACCCAGGCGGTCCTTGGTCCACACCACGCCGACGCCGACCTTGGTGAAGGCGCCGTTCACGATGTTGGCGTAGTGACCGGGGCTGGCCAGCAGCGCCGCGCTCACGGGCGAGGCCGACGGCCCGGTGCCGACGTTCTCGCCGAGGGTCGTCCAGGGCTGGCCGGCGCCGGCGGCGAGGTTCTGGTCGTGGGAGATGGTCCCGGCGGCCGCCATGCTGGAGGACCAGCGACGGGCCGACGCCGTCAGCTGGCCGTCGACCGACAGCGGCGGCAGGCCGCGGGCGGCGCGGGCGGCGTTGGCGTCGGCGACGAAGACCTGCTCGTCGGGGGCGACGTCGGTCGGGCCGGCGACGGCCGCGATGGACACGACCGTGGCGACGGCGGGGGCCGCCAGCGGCGCGGCCTCGGCGACGGGGACGGCCGCCGGCGCACCCAGCGCCAGCAGCGCGGCGATCGCCAGGGCGGCCAGCCCGCCGGTCCGGCGGGCGGCCGCTCCGTGGCGGTGGGGACCCCGTCGATCTCGTCGGTTCCCTCGGCGGTCCGCTTCGTGGAGGTGGTGCTCGGTGGCGCGCATGGCGGCCTCGATCCCTCGGGCCGGGCCCCGCCGCCCCGACCGTCCCGCCGCTTCGGTGCTCCCGCATCCCGCCTTCACCTCGGTGATCGACCGGTCGGGCCGGCGCGCCGCAGGGGCGGCGGGCACCGCCGCGGCTGCGAACGTCATGCACCGCCGGGACCGAGGTCCCGATCTGGGAGACATCCGGCACGCGGGTCGCCGCGGGGCGGCGCGGGCGGGCCCGCCGAGGTGACCGACGGCACGGAAACGAGCGCGCACGGCGTGGGTGCTTCGCTACCCTCTGCCCATGGCCGGCCGGTTCGCCAACTCCATGGACCTCCTGAAGTCGTCGTGGGCGGTGCTGCGCTCCGACAAGGAGCTGACGGTGATCCCCGTGATCAACACCGCGATCTCGGCGGTGATCGCGGTGGGGGTCGGCGCCGGCGCCTACCTCACGATCAACCGCACGTGGGACGTGCGCACCGGCACCTACGAGTACACGGCCGGGCCCATCACCTACGTGGTGGGCATCCTCGGCTACTTCCTCCTCACCCTGGTCGTGACGTTCTTCACCGGTGCCCTCGTCGCCGGAGCCCACCAGCGGCTCACCGGCGGCGACCCCACCCTCGGCTCGTCGTTCGGCGCCGCGGCCAGGCGGTTCCCGCAGCTGCTCGGCTGGGCCCTCCTCTCGGGGACGGTCGGCTACCTGCTGCGGCTCCTGCGCGAGCGGCTCGGCTTCGTGGGGCTCCTGCTCGGCGGTGTCCTCCAGTTCGCCTGGGAGGTCATCACCTGGCTGGCCGTCCCGGCGATCATCGTCGAGGGCAACGGGCCCATCACCACCCTCAAGACGTCGGCCCGCCTGCTCCGGTCCACCTGGGGCGAGAACCTCATCGGCCAGTTCGGGTTCGGCCTCGTCGGGTTCCTGGCCATCCTCCCGGGGCTCGCCATCGGCGGCCTGGTCACCATGGCGGCGCCGCTGGTCGGCATCCCCCTCCTGGTGCTGTGGGTCGTCGTCGTGAGCGTCGTCATCACCACGCTCACCGGCATCTACCGCACGGCGCTCTACCTCTACGCCACCACCGGCCGCGCCCCCGCCGGGTTCGACCAGCAGGTGATGGCGTCGGCGTTCCGGCCGAAGTCCGGCATGTTCCGCTGAGGCCGGACCGGTCGAGGTCGATCCCGACCCGGCCGGTCGCCTCGCCGCGGCGCGGGGCACACGGGTAGCGTTCGGCGCCATGACCGACCCCTCCGCCTCCGAGGCCGGCGTCGTCACCACCGAGGTCGACGGCGAGATCGTCGTGGCCCGCGTCGACGACGGCAAGGCCAACGCCATCACCCACGACATCGTCGCGGGGCTGCACGCCGCCCTCGACCGGGCCGAGGCCGACGACGTCGGGGCGGTGGCGATCATCGGGCGGCCGGGGAAGTTCTCGGCCGGCTTCGACCTGGCCGTGATGCAGTCGGGCATGGACGCCGCTCGCGACCTGCTGCGGGCCGGTGGCGAGCTGGCGCTGCGGATCTACACCTTGCCCAAGCCGGTCGTCCTCGGCTGCACCGGCCACGCCATGGCGATGGGCGCCATCCTCCTGCTGGCCGCCGACTCCCGCATCGGTGCGCTCGGCCAGTTCAAGATCGGCCTCAACGAGGTCGCCATCGGCATGCCGGTGCCCCGCTTCGCCGTCGAGCTGGCGCGCGACCGGCTGTCCAAGCGCCAGTTCGTCCCGGCGGTGGCCCACGCCAAGCTCTTCGACGCCCAGGGCGCCGTCGACGCCGGCTACCTCGACCTGGCCGTCGAGCCCGACGACGTCGAGGCGGTGACCCTCGAGCACACCCGCCACCTGGCCACCTCGCTCAAGCGGGGCGCCTTCCAGCTCACCCGCACGTTCATGCGCGAGGACCTGGGCCAGCAGCTCCAGGCCGGCATGGACCGTGACATGGAGCTGTTCGACATCCAGGCCTGAGGCCGCAGCACCGACCCCGCCGACCCCGCCGGCCCCGCCGGCTGCGCTCGGTGGCGTCGCCCCCACCGATCCCCGACCCGAAACGGAGCTCCCCCATGGCCGACCGCACCTCGTTCTCCGACGAGCAGTGGCACGCCCTCACCGACGCGCCGGTGGCGATCATGCTGGCCGTCTCGCTGGTGGGCGACCACGGGCCGATCTCGATGATGAAGGAGTCCGCCGCCGGCGCCAAGACGCTGGTGCAGCCGCCCCACTCGGGCCCGGCCGACCTCCTCATCTCCCAGATCGCCCCCGAGGCCAAGGACAAGCAGGCCCGCCACGACGCCAAGGCCCACAAGGGCGCCACCCCCAACGTGGTCGTCGACGGGCTGGTGTCCGACGTCGAGCAGGCCGTGGCCGCACTGCAGGGCATCCCCGCCGACGAGAGCCACCAGGTGCGCCAGTGGTTCTACGACATCGCGGTGGCGGTGGCGAGCGCCAGCAAGGGCATCAAGGCGTCCGAGCAGGAGCTGCTCGACCGCCTCTCGGGCGTCCTCGGCGTCACCGAGCCGTAGGCCGGGCGCGACCGCTCGGCCGGCGCGTCGCTACGGCGCCGGGTTCTCGATGGTGCGCCACGAGCGCGCCCGCAGGTAGGGCTCGAAGCGGCTCGCGATGTCGGTGAGGTCGGCGCCGGTCTTGGGGTGCTTCAGCTCGAACACCTTCGGGAAGGCGTTGTAGGCGACCACGAGGTTCCACAGGGCCTCCGCCTCGTCGCCCTCGGGGGCGGGCACCACGACCGGTCCGTACACGGCCTCGCCGGCGGGGAACACCATCGTCGGCACGCCGAAGCCGCCGTGCGCGTCGCGCAGCCACTCGTGGTCGGCCCGCACCTCGTCGCCGGTGGTCGGGTCGGCGATGGCCGCCTCGACGAGGTCGCCGTCGAAGCCGGCCTCGACGATGACCTCGCGGTGCACCTCGGCGTGCTGGGTGGGGCGACCGTCCTCGTGGAAGGCCCGGCCGACGGCCTCGTACCAGCGGTCGACGGCGTCGTCGCCCTGCTGCCGGCGGATGAGCGCGCCGATGCGCATCTGGGACCACCCGTAGGACCACTCGCGCTCCCACGGGTGCTTCTTGCCGTCCTCGCGGTTGACCTCCTCGAGGCTGAAGAACCGCCAGCGCAGGCCGAGCCCGGTGCGCTCGCGCACGGTTCGGATCCACAGCGACGTCTGGTAGGCGTAGGGGCACATCGGGTCGAAGAAGAACTCGACCTCGGCGGGGCGGCGCGGGGCCGCCCCGGACCGGCGGGCGGCGTCGGCATCGGCCATGGGAGGGGTCCCTTCGTCGGAGCGGTGCACGGACGGGGCCCGCGCACGTGACGGGCGGTAGGGTACCGGCCCGACAGGGTTTCGGCAGTCCGTCTGCCACTACACGAGCTCGGGGGGAACCATGACCGACGACGCCGATCCGATCGCCGGACTGCTCGACGAGGAGCTCGGGGCCCTGTCGGCGCTCGGCCACGAGCTCGCCGAGCCCGACTGGGACGTGCCCACCGCCCTGCCCGGGTGGACGGTGAAGGACTGCTTCAGCCACGTGGTCGAGACCGAGCGGACCCTCGCCGGCGATCCCGCCAGCGAGGCCGCCGTCGACCACCTCGCCCACGTCGAGCGACCCTTCCAGCAGTTCACCGAGCCCGGGGTCGAGGCCCGGCGCCGCCTCCGCGGTCCCGAGGTGCTGGCCCAGCTCGACGAGGTGTGGCCGCGCCGGATCGCCGCCCTGTCGGCCATGACCCCGGCCGAGCTCGACGTCGTGGGGTGGTCGCCGATCGGCGAGGTCGCCCACCGCGACTTCATGGCGGTGCGCGTGTTCGACATCTGGATGCACGAGCAGGACGTGCGGCGGGCGCTGGGCCGCCCCGGCCACGAGACCGGGCCGGCCCCCGACCGCGCCCTGGACCGCTTCCGCGCCGCCGTCCCCTTCGTGGTCGGCAAGAAGGCCGGCGCCCCCGACGGCTCGTCGGTGGTGTTCCGCTGCACGGGCGCCAACCCGCTGGTCCTGCCGATCGTGGTGGAGGGGCGGGCTCGCGTGGTCGACGTCGCCGACGCGCCCGCCGATCCCACCGTCACCCTCACGCTGCCCTTCGGCGCCTTCGTCGCCCTCGGGGGTGGTCGGTGGACGGCCGACGAGGCGCGCGCCGCCGGCGGCGTCGAGGTCGCCGGCGACGTCGAGCTCGGCGAGCGCATCCTCGCCGGCATGGCGTTCACGCCCTGACGACGCGGCGTTCACGCCCTGACGACGCGGCGTTCACGCCCGGACGACGCGGCGTTCACGCCCTGACGACGCGGCGTTCACGCCCGGACGACGCGGCGTCCACGCCCGGACGACGCGGCGTCCACGCGCCGCGGTCGGGCGGGCCGACCTCAGGCGGGCGGGCGCGGGGTGGTCGTCGTGGTGGAGGTGCTGGTCGTGGACGACGTCGACGAGGTGGTGGACGACGAGGTGGACGGCGAGGTCGGGGGCACCGGCACCGGCGAGGTGGTGGGGACCACCGGCGGCACCGTGACCTCGGGCGGCGTGATCGGGTTGGGCGTGGGCCGGGGCGGTGGCACCGGCGGCGGCGTGGGCGCCCCGCCCAGGCCGACCTCGCGGAGGAACTCGTTCCACAGGTCGAGGTAGCGACCGCAGATCGGCCACGGCTGCGAGCCCCGATCGTTGTAGAGCAGCTGCGCCCGGTAGTCCTGCTCGGCGGTGGTGTTGTCGATGGGGTCGCCGGTGGCGCCCATGCCGTGCCAGGTCTGCAGGTCGAACTGGTAGGCGCCGCGATAGGTGCCCTGGGCCGACACGGCGTTGTAGTCGCCACCCGACTCGCACCGCCGCAGCGCGTCCCACCCCGGGCCCCAGGCGTTGCCCGTCTGTTCGGGAGTGGGCGAGCCGTCCGAGCCGGCCGGCCGGGCACCCCGCGACCCGCCGTCGCCGAGCATCGACAGCAGCTCGGCCACCCGCAGGTCGCGCTCGGCCTGCTGCAGGGCCAGGCCGGCGGCGAAGGCGGCCTGCTGGGCAGCGTCGAGGGCCGAGTCGGCCGCGGCGAGGTCGGTCGCGAGGCCGGCCACGCGCTCGTCGGTGGCGTCCTGGCGTCGGCGGGCGTCACCCACGGCTCCGTGCAACCGCGCCGCCTGGTCGCGCACGAGGTACGAGCGCCACGCCAGCGTGCCCGGGCCGTCGGCACCGAGCAGCGCCCGGCCCAGCGGGACGGGACCGGCGCCGATGTAGGCGGCCACCACCGCCTCGTCGGCGCGGCGGCGAGCCGCGGCCAGGCCGGTGGCGGCGTCCTGCTGCGCGCCGTCGAGGCCGCCGATGGCGTCGCCCACCTGGCGGCGGCGCTGCTGGGCGGAGGCGAGGTCGGCCTCGGCGCGGCGGCGCGCCACGACGGCGGCGTCGCGCCGGGCGAGCGCTACCGGTGGGCTCAGCACGACGGTCCCGGGAGGCAGGAGGGCGGCCAGCGAGGTCGCCGCGGCGCCCGACGTCGTCGGCGTCGACCCCGCCGTCGACGTGGCGGTGGACGATGCACCCGCCGGACCGGTCGGACCCACCGGACCCCCCGGATCAGCCAGGGGGGTGGCGGTCGCCGACCACGTCGACGCCGGCACCCCGATGGTCACCACCACCGCGGCCAGGACGGCCGCCACCGAGGCGCGCCGGGACGCGCCGCGGCGCGCCTGCGCCACCGCTCCCAAACCGTCGTCCCCGTCCGCCACGGTCGCCGGTGCCGCTGGGCTAGGTGGCCCGCGCGCTCGGGCGGTGCAGCAGGACGGCCCGCTTCGACCCGGCGAGCACCTTCTCGGCGACGCTGCCCAGCGCGCCCTTCCCGGTGCCGGAGCGGCCGTGGGTGGTCATGGCCAGCACGGCGTCGTCGTGGCGGTCCATGAACTCGATCAGCCCGGTGGCGGGGTCGGCGGCCCGCACCAGCTCGTAGCGGGCCTCGGGCACCTGGGACCGGAGGCCGGCCACGTGCTTGGCGAGGTAGTCCTCCTCGCCGCTGACGTCGTCGGCGTCGGCGTGCACCACGCCGACGAGGGTGAACTTCAGCTTCAGGTCGCGAGCCCAGCCCACGGCGATGGGCAGGATGTCCTCGCTGGCCGCCGAGCCGTCGGTGGCCGCCACGATCTCGGTCATCGGCAGGCCGCGGCTGATGTCGGTCTCCTGGCCGATCACGAGCACGGGGACCGGGCTGGTGCGCAGCACGTCGTCGGCGAGCTGGGGCAGGCTCCAGCGCTTCGAGCGCAGCAGGCCGCCCTGCTTCCCCTTGACCGAGATGCACAGGATCGGCCGGCCGCGGAACTTCGCCGCCTCGACCAGGGCCACGCCCAGGCTGTGGTCGAGGTCGACCCAGAAGTCGACGTCGGCCCCGCTGAGGGTCATGGCCTTGCCCTTGATCGCCTCCCTCGACGCCTTGTCACTGGCGTCGGTGTTGTTGACGATGACGATGCGGGCACCGCAGCGCCAGGCGAGGTCGGCCGCCGGCGCGAGGGCGGTGCGGCCGGTGCCGGTGCCGTCGAAGGGCACGATCACGTTCTCGTACACGGGGCCATTGTTACCCACCCTGCGACGTCGGGCACGTTGTGCGCGCAACCCCACCACGGAACGTGGCGACCCGAGCACGCCCCGGTGCCGGCGGTCGGGCCGCCGGCAGCCGAGCGGACCGGCGGTGCGCGGCCGACGGCCCACGAGCCCGGCGGTCACCCCCGCTCGTCGGTGCCGCGGCCCTCGAGCAGGGAGCGGACCGAGCGCAGCTCGGCGTGGAGGTCGGCCACCTGGCGCTGCAGGGCGGCCAGGTCCTCGGCGCCCACCGCCACCGTGGCGCCACCCCCGTCGGCGGCGAGCGGGGCGACCTCGGCCCCCGGCGCCGGCGCGCCGCCGCCCTCGGCCGGCTCGGTCTGCTTGTCCTCCATGCGGAACAGCGACGCCAGGCTGGCGGCCACCGTGCCGAGCAGGGCGATGCCCGAGATCATCAGCACCGACGCCGTCACCCGGCCGACGGTCGTCTCGGGCACGAGGTCGCCGTAGCCGACGGTGGTCAGCGTCACGATGCCCCACCACATGCCGTCGCCGAAGTTGGCGAAGCCGTTGGCCGGGCCCTCGGCCCGCGTGACGATCAGCGAGCAGGTCACGAGCATGACGGCGGCGTAGGTGACCGGCCGACCGAGGCGCTGGACGAAGCGCTGGATCGATGGCGACGAGACGGCCACCTTGGCGATGCGCTCGAGGCGGGCGAGGCGGAACAGCTGCGTGAAGCCGGCCCCGTCGGCCCCGAACAGGAGGAACCACGGGAAGGTGCTGACCACGAGGAACAGGTCGAACAGGCCGGCCTTGGTCTTCAGGTAGCCGGGGGCGAGCCGCATGTGCACCACGAGGTCGGCGGCGAACACGACCCAGCTGCCGTAGGCGACGATGTAGACGAGGGCGTCGGGGGCGCCCGTCGTGAAGGCGCCGAACAGCGGCAGGACGGCGGCGGCGATGATGAGCACGCGCGTCCTGTGCTCCCACGCCGCCAGCTTCTCCTTGGGCGTGGGCTCGGCCGGTGCGGTCGCGACCGGTGCGGTCGGGTCGGCAGGCTCGTCGCCACCGCCGCCGGTGGTCGCCGGGGCCGGGGTGCCGGCCGGGTCGTCGGGGTCCGGGATCTCCGTCGCCATCCCACGATGATCGTTTCCGCAGCGCCCCGGATCGGGGATGCGCGGCCCGACCGGCCAGACTCGGCCGGTGCCGTCCGCCACGCCCGCCGATCCTCGGCCGACCGACGACCCCGGATCGCCACGATCCGACCCGGCCCGATCCGACGCGGCACGGTCCGACGCAGCCCGATCCGACCCGGCCCGATCCGACGCGGCACGGTCGCCCGGCGGGCCCCCACCCACCGGCCTGCCGGTGGAGGACGTGGTCGACGACGTGCGGGCGGCGCTGGCCCACCGGGGTCGGGCGGTGCTGCAGGCCGAGCCGGGCGCCGGCAAGACGACGGTGGTCCCGCTGCGGCTGCTGGGCGAAGCGTGGCTCGGCGGGCGCGACCGCATCGTCGTGCTCGAACCCCGCCGGCTGGCCGCCCGCGCCGCGGCCCGCCGGATGGCGGCGCTGCTCGGCGAGGAGGTGGGCGGAACCGTCGGCTACCGCACGCGCGACGAGCAGCGGGTGGGACCCGGCACCCGCATCGAGGTCGTCACCGAGGGGATCCTCACCCGCCGGCTCCAGCGCGATGCCTCGCTGCCCGGCACCGCGCTGGTGGTGTTCGACGAGGTGCACGAGCGCAACCTGCAGACCGACCTCGCGCTGGCGCTGGCCATCGACGCGGCCGCCGTGCTCCGGCCCGACCTGCGGCTGCTCGCCATGTCCGCCACGTTGGACACCGATCGGGTGGCCGCGCTGCTCGGCCGGGTCGACGGTGAGGGACCGGTGCCGGTGATCCGAAGCGCGGGACGGTCCCACCCCGTCGACGTCCGCTGGCGACCTCCCCGGCCCCGCCAGCGCCTCGCCGAGGCGACCGCCGACGCCGTGCGCCACGCGCTGCGATCCGACGAGGGCGACGTGCTCGTGTTCCTCGCCGGGGCCGCCGACATCCGCCGCGTCGAGGGCCTGCTCGGCGACCTGCCCGCCCAGGGGGTCGACGTGCGCCCGCTGTTCGGCGCCCTGCCACCCGCCGACCAGGACGCGGCGCTGGCACCCTCACCCCCCGGCCGGCGGCGGGTGGTGCTGGCCACCGACATCGCCGAGACGAGCCTCACCGTGGACGGCGTGCGGGTGGTGGTCGACGCCGGCCAGGTGCGGACCCCGCGCCTCGACCCGCGCACCGGCCTGACCGCGCTCCACACCGGTACCGCGTCCCGGGCCAGCGCCGAGCAGCGGACCGGGCGGGCCGGCCGCCTCGGACCCGGGGTCGCCCACCGGCTCTGGTCGAAGGTCGACCACGCCGCCAGGCCCCGCTTCGCCGAGCCCGAGATCGCCACCGCCGACCTGTGCGGCTTCGCGCTCGAGCTGGCGACGTGGGGAGGTGACGGCTCGGACCTGGCCTTCCTCGACCCTCCGCCGGCGCGGACCCTGGCCGAGGCCCGCGCCCTGCTCGCCGAGCTGGATGCGCTCGACGAGCACGGCCGGCCGACCCAGGTGGGCTCGGCCATGGCCGAGCTGCCCGTGCACCCCCGGCTGGCCCGGATGCTCGTGCTCGCCGACCGCTCCAGCCGAGCCGACTCGTCCACCCCGCTCGACCCGTCCGGCCGACGAGCGCTGGCGTGCGTGCTGGCCGCGCTGCTCGACGAGCGAGACGTCCTGCGCGGCCACCCCGACGAGGTGCCCACCGACGTGGCCGACCGGCTGGCGGTGGTGCTCGGCGACCGCCGGGACCCGCGGGCCGATCGCGGGGCGGTCGCCGGCGTGCGGCGGCGGGCCGGCGATCTCGGCCGCCGCGTCGGCCTCCCCTCGCCGAGGCAGGTGCTCGACGCCGCGTCCGGGGTCGTGGGCGATGCCGGACCGCTGCTGGCGCTCGCCTACCCCGACCGGCTGGCCCAGGCGCGGGGCAACGGCCGCTTCCGGTTGCGGCACGGGACCGGCGCCTGGCTCGCGGCGTCCGATCCGCTCCACGACGCCGCCTTCCTCGTGGTCGCGTCGCTGGCCGGCGGGCGGGCGGCGGCGTCGGGCCGCGCCGACCACCGCATCCTCGTCGCCGCCGCCCTCGACGAGGCCGACCTCGTGGCCGCCGCCGGCGACCACCTGGCGGTGGTGGAGCGCCTCGGGTGGGACGACGGGCGCGACGACCTGCGCGTGCGCCGCGAGCGCACCATCGACCGGCTGGTCCTGGCGACCACCGAGGGTCCCGCCGAGCCCGGACCAGCCACCACCGCCGCGCTCGTCGACCGCGTCCGCCGGCACGGCCTCGACGAGCTGGCCCCCGCCGGCGCAGCGCGGGCCCTCCAGGCGCGGGCCGCCTTCGCCCGGCGGGTGCTCGGTGACGACTGGCCGGCGGTCGACGACGACGCGCTGCTCGCCGACCTCGACGACTGGCTCGCACCGCGGCTGCTGACCGCCACCCGACGCGCCGACCTCCGCCGCGTCGACCTCACCGCGGTGGTGCGCGAGCGGCTCGGCCACCACCGCGTCGCCGAGCTGGACCGACTCGTGCCGACCACGCTCACCACCCGCGCCGGTCGGACGGCGGCGATCGACTACGCCGGCGACCGGCCGACGGCGGCGGTCCGGGTGCAGGACCTGTTCGGGACGACGACGCACCCCACGGTGGCCGGCGGTCGCGTGCCCATCGTCCTGCACCTGCTGTCGCCCGCCCAGCGGCCGATCCAGGTCACCGCCGACCTGCCGGGGTTCTGGGCCGGCTCGTGGACCGAGGTCCGCAAGGACATGGCCGGCCGCTACCCGAAGCACGACTGGCCGACCGACCCGTCCACCGCGTCCCCACCGAGCCGCCGCGGTGGCGCCGGCCGCGACCGTGGTCGCCGCTGATCGTCCGACGGCTGCAGGCGGGGCGTCGGTCGCCTGAGGGCACGCCCCGCCCCGCGAGCGGGTGCCCGGCGCGGCCTGGTGGCCGCGGTCGGGGCACCAGCTCGATCCCGCCCGGGGCGGGGCGCGCGAGCCGGCCGGTCGGGGGCCCGCGCCCGCAGGCCCCCGGACCGGCCCGACCGGGGGATCAGTCCCGGCCGGCCGCCGTCGCCGGTGGTCGGCGTCGGCGGGCGAGCAGCACCACGGCGGTGCCCGAGGCGAGCAGCAGGCCGGCCAGCCCGGCCAGGCGAGCCGAGTCGGCGCCGGTGGTCGGCAGCGTGCCGCCGGTGGTGGTGGACCCGACGGTCGAGGCGCCCGTCGACCCCGAGCCGCCGGTGACCGAGCCGCCGGTCGAGCCCGACCCGGACCCGGACCCGGTGCCGTCGGTCGGCACCTCGGCGGCCAGGACCTCGACGGTGACCGTGCCGTTGCACGTCTTCCCGATGCTGTCGGTCACCGAGTACACGAAGGTGTCGGTGCCGGCGAAGTCGGCCGGCGGCGTGTAGAGGAGCCGCGTGCCCTGGGCGTCGCCCACCACGGTGCCGCCGGCGTCGGAGGCCACCGGGTCGTCGGCGGGCGGGGCCGTCAGGGTGATCGGGCCGGGCTCGCCCTTGGCGGTGAGGTCGCCGTCGTTGGCGGTCACGTCGATCGACACCGCCGCCGGGGTCACCGTGCTGCCGGCATCAGCCGCGCAGGTCGGGTTCGGGTCGAGGTCCCAGGGATCGTCGGCCGGGCCGAGGCCCTGGTCGGCGAGGGTCACCGTGGCCACCGCCGTGGCGCAGCGGGGCGCCGGGTCACCGGGCGACCGGCCGTCGGTCCCGTAGGGCGCCCGGGGGTGGTCGGGGTCGGCCAGGACGTGGCCGTCGCACACCCGGTAGGTCACGTCGATGGTGCCGGTGGCCGTGTCGACGGGGTCGAGCAGCAGATCGCAGTCGGCGGTGATCCCGACCGAGGTCACCTTGGCCGGCGCCGAGACCGACACGGGCGAGGTGGCACAGGTGAGCGCCTCACCGTCGGGCTCGGCGTCGTTGGCGGCCAGGTCGAGCTCGCCGGCGACCAGCGTGTCGGCGGCCGCCAGCTCCACCGCGTCGGCCTCGGGGACCGGCGCCTGGTTGCCGACCACCTCGAGGGCCACCGCCCCCACGCCGCACACCGGGAAGCCCTGGTACGGCGGGTTCTGGTCGGCGGGGTCCTCGCACACCCGGTAGGTGAACGACACCGGGCCCGAGAAGCCGTCGGCGGGGGTGAACCGGATGTGGTCGCCACCGATCACGCTGGCGGTGCCCTCGCTGGCGTCGGGGGCGGTCAGCACCGCCAGCCCGGCGTCGGCGGCGGTGGGCGTCGGACCGTTGGGGTCGACGTCGTTGGCGAGCACGGGAAGGTCCACCGAGTAGGCGCCCACGCCATCGGCGGCGTAGCCGGCATCGACCACGTCGACGTCCTTCACGCCGATCGGCGGAGCGACGAGCCCGCCGAGGATGGACAGGGTGGCGTCACCGGTGGCGCAGCGACGCGAGGTGGTCGCCGTCAGGTCGTCGGGGGTGCCCTGGTCGTAGCCGGGCTGCTTGGCCCCGTCGCCGTGGGCACCGTCGGCCAGGAGCGGGTGGGTGTCGCAGACCCGGTACGCGAAGGCCACGTTGCCGGTGAACCCGGGGTTGGTGTTGTCCCAGGCGAACGTGCAGTCGGGGTGCAGGGTGACCGTGCCGACGGCGGGGAACGGCGCCGAGACCAGCGCGGCCTGGCAGGTGGCGCTCTCCCCCGCGCCGACGGCGATGGACGGTCCGAGGTCGAAGGAGGTGTCGGTGCCCGACGTGGTGCCGAAGGCGGCCGGGGCGGCGACCGGCTTGGCGTTGGCCACCACGTCGATCGACACCTTCACCGGCACGCTGGCGTTGCCGGTCTTCTGGCGCAGCACGTAGGCGAAGGAGTCGGGCCCGGCGTAGCCGACCGGCGGGCGGTAGGTGCAGGGCCCGGTGGACAGCTGGGCGAACGAGGCGTCGGTGGCCGGCAGCCCCTTCTGCTGGGCGGTGCCGCAGGAGACCTGGCCGCCGTGCACGGACAGGGGCTGCCAGTCGGCGACGCGCACCTGGGACGGGTCGCCGGGGCCACCGACGATGTTCGGGTCGTCGTCGTCGGCGAGCACCGGGATGGTGATGCCGTGCACGCCGCCGTTGGCCTCGCCCGGGGCGAGCAGGTCGTAGCGGGCATCGGTGCGGGCCGTGTCGGGGCCACCCACGGGGGCGCCGGCCGGCTCGACGTTCCACGACCAGCCCAGCGTGACGCTGCAGTCGACGTCGCCGGCGGGTGGGGTCGGGTCGTGGCCGGTCACCCGCAGACGGGGCAGGGTGATCACCCCCGGCGCCGTCGCCCGCATGGTCACGGTCACGATGGCCCCGACGCCGTCGCCGGGCAGGATGCCGGTGGGGCCGGAGTTGGCGTCGAAGCGGAAGCCCCACGGCTTCGGGGCGACCGGCCCCACGCTGCCGTTGCCGCCGAACGTGTACGGGTCGGGGTCCTGCGCACCGATGGCGGGGACGGCCTCGGCCACCGGGCCGGTCGGCACGAGCGTCAGGTCGAGGGGGTCGACCCCGTCGTTGCCCATCATGAGCAGCCCGAAGTTCACCTTCTGGTACAGGCGGGCCCGCACCGTCCAGGTGTCACCGACCTTCACGGTGGACCCGCTGCCGTAGGAGCTGGTGACGCTCCAGTGGGCCGGGGCGTAGCCCTGGGTGTTGGGGATGCCGAAGCCGTCGATGTTGTCCGAGCCGCAGTCGGGGACGTTGCCGTCCTGGGTGCGGCGGACGACCTCGCTCGGCGGGAGGTAGCTGGTCCCGGCGTCGGCCGCCGGCGTCGGGCCGGCCCAGCCGAGCACGGACAGAAGCAACAGGAGCAGGAGGCCCGGCGCGAGGGCGCGCCGGGCGAGGACGGGGATGCGACGCATCGGGGTCTCCTTGGGTGGGCGCTCGACCCGGATCAGGGGCCGTGCCACCAGCAGACGACGGCCGCCGCCAGTGCCGACAGGGCAACGATTGCCCTCCTCGTGCCCGGCCTGTCCCCGGCGATGCCGCGGACCGGGGCTCACATGGGCCGGCGGACCCGCTCCCCCGGCCTCCCGTGGGCCGTCCGGCCCGGGCACGGAGGGCGAGCGGCGGCGGGTGGGGTGGCGGCTGGCCTGGCCGGTAGCGCCGGTCGGCGGCGGCAACCAGCGGCGGCGCGTCCGGTCCGGCAGCGGATCGACTCGCCTCCCTAGAGTGTCGCCGGCACCCGCGGGCGCGGTGCCGGGAGGGGACGGATCGGCGTGCAGGCGCGCCAGCTCATCGGCCGCATCGAGATCGTGACGTCGCTCGGCGACGCGGTGGCCGCCGGGGGCCGGGTCGTGGTCGAGGGGCCCGTCGGCGTCGGGAAGACGTCGGTGGCGCGGGTCGTCGCCGACCGCCGCCGGGCGGCCGGCGCACTGGTGCGCTGGATCCAGGGGCTGCCCGGCCTGCAGGGGGTGCCGCTCGGCGCCCTGCCCGCCGACGGCGCCGGCGGGGCGACCGGCGCCGCCGAGCGGCTGCACCGCGACCTGGCGACCGCGGGCGCGCTGTGCGTCCTCGACGACCTGCAGTGGATCGACGACCGGACCCTGGCCGTGGTCCAGCAGGCGCTCGACGGACCGGGTGACAGACCGGGTGACAGACCGGGTGACAGACCGGGTGACGGACCGGGTGACAGACCGCGAGTGGCGCTCCTCGCCACCGCCCGCACCGGCGAGCGCCTCGGCGACGCCGCCCTCGGCCTGCGGCGCGCCGCCGGCGCGACCAGCGTGCCACTGGCCCCGCTCGACGACGACGGGGTCGCCGACCTGGCGACCGCCCTGCTCGGTGCGCCACCCGACCGGTCGCTGCGACGGGCGCTGTGCACCGCCACCGGCGGCAACCCCCTGTTCGTCGTCGAGCTGCTCGAGGCCGCGCAGGCGGGCGGCGCCCTGCACCTCGAGCACGGCACCTGGCGATCCGGTGGCGAGCTGGCGCCCTCGACCCTGCTGCGGGAGGTCGTGGCCGGCCGGGTCGACGGCCTCGACGACGACGCCCGCGAGGCCGCCGAGGTGCTCGCCGTGGCCGAGCGGCTGTCGCTGGCCGACGCCGAGCGGGTCGTCGGCGCCGACGCCCTCGCCCGCCTCGACCGGGCCGGGCTGCTCGCCACCGACGACGGGACCGGCGCCACCGACCGGACCAACGGCGCCGGCTCCGCCGGGGGATCGACCACCGTGGCCCTGGCCCACCCCGTGCACGGCGAGGTGCTGCGCGACCAGCTCGGCCCCGTCAGCCGCCGGACGACGCTGCGCCGCCTGGTCGACGGCATCGAACGCGCCGACGACGACCGAGCGGCCGACGGTCGTGAAGCCGGCAGTCGTGAAGCCGGCAGTCGTGAAGCCGACGGTCCTGAAGCCGGCAGTCGTGCAACCGGCAGTCGTGGAGCCGACGGTCGTGACGACCCGGCCGCCACCGGCGACGTGGACGTCCTGCGGCTGGCGCGCTGGCACCTCGAGCTCGACCGCGAGCTCGATCCGGTCGTGCGAGACCGCGCCCTGGCCGCCGCCCTCGACGCCCTCGACCTGGCCACCGCCGAGCGCCTGGCCCGACGGGCCTGGATCGCCGAGCCGTCGGCCGCCTCCGGCACCACGCTGGCCACGATCCTCCAGCGCGAGCAGCGCTACGACGAGGCCGCCGAGGTGCAGGCGGCCATCGCCACGCTGTCGAGCGACGAGCGGCAGCGGGTCACCACCGCCTGCCTCGACGCGTTCAGCGCCTTCCACTTCGACCAGGACCCCGACCGGGCCCTGGCGTCGCTGCGCGAGGTCGGTGCGTCCGTGCAGGACCGCGAGGGCCAGATCGGGGCCCGGGCGGTGGAGCTCTACGTGCTCGCCATCGGCGGCCGGTTCGGCGAGTGCCCCGCCACCATCGACGCCCTCGAGCAGCTGACGGTGCCGTGGGCCCGGCCGGCGCTGCGCCAGCTCGTGGCCGGGCTGGCGATGGTGCAGGGCCGCTTCGTCGACGCCATGGCGCTGTTCGACACCCCGTTGCTGAGCCCGACCGACCTGTTCCTGTCGGCCGAGGACGCCGAGATGCTCGCCGTCGGGCTGCACGCGGTGGCCGAGGCGATGGCGGGCCGGCCGGCTGACGGCGCCGAGCGGGCGGCGGCCGCCCACGAGGCGGCCTCCGAGCGCCACCTCCCCCGCGCCACCGCCGATCCCGACATCGCCCTGGCGTTCTGCGCCCTGGCCCAGGGACGGCCGGCCGAGGGGGGCCGGCGAGCCGCCACCGCCATCGCCGCCTTCGAGGGCCTGCTCGACTTCAACAGCGCGGTGTTCGCCCACGCCCTGGCCCTCGACGCCGCCGTGGCCACCGGCGACGCCGAGCGGGCCGCCGAGGAGCGGGCCGCCCTGGCGGCGCGGCGCGACGGCGCCGAGCAGCTGTACCGCGCCTTCGACGTGCGGGCCGAGGCGACGGCGCGCGCCGTGCTCGACGGCGATCCCGACGGGGCCGCCGCGCTGCTGGCCGAGGCCACCGACGCGCTGCTCGCCGAGGGCGCGGCCGGGATGGCCGGGGAGCTGGTCGCCCGGGCGCTCGAGGTGGGGGCGGACCCGGCCGACTGGCGCGACCGAGCCGGGGCGTGCGTGGTCCCCGGCCAGGGCGAGCTGGCCGAGCTGCGGGCCGCCGCCGCCCGCGCCGCGGCGGCCGGGGTGGGCGGCGCGGACGCCGCCGACGTGGGCGCCCCTCCCGATCCCCTCGACGAGCTCGACCGGGTGGCCGGACGGCTCGAGACCCTCGAGTGCCGCCGCGATGCGGCATGGGTGTTCGACCTGGCGGCCACCCTGGCGGCCCGGCGAGGCGCCACCCGCCGCTCCCGCACCCTGCGGCACCGCGCCGAAGCCTGCCGGGTCGACCTCTCCGCCGAGCGCATGCTCCCCGCCGGGCGCGCGCCGGGCACCGAGCCGACGACCCCGCGCCGGCCGGACGAGGCCGTGTCGACCGGCGACCTCGCCACGCTGGCGCCCGTCGCCGACGAGCGTTGGGCGCTGCTCACCGCCCGCGAGCGCGAGGTGGCCGCCCTGGCGGCCCGGGGCCTGCCGTCCAAGCGCATCGCCGCCGAGCTCGCCCTGTCGCGGCGCACCGTCGACCACGCCCTCGGCCGGGTCTACGCCAAGCTCGGCATCACCGGCCGCGTCGATCTCGTCGGTCGCGCCGTCCCGACTGACTGACCCTGACCTGGCGGGGCGGTGGGGGTGCGCCGGTAGCCTCGGCCGGTGCTCTCGGTCAGCGGCCTGAAGAAGGCGTTCGGCACCCGCGTGCTGTTCGACGACGTGACGTTCTCGCTCGTCGCCGGTCGCCGCGCCGCGCTGGTCGGACCCAACGGCACCGGCAAGACCACGCTGCTCGAGGTGGTGCTCGGCCACCAGCCGGCCGACGCCGGCACCGTCGCCCGCCCCAAGGACCTGCGCATCGGCTACCTCCCGCAGGACATGGCCGAGGCGCCGCAGGGCACCGTCCTCGAGGCCACCCTCGCCGGCGACGACCAGGTGGCCGCCATCGCCGCATCCCTCACCGAGCTGCACGACCGCCTGGCCACCACCACCGGCCCCGAGCACGACGCCGCCCTGCGCGCCTACGGCGAGGCCCAGACCCGGTTCGAGCAGCTCGGCGGCTACGCCCGCGAGGCCGAGGCCCAGCGGGTGCTCGCCGGGCTCGGGTTCGCCCCCGGCGACGCCGAGCGCCCGGTGCGCGAGCTGTCGGGCGGCTGGCGCATGCGCGTGGCGCTGGCCCAGCTGCTGCTCGCCGACCCCGACGTCCTCCTGCTCGACGAGCCCACCAACCACCTCGACATCGACAGCGTCGCCTTCCTCGAGCGCCACCTCGCCGAGTACGCCGGTGCCCTGCTCGTCGTGAGCCACGACCGCGACTTCATCGACGCCGTGGCCAACCGGGTCATCGACCTGTCCGAGCGGACGTCGGTCGAGTACGTCGGTGGCTTCGCCGAGTTCGTCGTCGCCCGCGAGGAGCGCTACGAGCAGCAGGCCAAGGCCGCCGCCAACCAGGCCCGCAAGGTCGCCGCCACCGAGCAGTTCATCGAGCGCTTCCGCTACAAGGCCACCAAGGCCCGGCAGGTGCAGAGCCGCATCAAGGCCCTCGAGCGGCTCGACCGCATCGAGATCCCCGACGTCAAGGCCCTGCAGGCCAAGTTCGCCTTCCCGCCGCCGCGCCGCTCGTCGCGCACCGTCGCCGAGCTGGAGGGCGTGGCCGGCGGCTACGACGACAGCATCGTCCTGCGCGACGTGTCGCTGGTGGTCGAGCGCGGCCGCAAGGTCGCGCTGGTCGGGCCCAACGGCGCCGGCAAGTCGACCCTCGTGCGGCTGGTCACCGGCGCCCTCGAGCCGGCCGAGGGCACGATCACGCTCGGCAGCAACGTCGATCTGGCCCACTTCGAGCAGCACCAGGCCGACGAGCTCGATCCCACCCGCACCGTCTTCGAGGAGTTCCGCCGCGGCCTGGCCGACGTGCCCGGCCGCAACCTGCGCACCGTGCTCGGCTCGTTCGGCTTCCCGGGCGACACCGGCGACCGGCGGGTGGGCGACCTGTCCGGCGGCGAGCGCACCCGTCTCGCCCTGGCCAAGGTGCTGGCCGACCCGGTCAACCTGCTCGTGCTCGACGAGCCCACCAACCACCTCGACCTGGCCAGCGCCGACCTGCTCGAGGACGCCCTGCGCGCCTACCCCGGCACGCTGCTGCTCATCACCCACGACCGCTACCTCATCCGCGAGGTCGCCGACGCCGTGATCGAGGTGCGCGACGGCCGAGCCGTGTGGCACGACGGCCTCGACGAGTCGCTGCTGCTCCCGCCCGCGGCCCGCGCCGCCGAGGCGGCCAAGTCGGCGGCCGCCGCCACCCGCGACGCCGCCCGCCAACCGCTGGCGAAGCCCAAGGGCGGCGGCAAGGCCAAGGGCGGCGGCTCGCCGAAGGGCGGCGGTTCGCCCGGCGGTTCGAAGGCCAGCGGTTCGAAGGCCAGCGGTTCGAAGGCCAGCGGTTCGAAGGCCAGCGGTTCGAAGGCCAGCGGTTCGCCCGGTGGTTCGACGGGCGGGGCGGGCGGGACCACGCCGGGCGGCGGCCAGGCGCGCGAGCTGCGCAAGCAGCTGGCCAAGGTCGAGCGGCAGTGGGAGAAGGCCGAGGCGGCGGTGGCCGAGCTGGAGCGCCAGCTGGCCGACCCCGCCCTCTACGAGGACCGCGACGCGGTGGAGGACCTCACCACCCGCCACGGCGCGGCCAAGGACAAGGCCGTGGCGCTGATGGCCGAGTGGGAGGCCCTCAGCCTCCGCGTCGACGCCGCCGGGTAGCGGCGCCGCATCAGCATCCCCCGCCGGGTCGAAGCCAGCAGCCGGGGACGGAGCGGCCAGGCTGGTCGACGGTGGCGGTCCGGGTCAACGGATTTGGCGGTGCCGATCGGCGCCACCGGTCGGCAGGCAGCGGACCGGTCGCCGGACGGTTCGACGTCCTGCTCACCGACCCGTCGCCGCGCCGACCGGTCGGTCGATCCCTCGGCTCATCCGAGATCGCCGAGATGGCCGATCTCGACGGGCGGCGGGTCCTGAGGGCCGGGTCGCGTGCCGGGTTACGCTGCCGACGTGGAACCCCGAGGCGGTGACGACGACGCCACCGTGGTGACGCCGAGCCACGATCCCACCGCGCCGGTCGCCCACCCGACGCCGGTGCACCAGCCGGCGCCGCCGCCCGTCGACCCCACCACGGTCGCGCCGGCCGCCGCCTACGCCGCGCCGGCCACCCCCGCCGCGCTCCCGCCGCCCGCCGCGGCTCACCCCCCGCCCGCACCGGCCGCCACACCACAGCCTGCGTACCCGGGCCAGGCCCCCTACGCCGCGCCGGCGCCGTACGCCGCCCCGCACGGCCACGCCATGGCATCGCCGCCGCCGCGGGTGCACCGACCGGTCGCCGCCACCTTCGTGCTGGCCGGCACGCTGCTGTTCGCGTGGTACGTGGCCGGGGCTGCCGCCAACCTCGGCACCGACGTGTTCAAGCCGTCGGTGTTCGTCGACCTGGCCGGCGTGCGGGTGTTCGCCCCCGCCGCCGTGGTCTGCGTCGGGCTCTTCCTCTGGTTGCGACGAGCCCGCTCGGCGGCCGCCGGCGTGCTCGTCACGCTGGTCGGGCTGGGCCTGGTCGCCTACGCCGTGTGGCAGGGCTACAAGGACTGGCGGTTCCTCATCGGGTCGACCTACCTGGCCGGCGCCGTGTTCGTCCTGCTCGGGGGCCTCGGCGGCCTCCGATCGAAGCGCTGACCGCCACGCGCCGACCGTGCCCTCCTTCGACCACGACGGCCTGACCCTGCACTACGGCGACCGGGGCGAGCGCGACGGCACGCCCATCGTCCTCGTGCACGGGCTGCTCTGGTCGGGGCGCATGTTCCACCGCCTGGCCGACCTGCTCGACGACCACCGCGTGCTGCTCCTCGACGTGCGCGGCCACGGCCCGTCCACCCGGCCCACCGACCCGGCCGCCTACCGCTGGTCGAAGCTGGCGTCCGACGTCACCGCGCTGCTCGACCACCTCGGCCTCGACCGGGCCGTGGTCGGCGGGCTGTCGCTCGGCGCGAACGTGGCGCTGGCCGTCGCCCGCGACGCCCCCGAGCGGGTGTCGGGGCTGCTGGTCGAGATGCCGGTCCTCGACCAGGGCGCCACCGTGGCCCGGCCGCTGTTCACCACCCTGGCGACCGCACTGCGGATGGGCCGCCCGATCCTCGTGCCGCTCACTGCCGTGGTCGGTCACGTCCCCGCGCCGCGCTCGGTCCCCGAGGTCGCCGCCGTGCGCGACGTCCTCGCCCTCGACCCGGCCGCCGGCGCCGCCCTCATCCGTGGCCTGCTGGCCGACGAGCTGCTGCTCGCCGACCTCGACCCCGAGCGGCTCACCATGCCCGCGCTGGTGGTCGGCCACCACGGCGACCCGCTGCACCCGATGGCCGACGCCGAGGCGCTGGTCGACCTGCTCCCCGCCGCCCGCCTCGTCGAGCGCCACACCATCCTCGACCACCGCGTCCGCCCCGACCTGCTGGCCGCCGAGCTCGCTCCCCTGCTCGACCACGTCCGGTAGCGGGCCCGGCCGCCGGACCATGACGTGCGTGCCGGGTCACGGCGGAGCGTGACGGGGAACGCCTGCGGCCAGCGGACGACGAGCCGGCCCGACGGATGAGCCGACGGGGCCGGGTTCAGCTCGGGCGGCCCGGTCAGATCGGGAAGTCGTGGTGGAGGTCGTCGATCTCGTCGGCGTCGGGCTCGTCGCCGTGGTGGGTGACCTTGAAGAGCCACTTGTCGAGCACGAGGTAGCGGATCACCCACACGATCCCGAAGCCGGTCAGCTGGGCGATGATCACCGACACGCTCTTGACGAGGTCGCTCGACTGCTCCGTGGCCCGCTGCACCAGGAACGTGAGGCCCGTGGCCAGCGACACGCCGAGCATGGCCGCCACCCAGAACACGATCACCTGGGTGCGCAGGTTGTCCTTGGTGGTGTTCTTCCACACCAGGTACTTGTTGGCGAAGAAGTTGGGGACGGTGAGGATGGCGGCGCTGATCACCGAGGCCGCCGTGTAGTTGCCGTCGAGCAGCCGGCCGATGATCTGGATCATCACCTGGCCGACCGGCACGAAGAACACCGACACGCCGAGGTACCGGAGCTGCTTGCGGCCCTCGTCCGACCGGGCGTGGGCCCAGAGCCCCGACGGCGACACCTTCATCGCCGGCACGCTAGCCCGACCCCCCGTCCACCGACCGCGCCGCCGCTCCCGAGCCGCACCGACCACCCCGGCCGAGCCTGATGACGATGCGTCCGGGGGCCGAACACGACGTCATCACCCTCACCGCGGCGACGCCGAAGCCCGCCAGCCTGATGACGATGCGTCCGGGGGCCGGACACGACGTCATCACCCTCGAAGCGGCGACGCCGAAGCCCGCCAGCCTGATGACGATGCGTCCGGGGGCCGAACACGATGTCATCAGCTTCGCCGAACCGATGGGCGAAGCAGCCGTCAGGGCGCGAGGGCGCGGACCTCGGCGCACACCGCCACGGACGAGGGAGCGCCGCCGGGCAGGGACGGGCTCGGCGCGGCCACCGGCGAGGAGAGGCGTGCGTCGACCGGGCCGGCCTGCGGGTCGGCACCGTGGGCCAGCAGGACCTGGGCGGCCTCCACGTTGCAGCTGATGCCCGCGAGGTACAGGGGTGTGAGGTGGTCGAGCGACAACCGGTTCGGATCGGCACCGTGGTCGAGGAGGGCCTCGAGGTCGCGCTGCGACCCGGTGAGGAGCGCGACCGCCAGCGGTGCGACGTCGTGCTCGGTCTGCAGGCTGGTCGGCAGCCCGGACTGCAGGCTCGTGCCGACGGCCATGGTGGTCGTGGTCGTCGCGGTGGTGCCGGCGAAGGAGCACCCGACCAATCGCGGGTCGGGCACCGCGGTCGACGTGGTGGACTCGGGGCCGGGGAACGGCAGCGTCGTCGAGGGCCGGGCCGCCGCCGCCTGGTCGAGCACCTCGACGACCCGCCGGCCGATCCACGGGGACACCGACCGGGTGTCGCTCGGCCCCGCGCCGCCGGCCGACACGAACCGGAGGGTGAGCTCGTCGGCCCGTCCGAGGTTCGGGTCGGCGCCTCGCGCCAGCAGGAGCTCGGTGACGTCGTGGTGGCCGTAGAGGAGGCTGCGCAGCAACGCCGAGCTGCTCGTGATGGCGTTCGGGCCGGCGCCCGCATCGAGCAGCCGTCCCACGACGGTGGTGTGCCCGTTCCCGGCGGCGAGCACGAGCGCGACGTCGCCGGTCCGCGCCTCGGGCGTCGTGCCGGCGGCTGCGGGCGGGTCGGCATCGGCGGCGAGCGAGACATGGTGGGCGAGGAGGAGGTCGACCAGCTCGAGGTCACCCTTGGTCGCGGCGGCGACGAGCGGACGGTGCCCAGGTCGACCGTTCGGATCGGCGCCCGCATCGAGCAACGCTCGGACGATCGCTCGGTCCTCTTGGCGGAAGGCCTCGTCGATCGCTGTCCCCTTGCAGTCCGGGCGCTGGGGGTCGGCGCCGTGGGCGCTCAGCGCCTTGGTAGCAGCGAGATCGCCCCGTCGGACGGCCAGACCCAACGGCACCTCGCGGAAGGGTCCGGACCCGGAGTCGCCGTTGGGATCGGCGCCGGCGTCGAGCAGCGCGGCCACCACGTCGTCGCGGCCGCGCGGGATCGCGCAGCCCAGCGGCGTGTTCGACGAGCGGTCGGCGCGGCTGGGATCGGCCCCGCGCTCGAGCGCGCGTCGGACGGTCTCCAGGTCGCCGTCTCCTGCTGCCCGGACCAACCGCACGTCGGACCGACGGCAGACGTCACCCGACATCGAGGCCCCGAGATCACCGACCGCGCCGTACAGCCAGACGATCCCGACCCCGCCGAGCAGCAGCACGGCCAGCGCGGCGACGCCGCCGACCACCAGCTGGCGCAGACGACGCCGCTCCCGAGCCGATCCCGAGCCACCCACCGCCCGCGACGCTAGGGCGCCGACCCACCCCCGTCCCGTCGCCCCCGCTCCGATCCGATGCCGGCCGACCAGCCACCCCGGCCGACCAGCCACCCCGGCCCAGCCTGACGACGATGCATCCGGGGGCCGGACGCGATGTCATCGGGCAGCGGGCTCGCCGAGTTCCTGTCACACCGTCGCGCTTGGGTTGGGGCATGACCCACCACCACACCCGAGACCCCTTCGTCGCCAGCGCCGAGGACGCCATCCGTCGCCACGGGATCGCCTACACGAGCGTCCTCGGCGACCAGCACCACCCGGCGTACACGTACTCGATCGGCGGCTGCATCCGGGGCCGGCCCGAGGTCGTGCTCGTCGGGCGCGAACGTGAGGACGTCCTCGTCGTGCTCGACCACGTGACCCGATGCATGCTGCCCGGGCCTCCGCCGCCAGACGGTTGGGCCGGTCACCGCTTCGGCGGCGGCGAGTACCTCTTGCTGCCGGTGCCCGAGCGCCACTTCACCGACCCCGACGGCCTGCTCCTCGGCATCCCGCACGTCTGCGAGGTCAGCGACTGGCCCCTCCCACCTGAGGTGCTCCAGATCGTCTGGGCCGATGCCGAGGGACGCTTCCCCTGGGACGACGACGTCGACCCGATCAGTCGTCGCGACCAGATCGTGCTCGCCGACGGAGGGCCGTGCCGCCGCCGGACGCCGCTCGCCGAGCCCGTCGACAACAGCGACCGCTGCCCGGCCTGCCGAGCCGAGAAGCACGGCCATCCCGTCGGCAACCGAGCCGCCCGCCGGGCCGCCGCTCGCTCGGCCCGACGATCACGCCCGCGCTGACCGCTTCGGCCGCCAACCGGCGCCGCGCGCCGCCGCTCCCCGTCCGCTCGCCGCGCCGCGCTCCCGGGCCTGATGACGATGCGTCTGGGGGCCGAACACGATGTCATCACCTTCACTCCGGCCCGGCACCGCGAGACCCAACCAAGCCAACCTGATGACGATGCGTCCGGGGGCCGGACACGATGTCATCAGGTCGATGGCGTGGGCGCGGTCAGCCGGAGCGGAGGGCGGCGTAGGCCGGCTCGAGGCCGGCCTCGTCGAGGACCCGTCGACAGCTCGCCGGCCAGGTGGCAGGGTCGGTGTGGTTGTCACGCACCAGGTTGCGGGCGCCGCCATCGAGCAGGTCGCCGCCGTCGGCGCAGTTGTCGACCACGACGTTGTCGTGCACCGACGGCGCCCACATGTGCAGCCAGCGGGGCGTGCCTCGCACCACGTTGTCGGCCACGGTGACGAAGGCGGTCCCCTCGTCGAGGAACAGCGCACCGCTGCGGTGGGGCTGGCGGTCGACCACGTTGCGCTCGATCACCGACCCGGGTTGCGGGCTCAGCGTGTAGATCGCCCCACCGTCCTGCAGCTCGGTGACCACGTCGGTGAGCCGGTTGCCGACCACGACGTTGCCCCGAGCGTACGAGTCGGTCCCCCACCCCCACCCCAGCGAGATGCCCGAGTAGGGCAGGTCCACCAGCTCGTCGTGGGCGATGGTCGCGTTCGAGACGTAGGAAGCGAAGATCCCGACGCCGTCGGCGTGCTCGGCCCCGGCCCGCTCGACGAGGTCGTCGGCGACCTGGATGCGGTCGACCTGATCGGCCGGCGGCGGGTTCTGGGCGCCTTGGCGGACCTCGCCCACCTGGATCGCCGTGCTCGAGACGTCGACGAAGCGGTTGCCCACCACGGCCAGGTCCTGGGTCCCGGCGGCGGCGTCGAGGCCGACCCCGCCCAGGCGCTCGAACCGGTTGCCGGAGAGGCGGACGTGGTGGGCGTGGTCGATGCGCACGGCACCCGGCGTGCGCTCGAGGTCGAGGGGATCGGGGCCGGCCGTCGGCCCGCGGTGGAAGCCGGCCTGGCCCGGGACGTAGCCGGCCGGACCCGACGGCCCCGCCCAGCCGGTCTCGGCGAAGGTGATCCCCTCGATCCCGACGTCGTGGACGGGGGCGGCGGCCGTGCCGTGCAGCTCGAGCAGCGACTCGTCCACGCCGAGCACCGCCGGGGTCGCCGTGGCGCCGGCCAGGTCCTCGCCGGGGCGGGGCAGGTAGGTGATCCGGTTGGCGACCCGATCGAGGTACCACTCCCCCGGCTCGTCGAGCAGCTCGGGGGCGTTCTCGATCCACGACACCTGGGTGAACGGGAACGAGGACGGGGCGGCGGACGCGGCGTTGCAGGGCTCGGCCAACGTGACCGAGCGGTCCTGGACCGACGCCACGGGGCAGCGGTACTGGCGCCACTCGGCCCGGCCGACCACCTCGAGGTCGGTCGGCACCTGCCAGCGCGCGATGCGGTCGTCGGGGGCGGTGAAGCCCGATGCCGTGCGGACCCAGCCCTTCGGGTCGAGCGGCCCCCGGGCCCGGGTGGCCCGCTGCCCGCCGACCCACAGCTGGCGGGAGGAGGTGCCCGGTGCGACGTCGGCCACGAACGCGCCCGGGTGGTCGGGCGACGACCGCCAACCGGTCACCGATCGGCCGCCGGTGAGCACCGGCCGCTCGCCGGGGGCGGCCCGGTAGACGACGCGATGGCCGTCTCGCCCGCTGTCAGCGGGACCGAGCGCGAGCGGCGCGCCGAGCGCGTACGACCCGCCGGCCAGCACCACGGCGACATCGGTGGTCCACGGCGAGGGCCGGGCCCGCACCTGGTCGCGGGCCGTGAGCAGCGGGCACGGCGCCGCCACCGAGCAATCGGTGCCGGTGCCCGTCGGCGAGGCGTGCAGCTCGACGGCATCGGCGGCCAGCGGCGGCCACTCCTGGAACCAGGCGGCCACCTGCAGGCGGGTGCCCGCTCCGGGCACCTCCCGGGCCTCGGGCGCCGTGCGCCGGCCGACGACGAACCCGGCGACCAGGGCCACGACGACCACCAGCGCCCCGATCGCCAGCCCCCGCCACCGCATGCCCCATGCTCGCCGGGCCAGGTGAGGGGGTCAACCGCCGTCGACTGCGCTGCTCCTGCACCGAGGTTGATGACGATGCGTCCGGGGGCCGAACACGATGTCATCACCCTCGAAGCGGCGACGCCGAAGCCCGCCAGCCTGATGACGATGCGTCCGGGGGCCGGACACGACGTCATCACCCTCACCGCGGCGACGCCGAAGCCCGCCAGCCTGATGTCGATGCGTCCGGGGGCCGAACACGATGTCATCACCCTCGTAGCGGCGACGCCGAAGCCCGCCAGGCTGATGACGATGCGTCCGGGGGCCGAACACGATGTCATCACCCTCGAAGCGGCTCGCCGGCGATCCGCGACCGGCTAGCGCCAGGCGTAGTCGTCGGGGTTCGGGGTGCGGGTGCGCTGCCAGTACTCGAGCAGGGTGAACGGCCAGTTCTGGGCCGAGCGGCCGTGCTCGTTTCGGTACCAGCTGTTCACCGTGGCCACGCCCCACGCCATGTCGCGGTTGCCGGCGTCGACCTCGGCGTTGAAGGCGTCGTGGACGTCGGGCCGCACGTCGAGCGAGCGATGGCCACCGGCGGTGAGCAGCTCGAGCAGCCCGCACAGGTAGCGGACCTCGCACTCGCTGAAGAAGATGATCGACCCGTTGATGACGATGTTGGTGTTGGGCCCGTAGAGCAGGAACAGGTTGGGGAAGCCGGGCACGGTCACGCCGAGGTAGGCGCGAGCGTCGCCGCCCCACCGCTCGTGCAGGTCGACGCCGTCACGTCCCACCACCTGCATCGGGGTGAGGAAGCGCGACGCCTCGAAGCCGGTGCCGTAGACGATCACGTCGACCTCGTGCACGGTGCCGTCGACGGTGCGCACCCCGGTCTCGGTGATCTCGGCGATGCCGTCGGTGACGAGGTGCACGTCGTCCCGCTTGAGGGTGCGGGCCCACACGCCGTTGTCGCGGATCACCCGCTTCGAGGCGACCGGGTAGTGCGGTGTGACGGCGGCCAGCAGCTCGGGGTCGTCGCCGAGCTGCTCGCGCAAGTAGCCGGTGAGGAACTCGCGCAGCATGTCGTTGAACGGGCCGACGGCCTCGTCCTTGGGCTCCCAGTCGGGGTCGACCCGCACCAGCGGCAGCATCCCCTCGGCGTTGCGCCAGAACAGCCAGAACCGGTACCAGTGCGCGTACCCCGGCACGTGGCGGAACAGCCACCGCTGCTCGACGCTGACCACATCGTGGTAGTCCTCGGTGGGGATGAGCCAGGCGGGCGTGCGCTGGAACACGGTGAGGTCGGCCACTCGGTCGGCGATGGCCGGGATGAGCTGCATGGCGCTGGCGCCGGTGCCGATGACCGCCACCCGCTGGCCGGTGATGTCGACCGAATGGTCCCAGCGGGCCGAGTGGAACGCCGGCCCGGCGAAGGTGTCCATGCCGGCGATGTCGGGCAGCTTGGGTCGGTTCAGCTGGCCGACCGCGCTCACCACGGTCTCGGCCTCGACCACGCCGTCGTGGCCGTCGCGGTCGCGGGTGGCCACCACCCACACCGAGCGATCCTCGTCCCACCGCATCGACGTGACCTCGACGCCGAACCGGATGCGGTCGCGCACGCCCATCTGGTCGGCGGCGTCGCGGAAGTAGTCGAGCAGCACGTCCTGGGTGGAGAAGTGCTGCGGCCAGTCGTCACGCTGCAGGAACGAGTAGCTGTAGAACTGGTTGGGCACGTCGACGCGGCAGCCGGGATAGGTGTTCTCCAGCCACGTGCCGCCCACGTCGCCGTCCTTCTCGAGGACGGTCACGTCGCAGCCGGCCTGGTCGAGGCGGTAGGCCGCCAGCAGCCCCGACATGCCGGCGCCGATCACGACGGCGCGCAGCGTGCGACCCGGCGCGACCGTGTCGACGGTCCAGGTGGGGGCCCGCAGGTCGTGCCCCTCGATGTCGAGCTCCTCGCGGAACAGGTCGACGTAGCCCTCCATCGGCGCGCCGCCGACGACGTGGTCGAGCAGGCGACGCAGCGCGTGCTCGTCGGGGGCCGGGGCCGGGCGACCACCGCCGTCGCGGAACGCCACCAAGGCGTCGAGGGCGAGGCGGCGGGCCTCGGCCAGCTGGGCCTCGGGCACCTCGGCGCCGGGCAGCATCGACAGGATCGGGTCGACCCGCAGGTCGTCGCGCAGCAGCGAGAGGTCGCCGGCCAGGGCGGCCATGGCCGGCAGCAGCGCCGCCGGCTCGGCCTGCTCCAGCACCCGGGTCAGCCACGCCTCGGACGCCTCGGCCAGCGAGGCCGGGACGTCGGCCGAACCTGGCGGGTCGGAGTCGTCGGTGGCCGCGCCGGTCTGCTCGCTCTTGTTGATCCCCACGTCAACAAGTTAGGCCCGCCGTCGCAGATCTGCGCCCTCTCGGGCCCGGATCGTCGATCGCGCCGACGGCGAGACGTGCGAGGGCCGGCCGCGCCACGGGACCGAGGCGACGAGCGGACGCTCAGCCGGGCATGGAGACGACCGAGGTGACCAGGTCGTCGATGGCGGCCTCGGCGTTGCGGTTCAGCGCGGGCCCGTTGACGATGATCGAGAACACGCCCGACCGGCCGCCGACGGTGGTGAGGTAACCCGAAAGCGAGCGGCTCACGGCCAGCGTGCCACCCTTGGCCCGCACCCGGCCGGCGGTCGGGGCGTCGGCCAGCCGACCGCCGAGCACGCCCGGCGCGCCGGCCACCGGCAGGTGCCCCACGTAGGTCGACCCCCACGGCGACAGCGCGGCGGCCTGCAGCATCCGTCGCAGGTCGCGGGCCGAGTGCTCGTTCCCGTAGCTGAGCCCCGACCCGTCCACGGACACCCCCGCCTGCGGGCCGCACAGCAGGTCGGTCACCCGGGCGATCGCCGCCAGCCCGGCGGCCGTCGTGCCCGGCACGCCGCCGGCCCGGGCGCCGATCTCCTTGGTGAGCAGCTCGGCGATGAGGTTGTCGCTGTGGAGCAGCAGCTCGGTGACCAGCTCGGAGATCGTCGGCGAGTCGATGCGGGCCAGGCGGGTGCCACCGGCGGCGGGCACCGAGCCGTGGCGCACCCCGCCCGCCACCGGGACGGCCCGGGCGGTGAGGGCGAACCCGAGCACCTCGCCCAGGCGCTGGGCCGGATCGGCCAGCACCGCCGGGTCGTCCTTGGCGTACATGTTGTGGTCGGCGCTGAGGGCGCTGAGCGGGCCGACGGAGTGGACCCAATCGGCCGGCCAGCCGGCGATCGACCGGACGTCGTCGTACCGGCTGTCGTCGACGAGGATCGACCCCTCGACCCCGGTGATGCCCGCCGCCTGCACCTGGCCGGCCAACGCGTCGACCGACGAGAACCCGTTGAGCGTGAGCCACGGGTCGCCGCCGCCGACCAGCACCAGGTCGCCCCGGACGACACCGTCGACGATCGGGCCGGTGGCCACCACATCGGTGTGCAGGCGCTCGTTCGGATCGAGCAGCGTGAGCGCACCGACGGCTGTGTAGAGCTTCTGGTTCGAGGCGGGGATCAGGGCGGTGTCGGGGTTCTCGGCCACGACCTCGCCCCAGCCGTCGACCCAGATCGACACCGACACGGTGGCCCCGGCCAGCCGCTCGTCGGTGCGCAGCGAGGACAGGAGGGACTCGGGCGTCGGCGTGGTGGTCGTGGTGGTCGACGGTGCGGTCGGGGCCGGAGCCGTCGGCGGCGCGCCGGGCGTGGAGGGACGGGTGGTGGTGGGCGCGGTCGCCGGCGGAACGGTCGGGCGGGGCGCGCTGGGCAGCAGGCCCTGGCGGGCCGAGGCGGGGCAGCCGCCGGACGTGGCCCGCAACCCGGGGGGCGGCGTCGTGGTGGTGGGCACGAACGCCGTGGTCGAGGTGGTCGAGGCCGGACCCGTAGCCCCGTCGGCACCGGGTGCCGCGGCCCCGTCACCCGAGCCGGCCACGGCGCCGGGCGCGACCGAACCCGACGTCGGCAGGTCGGCGGCCTGGGACTGGGTGCACGCCACCACCAGCCCCAGCGCGGCGACGACGGCGGCCACGCGGGCGGACGGGACGATGCGCATCGGAGGTCGATGCTACGGGAGCCCACCCCGTCACCGCGGGCGACGCGCCCGACGTCGGTGGGACCGGTCGGACGCGACCTCACCCACCCCTCGTCGCTGCGGCCGACCGTGCGAGGATGCGCCATGCACGTCGACGCGCTCGTCCACGCCGGTCCGCTGCGGAAGGTCCAGGAGCTGGCGTCGGCCGCCGACGCCCAGGGGTTCGCCGGGCTGGTGCTCACCGAGGCCGGCCGCACCGCCTACCTGTCGACCGCGGCGGCCGCCCTCGCCGCGCCCGGTTTGAGCCTCGCCACCGGTGTGGCGGTGGCCTTCCCGCGCAGCCCGATGATCACCGCGTCCAACGCATGGGAGCTGGCCGACGTCACCGACGGCCGCTTCCGCCTCGGCCTCGGCACCCAGGTGCGCGCCCACGTCGAGCGCCGCTACGGGTCCGACTTCGATCCCCCCGGCCCCCGACTGCGCGAGTACGTGCTGGCCCTGCGGGCCATCTTCCGAGCCTTCCGCGGCGAGGAGAAGCTGGCCTTCGACGGCGAGTTCTGGCAGCTGTCGCTGCTGCCCCGCGAGTGGTCGCCCGGCCCCATCGACGCCGCCGATCCGCCGATCGACATCGCCGCAGTGAACCCGTGGATGCTGCGCATGGCCGGCGAGGTGGCCGACGGCGTGCACGTCCACCCGCTCAACACGCCCACCTACCTGCGCGAGACCGTGCTGCCCTCGCTGGCCGAGGGCGCCGCCACGGCCGGGCGCGACGCCGGCGCGCTGGCCACCATCGTCCCGTGCTTCACCGTCGCCGGCGACACCGAGGAGGAGCGCTCGCCGTGGCGCGAGTGGGCCCGCATGCAGGTCGCCTTCTACGGGTCGACGCCGAACTACGCGTTCATCTTCGAGCAGGTCGGCGCCGAGGGCACCACCGCCCGACTGCGCGAGAAGCAGAAGGCCGGCGACCTGGCCGGCATGGCCGCGGTGATCGACGACGAGCTGCTCGCCCACTTCGTCGTCGAGGGCACGTGGGACGGCCTCGGCGACGCCATCGTCGACCGCTACCAGGGCCTCGCCGACCGGGTCGTCCTCTACTTCGCCGGCACGGCGTGGCAGCGCGACCCGTCGACCCTCGAGCGCTTCGGCGAGGTCGCGAGAGCCGTCCACGGCGCCACCGGCGCCTGACGTCTTCGTTGACAGGTCGTCGGAGCCGTGGGACAACGGCCCGATGACCGACGACGCGACCCACGTCGACGAGGTGGCCGACGGCGTGTTCCGCCTGTCGACCTTCGTCGAGGCCAGCGGCCTGACCTTCTGCCAGTACCTGCTCCGCGCCGAGCAGCCCCTGCTGTTCCACACCGGCCACCGGGCCCTGTTCGGCCAGGTCCGCGATGCGGTCGAGACCGTCCTGCCGGCGTCGAGCCTGCGCTGGGTCGGCTTCGGCCACCTCGAGGCCGACGAGTCCGGCTCGATGAACGAGTGGCTGGCCGTCGCCCCCGAGGCCGAGGTGCTGGCGGGGTTCACCGGTGGCCTGGTCAACGTGATGGACCTCGCCGACCGGCCACCCCACCTGGTGGGCGACGGCGACGTGATCGACCTCGGCGGCCTGCGGGTGCGCCACCTCGACACGCCGCACGTCCCCCACGGCTGGGACGCCCGCGTGCTGTACGAGGAGGAGACCGGCACGCTGCTCTGCGGCGACCTGTTCACGGCCACCGGCGCCGTCGCCCCGACCACCACCGACGACCTGGTCGAGCCGGCCCTGGCCGCCGAGGACCTGTTCGGGGCCACCTGCCTGACCGCCGCCACCGGCCCGACCATCCGCCGCCTGGCCGACCTCGAGCCCACCACGTTGGCCCCGATGCACGCGCCCGCCACCTCGACGGGCACGGTCGACGCGCTGCGCGCGCTCGCCGACGCCTACGACCAGCGGGTCGCCGCCGCTGCGGGCTGACCGTCGGGCATCGCCCCGGCCGAAGCCCGCCAACCTGATGACGACGCGTCCGGCCCCCGGACACGATGTCATCACCCTCGAGGCGGCGACGCCGAAGCCCACCAACCTGATGACGACGCGTCCGGCCCCCGGACACGATGTCATCACCCTCGCAGCGGCGACACCGAAGCCCACCAACCTGATGACGACGCGTCCGGCCCCCGGACACGATGTCATCACCCTCGGAGCGGGCGGCGGCGAGAGGCGGGCGGCGGCGAGGAGACCCCGCCTGCCCCCGCTGATCAGCCGGTGATGGTGGCGCCCTGGCAGTCGTACAGGGTCGACGTGTAGGCGGCCGGCACCTGGGACCCCACGTCGGTCTGCGAGGCCAGGGTGCACGAGCTCGACACGGCGTTGAGGATCTGGGTCGACGTGCCGCCGCCCATGCCCGGTCCGCCGGCCGAGCCGCCACCGGTCCCGCCACCCCGGCCGGCACTGGTCGTGCCCCCGGCCATCCCGCCCCCGCCGACCAGCACGTAGCGGACCTGGCCGTCGGCGACCGCGTCGGCGAACGACGACACGGTGGCGGCGCGGTCGGTGCCCATGAACCCGCCGAGGGCCATGACCGACACGCCCTGGTCAGCCATGATCCCGGATCCGATCTGGGCGCTGCTGGTGACGAGGTCCCAGGTCTCGCCGTCACGCTGGGCGAGCAGGAACGCGGCGAGGGCCGGGTCGCCGTTGGACGAGGCCGAGCCGAACGTGCTGCCGGCCTGACCGGTGCGGGGACCGGCCTGGGGCAGGGTGGCGTTGATGGCGGGGGCGGTCGTCTCGTAGATCGCCCACGACGCCGGCAGCACGAGGGCGGCGGCCACCACGACGGCCAGGGCGGCGTGCACCAACCGGCGGCTGCGCCGGGCGTAGCCGAGGCCGAGCGCCGCAACGCCGGCCACGCCCACGGCGACGGCCAGCGGACGGGCCCACGTCTGGAAGGTCGGCTGGCGACCGGCGATCGACAGCTCGAAGGCGAGGGTGGCGGCGAGCACGGCCGGCACGACGGCCAGCCACCAGCGCTGCCGGCGGGCGAGGTCGAGCACGGCGGCGGCACCCATGCCCACGAGGGCGGCGATCGCCGGGGCCAGGGCGGCGGTGTAGTAGGCGTGGAAGGTCCCGGCCGCCTTGGAGAAGATCACCGCGTACAGCGCGAGCCAGCCGGCCCACACCACGACGAGCGAGCGGGCCACCCGGTCCGAGCGCCACCTCCACAGGGCCACGCCGGCGCCGAGCACGGCCAGCGGGAGCAGCCAGGCGATCTGGCCGGCGAGGGCGTCGGAGAACAGGCGGAGCGGACCGGCCGTGCCGCCCATCACGCCGCCGGCGCCGCCCATGCCGCCGCCGAAGCCGCCACCGCCACCGCCACCGGCGAACCCACCACCGCCGGTGCCGCCCGCGCCCCCCACCCCGCCGTTGACCCGGCCGAAGCCGTTGTAGCCGAGCACCAGGTCGAGCACGGTGTCGTTCGACGAGCCGCCGACGTAGGGCCGCATCGAGGCGGGCACGAGGTCGACCAGGACGATCCACCACACGCCGCTCACGACGGCGGCGACCGAGAAGGCGGCGGCGTGGCCGACCTTGCGCCACCCGCGGGTGGCCAGCAGGATGCCGATGCCGAGGGCCGGCAGCGGGATGGCGGCGGCGAGCATCTTGGTGTTGAAGGCGCAGCCGGCCAGCACGCCGGCCAGCACGATCCAGGCCAGCGCTCGCCGCTCGGCGTCGAGGGCCCGGCCGACCGCCCAGACGGCGGCGACCAGGAACAGCAGGAAGTAGGGCTCGGGCAGGTTGAGCCGGTCGACGGCCACGCTGATGGGCGTCACCGCCAGCACGAGGCCGGCGATGGTGGCGGCCACCCGGCCGAAGCGACGGTCGACCGCCGCCCACAGCACAGCCACGGCGGCGGCGCCGGCCAGGGCGGCCGGCCCGAGGACGGTCCACGTGGCCACGCCGAACAGGCGGACCGGGATGGCCTCGATCCACAGGAACATCGGGGGCTTGTCGACGCTGATGAAGTTGCCGGGGTCGAGCGACGCGAAGAACCAGCTCGACCAGCTGGACGCCATCGAGCGGGTGGCGGCCGTGTAGTACTGGTTGCCGAGGCCGTTGACCGACAGGTTCGCCAGGTTCAGCACCAGGGCCACGGCGGTGACGGCGAGCTGGGGCCAGCGGTGGCGCAGCCGCCACCAGCGGGGCCGGGCGTCGGGGTCGAGGTGGCCGGCGACGTCTCCGGAGGACCCGTCACTCGGCGGCGGACCGGAGGGTCCCGAGGGACCGGTCCGACGGTCGCTGCGGGTCGGGTCGGCCGACGGCGGGGCGGCGCGGTCGAGCGTGGCGGTCATGGGCGCCACGCTGCCGCCCGATCCTGGCAACCACCTGGGAGCACGGCGGCGCCTCCCTGGGACCCCGACGATCCGCCGGCACCCCGTGAACGTGTTGCCTCAGGCGTCGGCCCCGACGTCTGGCGCAGCAAGAACCGGCGGCACGGCGGGCAGGACGGGCCGGGCGGAC
Organism: Acidimicrobiales bacterium; assembly: GCA_046331175.1. Classification (GTDB taxonomy): domain Bacteria; phylum Actinomycetota; class Acidimicrobiia; order Acidimicrobiales; family Acidimicrobilacustridaceae; genus JAWKIW01. The sequence continues at coordinate 133,871 of JAXLRI010000011.1, forward strand.
GGCCGCTCCCAGGATCCGAAAGGGATCGGCAGGGGACTCACAGGAACCTCGCAGGTTGGGTGCCCACGCTGGCGCCATGACCATCACCGAGCCCACGTCCCCGGCGGCCCCCGGACCGACCGTGCTCGACGAGCAGCTCCCACCGCTCGCCCCGCCTCCGGCCTCCCCGCCCCCCGCCTCGCCCGCCCCCGTCCCCGCCGACGACGCCACACCGGCGGGCCGGCGCCGCATCTCGGTGCACGGCTGGATCACCGCCGCCATCGGCGTGGTGACCGCCGCCCTCTACACCTGGAACCTGTCGGCCAACGGGAACGGCAACGACTACTACGCCGCCGCCGTGCTGTCGGCCACCAAGAGCTGGAAGGCGTTCTTCTTCGGCTCGATCGACAGCGTGGGCGCCATCACGGTGGACAAGCCCCCGATGGCGCTGTGGGTGCAGGCCCTGTCGGCCCGCATCTTCGGGTTCAGCAGCTGGTCGATGCTGCTGCCCGAGGCGATCGCCGGCGTCATCTCGGTGCTCGTCCTGCACCACCTCGTGCGCAAGTGGGCCGGCAACTGGGCCGCCCACCTCGCCGCCTTCGCCTTCGCGGTGACGCCGGTCGCCGCCCTCATGTTCCGCTTCAACAACCCCGACGCCGTGCTGACGCTGCTCGGCCTGCTGTCAGCCTGGGCCATCTGGCGGGCGCTGGAGACCGGCCGCACCCGCTGGCTGGTCGCCTGCGGTGCGCTGATCGGCTTCGGCTTCACGACCAAGATGCTGCAGGCCCTCGTGGTGCTGCCGGCGATGGCCCTCGTCTACCTGATCGCCGGGCCGCCCAAGCTCGGCAAGCGCATCCTCCAGCTGCTCGCCGCCGCCGCCTCGATGCTGGTCGCCGCCGGCTGGTGGATCGCCGTCGTGGCGCTGTGGCCGGCGGCGGACCGACCGTGGATCGGCTCCACCGACGACAACAACATCCTCAGCCTGGTGTTCGGGTACAACGGCCTCGGCCGCATCTTCGGCCAGGGCGCGGGCACCGGTGGCGGAGCCTCCTTCGGTGGCGGAGGCGGCCCGAACTTCGGCGGCGCCGCCGGCTGGCTGCGCCTGTTCAACACCCAGAACGGCGGCCAGATCTCGTGGCTGATCCCGCTGGCGCTGGCCGGCCTGCTCGCCGGGCTCTGGCTGACCCGCCGGAGCCCCCGCACCGACCTGGCCCGGGCCGGGTGGATCCTCTGGGGCGGCTGGGCGATCGTCGGCTACGCCCTGTTCAGCAAGGCCCAGGGCATCTTCCACCCCTACTACTCGATCCAGCTGGCCCCGGCGGTCGCCGCTTGTGCCGCCGCCGGCGGGTTCGCCCTCTGGCGTCTCGGCCGAGCGCACCGCTGGCTCTCGTTCGCCCTGCCGCTGGCGATCCTCGCCACCGCCTCGTGGGCCGTCGCCCTCCTGCTGCAGACGTCGAGCTACGTGCCCTGGCTGCGGACGGCGATCATCGTCGCCGCCGTCGCCGGTGCGATCGGACTCCTCGTCGGCGGGCTGCTGCGCTCCAAGCCCCTGGTGGTCGCCGCCGCCGTGGCCGCTTCCTTCAGCGTGCTGGCCGCTCCGACCGCCTACACGCTGACGACGGTCACCTCGTCGGCCAGCGGCCCGATCGTCAACGCCGGGCCGGTCGCCTCCTCGAACGGCGGTCCCGGTGGCGGGGGCGGCGGCATGGGCGGCCCCGGCTCCCAGCAGGCCGACCAGTCCCTCATCAGCTACCTCGAGGCCAACCGGGGTGACGCCACCTACCTGGCCGCCGCCTTCTCCTCCAACGCCTCGGCGCCGCTCATCCTCGGCAGCGACGGCGAGCCGGTCCTGACCATCGGCGGCTTCAACGGCGCCGACCCGTACCCGAGCGTCGACCAGCTCAAGGAGCTCGTCGCCTCCGGCCAGCTGCGCTACGTGGTCATGGGTGGCGGCATGGGCGGCCCCGGCGGCGGCAACGGCACCACCTCGGCCCTGCGCCAGTGGATCACCACCAACGGCACCCAGGTCGACTACGGCGGCTCGACCACCCTCTACGACCTCAGCGGAGCCGCCTGACCCGCCGCCCCGACCGGACCTCCCGGACCCGCCGGACCGACGCACCCGGCGCACGACCCCCGACCCGAGTCCCCTCGACCGAACCAGCTCGACCGAACCAGCTCGACCGAACCAGCTCGACCCCCGCTCCGCACCACGCGAAAGGACCACCCCGATGGACCGCCCTGACGACACCTCCTCGATCCCCTCCAGCCCCGCGAACCCCACGAACCCCGCGATGCCCGGCACCCCGCCGACGACCCCGCCTCCCGGCCCGCCCGTGACCGGCCCCGTCCCGCCCACCTCCGGCCCGGTGCCGCCGCCCGCCGCCGGTCAGGCCCCGCCGAACCCCGAGGGCGACTGGTGGTCGGGCGCACCGGCCGGTGACCCGACCCAGGCCGACCGGGCGGTCTCCAAGCGCTCGATCGGCACCTGGATCGCCACCGGGGCCGGCGTGGTGGCGCTGGCGGTGGCCGCCATCGTGGGCGTGAACGTCGCCAGCTCGAAGCTGTCGACCGCCTCGGCCACCTCGGGCCAGCAGGGCCCCGGCGGCATGGGCGGACCGGGCGGCATGGGCGGACCGGGCGGTTTCGGTCAGGGCCAGGGCGGCGGCACGATCGGCACGCTGTCGGCCGTCGACGGCTCGACCCTGACGGTGCAGGGCCAGAACGGCACCAGCACCAAGGTCGACGCCTCGAAGGCGACGATCACCCGGTCGACGACCGGCACGGTGAGCGACATCAAGGTGGGCGACAACGTGACCGTGCTCGGCACCACGTCGGACGCGACGGTGACCGCCCAGGCGATCATCGACACGCGCGACGTCGTCGATGCCGGACCCGGCGGTGGTCCCGGCGGCGGCGGGCCCGGTGGCCAGGCCGGTGGCCAGGTCGGTGGCCAGAGCGGCCAGACCGGCCAGGCGCCGCAGAACGGCCAGATGCCGGCCCCACCCGACCTGCAGGGCAGCGGCCAGAACGGCCAGATGCCGGCCCCACCCGACCTGCAGGGCAGCGGCCAGAACGGCCAGATGCCGGCCCCACCCGACCTGCAGGGCAGCGGCCAGAACGGCCAGAGCAGCCAGATGCCGGCCCCACCCGACCTGCAGGGCAGCGGCCAGAACGGCCAGAGCAGCCAGATGCCGATCCAGCCCGGGGCCCAGGGCGGCCAGACCGGCTCGGCGAACGGCCAGATCGGCCAGAACGGCCAGAACGGGCCGGCCACCGGGCAGGTGCCCGGCGGTCCCGGCGGCATGGCCCCGACCCGCGGGACCGTCGAGTCGATCGACGGCACGACCCTCCAGGTGAAGACCAGCGACGGCTCGACCGTCACGGTCACCACCGCCGACAGCACCACCGTCACCATCGCCGAGAAGGTCGACGTCTCGTCGCTCAAGACCGGTGAACAGGTGCAGGTGCGGGGCACCGCCGGCAGCGACGGCACGGTGGCCGCCACCACCGTGCGGGTCGGCGAGGTCGGCATCCGCGGTGGCTTCGGCGGCCCGCCCGGGATGGGCGGCGCCAACGGCCCGGCCACCGCCAACGGCTCGGCCACCGGCAACGCCAACGGTTCGGCCAACGGCCAGGCCGGCACCGGCACGAACCGCATGCCCCGCCAGAACGGCACGTCGCAGAACGGCACGTCGCAGAACGGCGCCGCCCAGGGCGGCAACGTCCAACAGCAGAGCTTCGGCCCGATGACGAGGTCGGGCGCCAGCTGATCCCGGGCGCGCCTCCCCTCCTCCCCCACGCGCCCCACGCCCACGGGGGCGGGTCCCCTCCCGCCGGGATCCGCCCCCGTGGCGCGCCCGACCCCGGCCCCCGCTCATCCCGCTCACCCCACCCGCGTGCGCTCCCCATCACGCACCTGCGTGACCGCGAACGCACTCGACCAGCCGCCCCGCCACCCGCGTGCGCTCCCCATCACGCCCCCGCGTGACCACGAACGCACGCGGAAGGGGCACGGGCCGCTCAGCCCGAGCTGATGCTGTCGGCCTCACAGTGGGGGTCGGGGGCGCAGGGCTCGCACTCGAGCTCGAGGGTGGCGTGGGCGATGGCGAAGTCGTGCGACAGCCGGTGCTTCACCCGCTCGGCCACCACCTGGGCCTCCTCCAACGTCGGGTGCCCGCTCACCACGATGTGGCCCGACAGCGCCCGCAGCTCGCTCGACAGGCTCCACACGTGCAGGTCGTGCACGGCATCGACCCCGTCGGTGTCGGCGATGGCGGCCTCGACCTCGGCGGGCTCGACGCCCGCCGGCGTCCCCTCCAGCAGGATGGCCGTGGCCGAGCGGGCCAGCCGCCACCCCTGCCACCCGATGAGCACCGAGATGACCAGGGCGGCGATCGGGTCGAGCCGCTCGTAGCCACCGGTGACGAGGATGATCGCCCCGGTGATGGCCACGCCCACCGACGTGCCGGCGTCGGACAGCAGGTGCAGCAGGGCCGAGCGCATGTTGAGGTCGTCGGACCCGTCGTGCACGACGAGGGCCGAGATGCCGTTGGCCAGCGCCCCGATGAGGGCGACGACCACCACGATCCCGCCCTCGACCGGCTCGGGGCTGAAGAGGCGCTGGACCGACTCGACGACCACCAGCACGCACACGGCGAGGATGGCGGCGGCGTTGAACAGGGCGGCCAGGACGGTGCCGCGGTGCCACCCGAACGAGCGGGCGGCGGTGCTCGGCCGACGGGCCATGCGCACGGCCACCAGCGAGACGCCGAGCGCCAGCACGTCGGTGAGGTTGTGGGCGGCGTCGGCCATCAGGCCCACCGACCCGGCGACAGCACCCGCCACCAGCTGCAGCACCACGATGCCGACGTTGAGGCCGATGGCGATGAGCAGCCGCGCGTCGCGCGACGTGCCGCTGCCGGCGCCCGTGGCCCCGGGCCCGTGGTCGTGGTGGTGGCCGGCCATCACCCCCATCGTGGCCGATGGCGCCCGCCCCGCGCCCACGCGGTCCAGCCGCGTCGCCACGGCCGTCCTGCGAGACTGCCGGCCATGGCGACCACCACCTCCGGGCCCGCCGACTTCGGCGGCACGATCGGCGACACCTGGCGCGAGTCCAGCCCCTGGTGGCCGCCCGAGCCCGAGCCGCCGGCCGGCGCCCCCAACGTGATCGTCGTGGTCCTCGACGACGTCGGCTTCGCCCAGCTCGGCTGCTACGGCTCCGACATCGCCACCCCCACCATCGACGGCCTCGCCGCCGACGGCGTGCGCCTGGCCGGGTTCCACACCACGTCGCTGTGCTCGCCCACCCGGGCCTGCCTGCTGACGGGCCGCAACCACCACACCGTCGGCATGGGCCGGGTGGCCGACCTCGCCATCGGCTTCCCCGGCCACAACGGCCTGATCGACCACCGCCACGGCTTCCTCCCCGAGATCCTCGGCGCCAACGGCTACGCCACCATGGCCGTCGGCAAGTGGCACCTCACCCCCGAGGACCAGGTGCACATGGCCGCCGACCGCCGGAGCTGGCCCGTGGGGCGCGGCTTCCAGCGCTGGTACGGCTTCCACGGCGGCGAGACCCACCAGTTCGTCCCCACGCTGTTCCAGGACAACCAGTGGGTGGCGCCCCCGGCCGCGCCCGAGGACGGCTACCACCTGTCCACCGACCTGGCCGACCACGCCATCGGCTACCTGTCCGACCTGCGCTCGGTCGACGACGACCAGCCCTTCCTCCTCTACCTCGCCACCGGTGCCTGCCACTCACCGCACCACGCGCCCACCGAGTGGATCGACCGCTACGCCGGCCAGTTCGACGAGGGGTGGGACGTGTGGCGCGAGCGCACCTTCGCCCGCCAGCAGGAGCTGGGCGTGGTGCCGCCCACCGCCGAGCTGTCGCCTCGGCCGCCGTGGGTCCCGGCGTGGGACGACCTCGGCGCCGCCGACCAGCGCGTCGCCGCCCGCTTCATGGAGTGCTTCGCCGGGTTCCTGTCGCACGCCGACCACGAGATCGGCCGAGTGCTGTCGTTCGTCGAGCACGACCTCGGCGAGCTCGAGGACACGGTGATCGTGTTGCTGTCCGACAACGGCGCCTCGGCCGAGGGCGGCGAGAAGGGCTCGATCAACGACGCCCGCATGTGGAACGGCATCCCGGCTGGTCGCCGCGAGCTGCGCGAGCGCATCGACGAGCTGGGCACCCCCACCGCCCACAACAACTACCCGTGGGGCTGGACGTCGGCGGGCAACACGCCGTTCCGCCGGTGGAAGCGCGAGGTGCACGAGGGCGGCGTCGCCGACCCGTGCATCGTGCGCTGGCCGGCCGGCCTGGGTGACGAGCACCGCGGCGGGGTGCGCCACCAGTACGCACACGTCATCGACGTGCTGCCCACGCTGCTCGACCTGATCGGCATCGACGCGCCCACCGAGATCGACCACGTGCCGCAGACCCCCATCGAGGGCGCCAGCTTCGCGTCCGTCCTGCGCGACCCCGACGCCGCCCCCACCCGCACCACCCAGCACTTCGAGATGCTCGGCAGCCGCGGCATCTACCACGACGGCTGGAAGGCGGTGACGTTCAAGCCCCTCGGCGCCCTCTATGGCGACGGCATCGACCCCGACGCGCCCTTCGAGGACGACCGCTGGGAGCTCTTCCACGTGGCGGTCGACCCCACCGAGGTCCACGACCTCGCCGACGCCGAGCCCGAGAAGCTGGCCGAGATGATCGACCTCTGGTGGGCCGAGGCCCGCGCCCACCAGGTGCTGCCCCTCGACAACCGCCCGCTCGCCGCGCTGGAGGCGCCACGCCCCACCCGCATCCGCGACCGCTCGCGCTACCGCTACTTCCCCGGCGCTGCCCCCGTGCCCGAGACGGTCGCCGTCAACGTGCGCAACCGCAACCACTCGATCACCGTCGACGTGGTCGTGGCCGACGACGACCGCGGCATCCCGCCGCCGATCGAGGGTGTGCTGCTGTCCCAGGGCTCGGCCCTCGGCGGCTGGACGCTGTTCCTCGTCGACGGGCGCCTGCACTACGAGCACAACCTGGCCGGAGCCGCACGCTCGCTGGCCGTCGCCGACCGCGTGATCGGCCCCGGCGAGCACCGCCTCGGCGTCGAGGTGGTCTTCACCGCCGACTTCGCGGCCACCGCCACCCTGCAGGTCGACGGAGAGCCGGCCGGCTCGATCGACATCGCCCTGTTCACGCCGGCCCGCTTCTCGATCACCGGCTCGGGGCTGACGTGCGGCTACGACGTCGGCCCGGCCGTCTCCGATCGGTACGAGTCACCGTTCCGCTGCACCGCCACCATCCGCCAGGCCGTGGTCGACGTCAGCGGCACCCCCTACCGCGACCTCGAGGCCGAGCTGGCCGCCATCCTCGCCGAGCAGTAGCCGCCGGGCACTCGGCAGTGCCCCGACGGCGGTCGAGCGTCAGCTGGGGAACCAGGAGGCGCGGAGGCGCTCGAGGAGGCCGTCCTCGCTGAGCTGGAGCAGGGCGCGATCGATGGGCTCGAGCAGGTCCGAGCCCGGTTGCGTGGCGATGGCGTAGAACTCCGTCGTGAACGGGCTACCCACCAGGGCGACCCGGTTCGATCCCAGCCGGCTCACCTGGTACGCCAGCACCGGCGAGTCGTAGACGGCGGCGTCGGCCCGACCATCGGCGACGGCCTCGACCATCTCGTCGACGCTGCTCAGCTCGCGAGCGGGGATGCGGTGCTCGCGCAGGTACGTGGCCGACGTCGTCCCGCGCACGGTGACGACGTCGTGGCCACCCAGGTCCTGGGGCCCACGGATGTCGCTGCGCAGCTCGCGCCCGGTCAGGCTGGCGGTCACGGAGGCGGTCACCTGGGCGAGGAAGATCACGCCGAACAAGATCCAGAAGGCGGCGATGATCCGTCCGGTGCCGGTGCGGGTGACCCGGTCGCCGTAGCCGACGGTCGCGGCCGTGGTGAGACCCCACCAGGCGCCTTCGAGCACGGCTCGCGGTCCGAAGTGGGCGAAGTCGGGGTTCGTCTTCCGCTCGACCAGCGCCACGATGGTCCCCACCACGAGCAGCCCGGCCAGGAACACGCAGAACAGCAGCTGCAGCGACGGCGAGGTCAGCGCGTGGAACAGGGAGCCGAACGACAGCCGCCGATCGGCGGGCACCATGATCTGCAGGCCCGCGTCGAAGTACGGGTGGGAGAAGTCGAAGAGGTCCTCGCGCTCGCTGGTGACGCTGATGGCGGTGGCCGCCACGTCGGCCCTGCCCGTGGCGACCGCGTCCAGCATGGCGTTGACGCTGTCGACCTCGACGAACTCGGTCTTCCACCCGTTCTGGGCCGCGATGCGCTCCCACAGCTCGATGGTGAGACCGGAGTAGTGGTCGCCGTGCTTCTCGACGAAGGGCGGCAGCTGGCGGACGGCCACCCGGATCGTGCGGCCCTCGGTCGACGTCGTCGGCTGGGTCGGGGCGGGGGCCGCCGTCGGGGTCGTGGTCGTGGTCGGCGGGGACTCCTGGGCCGAGGCCACGGCGCCGCTGCCCACCGAGACGAGCACCAGAGCGGCGAAGACCAACCGGAGCACACCGGGTCGCACGCGCTGCAGCACCCGCCGCCGTCCACCTGCCATGGCGGGAAACACTACGGGCGCGCGCCCCCATGGAGCAGGTCGGTCGGCGCCGTGCCATGCTCCCGCTCGTGCCCGACCCCGCCCAGCCCGCCGACGACACCACCGCGGCGGCCGCCGCCCCCGCCGCCGACGCGGCGGCGCCCACCGTCGCCGGCGCCGGCCGGTCCGGCCCGACGCCTCGCCCCACCCCGGCCGACGACCTCGCCGCGGCGCTGCGGCTGTTCACCGACCACGCCACCATCCGGCTGCTGCTGGTCGAGACCGCGGCCCTGGTCGCCACCCGTCCGCTCCTCGGCCGCCTCCGCCGCCGCGACGTCGCCGTGGCCGCCGGCGTCATCGCCGGCTGGCCCTTCCTCGAGTGGACCGCCCACAAGCTGGTGCTGCACGCCAAGCCCCGCTCCGTCGCCGGGCACCGCATCGACCCGGCCGTGGCCCGCTACCACCGGGCCCACCACGCCGACCCGTGGGACCTCGACCTGACCCTGCTGCCGATGTGGTTCCTCGTCCCCACCGGTCCGCTGCTGGCGGCGGCGTGGCGGGTGGCAGCGCGCGACACGCGCACCGCGGTCTCGGGGATGGCCGCCACCGCGGCGGCCACCGTCGTCTACGAGTGGACCCACTTCCTGACCCACACCGGCTACCGGCCGAAGGGGTCGTGGTACCGGCGGCTGCAGCGCCGCCACCGGCTGCACCACTTCAAGGACGAGCACCTCTGGTACGGCTTCACCGTGCCGTTCGTCGACGACCTCTTCCGCACCGCGCCCGACCCCACCACCGTGCCGACGTCGCCGACCGTGCGCACCCTCGGCGTCACCGACGAGGCGTGATCGACCTGGCCACCCCCGACGAGGCGTGACGCGCCCCGGCTACTCGTAGACCAGGCAGCCGTCGTCGAGGTCGGCGGCGGGGATGACGTCGCGCTCGGTCCAGTAGTCCTGGGTGTGGGACCACTCCGGCTTGTCGCCCCGCTTGGGCAGCAGGTCCATCGAGCGCATGAGGTAGCCGGGGTTGAAGTTGCTCGGGTCCATCCACGGCAGCAGCGGCATGTCGGCGTCCTCGGGGCGCAGCGCCGGCGTCACCCGGTGCACGCCGAGGTCGTCCATGTGGTCGAGCAGTCGCACGACGAAGCCGGCGATGAGGTCGGCCCGCAGCGTCCAGCTGGCCCGGAAGTAGCCCATCACCCAGATCATGTTGGGCACGCCGGTGAACATCATCCCCCGGTAGGTGACCGTGTCGGAGAAGTCGGTCGGGCGGCCGTCGACGGAGAAGGCGATGTCGCCCATCACGCAGAGGTTGAAGCCGGTGGCGGTGATGATCACGTCGGCCTCGACGTCGACGCCGCCCTTGGTGCGCACGCCGGTCTCGGTGAACGTGTCGATCTCGTCGGTGACCATGGTGGCCTTGCCCGCGGTGATGCCGGCGAAGAGGTCGCCGTCGGGGACGTAGGCGATGCGCTGCTGCCACGGCCGGTACTTCGGCGTGAAGTGGGTCTCGACGTCGTAGCCCTCGGGCAGCAGGTCGCGCACGCCCTGGATGAGCACCTCCTTGAGGAACTCGGGCTCCTCGAACGACAGGCGGGTGACCACCTCCTGGTCGTGCAGGAGCTTGCGGCGCACGATCTCGTGGATCCACGTCTCGTCGATCTCGATCTCGCGCAGCGTGTCGGCCAGCTCGTTGGTGTTGGGACCGCACCAGAAGTAGGTGGGTGAGCGCTGCAGCACGGTGACGTGCTCGCAGTCGCCGGCGATGGCCGGCACGAGCGTGGCGGCAGTGGCACCCGAGCCGATGACGAGGACGCGCTGGCCGGTGAGGTCGAGGTCGGCAGGCCAGGTCTGGGGGTGCACGATGCGGCCCTGGTAGCGGTCCATGCCGGGCCAGTCGGGCGTGTAGCCCTCGGCGTGGCGGTAGTAGCCCTGGCACATCCACAGGAACGAGCAGGTGAACCGCACCGTGGCGCCCGTGTCGGTGCGGATGCCCTCGAGCGTCCACCTGTTCGTCTCGCTCGACCACGACGCCGACAGGATGCGGTGCTCGTAGCGGATGTGCTGGTCGAGGTCGTTCTCGTCGATGACCTCGCCCATGTACTTGAGGATCTCGCCGGCCGACGCGATGGGCGCGCCGGTCCACGGCTTGAACTCGTAGCCGAAGGTGTAGAGGTCGCTGTCGGAGCGGATGCCCGGGTAGGTGTGGGTGAGCCACGTGCCGCCGAAGCCGGCCAGCGCCTCGAGCACGACGAAGGTGGTGCCGGGCCGCTCGTTCTGCAGGTGCCAAGCGGCGCCCACCCCGGAGATCCCGGCGCCGACGATCAGCACGTCGACGTGCTCGGTGGCGTCGCCGCCCTGGCCCGCCGCCTCGTCCGCCGGTCGCACGGCCGTGTCCGTCATGGCTGTCCCCCTGGTCGCTGACCGCCCCGATGCGTCGACCGCACCGCCGCGTCGCACGACGGCCGATCGGCCGGATCCTCCCCCGGCGATCGTCGCCCGACCAGGGACCTACGTCCCGTCCGTGGCGGTCAGCGCTCGATCCGGCCCGGCAACAGGAAGGGGTAGCCGCGGCGGCGCACGGTCCGCTGCCACCAGCGGTCGGCCCGGCGGAGGCGCAGCAGCACCTCCCACAGCCGGGCATCGGAGCGGTAGTAGCGCCGCACCTCGTCCTCGGTGACGACCGGCTGCACGTGCTCGTTCACCACCGCCAGCACCTCGGCGATGCGGTCGTCGAGGCGCTCCTTGACGAGGTTGCCGAGCAGGTCGACCAGGACGTGGCGCTCCTCGCGGTAGGCGCCGAGCACGCCGGGGGCGACGAAGCGCTTGATGGGCCCCCGCAGCAGCCACGGGTAGGCGGCGAGGAACAGGTCGAGGTCCAGCTCCAGCCGGCCCCGCTCGTCGAACAGCATCGGGGTCGACACGTCGAGGTAGCGCAGCTCGCCGTCGACGACCGCCCAGTTCGACAGCTGCCCGTCGAAGCCGGTGCGCTCGTCGACGACCGGGCCGACCGCCTCCACCACACCCCGGACGACCTCGGCCGCCTCCTCGGGTCCGGCCCGGCGCAGCACCTCGGGGGCCAGCGACGACGAGGGCAGCACCGGCTGCACGACGTAGGCCACCGGACCGGTCGGTGCGGCCGGCGCCGCCGAGGAACCTGCCGCCGACGCCGGGCCCTCCACGACGCGCAGCTCGGTGGCGACCGGCTCGACGCCCCGCCGGCGCAGGAGGCCCAGGTACTGCTCGAAGGCGGTCCGGTAGCGGTCGACGTCGGCGCCCGAGGCGAAGCGGGGCAGCCGCTTGCAGGCCCAGTGGGGCTCGTCGGTCGGCCACCCGATCACCAGCGTGATCTCGCCGTACCCGAGCACCCGCAGGTGCTCCTCGCTCCCACCCGCGAGGGCGGCCTGCACCGCGTCCTCGACCTCGTCGAGCGGCGCCTCCTCGAGTGGCGCCGGGTCACGCGCCGCCTCGGTCCCGGCGTCGTCAGCCACCGAGCGCCGCCCGGGTCCGGGCGACGAGGTCGTCGCACTCGTCGTCGGTGAGCACCAGCGGCGGAAGGAACTGCAGCACCGATGGGTCGTTGTTGGCGTAGATGGCGAACACGCCGTGCTCGAACATCGCCTTGGTGGCCACCAGGCCGCCGCCGGGGTCGTCGAACTTGAACCCCATGAACAGCCCGCGCCGCCGAAGCGTGAACGGCAGGTCGGCCAGCTCGTCGGCGAGGCGATCGCCGAGGGCCCGCACCCGCTCGAGGAACCCGGGCGCCTCGATCTGGTCGAGCACGGCCAGCGCCGCCACGCACCCCAGCTCGGCGCCGCCGAAGGTCGACACGTGGACGAAGGGGTGGTCGTCGAAGAAGGCGAACAGCTCGGGGCTCATCAGCGTGGCCGAGATCGGGTACACGCCGCCCGACAGCGCCTTGCCGGTGACGAGCAGGTCGGGCACGACGCCCTCCTGCTCGTGGTACCAGATCGTGCCGGTGCGCCCGAGCCCGGTCTGCACCTCGTCAAAGGCGAGCAGGGCACCGTGCTCGTCGCACAGGCGGCGCACGCCGTCGAGGTAGCCCGCCGACGGGATCGGCATGCCGAGCGTGGCGGGGATGGGCTCGAGCAGCACGAGGGCCGGCGGCTGCCCGTCGGGGCCGACGGGTCGGGCGAGCACCTCGGCCAGGGCGTCGAGGTCGTCGAAGGGGACCTGCACGAAGCCGGGCGGGTTGGCGCCGAACGGCTCGCGGTACTCGGGGTCGCCAGCGGCCAGCGAGAGACCGGTGTGGCCGTGGTAGCCGCCGACCGCCGACACCACGCCCTGCCGGCCGGTGTGGGCCCGGGCCACCTTGATGGCGAGGTCGTTGGCCTCGCCGCCGCCGACGCCGAACACCACGCCCGGCAGGGCACCGCCGGTGGTGGCCGCCAGCCGCTCGGCCAGCGTCGCCCGCCAGCCCGACACGAGGTGGTGGTTGCCGATGTCGAGGTGGTCGAGGGCGTCGCGCACGGCGGCCACGACGACGGCGTTGCGGTGGCCGAGGTTGAACACGCCACCGTTGGCGTGGCAGTTGAGGTACGGCGAACCGTCGAAGGCGTCGTGGAAGGTGGAGCCGGACCGCTCCCCCATCACCAGCTCGAGGCCGAGCGCCCGGTACGTGGCGACCTTGCCGGCGTTGACGTGCGCGGCGAACGCCTCCTCGGTGGCGGCGCGGTTGGGGTACGGCTGGTCCGGAGGCGGCATGGCCCCGGCTTAGCGCGTCGTCAGGACGCGCGCTCCTCGCGAACGCCGGGGTGGCGGGCGAAGCGCGTGGGGTCGGACCCGTGCACGGGATCGTCACTCGACCACGGCCAGCCGCCGAAGCCGGTGCGGCGGTAGTCGAGGAAGGCCTGCTCGATCTCGGCCTCCTCGTTCATCACGAACGGCCCGTACTGGGCGACCGGCTCACCGATGGGGCGGCCCTGCAGCACGAGGACGTCGACCTCGGCCGGACCGGCGACGAGCTCGACCGGCTCGTCGGTGCGCACCACGGCGGCGGTCGAGCCCTCGATCTCGTGGCCGCCGATGCGCAGCGACGGACCCTCGAAGAGGTACAGCGTGCGCACGGTGTCGGGATCGACGGTGGTGGGCAGCGTCCAGGTGGCACCGGCCTCCATGCGCACGTGCCAGATGGCCACCTCGGTGTCGGGGCGCGACGCCCACGAGCGGGGCGGCGGCGACGGCGGGACGAGGCCGCCCAGCTCACCGGCCACCACGGTGACCTCGGTGGCGAGCCCGGCGTCGTCGACGGCGTGCAGGCGGGGGATGTCGCCGTCCCACAGCATCGTGAAGTGGCCGTCGACGAGCTTGTCCTCGGCGGGCAGGTTCAGCCAGATCTGGAACAGCTCGACGGGGTTGGGACCCGAGTCGTCGAGCAGCGGGAACATCTCGGAGTGCACGATGCCGCCACCGGCGGTCACCCACTGCACGTCGCCCCGGCCGAAGCGGGCGGCGGCGCCGAGCGAGTCGGAGTGGTCGATCAGGCCCTTCCGCACGTAGGTGACCGTCTCGAAGCCGCGGTGGGGGTGGGCCGGGAAGCCGGGCACGGTGAGGCCGTGGTACATCCGCCAGCCGTCGATGCCGGCGAAGTCCTGGCCCATGTCGCGGCCGTCGAGCGGCGCCGCCGGGCCGAACCGCTCGTTGCCGGCCGGGTAGGCGTCGTCGTGGTGGACGCAGAACAGGAACGGGTCGATGGTGGGCCACTGGAAGCCCAGCGGGACGGTCTGCAGCACGGGGTCGCTCACCCGCCCCAGGCTACGGGCCGCCGTCGCCTGCCCCGCCCCGCGCCGCCCCCCAGTCCCCCAGCTCCCCAATCCCCAACTCCCCGCGATTCCGAGGCACCAAGCCTCGGAATCGCGGGAACTTCGGGCTCGAGGCGGGCCGGCCCGGTGCTGTGCGAGCATCGGACCCATGACCGTGCTGGGGACCGTGACCACCTGCTACCGCTACCCCGTGAAGTCGATGCAGGGCCTCGCCGTCGACGAGGTCGCGGTGGGCCCGACCGGCATCGCGGGCGATCGCGCCTACGGGCTGATCGACGTGGCCAGCGGACGGCTGCTCGCCGCCAAGCGCACCGCCGCCCTGCTCGAGGCAACCGCCGACGACGCCGCCATCACGCTCCCCGACGGCTCGCGCATCGGCGTGGACGACCCCGATGCCTCGGCCCGGCTCTCGGCGTGGCTCGGGCGCGAGGTCGAGCTGCGCCGGGCCGGCGACGCGAGCGGCACCGGCGGCGACGAGGCGCTCACCTACGAGATGACGTTCGACCCGCCCGACGACGACGCCGAGGTGTTCGACATCCCCGTGCCGCCGGGGACGTTCCTCGACCTGGCGGCCCTGCACGTGGTCACCACCGCCACGCTCGACGGGTGCGCTGCCGCCCGCCCCGACCTCGACTGGGACGTGCGCCGCTTCCGCCCGAACATCGTGGTCGAGGCCGAGGGCGAGCCGTTCGTCGAGCAGTCGTGGGCCGGGCGACCGGTGCGCATCGGCGACGTCGCGCTGACCGACATCATGGCCACCGTCCGCTGCGCCATGCCGCTGCGGGCCCAGCCGAGCCTCGACCAGCAACCCCGCCTCGACCGCCAGCCCGGCCTGTTCCAGGCCATCACCGAGCTCAACACCGAGATCCCCAACCACCTCGGCATCTACGCCGGGGTGGGCGTGCCGGGCACCATCCGCGTCGGCGACCCGGTCACCGTCGACGACTGACGAGCCGGCGCCGCGCGACCGCGGCGCGTCGGGCCGGTCGCGAGAGTCAGTCGGCGGCGCGGGCGGCGAGCAGGCTGCGGGCCAGGTCGACGGCGGCCGACGGGCCGGCGAAGAAGTGCTGGGACCCGGCGTGCAGGTCGCGGAAGCCGCGCTGGATGGGTCCGTCGCGCAGCGCCTTGGTGCCGGCCAGCAGGTAGGCCTGGCGGGCGATGTCGGCGCCGCCCTGGTTGACCTGCCGGCAGCTCTCGCGCACGAGGTTGGCGGTGACCTCCGACAGGGCGCCGTGGGCGGCGACCTCGGCGACGGCGTCGGTGAGCACCTGGCGCACCCAGGCCCTGCCGGCGAGGTAGCGGCCCTCCAGCTCGCCGAGCTCGTACAGGAACCGCTCGTCGTCGGCCAGGCTCGACGTGGCACCCAGGCGGGTGGTGCCCGCGGCGATGGCCTCCACCTCGTCGAGCACCCGGCGGGTGACCCCGAGCGCCCAGCCGGCGTGGCCGGCGGCGGTGAGGGGCAGCACGCCCAGGGCGTACATGGGGCCGCCCCGGTGCACCGTGGGGGCGAAGAAGTCGAAGGCGTGACGGGTGGGCACCCGCACGTCGCGCACGAGGTAGTCGTAGCTGGCGGTGGCCTGCAGGCCGAGGACGTCCCAGTTGCCCTTCAGCTCGGCCTCGGTCGCCGGGAAGCAGGCGAACAGGTAGGCCGGGTCGGTGCCGTCCTCGGGCGTGGTGAGCACGCCGGCGCCGGCCCACTGGGCGTGCACGATGCCGCTGCCGAACTGGTAGTCGCCGGTGAGGACCAGCTCGTCACCGTCGACGGCGGCCACGCCGTTGGGGGCGAACTGGCCGGCCATGCGGGGGACGCCGTCGGCGAACACGTCGGCGACGCCGTCGTCGGGCAGGTACGCACCGAAGTAGGCGGCGGTGAGGTCGGATGCGAAGAAGCACCAGCCGAGCGACCCGTCGGCGCGCGACACCTCCTCGTAGACGTCGATGATGTCGGCCAGCTCCAGCTCCTGGCCGCCGACCTCGCGCGGCACGAGCAGGCCGGACAGCCCGGCGTCGTCGAGCGCCTCGAGCGAGGACAGCGGCAGCGGCTCGCCGGCCGGCGTGGTGGCAGCAGCGGTGTCGAGCTGGTCGAACAGGTCCCGGGCGGCGTCGAGCTGGGGCGTCGTCATGGCCGACAGCGAAGCAGACCCGGCCGCCCCATGCCCGTCGTCGGCTCCCCCGACGCGGATCAGGCCGGGCCGCGTGCGGCGAGGTGGTCGCGCAGGCGGGCGAGCGAGGTCGGGACGTCCCGGCGACCGAGCCCCATGCGGAACCGGTCGGCGGGCACCTCGGCGAGCGTCGAGCGGTAGATGGACGCCGGCAGCAGGACGACCCCCGCCTCCTCGACGGCCCGTCGGCACATCACCTCGACGCCGTCGTCTCCCAGGTACCGGCCGAAGGTGACGCAGCCGCCGTCGGGCGGATCGACGACGAACCGGTCGGCGTGCTCGGCCACGAAGTCGGCCACCACCGGCCCGTTGGCGGCGACGATCGCCCGGTTGCGCTCCCGGATCTGGGCACCGTGCCGAAGGGCCACGGCGGCGAGGTGCTCGCTCGGGCCGGCGTTGCAGATCGTCGTGTAGTGCTTGGCCCGCTCGAGCCGCTCCAGCACGGAGTGGTCGCGGCAGGCCAGCCACCCGACGCGCAGGCCGGGCAGGCCGTACGCCTTGGACACCACGTTGAGCGACAGGGCGGTGCCCGACAGGTCGGCGGCCTGGGCGAGCGTCCGGCTCGGATCGACCTCGATCCCGCGGTAGACCTCGTCGGCGAAGAGCCGGATGCCCCGCTCGTCGCACAGCGCCACCAGCTCGGCCCACGTCTCGTGGTCGGGGACGAAGCCGGTCGGGTTGTTCGGCACGTTCACGGCGACCAGGCGCGTGGTGGGGCGCAGGAGCGAGCGCAGCCGGTCGAGGTCGAGGGCCCACCGCAGGTCGTCACCGGAGCCGGACCACAGCGGCAGGCCGTCGACGTCGGCGCCGCTGGCGATCGTGACCGACTCGAGCGATTGGTAGTTCGGCACGGTCACGATGGCGTGGTCGCCCGGACCGACCAGCAGCTGGAGCGCCCAGAACATGGCCTCCTCGGCGCCGGCGAAGCACAGCACGTGGTCGGCGTCGACCTCGTCGTAGGTGGCCGCCACCGCGGCGCGCAGCTCGTCGGTGCCCCACGTCGGCAGGTAGCCCAGGGACAGGTCGAGGAACCGGTCGCGGGCGTCGTCGCGGTCGAGGGCCAGCAGCTCGGCGATGGTCAGGCTCTCGGCGTCGGATGCGGTCAGGTTGTGCTCGGCGGCGAACTCCCAGCGACCGAGGTGCACCTCGAGGGCGAAGTCGGGCAGGTCCAGTCCGGGCATCGCTGGTGTGTACCACGCCGGCCACCCAGCACCCGGGCTCGCGCCAGAATCTCGATCGTGGACGATCTGAGCGCTCCGATCGACGGCACGGTCGACCCCGCGTTCGCCGGCGTGCGCGAGGCGTTCGCCGACGGCTTCGCATCGCTCGGCGAGCACGGGGCGGCGGTGTGCGTGGTGGTCGACGGCCGGGTCGTCGTCGACCTGTGGGGCGGCTGGGCCGACCAGGCCGACACCCGGGCGTGGCGGGCCGACACGCTCGTCAACGCCTTCTCGGTCGGCAAGGGGATGGTGGCCGTGCTGGCCGCCCAGCTCGTGGGCGAGGGTGTGCTCGATGTCGACGACCGGGTCGCCGGCCACTGGCCGGAGTTCGCCGTCCACGGCAAGGACGAGGTGACCATCCGCCAGCTGCTGTCGCACCAGGCCGGGGTGCCGGCGTTCCACGACCGCGTGCCGCCCCGCCTGATGTTCGACTGGCCGGCCATGACCGCCGCGCTCGCCGCCGAGGCCCCGTGGTGGGAGCCCGGCACGGCCCACGGCTACCACGTCAACACCTTCGGCTTCCTGGTGGGCGAGGTGCTGCGGCGGATCACGGGCCGCTCCGTCGGCGAGCTGCTGCGCGACCGCATCGCCGGGCCGCTCGACGCCGACGTCCACCTCGGCCTGCCCGCCGCCGAGGACCACCGCACCGCCGAGTTCGGCTGGCCCGACCCGCCCCCGCCCGAGGTCACCCCCGAGGGCCTGGGCGACGACGAGCGGATGCGCTACCACGCCTACTTCGACCCGTCGGGGCTGTCGGGTGCCGGCCTGGTCAACACCAGGGCGTGGCGGGCGGCCGAGATGCCGTCGACCAACACCCACGCCTCGGCGCGCGGCGTGGCTCGCGTCTACGCCGCCCTCCTGCCCGAGGGACGACGAGCAGCAGACACGCCCGCGCTGGTCGACCCGGGCGCGCTGGCCGACGCGATCACCGAGCAGTCGGCCGGCGTCGACCGCGTGCTCGACCGCCCCAGCCGGTTCGGCCTCGGCTTCCAGCTCACCCAGCCCGAGCGGCGCCTCGGCCCCAACCCCGGCGCGTTCGGCCACTTCGGTGCGGGTGGGTCGCTCGGCTTCGTCGATCCCGACGCCGGTGTGGCCTTCGGCTACGTGATGGACCAGCTCGGCGCCCGCTGGCGCAACCCCCGCAACGAGGCGCTCATGGACGCCGTCTACGCCTCGCTCTGACCCCGACCCCCGAACCCGACCGGCCGGAACGCGCGAACCCGACCGGGCCGACCGGCACGAAGGGCCGAGCCAGCCGAGCCGGTCAGCCCGACGCGGTGGCGGCGCGGGCCTGCGATGCCGCGAGGCGCTCGAGGTCGCCCATGGCCAGGTTGGCGTCGGCCATGTGCGATCCCCAGTTGGCCGGCAGCCCGCGGCGCAGCGTCTCCACTCGGGGATCGGACGGGTTGCCGGTCACCGAGACCTCCAGCACCGAGCGACCGTTGCGCACCACGCACTCGGCGGTGAGCTGGCCGGCCAGCGCCACCCATGGGGTGGTGACCGCCTGGTCGCCGCCCAGCGCCTTGGCACCCTCGGCCGCCGGGTAGTAGCCGGTCACCGGCGCGGCCCCGCCCCCGAGCGCCGCCGGGTTGGTGCAGCCGGCCACCCGACCCGAGCCGGCCGAGCCGAACAGGCTGTTGTCGGGCGGCGGCGCCGTCGCGGGGAAGCTGGCGAAGGTGACCACGCAGCCGACCTGGTCGGCGGTGCGGCACAGCGGGATGTTCTGCAGGTCGCCACCGACGTCCTTGCCCGGGGGCACGCCGATGCTCGTGCCGAGCAGGTAGGCGCTCACCAGCCGCTGCCGCAGCAGGGGCTCCCTGTCGACCTCCTCCACCAGCAGCCGCTTGAGCACGCCGGCCCCCTGCGAGTGGCCCACCAGGATCACGCCCCGGCCCTGGTTGTCGTTGGCCAGGTAGTGCTTCCACGCCGCCAGCACGTCGCCGTAGGCCAGCTCGCGGGCCTTGGCGGTGTCGTCACCGGCCTCGGCGCCGGCCTGGCGGCGCAGCAGCGAGCCGAGCGTGAGCTGGCGGTACACGGGGGCGAAGACGCGGCACGTGCTGTTCAGCCGGGCCACCTGGTTGATCGTCGCCCAGACCTCGTTGTCGGCCTCGGGCTCGAGGTCGCTGTTCAGACCCGGGTCGTTGCTGATGGTCGGGTAGACGTAGAAGCAGTCGATCGGCGGGTCGGCGGCCTTGGCGTGGGGCTCGACCGCGGTGGTCCCGTCGGGGCGCAGGACCGTGGCGGTCAGGTCGCGGTCGCACACGTCCTCGGTGGCGTTGCCGGGGCGGCACATCCAGTGCTGGCCGTCGGCGTACTGCGGGCTGGAGAAGCCGGCGTAGCCCGCCGGCAGCTCGGTCGCCCGCCGCGGGGTCGTCCCTCCGGCGCCAGGGGCCGAGCCCGGCGACGCCGTGGTCGATGAGGCCGCGGTGGACGCCGAGGTGGTCGCCGGCGCGGCGGTGGTCGACGAGGACCCGCTCGAGCAGGCCGACGCCACCACGAGCAGGCCCGCCGCCGCCGCCACGAACCCCCCACGTCGCCGCATGGGACCGAGGGTAGGCGGGACGACCCCACCGTGGCCGATCAGACCGGCCCTCCGACCGCCTCCGACCGCCTCCTCCCCAACTTCCCGCGATTCTGGGGCACCAAGCCCCAGAATCGCGGGAAGTTCGCGCAGAGACGGGGGCGGGGGCGGGGCCGCGCACGGAACCTGACACGGGTGTCAGGGAATGGGTAGCCTCGGGCGGTCGGGTGACGGGTGCCGCGTGGGCGGGCACCGCGGCGCCGCGTTGGGGAGGTGTCGCCATGGGCGAGCAGATCGTCGGCACGCTGGTCGGCCGCTGGTACGTGACGCTGTTCGGCATCACGTTCGTCGTGCTGGCCAGCCGGCACCTGGGCTGGAAGAAGACCGGCATCTACACCGCCGCCGCGCTCGTGGTCGGCGTGCTCGCGGAGAACGGGTCGGTCCGCTACGGCATCCCCTACACCCGCTACGCCTTCAACGACGACCTGCGCGGCCACGAGCTGTTCGTCGGCGACGTCCCGCTCATGGTGTCGCTCAGCTACACGTTCATGTCCTACTTCGCCTTCGCCTCGGCCCGGCTGGTCGTCGGCGGCCCCTACCGCACCCGCTCCCGCATGCCGGCGCTCGAGTTCGTCGTGGCGGTGATGATGGGCGTGTGGGCGATCTGGGTGGTCGACCCGGTGAGCCGCCTCGGCGCCCACTTCTTCCTCGGCGAGCTGTTCCGCTACGGCGGCCCCGGCTTCTGGTTCGGTCTGCCCCTCGGCAGCCAGCTCGGCTTCACGCTCACCGTGGCCATCCTCGTCGGCGTCCTCACCTGGCTCATGCGCGACGAGCCCAACCGCGACGTCGACGGCGTGCTGCACCACCCCCACGTCGCCGCGCTGGGCGGCTACTTCGGCCAGGTGCTGTTCATGACCGGCACGGCCTTCGTCGTCGCCCGCACCAGCAGCGACCCCGCCGTGGTGCAGCTGGCCGACACCCTGGCCGGGTCGACCTTCCTGCTGGCCATCCCCGCCGTGCTGATGACGGCGGTGCACTGGCGCTCGATGACGCTGGCCCGCCGTGACGCGCAGTCCACGACGACGGCCACGTCGACGGCCGACGCCCCCACCGCGGACGTGTCGCCGAACGCTCCCGAGCCGTCGCCCCGCGCGTAGGAGCGGCGGCTACGCGCCGCTCGGCGTGACGACGTAGTCATCGAGGTCGATGCGGCGGGTGCGCCGCCGGTACCACGCCGCCGGGTGCGGCAGCTGGGTGGCGATGTGCCCGCTCGGGGTGCGGAAGTAGCTGTCGCACGAGGCCCAGACGGTTCCGGCCAGGTCCTCGTCGAGGCGCCGGTTGTACTCGGCGAAGGCCTCGGCCCGGACCTCGAGCGCGTCGAGGCCGAGCTGCCGCATCGCCGCCAGCGCCTGCACCACGTACCGGGCCTGCGCCTCGAGGATCAGCAGGATCGAGTTGCCGCCCTGGTTGGTGTTCGGCCCGTACAGCACGAACAGGTTGGGGTAGCCGGGCACGGTCAGGCCGAGGTGGGCGCGCGGCTCGTCGGCCCAGTCGTCGTGCAGGCGGCGGCCGTCGCGGCCGACGACCTCGATGCCGTGGAGGTAGTCGGTGGCGTGGTAGCCGGTGGCCAGCACGAGCACGTCGAGCGGGTGGTGCTCGCCGTCGACGGTGACGATGCCGTCGGGCACCACCTCGCGGATCGGCGACGTGACCAGGTCGACGTGATCGCGCTGCAGGGCCGGGTAGTAGTCGTCCGACAGGAGCACGCGCTTGCACCCGATCGGGTAGTCGGGGGTGAGCGCCTCGCGCAGCACCGGGTCGGCGACGCTCGCCTCGAGGTGGGCCCGGGCGAAGTGCTCGAAGGCGCCGAACCGCCGGTCGTCGGCACGGAAGACGGTGTTGCCCTCGTAGAACCGCTCGATGCCGCGGCGGTGGCGGCGCATGGCCATGACGTCGGCGGCGAAGGCGGCCCGGGCCTCGTCGGCGTAGGGCTTGTCGCCCCGCGGCATGATCCACGGCGCCGACCGCTGGTACACGTCGAGGTGGCCGACCTCGTCGACGATGGCCGGCACGATCTGGATGGCGCTGGCCCCGGTGCCGATCACGCCGACCCGCCGCCCGGCCAGGTCGACGGCGTGGTCCCAGCGGGCCGAGTGCAGGACCGGGCCGGCGAACGAGTCGAGGCCGGCCAGGTCGGGGACGGCCGGCGCGTTGAAGGTGCCGACGGCGCTGACCACCACCCGGGCCCGCAGCTCGTCGCCGTCCTCGGTGGTCACCAGCCAGCGACGAGCGTCGTCGCCCCACCGCAGCGAGCGGACCCCGGCGCCGGTGCGTATGCGGTCGCGCACGCCGGCCTCGTCGGCGCACCGCTCGAAGTAGGCGAGGATCTCGGCCTGGCCGGCGAAGGTCTTGGACCAGTCGGGGTTGAGGGCGAACGAGTACGAGTACAGGTGCGAGGGGACGTCGCACTCGGCGCCGGGATAGGTGTTGATCCGCCACGTTCCGCCCACGCCGTCGCCCCGCTCGAGCACCACCACGTCGTCGATGCCGGCCTGCGCCGCCAGCACGGCCAACCCCAGCCCGCCGGCGCCGGCGCCCACCACGACCACGTCGTGCTCCAGCACCTCGTCGTCGGGTTCGGTCTGCGGGCCCGCGCCGTCCGCTGCTTCCACCTGCCTCGCTCCCCCCGGCCCGCCCCCCGGCGACGACCGGCTCCGAACCTACCCCGGCACACCTGAGCAACGATTGCTCACGACCGGCGGGGCGCGGCCTGGTACCCAAGGGACGTGTCCCGACCGCTGCAGAGCTCCGCCGCCCGCCGGGCCGGCCGCCTGCTGACCGACGTGCTCTTCGTCGTCGTCGGCATCGGGCTCGCCGCCTGGGGCACGTCGAGCGTCCTCACGTCGGCCGACGTCCGCCTGCGCTGCGACCGCGCCACCGACACCTGCCGGTACGAGTCGTCGGCCCTGGCGACGAGCACCGACCGCACCTTCGCCGCCCGCACCCTCGCCGGCGCCTCCTCCTTCGGGGGCGGACCCAAGACGCCCCCGATGCTGTACGTCTTCGTCGGCACCCGGCCCGACGCGCTCGAGCGGATCGAGGCCGGGCGCTCGACCGAGGCCCGGGCCATCGCCGAGCACATCGGCAGCTTCGTCGCCCTGCAGCGAGACGCGCTGGACGAGTCGCTCCCCAACCGGAACGGTGGCATCGTCGGCGGGCTGATCTCGCTCGGCATCGCGGCCGCCGCCGTCGGTCTCGGCGTCGGCGACGTCGTCCGCCGCCGGCGCGAGCAACGACGGCAGGCGATCCGAGCGACCCGGCGACGGCCGGCCACCATCCCGCCGCCCGATCCCGGCGTCGAGATCGCACCCGACCCCACCCTCGCCCCGCTCGCCACCGCGGTGGCGACTCGCCTCGGCGAGCCGGTCTCGGCCATCGGGGCCTTCACCCCGTCGCACGGCACGCGGCGCGCCACCGGGTGGCCCAAGGCCGTCGCCGTGGCCCTCACCCCCACGCACGTCGCCGTGGTGGAGGTGGTGCTCGGGCGCCCGATCTGGCCCCGCGGCGACCTGGCCGTGGGACCGGTGCTCGGGTGCTGGGAACGTGCAACCGTCGAGGCCGAGGTGGAGGACCCCGAGGTGGTGAGCCGGACCTTGCTCCTGCGCGTGCCCGGCCGACCCGACCTCGAGCTGGTCGACGCCGGCCACCGCGGCCGAGCGCCGTACAACACCGCGCTGCTGGTCGCGCTCGCCCCCGACGCCGTCCGGCCCGGCTGACCGACACGGCCGGCGACCCGCTCCCGGCCGGCTGCCTGCGCCCGGCCGACCCCCTGCCCGGACGCCCGGACGACGGGCCGGCGACCCGGCGGTACGATCCGGGCACCGGCCACCAGGCCGGCGCGTCGTGGGGGAAGCGATGGCAGACGGAGGCCGGCACCGAGCCTGGCGGGCGAGCCCGTGACGGGCGTCGATGCCTCCCCGCGCGCCGCCGAGCGGCTCCGCGAGGGCCTCTGCCTCGTCGACGCCGACGGCCGCGCCACCTACGTCAGCCCCGGCATCGAGGCGCTGTTCGGGGTGCCCGCCGACGCCATCGTCGGCCAAGCCCCCACCGCAGCCGTCTTCGACGCCGACAAGCTGCTCGCCGCCGACGCCTGGGGCCGGGTCGTCGCCGAGCCCGGCGCCCAGGCCCGGGTCGAGTTCCGCGTCCCCGACCGCGGCGGCGAGCTCCGCTGGGTCGAGGTGGTGGGCACCAACCTGCTCGACGAGCCGAGGGTCGGCGCCGTCGTCGTCACCGTGCGCGACATCACCGAGCGGCGGACCTCGGAGGACTCGCTGCACGCCGGCGAGTCCGTGCTCCACACGATCGTGCGCAACACCACCGACTGCCTGGTGCTGGTCGACCCCCAGGGACGGGTCCGCTGGGGCAACCCGGCCATCCAGGAGGTCCTCGGCACCTCGCCCCTGCGGTGGATCGGCCACCACCTGCTGCAGTTCGTCCACCCCGACGACGTCGCCGACTTCCTCCCCAGCCTCCGACGGGTCCTCACCGGCCACGACCTCGACGGCGAGCTGGTGCTGCGGGTGCGCCACGGCGACGGCAGCTGGCGATCGATGGAGGCCACCGCCCGCCCGGTCGCCGACGACCGCGACGACCCGGGGGCGATGTTCAGCCTGCGCGACGTCACGGATCGGGTGGCCGCCGAGCGAGCGCTGCGGGCCAGCCAGGCCCGACTGGCGGCGGTGGTCGACGCCAGCCCCGACGTTATCGCCATCGTCGACGCCGAGGCTCGGGTCGAGTGGATCTCGGCCACGGTCACCACCATCTTGGGTCACGACGCCGACGAGCTCGTCGGCTGCACCGCGTTCGACCTGGTGTCCCCCGACGACCTCGACGAGGTGCTCCCCCGCTTCCTCGCCGTGAGCGCCGAGCCGGGCACGCACGAGCCGATGCTGCTGCACGTCCGCCACGCCGACGGCTCGATCGTGCCGGTGGAGGGCCTGGGCACCCTGCTGCCCGGCGACGGCGACGAGCCCGACAGCATCCTCGTGTCGGTGCGCGACGTGCGGGCGCGCCTCGAGGCCGAAGAGGCCCTGCGTCGCCGCGACGAGCGCTTCCGGGCCCTGGTGCAGCACAGCGCCGACGCCATCGTCGTGATCGACGGCGAGGCCGCCATCACCTACGCCAGCCCGGCCGCCGAGGCCATCTTCGGCCAGCCCCCCACCGAGCGACAGGTCGACTCGGCCCTCGACTTCATCCACCCCGACGACCAGGAGTGGGCCGCCGAGGAGTTCCTCGCCCTGATGGCGACGCCCGCCGCCGTCACCACCCGGCGCCTGCGGGTGCGCCACCACCCCGACGGCTTCCGCTGGGTCGAGGCCACGGTGGTGAACCGCTTCGGCGACCCCGCCGTCGACGGGCTGGTGGCCAACATCCGAGACATCACCGATCGCATGGCCACCGAGGAGGCGCTGCGGCGCAGCGAGGCCCGGTTCCGCACCGTGGTCCAGGGCAGCTACGACGCGGTGGTCGTGGTCGACCGCGAGGGCTCGATCATGTGGGTCACCGAGAGCTCCGAGCGCATGCTCGGCTGGACCCCCGACGACCTGGTGGGCGTCAACGGGCTCGACCTCATCCACCCCGACGACGTCGACCTCATCGCCGCCGAGCTGGCCAGCTTCGTGGCCGGCACCGGCGTCCCCGTCCCCACCACCATCAAGCTGAAGCACAAGGACGGCAGCTGGCACCACGTCGAGATCGTGGGCACCGACATGCTCGACCACCCCGACATCGGCGGGATCGCCCTCAACGCCCGGCTGGTCGACGACCGGGTGGCCGCCGAGCGCCAGCTGCGCCGCCTCATCGACATCTTCGAGCTCACCCGCGACCTCGTCGCCATCGCCGACGCCAGGGGCAACATCGAGTACCTCAACGCCGCCGCCCGCCGCTTCTTCGGCGTCGACGACGACGTCGAGCTCGGCGACCTCTCGCTCGGCACGTCGTTCACGCCGGCCAGCCTCGACCGGTTGCGCACCGAGGTCATGCCCTCCGTGACGGCGACCGGCACCTGGTCGGGCGAGCTCGATGCGGTGCGCGCCGACGGCGAGGTCGTGGCCATGCTCGCCCAGATGATCGCCCACCTCGACGACGGTCGGCTCGAGTTCGTGTCCGCCGTCTTCCGCGACATCACCGAGCGCAAGGCGTTCGAGCGCCGGCTCGAGCACGAGGCCACCCACGACCCGCTCACCGGGCTCCCCAACCGCACGCTGCTGCTCGACCGCCTCGACCTGGCCCTGGCCCGCAGCCGCCGCCGGGGCCGCGGGGTCGGCGTGCTGTTCTGCGACCTCGACCACTTCAAGGTGGTCAACGACTCCCTCGGCCACTCCGCCGGCGACCGGCTGCTGGTCGACGTGGCCGACCGCCTGCAGCACCAGCTGCGCCCGGGCGACACCGTCAGCCGCTTCGGCGGCGACGAGTTCGTGATCCTGTGCGAGGACGTCGACGGACCCGACCCCGCCGTGCGACTGGCCGAACGGGTCGAGGAGGCCATGGCCGCCCCGTTCCGGCTGGGCGAGGAGGACCTCCACCTGGGCGTGTCGATCGGCATCGCCATCGGCGAGCCCGGCACCGGCGATCCCGAGGCGCTCATCCGCGACGCCGACGCCGCCATGTACCGGGCCAAGGCCAAGGGCCGCCAGCGCCACCAGGTCTTCGAGGTCGACATGTGGGAGCAGGCGGTCGACCGCCTCGACCTGGAGAACGCGCTTCGCCGTGCCCTCGGCCGCGGCGAGCTCGAGCTGCGCTACCAGCCGATCGTCGACCTGCGCACCGGTCTGGTCGACGGCGTCGAGGCCCTGCTGCGGTGGCGCCACCCCCAGCGCGGCCTGCTGGCGCCCGACGAGTTCATCGGCGTCGCCGAGGAGACCGGCGTGATCGTGTCGATGGGCGACTGGGTCCTCACCGAGGCCTGCTGCCAGCTCGTCGGCTGGGACGAGCAGCGCGGCGACGGGTCAGAGGGTCCACCGCTGACCATGGCGGTCAACCTCTCGGGCCGGCAGCTCGACCACCCCGACCTCGTCGGCCACGTGCAGCGGGCCCTCGAGACGAGCGGGCTGGCGGCCGACCGCCTCCACCTCGAGATCACCGAGAGCGAGCTGATGGACGACGTCGAGGGCTCGCAGGCCACCCTCGAGCAGCTGCGCAGCCTCGGCGTGCACCTCGCCGTCGACGACTTCGGCACCGGCTACTCGTCGCTCAGCTACCTGAAGCGCTTCCCGGTCGACCGGCTCAAGGTCGACCGCAGCTTCGTCGACGGCCTCGGCACCGACCCCGAGGACACCGCCATCGTCACGGCCATCGTGCGCCTGGCCCACTCGCTGGGGCTGGAGGCCACCGCCGAGGGCGTCGAGACCGAGGCCCAGCGCACCGCACTGGCCGACCTCGGCTGCGACCGGGCCCAGGGCTACCTGCTGGCCACCCCGCTGCCGGCCGACGAGGTGCTCGCCGCCATCGACCGGACCGGCTGAGCGAGGCCCGCGCCCAGCCGGAGCCCGCGCGCTACTGCTCGCCGAGCAGCTGGGCCAGCTCGGCCTCGGGGACGATGGTGAGCTCGCCGCTCACGTCGAGGACCACCTGGTGCAGCTCGCCGGTGAAGGCGAACGGCGCCCGGTAGTCGTCGGGCTCGACGCTGTCGTAGGCGGCGAACCCGCAGCTGACGCCGAGGATGCCGAAGTTGTTGGGCACGGTGTAGGGCAGCCGACCGGCCCCCACGAGGCGACCGTCGACGAAGAGCCGCACCTCGGCCGGCGACCCCTTGCCCTCGAGGAACGACGGCGACCCGGTGGTGGCCAGCTCCATGCGCAGCTCGTGGCGACCGGCGGGCACCTCCTCGGTGGACGTCACCCCGAAGCGCGCCAGACCGAGGTAGTTGTGCACGTAGTGCAACCGCCCGT
>JAXLRI010000012.1:0-150086 GCA_046331175.1 Acidimicrobiales bacterium
CCTCGTTGGTGGCCTGGGTCTTCAACCTGAAGCTCAGCCCCATGACCGCCGTCGGCGGCCCGCTCGTGGTGGCGGCCTGCACCGAGTTCACCTCGCTGATCCTGCTGCGCTTCCTCGAGGAGCGTCGCCGGGGCCTCGAGCCGCGGCCGGCCGTCGACGTGGCCGCGTCGCGCACGGGCCGGGCGTTCATCGTGTCCGGTCTGACCGCCATCGCCGGGGTGACCGTCATCGCCACGTCGAGCCTGCCGCTGCTGCGCGACTTCGGCATCATCGTCGGCATGAACGTGGCGGTGGCCCTGTTCACCGCCCTCACCGTGCTGCCGCCGCTGCTGGTGTGGGCCGACGACCACGGCTGGGTGTCGAAGGGGATGATCCCCGACGACGTGCTGCTCGCCACCACGCCGGGCCTGCGCCGCCGCAAGGGCCTCGACCCGATCGACGCCGGCACGCCGGTGGGGGCCAGCACGGCCACCGCGGTCGACCCGGGCGACGGTCCGGCGACCCAGCCGACCTGACCGCCACCGTCGACGAACGACCGGCCGGCACCCGATGCCGCCGGCCGGCCAACCCGCGCGTCAGCCCGTGGTCGGGGCGGTGCCGGGGGGCGCGCCCGGGTCGGCCGTCCGGCCGAAGCGACGCCGTAGCCGGCGCCAGGTGGCCCGGGCGGTGCGGAACAGCACCACCGCCACCACGCTCGACGCCACGGCCAGGACGGCGGTGACGACGAAGGCCACCTTCGGGAAGGCGATGGCGAGCGCCATCACCAGCCCGACCAGGCCGTCCTCGAGGGTGGACACGACCACGTTCGAGATCGGCTCGGGCGAGGCGTTCACCAGGGCCCGCACCGATGCCTTCGCCGAGTGGCTCGACAGCGCGAGGACCGCGCCGAGGGCCAGGAGCACCGGGAGGGGGACGGACTGGCCGGGTGCGAGGCCACCGATGAGCGCCCCGCCCACGGGCCGCAGGACCGTGTGCACCGCATCCCACACGCTGTCGACCACGGCGATCTTGTCGACGACCAGCTCGACAACGAACAGCACGAGCGCGGCGGCGATGAACCACCACTGCTGGAGGAGGGTGGGCGACTGGATCCACTCCAGGCGCCCGGCGATGCCCAGCACGGCGAGCACGCCGTAGAGGCTGATGCCCGCCGACCACGAGCTGGCCACCACCGTCCCGAGGTCCACGCCGCCATCTTCGTGCACGCGGCGGACGGCGGTCCGCCGGTTTGCCCGTCGGGGCGGAAGCCGGGCCGCCGCTGGCGCGCGGCTCGGGAGGTCGGTCAGCCCGGCTCGTCGCCGGTGGTTGCCTCGCGGATGCGGTCCTCGGTGGCCTGGTGGGTGACCAGGCCCAGGGCGTGCTCGTCGCTGATGGGGGTGATGGTGCGGTCGAGCGCCTCGCGGGTGGCCTTGCGCGTGCGGTAGGCCTGGACCCAGCCGAGCATGACGATGGCGAGGGCGGCGATCACCGACACGGCGATGACGGCGACGACGGGTTCCATCGGCTCGGTCAGCTCCCCCCGCAGGGCCCGGTGGTCCGGTCTGCGTCCTCGGTCGTGCACCCCACCGGTGCGCCGCCGCCACGCTAGAGCCGTCCCTGGTCCCGGCGGCGGATCCAGGGCCGGCGAACCTCGTCGGGATCAGGCCCGCGGCGCGATCCGCATCCGCACCGGGATGTGCTTGGGGCCACCCACGAAGGAGGCCTGGAGCAGCTCGACCTCACCGGCCGGCTCGATGTCGGTCACCCGCTCGACGAGCTTGCGCCAGAAGACCTTGAGGTCGAGACGGGCGAGGTGGGCGCCCAGGCAGTAGTGCTCACCGATGCCGAAGCCCAGGTGCGGGTTGGGATCGCGGTCGAGGCGGAACGCCCACGGGTCGTCGAACACGTCTTCGTCGCGGTTGGCCGAGGCGTAGAACAGGGCGAGGTGGTCACCGGGCTCGAGGTGCACGCCGCGCAGGTCATAGGGCTCGGTCACGGTGCGCACGAAGTGGTTGACCGGAGTGGTCCAGCGCACGATCTCGTCGGCGCCGGTGACGATCAGCTCGGGGTCGGCCCGCAGGGCGTCGAGCTGGTCGGGGTGGTCGAGGAAGGCCACGAGGCCACCGGAGATGGCGTTGCGGGTCGTGTCGTGACCGGCCACCATCACCAGGAACATCAGCGAGTACAGCTCGAAGCGGGGGACCGGCTCGCCGTTGATCTCGGCGTTGGCGAGCACGGTGCACAGGTCGCCCTGCGGGTTGGCCCGGCGGTCGTCGAGCAGCTCGTCGAAGTAGGCGAACGCCTCGCCGATGAAGGCCAGCACCTCGTCGGGGCTCTCGCCCTCCAGCTGGAACTCGGGGTCCTCGAGGCCGAAGTTCTGGTTGGTGATCCGCAGGACGAACTCCTCGCGCTCGTCGGGGATGCCGAGGATCTCGGTGATCATGCGCAGCGGCTGGCGAGCGGCCACGTCGCGGACGAAGTCGACGGTGACCCAGCCGTCGGCGTCGGCCCGCTCGGCCAGCTGGTCCCACAGGACGTCGGTGATCTCGACGAGGCGCTCCTCGAGCGTGGCGATGCCCTTGGGCGTGAACCACGACGAGACCAGCTTGCGGAAGTCGCGGTGCTCGGGCGGGTCCTGGTTGACGAGCATCCGCAACGGGGGGTTGTCCTCGAGCATCGTGGCGTCGGCGCCCGGCGGGTCGGGGAACAGGATGAACCGGCCGGCGGACTTGAACAGCGCCGGCTGGCGGGAGATCTCGGTGATGTCGGCGTGCTTGGTGATGGCGTAGAAGGGCCGGTAGCCCTCGGGCTGGAAGCGGTGGATCGGCGACTCGGCTCGCAGGCGCGTCCACTCGTCGTGCGGGTAGCCCCGCTCGCCGTAGAACCGGGCGGTGATGACGTCCAGGTCGTCGATGGGCGCGGTGTCGGTCACGAGGGTCCCCCGTTCGAGCGGCTTACGCAGTAAGTCTGCGACGCCGCATGCTACCGCCGGGCCCCGCCCCGCCAGCAAGGGCGGAAGGTCCCGACGTGGCCCCGGACGGGCGCGCGTCGGCCCGCGATCAGCCGGTGAACTTCGGGGTGACCGCGGTGCTGTTCGGGTCGGTCGTCGTGATCGGCTCGATCGGCGACGGCGCCGGCGTGCTCGACGACGTGGTCGCCGGGGCCTGGGTGGTCGTGGGGGCCAGCGTCGTCGACGTCGAGCTGGTCGACGTGGTGGGCGGCTCGTTGGTCTGCAGCACCTCGTTCTGCACGGCCACGAAGCTGCGGCAGGCCTGGCCGCGCAGCGAGCCGCACGCCGGGCGGTCGGCCGGCACGTTGGTGACCGAGCTGACCAGCGGGAGGACCAGCGACGACGGCATGGCCCCGCCGCGGGCGACGTCGTGGGACACGGGCAGCGGACCGAAGGCCGGGTTCTCGAACGACCACAGGGGCAGGTCGCGGCCCGGCGTGTCGACGGTGATGCGCAGCCGGGACCCGGCCCGGAACGGGTGGGACACGGGGTACAGCGGCACCTGCAGGTTCACGAACTGGCCGCTCGGCAGCGGCTGGTAGTGGGCCTTGTCGTAGAAGTGCTCGATGAACGTGCCCTCGGATCGGGCCTGGTCGACGGTGCGGTCGCCGGCGCGGAGGTGGCCGGTCTGCACCTGGACCTCGTTGCCGTCCGGGTACACCTCGGTCAGCACCACCTCGAGGTTCGCGTCGGTGGCGGTGCTGCGCAGCCAGAGGTCGACGTAGCCCGAGCCGGCCATCACCACGTTCTGGGTGAGCGGCGGGGTCAGGTACGACAGGCCCTTGCCCTGGGCCAGCGGCTCCCAGTTGGTGTCGACGTGCGGGAACAAGAAGTCGTAGGCCCCGGTGGCCGGCGCGTAGGTCTTGGCCCCGGCGTCGGGGTCGAACTGGAAGCGGTCGATCGAGTCGTAGGCCGACGGGGCGTCGTTGAGCGACTCGTTCGGGCCGAGGTACCAGCGCTTGGGCTGGGCGGCGGGCGGCGGCCACGCCGGGAACGTCGTCTCGAACCGGGCCACCGGCGCGCCGGGCACGGACGGCATGCCGGCACCGCTCTCGTAGAGCACCCGCACCGGCGGCTCGGCCTCGTAGGCGGCCTTGGCGCCGGGGTAGTTGCCGGCGAAGGTGGGCAAGAAGCGGTCGGGCTCGAAGCTGAGGCCGGCGACGCCGAACTCGGTCTCGAACACGGAGGGGGCGAACGCCCGCACCAGGGGGGGCACCTCGGGCACCTGGCCCGCCACCTCCATCTGGAGGAACTCGCCCCAGCGGCTCAGCACGAGCGGCGTGTAGCCGTCGGGGTGGCGTCCGTTGAACAAGGTGAACTTCCGCACCGGGGCGTTGACGAACTTGTCGAGCATGATGCCGAACCGGCTGCCCACCTGCTCGTCCTGCCAGCCGCCGGTCAGGTACACCGGCACGTCGATCTTCTTGACCAGGTCGGACAGCTTGCGGGCGTCGGCATCGGCGGGCCGGAACTCGAGGGACCGGCCGAACTTCTCGAAGTCGATGTTCTGGGACCGGATCACCTGGTTGCCGGCGCACGTCGTGTCGCCGTGGTTGATGCGCTTCTTGGACCAGTCCTGGCCGCCGGCGTTGGCCTCGCGGTCGCGCTCGGCCAGCCACTGCTTGGTGAAGCCGCCGTTGTAGACGCCACCGGGCCACTGCTGGAACCACGGGTCCTCGATGACCGAGAGGGGCGAGATGGCGGCCAGGTGGGGCGGGCGCGTGGAGGCGACGTAGAGCTGGGAGATGCCGGGGTAGGAGAGGCCGACCATGCCGACCTTGCCGCCCTTGACCCAGGGCTGGCGGGCGATGGTCTCGAGCACGTCGTAGCCGTCGGCGTGCTGGGCGGGGTTGAAGACGTCGAAGGCGCCGCCGGAGCAGCCGGTGCCGCGCATGTTCACGCCGACCGTGGCGAACCCGAAGATGTTGGCCAGCCGGGTGCCGGGCTGGGGGTTGTCGGGATCGGAGGGGGAGTACCCCGAGTACTCCATGACGGTCGGGTAGGGCCCGTCGCCGAAGATGCGGGGGTCGGGGAAGCGCACCATCACGCTGAGCTGGATGCCGTCGCGCACGGTCACGTAGCCGTAGCCCTCGGTCGCAGCGTGGCCGGCCAGCGGGCCGCCGGTGATCTGCCATGGCACGCCGCTGAGCGACTGGCCGTCGTAGAGCGAGGTGGGCGGGTGGTCGTCGACGCCGATCACGTTGAACGTGGGTGACACCTGCAGCGGTGAGGCGGTCTCGTCGACGATGCGGTAGGCCCCCGGCTTGAGGGTGTTGCCGTCGCTCGTCGGCATCGGGTCGCCGGTGCCGGTGGTGTAGGTGAGGTAGTTCGTCGGCAGGTACGAGAAGTGGGCCTGGCCCTTGGTGTCGGCCACCAGGGTCAGCAAGCGCTCGTTGGTGGGGGAGATGAGGGTGAGGTGGGCCCCGGCGGGGGCGCCGGTGACCGTGGCGATCTCGACGCCGGGGCGCACCGAGAAGGTGGCCGCCACCGAGCCGGTCAGGTCGACCGTGCCGCCACCGGCGGCGACCGCCGGGGTCGTGGCGGCGGTCAGCGCCACCGACGAGCAGACGATCGTGAGCAGGAGCGCGATGGCTCGACCTCGATGGGTCCACCGCAACGTCATGGATTCCCCCTTCGCAAACGCCTCGGCAGGCTACCGGCCGGCCACCCTGCGTGTCCCGTCGGCGACGGACCGTCTCCCGGTCGTGGGCGGGCGCCACGACGGCGCGTCACCGCGGCGTCAACGGGGCAGGACGGCGGCCAGCTCGTCGATGTCGGCCCGACGGGCGGCCAGCAGGGCCTGGTCCTCGGCGGTGACGAGGTCGACGCCCATCGACGCGTCCACCAGGTCCGACGCCTCGGCCAGGGCCGACCGGGCCAGGCCGGCGTCGCCGGCCCCGGCGGCGGCCCGGGCCGTGAGCAGGAAGCTCGACGCCAGCCACAGCCCGGCGCGGTGCCACAGCGCCGCCATCGCCGGTCGGATCCCCGGGTGGTCGCCGAAGGCGGCGTCGAGGTCGGCGCGGACGTCGAGGAGGACCTCGGCCGCCTCCTGCGCCTGGGCCGCCGACTCCCACCGCTGCTCGTCGGTGGTGGCGCGGTACCAACGGTCCTCGGCCTCGGCCAGGATGCCGAGCCCCCGGTCGAGCTCCTCGACGGCGCGCGCGAGCACCGCGCGGGCCTGGTCCTCCTCGCCGGTGGGGCTCATGACGCCCAGCCCGGGGCTAGCCGACCCAGCCGGCGGCCTTGGCGCCGGCGATGCGGTCGGCGTCCCAGCCCAGCTCGTCGAGCACGGCGTCGGTGTGCTGGCCCAGCTCGGGGGCGGCCCACCGGCCCTCGATCGGGCCCTGGTCGAACTGGGCCGGGCTCGACATGACCTGGCCGGTGGTGCCGTCGGGCCGGGGCACGTCGATCACGTAGCCGTTGGCCACGACCTGGACGTCCTCGATGTACTCCGCCGGGGACTGGACCGGGGCCCACACGATCTCGGCGTCGTTCATGCGCGGCGCCCACTCGGCGCGGGGCCGGCTGCGGATGCGCTCGGCGACGATTTCGCAGAGGGCGTCGGTCTCGGCCATCCGCTTGTCGGGGTCGTCGAACCGCTCGTCGGTGAGGATCTCCTCCAGCTCGAGGACCCGGCAGACCTCGGGCCAGTAGCGCTCGGGCTGCATCATCGTGAACACCAGCCGCTTGCCGTCGGCGCACTCGTACCAGGTCATCAGCGGGCCCGCCCCGCGGCCGTCCTGGCCGTAGCGGGGCAGCTCGAAGCCGTTGGCGAGGACGTTGGCGATGTCGGGGCCGAGCATCCAGCCGCCGGCGGCCAGGAGGGACACCTCGACGTCGACCGGCTCGCCGGTGCGCTCGCGCCGCACGAGCGCCGCGGCCACCGCGCCACCGAGGAAGTTGCCGGCGGTGGTGTCGACGAAGCCGGCCCGCTGGTTGATGAGCGGCGCGCCCTCGGGCGTGAGCCGCTCGCCCACGCCGGCGCGCGCCCACGCCGACACGTAGTCGTACGACGGCCGGCCGGCGTCGGGGCCCTTCGAGCCCTGGCCGGTGGCGAGCGCGTAGACGATGTCGGGCTTCACCGCCCGCACGTCCTCGGCGGTCAGGCGGAGGCGCTGGCGCAGGTCGGGGAGGTAGTTGGTGAGGAACACGTCGCTGGTGGCGATCAGCTCGTCGAGCAGGGCCCGGCCGTCCTCGCCGGCCAGGTCGATGGCGATCGACCGCTTGTTGCGGTTCCACTGCTCGTGCAGGAAGTTGGCCATGGCGCCCTCGGCGAAGCTGACCGCCCCGAAGATGCCCCGCAGCGGGTCGCCGCGGCCGGGAGGCTCGACCTTGACGACGTCGGCCCCCCAGTCGGCGAGCACCGTGCCCGCCGAGGGGGCGAACCCCCAGTTGTCGACCTCGAGCACGCGGATGCCCTCGAGCGGCTGCGCCATGGCTTCCCCCTCTGCGACCGTGACCGGGCCGGCACCCGGTCGGCCCGAGCGTAGAACAGATCCCTGACGCTCGTGTCAGGTTCAGTGACGGGTCGTGGGGTGCCAGGTAGGGTCCGGGGATGAGCGACGACGACCTCACCGCCAAGCCCCACGTCTACGTGCCGCCGGGCGAGGCCCCGCCCGTCGAGCTGATCATCGAGGACCTCGTCGAGGGCGACGGCGCCGAGGCGGTGCCCGGTCGGCCGGTCGAGGTGCACTACGTCGGCGTGGCGTGGAGCACCCGCCAGCAGTTCGACGCCTCCTGGGACCGCAACGGCACCTTCTCGTTCGGCCTCGGTGCCGGCGAGGTCATCGCCGGCTGGGACCAGGGCGTGGCCGGCATGAAGGTCGGCGGCCGTCGCCGCATCACCATCCCGCCGCACCTCGGCTACGGCAAGCGCGGCGCCGGCGGCGTCATCGGCCCGAACGAGACCCTCGTCTTCGTGGTCGACCTCCTCGCCGTCGGCTGATCGCTGGCCGCTCGACGGGCGCAGGGGGGTGCCGGCGACCGGAGGTCACACGCAGTACGTGGGTCTCGGCGACGAGCTCGGCGCGCAGGCGTGGGCGATGAAGAGCATCCGCAGGGTCGAGCGGACCACCGCGGCCCGGGCGGCGGCCGGGAGCCGCCACGTCGGCGTCGGCCCCAGGTCCACCCGGGCCTGTCCTGAGATCCACCAGTGCCCGCCCGTGGTGTCGAGCTCGGCCGGCTCGTCGCCCGGGTTGCCGTCGTAGTTGGCCGGAGCCGGCCAGAACCCGAGCGACGAGGTCGACTGCGGGAGGTCGGCCACGTGGAGGTCGGGTCGACCGGGGATGCGCCAGGTGTCGTCGAGCGGACCCCAGGTCGCGGGTTCGGTCTTGCCGTCGCCGTCGTAGTCGGCGGGGACCGGGACGTCGCCGCTGTGGCCGGCGACGACCGTGCGGACCGCCGAGGTGGAGCTGTCGCGGATCGTCCACGTCGCCGACGTGGGGTCGTACAGGGCCAGGTCGGCCTTGTGGTCGCCGTCGTAGTCGGCCGGGACCGGCAGGTCGTACGCCTGGCCGTCCAGGGTGCCGAGCTTGGTGGGATCGGCCGGGTGGCCGAAGGTGATCGGCGAGGCCTGGCCCTCGATCCACCAGGTGGCATCGCCGTCGCGGTACCAGGCGGGGTCGGTCTTGCCGTCGCCGTCGTAGTCGGCCGGCACCGGCAGGGCACAGGTCTCGACGCCACACCCGTTCCTCGTGGTGGGCACCGCGGGTGCGGCGAAGGTGATGGTGCCGCGGCTGCCGGTGGTGATCCACGACGAGCCGTTGACCGCCACCGCGCCGGGCTCCCAGATGCCGTTGCCGTCGTAGTCGCCGGGCACGGCCGAGTACGACTGGAACATCGGGCGGTCCACGGTGGCGTAGGGCGAAGCGATCACCGGTGGCTGCAGCAGGGGCGCAGCCTGGCCGTTGCGCCACCACGTCCCCTGGGGATCGACCCAGGCGAGGTCGGCCTTCTTGTCGCCGTCGAAGTCGAACGGCACCCACGAGCACGCCGCGGCGAGCGCGGCGATGGCGACCGTGGTCGCCACGATGCGACCGCGTGGGTGCCGGGGCTGGTGCTGGTCTCGTCGTCGCACGTCGTTCCGCCTTCCCGCCGGTGCCGCCCGCCGATGCCGTCGAGGGGCGGGGCCCTTCGTCAGCATCGCCGAGCAGCCTACGACCTGGCGCGCCACGACGCCGGGCGTCGAGGCTCGGCGTCGTGGTCCCGGGTGAGCGCCGTGGCGGGGCGTTCGGCGTCGCCGCTCGCTACGGGATGGTGCACTTCACCTGGCCGTAGGAGGGCTGGCTGAGGCTGCCGCCGTCCATGCGGCACATGTCGTTGGCCGTCTTGATGCAGTCGTTGATCTGCATCCACGAGGCCCACGGGCCGCGGGCGGCGACGCAGTCACCCGACCAGCTGTTGTCCTTCTTCTTCACGTTCACCTGCACCTCGACGGCGATCTTGCCGGTGGTGCTCGGGCCGCCGGCGGGGGCGGCGTAGGCCGTGCCGGCGCCGAGGGCGACCGCCGGGGCGACGGTCAGCGCGGTGGCGGCGAGGAAGCGGCGCAGGCGGCTCGTGCTGCGACGGGCGGGCTCCTGCTCGGCCGTGGTGGTGGTCCGGGTCGTGGTCGTGGTGGGCATCGGGGTCTCCTGTTCCGTGTCTGCGTGGGTGCACGCAGACGCCCCTGAGTCGTCGCCAACGGGTCGCTTACGCCGGCTCGGCGGAAATGGATCGACCGACCCATCCGGATGGGGCGCGAGGCCCAGTGCCGGGTCGTCGACCGATCGGCTCGGCGCTGCGGGCCCAGCGTCGCGACCGTTGGGGCGTCGCGGCCCGGTGCAGCCAGCCACCGCCCCGGCCCGGTCGGCGCCCGGCTCGGCTCAGCTCAGCTCGCGGCCGGCGCTGCTCGGTCGGCGCCCGGCTCGGCGTCGCGGATGGCCTCGAGCGCCGCGACGGCCTCGTCGCGGTCGATGGTGCGGCGCATGGGCGGCACCAGGGCCAGCAGCTCGCGGCGGTACGACTTGGTGGCGAGTCGCACGTCGAGCACGGCCACGACGCCGACATCGGTGGTGGAGCGGATGAGGCGGCCCGCGCCCTGCGCCAGGCGGGTGGCCGTGGCGGGCAGGTCGACGAGGGAGAAGGCGGCGTCGCCGGCCCGGTCGCGCCGGGCGGCGTGCAGCGGTTCG
Source organism: Acidimicrobiales bacterium (assembly GCA_046331175.1). Taxonomy (GTDB): domain Bacteria; phylum Actinomycetota; class Acidimicrobiia; order Acidimicrobiales; family Acidimicrobilacustridaceae; genus JAWKIW01. The sequence goes on from JAXLRI010000012.1 coordinate 10,156, forward strand.
GTGGGGACCGGGAACGGCAGCTTGTCGAGCACGACCAGCGACAGGGCCCGACCGGGCACGTCGACGCCCTGCCAGAAGCCCATGGTGGCGACCAGCACCGAGGTCTCGTCGTCGCGGAAGCGCTCGAGCAGGCGGGGCTTGGGGGCGTCGCCCTGCACCATGACGGCCACCGGCTCGCCGTCGGCGCCGCGCACGTCGTCGAGCGCGTCGCGTGCGGCGCGCATCCCGGCGAGGCTCGTGGACAGGACCAGGGCGCGCCCGCCGGCCGCCTTCACCAGCGCCCGCAGCTCGGTGTCGGCGTGGGCCCGCCACCTCGGATCGCTCGGCACCGGGAAGGGGCGCGGCACGTAGAGCAGGGCCTGGGCCCGGTAGTCGAACGGGCTCACCACCTCGAGGCGCTCGGCGCCGGCCAGCCCCAGCCGGTCCGCGGCGGTGGGCGGCAGCGTGGCCGAGCACAGCACGACGGCACGGTCTCCCCACCACGCGGCCAGGGCGTCGGCGACGTCGAGGCTGGCGCAGCGCAGCACCGACTGGCGCGACGGGCCCTGGTCCTCGACCCACGCCACCTCGCCCTCGCCCGCTCGCCGCACCACGTGCAGGTCCTCGACGAGTCGGTTGAGCGCCTTGGTGGCGCGATCGCGCTTGGTCTGCACCGCCGGGCTGTCGGGGACCTTGGCCACCCGTCCGGCCAGGGCGCGCACGCCGGTGCTGAGGGCGTCGAGCGCCTCGGCCAGCTCGGGGGCGTCGTCGAGGCCCTCGGCGAGGCGGGGACCGCCGCGTGCGTCGCGCCGCTCGGCGTGCTCGGCGTCGAGCAGGTCGCGGTAGGCGTCGGTGAGGGCGTCGAGGCTCGCCTTGGCGTCGTCGCCGTCGGCGAGCAGCGCCAGGCCGGTGGCGGCGACCCGGCGCACCCGACCGGCCGACACCGCGGCACCGAGCGACTCGGCCACCACGTCCTCCAGCTCGTGGGCCTCGTCGACCACGACGACATCGACCTCGGGCAGCAGCACGCCGCCGGAGCCGACGTCGGCGGCGAGCAGGTGCTGGTTGACGACGACCACGTCGGCGTCGGCGGCCTGCCGCCAGGCGCGCTCGGCGAAGCAGGAGGCGCCCTGCGGGCACTTCGCCGCGCCGGGGCACTCCTCGCTGCCGACGGACACCGCCGACCACGCGGCCGGGGAGGGCTCGACCTCCAGCTCGGCCCGGTCGCCGCTGGTGGTCGACGCCGCCCACACGGCCAGCTCTACGACCTCGGCGGTGCGGGCCGCGTCGGGGTCGAGCAGGCGGCCCTGGTCGCGATCGCCCTGCCACTCGGCCAGGGCCTGCAGGCACAGGTAGTTGCTGCGCCCCTTGAGCACCGCCCACGAGACCTCTTGGCGGTCGGCGAGGGCGGCGGCGAGCAGCGGGAGGTCCTTGTCGGCCAGCTGGTCCTGCAGTGCCTTCGTGCCGGTGGCCACCAGCGTCCGCCGGCCGGAGGTCACGGCGGGGACGAGGTAGGCGAGGCTCTTGCCCGTGCCGGTGCCCGCCTGAGCGGCCACGCGGCCGTGCGAGGCGATGGCCCGGGCCACCGCCTCGGTCATCTGGCGCTGGCCCTCGCGCACCTCGGCCCCCTCGCCGAGCGTGGCCACCACGGCGTCGAGGGCCTCGACGGCGCGTTCGGTCGGGTCGGCGGGCACCAGCCCTTCCTAGCCGAGGGCCCCTCGCCGCGGCACCACCCTCGGCCCCCGCGGACCGGCACGGGTTCGGCAGGGCTCGGCCGATCGGGCTGCGTGAGGTGGCCGAGGGGGAGGCTGCCGGGCGTCGTCCGACAGCACGGTCGCGAAGGGCAGGCGCGGTGCCCGCTCGACCTCCGTTCAGCGGTCCGGGGGGAGCGTCACCGTGGCCGTGATGGGCCGGTGATCGGGGCGGTCGACGACGATCTGCACCGACGCCGTCGCCAGGTCAGGCGAGGTGAAGATCCAGTCGGGGCAGTTCTGGTTCGAGGTCGGCACGGTGCAGTGGTCGACGTCCTGGCTGGTGTGGAACCCGGCCGAGAGCGGCAGGTCCAGCTCCGGCCAGCCGGGTGGGACCTCCCGGGGGTAGGTGTTGAGGTCGCCGAGCAGGATCGTCCGCGGCCTTCCCCCCCAGGCCTCGAGGATCGCTCGGTACGACGCCGCCCGCTCGTCGTGGATGGCGGCGTCCGCGCCGTTCTGCAGGTGCCCGCCGAGGACCACGAGCTGCTGGCCACCCCCGGCGTCGATGGTGGCGACGACGAAGCTGCGAGCCTGGGTGCCCGCCATCTTGCCCAGGTCGAGGACCTGCGCGTCGGCGATCGGCAGGCGGCTGAGGACGAGGTTGCCGAACTGGGCATCGGCCGCAGGGCTCCACACGTACGTCATCCCGAGCCGTCGGCCCAACCACTCGGCCTCGTCCGTCATCCCCGAGAGCGACCAGCCGCGGGCCACCTCCTCGACGACGAGCACGTCGGGATCGGCCAGCTCGACGTCTCGAGCGAGCTGCTCGAGGTCGAGCTGGCCCTCGGTGACGCCTTGGTCGATGTTGAAGGTCATGACCCGCACGGCGCGCGTGCCGTCGGGTGCGGTGGCGAGCGTCGCCGTCGGGGAAGAGGGTGCCGTCGCGGCGATGGCAGAGGCCGCCACCACGCCGAGCAGGGCCACGGCCGCGGTCGCCCAGGTCGCGACCGGCCGTGCGGTGGAGGCCGCCGGTCGCCCACCGGCGACAGGGCGTGCGGCGCCGGCGAGCACGAAGAGCAGGCCGAGCAGGGCGGGGATGACCCGGTTGGTCACCGGCAGCGGCTGGATCGTGTGCAGCACGAAGACCATGACGCCGCTGGCGAACACGACGGCGCCACCGGCGGCGGCCAGCCCGGTGCGGACGATGCCGATGCGTCGCTCGCCCCGCACCGCCCCGGCGACGGCACCGAGCAGGGCGGCGGCCAGCACCTGGGTCAGGAGGGCCAGGAGCACCACGCCGATCCCGGTCAGCACGGGGAGCACGAACGCGCCGGCGGCGAGGGCGACGCCGCCGAGGATCCGCACCGGGCGTGTCAGCCCGACCCGGCTCGCCGCGAAGAGGACCAGGAGCCCGACCACGGCGTCGACCATCGCCAGCGCCGTGCCGGCCCCGAGCGGCACGCCGGCCGTGGCATCGAGGAAGGCGGGGCTCTGGGTCGTGAACACCAGCACGTACAGGTACGGCCACACCAGGAAGGCGATCAGCGGCCCGCCGCGGTCCTCGTCGACCGGGATGATCCGGGCGCGGTGGACGATGACGGTGGCGACGGCCAGGGTGCCGAGCAGGCCGCCCGTGACCAGCAAGGCGACGGGCTCGTCGCGCCACGGCAGGTCCCAGGTCGCCCCGGTCGACCGGACCACGACGTCCAACGCCACCCCCGTTCCGACCGCGAGCATCGCCGTGGTGCTGCCGTCCTCCCACGCCGACCGGAGGGCGCTGACGCCGATGGTCACTGCGATCAGCGAGAGCGCCGCCGCGGCCATGGCCAGCGGGAACGGCACGGGCCGGGCGACCTGCACGCCGACGCGGGCGACGACGACGGCCGCCACCGCGACGGGCAGCGACGCCGCTGGCCCGACGAGTCGTCGCAGGACGGGGGCGAGCGCCGGAGCGGCGAAGAGGGCGACCACGAGCAGACCGCCGGTGACCCAGCCGATCTCGTCGCCGACGAAGTAGCCGACGCTGAACACCACCCTGACGCACTCGAGCATGACGACCGTGAGCAGCGTGACCAGCCCGACGGCTGCGGCCAGCGTCGGGGTCGACGGGGTCGTCGGGGTCGACGGAGTCGGCCCGCCACGCTGCGGGGAGACGGTCGGCGTCGAACGGGCTCCGACCTGAGCGGTCTGCGTCATCGACACGGTCCCACCTCCTGCCAGTCGGGCGATCGCCCACCACCGGTGCCGCGGCAGGTCGTCGCCTCGGCTCCGACGGTGGCCGGGACGGGCGGTGCACGCCAGGGCAGAAGGCCCTCGCAGGTGGGCTTCGGAGACCCGATCAGGTGGTCAGGGCGACGACGGGTCGACGTCGACGTCGAGGTCCCAGAGGCGGCGCAGGTGGTGCAGGACGACCGGATCGCCCTGGGGGTCGCGGCGGAAGGCGAGGCGGATGAGGCCCTCGGCCACCGCCCACTGGATCTGGATCTCCAGCTCGAAGTCGGGGTCGTTCGACGCGCCGAGGCCCTGGGTCACCAGGGCGTTGGTGACGAGGAGGACCAGCGGCTCGGCGGCGGTCGACACGCCCTGGCTCCCGGCCCGACGACCCAGCGGCGACTGCCAGAGGGCCTGGAAGGCCGGCGTCTCGCGGGCGTACCCGATGAGGGTGTCGAGGGCCAGGTTGGCGGCGTCGCGCTTGCGGCTGAGGGTCTGCGTGCGCAGCTCGGCGGCCAGGCGGGCGCCGATGCGCGAGGCGTGGCGCTGCCCCACCGCCATCAGCAGCGCGTCGACGTCGGCGAAGTACTGGTAGAGCGTGCCGACGGCGACGCCGGCCCGCTCGGTGACCGCGGTGGTGGTCACCGCCGCCGCACCGTCCTCGGCGAGGATGGCGTCGGTGGCGTCGAGCAGCGCGTCGACCTTGGCTCGGCTGCGCTGCTGCTGGGGCTGGCGCCGGGCGTCACCACCCTCGACCGCGCCGCCGTTCACGCCGGGGCCGCCGGGATGTCCTGCATGTCGTCGAGCAGACCGACCATCACCTCGCGCACGAAGGCGTCGACCTCGGGGGTGGGCCCGCCGGGCACGCCGCCGTAGATGGCACCGGAGAAGGGCGTCTCGACGGGCGGGTTCTCGGCGTACGCCACCGCCTCGGCGAGGTCGGTGCGGAAGGCCTCGACGACGCCGGGCTGGGTCTGCGGGCGGGTGACGCACATGTGGACGGCGTTGGGGTACTGCTGGCCGTTGAAGCGCCAGCCCCGCTCCTTCATGAAGTCGTTGACGTGGTAGATGTCGAAGTCGTCCGACGTGAACGAGAAGCACCACGTGGGCGACCCCATGAGCCGCAGCTCGGGGTGCGAGGTGACGGCGTCCTGCATGGCGTACGAGGTCTCGAAGATGGCCTTGGCGTAGCCCAGGTAGCCCTCGCGGCCGAGGCTGACCATCGACGCCCACGTGGCCGCGATGAGGCCGCCCGACCGGCTGCCGGCCAGGCCGGGGGACAGGTACTTGCCGCCGGTCCACTCGGTCGACGTGAAGTACTGGTGCGACCGCAGCTCCTTCGTGCGGTAGCTGAGCACCGAGGTGCCCTTGAGGCCGTACCCGTACTTGTGGGTGTCGGCCGAGATGGAGGTGACGCCCGGCAGGCGGAAGTCGAAGACGGGGATGTCGTAGCCGAGCTCCTGGCCCCACGGGAGGATGAACCCACCCAGGCAGCCGTCGACGTGCAACCCGATGCCGTGCTCGACGGCGAGGTCGGACAGGGCGGCGATGTCGTCGATGGTGCCGTACGGGTAGTTGCCGGCCGAGCCGACGAGGGCGATGGTGTTCGGCCCGATGTGCTCGCGCACGAAGTCGACGTCGACCAGCGTGGTGTCCGGGTCGATGGGCGCCTTGATGCCCTCGATGCCGAAGAGGTGGCACGCCTTGTCGAAGGCGGGGTGGGCGGTGACCGGGAGGATCACCTGGGGGGCGGTGATGCCCTTGTCGGCGCGCGCCTGGTCGCGGTAGGCGAGCATGGCGGTCACGATCGAGTCGGTGCCACCCGAGGTGACCGATCCGCACGGCGACCCGTCGGTGGCGGCGTCGCCGTGGAGCATGTCGAGGGTCATGGCGATGATCTCGGACTCGAACTTGGTGGCGCTCGGGCACATGTCGCGCTGCAGCACGTTCACGTGGGCGAAGGGCTGGAAGGCCTGGGTGAGGAACTCGTAGTGCTCCATGTCGCCGCAGTACATCGTCCCGGAGCACCGGCCGGTCTGCCACACCTCGTCCTCGGTGGCACCCATCCAGCGCAGCTCCTCGAGGATCTCCTCGCGGGGACGGCCGTGGTCGGGCATGGACCGGATGGTGCCGAAGCGGTCCTCGTACGGGTGGCTGGCCATGGTCGTCGTCCCCCTGTCGGTGCGCCGACGGCGTCGGCACAAACATGAATTTCCTTCAGGTTAGTGCGGATCGGGCCCCATGACCAGCAGGTCCGCGGCGTGCCGCGCCACCCGGCGCGCGCGAGGCGTGCGGCCGCGACCGCGCGTGGTCCTCGGGGTGGGTCCGATGGCCTAACCTGCGCGCCGACCAGAAGGGGGAGGCCATGAGGAGAGGGATCGCGGTCGGGGTGCTCACCGGGGCGCTGGCGGTCGCCGCGGGCTGCTCCGGCTCGAGCGGATCGTCGGCCACCACGGCGGCGGACGGCTCGGCCACCACCGTCGCCGCCATCCGGTCCTCGGGCACGACCCAGCCGACTCGTCCGCTGCGCATCCTCGTCACCAACGACGACGGCGTCGGGGCGGCCGGCATCGATGCGGTGACCAACGGCCTCACGTCGCTCCCCGGCACCGAGGTCGTCGTCGTGGCACCGGCCACCAACCAGAGCGGCACCGGCGGCAAGACCACCGCCGGCGAGGTGACGGTGCGCGATGCGACCACGGCCAGCGGCGTCACCGCCAAGGCCGTCGAGGGCTACCCGGCCGACACCATCACCGTGGCCATCGACCGCAACGGCATCCCGTGGAAGCCCGACCTGGTCGTGTCCGGCATCAACGCCGGTCAGAACCTCGGTCCCTTCGTCGAGGTCTCCGGCACCGTCGGCGCCGCCCGGGCCGCGGTCGCTCGCGGCGTCCCCGCCCTGGCGGCCAGCCAGGGCCTCGCCTCCCAGCCCGACTTCCCCTGGGCGGTGACCCTCGTGAACCAGTGGGTCGAGCAGCACCGGGCGGCCCTGCTGGCCGGCACGGCCCCGGCCCAGGTCGACAACCTCAACGTGCCGACCTGCCTCACCGGCACGAAGCAGGAGCTGGTCTCGGTCCCGGTGGCGTCGGACATCACCGGCATCGACCTCACCAAGACCGACTGCCCCGGCACCGGCCCGGTGGCCAACGACGCCCAGGCGTTCGCCGCCGGCCACCCCACGTTGTCCCAGCTGGGCGCCGCGCCCACCAGCACGACGGCACCCTGATCGGGCGACGCCCCGATCCGGCCGTCGCCGGATCGCGGCGGTGGGTCCTCACGGATCGGCTCGACCTGCCGACGGGGAGGGGGTGGGGAACGGCGACGCGGCGGCGGAGGCCCGACGTCCGCTGACGGCGGATGCCGTCGGTCGGGCCGCCCTGGCATCGCTGCTGAGCCACGTCGCCGAGGTCGTCATCGGCCTCGAGGGCGACGGCACCATCACGTTCGCCAGCCCGGCCCTGCGCGACCTCCTGGGCTACGACCCCGAGGCCGTCGTGGGCCGGAACCTGCTCGAGTTCCTGCACCCCGACGACCTCGCCGAGACGTCCGACAGCATCGTGCGCTGGACCGGTCGGGACGGCACGCCCCGCGGCGAGCAGCAGCGGGCCCGCACCAGCACCGGCGACTGGGTGTGGGTCGACTACGCGGTCGTCACCGGCGAGGCGGTCGCCGGCTTCGGCGACCTGGTGCTCACCGTCGTGCCGGCCGAAGGCTCCGGCCCCGAGCTGGCCGAGTCGCGCCAGCGGCTGCTCAACGAGGATCGGCTGGTCCGGCTGGCGTCGGCGTTCCTCCACCTGCCGGTCGACCGGTTCGACGAGGGGCTGAACGCCGCCGTCGGCGAGCTGGCCGGGCTCGAGTGGGTCACCCGGGTGTCGATCTGGCGGGCCGCCGCCGGGCGCGTGAGCCGGGCCGCGTCGTGGGAGGCGGCCCGCAACGCCCCCGACGTCGGGTTGCCCGATCGCCTCCGCATCGACGACTGGCGGTTCCTCCGGCGGCTGGCCAACGGCGACGAGGTCCACATCCGGTCGGCCGCCCACCTGCCCGACGACTGGGCCGACGAGCGGGCCTGGATGGTCGAGGCCGGGGTGCGATCCTCGCTGTCGGTGCCGATGATCGCCGGGGGGACGTTCAGCGGCTTCGTGATGGTCGAGGTGACGATGGGCGACCTCGCCTTCGACGCGACCCACCTGACCACCGTCCGGTCCGCGGCGGCGATCCTGGCCGAGGCGTTTGCCCGCCACGACGTCGAGCGGGAGCTGGCCCGGCGCGCCCGCGAGGACGCCCTCACCGGGCTGGCCAACCGGTGGGCGTTCAGCGAGGCGCTCGACGGCGCCCTCGACGCCCTGGCCGAGGGGACGACCGCCGGTGTCGGTGTGGCGCTGGTCGACATCGATCGCTTCAAGCTGGTCAACGATGCCTTCGGCCATGCGGCCGGCGACCGGCTGTTCGTCGAGGTGGCCGACCGGCTGGCGGTCGCCGCCCCCGACGGGTCACTGGTCGCTCGGCTGGGCGGCGACGAGCTGCTGGTGCTGCACCCCGACGTGGCCGACGTCGACGCCTCGGTCGCCCGCACCCGGGCGCTGCTGTCCACCCTCGACGCTCCCTTCGAGGTCGAGGGCGAACCCGTGGCCCTGACGGCCAGCGTCGGCGTGGCCCAGACCGGGCCGGGGTCGGCTGACGGCGGGGTCGTCGACGGCGCCGAGCTGCTGCGTCGGGCCGAGGTGGCCATGTACCGGGCCAAGGATGCCGGCGGCCACCAGCTGGCGGTCGAGGCGCCTGAGGCCGGGGGCGAGGTCGCCCGCCGGCTCCGTCGCGAGGCCGAGCTGCGCGACGCCGTCGACCACGACGCCGTCGACGTGTACTTCCAGGGCGAGTGGGACATCCAGGGCGATGCGCTGGTCGGGGCTGAAGCGCTCGCCCGCTGGGACCACCCCGACGAGGGCCTGCTCGAGGCCGGCCACTTCATCCCCATGGCCGAGGAGTGCGGGGTCATCGCCCAGCTCGGCGCCCAGGTCCTGCGCCGGGCCTGCGCCGCCCTCGGTCGCTGGCGGGCCGCCGGGCTCCCGGACGACTTCGTCCTGCGGGTCAACCTGTCGGTGCACCAGCTTCGCCAGCCCGACCTCGTCGACGTGGTGATCGACGCCCTCGCCGATGCCGGCGTGCCCGCCCGGTGCCTGTGCCTGGAGCTCACCGAGTCGGCCCTCCTGGTCGACCCCGGTCGGGCCGCCGACGTGCTGGGGCGGCTCCGGGCGGCGGGGGTCGGCCTGGCGGTCGACGACTTCGGCACCGGGTTCTCGTCGCTCGTGTACCTCAAGCGGCTCCCGCTCACCGCCCTCAAGATCGACCGCTCCTTTGTGGCCGGGCTGCCCGACGACGCCTCCGATGCGGCGATCGTGGCCGCGGTGATCGGCCTGGCCAACAGCCTCGGCGTCGACATCACCGCCGAGGGCGTCGAGACGGCCGAGCAGCAGGGCGCGCTGGTCGACCTCGGCTGCCACCGGGCCCAGGGGTTCCTCCTGTCGCGCCCCGAGCCCGAGGCCGACTTCACCGCCCGGCTAGGCCGGGTCTGACCGCCGCCCGGCCCGGTCGCTCGGCCCGCGCCCGTGGCCGGTCGGCTCCTCGATCGCCGGGGCGGCGCGATCCGGCCTCGGCGTGGCGCAGCTCAGGCGGCCAGGGCGCGCAGCAGGAGGTCGAGCAGGTCGTCGTAGCTGCGGCGCCGATCGGTCGGGGGACCGGCGTCGTGCAGCTCGAGGCTGACCATGCCGTGCAGGGACGCCCACAGGCTGAGGGCGAGCTCTGCCGGGTCGGGTCGGTCGATCACCTGGCCGAGCTCGACGCCCCTGCTGATGCGAGCCTCGAGCAGGGCGAGGGTTCCGACCCCGGCGGCCTTGGCCTCGGGGGAGGGCTCGAAGCCGGGGACGATCCGCTCGAACATCACCAGGTAGTGGGTGGGGTTGGAGAGGGCGTTGCGACGGTAGGCGAGGCCGCAGCGACGGAGGTCGGCCACGGGATCGGCGGTGGTGCGCACCCGGGAGATGGCATCGGCCAGGCGGCGGAACCCCTCGACGTACAGCGCGTCGACGACGCCGTCCTTGCCGCCGAAGTGCGTGTAGACGCCCATCGTGGAGCACCCGGCGCGCTCGGCCATGGCCCGCACCGTCAAGCCGTCGGGGCCCTCGGTGCGCAGCAGCTCGTCGGCCGCGTCGAGCAACCGTCCCCGCACGTTGTCCTCGGTCGCCCGCGAGGCACGGGGGAGGGAGGGCGAGCGGGGCATGGTCGGCACCGTAGCGGCGGCGTCGGCCCGGGTCGGGCGAGGGGTGTGACCCATGTCAGGCGGCTGAGGGAATGACATTGCAATAACGATGTTATACAACGTCAGCACGGACGGCGCGACGCCATCCGGCCGACCCGAGGAGGAACCCGTGGCCCACGCCGTCGAACCCGCTCGACCGCCCGACACCGCCGACGGCGCGCCGGCCGGCGACCGCCGCCGCTGGGGCGTCCTCGCCGTCCTGTGCCTGTCCGTCTTCCTGATCGTGGTCGACAACACGATCGTCAACGTCGCCCTCCCGACCCTCGTGCGCGACCTCGGGGCCACCACCAGCCAGCTGCAGTGGATCGTCGACGCCTACACGCTGGTGTTCGCCGGGCTCCTGCTCGCCGGTGGCAGCGTCGGCGACCGGTGGGGCCGCAAGGGAGCCCTGCTCGTCGGTCTGGTGCTGTTCGCCGGCTTCTCGGCGCTGGCCGCCATGTCCAGCACGCCGGGCCAGCTGATCGCCGCCCGCGGCGCCATGGGCGTGGGCGCCGCCCTGATCTTCCCCGCCACGCTGGCCCTGCTCGTCAACGTCTTCACCGATGCCCGGGAGCGGGCCAAGGCCATCGGCATCTGGGCCGCGGTGAGCGGGCTCTCGGTCGCCCTGGGGCCCGTCGCCGGGGGTTGGCTGCTCGAGCACTTCTGGTGGGGCTCGGTGTTCCTGGTGAACCTGCCGGTGGTCGTCGTCGCCGTCGTGGCGGTGGCCCTGGTGGTCCCCACCTCGCGCGACACGTCCGTCGGCCGCTTCGACCCCCTCGGGCTGGTCCTGTCGATCACCGGCGTGACCCTGCTGGTGTGGGCGGTGATCGAGGGCCCGCACCACGGGTGGACCTCGACGACGAGCCTCCTGGTGTTCACGACGTCCGCGGTGCTGCTCGGCTCGTTCGTCGCCTGGGAGCTGCGGCGGGACGATCCCATGCTCGACGTGCGGGTCTTCCGCAGCCCGCGGTTCACGGCCGGGAGCCTGGCGGTGACCTTCGCCTTCTTCGCCCTGTTCGGGTTCATCTTCATGGTCACCCAGTACTTCCAGTTCGTCCGGGGCTACGGCACGCTCGAAGCCGGCCTGCGCACCGTGCCCTTCGCCCTCTTCACCGGGGCGACGGCCCCGATCGCGCCGCGGCTGGCCGAGCGGTTCGGCACGAAGCTGGTGGTCGCCAGCGGCCTGGTCTCGATGGCGGCCGGGTTCTTCGTCGCCGGCCGGCTCGGACCCGACGCCAGCTACTGGGCCGTGGTCGGGGCGATGCTCCTCATGGGCGCCGGGCTCGGCCTGGTCAACGCGCCGGCGACCGAGGCGATCATGGGGTCGCTGCCGCCGGCCAAGGCCGGGGTCGGATCGGCGGTGAACGACACCACCCGCGAGCTGGGTGGCACGCTCGGCGTGGCCATCGTCGGCAGCGTGTTCGCCTCGGTCTACGGCGGCCGGCTCGCCGACGCCCTGGTCGGCCAGCCCATCCCCGAGGCGGCGGCCGGCGCCGCCCGCGAGTCGATCGGGGCCGCCTACGCGGTGGCCGCCCAGGCCCCACCCCCCTTCGCCGAGGCGCTGCGCTCGGTCGCCCGGACGGCCTTCATGGACGGCTTCTCGGCCGGGTCGACCATCGCCGCCGGTGTCGTCCTCGTGGGCGCCGCGCTCGCCCTGGCGTTCCTGCCGGCCCGCGCCGTCGATGCCGCGGTGGGGCCGGTCGACCTCGACGAGGCCGCCGACGACCTGGACGTCGGCGACGCCATCGCCGGCTCGGGCCCGTTCGGGGGCTCCGTGCCGGCACCCGTGCCCGAGGCCGCCGGCTGAGGTGGCTGCGGCCGGACGACCGGGCGCCCGCGCCGAGCGCGGGCGCCCGGTCGGCGTGGGCGAGACTGCGGTCGTGGACCTGCACAGCGACGTCGACCTCCTCGAGGGGATCTGCACCACCCGGGCCATCCGCCGCTACCGGCCCGACCCGATCCCCGACGAGGACCTGGCTCGGATCCTGTTCGCCGCCACCCGGGCGCCGTCGGGGTCGAACCGCCAGCCGTTCCGCTTCCTCGTGCTGCGCGACGGCCCCCGGGCCGAGCAGGCCAAGGCGCTGCTCGGGCGGAGCTTCCGCGAGGGGTGGGCGGCCAAGCTGGCCGCCGACGGCTACGCCGAGGGGTCCGGCGTCGACCCGTCGTCGCCCAAGGCCCGCACGGCCCGGGCCATGCAGCAGTTCGTCGACCGGTTCGAGGAGACGCCGGTGGTCGTGCTGGCGTGCGTCCAGACCTGGCGCGACCTCGACCCGACCGCGGGGGCCTCCATCTACCCCGCGTGCCAGAACCTCCTCCTCGCCGCCCGGGCGCTCGGCTACGGCGGCGTGCTCACCCAGTGGCACGCCTTCGTGCTCGCCGAGCTGCGCGAGGTGTGCGCCATCCCCGACGACATCTGGGTCGCCGCGTGCATCCCGCTCGGCCGGCCCGAGGGCCACCACGGCCCGGTGCGGCGTCGGCCCGTCGCCGAGCTGGTCTTCGACGACGGGTGGGGCGAGCCCGCGGCGTGGGCCGACGAGCCCGCCGGCACCCGCCACGCCGGCCGGCCGCCCCGCTGATCCCGACCGGCTCGACCAGCTCCCGCCCGCGCCCGCCCGCCCGCCGGCTCCCGCCCGCCCGCGTGCGACCGACGCCACGTCGCGATCCCGGGACAAGCCGGGTGCGGGTTCCGTAGGATGCCGCCCGTGGAACCTGCCGTGGATCCCGGCGTGGACGCCGACCGCACGACGCTCGCCGAGCTGCTCGAGCGGCCCCGCCTGCGGGGTCGGCTGCACCAGGTGGCGGCGATCCTGTCGTTCGGCGGCCTGATCTGGCTGGTGCGCAGCGCCGAGACCGGCCCGGCGCTGGCGGCGGCGTGGATCTACGGCCTGGCCTGCATCGCGCTCTACCTCACCAGCTCGAGCTACCACGTGTTCAGCCGCTCGCCGAAGGCCCGCCGGGTCATGCAGCGCCTCGACCACTCGATGATCTACGTGCTGATCGCCGGCACCTTCACCCCGCTGTGCATCCTCGGCATGGACGGGTGGTGGCGCTGGGCGCTCCTGGCGGTCGTGTGGATGGGGGCCATCGCCGGGGTCGTCATCAAGGCGGTCGCCCTCGAGCGCTTCACCAAGCTCGGGTTCGCCCTGTACCTGGTGCTCGGGTGGGTGGGCCTCACCGCCCTGCCGGCCCTGTGGGCCGAGCCCCGCCTGCTGCTGCTGATCCTCGGGGGCGGTGTCCTCTACACCGTCGGCGCCGTCCTGTTCGCGCTGCACAAGCCCCGCCTGTCGCCCACGTGGTTCGGCTACCACGAGCTCTGGCACGTGTTCGGCATCGCCGCCGGCGCGCTGTTCTTCGCCGCCAACCTGAGCCTCGTCGCCGCCAGCGGCGCGCCCTCCTGATCGCGCCCCTCGCGGGGCTCGCGACCGCCGGCCCTTCGGGAGGTCGGCACCCGCGCCACTAGGGTGACGCCGTGGTCTCGACCTCCATCCCTCCCGCCACCGGCAAGCTCGGCGTGCTCACGCCCGGGCTCGGCGCGGTGGCCTCCACCTTCATCGCCGGGGTGCTGTCCGCCCGCCAGGGGCTCACCGTCCCGGTCGGCTCGCTCAGCCAGCTGGCCCACATCCGCCTGGGAGAGCGCGACGAGGGCCGCAACCCGCTGATCAAGGACTTCGTGCCGCTGGCGTCGCTCGACGACCTCGTCTTCGGTGCCTGGGACCCGCTGTCGTCCAACGCCCTCGAGGCCGCCCGCACCGCCGGGGTGCTCGAGGAGCGCGACCTCGCGCCGGTGTCGAGCGAGCTCGAGGGCGTCGTGGCCATGGACGCCGTGTTCGACCAGCGCTGGGTCTCCAAGCTCGACGGCGTCCGCGTGAAGGCCGCCGGCTCGAAGATGGCCCAGGCCGAGGCGCTGATGGCCGACATCGAGCGGTTCCGGTCCGAGCACGGCTGCGACCGGCTCGTCATGGTGTGGTGCGGGTCCACCGAGGCCTACCAGGAGCCCTCGGAGGTGCACACCTCGCTGGCCGCCTTCGAGCAGGGGCTGCGCGACAGCGACGCGAACATCTCGCCGAGCCAGATCTACGCCTACGCCGCCCTGATGAGCGGCGTCCCCTACGCCAACGGCGCGCCCAACCTCTCCGTGGACATCCCGGCCATCCTCGAGCTGGCCGCGCAGCGCCAGGTGCCGATCGCCGGCAAGGACTTCAAGACCGGCCAGACCCTCATGAAGACGCTGCTGGCCCCCGGCCTCAAGGCCCGCATGCTCGGTCTGCGGGGCTGGTACTCCACCAACATCCTCGGCAACCGTGACGGCGAGGTGCTCGACGACCCCGAGAACTTCAAGACCAAGGAGGTCTCCAAGCTCGGGGTGCTCGACACGATCCTGCAGCCCGAGGTCTACGACGACCTCTACGGCAACATCGACCACGTCGTGCGCATCAACTACTACCCGCCCCGCGGCGACAACAAGGAGGGGTGGGACAACATCGACATCTTCGGGTGGATGGGCTACCCGATGCAGATCAAGGTCAACTTCTTGTGCCGCGACTCGATCCTGGCCGCGCCGATCGTGCTCGACCTGGCGCTGTTCATGGATCTGGCCGCCCGCGCCGGCCAGTCGGGCGTGCAGGAGTTCCTGAGCTTCTACTTCAAGTCCCCGCAGACGGCGTCGGGCCTGCCCCCCGAGCACGACCTGTTCATCCAGCAGACCAAGCTGAAGAACACGCTGCGGGTGTGGATGGGTGAGGAGCCCATCACCCACGCCGAGGACGACTGACCGGGTCGCGCCGGTTCGCCCCGGTCGCGCCGGTCGGCCCCGGTCCCTCGGCAGCCCGCTACTCGGTGGCGGTGAGGGCGAGCGCGCAGAGCGACGCCGCCTCGAACAGCACGGCCAGCTGGTTGGGGCTCGGCGCCCCCGGCCGGCCGCGCCAGGCGACCAGCGCCGCCAGCGGCTCGGCGCTGCCGGGCCGGCGGACCGGCTCAGCCCACACCGCGGCGAAGCCGAGGTCGTCGGCCGCCTTGCGGACCGCCGGCTCAAGTCGGGACAGGTCGGTGTGGAGGATGCGGGATCCGGCCAGCGCGTCGGTCCAGGGGCCCTGGTGGTCGCGCCCGCACAGCGTCGGCGGCAACTCGCTGTGGTCGAACGGCACGGGGCCGTCGATGCCGGCGACCAGCAGCACGGCCTCGCTCACGACCGGGTGGCCCCGCAGAGCGCCCACCACGTGGCGGAGGGCCTCGTGGCGGTGGCCCAGCGCCACCGAGGTGACGGCGTCGGCCAGGCCGCTCGCCGCGGTCTCCTCGGTGAGGAAGCACACGATGCCCTGGATGTCGGGGTCGTCGAGGTGGTTGGTGGCCCACACGTCGGCCCGCCGCTGGCGGCCGCGGTGGTCGAGGAAGGTGACGCCGAGCGGGCCCATGACCGTGTCGGGGTAGTCGGCGGCCAAGGCGACCGACGAGGCGTAGGTCCAGGCCGACTCGGGCGTCACGAACTCGAGCACGGATCGGCCCCGAAGGTCGCCGGGGACCTGGCCGACCAGGGCGGCGGCCGGCCCCGATGCGAACAGCACGGTGCCGCCGGCGTCCACGACGATCACCGCACCGGGGAGCGCGTCGAGCACGACCGGGGCCGCCGGTCCGGCCGCCGCTGGTGGAGGGGTGTCGACCACTGTCCGCCTTTCCTGGTCGTCGCCCGCCGCCGGGGACGATCTCGGCGCCATCGTAGGCGCCGCCCGGTCGACGCCGGAGCTCCTCGGTCGGTCGGCTCGGCCCGGTGGTCGTCGCATCCGCCGGGGCTGGTGCGTGCGCCGGGGTCGGCCGGTGGGCCAGCATGGTCGCCGCCGTGTCGACCGGCCCGAGGAGAACCTTCCGCGATGACCGCTCCCTACGATCCCCAGGGCCAGCCCGTGGCCGGCCAGCCCGGTTGGTTCGCCGACCCCACCGGCCGGCCCGGTCTCGAGCGCTACTTCGACGGCGCCCGGTACGTCGACCGCACCCGCCCGGCCGGTGGTGGGACCCCGGGGTGGTACCCGCACCCCCGTCAGCAGGGCCTGCTGCGCTATTGGGACGGCAGCGCCTGGACGGAGGACTCGCGCCCCGAGGGCGACGGCGTGCCCGGCTGGTACCCGGATCCCGAGCACGTCGAGCTGCTGCGCTACTGGGACGGCAAGCGGTGGAAGCGCGACGCCCGTCCGGCCGACGACAGCCAGCGCGCCGGCTGGTACCCCGACCCCGACCACGCCGACCGCAAGCGCTACTGGGACGGCCGCGAGTGGACGTCGAAGACGGCGCTGGCGGTCCCGTCGTCCGCTCCGCCGAAGAGCGGCAACGGCGGACTCGTCGCCGCGCTCGTGATCTTCGCCCTGATCCTCGTGGGTGCCGTCGTGTTCATCCTCGTCAAGGCGTCGGGCGACGGCACGGGCACCACCACCACCACGACGCCGTCCACCACCACGTCGTCGTCGACCACCTCCTCGTCGACCACGACGACGGAGAAGCCGACCACCACGACCACGCGCCCCACCACCACGACCTCCTCGAGCACGACCACCACCAAGGCGTCGGGCACCTCGACGCCGTGATCGACCCGCGGGACGCCGGGCGGGGTCCGCGGCCGGCCGCGTGGGCGGGCGACGGGGCGTCCTAGGCTGCGGCGATGCCGTCCGACGTCGTCTCCGAGCTGTTCGACCCCGAGGCGTGGGAGCCGGTCCCCGGCTTCGAGCTGACCGACATCACCTACCACCGTGCCGTCGATCAGGGCACGGTGCGGGTCGCCTTCGACCGGCCCGAGGTGCGCAACGCCTTCCGGCCGAGCACGGTCGACGAGCTGTACCGGGTGCTCGACCACGCCCGGCAGACCACCGACGTCGGCTGCGTGCTGCTCACGGGCAACGGACCCTCGCCGCGCGACGGCGGGTGGGCCTTCTGCTCGGGCGGCGACCAGCGCATCCGCGGCAAGGACGGCTACAAGTACGCCGAGGGCGACACCGCCGAGACCATCGACCCGGGCAAGGCCGGCCGCCTGCACATCCTCGAGGTGCAGCGCCTGATCCGGTTCATGCCCAAGGTGGTCATCTGCGTGGTGCCCGGGTGGGCGGCCGGGGGCGGGCACAGCCTGCACGTCGTCGCCGACCTCACGCTGGCCAGCCGCCAGCACGCCCGCTTCAAGCAGACCGACGCCGACGTCGCCAGCTTCGACGGCGGCTTCGGCTCGGCCTACCTCGCCCGCCAGGTCGGCCAGAAGTTCGCTCGGGAGATCTTCTTCTTGGGGCGCGAGTACTCGGCCGACGACGCCCACCGCATGGGCATGGTCAACGAGGTGGTCGACCACGACGACCTCGAGCGGGTGGCGCTCGAGTGGGGCCGGTTGATCAACGGCAAGAGCCCCACGGCCCAGCGCATGCTCAAGTACTCGTTCAACCTGATCGACGACGGCCTGGTCGGTCAGCAGGTGTTCGCCGGCGAGGCCACCCGGCTCGCGTACATGACCGACGAGGCCGCCGAGGGCCGCGACAGCTTCCTCGAGAAGCGCGAGCCCGACTGGTCCCCGTTCCCCTGGCACTACTGATGTCGGCGCGGTGGATGCGATGACGGTGGTCCCAGCCCGCCACTCGAGCGGAGTGGCGCGGGGCCGCCGGCGATGACCGGCCACCGCCGCTACGACGAGGGCTACTTCGACCACTGGTACCGGCGCGAGGGCTTCGGCTCCCCGGCCCGGCTCGAGCGCAAGGCCCGGTACGCGCTCGGCGCCGCCGAGTACCTGCTCGACCGGCCGGTGCGCTCGGTGCTCGACGTCGGCGCGGGGGAGGGGGCGTGGCACGGAGCCCTCCGCCGCCTGCGGCCGGCGGCCCGCTACGTCGGCGTCGACCCGAGCGAGTACGCCGTCGCTCGCTACGGACGCCGCCGCAACCTCGTGCTCGGGACCCTCGGCGACCTCGCCCGCCTCGCGTCCGAGGGCGTGCTGCGCGGTCCGTTCGACCTGATCGTGAGCATCGACGTGCTCGCCTACCCCGACGACGACGAGGTGGCCGCCGGCCTGCAGGCCATCGCCGATCTGCTCGGCGGGGTCGCCCTGCTCGAGGTGTACACGGCCGACGACACCATCGTCGGCGACACCGACCACTACCGACTGCGCCCCACCGCCGACTACGAGCGCTGGACGGCGGCGGCCGGTCTCACCCGGGTGGGGCCCCACCTCTACGTCGGCGATCGCCTCCGCCCCACCCTCGGCGCCTTGGAGCGCTGACGAACCTGGTAGCCTCGCCCCGCAACTGTTGGCACTGGTGGGGAGCGGGAGCGCGGCGTGATGGAAGACGAGACCGGTTCGGTGTTCGGCGAGCAGCATCGCCGCGACGTCCTGAAGAAGATCGGCATCGGCGGGGCCGTCGCCTGGACCGCCCCTGTCGTGGGCACGTTCGCCGTCAAGGCGGCCGCTGCCAGCGGTGGACCACAGCCCCCGGTGATCCGCAACCTGTCGGTGAACCCGACGAACAACCCCGCGGGCCCGACCGCGACCATGTCGTCGCAGTACATCTACAACGACCCCGGCTGCAGCGGCGCGAATCTGGGCAACGACGGCAACACGAACCAGAACTGGCAGTTCGCCTGCACGACGGGGAACTTGATCAACTCGATCTTCCACACCGACACCGGTCCGGGCGAGTGGTGGCAGGTCGACCTGAAGGCGACGTACACGATCACGTCGATCACGGTGTACAACCGCCTCGACAACGGCGCCGACGTCCGAGCCCAATCGCTGAGCGTCACGTTCGACGGAGGCAGCTCGACCCCGATCCCAGGTACCACCGGGAACTGGTCGGTTGCCACCTTGACGCTCGGCTCGCCGATCGCGGCGCAGGTCATCCGGGTCACCAACGGCACCAACAACTACTTCCACCTCGCCGAGGTGCAGGTCTTCGGCTACTGAGCCGGGTGGCCGCGGCCCTGTCATCCGCGCCTCCGCTCGGCTCTGCATGGATCTGCCAGGTCGTCCCGATAGGACGTCGGCTGGCTGCCCGCGGATAGGTTGAGCGGATGGCTGACACCCTCGCCTCTGACGCCACCGGGCTGCTCACCGAGCGCATCGACCAGCTGCTCGCCGAGCTCGACCCCCGCACCGCCGACTTCCACGAGTTCCGGGGTCGCCAGTACGACCTCGGCCTCGCCTGGGTGCACTTCCCCGAGGGCTGGGGCGGGCTCGACCTGCCGCCGAACCTGCAGCGCGAGGTCGACCGCCGCCTGAAGGAGGCCGGCGCCCCATCGCCCGACCACCGCCACTTCTTCGGCCTCACCATGGCCGGCCCCACCGTGGTCACCCACGGCAGCGACGAGCTGCGCGGCCGCCTGCTGCGCCGCATGTTCACCGGCGAGGACTCGTGGTGCCAGCTGTTCAGCGAGCCCGGCGCCGGCTCCGACCTCGCCGGCCTGTCCTGCAAGGCCGTGCGCGACGGCGACGAGTGGGTCGTCACCGGCCAGAAGGTCTGGAACACCCTCGCCCACCTCGCCGACCGCGGCATGCTCGTCGCCCGCACCGACCCCGAGGCGCCCAAGCACAAGGGCATGACCTACTTCGCCGTCGACATGCACGCTCCTGGCGTCGAGGTCCGGCCGCTGCGCCAGATCACCGGCGAGGCCGAGTTCAACGAGGTGTACCTCACCGAGGTCCGCATCCCCGACGCCGACCGCATCGGCGACGTCGGCGAGGGCTGGCGGGTGTCGATGACGACGCTGATGAACGAGCGCACCACCATCGGCGGCGGCTCGGCGCCGCCCCAGCGGGGCTCGGGTGCCATCGCCGAGGCCGTGCGCATCTGGAAGGAGGAGGCCGTCGACCGCAGCCCGGCCGCCAAGGACCGGCTCATGCGCCTGTGGTCCGAGGCCGAGGTCCTGCGCCTCACCAACATCCGTGCCTCGCAGAAGCGCAAGGCCGGCAACCCGGGCCCGGAGGGGTCGATCGCCAAGCTGATGTTCGCCGAGATCAACCAGGACATCTACAACCTGTGCATCGAGCTGCTCGGCCCGGCCGCGCTGGTCGACTACGACTTCACGATGCGCCGCTCCGAGCAGCTGGGCCTGGTCGGCCCGCCCGGGTCTGCTCGCAAGATGTTCCTGCGCTCCCGGGCCAACTCCATCGAGGGCGGCACGTCGGAGATCCAGCGCAACATCCTCGGCGAGCGCGTGCTCGGCCTGCCCGGCGAGCCGCGCCTCGACAAGGACCTCCCCTGGTCCCAGGTCCCCCGCAGCTGAGCCGCGGCACGCGCCCGTGACCCGAGGGTGATGACTTCGCGTCCGGCCCCCGGACGCATCGTCATCAGGTTGGCGGTGCGGCGGCCCGGCGGGTGAGGGTGATGACATCGCGTCCGGCCCCCGGACGCATCGTCATCAGGTTGGCGGTGCGGCGGCCCGGCGGGCGAGGGTGATGACATCGTGTCCGGCCCCCGGACACGTCGTCATCAGGCTCGCGGGACCGGCGACGCTCGCGGGCCGCCGGGTCAGACGTCCCAGCGGACGTCCATGCGGTTGATGCCGTTGATGAAGTCCGACCGCATGCGGATCGGCTCACCGACGATCTCGAGGTCGGGGATGCGGGTGATCAGCTCGCGCACCATGGCCTTGATCTCGACCCGGGCGAGGTTGGCGCCCAGGCAGAAGTGCTCGCCGCCCCCGCCGAAGGTGAGGTGCTCGTTCGGCGTGCGACCCACGTCGAGGGTGTACGGGTCGTCGAACACGTCCTCGTCGTAGTTGGCCGACATGTAGTAGACGACCACCTTGTCGCCGGCCTTGATCTGGCGGCCGCGCACCTCGGTGTCGACCGTGGCGGTGCGGCGGAAGTTGTGGATCGACGTGCCCCAGCGCAGGAACTCCTCGACGGCGCTGTCCCACAGCGACGGGTCGTCGAGCAGCCGCTGCTTCTGGTCGGGGTGCTCGATCAGGGCCTGCACGGAGTGGGTGATCAGGTTGCGGGTGGTCTCGTTGCCGGCCACGGCCAGGATCACGAAGAACATGTCGAGCTCTTCGCGGCTCAGCCGCTCGCCGTCGACCTCGGCGTGGACGAGCACCGACAGGATGTCGTCCTGCGGGTCGTCGCGGCGCTGGTCGGCCAGGGCGTCGCAGTAGGCGTAGATCTGGGCGGCGGCCAGCTCGCCGACCTCGGGCGTGTTGCGCCAGTACGGGTCGTCGAAGCCCACCATGGTGTTCGTCCACTCGACGATCTGCTTGCGGTCCTCGGCGGGCACGCCGATCATGTCGCAGATCACCTGGGCCGGCATCTCGGCGGACACCTCGGCGACCAGGTCGATCTCGCCCTTGTCGATGACGGCGTCGACGATGGCCTTGGCCCGGTCGTCGATGGCGTTCTCGAGCATGCGGATCATGCGCGGCGTGAAGCCACGGTTCACCAGGCGGCGGTAGCGGTTGTGGCGGGGCGGGTCCATGTTGAGCAGCGTCATCCGCATGACGGCCAGGCCCTCGGGCGTCGGGTCGGCGATGAAGGTGCCCATCGCCTCCGACGAGAAGGTGGCGGTGTCGCGGCTGATGGCCCGCACGTCCTCGTACTTGGTCACCGCCCAGAACCCGGGGGCCTTCTCGCCCTCGAGTTCGTGCCAGTGGACCGGGTCCTCGCGGCGGAGCCGGGCGAAGGTCTCGTGGGGGACCCCGACGGACCAGGTGTCCTCCATGAGGTCGATGTCGGCCAGGTCGGCGTCGGTGAGCGCCATGCGCGGGTCCCCCTCGGGTGCCGGGGCGGCCCCTCGCCGGCCCGGAACTGAAACGTGTTTCCATTCTGGCACGGTCGCCGACGCCGTCGCGCTCCGGCCTCCGCGGTCGTGGCGTCCGCGCCGGCCGTGTCACAGATCGCCGGCCACCGTCGTCGAGTGGGCAGGAGGTGATCGACATGGACGATCGCAGGCACGATGCAGTGGGAGCAGGCGACGCGGGAGGGGCCCCGCCGGGTGCCGAGCCGGCCGAGGTCGACGTGGCGGTGGTGGGGGCCGGGATCGCCGGACTGGTGGCCGCGGCCCGGGCCGCCCGGGCCGGGGCGGGGGTGGTGCTGCTCGACGGCCACCCCGCCGGCGGCCGGGCCCGCAGCACCGAGCGGGAGGGCTTCACCCTCAACCAGGGTCCCCACGGCCTCTACGACCACGGCGCCTTCCGCCGGGCCCTCGACGACCTGGACGTGGCCGTGCACGGTGGCCCGCCGCTGGTGGACCGGGGCTCGCTGTGGTCCGGAGGTCGGGCGCACCGGCTCCCCGCCGGCCCGGCCGGGCTGATCCGCACCTCGGTCGTCGGGCCGAGGGCCAAGGCGCAGCTGGCCCGCCTGCTCGCCGTGGCCCCCCGGCTCGACCCCGACCCGTGGGCGACGACGACGTTCGAGGGGTGGCTGGACCACCGCGGCCTGGGCGAGGACGCCCGCCGGCTCGTGCGGATGCTGGTGCGCATCGCCACCTACGCCGACGCCCCCGACCAGCTGTCGGCGGACGCCGCCGTCGCCCAGCTGCAGCTGTCGCTGCGCGGGGTCACCTACGTGGACGGCGGGTGGCAGTCGTTGGTGGACGGCCTGGTGGCCGCCGCCGAGCGGGCCGGGGTGGCGTGTCGGACGGGCGCCGCCGCGGCGGTGCGCGGCGTCGAGGCGGATGGCGACCGCTGGCGGGTGGTGTCGCGCGACGGCGTGGTGCGGGCCCGCGCCCTGGTGCTCGCCGCCGGTGGCCCGGCCGCCTGCGCCGGCCTGCTCGAGCGCGACCCGGGTTGGGTCGATGGTGCCGGTCCGGCCATCCACGCCTCGTGCCTCGACCTCGGCCTGCGGCGGCCGGCGACCCGGGGCATCCTGTTCGGGGTGGAGGAGCCCCTGTACCTCAGCACGCACACGCCGCCGGCCGCCTTGGCGCCGGCCGGGGCGTCGCTGGTGCAGGTGATGCGCAACCATCGGCCCGGTGAGGAGCTCGACCACGACGCGGTGCGGGCCGAGCTGTGGACCCACGCCGGCCGGGCCGGCATCTCGCCCGGCGACGTCCTGGTCGAGCGGTACCTGCACCGGCTGACGGTCACCCACGGCCTCCCGCTCGCCGAGCGCGGCGGGCTGTCCGGCCGGCCCTCGGTGGACGTGCCGGGCGAGCCGGGCCTGTTCGTGGCCGGCGACTGGGTCGGCGACCGGGGCGTGCTCGCCGACGCCGCCGCCGCCAGCGGCACCCGGGCCGCCGAGCTGGCCGTCGCCCATGCCCGGGCGAGCTCGGTCGCCGCGCCGCCGATGACGACGGCGGGGGCGCGGGCGTGAGCGGCGACCCCGTCCCCGGTCGGTCCGCAGCGCGCGGGCGGCCGGGCCGCCCCCCCGTCGACGCCCGGGGGGCCGGCGAGCGCGGCGCCGACTCCCGGGGGGCGGGCGAGCGCGGTGCCGGCGACCGCGGACGAGCCGAACGTGTCGACCTCGAGGCGGCGGCGGTCGTGTTCGAGGCCGAGCGGCCGCGCCTCGTCGGTCTGGCCTACCGGCTGCTCGGCTCCCTGAGCGATGCCGAGGACGTGGTGCAGGAGGCCTGGCTGCGCTGGGCGGGCGCCGACCGCGCCGCCGTCGACAACCCGGCGGCCTGGCTCACCACGGTGACGAGCAGGATCGGGCTCGACCGCCTCCGGGCGCGGTCGCGGGAGCGGGCGAGCTACGTCGGCCCGTGGCTGCCCGAGCCGCTGGTCGAGCCGCTCGACCTGGCGGCCGCCGAGGAGCCGGCGGTCACCGCCGACGTCCGCCCCTCGGTCGATCCCGCCGACCGGGCGGCGCTGGCCGACTCGCTCACCACGGCGTTCCTCGTGCTGCTCGAGGAGCTGTCACCGGTCGAGCGGCTCGTCATCCTCCTCGTCGACGTGTTCGGCGAGCCGTTCCGCCTGGCCGCCGAGGTGACCGGTCGCTCGGAGGCGGCGGTGCGCCAGCTCGCCGTGCGGGCCCGGCGCAAGCTGCGGGCCACCACCGCGACCGATGTCAGCGATGCCGAGGCCGTCGTCCGCCCCGCCGTCCTGCTGGCCAGCGGCCTCGACCTCGGCGGGCGGCGGGGCGAGGGGGTCGATCGGCCCGCCCGCGTCCCCGTCGACGGCGCGGTCGCCCTCGGCGACGGGGGCGGGGAGGGTCGCCCGCCGGTCGACCCCGACGGCGACCTCGCCGCCGTCCCCCGCCGTCGCCGCGACGCCGCCTCGCCCGAGGCGGTGCGGGTGGCGACCACCCTGCTCGGCGCGGTGGCCACCGGTGACCTCGATGCGGCGATGGCCCTGCTCGCCCCTGAGGTCGTGCTGGTGAGCGACGGTGGCGCCGACCACCACGCCGCCCGCCGCCCCGTGCTCGGCGCCGACCGGGTGGCCCGACTGCTCGTGAACCTGGCCAAGCGGGTGCCCGAGGGCGCCGAGCTCGTCCCCGGCCTCGTCAACGGCGAGCCCGGCGTGGTGGTCCGCCACCAGGGCCGCACCCGCTTCGTGCTCGCCATCGGCGTCGACCCGACCGGCGTGGTCGACCACGTCAGCGTCGTGGTCAACCCCGACAAGCTGCAGGCCGTCGACGACCCACCGCCCGTGCGCTGAGCGCCGAGGAGCAGCCGCCTCGGGGCCAGCGCTCCATCGGACCGGTGGCCATCGGTGGTCAGACACCGCCGGCCGGACGCCGGTGTGGCCCGTCAGCCGTAGACGGCGTGGGTGGTGGCGCGCAGGTGGCGCAGGAGCGCGTCGGCCTGCAGCGGTGAGCCGGTGGCCCGCTCGATCAGCTCGGGAGCGGGGTAGCGGCTGGCGAGGTGGTGGACGTTGGTGCGCAGCCAGTCGAGCAGCGGCGCGAGGTCGCCGTCGGCGAGCCGGTCGTCGAGGTCGCCGATGGCCGCGCCGGCCGCCTCGAAGAGGTGGGCGGCGAGCAGGTTGCCCAGCGTGTAGGTGGGGAAGTAGCCGAACGCCCCCATCGACCAGTGGATGTCTTGCAGCACGCCCTCGGCGACCGATGGTGGCCGCACGCCGAGCAACTCGTCGTAGAGGTCGTCCCACCGGCCGGGCAGCTCGTCCACGTCGAGGTCACCGGCGAACAGCGCCCGCTCGATCTCGAAGCGGGCGGCGACGTGCAGGTTGTAGGTGGCCTCGTCGGCCTCGACCCGGATGAACGACGGGGTGACGGTGTGCAGCGCCGGCCAGATGGCGTCGGCGTCGTAGCCGGCTCGGTCGGGGAGGTGGGTGGCCAGGCGGGGCGCGGCCCACGTCCAGAACGGGCGGGACCGGCCGACCAGGTTCTCCCAGAGGCGCGACTGCGACTCGTGCACGCCGAGCGACACGGCCGCGCCGACCGGCGTGCCGGCCCACGCCTCGGGCAGGCCCTGCTCGTACAGGCCGTGGCCGGCCTCGTGCATCACGCCGAACAGGCCCGGCCGCCAGTCGTCGTCCTCCCACCGCCAGGTGATGCGCACGTCGGCCGGGTCGAAGCTGGTGGTGAAGGGGTGGGTCGACGCGTCGAGGCGACCGGCGTCGAAGTCGTAGCCCATGGCCGTGGCGACCTCGACGGCGAAGGCCCGCTGGGCCTCGGCCGGGAACGAGCCCTTGCAGGGTGCTTCGTCGACGACGACCGGGCTGTCGGCGGCGGCCTGCACCAGCGGGGCCAGCTCGGCGCGCAGCGAGGCGAAGAGGGGGACGAGCTCGGCCTCGGTGGTGCCCGGCTCGTACTCGTCGAGCAGCGCGTCGTAGGGCGTGGCGGCCAGGCCGGCCGCCACGTAGCAGTCGGCCTGCTCCTTGGTGAGGGCGACGACCTCGCGCAGGTCGGGGGCGAAGGCGGCGAAGTCGGCGTCGGCCCGCGCGGCCTGCCACGAGGTGAGGGCCCGGCTCTGCACCTCGGCCATGCGACGAGCGAGTGCGGCGGGCACCGCGGTGGCCCGCACCACGGTCCGGCGGGCCTCGCGCACCTGGGCGGCCAGCTCGCCGTCGGGGTCGGCGGTGGCGGCCTCGGCGGCGGCGTCGAGGGCCTCGGCCAGGCGAGGGTCGGTGAGCTTCTCGTGGCTCAGGCCGGCCAGCGCCGACAGCGCTCGGCCTCGTCCCGGCTGGCCCTTCGGGGGCATGTACGTCTCCTGGTCCCACCCGAGCACCGCGGCGGCGGACTCGAGGGCGGCGATGTCCGCCCAGCGGGCGAGGAGCTCGGCGCCGGGGGTGGTCTCGGGGGACGCGTCGGGGGTCTCGGTGTCGAGGGCCATGGCGGCGAGTCTACGGACGGACCCCGACGCCCCCGGTAGGGTGCGGCCCCGAACGTCCGATCAACCGATCGCCCGGCAACCGCGCCGGTCGGTCACCTCGCCCGCAGGAGCGCACCATGGCCACCAACGCCGAGACCGCCTACGAGTCCTTCAAGGCCGCCGAGGGCCAGACCGAGGGCACCGGCGAGTGGTTCGAGGTCACCCAGGAGCGGGTGAACGAGTTCGCCGACGTCACCCTCGACCACCAGTTCATCCACATCGACCCCGAGGCGGCCAAGGGCACGCCGTTCGGCGGCACGATCGCCCACGGCTTCCTCACCCTGTCGATGCTCACCCACCTCACCGCCTCGATCCCCCAGGACATGAGCCGCTTCGCCGGCATCCTCATGGGCGTCAACTACGGCTTCGAGAAGGTGCGCTTCGTGGCCCCGGTGCCCACCGGGTCGCGCATCCGGGCCACCTCGGTGCTGAGCAACGTCGAGCTGAAGGACCCGAACACGATCAACGTGACCAAGACGATCACGGTCGAGATCGAGGGCGGGTCCAAGCCGGCCCTGGTCGCCGACTGGATCACCCGCCTCGTCTACGGCTGAGCCGCCTCGTCTCCGGCCGAGCCGCCTCGTCTCCGACTGAGCCGGGCGATCTCCGGTGGCGCCGGCCCGCCAGCGCGGGTCAGATCTGCAGCGCGTCGAGCACCAGGCGGGTGGCCGGCAGCGTCGACGCCGACGGCGCCGTGCTGCGCTCGATGAGCATGAGCCGGGTGACGGCCTCGGACACGGCGTCGGCGTCGGCGTCGGTCCGCAGTGCACCTCGCTCCTGCCCGTAGCGGATGGCGTCGGCCAGCATGCTGCGCATCGTCGGCATCGGCAGCAGGCGCAGGTCGGGGGGCGGCGCCATGCCGGTGAGCACGGCCAGGGCGCCAAGCGC
The DNA here is from genome assembly GCA_046331175.1 of Acidimicrobiales bacterium. Taxonomy (GTDB): domain Bacteria; phylum Actinomycetota; class Acidimicrobiia; order Acidimicrobiales; family Acidimicrobilacustridaceae; genus JAWKIW01. Next base: position 37,431 of record JAXLRI010000012.1, read on the forward strand.
CAGCTCGGCGCTGGTGTCGATGGCGTTGACCAAGGTGTCGATGGTGGTCTGCAGGCGGGCGTGGGGATCGGCCGGCAGCGCGGCCCGCGTGAGGGCCTCGGCGGTGAGGTGCGCCAGCAGGATGGTGGCCAGGCCGGCCTTGGACCCGAACGCGGACAGCAGCTGGGCTTCGGTGGTGCCGCCCGCCCGGGCGAGGTCGTGCAGGGTCAGCTCGGCCCACGTCGACTCGGCCGTGAGCCGCCGGGCCGCGGCCAGCACGCGGTCGGTGTCGATGTCGTCGAGCCCCACCCCTCCCGGAGTCGCCAGGAGGTCGATCTCGGCGTGCAGGTCGTCGAGCGTCGCCGGATCGCCGACCCGTCGCGTCACCGTCGGGAGCATGGCGAGCACCACGTCCTCGAGCAGCTCGGGGCGAGCGCGCTCGGGGTCGGTCCAGTGCCGGGCGAGGAAGCCGACCGAGAGCGCGTCGAGCACGACCGTGAGGTCGCCCATCGTCAGGGGCGGCCGCGGCTCGCGCTGCCAGCGATCGAACAGGACGGCGAGGCCGAGCTGCATCGTCCCGTCGATGGCCACGTAGGCGCCGCGGATGGCCGACTGCACGTGGGGGTCGGAGGCCTTGGCCAGGGCCGCCATCTCGATGCGGTAGCCGTCGTGGTCGACCAGGCTCTCGAAGGTCTGCCGCACCACCCGCCGGACCTCGCCCGCGACCTCGACGTCGCGCTCGGCCAGGTCGGTGAGGGCCTCGGCGACGCGGGTGGGCGCGACCAGCCGGTCGGGGTCCTCGACGTAGCGGACCAGGTCGAGGACGAAGTCCTCCTGGGTGGGCCAGTTGGCGTAGAAGGTGGCCCGGGTGACGCCGGCCTGGCGGGCCAGCCGGCTGATCGACAGGCCCGCCCACAGCTCGGCCAGCGACAGGTCGGCGAACAGCTCGACGCCAGCCTCCAGGAGGCGCCGCCGGGAGGGCAGGCCGCCGGCATCGCCGGGCGCGGTGGCTCGTTCGGTCCGCTGGTCTTCGCGGGGCGACGCTCCGTTTCCGCTGGTCACGGCGGGTGACCATACAGGACTGTCTAGTGGCTGTGCAGCGCTGCGCATTGACGGGTCTCCCGCCCTGGGGTCGAATCCCACCCACACGAGGTGGGCGGTGCGCCGCCCGGAAGGCGGGGAGCTGCGGCCACGGCGGGAAGGCCGCAGCCGCCCAGGGAGAGGCCCGCCCGCCTCGTGCTCACCTCCCGGTCGATGACCGACCGGACCCCAAGGGGGAGCAGCTGGCCCGTGGCCCCGCCGTGGCGGGCTTGCCCGGTCGACGAGAACGCGTTCTACCATCGGGCCCGAGCGGTGCCGCAGGCGCCGCCACCGACCCGAGGGGGACCGATGGCCGTCATCGACGCCGACACCCGTGACGCCACCGCCGGCACGTCGCGCACCGGCCCGGCCTTCGACGCCGACAACCACTACTACGAGGCCCTCGACGCCTTCACCCGCCACCTCGACCCGGCGCACGCCGACCGCTGCGTGCAGTGGTGCGAGATCGGCGGCCGTCGCTACCACGTCGTCGGCGGTCGGCTCAGCAAGGCGGTCACCAACCCCACCTTCGACCCCGTCGCCAAGCCCGGCGCGATGCACGACTACTTCCGCGGCAACCCCGAGGGTCGCGACCCGCTGTCGTTCCTGCGCGACCGCGAGCCCATCCGCCCCGAGTACCGCGAACGCGAGGCCCGGCTTCGGGTCCTCGACGACCAGGGCCTCGAGGGCTGCTGGATGTTCCCCACCCTCGGCATGATCTACGAGGAGCTGCTCAAGGACGACCCCGAGGCCGTGTGCTGGACCTTCACCGCCTTCAACCGGTGGCTGGCCGACGACTGGGGCTTTGGTGGCGACGACGGTCGCATCATCGCTGCGCCCTACCTCACGCTGGCCGACGTCGACTGGGCGGTGGCCGAGCTCGAGTGGGCCCTCGACGCCGGCGCCCGGCTTCTCGTGATGCGACCGGCGGCGCCCACCACCGTCCTCGGCCGACGGTCGCCCTTCGACGAGTCGTTCGACCCGTTCTGGGCCCGCGTCGACGAGGCCGGGGTCACCGTGGTGCTGCACGCCGGCGACGGTGGCGCCTCGGCCAACGGGTACGCGTCCGAGGGCTTCGCCGCCGACTTCAAGGGCGGCTGGAAGCCGTCGATCAAGTTCTTCTCCATCGAGCAGGCGATCACCGACTTCCTCCTGTCGATGCTGCTCGAGAACCTCCTGGTGCGGTTCCCCAACCTCCGGTTCGCCTCGGTGGAGAACGGCGCCGAGTTCCTGCCCGACCTGTTCCGCAAGGCCCGCTCCGTCGCCAAGAAGGTGCCGGGCTGGTTCCCCGAGGACCCGGTCGAGACCTTCCGCCGCAGCGTGTGGATCAACCCGTTCTGGGAGGACGACGTGACCAAGGTCGTCGAGTGGGTGGGTGCCGACCGCGTGCTGTTCGGGTCCGACTGGCCCCACATCGAGGGCATGCCGGCGCCGCTCGACTACACCGCCGAGCTGGCCGACCTCGACGATGCGACGGTCCGGCGGGTGCTGCACGACAACGTGCTCGAGCTCTCCGCGCCGCGCCCCCGCTGATCCGCGGCCGGAACCGGCCGACACGGACCTCCTGCGAAGCGTCACCCCGGGGGCGGGGTAGCGTCGGGCCAGGACGGACCACGGGGGGAACCATGACCGTCACCCACCTCGACCTCGACGTCGCGCCGGGCCAGCTGCCCACCACCGACCTGTCGCTCGACGAGATCCACCTCGGCGACATGGCGGTGTGGATGCGCCCCGACCGCGACGGCATCTTCGCCAAGCTGCGGGCCGAGCGGCCGGTCAGCTTCCACGCCGAGCCCGACTACGTCGACCCGGCCACCGGCGAGGAGATCATGCCGCCGGGCCCCGGCTTCTGGGCGGTGACCCGCTTCGACGACGTCATGCGGATCAGCCGCGATCCCGACACGTTCCACTCGGCGCCCACCTCCCAGATCGGCGACATGCCCGCCGACCTCGCCGAGTGGCTGGGCTCGATCGTCAACCTCGACGCCCCCAAGCACACCCGCCTGCGCAGCATCGTGAACCGGGGCTTCACCCCTCGCCGCGTGCGCGAGCTGCAGGACACCATCCGCAGCGTCGCCATCGAGGTGATCGACGAGGTCGGCCCGCTCGGCGAGTGCGACTTCGTGTCCGAGATCGCGGCGAAGCTCCCGCTCACGATCATCTGCGACATGCTCGGCGCTCCCCGGTCCGATCGCCAACGCCTCTACGAGCTCACCAACAAGGTGCTCGGCGTCGGCGACCCCGAGATGGTCACGTCGATGGCCGACCTGATGGCGGCCGGCATGGAGCTGTTCCAGTACGGCCTGGCCCTCGGCGAGCAGCGCCTCGCCGATCCCGGTGACGACATCACCTCCGCGCTGATGCACGCCGAGATCGAGGGCGAGGACGGCGAGGAGCACCGGCTCACCTCCTCGGAGATGGGGTCGTTCTTCCTGCTGCTGGTCGCCGCCGGCAACGAGACCACCCGCACCGCCATCACCCACGGGCTGCTGCAGCTGACCCGTCACCCCGACCAGCGCCAGGTCTGGGTGGACGACCTCGATGGCGTGTCGCCGACGGCTGTCGACGAGATCGTGCGCTGGGCCAGCCCCGTCATCCACTTCCGCCGCACCGCGACGCGCGACACCGAGGTGGGCGGCCAGCCCATCGCCGCCGGCGAGAAGGTCGTGATGATCTACCCGTCGGCCAACCGCGACGAGACGCACTTCGCCGATCCCTACACCTTCGATGTGCGGCGCACCCCCAACGACCACGTGGGCTTCGGGGCCGGCGGTCCGCACTTCTGCCTCGGCGCCAACCTGGCCCGGGTCGAGATCCGCATCATGTTCGAGGAGCTGTTCCGGCGGCTGCCCGACATCGAGTCCGTGGGCGAGCCCGACTGCCTGCAGTCGGCCTTCATCAACGGCATCAAGCGCCTGCCCTGCCGCTTCACGCCGATCGGTTGAGCCGGAGGCGACGAGCCCTCCCGTCGTCGACGCGACCGAAGAGGGCGCCCAGCTCAGTCGTCGGGGTCGGCGAGCTTCGGTCGGTGCAGCGTGCGCGGCGCCGAGGCGTCGGGGACGCGGTGCACGGCGTGCAGCGGTGCGCCGGGGGCGAGGACGTCGGCGTCCACGACCGGCGTCGGGGCCTCGGCCAGCTCGTCGGTGGGCCACGCCTCGGCGATGCCGACGAGCGTGGTGAGCGCCGCCCACCCGTCGCGCACCAGACCCTCGTCGCTGTCGGCCGGGAAGGGCGAGTCGTGGGCCACGAGCTCGAACTGGATGCGGCCGTCGTGGATGCCGGCCACCGCGGCGCGGACCTCGCCGAAGGGGGCGAGCCGGGCCCAGCGCACGCCCTTGACCTCGTCACGAGGACGGCCGGGCACGTTGAGGTTCAAGGCGGTGCGGGGCGGTGCCTCGGCCACCAACGGCACGGTCTCGACCGCCAGGCGGGCGGCGGTGTCCCAGTGCCACGGCTCGACGGCCTGCACGCTGACCGCCAGGCCGGACAGGCCGAAGTTCTGGCCGGTGAGCACGGCGCCGACCGTGCCCGAGTGCAGGATGGCGCGGCCGGTGTTGAGCCCGGCGTTGATGCCCGAGACGATCAGGTCGGGCCGGGGTCCGAAGGCCTGCAGGGCGGTGGCCAGCACGCAGAGCCCGGGAGGACCGGCCAGCGACCACGCCTCGGCCTCGGGTGCTCCGGGCACCTCGACCTTGCGGGCGTCGAGGTGCTCGTCGGCGTTCAGGCGGCCCAGCGACGACGACGCCCCGCTCCAGTCGCGGTCGGGGGCCACCACGAGCAGGTCGTGGCCGGCCCCGACGAGGGCCCGCACGAGCACGTGGAGCCCCTCGGACTCGATGCCGTCGTCGTTGGTGACCAGCAGGCGCACGGGGGTGGAGCCTACCGATCGCCCGGCGGGGTCCCGGCCCCCCGGCGGGAGCGCCTCGGGGTCCCCGGTGACGAGGGTCGGGTGGGGCGTGGGCTGCGTCCGGGCGGGTCGAGCGGCGCGGTGAGGGCCTGCACGGCGACGCCGCCGCTGTCGGTCGCGAACAGCTCGGTGAGGCGCAGGCCGGTGTGGCCGGCCAGCACCGGATCGGCCGCCAGCAGGACGACGCGGCCACCCGTCAGCCGCTTGCGCGCAACGGTGCCGAACCGGGCGTAGAGGTTGCGCAGGTCGCCGCCCCCCGCCACCCGGCCGCCCCACGGCGGGTTGGTGACGATCCACGCCGCTCGGCGGTCGTCGCCGGTGGCTTCGCCGGTGGCCTCGGTGGTGGCACGCGGTGACGGCCCGTCCACGGGCTCGGGCTCGGATCCGGTCGAGCGGGGCGCGGGTGGCTCGAGGTCCGACACCGCGGCCACCGCGAACGCCACGTCGGCCGTCACCTCGGCGCGCTCGGCGTTGCCGGTGGCGGCCGCGACGGCGCCCTCGTCGCGGTCGCGGCCCAGGATCGGTGCCGGCGCATGGTCGAGCGCTCGGCTGCGGGCCTCGCCGCGCACGCTGGCCCACGTGCCGTGCTCGACGTCGGGCCATGCCTCGAAGGCGAAGGCTCGCTCGGTGGCGGGGGGAAGCCGGCGAGCCAGTCGGGCCGCCTCGATCGTGATGGTGCCGGACCCGCAGAAGGGGTCGACCAACGGCGTGGCGGGGTCCCAACCCGACGCCAGCAGGAGGGCGGCAGCCACGGTGGGCCGCAGCGGCGCCTTGGCCACGGCCCGGCGCCAACCCCGGCGGTGCAGCGGCGCGCCCGAGCTGTCGACGCTGATCGTGAAGCGGTCGTGCACGCCGCGCACCACGACCAGCGGTGGTGGAAGCCCGTCATCGTCGTCGACCGGAGGTTCGCCCGGCGCCTCGGCGGCGGCCAGGTCGACGCCGGCGGCCCGGGCCAGCCGCTCGGCCAGCGCGGTGGTGTGGTTGAGGCGGCAGGCGTGGGTGGTCACGCGGAACCGCACCGGCACGCCCGGGGCCAGCCACGGCTCCCACGGCACGCCCCGCGCCCGGGCGGCGAAGGCGTCGAGGTCGCGCGATTCGAAGGTGGCGATCCGCACCACCACCCGCGTGGCGGTGCGCAGCCAGAGGTTGGCGGCGTAGAGGTTGCGCACGGTCGTCGAGAAGGGCACCAGCCCGCGGGCGGCGCGGCCGGGGGCCACGCCCAGGGCGGTCAGCTCGGCGGCGGTGACGGCCTCGAGGCCGGGCGCGCAGACGGCGGCGGCGTGGAGGCGGGGGCGGCGGGGAGGCGACATGGTGGGGGAGCGGGGCGGGCACGACCGCACGATCGGTGCGGCGCGGCGGCCCCGGCGAGGCGGTGACGGTGCCGGCCGTTCGTCGGCGGTCCGTCGGTGGCGCGTCGGTCAGTAGACCGCCGGCACGAACGTCTGGTCCTGCACCGGCGGCCGGACGTAGTCGCCGGACTGCCGGGGCGGCAGCTCGAGCGGGGCCGAGGTGAGGTCCTGGTACGGGACCTGGTGCAGCAGGTGGTGGATGCAGTTGAGCCGAGCCCGCTTCTTGTCGTCGGCCTCGACCACCCACCAGGGCGACCACTTGGTGTCGCAGTGGGCGAACATCTCGTCCTTGGCCCGCGAGTAGTCGATCCAGCGGGCCCGCGACTGCAGGTCCATCGGGCTGAGCTTCCAGCGCTTCTCGGGGTTCTCGATGCGCTCCTTGAAGCGGCGCTCCTGCTCCTCGTCGCTGACCGAGAACCAGTACTTCACGAGGATGATCCCCGAGCGCAGCAGCATGCGCTCGAACTCGGGGCACGACCGCAGGAACTCGATGTACTCGTCCTGGGTGCAGAACCCCATGACCCGCTCGACGCCGGCCCGGTTGTACCAGGAGCGGTCGAACAGGACGATCTCACCACCGGACGGGAGCTGCTCGACGTAGCGCTGGAAGTACCACTGCGTCCGCTCCTTCTCGGTGGGCTTCTGCAGCGCGGCCACCCGTACGACGCGGGGGTTGGTGCGCTCGACGATGCGCTTGATCACGCCGCCCTTGCCCGCGGCGTCGCGGCCCTCGAACAGCACGCACACCTTCAGGCCGGCGTGGGTGACCCACTCCTGCATCTTCACCAGCTCGCGCTGCAGCTTCTCGAGCTCGGACTCGTAGAAGTCCTTGTCGAGCTTCTTGCGCTTCGGTTGGGGGAGGTCGTGGGGGACGCCCAGGCCGTCGACCACGGTGGTGTCGACCTGCGAGTCGGCGTCCTCGTCGTCGTGGTGGTGGTGCTTGCCGTTCTTCTTGCCCATGTGCCCCTCGTGCCGTCCGCCGGATCGGGTCGGTGGCGGTCGGTCCGAGGTGGTCCGGCCGCGGGTCGTCGTGTCGGCGGGCGCCGCTAGTCGGTGAACCGCCCACCCTGGATGCGCTGGCCCTCCATGGTCTCGAGCTCCTTGGCACCCGAGGACACGATGGCGGGGTCGGGCACGAAGTCGAGGTCGTCGGAGCGGCCCTCGTAGTCGACGGCGTTGAGGATGACCTTCATCGCCTCCATCCGGGCCAGGTGCTTCACCTCGGACCGGACGATCATCCACGGCGCGTCGGCGGTGCTCGTGCGCTTGAGCATCTTGTACTTCATGTCGGTGAACTCGTCCCAGTGCTCCTGGGCCTGGACGTCGACCTCGCTCAGCTTCCACTGGCGCAGCGGGTCGTTGCGGCGCCGGTCGAACCGTCGCTGCTGCTCCTCCTTGGTGACCGAGAAGTACAGCTTCACGAGCGTGGTGCCCTGCCGCACGAGGTCCTTCTCGAAGCCGACGACGCCCTTCATGAAGTTGCGGTACTCGTCGTCGGTGCAGAACCCGAAGACGGGCTCGACCATCGCCCGGTTGTACCAGGAGCGGTCGAACAGGACGATCTCGCCGCCGGTGGGGAACTGGGCGACGTAGCGCTGGAAGTACCACTGGCGGCGCTGCTCCTCGGTGGGCTTGCCGAGGGCGACGACGCGGTAGTGCTTCTCGTTCATGTAGCGGGTGACCCGCCGGATCGTGCCGCCCTTGCCCGCCGCGTCTCGTCCTTCGAACAGGACGATCATCCGCTTGTGGTGGTCTTCGAGGTGCTGCTGCAGCTTGAGCAGCTCGGCCTGGTAGGGCCGCAGCTCGAGCTCCTCGCGGTAGCGGCGGCGGGCCTTCTTGTCCTCCTTGCGGAGCTTCTTGTTCTTGGCGAGGGCGCGCTCGTGCTCGGCGGCCAGCTCGTCGACGGTGAGCAGCCGGCCGTCGATCTCGATCTTGGTCTCGCCGGTGCCGCTGGGCTCGCTCACCTGGGTCCTCCGCGGGGTCGCGTCGATGAAGGTGCCCGAGGGTACCGCGGGCCCGACCGCCGGGTCCCCGGCCGGAGGGCCCCCGCGCGTGATCCGTTCGTCCCGTTCGTCGTGCTCGCTCGTGCTCGTCAGGCTCGTCGGGTAGACCCGACGGCCGGGACGGCCGGTCAGGGCTCGGCGATCAGGGCGGTGAAGAACTCGCGGTCGGAGAACAGCGACAGGTCGGCCAGGTACATCTGGCCGTAGCGCTCGAAGTAGAGCAGCTGCTTGGCGAGCAGCAGCATGTCGCGGTCGAAGGCGGTCGGGTCGAGGCCCGGCAGGTCGCCGTCACCGCCGGCCCCGCCCAGGCTGGCCCCGCCGCCGGCCAGCTCCTCGGGACCGAGCAGCAGCGTGGACAGGCGGACCTCGCCGAACGGCTTGGTGAACAGCGGCTCGAGGACCGAGCGGATCAGCGGGGCCAGCTGGTCCGGGGGCACGCCGAGGCGGTGGGTGATGAGCGGGCCGATCTGGGCGGTGATGCGGTCGGTCACCTCGTCCCACGCCTCCTCGTCGCCGAGGGCGGCGCGGATGATCGCCCGGAGGTGGGCGAGGTCGTCGTCGGACAGGCGGCCGACGATGCCCCAGTCGAGCACCCCGATGCGGCCGTCGCGCAGCAGCAGGAGGTTCCCGGCGTGCACGTCGCCGTGGAAGATCCCGTAGCGCACCGCGGTGAGGAAGAAGGCCTTCACCGTCTCGGTCACCAGCGGCACCGGGTCGACGCCGAACCCCTCGATGGCGCTGAGGTCGTCGATGGCCACGCCGTCGAGCAGCTCCATGACCAAGACCCGGCGCGAGGTCAGGTCGTCGTGCACCTCGGGGATGACCACCTGGGGCAGGTCGACCTCGTCGAGCAGGCCGCGGAAGTGGGTCATGAGGCGGGCCTCGTTGCGCAGGTCGAGCTCGTAGCAGAGCTGGGTGCGCAGGCCGTCGAGCATGGGGCCGACCATCTCGGCCTGGGCGCCGGCCACGCGCGAGGCGATGCGGGGCACCAGCCACCGCATCAGCTGGAGGTCGGCGGCGATCTTGCGCTCGATGCCCGGCCGGAGGATCTTCACCGCCACCGCCCGGCCGTCGTGGCGGACGGCCTTGTGCACCACCGCCATCGACGCCCGGCCGATGGGGTCGGGGTCGAACGAGGCGAAGCTGTCCTCGAGGGGCCGGCCGGTAGCCTTCTCGATCTCGTCGTGGATGTGGTGCAGGCCGACGGGGCGGCCGGCGTCGAGGAGGCTGCGGAACTCAGCCGACACCGACGGGCCGAAGACCGACGGCGCCGACGCCACCAGCTGGCCGAGCTTCACGTAGGTGGCGCCGAGGTCGGCGAAGGCCTTGCGCAGCGGGCGGGCCACCTCGGTGGGGGCGACGGGTCGGCCGATCGCCTTCTTGGCGGCCAGCGGTCCGAGCCGCCGCCGGGCCACGTCGAGGGTGCGGGTGGTGCGCCGCCGAAGGTGGGCGCCGCGCGGCGCGCGCAGGTGGTAGGGGTGCAGCTCGGGGGGCGCCGGCACGCGCGCCCTGGCGGTCTCGGTGGTCATCGCCGGCCTCCCCGGTCGTCCACCGCTGCAGTCTGGCACGGCCCGCGACCAGTGATTGCACATGGGGTGCAATCACATGGACGGAGGGCCGGGGTCAGTCCTCGCGCCAGACGTCGGCCATGTCGGCGGCCGTGGCGCGGAGGTGCTTGGCGCCCACGCCCATGGCCGCCAGCGCGGCCTCGGCGCGCGCCGTGCCGATGGCGATGGCCGCCTCGTGGTGGTCGTCGCCGTCGTCGTCGGTTGTGCGCACCTCGTACCGGAAGCTGAAGGCGCTGAGGTTCGGCTCGTAGGTGAGGCTGCCCTCGCGGCTGAAGGCCGAGCGCAGGATGTCGTGGTCGGGCTGCTCGGCGCGCAGCCACGCCCGCTGCTCGTCGTCGAGCCCGTCGAAGAACCCGCGGACGATGACGCGGTGGATGTGGGTGGCCATCGCCCCAGTCTCGTCGGCGGCGGTGGCGTCGACCCACCGAGTTGCGTGCGCTCGTCCCGTCGTCGGTCGTCCGAGCGCCGGGGGACGGGCCCTGCGAGGATGGCGCCATGAGCGAACGCTTCGAGGTCCAGCGCACCATCCCCTTCGACGCCGCCACCATCTTCGGCGTGATCAGCAGCCCCGCTGGGCACGTCGCCATCGATGCGTCGGGGATGCTGCAGGGCTACGAGGGCGAGCCCGCTCGGGCCGAGGGCGACACCTTCATCGTCCACATGGACCGCGAGGCCCTGGGCGACATGCCGCTCGGCAAGTACGACGTCACCGTCACCATCACCGGCTTCGAGCAGGACCGCTTCATCACCTGGGAGGTGTCGGGGCCGAACTTCCCGAGCCTCGGCCACTTCTACGGCTACCGGCTCGAGCCGATCGACGACGGCACGCTCGTCACCTCGATCTACGACTGGTCCCAGGTCGGCGACGAGTGGAAGCCCGAGGGCGTGTGGCCGATCATCCCCGAGTCGGCGCTGAAGGCCACGCTCGGGATCCTCGAGCGGACCGTCCGGGCCGCGTCCGACGAGGGCTGAGCGCTCCGATGGGCGAGGTCGGACGCCGGGGCGGTCGGGCGGTCGCGCTCGCCGGGTCGGCGGTGCTGGTGGCGGCCCTCGGGCTCGCCGGCTGCAGCGGCGACACCACCAGCCGGGCCTCCACCACGAGCGCCGGCGCCCCCGCGGCCGCGTCGGCGACGACCGGCCCGAGCGGGACGGTCGGTGGAGCCGGCTCCCGCGCCGGTGCTCGGTGCACCGCGACCGAGGCCGAGCAGACCATCGTCCCGCCCGGCGATCCGGCCCGCTGGGCGTGGCTGGCCGGCACGACGTGGGTCGTGCCGGCGTCGGGCCTCGCCGCCCTGCATTACGACCCGAGCACCGGTGTGAGCACGCCGGTGAAGGACCAGACCGTCTACACGATCGACCGCTACACCGACGGCTACTTCAGCGGGAAGACCGTGGTGCAGTCGACCCAAGAGGGCCAGGCGCCACACGTGACGTTGCGCAACCTGGTCGCCAACGTGACGCCCCAGGGCAGCATCATGTTGACCTTCATCCCGCCGGGCCCCGACGGCTCGTCGCGCACCACGGTGGGGCTGGGGCAGTTCCGCTGCCTCGACGGCCGGTGGAGCATGGAGATGCAGATGTCGACCGGGACCACCGACACGGTGAACCACTGGGCCTACATGGTGAGCTGCGAGCCCGGCGACCCGTGCGAGCAGCAGGTGCCGGGCACGACCCTGTCGCTCGCCGCCTTCATGGCCCAGACCCCCACCGAACCGTGATGCCAGCGCGTCCACCGCGCTCCTCCTCGCCGCCAACAACCTTCGGCCCCGCGGGCTGATCGGCCCTTCATGGCTAGGGCAGCGGCCATCGGCTACCGGGATACTGGGACAGTGCGTGCACGGGGGGTGTTTCCCCCTCGTGTTGTCGATGGCACACTGTCGCCCGTGCCGAAGCCCCTTCCTCGTGACCCCAACGCGGACGCGCCGCTGAGCGCTGACGAGCTCGCAGCGCTCCAGGGCGTGGGGCCGGTGACCTCGGTCGACGATGTGCGGGCGGACCTCTGGAAGGACGATGCCGAGGTTGACGCGTTCATCGAGGACGTGCGCCGGGCCCGGCAGGCCAACGTCGCCTGATGGCGCTGATCGTCCTCGACACCGACGCCGCGTCCCTGCTCCAAAAGGGACGACTGCCGGTGGATCTCACACCGCATCTGATCGGGGTCACGCTGGCGGTGTCCTTCGTGACCGTCGGCGAGCTCTACAAGTGGGCGGAGCGACGGTCGTGGGGCGCCCGCACCCGCGACAAGCTCGAAGCCTGGTTGCACACCGTCGTGGTCATCCCGGCCGACCGCGACGTGACCCGAACCTGGGGGGCCATCGCCGCTCGCGCCGACGAGCGGGGGCGGCCCCGCCCAGCGAATGACTCGTGGATTGCCGCGTGCTGCATCGCCAAGGGTCTGCCGTTGCTCACCCTCAACCTCCGAGACTTCGAGGACTTCGAGGCCAACGACGGCCTTCAACTTCTCCGCGGCATCTGAACGACCCCCATCCCCTGGAGCCGCCCGATCCGGCGAGCGCGACGTCCCAGATCGTGCGGGCCGAACCACGACCCCCGAACGGGCGGCTCGCCGGCTCGAGGACGCGTCGGAACGCCGGGACCGTGACGGCGCACCCAACGAGGTCCCGTCCGGCCTCCTGGGCGCCGTCGGCCGCGGTCGTGGCGGCGGACTCATCGCAAGGCAGCCGGAGTGCGTCCCGGCAACCTCGTAGGCTTCGGTGACATGAGAGGCGGCGCGAACACGCGAGTAGTCGTGGTGCTCGTCCTCCTGATCCTCGCCGGTGGCAGCGCCCTTTGGCTTGGCACAACGACCTGGACGGGCAAGCACATGACGAAGAGGACCACCGCCCAGATCACCAGGATCGATGGTGGCGATCTCGTACTGTCCAACGGCTGGCAAGTCCGCCGGCCATCGAACGAACCAAGGCTTGCAGTGGGTGACTGCGTCGAAGTCGAGACATCGCAGGTTGCCTTCAGCGCGGTGACTCGGGTCGATTGCCCAGACAGCTAACTGGGCGGCTGCGCGCGTCACAGAACACGCGGGCCGAACACCGCCCCCACCACAGTCTCCGTGCCGGTCTCGATCGGCCATCACGGAACATGCTGACCGAACCTTGGTTCGCGGACGGGGTGCTCGGGAGGCCGACTTGGCCGCGCCGGACGAACGGCTCGTGTCAGCGCGAGTCGCGTTCGGACCGGATCGTCGGCGTGTCGTTGAGGCGGACGAGGAGCTTGCGGAGCTGCGCGTACGCGGTCGCGCCGAGCTCGGCCTCAAGGTCGTGCTCGATGTCGGTGACGGCGCGCCGGATGACCGAGCGCAGCGCCGCCCCCCGCCTGGTGACGTGCACCCGCTTCGACCGGGAGTCGTCGGGATCGTCGCGGCGCTCGATGTAGCCGAGCTGCTCCAGCTGGCCGAGCAGGTAGTTCATCGCCTGCTTCGTCATGCCGACCTCGGCCGCGAGCTCTGAGGGCCGGCGACCGTCCGGCCCCGGATAGCGCAGCACCGCGAGGTGCGCCGGAACCAGATCGGTGAAGCCGGCCTCGTGCGCCTCGCGCAGGATGCGGAGGTGCACCGCCTCGGCCGGCCCGCGCACCAGCGCACCGATCAGTGGCGGCGGAGCGGCGTCGGTGCCCATCGACTTCATGATAAAGCCACTTTACTCCATGGATCTGCGATGGTACAGTCCCTTTACCAACTCACCGATGGAAGGGAAGCGCATGGCCATCGCCACCAAGTCACTGATCAAGGGTCCGGGCATCGACGTGCAGTTCCTCGTCGACGCCGAGGACTCCGGTGGGAGCACGACCGCCTTCCTCGCACGGGTCGCGCCCGGCGCGCACACGCCGCCTGCCCACCACCACGCCGACTGGGACGAGACCGTCTACTGCACCGAAGGCACGATGACCTACACGATCGACGGCGAGCGGCGCGACATCGCCCAGGGCCAGGCGCTGTGCGTCCGGCGCGGGCAGACGCACAAGTTCGAGAACCTCACCGACGCCGACGCGTGGATGCTGGTCGTCTCGACGCCAGGGCTGTTCGAGGAGGACTACTTCCTCAGCGTCGCGGAGATCCTCAACGCCGCGGCCGGCGGCCCACCCGACCTGGCCGCCCTCCTCGAGGTGCAGGCCCGCCACGGCGTCACCGTGGTCCCCGGTTGATCCACGCGCCACGCGCCGTCTCCCACGCGGCCAGACCAGGGGTCGTGCGTCAGCCGGCGTCGCGGCCGAGGAGGAGCTGGCCGGGCCGGCAGGCGGCGAGCAGCTCGTCGCGCTCGGCGTCGTCGAGCTCATCGACCCTCGCCCGGGGCATTCCCCGCACCTGCGCCGCCGCTCTCGTTGCGAAGCCCGGGTCGTCGGGCAGCTCGAAGAAGGCAGCGACGCGCTCCAAGATGGGTACGGGATCGGCGACCAGCTCCTCGAAGGCGACGTCGAGCCACTGGTCGGCGTCGAGCCGGGGCACGTCGTGGAAGCCGCGCAGCAGCTGGTCGGTCCAGTAGCGGCCCACGGCCCAGCAGGGCGGCGGGTCCTCGACGATGCGGGTGATGACCTCGTCGGGGTCGCCGTCGGGGACGAGGCCGAGGAAGAAGGCGACGCCGAGCCGGAAGAACGGGTGGGCCCGGATGGACAACGCCGCCTCGGGCCCGTCGCGGTGGAGGTGGACGAACCGGGCGCCGGGGAAGGTGTCGATCAGGCCGCCGAGGTAGTCGACGGACGAACCGGAGCGCTCGACCCACACCGTCCCGCCCGCCCGCTCGGTGAGCCAGGCGAACAGGGCCCGGTAGTGCTCGGTCAGCGTGGACGTCGGCCGGGTGGCGGCCCAGACCTGCAGGTCGTCGAACCACGGGTCGGGATCGTCGGTGAGGCGGGGCAACATGCTCACGAGCAGCCACGGGACGGGATCGCCCAGCTGGTGGCGGGCCTGCGGTGCGCCGAACGGGTACTGGATCTCGTCGGTGACGTGGCCCCGCTTCATCACCTCGGTGGTCACCGGCTGCTCGGCGGTGAGCAGGTCGGCCAGCTCTGCGCCGGTGACCGGTCCGGGGGCGAAGCGGCGCCCCCAGTCGAGTCCGGTGAACAGCTCGTGCAGCGACACCACCTCGCGGTGCTCGGCCAGCAGCAGCGAGAGCAGCGTCGAACCGCATCGCCCCGTGCCCACGACGAAGCGATCGGTCACGGTCATCGGTCGACCACCACCGCCGTCGGTCGTCCGCACCCGATCACAGCCCACCTCGCCGGACGACGGCCGCCCGCCGGCGGGCGAGCACGTCGGCCCGGGTGGCCGGGTCGACGCGGGGCACCCCCTCGGGCAGGTGGTCCTCGAGCTCGGCCCTCGGCACGACGCGCTGGGTCAACGCCGGCAGCGGCCCGTCGTCGGCATCGGGCATGGCGGCCGGGTCGAACAGGTACCGGAGGGCCAGCGTGCCGCTGCGATGGCCACCGGGGTCGAGCCACGTGGCGACGCCGGGGTCGTCGTGGCTGATGACGCCGACGAAGCGGCCGTCGCCGAGGAGTGGGGCCTGGAAGGCGTTGAGCGACGACTGCCGGTCGGCGAAGTCGATGCTCTGCCACGACCCGTCGGCCAGCGCCACGCTCCAGAGCCGGCACGGTGGGGGAGCGACCTCGACGATCACCGCTTCGTCGGGCGCGCAGCGCCACGGGCCGAACCCGTAGGCCTGGCCCTTCAGGCCCGACGCGCTCGCCGGCGGCACGAACGGGGTCACGGTGCCGTCGCCCCCGCCGCGGATGCCGTCGCTCAACGCCTGCCAGCAGCGGGCCCCGTCCTCGAGCCACTGCACCAGCAGGTCGGCTTGGCGGGCGGCCTCGTCGGGGCGGTGCGCCCCTGGTGGCAGCGCGGCGTGGCCCCGCCGCGGGCTGGTCGGGTCGACGTCGATGCGGTCGATGACCAGCTCGGCGGGTGCCTCGTGCTCCCAGTCGCCGAAGTACTGGCGCACGAGGAGGAACGAGGCATCGGGGGTGAGGGCGAGCCAGGCCGGGACCGGCTCGCCGTCGGGCCCGATCGGCCGCTCGGGGGCCAGCCACAGGTCGAGCTCGTCGCCGGGGCCGAGGCCGAGGTCGGCGGGTGTGGTGGCGGCCACCGCCCGCCAGCCGGCGAAGTCGCCGTCGCCGAAGTGGCCGGTGTTGACCTGCACCTCGGTGTGCAGCGCGGTGCCGAGCCGACCGTGCAGGCGGTAGGTGGCCGACGGGTCGACCCGCGTGTAGCGGTAGAGGCAGTCGGGGTTGTCGAGGCCCCAGCTCAGGCGGTCGCGGCTCATCGGGCCCAGGGCGGGAGCATCGGTGTCGTCGTGGGCGACGCACACGGTGATGCCGGCGGCGACGAACCGCAGCGCGTAGCGCAGCGCCTCGGCGGCGGCGACGGGGTCGTCGGTGTCGACGTCGCCGGCCAGGTCCGCCAGGCCGGCGACGGCCTCGGCCACCCGGGCCAGCGCCGCCCCCGAGGCCACGTCGGCGGCGGTCAGCTGGGCGCGGTCGTCGTCACCTCGGTCGATGTGGGCCAGCTCGTCGGGTCGGGTCATCGGTCGCCGCCCGGAGGGTCTTTCGACGGTCGACTGGTCGTCCTCGGCACGCGCACGTCGGCAGCCTCCTCGCTCATCGGTCCTCGAAGCGCGGCGGGCGCCGCTCGGCGAAGGCGGTGCCGCCCTCGACGGTGTCGTGCATGTGGACCAGCTCGGCGGCGTGGCGATGGCCGAGGGCCAGGGCGTCGTCCGGGTCCATCCAGGTGCCGGCCCGCACCAGCGCCTTGCTGTGGCGCAGGGCGCGCGGCGCCAGCGCCGCCAGCCGATCGGCCCACGCCAGCGCGGCGTCGAGCGCGGTCCCGTCGTCCACCACGCGGTTGAGCCACCCCATCTCGTGCAGGCGGGCCGCCGGGAGCCGCTCGTCGGCGAGCAGCGCCAGCTCGAGGGCATGGGCCGGCAGCACTTGGCGGGCCAGGGCGCCGAGCCACTGCGCCGGCAGGTTCCAGCGGGCCTCGGGCAGGCCGAAGGTGGCGCCGGCGCCGCCGATGCGCAGGTCGGCGCCGGTGGCGATCATCATCCCGCCGCCGAGGCACAGGCCCTCGATGGCGGCGATCACCGGCTTGGTGGCCAGGCCCTCGGCCACCTCGGGGTAGGGCGGATCGGAGAAGCCGCCACCGGCGGCGGCGGCCACGTCGGCCCCGGCGCAGAACGTCCCGCCTGCCCCGGTGATGACCCCGGCCCGCAGCGCGGGATCGTCGTCGAGGTCGGCCCACACCGTTCCGAGGGCCTTGAGCGTGGGCCCGTCGTAGGCGTTGCGCTTGTCGGGGCGGTCGAGGGTGACCACCAGCACGGCTCCCTCGCGGTCCACCCGCAGGTGGCCGGGCTCGTCCCCCCGAACGGCGGTCATGCCCGCATCATGGCGCGCCGGGCGCCAGCGTGCCGTCGCCGCCGCACTAGCGTGCCGGCGGCCCACGCCGAGGTGGCTCGCGCCCGCCCGGCCGACGTCGTCGAGAGGATCCACACCATGGCCTTGGTCATCACCGAAGCGGAGCTCGAGGAGATCCTGCGCGGGCTCCTGCCCGGCGAAGAGGTCCTCGCCGTCGGTCTGTTCCAGCCGTGGGGGTCCCAGATGGCCACCGGGCTCGGCGCCGGCGCCGGGTTCGGCGTCGGCGGTGCGCTCGTGTCGGCGGCCACCGGCTACGCCGCCCACCGTGGCATGGCGGTGGCCGACCACCAGCCGCCCTGGACGGCGATGGCCGTGACGCCCACCCACGTGTACGCGTTCGACTGCAGCGATGCCGCGGGCCTCACCGCCACCAAGCACTTCACCGGTCCTCCCTACGCCGCATGGGAGCGCGACAAGATCGCTGTGCACGTGTCGCGCCACCTCACGCAGTTCACGTTCGCCATCGACGACGTCGAGCAGCACGTCACGTGGGAGTACACGGGGAACCTGGTCTACAAGTCGGGCGGCAAGCTCATCGCCCGCCTGTTCGCCGACCAGTCGAGCTAGCCCCGCTCACCCCGTCTCGCGGCCCCGCCCGCGAGCCTGATGACATCGTGTCCGGGGGCCGGACGCATCGTCATCAACCCGCGCCGCGGCGGCGCGCCGCGGACCGGTCAGGCCGGCAGGCCGGACCAGGTCGAGGTGTCCTGCGGGCCGGCGGCGGGGGCCACCTCCACGGGGATGCCGGTGAGGTGGGCCATGCCCGACGCGGGATCGACGGCGTCGGGGCCACTGGCGGCGAGCAGGTTCACGTTCACGCCCTTGGTGCGCGACGCCACCGACAGGCCGGTGGCGTGCTGGTGCCCCCAGCCGTGGGGGAGCGCGCACGTGCCGGGCATGAGGTCGTCGAGCAGCCGAACCGGCACCCGCACGGTGGCGGTGGCGCTGGTGACGTCGGCGACGTCGTCGTCGGCCAGCCCCCGCGCGGCGGCGTCGTCGGGGTGCAGGTACAGGTGGTTGGTGTCGAAGCCCCGCACCATGTCGTCGTGGTTGTGGGTCCACGAGTTGTGGGTCTTCACGTGGCGCTTGGTGATCAGCTTCAGCTGCCCGGCCGAGGCCTGCTCGCGGGCGAAGTCGTCGTCGAGGCGGTCGGCCCGCTCGACCAACCGCTCGGGGGCGAGGTGGACCTTGCCGTCGGCGGTCACCACCCGCTCGCCGAGGAAGGTGGCCTGCTCGTGGTCGGGGCGGCGCAGGCCGTGCGGGTGCTGCAACAGCGCCTTGAAGCCCGACTGGCGCGTGAGCCGCAGCAGCAGGTCGAGCAGCGCCTCCTGGGGCACGCGTGGTTGGCGACCCGGTGACCCATCGAGGCCGAGGCGCCGGCTGTGGCGACGGGTCGCCGCCTCGAGCACCCGCTGGGCGGGTTGCGAGCCGAACAGGCCGACGCCGCACGCCTTGGCCAGGCCCAGGTAGATGGTGGCCTCGTCGCGCTGCTCGTCGTCGGGGTCGACCACGGCCTCGGTCGCCTGCAGGTAGGGGCGGCTCTGCAGGCCGAGCATGAGCGGGAAGATGAAGGGCAGGTCGGACCGCTGGAAGGGATCGGTGGCCGGCAGCGTGTAGTGGGCCAGCGAGCCGGTCTCGTTGCGGTAGATGTCGACGGTCACCAGCAGCTCGAGGTTCGTGAACGCCTCCTTCAGGCGCTCGGCATCGGCCATGGTGATGAGCGGGTTGCCGCCGGTGACGAACAGCGCCCGCACCTGGCGGTCGCCGGGCGTGAGGATCTCGTCGGCGAGGATGCCGCCCGGGTACGCGTCGTTGACCTTGCGGAAGCCGCCGATGCGGCTGGTGTCGTCGGCCATGAGCACGCCGGTGCGCACGCCGAAGCGGGCGAAGTCCATGACGCCCTTGCCGACCAGCGTGCCGCCCCGCCGGTCGAGGTTGCCGGTGACGGCGTTGATCACCTCCTGCAGCCAGAAGCCGAGCACGCCGTTGGTGCCCATGTTCACGCCGGTCGACGAGTACAGGGCGGCGCCGTCGGCGGCCAGGTAGGCGTCGACGATGCCGCGCAGGACGTCGGCGGGGATGTGGGTCACCTCGGCGGTGCGCTCGGGCGACCACGGCTCGGCCAGGCGGGCCACCTCGGCGTAGCCGGTCGTGTGGTCGGCGATGAGGGCGTCGTCGACCGCGCCCCGGGCGATCACCTCGTGCAGGAACGACAGGTAGAAGAAGACGTCGGTGTCGGGTCGGATGAAGACGTGGTCGGTCGCGGCCCGGGCCGTCTCCGTCCGTCGGGGGTCGACCACGATCACCCGCCCGCCGCGGTCGGCGATCTCGCGCAGCCGCTTCTTCGGGTCGGCCACCTGGAGGAACGACCACTTCGACACCACCGGGTTGGCCCCGACGATCACCAGGCACTCGACGTGGTCGACGTCGGGGAAGGGCTGGGTGAAGGGGAAGCCGTAGATCTCGCGGGCGGCGGCGAACTTGCTGGCGCAGTCCTGGGTGGCCGATGCGTACATCGACGTCGACCCCAGGCCGTCCATGAACCCCTGGGCGAACACCGGGTGCAGCACCGAGAAGCCGGCGGCGGTGCCCACGTACATCGCCACGCTGTCGGGGCCGTGCCGATCGATGATCGAGCGCACCTTGGCGCCGATCTCGCCCTGGGCCTGGCCCCAGCTCACCCGCTCCCAGGCATTGGGATCGTCGGGCGCGCCGACCCGCTTCATCGGGAAGCGGAGGCGATCGGGCGAGGCGTACAGCTCGTGCTGGCGGATGCCCTTGATGCAGGCGAAGCCGCCGGTGGCGACGTGCTCGTCGTCGGGTCGGATGCGGGTGATGGCCCCGCCGGCGACGGTCACCTCGAGGCCGCACAACGACTCGCAGATGCGGCAGAACGTGTGGTGGACCTCGCCCTCGACGGGGCCCGCCTCGATCCGTCGTCGTCGATCGGCGGCGAGGTCGGCGGGGATGCGCACCGGCTCGGTCGTGGTCACGTCGTGGTCTCCTGCTCGGCTCACCCGCTCCGCGCCCGGGCCGACCCCCCGGTCGGACCCGACCGTAGAGGAGCTGGCCCGGCGCGTCCGGATCGGGCGGCGGCCCGATCCTCTCGATCGCCGCTCCCGCCGCCGGTGGGTGGCTCAGGTGTAGCCCTGCATGATGTGCTCGACCCACCAGGCCGGCGCCGCGTTCATCAGGGTGGCGAGGTCCCAGTAGTCCCACCAGCGCACGATCTTGCCGTCGCGCAGCTCCTGCACGCTGACGAAGGGCAGCAGCACCTGCTCGCCGGTGTGCCAGTGCCACTCCTCGGCGTGCTCGGTGATGACGGCGTCGCCCTCGGCGACCGTCAGCCGGTGGTGGTGGTGGTACTCGCTGATCTCGGCCAGGCCGAGGCGCAGGCGGGCCACGATCTGCTCGGGTCCGCGGGCCACCTCGTCTGGTGGCGTCGGCATGTCGGTGTACTCGCTGTCGGCGGTGAAGAACGAGGCGATCTCGTCCCAGTCGCGTCGGTACAGCGCGTCCCAGAACGCGGTCACCACGGCCTTGTTCGCCTGCAGCTGGTCGTCGGTCACGGGTCCCCCTCTGGTCGGGCCGGCTCGCTCGCTCGGGCGGGCAGCATGGCACGCTCGACCCGGCCGCCGGGGGCCGACCGGCCCTGACGCGCCGCCCGGAGCCGGGGGTACGTTCTTCCTGCCGACCGATAACCGCGCGCCCGGCGCGCTGCCGACAGGAGGTCCCATGAGCGACACCGAGGAGCTGAAGGCGCGCATCGCCGATCTCGAGCAGCAGGTGGCCGAGCTTCGGGCCCAGCTCTACGAGAGCGAGATCCAGGACTGGAAGGCCCGCATCGACCAGCTCGAGGTCCAGGCCAAGCTCGGGTCGATGGAGGCCCGCGACGAGATCAACCCCGTCCTCGAGCGGCTTCGCAACCTCGTGCTCGACGCCCGCGCCCAGATGGAGCAGTCCCAGTCGTCGGTGGGCGACGCCATCGGCTCGATCCGCGAGGGCGTCGTCAACGCCGTGCGCGACATCTCCCAGGGCTGGGACGACGCCATCTCCAAGCTGACCGGCGACTGAGCCGTCAGCCCTCGCCGACCACGTCGCCGGTCTCGTCACCACCGGCGGCGTCGTCGGCGGTCGCCCCCTCGTCGGCCTTGGCCATGGGGGTCGGTCCGGCGCCCTGTTCCCGGTTGGGCGGTGCCAGCAGGTCGGCGGTGAAGGCCCGGATCTCGTCGTAGAGGCGGTGGCTGGCGGACGACCACGGCATCAGGATCGGGTAGACGTGGAACATGTCGGGCTCCTCGAGCTCGACCACGTCCACGCCGTCGCGGCGCAGGTCGGCGCAGAACCGGCGGATCGGGTCGCGCAGCATCTCTTCGTCGCCGAACGCGACCAGCGTCGGCGGGTAGCCGGTGAGGTCGCGGCCGACCGGGGAGATGAAGGGGTTGTGGGCGTCGAGGCCGTGCAGGTAGGGCTCGGTGGGGATGCGGGCCGGGAGGATGTCCTTGTCGGCGTTCTCGGTCACCGATGGCTCGTCGAGCACCAGCTCGACCTCGGGGGAGAACAGCAGCACACCGCCCGGCCGGGGCAGGTGCTTGGCCTTGTCGGTGAGCAGCAGGGAGTCGACCAGTCCGCCGCCGCCGGAGTCGCCGGCGAACAGCACCCGCTCGGGCGGCACGCCGGTGTCGAGGACCGCCTCGTACACGGCGATGGCGTCATCGAGCCCGGCCGGGAACGGGAACTCCGGAGCGAGCCGGTAGTCGGCGACGAACAGCCGGCACCCCGTGATGTGCGAGAGGTAGCCGGTGAAGGCGGCGTACATGCCGGGCGAGGTGGCGATGTAGCCGCCGCCGTGCAGGTAGATGACCACGCCGATGGGCTCGCGGTCGGACGGCCGGTACCACATGCCCGGGATGCCGCCGATGCTGTCGGTCCCCATCGCCACCTTCATGCGGTGCACGAACGGCGGCAGCACAGCGCGGGCGAGGTCGTCGATGACCTTCTCGAACGAGCGAAGCGACGGGGTGTCGAGCGAGGTGGCGTACCCGAAGAACGCCTTCATCACCTCGCGCGTGACGTTCTGGCCGAGGTTCTCGATCGGGTCCTCGGGGCCGTCGAAGGGGCGCTTCAGCGGGACCAGGGCGAGGGCGGTGGCCATGCGCCCGGCGAACTCGGCCATGCCGATGGCGGTGGCGGGCAGCGATGCGGTCTTCACCCCTGGTCGTCCGGCCATCACCATCGGGGCTGCACCTCCTCGCCGACCGGTCCGCCCGGCGTCGGCGCGCCGAGCCTACGGGATGGGTCCGCCGGCGCCGAACGGTGCAGCCGCCGGCCGCCGGGCGGATGTCCCGTCGCGCCAGGGCCCGTGGTCCAGGCTGCCCGGAGCCAGCCGGTACGGTCGGGGGATCGACGGTCACGTGCACCCTGACTTCGCCGGCGTCGCCTCGGTGTTCCGCCAGCAGCTGGCCCGCACCACCGGCGGCGCGGCCGTGGCCGTCTACCACCGGGGCGAGCTGGTGGTCGACATGTGGGGCGGCCGCCAGGTCGTCCCGTCGCCCGACGGCGCGCTGGACGGCCCCGAGCGGCCGTGGCAGGGCGACACCCTCGCCATGTGCTTCAGCTCGACCAAGGGGCTCACGTCCACCGCGCTGCACGTGCTCGCCGACCGCGGCCTCGTCGACTACGACGCCCCGGTCGCCGCCTACTGGCCCGAGTTCGCCGCCAACGGCAAGGAGGGGGTCACCGTCGCCCACCTCTTGACCCACTCGGCCGGGCTGCACCGCCTCCGCACGATCATCGACCGCGCCGACCGGATGCTCGACTGGGACTTCATGGTCGACGCCCTCGCCCGGGCCCGGCCGGCCTACGAGCCGGGCACCCAGAACGGCTACCACGCCCTCACCTACGGCTGGCTGGTCGGCGAGGTCGTGCGTCGCGTGTCGGGCCGGCCCCTCGACGAGCTCGTCGCCGACGAGATCGTCGCCCCGCTCGGCATCGATGGCCTGTTCCTCGGCTGCCCGCCCGAGCAGCGCCACCGGGTCGCCCCGCTCGAGCCGATGGGACGGGCGGTGTTCGGACCCCGACCGGCCCGGGTCGTGCAGCGGCGGGTGGGTGAGCAGCTCGGCAAGCTGGCTTCGGCGATGCGCTCGCCGGTGAACCCGCGACGCATGATCAACGCCCTCGCGCCGCGCGGCATCGAGGACGTGCTCTGGGCCGGCGATGTGATGGACGCCTCCATCCCGGCGGCCAACGGCTTCTTCGACGCCCGATCGCTCGCCCGCATGTACGCCATGGTCGCCGGCGGGGGCCAGCTCGACGGCGTGCGCCTCCTGTCGCCCACCACCGTCGAGCGGATGGGGCGGATCCGGTCCCGCCGGCGCGACCTCGTGCTCGTCGTCCCGATGCGCTGGCGGTACGGCTACCACCTCGTCGGCACCACCAGGGGCGTGGTCGACGAGGCCTTCGGCCACTTCGGCTTCGGAGGTTCCGGTGGCTGGTGCGACCCGCACCGCGACCTCGCCATGGCCATGGTGTGCAACCGCGGCTCGGGCACGCCGATCGGCGACCTTCGCCTGCTGCAGCTCGGCACCGCCGTGTACGACGCCGTGCGCGAGCGCCGCCGGGCTGAGCGGCGCGCCGCCTGACCGACGAGCACGGTCGCGCTCCACGGTCGTGCCGCAAGGTCCGACCGCGTCGCCCGATCGAGCATCCGGCCGCCAGCTCGTGTCGGGCATCGACTCGACCCACCGCTCCGGCGACGGCGTCCCGGGCGCGGCACGGGCGCCCGCGAGGGGCGCCCGTGGACCGACGTCGTTGTCGTTGCCGGAGGCGTTCGCCTAGCGGACCAGCAGGAAGATGACGGCGGCGGCGATCAGGATGATCACCAGCAGCAGGACGACGACGAGGCCGGCCTTGCTCTTCTTGGCCGGGGGCGCGCCGATCGGCTGGCCCGGCAGCGGTGGCCCACCGGGGGCACCGGGGGGCGGACCGGTGGCGACGCCGGGTGCCTGCCCCGGTCCGGGCGGCGGCAGGGGCGGTGCGCCCGGCGGCGGCGACACCGCCGGCGGTGCTCCCGGAGGGGGTCCCGCAGGTGCACCCGGTGGCGGCGCCATGCCGGGTGGCGGTGCGGCACCGGGCGGTGGGCCCGGAGGCGGCGCCAGCCCGGGCGGCGGCGCAGCACCGGGCGGGGGACCCGCCGGTGCACCGGGGGGCGGTGGCATGCCCGGCGGGGGACCCGCTGGTGCACCGGGGGGCGGTGGCATGCCCGGCGGGGGACCCGCCGGTGCACCGGGGGGCGGTGGCATGCCCGGCGGGGGCGCGGCACCGGGCGGGGGTTCGCTGGGTGCACCGGGGGGCGGAGGCATGCCCGGCGGGGGTGCGGCGCCGGGTGGCGGCGCAGCCCCGGGCGGCGGTCCGGCGGGTGCACCGGGGGGTGGCGGCATCCCGGGCGGGGGCGCGGCACCAGGAGGAGGCGCGGCGCCGGGTGGCGGTCCGGACGGAGCTGCGCCGGGTTCGGGGGGCAGCTGCCAGCCCTGGGCGGTGGCCGGGGCGGCGACGTCGCCCGGCGGCTGGGCGTCGGGCGCGTCACCGGGTTCGGGGGGCAGCTGCCAGCCCTGGGCGGTGGCCGGGGCGGCGACGTCGGGCCCAGTGCCGCCCGGGGCGCCGGGCGGGGGCGGTGTGGGCGTCGGCGCGTCCTCGCCGGCGACCGGTGGGGCGCCGAGGACGGTGGTCAGCGCGGTCCCACCGACGGCCGCCGCGGGAGCGACGCCGGGACCCTCGTCCCCCTCGTCCTCGGACGGCTCGGAGGCGTCGCCCGTGGGGCCGTCATCGGCGGCCGCCTCGACGTCTGGGGTGCCAGCGCCTTCGCGCAGGCCGTCCTCATCGGCGGCGGGAGCCTCGGTGACCGGGGTCGCGGCGTCGGGTGGCGCGGTGGTCCCACCGTCGCCGCCGGCGGCCCGGGCGAGGCCCTGCACCCAGGGGACCGCGGCCGTCGGCCGGTCGCCGGGCACGTCGCCGAGCAGCTCCATGACCTGGTCGACGACGGTGTCGTCCCCACCCACGAGGGGTGCGGCGGCCAGCTGCTCGCGGGCCTTGGCCGGGTTGAGCAGCGGCGGGGCCGATCCGACCAACAGGTAGAAGGCGACGGCGCCGAGCGCCCACCGGTCGGCGGCGGCGTCGTAGGGCTCGCCGTTCAGGACCTCGGGCGGCATCCACGCCGGCGTGCCGACCATGGTCATGTTGGCGTCGAGCTTCATGAGCCGGGCGGTTCCGAAGCCGACGATGCGGACGGTGCCGTCGTCGGCCACCAAGACGTTGCCGGGCTTGAGGTTGCGGTGCAGCACGGGCCGGCCGCCGATGCCGTCGTGGAGGTAGTCGAGCGCCGAGGCGATGGGCTCGAGCAGGGCGACCACGTCGGCGAGCGTTCGGTCGGGGTGGGCCTTGAGCCAGTCGTCGAGTCGCTGGCCGTCGACCCAGTTCATGACGAGGCACACCACGTCGGTCTCGCCGCGGGCGGCGCCGGGTCGGTGCGGCTCGGCCGCCTCGAAGACCTCGCGGACCTTGACCAGCGCCGGGTGCTCGAGCGACCGCAGGAGCTCGGCCTGGCGCAGCCAGCGCTGCTTGGCCTCCTCACGGTCGGCCTCGGTGCTGCTGTGGGAGACCTTCACGGCCACCGGGACCTCGACGTCGTCGAGGGCGAGGGTGCCGGACCAGAGGTCGCCGTCGTTGCCGCGCGAGATGCGCTGGGAGAGCGAGTAGCGGTCGGCGTCACCGCTCGGGCCGACCCGCAGTCCGTCGGCGCCGGCCGCGTCGTCGTCGACCGCGTCACCGGCAGATGGACCTCCGGCGTCGGCCGGTGCTGGACCGGGCGGGGTGGCCGGTCCCGCGTCGGTCGCTGCTGGAGGCTGGTAGTCGGGGTGCTGCTCGGGCGGGTACCACTTCCCGTTGGAAGCCACCCACCAGCCCTCACCCATGGACTGATCGCTCACCGGCCGCCCCTTTCCTCGTGCGCAGATGCGACGGCGCCCCCAGCATCGCAGGTTCCCCGTGCCGCGTGCGCCGCCCGCCCACCGGTGGCCCGGGGCGTCGGACCACGCGAGGATGGCGCCATGACTCCCGAAGAGGTGGTGGACGAGTTCATCCGCCGGATCTGCACGCTCGACCTCGATGCGGCGTGCGAGCTGGTGACCGACGACTGCGAGTACGACAACGTGCCGATGGGCAAGGGCTTCGGCCCCGACGGCATCAAGGCCGTCCTGGCGCCCATGGTCGGCGGGCTCGACGAGGTCGAGTTCGTCGTCCACCGCCAGGTCGCCGCCGGCAACCTCGTCATGAACGAGCGATCCGACCGGTTCCGGGCCGGGGAGGTGTGGCTCGACCTGCCGGTCGCCGGCGTGTTCGAGGTGGGCGACGACGGCCTGATCACCCTCTGGCGCGACTACTTCGACATGGGCCAGCTCACCACCGAGCTGGCCAAGCTCGGCTGACGACCCCGACCAGGGGGCAGCCGCCGCCCCGACCGGCATCGAACCGACACCAGATCGACACCGGATCGACCGCCGATCGGCTCGGCATGACCACCGATCGGGGGGTCGGGTCGGCCACAATGGCCGGTCGTGGTATCCGTGGCTCCCGTGTCGCCTGAACCGACCCCGCCGGGGTCGGTTCCTCGCGCCCGGGTGCCCTCCGGCCCCCCCGAGGATCAAGCCGATCCGTTCCCCAGCCGGCGGGGTGCCGACCTGGCGTACGTGCCGGGCATCGACGGCCTGCGGGCCCTGGCCGTGGTGGCCGTCATCCTGTACCACGCCCAGCTGGCGTGGATCCCCGGCGGCTTCCTCGGCGTCGAGGTGTTCTTCGTCGTCTCGGGCTTCCTCATCACCTCGCTCCTGCTCAGCGAGGTCCGCAACGACGGCTCGGTCGCCCTCGGCAACTTCTGGGTGCGCCGCGCCCGCCGGCTCCTGCCGGCGCTGTTCCTCGTCCTCGCCGTCACGTCGGTGCTGGCGCTGCTGCTCGCCCCCGGTGAGGTGGCCAGCCTGCGGGGCGACGTCCTCGCCGCGCTCGTCTACCTGACCAACTGGGACTTCATCATCGCCTCGAAGAGCTACTTCGAGGTCATGGGCCGGCCGCCGCTGGTCCAGCACCTGTGGTCGCTGGCCGTCGAGGAGCAGTTCTACGTCTTCTGGCCGCTGATCTTCATCGCCGGCATGAAGTACCTGGGCAAGCGGCGCTTCGCCTGGGCCATCGCCGGAGCCGCGCTGCTCTCGACGCTGTGGATGGCCCTGCTCTTCCACGAGGACAGCGATCCGTCCCGCGTCTACTACGGCACCGACACCCGGGCCGGTGCCCTGCTCATCGGCTGCGCCCTCGCCTTCTGGTGGTCGCCATGGCGGCTCAAGGCGAACATCGCCGTGCCGGCCAAGGTCCTGTTGAACGTCGTCGGCTTCGCCGCGCTGCTGGCGGTGCTGCGCATCCTCTGGGTCACCGACGAGTTCGACCCCTCGCTGTACCGCGGCGGCTTCGCCAAGCTGTCGCTGCTCACCGCCGTGGTCATCGCCGTCACGGTCCACCCGGCCGCGCAGCTCGGCAAGGTGCTGGCGTGGCCGCCGCTGGTGTGGATCGGCAAGCGCTCGTACGGCCTCTACCTGTGGCACTGGCCGATCTTCCAGTTCACCCGGCCCGACCAGGACATCCCCATCGGTGGGGTGCCGAACCTGGTCCTGCGGCTGGCGCTCACCGTGGGCGCCGCCGAGCTGTCGTACCGCTACGTCGAGATGCCCATCCGGCGGGGGGCGCTCGGCCGCTGGTGGTCGTCGCTGCGCGAGTCGTCGGGCAGCCGCCGGGTGCGCCTGCACGTCGGCTTCGGGTCCACGCTCGTGGTGGCGGTCTCGGTGGTCGCCATGCTCGGCCTCGCCATGGTGAAGGCCCAGGCCCCCGACCAGAGCTTCATCGTCGCCGCCGGCCCGCCCGAGGTCGTCGAGGGCCAGGACCCCGGCTCGGTCTCCGACTCGGCCATCTTCAACCTCGGTTCGACGCCGGCCAGCGAGGCCCCCGCCACCGACCCCTCCACCACGGCGGCGCCGCCGGGCACCGACGGCTCGACGTCCACCACCGCCGCCGGAGCGCCGTCGACCACCGCCCCGGTCCCGTCGTCGGCGCCACCGCCGTCGGTCACGCCGGTCACCAAGCGGGTCGCCATGCTCGGCGACTCGGTCATGCTCGGCGCCAAGCCGGCCCTGCAGACCACCCTCGGGCCCACCACCCCCGTCGACGCCGTGGTCGGCCGCCAGGTGGCCCAGGGCATCGAGGTCCTCAAGTTCTGGGCGTCCAAGGGCCTGCTGCCCGACACCGTGGTGGTGCACCTCGGCAACAACGGGACCTTCACCGACCAGCAGTTCGACCAGATCATGGAGATCCTCAAGTCGGTGCCTCGCGTCGTGTTCGTCGACAACAAGGTGCCTCGGCGGTGGCAGGACCCGAACAACGAGGTCATCACCAACGGCGTGGCCCGCTACCCCGGGCAGGCCGTGCTCGTCGACTGGCTGACGCTCAGCGGGCCGCACCCCGAGTACTTCTACGACGACGGCATGCACCTCCGGCCCGACGGTGCCGCGTTCTACGCCCAGGCCATCGCCAACGCCGTCTGATCGCGGCGCCCTGCTCGCGATCGGCCCACCGGGACCCGGGCCTTGGTGGCGCGGCTCGCCCTCGTCGCCGGCCTCACCGTCCGGACGCCGTGCTGCGCCCCTCGACGCGGCGGTGGGCAGCCCAGAGGGCTGCCCACCGGTCGGCGAGTCGGGTGATCGTGCGGCTACTTCAGGGGCTCCCAGGCGACGAAGGTGAGGTCGTCGAGGTGGCCGGTGCGCAGGCCGGTCTCCGACAGCGTCAGCACCTGGTCGCCGACCACGACGATCCGCAGGATCGGGGCGCCGGCGCCGGAGTAGTCGACGCCGCCCTTGGGGGTGGTGGGCAGCGGCGAGGGCGGCGGGCAGGCCGGGTCGCAGCGCATGATCGTGGTCGTGGTGTTCGGGGCGATGGGCATCCCGGGCGCCGGCGGGCAGCTCCCGTTGACGTCGCAGTTGCCCGACAGCCGGGCGGCCTCGCGCACCGCCGGGTCGACGGTCGTGGTGGTGACCGGCGCGGCGCCCTCGTCTGCTCCCGGCTTCGGGCAGGCCGGGTCGCACGGGATGGTCGTGCTGGGCACCGGCCCGTCGGCGGTCGTCGACGGGGTGCTCGGCACGGTCGACGACGGCCCCGTGGTGGTCGAGGTGCTGCCCGGCGTCGGCTTCGTGGTGCTCGTCGAGCTCGTGGTGGTCGACGCCGTCGATGGCCCGAAGGCGGCCACGCCGTCGACCGGGTTGATGATGCGGCCCACCTCGCTGATGCCGTCCCGGGTGATCTTCAGGCCGAGCGCTCCGACGAAGCCCGCTGGCTGCGCCCGGGTGGCACCGCCGGCGGTGGCGCAGTCGGCGTCGGGCATGCAGGTCGGCACGGTGCGGGTCGAGCCGTTGGTCGTCACCGGCAGGATGGCCAGGTTCGTCGCTGGCCACCAGGTGAAGGCGTGGTGCTCGGACTCGGCCGAGGTGGTCGAGCCCGGCAGGACGTACTTCTGCAGCTGCTTGGGATCGGCCGGCTTCGACACGTCGTACAGGGCGACCTGCGTGCCGGTGGTGCGACCGGTCGCGGTGGCGTCCTGGCCCACCCCGATCAAGAGGCCGTCGCCGGCGGGGTGCAGATAGGCGGAGTAGCCGAGGATCTTGAGCTCGCCGGCGACCTCGGGGTGGGTCGGGTCGGACAGGTCGACCGTGTAGAGCGGGTCGGTCTGGCGGAAGGTCACGACGTAGCCGACCTTGCCGAGGAACCGCACGGCCTTGATCTGCTCGCCCTTGCCGAGCCCGCCGACCGCGCCGACCTGCTTCAGCTCGCCGTCGCGCTCGCTCAACACCACGACCTGGCTCTGGGCGCCGCTGCGTCCGGTGTTGATCGAGTCGACGGTGGTCGCCAGGCGCAGGGCCTCGCCGTCCTCGCTCATCGAGAACTGGTTGAGGAGGTGGCCGGCCACACCGCCCGACGCTCGGTAGGTGGCGGGGGTGCCGCCCTCGATGCCGAACTTGTGCACGGCCGTGCGGGCGACGGTGGGCGTGGCGACGCTGTTCGACCCGGAGGTGCCGTCGGCGTACTCCGTGGTGGTCACGTAGAGGTTCGACGCCGACGCGTACACCGTCTCCCCGGCGCCTACCACGCCCACGCCGTTGCCGGGCTCGAGCGAGCCGCCCAGGTCGACGGTCAGCAACGAGACCATGCCGACGCCGGCGGCGTGCTTCGGGCGGTTGACGTCCTCGCAGCGCAGCAGCGGGTGCCCCTCGAGGGACGCCGGGTCGGGGATGCCGCTGGTGCCGAGATCGACCCACTGCGGCAACCACTCGTCGATCGTGGTCTTCTCGATGATCGCCTTGTTCGCCTCCTTGGCGGCGTCCTGGGCCCGCCGGCTCGAGCCGTACACGAGGGGCAGGTCCGGGGCGGGGGTCGACACCGCCAGTCGGGCGGTGCCGCCGATCGAGCGGGCGCCGGCGACGGTGCCCTCCAGCGCCACCCGCTTCTGGACCCGCAGGTCGTCGACGTTGGAGACGTCGATCTGGGTGAGCACGGTGACCGGGCCCTCGCGCAGCGCCGGCCGCGGATGGTCGGGGCTGGTGCCGGTGGTGCCCGAGCTGCCGGAGCCGCCGCTCGAGGAGCTCGAGCCCTCCGCGTCCTCGATCACGGGCATGGGCTCGGGGTACGACGTGGAGCCGCTGGTCGTGATGACGAGGAGTCGGTCGCCGGCCAGCAGCAGCTGGCTCTCGCCGCCGGTCTCGAGCCGCAGCCGGTCGGTCTGGCGGGGGCTGGCGCCGGTCAGGTCCCAGGCCACGACGTCGCCGTCGACGATGCCGAACAGGCGCTTGCCGTCGGTCTTGGTGAGGTCGGCCTCGTCGACGCCCTTCTCCTGGTTGTTGGTCTCCGAGTGGGCCGGCGCCTCGTCGGCGGCACCGGCGGCGGCCGAGCCGCTCGCCTCGCTGGACGCGGGGGCGCTCTTGTCGGCGGCGCCGGCGGTGCTGTCGTTCTGGCTGCGGGCCGACGGCGCCACCAACGTCGTGGGCGGTCCCGTGAACGAGCCGCCGGACCCGGTGGCGTACTGCTGCCCACCCGGGTAGCCCGGCTCGCCCAGGTGGTCGATGGTCTGCTGGTGGAGGTAGCCGAGCAGGGCGTCGCACGATTCGGTGGGCTCCAGCGCCACGTCGACGCCGAGGTTCGGGTTGGCCTTCGGCGCCCCGGCTGCCTGCTCGCCCGGGCCGCCCGAGGGGCCCGACCCGGCGCTGCACGCGCTCAGGACCAGGGCGGTCCCGAGCGCGGCACCGGTCCAGGCGGGGCGGCGCCGACGGGTGATCCGCCGGGCCGCCGACCGGGTCTGGCCCGCTCGTCCGGCGGACGGCGCTCGTCCGTCGCCGCTCTCGCTGCTGTCGTCGTAGGTGCCGCGTCCGCTGCGCATGGTCTGCTCCTCCCGAGGAACCAAGTGCGTCGGCGGATCAGACGACGCCTCCCGCGGGCTGGTTCCCCGGTGGCGCCGGATTCTTCTCGGGCGCGCTCGCGCCGGCTCAGACCAGGGGCCAGGGGTAGCGCCGGCCGCTGGGGTCGGTGGGGAAGCAGCCGGCGTCGACCAGACCTCGGGCCCGGGTGAGCACGGCGTCGCGCTCGAAGGGATCGAGCAGGCGGGCCAAGGGGTCGGGCAGGCCGTCGTCGACGAACCGGGCGACGTCGACGAGCAGGTCGGCGGGGACGGGCTCGCCGCCGAACTCCCAGATCACCGTCCGCAGCTTGAACTCCTGGTGGAAGCTCAGCCCGTTGTCGATCCCCCAGAGGTGGCCGTCGGCGTCGACGAGCACGTGGCCGCTCTTGCGATCGGTGTTGTTGGCGATCAGGTCGAAGGCGCAGATCCGGCGCAGCTGGTCGTGGAAGGCCTCGTCCTCGAAGAGCGTGAAGTAGTGCTGCTCGAAGTCGGCGTCGACGAAGTGCTGCAGCGAGCCCTCGCCGAGCGGCGCGCCGTCGTCGCGGGCGACCGTGATGGGCACCACGTCCCACCCCAGCGCGCTGGCCAGCTCGTAGGCCGCGACCTCGCGCTGGAACAGGCCGCTCGGGAAGTCCCACAGCGGCCGCTCGCCGCGGTGGGGCTTGTAGATGCCTCGCTCGGTGCGGTCGTCGTGGGCCGCCTGCACGAGGAAGGTGGCGTTCGAGCTCCAGGGCATCCGCCCCTCGACCTCGATCTCACCGGTCTCGAGCACGACCCGCACGGCGTCGGCGTCGGCGCTGCTCATCGCCGGTCCTGCGGCCTCAGTTGTTGCGGGGGCAGAGGTGGCCGCCCGGGTCCATCGGGCGACCGCACAGCGGGCACGGGGGGCGGCCCGCATCGACCAGCGCCTTGGCGTGGGGGATGAAGGCGGCGACCTGGGGTCGGCTGAGGTGCAGGCGGACCGAGGACGCCGCCTCGGCCAACGCCTCGATGGTGTCGTCGTCGGCGTCGTCGGGCACCACCACCAGCTCCTCGGCCACGATGAGCATGCGGTCGTCCAGCTCGCGGTAGGCGACGGCCAGCGAGCCCACCGCCCACTCGGCGACCAGCGGCTCCTGCAGGTCGGGCTGCTCGGGGAGCGGGCCCTCCAGCGGTGGGAGGTCGGCGAGCAGCCCGCCGAGGTACTCGGCCAGCGCGGCCACCTGCTGCTTCTCGAGGCGCAGCGTGACGAGGTCGGCCCCCTGGCGCGCCTGCAGGTAGAAGACGCGCGAGCCCGGCTCGCCACGGGTGCCGACCGTGAAGGCGTCGGGGTGCTCGAGCTCGAGGTCGCTCATGACAGGCCCAGGGTCGTGAGGTCGTCGCCGGTGGAGTTCGAGGCCAGCACCGCAGGACCCTCGGGCCCGTAGAACACGGCGCTGATCGAGCACGGCGACACGACGATGCGCTGGAACAGGTCGAGGTGGGTGCCGAGCGCCTGGGCCAGGGCGGCCTTGATGGGGTCGGCGTGGGAGACGGCGACGATGGTCTCGCCGGGGTGGGCGGCGACGAGACGGCCGATGGTGGACACCGTCCGCTGCTGCATCTCGGCGAAGGACTCGCCGTCGGGGAAGCGGAAGCCGCTCGGGTAGCGCTGCACCGTCGACCACTCGGGGAGCTTGCGCAGCTCGTCCAGCTTGCGCCCGGTCCACGCGCCGAAGTCGCACTCGAGCAGGCCACGCTCGATGCGGACCTTCTGGCCCACGGCGGCGGCGATCGGAGCCGCCGTCTCACGGGTGCGCTCCAGCGGCGACGCGTACACCGCCGCGACCTTCTTCAGCGTGCCGATGCGGGCGGCGGCGGCCTCGGCCTGGGCCCGACCGGTGTCGGCGAGGTGGAGGCCCTTGGCACGGCCCGGGAGCACGGCGCCCGTGGACGGCGTCTGCCCGTGGCGGACGAGGAGCACGAGCGTGGGCTTCGGTCCCTTCCGGGCCCCGCGGGGGGCGGCCTTGCGCGAGCGGGCCGCGGCGCGGTCGGTGGCGCGGCGGTCGGTGGCGGTGCGGGCACGGGCGGCGGGGCTCATGACCGGGTCAACCTACCGCCGCGCCACGCCGACGAGCCGCCCCGGCGCCGGTTCGGCTCGCCCGGTCGGGTGGCGAGCACCGAGGCCTAGCCTTGGCCGTCCCATGCCCCGCGACGACCTCGACCGCCTCTGCCGCGACATCGAGACCTGCCGCGCCTGCCCGCGCCTGGTGGCCTGGCGCGAGCAGGTGGCCGCCGAGAAGCGGGCGGCCTACGCCGACGAGACGTACTGGGGCCGCCCGGTGCCCGGGTTCGGCGATCCCGCCGCCCGCATCGTCGTGGTCGGTCTGGCCCCAGCGGCCCACGGCGCCAACCGCACGGGCCGCATGTTCACCGGCGACCGGTCCGGCGAGTGGCTGTACCGGGCGCTGTGGCGGGCCGGCCTCGCCGATCGGCCGGTCAGCGTCGCCCGCGACGACGGGTTGACGCTCACCGGCGCGTACATCACGGCCCCGGTCCGCTGCGCGCCGCCGGCGAACAAGCCGACCCCGGTCGAGCGCGACACGTGCCACCCGTTCCTCGACCGCGAGCTGGCGCTGCTCGCCGAGGTGCGGGTGGCGGTGTGCCTCGGGCAGTTCGCCTACCAGGTGATGGCCACCCACCTCGGGGTGCGCCCCCGTCCCCGCTTCGGCCACGGCGTCGAGGTGGTGCCACCGGCCGGGCCCACCATCGTGTGCTCGTACCACGTGAGCCAGCAGAACACCTTCACCGGCACCCTCACCGAGCCCATGCTCGACGCCGTGTTCGCCCGGGCCCGGGTCCTGGCCGGCCTCGGACCTGGACCCACCGACCGCTGACCGTTGATCCACGGGGCCACCGCGGCGCCCCGGGGCGATCCGGCGTGGGGACGGATCAGGGTGCCCAGCCGCCCGATCTGCCGGCGACCTGGGCCGAACGGCCCAGGTCAGATGCCTTTTTGAAGATCCAGCCCGGATCATCAACTAATGCATTCGGCCCATTTATCGAAAAATAGGTCGGACGGCTCAGTCGCCCGCGCGGCGGTCGGCGCAAGATCACCTCGATGGCAGCGATCTTCGAGCGCACCGACACCGACCGGCTGGCAGGGATCCCCCTGGGCACCGGCACCACCGGTGCGGCGCCGCGGATCGCCCCCCGTGGCCCCTCGGGCCTGTGGGACGCGCTGGCCCGGGCCGACGTCGCCCGAGCCGACGCCACGACGACGCCGCCGGCCGCCGACACCGCGCACCTGGCCTACCTGGCCCGGGTGGCGACGCCGGTGCACGAGGCCGAGGTCGTCGACCTCGCCGCCTACCGCGCCCGCCGCGGTCGCTGAACCGCCCGCCGCCCGCCTGACCGGTCGCGGCACCGAGCCACCCCTCGAGTCGTCGTCGCCACCTCCTCGCTCGCCGACATGGCCGACGGTGCCGGCGACTTCGGCCGGGACCGGGCGACCGGGTAGCGTGAGCCGGTCCTGGCGGCGGTCGCCGTCGGGCTGACACGTGACGAGCCCGCCGCCGCGGGCCACGGCCGAGAGGGTGCTGGTGAGGGCGAACACGACGCGACGCAGGGCGGGCCTGGGAGCGGTGGCCGTGGTGGGCCTGCTGGCCCTGGCCGGTTGCACCCAGCCCTCCAACGCCCCGACCGAGTACAACGACACGACCCGGACGAACTTCATGGCCGGCTGCACCGGCACCTACGCCGGCAGCGGCACCACGCTCGCCTCGTCGGGCACGTGCGAGTGCATGTACACGGTGGTCACCTCCAACCTGTCGATCCAGGACTTCACCACCCTGAACGACAACCTGAAGAAGGACCGCAACACGGCCATCCCCGACAACGTCAAGAACGGCTGGGCGGGCTGCCCGGGCTACGGCGCCAAGGCCGGCTCCTCCACCGGCGGCCTGTCGGGGCCGGCGGCCCCGTCCTCGCCCGGCACCACCGCGGCGGCGAC
The DNA here is from genome assembly GCA_046331175.1 of Acidimicrobiales bacterium. Lineage (GTDB taxonomy): Bacteria > Actinomycetota > Acidimicrobiia > Acidimicrobiales > Acidimicrobilacustridaceae > JAWKIW01. Next base: position 73,242 of record JAXLRI010000012.1, read on the forward strand.
CGCCACCACCGGCACGGCGCGGTGAGCGACCCGGCCGACCCGATCGAGCCGACGGCCGACGCGCCGGCCGATCCGTCCGCGCCCGGCCCCGACGCCGCCGCGGTCGCCGGCGAGCCGACCGCAGCCGACGAGGTGGCCTCCGGGCCCTCCGGGTCCAAGGTCGGCTGGATCATCGGTGGCGTGGTCGCGGCCGTCGTGGTGGTCGTGATCGTGGTGGTGGCGGTGGTCGCCCGCCCGGCGCCCACCTACAGCGACGCCACCCGCCAGCGCTTCCTCGCCGCCTGCACCGCCGACGGCGGTGCCGACGTGCAGGGACCGTGCGGCTGCCTCTACGACAAGCTCTCGGCCACCATGCCCTACGACCGGTTCGTCGACGTCGACCAGCAGCTCAAGGCGCAGTTCCCCTCGACGCCCCAGGGCCAGGACCTGTCGCTGCCGCCCGACGTGCAGGCCGCCCTCGAGGCCTGCCGCGTCACCCGCTGAGCCGGTCCGCCGGCACCGGGCGCCCGCCCGCACCGCCTGCCGCCTTCAGCCGGCAGCGGCCTTCTTCTTCTTCTCGGGCAGGCCGAGGCGCACCACCGGGGCGCCCCACTCGGGCCAGCGCTCGCGGCTCTTCACGGCCAGCTTGCGCATGAGCTCGATGGCGCCCGGGTCGTCGTCGCCGGGGCGGGCGACGATCGAGCCGTCGGCGATCATCCGCTGGATGATCTCGCGGCCCAGCTCGGTGCGGACGATGGTGAGCGTCCAGTCGTTCTCCTTGCCGATGCCGCCACAGGAGATGTCGGCGTGCTCGGCGGCGAAGTCGGGGCAGTGGGTGCAGCCCTCGCGCGTCCAGGCGTGGCACTCCTTGAGGTTGATCTCGTGGTAGCTGCCGTCGCGCATCCAGATCTGGAAGACGCCCTTGATGTTCATCTTCACCATGTCCTGCTTGGCGAGGCCGTACTTGGCCTCGAACAGCTCGGCGAAGATCGAGTCGTCGAAGGTCTTCGAGCAGAGCAGGCCGAGGTTGAACACGATGGGCTTGGAGATCTTGCCCACCTTGCGGTGCCACATCACCGGCGGCACCGACGATTGGCAGCTCATGCCCACCAGCGCCAGCTTGGTGAGGCCGCGCTCGCGGGCCTCGTCGATGGCGAGGGTGTTGGCCGAGTAGGTGTAGCGGCTGCCGGCGGCGGCCAGCACCTCCTCACGGGTGGATGCCACGCCGGGCACGGCCTTCCACGTGGCGGTGTCGCCGCCCTCGAGGAACGACGTGAGCGCGCCGTCGATGTAGCCCTCCTGCATCGCCCACAGCAGGATGGCCGACACGAGCCCTCCGTCCTGGCCCATGCGGTGCACCATGTCGTCGCTGGCCCGGGTGAGGAGGATGTCGGAGTAGATGCCGGCCACCTCGTCGTCGCTGCGATCGCGGTCGAAGAGGTGCTCGTTGGCCTCGGGCTCCCAGGCGCGGAACCGGGGGCAGGCGCGGGTGCAGGTGGTGCAGCCCTTCTGGCCGTGGCCGCAGTCGCCGGGGCCCAGCTCGTCTTCGAGGTGGAAGGGCTTGTACTTGCCCTCCTCGTGGTCGTAGCCGATGACGTCGTGGGGACACGAGATGACGCAGCCGGCGCAGCCGGTGCACAGGCCGCTGGTGACGACCTCCTCGTAGAGCTCCTTCCACTGGAAGGACCAGCGCTCCTTCTTGGCGGGGGCGGCCGGCGCGTCGGCTTCGACGGTGGTCATGGGCGTGATGCTACGTGCGGCCGCGCCGGCTGCCACGACCCGGCGGCGGCGAGGTGCGGCGTGGGTGGCCGGTAGCGTTCGGGCGTGGACGGTCCCACCTCCCACCCGGTCTCCTCGCCGATCACCCAGCCGGCCTCGAAGCCGGTGCGGCTCACCCGGTACGCCTGGCTCTCCATCGCCGCCGCCCTGGTGACGATGGGGATGAAGACCGTCGCCTACCTGCTCACCGGCTCGGTCGGCCTCCTGTCGGACGCCATCGAGTCGTCGGTGAACCTGGTGGCGGCGATCGTGGCGCTGGTGGCGCTGATCATCGCCGCCCGCCCCGCCGACGACACCCATGCCTACGGCCACGGCAAGGTCGAGTACTTCAGCGCCGGCGTCGAGGGCACGATGATCTTCCTCGCCGCGGCCGCCATCATCTGGTCGGCGGTCGATCGCCTGCTGCACCCCGTCGAGCTCGAGCGGCTCGGCATCGGTCTGGCCGTGTCGGTCGGCGCCGCGCTGGTGAACCTGGTGGTGTCGATCATCGAGCAGCGGGCGGGCAAGCGGCACCGGTCCATCACGCTCGAGGCCGACGCCAAGCACCTGATGACCGATGTGTGGACCTCCGGTGGGGTGGTCGTCGCCGTCGGCCTGGTCGGGCTCACCGGCTGGGAGGTCCTCGACCCGCTCATCGCCATCGGCGTGGCCATCAACATCCTCGTGGCCGGGGCCATGCTCATCCGCCGGTCCGCCGCCGGCCTGATGGACCAGGCGCTGCCGGCGGCCGACCTGGCGGCGGTCGAGGAGGTCCTCGACCGCTTCCGGGGCCCGGCGGTGCAGTTCCACGCCGTGCGCACCCGCGAGGCCGGCCAGCGTCGGTTCGTCAGCATGCACGTGCTCGTCCCGGGGGCCTGGGACGTGCAGCAGGCCCACGACCTCGCCGAGGAGGTCGAGGACGCGGTGCGGTCGGCGCTGCCGGGGTCCACGGTGACCACCCACATCGAGCCGCTCGAGGATCCGGCGTCGTTCGCCGACGAGGGCCTCGATCGCCTGACGCTGCCGCCGTCCCTGCGCCCCGGCGCCCGATCCGCGGGTCCGCCGTCGAGCTCCGAGACCCCCACCTGACCGATCGCTCCTCCTCCCAGGGGAGGGGGGCCGTCCTCCACCGCCGAACTTCGGAGGATCCGCGCCAAGGGGTGACGCGGATCCTCCAGAGTTCGGGGAAGGGGTCCTGACGAGGCGTCAGGCGACTCGCCGATCGCTTGACCGATCGGTCAAGATTGGGCCATGGACCTCACCTACCCGCCCGAAGCCGAAGCCTTCCGCGTCGAGATCCGCCAGTGGCTCGAGGAGAACCTGCCCGACGGCTGGTTCGACGAGGGCTTCGAGCTCGACGGTGAGGCCAAGATCCAGTTCCAGAAGGAGTGGACCACCACGCTGTTCGAGGGCGGCTGGATCTGCGCCACCTGGCCCACCGAGTACGGCGGCAAGGGCCTGTCCACCATGGAAGCCGTGGTCCTCAACGAGGAGTTCGCCAAGGCCGGCGCCCCGATGCGGGCCGACTTCTTCGGCGACACGCTCGTCGGTCCCACCATCCTGCAGTGGGGCACCGAGGAGCAGAAGAAGGAGTTCCTCCCGAAGATCCTCTCGGGCCAGATCGCGTGGTGCCAGGGCTTCTCCGAGCCCGAGGCCGGCTCCGACCTCGCCAACCTGAAGACCAAGGCCGTGCTCGACGGCGACGAGTGGGTCATCACCGGCCAGAAGATCTGGACCACCCAGGGCTTCATCGCCGACTACATCTTCATCCTCTGCCGCACCGATCCCGATGCGCCGAAGCACAAGGGCATCTCCTACCTGCTGTGCCCGATGAAGCAGCCCGGCGTCGAGGTGCGGCCCATCGAGCAGGTCGACGGCTCGGCCGAGTTCTGCGAGGTGTTCTTCACCGAGGCCCGCTGCCCGAAGGAGAACGTCGTCGGCGGCGTCAACAACGGCTGGAAGGTGGCCATGACCACCCTCGGCTTCGAGCGGGGCACGTCGGCCACCACCGGCTACCGCCGCTTCGAGAAGGAGCTCGAGGCCATCGTCGACAAGGCCAAGGCCAACGGCAAGATCGACGACCCGCTGGTGCGCCAGGACCTCGCCAAGGCCTGGTCGAAGGTGCAGATCATGCGGGTCAACGGCCTGCGCACGCTGTCGGCGGTGGTGCAGGAGAAGAAGGACCTCGGCGTGGCCGCCCTCGGCGCCACCAACAAGATGTTCTGGTCCGAGTACCACCAGTTCGTGATGAACCTGGCCATCGACATCCTCGGCCTCGAGGGCCAGATCCTCGCCGGCGACCCCGAGCTCGAGGAGGCGGTGCCCGGCTACGGCGCCCGCCGCGCCAACCCGAAGTACCCGGCGTCGGTGCTGCAGTCGTCGTTCTTCTTCAGCCGGTCCGAGACCATCTGGGGCGGCACCAGCCAGATCCAGCGCAACATCGTCGGCGAGCGCGTCCTCGGCCTGCCCAAGGAGCCCAGGCCCGCCGACGAGCGCAGCGCCGCCAAGGCCACCGCCGCCGCCGGCTGACGCGGCTCCGATCGTCGACGGCGCGGTCGCCGGGCGGCTCGCTGGTCGCCGGGCCGACGCTGGTCCGGTTCGCCGGAGTCGTCCGTAGGCTGCCCGGCGTGGACGAGGAGACGGCGATCGGGCGGGCCGGTGCGGCACGCGTGGCGAGGCTGGCGACGACGAGCGTGACCGGTCGGGTCGAGCAGGTGCCCATCACGTTCGCCTTCGACACGGCCGGCCGGCTCGTCACGGCGGTCGACCACAAGCCCAAGACGACGACCCGCTTGAAGCGGCTCGAGAACGTCGCCGCCAACCCCGAGGTCAGCGTGGTCGTCGACCACTACGACGACGCCGACTGGTCGGCGCTGTGGTGGGTGCGCATCCGCGGCCTCGCCCGAGTCGTGCTCGCCGACGCGCCCGATCCCGGCGAGCGCACGCTGCACGAGGGCGCCGTCGACGCGCTGGTGGCGAAGTACGCGCAGTACCGCGACCGGCCACCGGCCGGTCCGGCCATCGTGGTCGAGCCCGTCCGCTGGCAGTGGTGGTCCTCCGCCTGAGCTGATCAGGCGGGTTCTCGTTGGCCTGGTGGTCGCCACGGCAGGCGGCCGGTCGGGTCGGTTGCGAGCGTCGTCCCGCGTGCCCCGACGGTGGTCGAGTGCCTGCGTCCGACCGTCGTCCCCCACGATGACGAGTGGCCCTTCCCCCGCTCGTCCGGGCGTGCGACGGTGCAGCCACGAGCGGGAGGTGTCGCCATGGCCGCGCCACCACGTGCAATCGACAGGCCGACCTCGACGACCGGGTCGGTGGAACCTGTCGCCGTCCCATCCGGGCTCCCCCCACCCCCGCGCGCTCGGGTGTCACGCCGTCGTCGGTGGGTGCTGATCGGCGTGGTCCTGGTGGTCGACGCCGTGGCGTGGTGGCTGGTCGATGCCCTCGTCCCGCCCACCCACGAAGGGCTCTCCGGGGCCATCGACTCGGCGATCATGGGCATGCTGGTGGTGGGACCGCCGTTGGTGGTCGGGTCGACGATCCTGGTCGTGGCGGCGATCGGTGCGCTGTTCCGGAGGTGGCGGGTGCGCGCCGCCGTGGCCGAAGGCGGCACCGCCGGGCCGTGGGCGCCGCCGGCCGGGTCGCCCCACGGTGGCGGTCAGGACCGCCACCCGCGCCGATGGTCGGACGTGATCGTGCCGGTCGCCCTCGGCTTGGTGGTCGTCGGGCTCCAGGCGGTGCTGGCCTCCAACGGGCTCGAGCTGGCATCCATGCTGGAGGTCGGCGCGGTCCTCGTGGTCGGCGGTGGCATCCTCGGCCTCGTCGGTGCGCTCCTCCCCTCGGCGACGTGGCCACGCAGGATCCTGGGGATCGTCGCCGCCCTCCTGGGCGTCGCGGTCGTCGGGGAGTGGGCGTTGGAGCAGCGCAGCCAGCAACCGGTCTCCACGGGGGTGCAGGTCGCCTACGTGGCCCGAGGCGCGGGCGACTGCGCGCTCCTGCAGCAGGGCCGGGTGCCTGTCGACCACGTCGTGCGGATGGACAGCAACGCCGCCTCTTGCCGGCTCTCCGGCGTGGACCTCTCCGACGCCTCCCTGCGCCGTGCCCAGCTGGTGAACGCCGATCTGCGCGGCGCGAAGCTGGCGCGGGCGGACCTGCGAGGCGCCCGGATGGATGGCGCCGACCTGACCGGCGCCGACCTCACCGGTGCCGACCTGTCCGAGGTCATCCTCTACGGGGCCGATCTCACCCGTGCCGACCTGGCGGGTGCGAACCTGTCGAGGGCGAGCACGAACGGCGCGAACCTCACCGGGGCGGACCTGACCGGCGCGACCATCCCGTGGCCGGGGCTCGCCCACGCCACCTGGGGCGACACGACGTGCCCCGACGGGACCACCAGCGGCGCGGCTGGTCACGCCTGCCCTGGCGACGGGAGCGGGCGAGCTCGGTGATCGCGACGCCGCACCGGCGTGGTCGGGCGGCGAGCACGGCGTCCGGACAGACTGGGCGGATGGACCCGTTCGTGCGCGACATCCCGAAGGCCGAGCTGCACCTGCACATCGAGGGAACGCTCGAGCCCGAGCTCATGTTCGAGCTGGCCGAGCGCAACGGCGTGACGCTGCCGTACCCCGACGTCGAGGCGGTGCGGGCGGCCTACGTGTTCGAGGACCTGCAGTCGTTCCTCGACATCTACTACGCCGGCTGCGACGTGCTCCGCGTCGAGCAGGACTTCTACGACCTGACGATGGCGTACCTCCACCGGGCCGCCGAGCAGGGCGTGCGCCACGCCGAGATCTTCTTCGACCCCCAGACCCACACCGAGCGGGGCGTCCCGTTCGCCACGGTGATCGACGGCATCCACCGCGCCCTCCTCGACGGCGAGGCGCAGCTCGGCGTCACCTCGCTGCTGATCATGTGCTTCCTGCGCCACCTGAGCGCCGCCGAGGCCATGGCCACGCTCGAGGAGGCGCTCGACCACCGAGATCGGATCGTGGCCGTCGGCCTCGACTCGTCGGAGGTCGGCCACCCGCCGTCGAAGTTCACCGAGGTGTTCGCCCGGGCTCGGGCCGAGGGCTTCCTCACCGTGGCCCACGCCGGCGAGGAGGGTCCGCCCGACTACATCCACGAGGCGCTCGACCTGCTCGAGGTGGCCCGCATCGACCACGGGGTGCGCTGCGTCGAGGACGAGCTGCTCGTCGAGCGGCTGGTCGCCGAGCAGGTGCCGCTCACCGTCTGCCCGCTGTCGAACGTGCGGCTCGGCGTCTACGAGAAGCTCGAGGACCACGTGCTGGCCGACCTCCTCCGGCGGGGCGTGCACGTCACGGTCAGCTCGGACGACCCGGCGTACTTCGGCGGTTACGTGGCCGAGAACCTGGCTGCGGCCGAGCTCGACCTGACCCGTGACGAGGTGGCCGAGCTGGCCCGCCTGTCGTTCCGGGCCAGCTTCCTTCCCGCCGACGACATCGCCGCCCACCTCGCCGCCATCGACGACTTCGTCACGTCCTTCGACGACACCCCCGTCGACGCCCCGGCGACCTGACGAGCGCGGGCGGCTCCGGCGGCCTGACCGGGGGGCGGGCGGACCCGGCGATTTTGAGTAGGCCCTACTCAGGTGGATCCTCCGGCGACGGCCCACCATCAGCCCCGTCGCTCGAACCAGGAGGATCATTCGATGGGCTACTTCAAGAAGGTCGGGGTCGCCACCGCGGTGGGGCTGGGGGTCCTCGGAGCGTTCTTCATCGTCATGGGCCTGGCCGTCCCGCTGCTGCGGTTCGGCTTCCTGCTGACCGGCGTGCTGCTCATGGGCTTCGCCGTGTTCGCCTTCTTCATCGGCAAGATGACCGGCGGTCTGGTCGGCGAGGACCTGGTCAACACCGGTGTGCCCGCCACGGCGGTGATCACCGCGGTGGCCGAGACCGGCATGGTCATCAACTACACGAACTCGGTGCTGGCCATCGGGCTGCGCATCCAGCCGGGCGACTCGTCCCAGCCCTACGACACGACCATCAAGCAGGCCGTGCCGATCACCCAGATCCCGCGGGTCCAGCCCGGGGCCAGCGTCGTGGTGAAGCTCGACCCCAAGGACCGCACCAAGGGCATCATCGACTGGAACGCCTCGGCCTACCTCGGTGCCAACGCCCAGCCCATGGCCCAGCCCATGGCGGCCATGCCCGGCCAGGTCCCCGGCCAGGCCGCCCCCGGCATGCCGGGCATGCCCGGTCAGGCCTACCCCGGGCAGCCCGGCCAGGCCTACCCCGGCCAGCCCGGCGCCTGACGGCGCCGATCAGATCGTCGGTCGACCCCGACCGTCGTCCACCGAGCCCGGGCGCTTCCCTCTCCGCCCGGGCTCGGTCGCGCCCGGGCTCGGTCGCGTCCGCCGGACGGGGGGATCGGCGTCGCCGCGCGCGGGAGCGGTGGGCCGGGCTCAGGGGGCGAGCACGGCGCGCACGTCGCGGTCGAGCTCGGCGCGAGCCAGCGCGAGCGGCGTCCCCGCGGCGACCGCTTCGCCGGTGGCGCGCAGGATGCCCCCGAGCACGCCGAGGACCAACCGGGCGTCGCGGCCGGGCGGCACCGCCTCGGCGACCAGCGCGGCGGGCTGGCCGTACAGGCGCATGTGGCCGGCGGCGATCGCGTGCTGGACCTCCTGGGACACGGCGCCGATCTCGGCGGCCAGCCTCGGGGCGAGGTCGTGGGACGGATCGGCGACGTAGTCGATCTGGAAGCGCATCCACCGCACGATGCGCTCGACCGGTGGGTCGTCCCCCTCCAGCAGGGTCGCCGACTGGTCGATGACCGGCTGCAGCTCGCGCTCGAACCAGGCCAGCAGGATGTGGTCCTTGTCCGGGAAGTAGCGGTACAGCGACGAGCGGGCCAGGCCGACCTCGGCGGCGATGTCGCCCAGGTCGGTGCCGCTGACGCCGCGCTCGGCGAACAGGCGACCGGCCGCGTCGAGGATGGCCCGCTCCTGCAGGCGCACGTGCTCGGCCACGGTGGGCGCGGTGATCCTCGGCACGGGTCCAGTCTCCCCGATCGGTGGGGCCCGGCGAAACCGGGTCGTGGTGATGTCGGGTCGGGCCGGCCGCAGCCCGCTCAGGCCGGGCCGAGCCGCCCGTCCTCCATGCGCAGCACCCGGTCGACCTGGTGCAGCACGGCGGTGTCGTGGGTGACCATGACGGTGGCGACCTGGCGGTCGTGGGTCTCTCGGGCGAGCAGCTCGACGATCTCGCCGCCCCGCTGGTGGTCGAGGGCCGACGTGGGCTCGTCGACGAGCAGCACCGCCGGCTCGGCCATGAGGGCCCGGGCGATGCCCACCCGCTGGCGCTCGCCGCCCGACAGCTGGTGCGGACGTCGGTCGGCCCGGCGGCCCATCCCGACGTCGTCGAGCAGGCCCGCGGCCCGCTCGCGCTGGGTCGCCGGCCGCACGCCGTCGAGGTGGGGGAGCAGCAGCAGCTGCTCGAGGGCCGTGAGCGACGGGACCAGGTTCGACCCCTGGAAGACGAACCCGATCTGCTCGCGCCGCAGGCGGGTCCGCTCCTTGTCCGATGCCTCGGCGACCTCGGCCTCACCGATGCGCACCGAGCCGCTCGTGGGTCGCAGCATGGCCCCGGCGACCGCCAGCAGGCTGGACTTGCCCGAGCCGGACGGCCCGACGACCGCGACCAGCTCGCCGGGGGAGACGTCGAGCGACACGTGGTCGAGGGCGGTGATCTCCTGGTCGCCGTCGCCGAGGACCAGCGTGACGTCGTGCACGGACAGGCTCATGGTCGGGCTCCGGTGGTCGAGGTGGCGATGGCGGTGCGGGCCGAGCGGGCGGTGGCCGAGGCCGCCGAGCTGGCTGGCGGGGTGGTGGTCGAGCGGCTCATCGGGCACCGCCCAGGGCGATGAGCGGGTCGACCTTGGTGATGCGCCGCAGCGAGAGCGACGCACCGATCAGGCCCATGACGACCACCAGCACGGCGGCGAGGAGGACGGGGGCCGGCTGCAGGGCGAACGGCGCGCCGCCCGGAATGACGAAGCCCAGGCCGAGGCCCACCAGCACGCCGGCTGCCGTCGACACCACCAGCACCACGAGGGCTTGCCCGAGCGCGTCCTTCAGCAGGTAGCCGTTGGACGCCCCGAGGGCCTTGATCAGCCCGATCTCCTGCTTGCGCTGGATCGTCCACACCGTGAAGAAGGCGCCGACGAGCATGGCGGCGATGACGTAGAGGAAGCCCTCGATCATCTGCAGCGTGCCGGTCTCCTCCTTGTAGCCGGGCGATCCGTCGAAGGCCTTGGTGAGCGTGACGGTCGTGAGGCCGAGCTCGTCGACCGATGCCGGCGAGAAGCCGGTCGTGGTGTCGAGGGCGACCAGCGTGGCGACGTTGCGCACCGCCGGCGCCAGCTCCTGGCCGGCGGACGGGCCGCCGGGTGGGCCGAAGCTGGCCTCCTGCCACACGGCGAGCGGGGCGTAGACGATCGGCACGTGGCCGTAGTTCGCCTTGCTCGTGACGCCGATGACGGGCAGCTCGGTGCCGACCCGGTCGAGCACGAGCGTGTCGCCGACCTTCACCCCCTGCTTGGTGGCGAGGGCCTCGGAGACCACCACGCCGCGCTCGGTCGCGCCGAGCGGCTGGCCGTCGGTGGAGGTGGGCGCGATGAACGAGCCCGGCTCGACGCCGAACAGCGCCAGGTCGACCGCCTTGCCCTCCTGGCCGGTCGACTTGCCCCGGGCCAGCACCTCTTGGCGGGCGCCGTCGGCGGCCGCCGTCGAGGTGAAGGCGTGGGCGTTGAACAGGCTGTTGCCGAGCGGGGCGGCGGCCTGCACGCCGGGCCGGGTGCGGGCCTCCTCCCACTGGCGGCGCTCGACGGTCGACTGGTTGAACTTCACGCCCGACTCGGCGTTGAACGCCAGGTGCGAGGCCGGCAGGTTGCGGACGCCGGAGATGTTGTCGTCGACCAGGCCGGTGGCCAGGCCGGTCAGCAGGACCATGAGCAGGGCGAGCATGGCGACGACCGCGCCCATGAGGGCGAAGCGTCCCTTGGCGAACCACAGGTCGCGCCGGGCGATGAACATGTCGGACCTCGGGGTCGGGTGGGTCGGGTCGGGAGGTTCGGTGTCGGGGCTGGGCGGGGGCGACCAGGGCCGACCGGGGCTGGGCGGCCAGCGGCCAGGGTTGCCGACGACGCGTAGGGTATCTTGTCGACAAGACGTCGACAACACCGCGGCAACCTGGCCCCCGCACCCCCGCTGACCTGCGGCGGTGGCTGTCTCGGGCCGGGCCGGGCCGGTAGTGTCGCGGGTCCATGCCCCCCGTCGACCCTGCGGCCTCCGCCGCGCCCGGACCCCGCCGGTCCCGGCCTCCGCACCGCAGCTGGGGCCAGCGCTTCGTGCTCGGCGGCGGTGTCGGCGTGGTCGTGATCGTGCTGCTGGTGGCCGCGGTGGTCGCCTACGGGGCGGCCAAGCTGTCGAACATCTCCCGCGAGGACGTCGACCTGGCCGAGGCCCTGCAGGGCGGACCCGAGAACTACCTGGTCGTCGGGTCCGACACCCGTGACGTGGTCAAGTCCAGCGATGCCGACGCCTCGGCCTTCCTCGGCGGCGGCGTCGACCCGGGGGGCCAGCGCTCCGACACGATCATGATCGTGCGGGTCGACCCCAAGAGCGACCAGGTGCAGCTGCTCTCCCTGCCCCGCGACCTGTGGGTCCCCATCTCGGGGACCGGCAAGAGCGAGCGCATCAACACCGCCTACGCCGTCGGCGGTGCCCAGCAGCTCATCGACACCATCCACGACGACTTCGGCATCGAGATCAACCACTACGTCGAGGTCGACTTCTCCACCTTCAAGGGCGTGGTCGACGCCGTCGGCGGCGTGCCGATGTACTTCGACAAGCAGATGCGCGACACCAACTCGGGCCTGTACGTCGACGCAGCCGGCTGCCGCACCCTCGACGGCGAGTCGGCGCTGGCCTTCGCCCGCAGCCGCCACCTCCAGTACTACGACGGCGGCCGCTGGCACGACGACCCCACCGGCGACCTCGGCCGCATCTCCCGCCAGCAGTACCTCATCCGGCGCCTGTTCGACCTCTCGGCCGGCAAGGCCCGCAGCCTCGACCTGCGCGGCACCAACGACCTCGTCGATGCCGGCACCAAGAACCTCAAGGTCGACCGCCAGCTCGACATGAAGAAGCTCGTGGCCCTGGGTCGCAAGCTGTCGTCGGGCAACGCCGACGACGTGCTGGTCACCCACAGCCTGCCGTCCACGCAGTGGAGCACGCCGGGCGGCGCCGCCGTGCTCAAGGTGCACCCGTCGGAGTCCCAGCCGGTCCTGAACATCTTCCGCGGCCTGCCCGCCGACGCCATCCCCGCCGGCGACGTCCACTTCTCGATCGCCAACGCCACCGGCACGAAGGGCAAGGGCGCCGACGTCAAGGCGGCCTACGGTCCCACCGGCTTCGTGGTCACCGGGGTGGAGGAGACCGGCGGCACCAACAAGCGGACGGTCGTCCGCTACGGCGCCGGCAACGAGCGGATGGCCCAGGAGGTCGCCCGACACCTGCCGAGCGGCGCCGACCTCTCCGAGGACCGCTCCCTCGACGACCGCATCGTGCTCGTCGTGGGCAAGGACTACCAGGGCGTGAACGTCGAGGCCATGGCCCTCGACCAGCTCACCACCACGACCACCGGGGCCGCGGCCACGACGTCGAGGTCGGGCTCCTCCGGTTCCTCCTCGGGCTCGTCGTCGAGCTCGTCGAAGGCTGGTGGGAGCAGCGGCGCCAAGGGGTCCACCACCACGACGGCACCCACCACCTCCACCACCGTCGCCCTGGGCGACGGCCTGGGTGAGGTCCCCGGCCGCCCGCCGGCCGGCGTCTCCTGCAGCTGACCCGTCGACGCCCGGGGCGCTCGGGCCCCGGTGCCGGCTCAACGCCGGTGCCTGATCGGTCGATGGGAGGGACGGTGCCGCATCCCCGCCCGCAACCGTCGAGCCGGCCTCGAGCCGCTCGCCGTCGGCCTGACGTCGGCGCGCTCGTGCTGGCGGCGCTGGTGGTGGTGGCCGTCGCCGCCTCGGTCCTGCTCGCGACGCCGGCACCGCCGGCCTCCGCCTTCGCCGGCAGCCCGTGGTTCGAGCCCGGCAAGGTGTACACGCAGGACTTCCCCGACCCGACCGTCGTCTTCGACGGCGGCACCTACTACGCCTACAGCACCAACACCGGTGGCCAGTACCTGCCGGTGATGACGTCGACGGACCTGGTGACGTGGACGGCCCGGCCGGCCTACACCGCCCCGTCGTGTTCGCTGGGCGCCGGCCCCTACTTCAACGACGCGCTGGCCTGTCCGCCCTCGTGGGCGCTGCACACGATCTTCGACCACCCCCACCTCGTCACCGGCATCTACTCGCCGGGGGTGATCCGCAACGGCGCCGGCTGGCTCGCCTACTACACCGTCGACGTCGCACCCGGTCGCCAGTGCCTCTCGGTGGCGACGTCGTCGTCGCCGCTCGGCCCGTTCATCGACACGAGCAGCGGGCCGCTGCAGTGCGACGTCGACCCCGGCGGCAGCATCGATCCGGCCCCGTACCGCGACGGCTTCGGCAACCTCTGGCTGATCTGGAAGTCCGAGGGCATCGTCGGGTCGACGCCGACGCGGATCTGGTCGCGCCAGCTCACGGGGGCCGGCACCTCGTTCGCTCCGGGGTCGACCCAGCACGAGCTGCTGCGCACGGCGGCACCGTGGGAGGGCAACGTCATCGAGAACCCCTCGATGGTGGTGTGGGCCGGCCGCCTCTGGCTCCTCTACTCGGGCAACGAGTGGGCCAGCGCCAGCTACGGCATGGGCGCGGCCACGTGCGCGTCGCCGGCGGGCCCGTGCACCCGCACGTCGTCGTCGCCGCTCCTGCACAGCTTCGGCGGCCAGTGGGGACCGGGAGGCGGCACCGGGTTCGTCGACGCCTCCGGCCGCCTGCGCATCGCCTACCACTGGTGGAACGCGCCCTACACGAGCTACCCCGCCTACCCCGCCTGCGCCAACGCTGGCACGTGCGCCAGCCAGGGGCAGCGTCGCCTCGGCATAACCGGCGCCGAGCTGCTCCCCGACGGAACCCTCACGCTCGAGCCGATCGGGGCCCTCGAGTCGGTCACCGGCGGTGTCGAGCAGCTCGCCGTGACCGGGTGGGCCATCGACCCCGACGCCGACGTGCCCGTGCCCGTGCGCATCACGGTCGACGGTGCGACGACGGTGGTCTACGCGTCGGCGTCGCGACCCGACGTCGCCGCCGCCCACGGCGGGTTCTCGGCGAGCCACGGCCTGGCCGCGGTCGTCCCGGTCGCCGCCGGCCAGCACACGGTGTGCGCCACGGCCATCAACTTGGGCGTGGGCTGGTCCGACCACTTCCTCGGGTGCGCGGTGGCCACGGCCACCGACCCGCCGCCGCCGACGTTGCCGGCCGGGCCGGCGCCGAACCCGCCGGCCGCGGCCGGCTTCCACTCGGTCACGCCGGCCCGGATCTTCGACTCGCGCGACGGGACCGGCGGCTTCACCGGGCCCGTGCGGGCGGGCTGGACCGTCCCGGTGGTGGTCGCCGGCCACGGCGGGGTGCCGGCGTCGGGGGCCTCGGCCGTCGCCGTCAACGTGACCGTCACGGGGGCGACGGCAGCAGGCTTCGTCACGCTGTACCCGTGCGGCGACCCGAAGCCCGAGGCGTCGAACGTCAACTACGCGGCCGGACAGACCGTGGCCGCCGGCGTCATCGCCCGGGTCGGCGCCGGCGGCGCGGTGTGCGCCTACAGCAACGCCAAGACCCAGCTGATCGTCGACGTCGTGGGCTGGTTCGACCGCGACGCCACCGGGGCACGCCTGACGTCGCTGGTGCCGGCGCGCGTGGTCGACACCCGCTCGGGGGTCGGCACGACGCCAGGAGCGATCGGGCCCGCCGCCACCCGCACCGTCGACCTCACCGGCGTGGGCGGCGTGCCGGCCGACGGCGTCACCGCCGTCGTCGCGAACATCACGGTCACCAGCACGACCTCGGCCTCGCACCTCACCGTCTGGCCCAATGGCGGCGCCCGCCCCGGCGTGTCCAACCTGAACTGGGGACCCGGCACCACGGTGGCCAACCTGGCGACCGTGCCGGTCGCCGCCGACGGCACGGTGTCGATCTTCAACAACGCCGGCAACGTGGACGTGATCGTCGACGTTGTCGGCTGGTACGGGACCGGCGGCGCGGGGGCGTACCACCCGGCCACCCCGCTGCGGGTGGTCGACACGCGCGACGGCACGGGCACCGGCACCGGGGCCGGTCCGCTGTCGGGCGGCGCGACGGCCTCGTACGTGTTGGCCGGTCGGGGACCGGTGCCGGCGAGCGGCGCCTCCGCAGTGGTCGCCACCGTGACCGTGACCGGCACGACGTCGGCCTCCCACCTGACCGTCTGGCCGGCCGGGGCGACCAAGCCCGACGCCTCGTCGCTCAACTGGGCCGCCGGCCAGACCGTGCCCAACCTGGTCGTCGTGCCGCTGTCCGCCGACGGCCGCATCTCGGTGTTCGACAACGCCGGCCAGGCCCACGTCATCGTCGACGTCGTCGGCTGGTTCGGCTGAGCCCCGCCGGCGCCGCGACGGTCGGCGGGCGCGGCAGCGGGGACCGGGGTGGGTCAGGATGAGCCGATGCGCGTCGCCATCCACCTCCCGCAGTACGGCCGGGTCGCCTCGGCCGAGGCCATCACCCGGGCCGCCCGCCACGCCGAGGAGCTGGGGTTCGCCGGCGTGTTCGTCAGCGACCACGTCGTGCAGCCGGCCGACCAGGGCTACCCGTCGCCCTTCCTGTTCGACCCGCTGGTCACCCTCACGTGGGCGGCGGCGGTGACCTCGCAGGTCGATCTCGGAACGAGCGTCCTCGTCGTCCCCCAGCACAACCCGCTCGAGCTGGCCAACACGTTGGCCTCGCTCGACAACCTGTCGGGCGGGCGGGTGATCGCCGGCGTGGGGGTGGGGTGGTCGGCGGGGGAGTTCGCCGCCCTCGGCTACGACTTCGCCGATCGCGGCGACCGCGCCGACGAGGCCCTGCTGCTGTGGCGCACCGTGTGGCGCGACGACCCGGCCTCGTTCGTCGGCGACCACACCGCGTTCGCCGACCTGCGCGTGCTGCCCAAGCCGGCCCACGACATCCCCATCTGGGTCGGAGGGTCCGGGCCGCGCGCCCACCGCCGCGCCGTCGAGCACGGCGACGGCTTCCACCTCATCGGGGTGACGCCCGACGAGGCCCGCGAGCCCATCGCTCGCCTGCGCGCCGAGCGACCCGAGGACGGCTTCACCATCTCGCTGCGCACCGGCTGGGACCCGCAGGGCATGGAGCCCGATCGCATCCGCCGCGAGGTCGAGGAGTACGCGGCGGTCGGCGTGCAGTACGTCGTGGCGGCGCCGTGGCGCAAGGAGCTCGACGACTGGCTGCGGTCCATGGAGCTGCTCGCCGCGCTGGTCGGCACGACGACGACCTGACGACGCGCCGGGACGATGCATCCCGGCCGCGGGGCGAGCGGCGTCAGCTCGAGGCCTGGATGCGGCCGGCCATCGAGCGTTCGACGTCGGGCAGGCTCCCGAGGCGGCCGGCGCTGTCGAGCGCCGTCACCTGGACCACCACCGGTCCGATCCGGAAGAAGTCGAGGACGACCTGGGCTGACGTGTCGCCGCGCGTGAGCGTTCCCGAGTAGCGCACACCGCCGTCGCCCACGTCGATCGGGGCCGACGGCGACAGCTCGAACGACGCGTCGGGCGATGCCTTGGTGAACGACGAGGCCAGCGCCCGCCGCACGCAGGGATCCTGGCCGGTGAGGGCGGCCAGCACGTCCTTCGCCTCGTCCGCCGACGGCAGCACCGACGCCGAGGTCTGCACCTTGGCGACGGTGGCGCCTCCGGAGGTGGCGACCAGCTCGGGGCTGGTCCGGTTGGGGACCTCGTCGAGGCGGCGGGTCGCGCCGAGGAACGCCGCGCAGGACGTCGCCGTGGTGGGCGGGGCCGGAGCCGTCGTGGCGGTGGTGGCCTCGCCCCGGGCCTCGAACCCCGGCGGCAGGTCGGCCGGCGCCAGGCCCGCCGCCTCGAGCAGCCGAGCCGGGTCGACGGGAGGCGTGGTGTCGCTCGGGTCGGTGGCCGGCACGGTCGCGGTCCGGACCGGTGGGGCGGTGGAGGTGCTCGCCGCGCCCGATGTGGTGGTCCCCGAGCAGCCCACCAGCGCGACGAGACCGAGGGCGGCGGCCGCGACGGCGGCGACGACGGGAGCGGTGCGGTGGCCCATGGGTCGGTGCGGTCGGCCACCCCCTTGGGGTGGCGGACCGCGGGTTGCGCCCTCGGGGCGATTCGAACGCCCGCACACGGCTCCGGAGGCCGCACTCTTTCACCACAAAAGCGCTGCTTGACGACTTGGTCGGCCAACAGTAGCGTCCTCTTCCCACGCCTTCCCAATCGTTCCTTCTTCCGACCTCTCACGATCCATCGCATGACGACCTCAGCCCTCCTCCAAGACATCCGGATCTTCAACGTGCAGGACCGGCGTTCGAACCCGGAGGCGAAGCGACCGTGGATCGTGCGATGGGCGGTCGACCGCCGCCAGCACTCGCGAGCCTTCCGCACCAAGGCCGAAGCCGAACGCTTCCGGGCGATGCTGTTCAAGGCGCAGTACGAGGGCGTGCCCTTCGACCCCCAGACCGGTCGGCCCGTCTCGGGCGTGCCTGGCGACGACCTCGCCATCCACACCTGGGCGCGACG
Source organism: Acidimicrobiales bacterium (assembly GCA_046331175.1). Taxonomy (GTDB): domain Bacteria; phylum Actinomycetota; class Acidimicrobiia; order Acidimicrobiales; family Acidimicrobilacustridaceae; genus JAWKIW01. Next base: position 90,707 of record JAXLRI010000012.1, read on the forward strand.
CTGGCTGGCGTCGCAGTGGAGCGAGTGGCAGCCCCGCACCCGCCGATCCGCCGTCGAAGCCCTCGCCCGCTTCATCCCGCTGGTCGTGTCCTCGTCCGCGCCGAGCGCACCGCCGACGCTCCGCGCCCACCTGATGGCCACGTTGCCGCCCGTCAAGGGGCCGGCCCAGGACAAGGGCAACGAGGAAGCCGAACGGTGGCTCGATCGGTGGTGCCTGGCGCTGCGCCAGCTCGATCGTCAGGTCCTCGCCGAAGCTGATGCCCGGTTGGGCGTGGGCGACCGCGGTCAGCAGCTGTCGCCGTCCACGGCGTCGCGCTTCCGGAAGGTGTCGCGGGCCTGCATCCGTCGCGCCGTCGATCTCGAGATCCTCGCCGTCGACCCCTGGCCGCCACCGCCGCGCGGTCGAGCCAAGCGCAAGGCCACGCGCACCAAGCGCGCCGTGGACGTGCGCAAGCTCCCCGATCCCGACACCATGGCCACCGTCCTCGCCGCCATCCCCAACCACCAACCGTCGAGTCGCATGTACCAGGTGATGACGGCGACCGCCTACTACGCGGGGCTGCGTCCTTCCGAGGTCGTTATGCTCCGGGCGAGCTGTCTCGAGCTGCCGGACACGGGATGGGGCGCGATCGAGGTACGGGAGGCGGACATCTCCTTCGACGAACCCGGCGAGCCCAAGACCGGTCCCCGGACGGTCCCGATCCCGCCCGTCCTCGTCTCGATGTTCAAGACCTGGCTGACGGAGCGCCAGCTCGAAGGCGACGACCTGCTGTTCCGCACCCGCACCGGACACCGCCCGACCGCGTCGAACTGGTCCCGATCCTGGAAGCTGGCGCTGAACAAGGCCGGTGAACGACCGTTGCGCATCTACGACTGCCGCCACGCCGCCGCCACCACCTGGCTCCGCGCCGGGGTCCCGCTCGGCGAGGTCGCTCGCCGCCTCGGGCACAGCGTCGACACGCTCGTGTCGACCTACGTCGGCGCTCTCGCCACCGATGAGGACGTCGCCAACGAACGCATCGAGGCCGTCCTCGCTGGCACGGCGGGCTGACGCTCCCATCCCGGGCGCTGCCATACTGGGGCCGTGTCCATGGCCGACGAGCTCCTCGAGCAGAAGCGCCTACGGCGTCGCGCCGGCGATCCTCGTGTGACGCCGCAGGGACGGGAGCTGATCCGCCGGCTCACCACCGGCGACCTCGCGGAGGACTTCCAGCGGTCGCTCGACGAGGTCTCGGAAAAGGATCCGAACCTGTCGGACCCTGACCCCCACGGCTGAGCGACCCTCGCCGTGATCGTCGTCGACGAGTACCTCGCGGTTCGCATCGTGTTCGGTGACTGGCCGGACGACCTGCCCGACGATGACGACATCGCGCTGCCCGCGTCACGGCATTGGCGGCTGCTGCAACGGATCCACAACCCCTCCGGTGGCCAGCTCACCGCCATCGTCGCCGGCTTCACCCCCGATGAGCTCATGGCGCTGCGATTCCTCATACTGAGGTGCTGCAGATCCTCGATCCGCGGCCGCTGCTCGACGATGCCGCCGCCATCAACGCTCGCTACAACTCAGGTGGGTGGTTGATCTCCGAGACGCTCGCCGCCGCCGTCGTCCACGGCCGACAGCTGTGGTTCGGGCGCCAAGGCAACGTCGGGGAGCGCCTAGAGGTCACGGCCGATCAGCTCGGCATCGACGTTCACCTCATCGAACGCTGACCGAGCTGGCGGCCACCAGCGTCCGTGCTCGCCCGCTCTAGCAAAGGAGGCTTCAGATGCTTCCCCGCTTCCCCGCTTCCCCGCTTCCCCGCTTCCCGGTCCGGTCGGTCGTGGACCCTCCCGATCCCCCAGGCGCACCGCCTGGTGGCGATGCCTGCGCGACGCAGAACTTGACCGTTCCACCCCGGGCGATCGCGCCCGAACGTTCGTGGCCGGAGGGGCCCGATCAGGTGTGCTGCTTACGAGGTCAGCGGCCGCTGTCGAAGGGTCGCCCCACAGCGAGGCCGACCACGCCGCCAACACGAAGAAGAGGACCTCCAGCACATCCCAATAGGAAGACCGCCAGTGACGAACGACCCCGAAGCCACGACCCGACAACCCCCCCCGAGAATCACCCTCCCCCCTCACTCCCAAGAACAAGAACCAGGACGACGAACACGATTGCAACCCTTCCGGTGTTGGTCCCAAAGGCGCATCGCGAGCTTGTACGGGGTGCCGCCGCCCCGGCGTCGGTGGGGCCCGTGACCCGATCACCGGGACCCGGCTGGTCAAGACACGTTCGCCGCCGCCCGAGCTGATGGTGCCGGCGCACAAGTCCGTGGCTGAGCTGGGCATGATGACGCGGGAGCAGGACTGCAGCCGATCATGGGCGCCGACGGCCAGGGCACCTTCGCCTATTTCGCCTGCCTCGACGCCCTGGCCTGGGAGCCAGGCGGTCACCGCGGCAAGGCGGCAGTGGCATCAGCTACGTCGGGCTGTTCCCCGCCCATCCGCCATGCCACCTCGCGGGCGGGGGAGCGGTGCCCGCACGATGACCTGCTGATCGTCAATACGGTGGAGAAGTTGGACCGCAGGGGTGGCCGGAAGGCCCGGACGAGGGTGTGATCACCGTGACCGAGCGAGCATGACAGGAAGCCGCCTGGCGATCCAACGCACGCCGGCTAGCCGCAACGAACGACGCGCCGCCAGACGATCAATCGCCGAGGACGGCGCCGGCCTCGAGCACTTGGGCCCCTGGTACGAGGGCCTCGCTGCCCCGGCACGCGATCGGATCGACCAGTCCATTGGGCACCTCGATCTGCAGCGCCGCGTCCTCGGGTCCAAAGCAGAGGAGCGGCATGCGCGGAGTGCAGAACACCCGCAGACGTTCCTACGTCGTAGCCGCCTCGAAGATGACATGAACGTGGTGGCCGACCGGAGCGTCGGCGGCTCGATTCAGGCACCGAGGGCCGTGTAGAAGCGCGGCTCGGCCCCGAACAGAGATCCTATTCGTTGGTTGACTCTACCCTCAGGTGCCCTCTCCCGGAACAGGTGCCGCTTCCGGCCGCCTGGGCCTAGATGTCGCCTCCCGCTGGTCGCAGGCGCCGCTGCTCAAGCCTTCCGTGTGTGGTGTGGACCCTGGTGCGCATCCGCATCCCTATTGACAAGCCTTGGCGGTAGGCGCATCATGCGCCGCAGTCGCGGGAATTGAGAGAACTAGGCCCGGGCTCAGCATGGGGGGATCATGCCGAAGCGTCGAGACAGCCGGTCAGTCGTTCTGGTCGCAAAGGGCGCAGCCGCAGCGGCTGCATTCACTCCGCTGGTAGCCGTGGTGAATGCTCAACCGGCTGCGGCGGACTTCTCTCATTGCCCAGGCGTCTTCCCGCCACCCGGATGGACGAACCTCACCGGCGACGCCGATGGTGCCTTCGTGCCAGGGACGTCAACCAGTTATCGCAACTCGACGTACTACAGGTACACCTGGAATAGCTGCTACCAGGGCCAACAGAACCTGTGGACGCAGTCTGGGCTGCAGTTGTATGACGTCAATAACGCGCTGTGCGGCGGCAGTTGGGGCTCTGGCTCGTCCTCGGGGTACTCATGGCAGCAGAGCGCCTGCAACTCCACGGTGTGGAGCGTTCGCTCCTACCACAAGATCGCCAATCAGGGCGCCTATTACACCGAGCAGTATGCTGACTACCGATAGACAGTCATTCCAAGAACAGGACATTCCCTCATGACCATTACGATGGACACGGATCGGTCGGCCATTTCGCCGGAATCTCCCCAAGGCCCGCGCCGTCAACAGCACCTCGTAGTGCTTGGGTTGCTCGTCGCGGCTATGGCGGTGGCAGTTGCTGCAGTTTGGGTGACCCGCGCTCGCGGTGAGGCGGGCTTGGACGCGACGGCTGCCATGCAGGCACCCACTAACGCAAGTAAGGCGGTTCACGTCGGCGGCTGTCTCGGCCCGTGCCCAGCCGGCGACTGGGTCCGATACAACGGCTGGGCCGCCGCGCCAGACATCGCAGTTCCACAGACGGCATGGGTTCGAGATCCCAACGGCGCACCGGTCCGAATGGCAGTCTACGACTCGCCGGACGGTAAGCTAATCGGGTACGCGTACCTGCCACTCGGCTACATCCCTGAGTCAATGGCCAATTCGTTTGACTGGCATGCCGCAAGTGTCGCCCAGTGGGGTTGTGACGTCTTCGGACCCAATTGCGCAGCAACAGGTGCTCCTAGGCTCGCGCCCGGTCAAGCCTTTCCCTCTCCGGACAGGTGAGTGAAGGCGGATCCTGGATCGACAGCGGTCCCGTCGAAGTGGACCCGGCTTCGATCCTATCGTCCGCTTCTGAGCGGTATCGCAGCGATCCGGGCCTAAGCACCTTCATGGAAGCGATCAACACCGTCTGTGGCAGAGGCGAGGTCGGCACGCTGTCGACGCTAAGTGCCGAAGACCCGCTGAGCAGTCTCGACTCTTTGGAGCTCCTTCTCCTCTTGTTCTTCATGGAGGAGGTCGGAGCAGAAGTGCCTCCTGACATGCTACCGGTCTTGGCGCACCTTCAGGATTTGCACTTCCATGCCATGCGACGACTCGGCTTCGACCCGTCGTGAACGACGACGCCCAGACGCTTGCTGCCGCGAATCTTCGGAGCGGTGGCATAGGAATACGTCACGTCCGTCCCGCCGACTACGAGTGGATATTTGAATCTCTGTGGCTCTCTAGCGGAAACTTGATGAACTATCGGCTGGCTGGAGTAGTTCCCGCACCTGAGCAGCTAATCGATACCCTATGGCGGGGAGTAGATGGTCAGTTCTTGATTGTTGAGGAGGGGTCGAGGGGCGAGGTGCGGCACGGCCTGGTCACATTCTACGAGCGTGATGATCGAGCCGGCACCTGCGGTCTCGCTGTCGCGCTAGCCGAGAGTTCTCAGGGGGCGGGAAGGCCCCTTGTGGGCATCGGACTGGCCATCGACCACTGGTTTAGAGTCACCCCTGCTCGGAAGATCTGGGTCGAAGTCCCGGGATGGAACATCTCGCGGCTGCGCGGCATTAGCGCGTTCGGCTTTGAACTTGAGGGCTGCCGGCGGGAGCAGGACTGGCTGGACGGACGTCATTGGGACCGTCATCTGTACGCGCTGTTCAAGTCGAATTGGTCGGCCGTGCGACCGCTGCTGCATTTGGTGGACCGGAATCGACATCCAGGGTGAGAACTGGCCTGGAGCCTCAGCGAGAGCGCACCCGCTCCGACCAGGCGCCGACCCGTGGAACCACGTCGAGGCCGCCATGGTCGATGCCGATGGGTAACAACCCCAGGCCATGGACAAACGACGGCCTCTTACGCCTGGCTGCGTCTTCCACAAGCTCGCCGAGGGCAACAAGCTGCTCCTCGCCGTCGGGCGACGATGTCGACGAGGTGTGCTGGCCCCGAGCCGTCGCCGCAGCGCCTTGACGATGCTGCGAGAACTGCTCGACACCATCGACGAGTTCATCCGCGAATCCATCGACGGCGACCGGTGGCCGCTGCTGCTCGACGCATCGCCGCCGTGCGCTACCCGGCGTTCGTGCGGTTCGACAAGGGTCCCGAGCCCAGCCGTGCCGGTACTATGAGGGGTCTTCGGATTTCAGCGGGGCGTGATGGTGTCGAGGAGGTCCCAGTTGGGGCGGCCGGCGTAGAGCAGTGATCGGATCCGGTAGTGGCGGAACCGGCGGAACCCGAAGGCGCCGCGCTTGACGCGCTTGACGAGGTTGTTGATGGCCTCGGCCGGTCCGTTGGTGGCTCGAGCCCGGTGCCAGGCGACGATGTGGTCGCGCCAACGCACGAGGGTGCGGCCGAGGGAGCGGACCTCGGGCGGGAACTCGTCGTCTTGGAGATCGGTGGCGAGCTCGTCGAGGTAGCGGCCGGCGAGGTCGGGGTTGGGGATGTCGTAGAAGAACCGGATCGCCTCCTTGGCGTGCCAGGTGTAGGCGACTTCGCCGCGGGGGTCCCCGGCGCGCAACAGACCGGCCAGCTTGGTGTCGCCGCGGTGGTCGAGGCGTTCGTGGGCAGCGAGCAGCAGCCGCCGGCACCGGTACAGGGGGTCGGTCTTGCGGCCCCGGTGGCCAAGGGTCTCGTTCTGCACCCGCCGGCGGCACTCGTCCACCTTGGAGTTGGCGTGCTTGACGACGTGGAACGGATCAGCGACCTGGCCGGCATGGGGCAGCATCGTGTCGAACGTGGCCCGATACGGGCCCGACAGGTCCAGCACCGCCCACTGGATCCTCGCCAGCCAGTCGGGGTCACGGGCCGCCAACCAGCCCGCCGGGGCTGCTGCATCACGGCCGGCGACGACATCGAGGAGCTGACCGGTGCGGGCGTCGACCAGCTGGGTCGACCACCGCTGGATCCGGCGGGGCCCTTCCCGCCAGAACAGGGTCTCGTCCACCGACAGGGCCCGCTCCGTGCCGATCCGGTCGTCGTCGGCGTCGATGAGCGCTTCGCCGTAGGCGACCACGGCGTCGTTGACGGTGTGCCAGTCACAGCCGAGCGCGTCGGCGACCTCGGCGACGCTGCGGGCGTAGCGGCCGACCTGGGCACACGCCCACCGCCCGGCCCGGGTGGTGAGGCGATGCCCGGCCGGGGCGATCTCGGGGTGCTCGACAGTCCACGAGCCGACGCCGCAACGGAACCGTGGGCACCGCCACCGCGTGCGCAGCACCCGCAAGGTGACGGTCTGGTCGAAGGCAGGCAGATCGACCAGGTCGACCTCGCGGTGGTCCTTGACCCACGCCGGCGTACCGCACCGCCCACAGCTGGGACGGTCCTCACGGGGCGCGACCACCACCACCAGGTGACCAGCCACCGGGTCGTCGACGCCCAACACGTCGACATCGGGAAGACCTACCAGCAGCTCGCACATGCGCGTAGGGTCGATCTCCACAGGGGCTCCTCCGAATCGATTGGCGTAGGAACCACCGATTCTGTTGAGCCCCTGTGCCGCGCTCGCGGACCGTCAGCCGACCCCTACACCCCGCCCAGATCCGAAGAGCCACTATGAGGCGCCCTGCCTCGAGGCGAGCACTTGGAAGGCAGGCTGTTGGTCACACCCTCGGTTGCGCGAGCCCTCCATGGGTCTAGAGAGTCGCGCCGTCACGGGTCCTACGCCACACCACGCCGACCCGCCTTCCCACGCTCTGCCCATGAGCGACGGCCAACCTCGGTCAATTCGGAATGCTGGCGGTCACCAGCGGTCACGAGCTCGACCGCTAACTTCCCATGTCAGAGGTGGTTTTCTTCCTGCGCCCTCGGGGCGATTCGAACGCCCGCACACGGCTCCGGAGGCCGATGCTCTATCCCCTGAGCTACGAGGGCAGGGCAGCGAAGGTTAGCGCGGGTCGCCGCCGGCTCCGATTCCGGTTCGGGGTGCGACATGACGGGCGAACGGCGACGGCCCGTCCCATCCGGCTTCGAGCGGCGAGGACCCCACCGGTAGGCTCGGCGGACCTGCCGGGGCCGCCACGCCCCGGCCGGCGACCGGCCCGTCCGCCCCGACCCTTCCCGAAGGAGCCACCTGGTGATCCGCGACCAGCTCGCCGAGGCCCTGCGGGCCACGCTGTCGTCGCTCGAGGTCGAGCCCCTGCCCGACGTCATCCAGCTCGAGCGCCCGGCCCGGCGCGAGCACGGCGACTGGTCGTCGAACGTGGCGTTGGTGACGGCCAAGAAGGCCGGCTGGAACCCCCGCGAGCTGGCCACGCGCGTCGCCGAGGCCCTGGGCACGGCCCCGCCCGAGCACGTCGCCGCCGTCGAGGTGGCCGGACCCGGCTTCGTGAACTTCCGGCTCCACGACTCGTGGCTGCACGACCTGTTGCGCGAGGTGGTCGACGCCGGCCCCGCTGGCTACGCCCGCCCCGACCTCGGCCAGGGCCGCGCCGTCGACGTCGAGTGGGTCAGCGCCAACCCCACTGGCCCGCTGCACGCCGGCCACGGCCGCAACGCCTGCTACGGCGACTCCGTGGTGCGCCTCCTCGAGCGCACCGGCCACGTCGTCACCCGCGAGTACTACCTCAACGACCGCGGCACCCAGATGTTCAACTACGCGGCGTCGCTGGCGGCCCGGGCCAAGGGCGAGGACCCCCCCGAGGACGGCTACCACGGCCAGTACGTGCGCGACTGGGCCGCCGAGATGCCCGCCGACGCCGACCCCCTCGAGTGGGGCGAGGAGCGCGCCATCGCCGACCACCGCGAGGTGCTCGACCAGCTGGGCATCACCTTCGACGTGTGGTTCTCCGAGCGGTCGCTGGTGGCGTCGGGCGCCATCGAGGCCACCCTCGACGACCTGCGGGCCCGCGACATGGCCTTCGACGACGACGGTGCCACCTGGCTGCGCTCCACCGCCTTCGGCGACGACAAGGACCGCGTGCTGGTCAAGAGCGACGGCGAGCTCACCTACCTCACGCCCGACATCGCCTACCACCGCGACAAGCTCTCCCGCGGCTTCGACCTCCTCATCGACGTGTGGGGGGCCGACCACCACGGCTACGTCCCCCGCATGAAGGCGGCCATCGAGGCCCTCGGCCACGACCCCGAGGTGCTCGAGGTGGCGCTCACCCAGCTGGTGAAGCTGATGGAGGGGGGCAAGGAGGTCAAGCTCTCCAAGCGGACCGGCGACATCATCGAGCTGCGCGAGGTCATCGACGAGGTCGGCCCCGACGCCGCCCGCCTCACCTTCCTTCTGCAGTCCATCGACACCTCGCTGGTCTTCGACTTCGACGTCGTGAAGAGCCAGGCGATGGACAACCCGGTCTTCTACGTGCAGATGGCCCACGCCCGCATCCGGTCCATCAACCGGGTGGCGGCCGAGCGCGGCGTCGAGCGCGCGCCGCTGGCCGACGTCGACCTCGCCCAGCTCGTCCACGAGCGCGAGCTCGAGGTGCTGCGGGCCCTGTCCGAGCTGCCCGACGTGGTGGCGCTGGCCGCCAAGGAGCGGGCCCCGCACAAGGTGGCCACCTGGGTGCGCGAGCTGGCCGGCACCGTCCACGGCTTCTACCACGACTGCTACGTGCTCGGTGAGGGCATCGCCCCCGAGCTCACCCAGGCCCGCCTCTGGCTGGTCGAGGCGGCCGAGATCGGCCTGAAGATCGGGCTCGACCTGCTGGGCGTCGACGCGCCCGAGCAGCTCTAGGCGGCGGGGGAGCGTCGTGGCCGGTCCCGTCCCGTGGTCGCTGCTGCCCGACCACGCCACCGTCGACGACGACGGCCTGGTGATCGCCGGCGTCGGCTGGCGCGCCCTGGTCGAGGAGTTCGGCACGCCGCTGTTCGTCTACGACGAGGAGCACCTGCGGGCGCGCTGCCAGGAAGCGGTCGAAGCCTTCGGTTCCGGCGTCGACTACGCCACCAAGGCCTTCCTCTGCACGGCGATGGCCCGGCTGGCCCACGGCGAGGGGATGCACCTCGACGTGTCCACCGGCGGCGAGTACGCCGTGGCCCGGGCCGCCGGCGTGCCGGCGTCGGACCTCGTGCTGCACGGCAACAACAAGTCCACCGACGAGCTGCGCACAGCGATGGCCGAGGGCATCGGCCGGATCATCGTCGACTCCTTCGACGAGATCGACCGCATCGAGGCGCTGGTGGCCGAGGGGCTGGCGGTGCCGGCCGTGCTCATCCGGCTGACGCCGGGCATCGAGGCCCACACCCACGAGTACGTGCAGACGGGCCAGGACGACTCCAAGTTCGGGTTCGGCGTGCACACCGGCATGGCCGCCGAGGCCGTCGCCCGGGCGCAGTCGTCGCCGGCCATGCGCCTCGTCGGGCTGCACACCCACATCGGCAGCCAGATCTTCGAGGCCGAGTTCTTCGAGCGGGCCGTCGGCGTGGTGGCCCCCTGGTTCGCCGAGCACCCCGAGCTGTCCGAGCTGTCGGTGGGCGGCGGCATCGGCGTGGCCTACGTCGAGGGCGAGGACGCCCCGTCCATCACCGAGTGGGCCGAGGTCGTGCACCGCGCCGTGGCCGCCCAGGGGATCACCGTTCGGGTCACCGCCGAGCCCGGTCGGGCCATCGCCGCCCCGGCCGCCGTCACGCTCTACACGGTCGGCACCGTCAAGGACATCCCCGGCATCCGCACCTACGTCGCCGTCGACGGCGGCATGAGCGACAACCCCCGCCCGGTCCTCTACGGCAGCGGCTACGAGACGTTCCTGGCCCGTTCGCCCCTCGCCGATCGGCCCGCCACGGTCACCGTCGTCGGCAAGCACTGCGAGTCGGGTGACGTGCTCGTGCGCGACGGCAGCGTGCCCGCCGACCTGGCCGTCGGCGACGTGCTGGTCACGCCGGTCACCGGGGCCTACGGCCACTCGATGGGCTCCAACTACAACAAGGTCACCCGGCCGGCGGTGGTGTTCGTCCGCGACGGCCAGGCTCGCCTGGTCGTGCGCCGCGAGACCGTCGACGACCTCCTCGCCCGCGACCTCGGCTGACCGGCCTTCGCCGCGGCCGCGGCCGACCGCTGTCGTCGTCGCCGTCCCGCCGTGGGTGATGACATCGCGTCCGGCCCCCGGACACGTCGTCATCAGGCTCGCCGGCGTGGGTCCGCCCGGTCGCGGGTGATGACATCGCGTCCGGCCCCCGGACACGTCGTCATCAGGCTCGCCGGCGTGGGTCCGCCCGGTCGCGGGTGATGACATCGCGTCCGGCCCCCGGACACGTCGTCATCAGGCTCGCCGTTCGCCTGTTCTGTCGCCGGAGGAAGGGCGGTCGACCCCACCCGAGCCGTGGAGGAAAGGGGGCGCTCGGGTGGAGCCGACCGCGTGCCGACCGGCCGGGCAGGAGACCGGTCGGCGTCGGTGCCCGTCCGTGCGGACGGCGGAGGGCGGGCACCGGGGGCCGTGGCGGCGTGGGTGACACCGTAGACGGAAAAATGTGGAAACGCAAGGAAAAGACATGAAAAGTGCGAACCGCGAGGCCGGCCGCACGCCGGCGGCAGGCGACGCACCGGTCCAGCCGGTGTCGCGTCGCGGGGGCGCCGGTCACCGATCGGGCCCGACCAACCCGGCCGGTGGCGGCGGGGCGGTCGGTTAGCCTCGCCGCCCGTGGAACCCTCCCCCGTGCGCGTCGGCATCCTCGGCTGCGGCACCGTCGGCGCCTCGCTGGTGCGCCTCGTGGCCGCCGAGGCCGACACCATCGCCGCCCGCACCGGCCTCCGGCTCCAGGTCACCCGGGTCGCCGTGCGCGACACCTCGCGCGATCGCGGCATCGACCTGGCCCCCGGCGTGCTCACCGACGACGCCGCCGCCCTGGTCGTCGACCCCGAGGTGGACGTGGTGGTCGAGACCATCGGCGGCATCGAGCCGGCTCGCACGCTGCTGCTGGCGGCCCTGGCCGAGGGCAAGCCGGTGGTCACCGCCAACAAGGAGCTGCTCGCCACCCACGGCGCCGAGGTGGTGGCGGCCGCCGAGGCCGCCGGCGTCGACCTGCTGTTCGAGGCCGCCGTGGCCGGCGGCATCCCGCTCGTGCGGGCCGTGCGCGAGAGCCTCCTCGGCGAGCCGGTGCGGCGCATCCTCGGCATCGTCAACGGGACGACGAACTACATCCTCACCAAGATGACCGAGGAGGGCGCCGACTACGCCGAGGCCCTGGCCGAGGCCCAGGCGCTCGGCTACGCCGAGGCCGACCCCACCGCCGACGTCGAGGGGTACGACGCCGGGGCCAAGATCGCCATCCTGGCCTCCATCGCCTTCGGCGCCGACGTGGTGGCTGGCGACGTCCACCACGAGGGCATCTCGGGCATCACCGCCGGCGACATCGCCTACGCCGAGCGCACCGGCCACGTGGTCAAGCTGCTCGCCGTGGCCGAGCGCGACCCCGCGGGTGGTGCCGCCGCCCCCATCGCCGTGCGCGTCCACCCTGTGCTCGTGCCCGCCACCCACCCGCTGGCGTCGGTGCGCGACAGCTTCAACGCGGTGTTCGTGCAGGGCGACGCGGTGGGCGATCTCATGTTCTACGGCCGCGGCGCCGGCGGCGACCCCACCGCCAGCGCCGTCCTCGGCGACCTCGTCGACGCCTCGGTGAACCTCTCCCGCCGGTCGCACGCCTCGCTCGGCGTGCTCGGCCCGGCGGTCATCGCGCCGGTCGACGAGGGGGTGTCGGCCTTCTACATCTGCCTCGACGTGGCCGACCGCCCGGGCGTCCTCGCCACCGTCGCCGGTGTCTTCGGCGAGCACGGCGTGTCGATCTCGTCCATGGAGCAAGAGGGCCTCGGCGACGACGCCCAGCTCATGTTCATCACCCACCTCGCCGTCGAGCGGGACGTGCGGGCCACCCTCGACGGCCTCCGGGCCCTGGCCGAGGTGCGCCGGGTCGGCAGCGTGCTGCGCGTCCTGTCGGACGGTGCCTCGTGAGGTACGTCAGCACGCGCGGCGCGGCGCCGGTGCTCGGCTTCGGTGACGTCCTGCTCGCCGGCCTCGCCCGCGACGGCGGCCTGTACGTGCCCGAGGACTGGCCTCCCCTCGACCCGGGTGCCCTGGCCCGCTTCGCCGACCTGCCCTACGCCGATGTGGCCACCGAGGTGATGTGGCCGTTCCTCGCCGGCGACGAGGGCAGCAGCGGTGCCGCCCCCATCACCCGCGACCGCTTCGCCGAGCTGGTGGCCGATGCCTACGCCACCTTCGACGACCCCGACGTCGTCCCGCTGCGCGACCTCGGCGGCGGCCTGTGGTTGGCCGAGCTCTTCCACGGCCCGACCCTCGCCTTCAAAGACGTCGCCCTCCAGCTCGTCGGGCGGCTGTTCGACGACGAGCTCCACCGGCGGGGTGAGCGGGTCACCATCGTCGGCGCGACCTCGGGCGACACCGGCTCGGCGGCCATCGAGGCGTGCCGCGACCGCGACGCCATCGAGATCTTCATCCTCCACCCCGAGGGCCGCACCAGCGAGGTGCAGCGGCGCCAGATGACCACGGTCGACGCGCCCAACGTGCACAACATCGCGGTGGCCGGCACCTTCGACGACTGCCAGGACCTCGTGAAGGCGCTGTTCGCCGACCACGACTTCCGCGACCGGGTCCGCCTCTCGGCGGTCAACTCCATCAACTGGGCCCGGGTGATGGCCCAGCTCGTCTACTACGTCACCTCGGCCGCCCGCCTCGGCCGCGGCGAGGCCCCCATCGCCGTGTCGGTGCCCACCGGGAACTTCGGCAACGTGTTCGCCGGCTACGGCGCCCAGCGCATGGGCACCCCGCTCAGTCAGATCGTCATCGGCTCGAACCGCAACGACATCCTCACCCGCTTCCTCGAGACCGGCGCCATGACCGTGGCCGAGGTGCACCCCACCCTCAGCCCGAGCATGGACATCCAGATCTCGTCGAACTTCGAGCGTCTCCTGTTCGAGCTGTACGGGCGCGACGGCGCCGCCGTGGCCGAGCTGCTCACCGAGTTCCGCGACACCGGCTCGATGATCCCCGGCGCCGATCGCCTCGACCTGCTGCGCGAGCACTGGTCGGGTGAGCGGGTCGACGACACCGCGACCACCGAGATCATCGCCCGCACGTACGAGACCACCGGCGTGCTGGTCGACCCCCACACCGCCGTCGGCCTCGGGGCGGCCGTGGCCTGTCGGCGCGACGTCGCCGTCCCGATGGTCACCATGGCCACCGCCCACCCGGCCAAGTTCCCCGACGCCGTCGAGGCCGCCACCGGCGTCCGCCCGGCCCTGCCGCCCCGCCTGGCCGACCTGTTCGAGCGACCCGAGCGCTTCGACCGCCTGCCCGCCGACCTCGACGTGCTCCGCACCCACATCGACGGCGTCCTCGCCGGCCGCTGACGCCTGCCGGGCCCACCGTCGCGCCGGGGTCCGCGGCCCTCGGCCCTGGTCGACGGGCCCGTCACACGACGTTCACGACCCCCGGGCGACACCGCGGGACGGACCTGGCATGATCGACCCATGAAGTACGTGGTGTGCGTCCCCGACGGTTGCGCCGACGAGCCGGTGCCCGAGCTGGGCGGTCGCACGCCGCTCGAAGCAGCCCGCACGCCCGTGCTCGATGCGCTCGCCGCCACCGGCGAGGTGGGACGCGCCGCCGTCATCCCACCCGGCCTGCCCCCGGGCAGCGACGTCGGCAACATGGCCATCTTCGGCTACGACCCGGCCCGCTACCACACCGGTCGCGCGCCCATCGAGGCCGCCGCCCTCGGCCTGAAGCTGGCCCCCGACCAGGTGGCCTACCGCTGCAACCTGGTCACCGTGGGCGACGACGGCACCATGGTCGACTTCGCCGGCGGGCACCCCACCTCCGAGGACGCCCGCAAGGTCGTCGAGGCGCTCCAGGACGAGCTGGGCGGCGAGGTCGAGTTCCACCCCGGCGTCGAGTACCGCCACATCCTGGTGGCGCCCGCTGACTGGGCCGACGCCGACTGCACGCCGCCCCACGACCTCACCGACAAGCCCGCCGTGTGGCCGACGGGCGCCGCCGCCCCCAAGCTGCGCGAGCTCATGGACGCCTCCCGGCCGGTCGTGTCCCGCTTCGGCCTGGGCGCCAACCAGGTGTGGCTGTGGGGCCAGGGCTTCCAGCCCCAGATGCCGAGCTTCGCCGACACCTACGGCCTCGACGCCGCCCTCTGCAGCGCCGTCGACCTCGTGCGCGGCCTCGGGGTGCTCACCGACATCGAGGTCGTCGACGTCGACGGGATGAGCGCCGGCTACGACACCGACTACGCCGCCCAGCGCGAGTGCGCCCTCGACGCCCTCGGCGACGGGGCCGACCTGTTCATCATCCACGTCGAGGCCACCGACGAGGCCGGCCACGCCGGCGACGTCGCCGCCAAGGTCGAGGCGCTCGAGCGCTGGGACTCGCTGATCCTGGCCGACCTGGTCGCCGGCCTCGACAAGCTGGGTCCCTGGCGGCTCCTGCTGCTGCCCGACCACGCCACCCCGCTCGTCCGCAAGACCCACACCGCCGACCCCGTGCCGTACCTGATCGCCGGCACCGGCATCGACGGCCCCGGCGGGACCTACACCGAGGCCGGCGTGGCCGATCGGCCGGCCGTGCCCGGCCACGAGCTGCTGGGCCGCCTGCTCGCCGCCGGCTGACCACCGCACCGGTCGGTTGCCCGGGTCCACGGCGGCCGGTACGCTGCGCCGTCGTCGCCGGGGCCTCGTGCCTCCGGCGACCACCCGCCGCCTCCGGTCGGCGACGACAACCCCGCCGAGCCCTCGGCACCCCGGCTGACGCACGGACCTGGCGCCCCACGGTGCCGCCGATGCCACCGCCTCCCCCTCTTCCTTCGATCTCGCGATCACCCCACCTCCGCCCCGACCCCGCGTCGCCCCGCCCGCCGGGCGCCTCGACCGGGATCACAGCCCGCAAGACAAGTGAGGATCCCCCATGAGCGTGGACGCCCAGCTGGAGCGGTCGGCCCTCGAGCGCAAGGACCGCGACGAGCTGCACACCATCGCCGTGGCGATGGGGGGCAAGCCCGGCTCCCGGGCCCGCAAGGCCGACATCATCGACCTGATCATGGGCCTGGCCGGCCTGGCCCCCGCGCCCGAGGGTGACGCCACCGCCGCCGACGAGGCCGCGGCCGAGCCCGCCGCCCCCAAGCCCCGCAAGAAGGCCGCCCGGGCCAAGGCCGCCGCCCCCGCCGACGACGGTGAGGCCGACGCCACCGCCGCGTCCGACGACCAGGCGGCCGGCGACGACGAGGCCGCGCCCGCCGCCGAGGTGGCCGGCGACACCGGTGAGGACGAGGAGGGGTCCGGCGGCGACGAGCGGTCCCGCGACCGGGGCAACGAGCGTGACGACCGCGACGACCGCAACGGGCGTGACGATCGCAACGGCGACGGCCGGCGCGACGACCGCGACCAGGACCGGAGCCCGGGTGGCCAGGGCGACGGCGAGCCCGGCAACCGCCGGCGGCGCCGCCGGGGCCGTGACCGCGACCGCGAGCGGGAGCCCGAGGTGCAGGCCGAGCCGGTCGAGGTCGCCGGCATGCTCGACCTGCGCGACGACGGCTACGGCTTCCTCCGGGTCAAGGGCTACCTGCCGTCCAAGGAGGACGTGTACGTCTCGGTCAAGCAGGTCCGTCAGTTCGGCCTGCGCAAGGGCGACCACCTCACCGGGGCCGCCCGCCCCGCCAGCCGCAACGAGAAGAACCCGGCCCTCCTGCGCATCGACCAGGTCAACGGCAGGGACCCCGAGCAGGCGCGGGCCCGCGCTCGCTTCGAGGACCTCACCCCGCTGTTCCCCGACGAGCCGCTGCGCCTCGAGGCCGCCGGCGACCCGTACAACATGACGGCCCGGATCATCGACCTCATCTCGCCCATCGGCAAGGGCCAGCGCGGCCTGATCGTCTCGCCGCCCAAGGCCGGCAAGACCACGATCATGAAGCAGATCGCCTCGTCGATCGAGGCCAACAACCCCGACGTCCACCTCATGGTGCTGCTGGTCGACGAGCGCCCGGAAGAGGTCACCGACATGCGGCGCTCGGTCCAGGGCGAGGTCGTGGCCTCCACCTTCGACCGGCCCGCGGAGGAGCACACCGCGGTGGCCGAGCTGGCCATCGAGCGGGCGAAGCGCCTGGTCGAGGACGGCGGCGACGTCGTGATCATCCTCGACGGCATCACCCGCCTGGCCCGCGCCTACAACCTGGCCGCGCCGGCCACCGGCCGCATCATGTCCGGCGGCATCGACACCGGTGCCCTCTACCCGCCCAAGAGGTTCTTCGGCGCCGCCCGCAACCTGGAGGAGGGCGGCTCGCTGACCATCCTCGCCACCGCCCTCGTCGACACCGGCTCGAAGATGGACGAGGTGATCTTCGAGGAGTTCAAGGGCACCGGGAACATGGAGCTGCGCCTCGATCGGCGCATGGCCGAGCGCCGGATCTACCCGGCCATCGACGTCGACGGCTCGTCCACCCGCCACGAGGAGCTGCTGTACGACAAGAAGCAGCTCCAGAACGTCTGGAAGCTGCGCCGGGTGCTGTCGGCCATGGCGGCCGACGGCGCGGGCGGCGCCGGCCTCGAGATGCTGATCGACCGCCTCGCCACCTTCCGCAGCAACGACGAGTTCCTCGCCGAGGTGGCCAAGACCCCCGCCGCCGGCAGCTGACCGCCCGGTCGGCCGCGGCTCGGCCGGCCACGGGCGCTCGTTCGCCCGATCCGACCGGCCCCACGTTGCCGAGGTGGGGTCCGGCCGGGCACACTGGTCCCTCCCCGATTTCCGGAGCACGTGACGATGAAGGCTGGAACCCACCCGAACTACGTCGTGTCGACGGTGACCTGCTCGTGCGGGAACACCTTCACGACCCGCTCGACCGAGCCCGAGCTCCACGTCGAGCTCTGCAGCGAGTGCCATCCCTTCTACACCGGCAAGCAGAAGCTGGTCGACACCGGCGGGCGCATCGAGAAGTTCCAGAAGCGCTACGGCACCCGCCAGCGCGCCGCCAAGGACTGAGCGCCGGCCCACGGCCCGCGCGGCGGTCCGGACCACCGAACCTCGTGCCCACCCCGCCCGCCGCCCCCGGCGACGGCGACCGCCGGGCCGCCCTCCTGGCGGCCAAGCTCGGCGCGCTCGTCCGCGACCGGTGGGGTGACGATCTCGACCGCGAGCCGTCCACGTTCCCGGGCGGTGCCGCCCTGCGGTCCGGGGCGATCGGCGGCGGCGAGGTCACGGGCTGGGTGCTGCTCGACGAGGACCCCGCCCACCGCCTCGGTCGGGCCGTGGCCTGGGCCGACCAGCAGGGCGTCGACGACCTCCACGTGCTCGCCGAGGCCGACGCCGACGTGCTGGCCCGTCGGGCGGCGGCCTTCGCCCTGCCACCGACCGTGTGGGCGGTCGACGGACGGAACCTGACCACCGCCGTCGCGGCGCCGGTCCACCAGGTGGCACCCGGTCCCGGCGACGTCGACTCGCTCGTCGCCCTGCTCGAGGCCGCCGACGTCGACGTGATCGTCGAGCACGGCGAGCTCGTGGGCGAGATCCTCGGACTCGAGATCGCCCGGGTGGTCGTCGACCCCGAGCGCGGCCCCCGCCTCGAGGTGGGGGTCGGCCGCCACGACCGTGAGGCGTTCGCCATCATCCACGGCGACCTCCCCGCGCCCGAGGCGCTGGCCTCGGTGGTCGACTCGGTGCGCCGGCACCGACGAGCCGACGCACCCGCCCACCCGCTGAACCGCCTGGCCGCCGAGCGCTGGTTGCGACGCCGGGTGCTCGACGAGCCCGGCCTGGCCGGTGCCCTGGCGCTGGCGCCGGCCGAGCCCACCGTGCGGCGCGACTCGGTCAAGGACGTCGCCCCGGCGGTCGCGGTGGGCCACGACGCCGACGGGCCGGTGGTGGTCGCCTGCTCCACCGGCATCGACCTCGACCTCGTGCCGGCGGCCGCCGACGCCCGCGAGGCCCACGCGCCCGGCGCCCGCCTCGTGCTCCTCGTGCCGGAGCGCGACGCCCACCCGGTCACCGGCCGCCTCGCCGTCGCCCTGCGCGACCCGGCCGAGGTGCGCACGGTCCCCGCCGACTGGCGGGGCTGACGGCCGCGGCGCCGATCGGCCACCCGCACCCGGCCCACTACCCTCCACCCCATGCTGGACCGCCTGGCCGACCTCGAGCGCGAGCACGCCGAGGTCGAGGCGCGCCTGGCCGACCCGGCGGTGATCGCCGACCAGCGCCGCTACGCCGAGGTCGCCCGCCGGTACCGCGAGCTGGGGCCGCTGGTGGCCTGCATGCAGTCGCTGCGAGCCGCCTCCGACGACCTCGACGCCGCCCGCGAGCTCTACGCCGATGCCGGCGGCGACGACCGGGAGCTGCTGCGCGGCGAGATCGACGAGGCGGAGGCCGACATCGCCCGCCTCGAGGACGAGCTGCGGCTCCTGCTGCTGCCCCGCGACCCGAACGAGGGCAAGAACGTCATCGTCGAGATCCGAGGGGCCGAGGGCGGCGAGGAGGCGAACCTGTTCGCCCGCGACCTGTTCGAGATGTACCGCGCCTACGCGTCGCGCATGGGGTGGCGCTTCGAGGTGCTGTCGGCCAGCCCGTCGGACCTCGGCGGCTACACCGAGGTCACCTTCGTCGTGGCCGGCGACGCCGCGTGGACGCGGCTCAAGCACGAGGGCGGACCGCACCGGGTCCAGCGCGTGCCGGTGACCGAGTCCCAGGGCCGCATCCACACGTCGTCGGCCACGGTGACGGTGCTGCCCGAGGCCGACGAGGTCGAGGTCGACCTCGACCCCAACGACCTGCAGATCGACGTGTTCCGCTCGTCGGGGCCGGGGGGCCAGTCGGTGAACACCACCGACTCGGCCGTGCGCATCACCCACAAGCCCACCGGCACCGTGGTGTCGATGCAGGACCAGAAGAGCCAGCTGCAGAACAAGGAGAAGGCCCTGCAGGTGCTGCGCTCCCGCCTGCTCAAGGCCGAGCAGGACCGCCAGGAGGCCGAGCTGTCGAGCGCCCGCAAGGGCCAGGTGGGTGGGGGCGGGCGGTCCGAGAAGGTGCGCACCTACAACTTCAAGGAGAACCGGGTCACCGACCACCGGATCGGGCTCACCCTCTACAAGCTCGACAAGGTGCTCGCCGGCGAGCTCGACGACGTGGTCGACGCCCTGGTGGCCGACGAGCGGACCCGCCAGCTGGCCGAGGCCGAACCGGCGACGTGAGCCCGCCGCCCGGCCGCGGGGCCGGAGACCACGACCAGGGCGAACCGGGCGACGTCGCCGACACCGTGCCGTGGCGGGCCTTCCTCGCCGAGGCCACCGAGCGGCTGGCGGCCGCCGGCGTGGCCAGCCCGGCGGCCGAGGCCCGCTGGCTGGTCGAGGAGGCCTCGGGCCACGAGGGGTCCGACCTCGCCGCCGGCCTCGACGAGCCGGCGACCCAGCGGGGGGTGGCCCGCTTCGACCGCATGCTGGCCCGGCGCGAGGCCGGCGAGCCGCTCCAGCACGTCCTCGGCCACTGGGCCTTCCGCCACCTCGACCTGCTCGTCGACGGCCGGGTGCTCATCCCCCGGCCCGAGACCGAGGTGGTGGTCGAGGTGGCGTTGGCCGAGCTCGACGCCCTCGGTCCGCCCGACGGCCGGCCCCGGCGGGCCGTCGACCTGGGCACCGGCTCGGGGGCCATCGGGCTGTCGCTGGCCGCCGAGCGGACGGGCCTGGAGGTGTGGATCACCGACGTGTCCACCGCGGCGCTCGACGTCGCCCGGGCGAACCTCGCCGGCATCGGCCGCGCCGGGGCCCGCGTGCGGGTGGCCGAGGGGTCCTGGTACGACGCGCTGCCCCCCGAGCTGGCGGGCGAGGTCGACCTGATCGTCAGCAACCCGCCCTACGTGGCCCCTCACGACGAGCTCCCGGCCGAGGTGCGCGACCACGAGCCGGCCCTGGCGCTGGTCCCGGGGCCCACCGGGCTCGAGGCGCTGCACGTCGTCGTCGACGGCGCGGGGGCGTGGCTGGCGCCCGGGGGCGTGGTGGTGGTCGAGCTGGCGCCCGGGCAGGCCGTGGGCGTCGCCGAGCGGGCGGTGGCGGCCGGGTTGGTCGACGTCCGGGTGGAGCCCGACCTGGTCGGCCGCGACCGGATGGTGGTGGCGCGCCGACCCGGCTGATCGGGGCGGCCGCGGCGAGGGGTCAGGGGGCGACGCTGGTGCCCGACCCGCTGGTCGAGCCCTTCTCGATGAACCCGAAGGTCGGGGCCAGCTTGTCGAACTGAGCGGCGTCCTTGTACACGGACTGGGTGCCGATGACGTACACGGTGTCCTCGCGGACGGTGACCAGCGCCCGGATGTAGAAGGTCTTGCCCGGGATGGTCGGGTCCTTGACGCCGCGCATCTCGAGGTAGAGGGCCGGGTAGCCGCCCACGCCGGTCTCCTCCCGCTTGTCCACCTTCACGCCCTGGGCCTCGAGCGTGTCGGTCCAGCGGTCGGCGATGCGGCGCACCCGGGCCTTGGGGGACAGCGTGGTGCCGGTGGCGTCGACGGCGTTGCCGGCGAGGTCCTTGGTGTCGATGGGGGCGTAGGCGACGAACACGATGGTGTCGTCGCTCAGGTTCACCGACCACTTGGTGGCGGGCGAGGAGGAGACGGGAAGGGTGACGCCGGACTGCTGCTTGCGCTCGCCGCCGGGGAAGTCGGCGACGAAGCCACCGGCGCCGTCGGTGAGCGACGACCAGCCGTCGTTGCCCTGCGTGGGCAGGCCCGGGATGTTGCGGGTGACCGACTCGACCTGGCGGCTCCCGGGGGCGATGCCGAGGACGACCAGCACGCCGATGAGCACCACGATGCCGAGGATCACCAGCCCGGCGATGCCGAGGAGGCCCTTCTTCTGCGAGGACTCGACGCGCGAGCCGGAGAAGTCGCCGACGACAGCGTCGGGGCCCATCGTCTGCCCGCACAGCCGGCACTTGTCGGGCATCGTCTTGTGGGTGGCCCCGCACACCGGGCACCGGTACTTCGCCATGATCACCACTCTCCCGAACCGCGGGCGGCTCCAGCTCGCCGTCCCCGCACCCCGGCGGGCACGCTAGTCCGTCCGGCCCATCCTCGGCGGCCGCCTCCCGTCGGGCATCACGGCTGGACGAGGATCTTGGCGTGGGCGTCGGGGTCGGCCAGGGCGCGGAAGGCGCCGGGGACCCCGTCGAGGTCGACCCGACCGGTGACCAGCGGCGACACGTCGAGCTCGCCCTCGGCGATCCGGCGCAGCGTCTCGGCGAACTCGAGCGGGTCGTAGCCGAAGACGAACTGCAGGTTCAGCTCCTTCACCACGCCGAGCATCGGCCGGACGCTGTCGTGCTCCATGCACACGCCCACCACCAGCACCTGGGTGCCGCGCGGCGCGGCGGCCATGGCGGCGTCGAGCATGCCGGGCACGCCGACCGCCTCGTAGATCACCAGCCGCTTGGACCCGTCGACGCGGCGCCACGCCTCGACCGCCGGCTCGTCGCGGGGGTCGACCACCTCGTGGGCGCCCATCGTCGTGGCCAGGGCCCGACGGGTGGTGGAGAAGTCGGCGGCCACGATGGGCTCGACGCCCTTGAGCCGCAGGGCGGCGATCACCGCCAGGCCCACCGGGCCGCAGCCGAGCACGACGGCGGCGTCGGCTGGCGTGACCCACGACTTCTCGACGGCGTGGTGGCCGACGGCCATCGGCTCGGTGAGCGCGGCGAGGTCGGGCGCCAGCCCGTTGGGGACCTTGAGCGCGAGGAGGTCGGACAGCACCATCTGCTCGGCGTAGCCGCCCGGGTAGTCGTTCGAGTAGCCGAGCGGGTGCACCCCGCCGGCGTCGAAGGCGACGGGCATCGACACGACCACGTCGCCGACCTGGCAGTTGCCGACGTTCTCGCCCACCTCGACCACCTCGCACGCGAACTCGTGGCCCATGACCACGTCGCGGTCGAGCGACATGAACGACGGCGACATCCCGCCGGGCATGCCCTCGGCCCCTGCCGCCGACATCTCGACCATCTGGTCGGCGTGCTGGAGGGTGTGCAGGTCCGAGCCGCAGATGCCGCACGCCAGGGTGCGCACCAGGACCTGGCCGGCCTTCGGTCGCGGGTCGGCCACGTCGTCGACGACGAGCTCCCCGTTGCGCATCACCGCAGCGCGCATGGCGTCCCCCCTGGACGTTCTCCGGGTCGCACCCCTCGGGGGTGCGACGGGCCGCCTCGGGTGGCGGCCGCACCGGCCGGAGCGTAGCGCCGGGGCGTCGCAGGCCCGACGGAGCCCGGCTGGGGGCGGTAACGTCCGGGCCGGTCCCGCCGGCGGGACCGCCGGGGCGCCGCGGCGCCGGTGCCCCCGGGAGATCGATGCCCTGCCCTGGAGGCACCATGTTCGGCAAGCGCAAGAAGGTCGACGAGGAGCACCTGGACGAGCTCACCAGGACGCTGGGCGGGGTCGCGTTCTTCGAGGGCTTCGACTACCACCAGCTGCACCGCGTGGCCGAGCTGGCCGACGAGGTCGAAGCCGACAAGGGCTCGTTCGTCATCGACCAGGGCCGCGTCGGCCAGGAGTGCTTCGTCATCCTCGAGGGCGAGGCCGGGGTCTACGTCGCCGGCGAGCACGTGGCCACGCTGGGTCCGGGCTCGATGGTCGGCGAGATGGCGCTCGTCGAGCACCGCCCGCGCAACGCCTCGGTGGTCGCCGAGACGTCGATGAAGCTGGTGGCCTTCGACACCAAGGCGTTCAACACGCTGCTGACCGAGATGCCCGACGTGCAGCGCAAGGTCATGACCCTGCTGTCGGCCCGCCTCGAGCAGAACGCCCACCTCGGCGACGGGTGACCGCCGCCGGGGCGGCCCGGCTCAGTCTGCGTGCAGCGCGCCGTCGGCGGTGACGGTGGCGCGACGGCCCACCCACTCCTCGGCGACCATGGCGCCCATCAGGTCGGCGTCGGACGTGGTCGCCCACGCGCGGGCGCCGTCGTCGGTGATGCCGGTGGCGATGCCCGTCTCGGGCGTGCCGTCCCGGCCGTGCATCACGGTGTAGGACTCGACGGTGACCGGGCCGTCGTGCTCGGCGACGACGGTCCGGGTGGGGAAGGCGTCGACCTCGTCCTGCACGTCGCGCCAGCGGAAGCCGTCGGCCGGCGGCTCGGTGCTGTAGAGGCCGAAGGCGTGCTTGGTGATGAACCCGCCGTTGGCCGTGCACAGCCCGATCGAGCCGGGGTCGTCGCGCACGATGCCCGCCATGGTGGCGATGCCGTGCATCACGTAGTTGTTCCACGGGCCGCCGGCGAAGCTGAGGCCGCCGGTGACGGTGAGGTCGCGATCGAGGCCCAGGCCCAGCTCGGCGGCGGCGATCTGCACCGCCGACGGGAAGCACGAGTACAGGTCGACGTGGGCGAGGTCGTCGACCCCCACGCCGGCGAGCTCGAGGACGGCCCGGCCGGCGCACCGGATGGCGGGGGAGGAGTGGAGGTCGCCGCGGGTGGACACGACGTCGGTGTCGTGGGCGTCGGTCCCGGCCAGGGGGAACACCCACCGGTCTCGTGGCACGCCGGCGGCTTCGGCAGCGGCGACCGAGCACAGGATCAGGCCGGCGCCCTGCTCGACCATGTTGTTGGAGTTCATCCGCTTCGTGTACGGGAAGCCGACCATGCGGTTGTCGGGCGCCGGGGTGGCGATCTCGTCGGGGGAGTACGCCTGTTGGATCCAGGCGTGGGGGTTGGCGGCGGCGACCTCGGAGAAGCGCGACCAGAGGCCGGCGATGCGGTCGCGGTGCTCGTCGACGGAGAGCCGGAGCGAGGCCCGCAGGGCGATCTCGAACATCGGGTACACCTGCACCGGCATCACCACACCGCGGGCGATCTCCTCGGGGGACACCATCGGGCGGTCCTCGCCGAAGGTCTCGGGCTCGTCGACGTCGTCGTCCTGGGCGGTCCACCCGAGGTCGGTGTCCGCCGACCGGGCCGCCGACCGGGTGCGCCACGCCTCGCCGCCGGCGAGCAGCACGACGTCGGCGTCGCCGTTGGCGATGTCGAGGGCGCTGCGGTTCACCATCGACTGGACGTAGTTGCCACCCATCACCGAGTAGACGGTCTGGCGGGGCGAGGCGCCCACCCGCTCGGCCACCAGCGCCGGAGCGTTGCGGTAGCGCCACGACAGCTCGTTGATCACCCGCACCGAGTCGGCCTTGGCCAGCAGGCCGGTGCCGCCGGAGTCGGCCTCGGCCCGGCGCAGGGACTCGGCCATCAGGTCGGCCGGCTCGAGCGCCGGCTCGCCTCGGTCGACGCGGTTGGACAGCTGGCCCGTGCCCACGAGGACGGGCAGGCGGGGGTCGAGCGCTCCGGGCACAGGGCCTCCTGGGGTGTGGGGTGCGGCCCGCGCTGGCGGTGCCGCCCGGCTGGATCGGCGCCCCGGGCGCCGCTGCTGACTGACGGATCAACACCGTAGCGGCCCTGCTCCGCCGCCCGGAACCCGGGGCGTCGGACGGACGTGCGAGGATGCCCGCCATGGGCGAGCCGGTGCGGGTGCTGGTGCTGTGCACCGGCAACATCTGCCGATCGCCGATGGCCGAGGCGATGCTGCGGGCGCGGTTGGCCGGGCGTGACGTCGAGGCGGTGGTGACGTCGGCGGGCACGGCCACCGAGGGCGAGCCGGCCGCCGACGAGGTGCTCGAGCTCCTGCGGTCCCGGGGGCTCGACGGCTCGGCCCATCGCAGCCGCCTCCTCGACGCCGACCTGCTGGCCGAGGCCGACCTCGTCCTGGCGATGGCTCGCCTGCACGTCCGCGACGCGGCCCTCGTCGATCCCGAGGCCTTCGGTCGCACCTTCACGCTCAAGGAGCTGGTGCGCCGCGGTGAGGCGGCCGGGGCCCGTGCTCCCGACGAGGACCTGGCCGGGTGGCTGGCGCGCGTCGGTGCCGACCGCCAGCCGACGCGGCTGCTCGGGGACAGCCCCGCCGACGACGTGGTCGATCCGGTGGGCCGCCGGTTCGGGGTGTTCAAGAAGGTCGCCCGCGAGCTCGACGACCAGCTCGACCGCCTCGTCGACCTGGCCTGGCCCGTCGAAGCTCCGCCGGCGCTCCTGTCCGGCGATCCCGCCTGACGCCCCGGCCGGCGGGGGAGGGGCCAGCGGGTAGCCTCGGAGGCACTGCCGTGCCGGAACCACGATCGGAGCAGGACATGGGCTGGCCGACCGACCACGACGACGAGGTGTTCTCCCTGATCGACCGCGAGGTCGAGCGACAGAACACCACCCTGCAGCTGATCGCCTCGGAGAACTTCACCTCGCCGGCCGTCATGCGGGCCACCGGCTCCGTGCTGACCAACAAGTACAGCGAGGGCTACCCCGGCAAGCGCTACTACGGCGGCAACCAGCACGTCGACGAGATCGAGGACCTGGCCCGCGAGCGGGTCAAGGAGCTCTTCGGGGCCGACCACGCCAACGTGCAGCCGCACTCGGGCGCCAACGCCAACCTCGGCGTGTACCTGGCCCTGCTGCAGCCGGGCGACACCGTCCTCGGCATGAGCCTCGACCACGGCGGCCACCTCACCCACGGCTCGCCGGTGAACGCCAGCGGCCGCCTCTACCGCTTCGTGTCCTACGGCGTGACCGAGAGCGACGAGCGCATCGACTACGACCAGATCCGCGACCTCGCCAAGGCCGAGCGGCCCAAGCTCATCGTGGCCGGCGCCACCGCCTACCCGCGGATCATCGACCCGGCCATCTTCCGCGAGATCGCCGACGAGGTCGGGGCGCTGTTCATGTTCGACGCCGCCCACATCGCCGGCCTGATCGCCGGCGGGGCCCACCCGAGCCCGGTGCCCTACGCCGACATCGTCACCTTCACCACCCACAAGACCCTGCGCGGGCCGCGCGGCGGCTGCATCCTCAGCCGCGCCGAGCACGCCCAGGCCGTCGACAAGGCGATGTTCCCCGGTCTGCAGGGCGGCCCCCTCGAGCACGTCGTCGCCGCCAAGGCCGTCGCCTTCCGCGAGGCACTCGACCCGTCGTTCCGCGAGTACGCCGCCCAGATCGTCCGCAACGCCGGGGCGCTCGCCGAGGGCCTCGCCGGCGAGGGGTTCCGGCTGGTGTCGGGCGGCACCGACAACCACCTCATGCTCGTCGACCTGCGGCCCTTCGACGCCGAGCTCACGGGCAAGGAGGCCCAGGCGGTGCTCGACGAGGCCGGCATCACGCTCAACAAGAACACCATCCCCGACGAGCCCCGCAGCCCGTTCGTGACCAGCGGCGTGCGCATCGGCACCCCGGCCGTCACCACCCAGGGGATGGCCGAGCCCGAGATGGCCCAGATCGCGTCGCTCATCGGGCGAGCGCTGTCGCGCCGCGCCGACGCCACCGAGCTGGCGGCCGTGCGCGACGACGTCGCCACCCTCTGCTCGAAGTTCACGCCCTATCCCGGGTGACCGGGACGGGCTGACTACCCTGAGCCGACACCGGGCCACCTCGGCCCGGCCCCCCGCCGGCCCTCTGGCGGGCACGAGGTGAGCTGGTGACGAGAGCCGGGTCCTACGCGCTGGTGTTCGCGGTGGTGGTCGGCACCACCCTGCTCACCACGCCCCTGGTCCGGGCCGTGGCCGTGCGACGCGGCGCCGTCGTCAAGCCCGACGAGCACCGCGTGCACGAGCGGCCGACGCCCACCCTGGGCGGCGTCGCCATGTTGCTCGGCTTCCTCGCCGGCATGGCGGTGGCGTGGCGCCTCGACGCCTTCAAGGACGTCTTCTCGGGCAACACCGAGGCCACCGGGGTGGTGCTGGCCGCGGTCATCGTGCTCGTGGTCGGCGTCATCGACGACCTCCGCGAGGTGTCGGCGCCGGCCAAGGTCGCCGGCATCGTGCTGGCGGCCTCGGCGCTGGTCCTGTCGGGCGTGAGCATCTTCGTGCTGCGCATCCCGTTCACCGGCCTCCTCCAGCTGTCGGCCGACTGGTCCTACCTGATCAGCGTGATCTGGGTGCTGGCCATGGCCAACGCCATCAACCTCATCGACGGCCTCGACGGCCTCGCCGCCGGCATCGTGGCCATCGCCGCCGCCACCTTCTTCGCCTACACGCTCCGCCTGGGCGACGCCGGGCTGCTCGCGCCCGGCAACGTCGGCCCGCTCGTGGCGCTGGTCGTGCTCGGCATGTGCACCGGCTTCCTGCCGTTCAACGTGCACCCGGCCCGCATCTTCATGGGCGATGCCGGCGCGCTGCTGCTCGGCGTGCTGATGGCCGCGTCCACCATGGTGGTCGGCGGACGCACCGACCAGCCGTTCTCGGGCAGCGTGTTCTTCTTCTACGCCCCGATGCTCATCCCGCTGTTCATCCTCGGCGTGCCCATCGTCGACACGCTGCTGGCCATCGTGCGCCGCGCCGCCCGTCGCTCGGGCGTGGCCACGCGCGACAAGGACCACCTCCACCACCGCCTCATGCGCATGGGCCACGGCCACCGGCGCTCGGTGCTGCTGCTGTGGGCGTGGACGGCCCTGCTGTCGGGCTTCGTGCTGTACCCCACCTACACCGGCCAGGGCAACGGCGTGGTCCCGCTCGCCATCGTCGGCGCACTGCTCCTGCTCTTCACCGTCCTGCAGCCCGGCCTCAAGCGTCGCTGGCTGGGCGACGCCCCCGACCCCGCCACCGTCGCCCCGCTGGCCCCGCCGCCGGTCACCGCGGCCGACGCCACCGCCGAGGTGGCCGTCGACGGGCGCCAGCTGCGGCGTCGGGCCAGCCGCGAGCGGGCCCGCCGGCGGGCCCAGGCCGGACCGGGATCGGGGGCGGCCGGCGGTGGGGCCAACGGTGCGTCGGGGCCCACCGACCGTCGTCGGCGGAGCTGACCCGACCCTCGCCGCCAGAACTTCAGCTCGGCTCCGACCGGGGTTTCGCGTCGGCGAAAACTTCGATTTGCGAGCCTGAAGGGCGGGCGCGTAGGTTGCGAATGTCTTCACAAGCTCCCGGGCAGGAACACGTGGAACCATCGCAACGGCGCGAGATCACCCAGTCGATGCACCGCAGCACGGGCTCGTACGAGCTGGTGCTCTCGCCGGTGCTCCTGGCGCTCGTCGGCCTGTGGCTCGACCACGTCCTCGGGTGGACGCCGATCCTCGTGATCACCTTCGCCGTCGTCGGCTTCCTCGGTGCTGTCATCAAGCTGTACTTCCAGTACAACGCCGAGATGGCCGAGCACGAGGCCAACGGACCGTGGGCGGCCCGCCGTGGGTGAGGCCTTCGTCACCCGCCTCGAGGGGCCCAGCCCCGAGCGCGAGATCGCCCGCGACCTGATCAAGCGGGGTCTGTGGGTCGCGCCGGTGGCCATCGTGCTGTTCGGCATCATCTGGGGCGCCGGCGGCGCCATCTCCACCGCCTACGCGCTGGCCATCGTCCTGGTGAACTTCGCCCTGGCTGCAGCCCTGCTGGCGTGGACGGCTCGCATCTCGCTCTCGCTCATGATGGGTGCCGCCCTCTTCGGCTTCCTCGTCCGCCTCGCCTTCATCTTCGCCGCCTTCTGGTTGGCCCGCGACGCGTCCTGGATGCAGGTCGTGCCCTTCGCCATCACCCTGGTGGTCGCCCACCTCGGGCTCCTGTTCTGGGAGACCCGCTACGTCTCGGCCAACCTGGCCTTCCCCGGCCTCAAGCCGGCTCCCGCCGGTACCGCCGCCCACTCGCCTGCGCACAAGGAGTCCTAGTCGCGTGGTCCACGTGCTCGCCGAACTCGAGTTCCCGACGATCGACCAGCTGGTCAAGTGGCCGGGCATCGGTCCCGAGTTCAACAAGATCGCCTTCATCAACGTCTTCGCGGTGGTGGCGACGTCGATCATCTTCCTCGCCGGCCGCGGCAAGAAGCTGGTGCCCCGGGGCATGCAGAACCTGGCCGAGTCCTCGGTCGACTTCATCCAGAAGGGCGTGATCGACCAGGCCATCGGCCACGGCGGCGAGAAGTACCTGCCCTACCTCGCCACGATCTTCTTCTTCGTGTTCTTCGGCAACATCTTCGAGGTCATCCCCGGCTTCGGCATGCCGGCCAACGCCCGCATGGCCAACCCGGCCTTCATGGCCATCGTCACCTGGGCCTTCTTCATCTGCGTGGGCGTCCGGGCCCAGGGCCCGAAGTACTTCGTCAACGCCCTGTTCCCGCCGGGCGTGCCCAAGGCGCTGTACCTGCTGGTGACGCCCATCGAGTTCATCTCGACCTTCATCGTGCGGCCCTTCTCGCTGGCCGTCCGACTCTTCGCCAACATGCTCGCCGGTCACATCCTCCTCGTGACCTTCGGCGTGCTGACCCTGGCCCTGCTCGGCGCCGGCATCTTGAGCCTGGTCGCCGTGCTGCCCTTCGCCATGCTCATCGCCCTGACGGCGTTCGAGATCATGGTGTCGTTCCTGCAGGCCTACGTCTTCTCGATCCTCGCCGCCGTGTACATCGGCGGTGCCGCCCACCCCGAGCACTGAGCAACGTTCGTCCGGCGCCGATCCCGGCGTCGACCCCGATGTCACCGCCGGCGACCCGGCGGTGCGCCCCCGAGCAACAGGAGAGCAACCAGCAATGAGCGCCCTTCAGTCCACCGCCGTCGTGGCCCAGGCGGCCGCCGAGGCCAAGAACACCGCCGCCGCTGCCGGCGCCGGCTACGCCTACGGCCTCGCCGCCATCGGCCCGGGCATCGGCATCGGCTACCTGGTCGGCCAGTCCGTCCAGGCCATGGCCCGCCAGCCCGAGGCTGCCGGCATGGTGCGGACCACCATGTTCCTCGGCATCGCCTTCACCGAGGCCCTCGCCCTCATCGGCTTCGTGGTCTTCATCCTCCTCAAGTTCGCCTGATCCGCCGCACCACCGAAGGAGCGTTGCGTGGCTGCGTCCACGATCTACCTCGTCCTCAACGAAGGGGGCGGCAGCGAAGGGCACGCCGGCAGCACCGTCGCCGGCACGTCCGGCGAGTCGACGGTCGGCGAGAAGGTCGACCACGGTGAATCCACCGCGCTGGCCGAGCCCAAGCAGGCCGACAACCCCATCCTCCCCGTCGTCCCCGAGCTGATCTGGGGCGGCGCGTGCTTCGTGGTCCTGTGGGCCCTCATGAAGTTCGTGCTGCTCAAGCCCGTGGTCGCCGGCATGGCCGAGCGCGACGAGAAGGTGCGCGGCGACATCGCCGCCGCCGACGCCGCCCGGGTCGAGGCCGAGCGGGCCATGGCCCAGTACCAGGCGCAGCTCGCCAGCGCCAAGGCCGAGGCCACCCGGCTGATCGAGGACGCCCGGGCCCAGGGCGACGCCGAGCGGCGCGAGCTGCTTGCCGCCGCCGAGGCCGACGCCGCCGCGGTGCGGGCCGCCGCCGCCGACGAGATCGCCGCCGCCAAGGCGGCGGCCCTCGGGCAGCTGCGGGGCGACGTGGTCACCATCGCCGTCCAGGCCGCCGGTGCGGTCATCCAGAAGCCGCTCGACGCCGGTGCCCAGCAGGGCGTCGTCGACGAGTACCTGTCCCAGGCGTCCCGGAACTGACGGGGACGAGGAGAACGACATGCAACTCCTGACCATCCTGGCCTCCGAGAGCGGTGAGAACGGCTGGCTCCTCCCGCACTCCACGGCCGAGGCCGTCGTCGCCGGACTGGCGTCGATCATCGTCTTCCTCCTGATCTGGTGGAAGGGCGGCCCCGCCATCAAGAACATGTGGAACGGGCGCATCGACCGCATCGAGGGCGAGGTCACCAACGCCGCCACGGCTCGGGCCGAGGGCGAGCAGGCCCTCGCCGACGTGCAGTCGCGGATCGCCAACATCGACGAGGAGCGGTCGCGCATCCTCGCCGAGGGGCGCACCACCGCCGACGCGGTCAAGGCCCAGCTCGTCGAGAAGGGCACCCAGGAGGCCGCCGACCTGCGGGCTCGGGCCGCCACCGATGCCGAGGCCTCCAAGGCCACCGCCGGCGCCGACCTCGAGGCCGAGGTCGCCCGGCTGGCCCTCGGCGCCGCCGAGGAGGTCGTCGTGCGCAACCTCGACGCCGACACCCAGAACGGCCTCATCGAGGCCTACATCCAGCAGGTGGGTTCCCGATGAGCGATCGCACCTCCCTCTACGCCGACGCCCTGCTCTCCGTCGTCGCCGCCGAGGGCAACGTCAACGTCGTGCTCGACGAGCTCAAGCGCTTCTCGCTGGCCCTCGACGGCCACGACGAGCTGCGCCAGACCCTCGCCGACCCGCACATCCCCGCCGAGCGCCGCACCGGCATCGTCGAGGACCTGCTGGGCGGCAAGGCCTCCGACACGACCGCGGCGCTGGTGGGCCTCGTGGTGGGCACCGGCCGCATCAAGGAGCTGGGCGGCATCGTCGATCGGCTCCAGGAGCTGACCGCCACCCGGACCAACACCACCATCGCCGAGGTCCGCAGCGCCGTCGAGCTCTCCGACGACCAGCGCAACCGCCTGGCGGCCGCCCTCAAGGCGTCCACCGGGCGCGACATCGACGTCATCGTCGTGGTCGACCCGTCGGTCATCGGCGGCGTCGTCACCCAGATCGGCGACACCGTCATCGACGGCTCGGTCCGCAACCGCCTCGCCCAGCTGCGCGAGACGTTCTGACCGGTCCGACCCGTCCCCCCGCCGCACCACCGTTCGCTTCGCACCACCCGAGATCACTCGCTGAGGAACCCCGCACATGGCTGAGCTCACGATCAACACCGGCGACATCGCCGCCGCCATCCGCAAGAACCTCGAGGGCTTCAGCCCCGACGTCGAGGCCAAGCAGGTCGGCCGGGTCCTCGAGGTCGGCGACGGCATCGCCCGCGTCTCGGGCCTGCCCGACGCCGCCGTGAACGAGCTGCTCGAGTTCGAGAACGGCACCCTGGGCCTGGCGCTCAACCTCGACGAGGACTCGATCGGCGCCGTGGTGCTCGGCGACTCCGAGCACGCCGCCGAGGTGGAGGAGGGCTCACCCGTGCGCTCCACCGGGCGCATCCTCGACGTGCCGGTGGGCGACGCCCTGCTCGGCCGGGTCATCAACGCCCTCGGCGAGCCGATCGACGGCCTCGGCCCGATCACCGGCGCCGAGCGTCGCCGCATGGAGATCCAGGCCCCCGGCATCACCGGCCGCAAGCCGGTGCACGAGCCGCTGCAGACCGGCATCAAGTCGATCGACGCCATGACCCCGATCGGCCGGGGTCAGCGCGAGCTGGTCATCGGCGACCGCAAGACCGGCAAGACCACCGTGTGCATCGACACGATCCTGAACCAGAAGGGTCTGGGCGTGAAGTGCATCTACGTGGCGATCGGCCAGAAGGGCTCCACCGTCGCCCAGACGGTGAACCTCCTGCGCGAGTACGGCGCCATGGACTACACGGTCGTGGTGGTCGCCCCGGCGTCGGACCCGGCACCGTTCAAGTACCTCGCCCCCTACGCCGGCTGCGCCGTGGGCCAGCACTGGATGGACAACGGCGAGCACGCCCTCATCGTCTACGACGACCTGTCCAAGCAGGCCGAGGCCTACCGCCAGCTGTCGCTGCTGCTGCGCCGCCCGCCGGGCCGCGAGGCCTACCCCGGCGACGTGTTCTACCTGCACAGCCGCCTGCTCGAGCGGGCCGCCAAGCTCTCCGACGACCTCGGCGCCGGCTCGCTGACCGCCCTGCCGGTCATCGAGACCAAGGCCGGCGACGTGTCGGCGTACATCCCCACCAACGTGATCTCGATCACCGACGGCCAGGTCTACCTGCAGGACGACCTGTTCAAGTCCGGTGTGCGACCCGCCGTCGACGTGGGCATCTCGGTGTCCCGGGTGGGCGGCGACGCCCAGATCAAGGCGATGAAGAAGGTCTCGGGCACGCTCAAGCTCGACCTGGCCCAGTTCCGCGAGCTCGAGGCGTTCGCGACCTTCGGCTCCGAGCTCGACAAGGTGTCGGCCGCCCAGCTCGAGCGTGGCTACCGCCTCACCGAGCTGCTCAAGCAGGACCTCAACTCGCCCATGCCCGTCGAGGAGCAGGTGGTGGTCATCCACGCCGGCACCGGCGGCTACCTCGACGACATCCCGGTCGGCGACGTGAAGCGCTTCGAGGCTGATCTGCTCGACTACTTCCGGGCCCGCCGCAGCGACCTGCTCGACGAGATCCGCACCACCGGCGGCCTGCCCGACGGCATCGACGACGCCATCCTCGCCTTCAAGGACGAGTTCGCCCCCACCGAGTCGGGCGTCGGCGCCGCCATCGACGCCGATCTCGACCTCGAGAGCAGCCTGGCCGGTGGCCGGGCCGAGGCGACCCTGCCCGAGGAGCAGACCACCGTGGCGGAAGGCGAGTAGGTCGTGGCCGGAGGTCAGGAGCGGGCGCTCCGCCGTCGTATCAAGTCGATCGAGTCGACGAAGAAGATCACCCGCGCCATGGAGCTGATCGCCGCCACTCGCGTGGTGAAGGCCCAGGAGCGGGCCAACGCGGCGCGGCCCTACGCCGAGGAGATCACCTCGGTCATCCTCGACCTCGTGCGCGCCGGCGCCGCCAAGGACCACCCGCTGCTGCGCGACCACCCCGACGCCACCACCTCGCTGCTCGTCGTGATGACCTCGGACCGCGGCCTGTGCGGCGCCTACAACAACACGATCATCCGCATGGCCGAGCGCGAGATCGAGGACCTCGTGGCACAGGGCCGCTCGTACTCGCTCGTCGTCGTGGGCACCAAGGCCCTCAACTACTTCCGCTTCCGGCAGTACGAGGTGGCCGCCGCGTTCAGCGGCGTGACCGACCAGCCCACGTACGACCAGGCCAAGGAGATCGCCGCCGCCTTCCGCGAGCGCTACGAGCAGGGCGAGCTGGCGTCGGTCGACCTCATCTACACCCGGTTCCTCTCCGCCGGCTCCCAGGAGGCGGTCATCCGCCGCTTCCTGCCCCTGCAGGTCGAGGAGGCCGGCGGGACGGGTGAGGCCACGGCCGACCTCGAGTACGAGCCCTCGCCCACCACCATCCTCAACACCCTGCTGCCGCGCTACGTCGAGAGCCGCATCTACTCGGCGCTGCTCGACGCCTCGGCGTCCGAGCACGCCGCCCGCCAGCGGGCCATGAAGGCCGCCACCGACAACGCCGAGGACCTCAAGCTCACCCTCACCCGGGTGATGAACCGGGCCCGCCAGGACGCCATCACCACCGAGATCATGGAGATCGTCGGCGGTGCCGAGGCGCTCAAGGCCGACAAGACCGACAAGCACGAGATCCTGCCCGGCGTGCTCGCCCCGGAGCACCTCTTCGCCCAGCAGCTCGCCCCCACCGATCCGACGCGGTCGCTGCACTGAGCAGCGCCCCACCCCGACGCCCCGCCATCGCACAGGAGACACGATGACCGTCACCGAACCCCAGACCGAGCTCACCCCCGGCCGGGTGGTCGCCATCGCCGGCCCCGTGGTCGACGTCGAGTTCCCGCGCGGGGCCCTGCCCGAGATCAACACCGCCCTCGAGTTCACGATCGAGGTCGGCGGCGAGTCCGTCGTGGTGGTCGCCGAGGTCGCCCAGCAGATCGGCGACAGCCGGGTGCGCGTGGTGTGCATGAAGCCCACCGACGGCCTCAAGCGTGGCCAGGAGGTGCGCAACCTCGGTCACGGCATCCAGGTGCCCGTCGGCGACGCCACCCTCGGCCACGTGTTCAACGTGATCGGCGAGCCCCTCGACACCGGCGGCCAGCCGCTGCAGAACGTCACCGAGCGGTGGGAGATCCACCGCGAGCCCCCGACCTTCGACAAGCTCGAGCCCAAGGCCCAGGTGTTCCCCACCGGCATCAAGGTGATCGACCTGCTCACCCCGTACCTCGCCGGCGGCAAGATCGGCCTGTTCGGCGGCGCCGGCGTGGGCAAGACCGTGCTCATCCAGGAGATGATCAACCGGGTCGCCACCCAGCACGGTGGTGTGTCGGTGTTCGCCGGCGTCGGCGAGCGCACCCGTGAGGGCACCGACCTCTGGATCGAGATGCAGGAGTCGGGCGTCATCGAGAAGGCAGCCCTGGTCTACGGCCAGATGGACGAGCCGCCCGGCGTGCGCCTCCGCGTCGCCCTGTCGGCCCTCACCATGGCCGAGTACTTCCGCGACGAGCAGGGCCAGGACGTGCTGCTGTTCGTCGACAACATCTTCCGCTTCGTGCAGGCCGGCTCGGAGGTGTCCACCCTCCTCGGCCGCATGCCCTCGGCCGTGGGCTACCAGCCCACCCTCGCCGACGAGATGGGCGAGCTGCAGGAGCGCATCACCTCGACCCGAGGCCGGTCCATCACCTCGCTGCAGGCCGTGTACGTGCCCGCCGACGACTACACCGACCCGGCGCCGTTCACCACCTTCACCCACCTCGACGCCACCACCGAGCTCTCCCGGTCGATCGCCTCGCTCGGCATCTACCCGGCGGTCGACCCGCTGGCGTCCACCTCCACCATCCTCGCCCCCGAGATCGTCGGCCAGCGCCACTACGACGTCGCCCGCCGGGTGCAGGAGACGCTGCAGCGCTACAAGGAGCTGCAGGACATCATCGCCATCCTCGGCCTCGACGAGCTCTCCGAGGAGGACCGCATCACGGTGAACCGGGCCCGCAAGGTGCAGCGGTTCCTGTCCCAGCCCTTCTTCGTCGCCGAGGTGTTCACCGGCATGAAGGGTGTCTTCGTGCCGGTCGAGGAGACCGTCGAGTCGTTCGACCAGCTGGTCAGCGGCGAGCTCGACGACCTGCCCGAGCAGGCCTTCCTCAACGTGGGCGACGCCGACAGCGCCCGGGCCAAGGCCCGCGAGCTCGAGAAGAACGCCTGACATGCCCCTCCAGGTCGAGCTCGTCTCGCCCGAGCGGTCGGTGTGGTCCGGCGAGGCCGATGCCGTCATCGTGCGCACCCTCGGCGGCGGCGACATCTGCTTCCTGCCCGGGCACGCCCCGTTCCTGGGTGCCCTCGACACCCATGCGGTCACCTTCAAGCTGGCCGACGGGACCGAGGAGCGCTGCGCGGTGCGCGGCGGCTTCGTCGAGGTCAGCGAGGGCAAGGTGAAGATCCTCTCGGACCAGGCCGAGCGCCCCGAGCACGTCGACCCCGACGAGGCCCGGGCCGCCCGAGAGCGGGCCGAGGAGGAGCTCAAGAAGGTGGAGGGCGACGAGGCCGCCGCCCACGCCGACGAGCACAAGTGGCAGTCGGCCCGCCTCCAGGTCGCCGGCCAGGCCGACTGACCGGGTCCTCCCCAACGGATCCCGCCCTCCCCACCTGACCCCCACCTCCGAACTTTGGAGGATCCGCGTCACCCCTTGACGCGGATCCTCCAAAGTTCGGGCCTCTGGGGGGGCGGCGCCGGCGGTCGGCGCGGGTCGCGGGTCGGCGGTCGGCGGTCGGCGCGGCGTGGAGCAGTCGGGCGGTGGCGCGGGGCTGGTAGAACCCACGGCGTGGCCAAGGTCCGGTTCGGCGTCGTCCTGCTGGTGCCGGCGCCCACCAGCCATGAGGTCGACGGCCTGCGGCGGGCGCTGGGTGAGCCGTGGCTGCGCCGCGTGCCGCCGCACCTCACGCTCGTCCCGCCGGTGAACGTCCGGGTCGACGCCGTCGGCGACGCCGTGGCCGCCCTGCGGTCGGCGGCGGCCCGGGTCGACCCCATCACGCTCACCCTCGGGCCGGTGCGGCACTTCCTCCCCGACAACCCGACCCTGTACCTGGCCGTCGGCGGCGCCGACGAGCAGGTCGCGGCCCTGCACCGCCTGCGCGACGCCGTGTTCGTCGAGCCGCTGGCCCGCCCGCTCACCTGGCCGTTCGTCCCCCACGTCACCATCCACGACGACCACCCCGCCGACGAGATCCCGTCGGCGGCGGCGACGTTGGCGGCCTACCGCGCCGAGGTCACCTTCGGCTCGGTGCACCTGCTGCAGGAGCAGCGCCACGGCGACGCCCACCGGCGCTGGGTGCCGGTGGCCGAGGCGCGCCTCGGCCCGCGCCGGGTGGTCGGCCGCGGCGGCCTCGAGCTCGACCTGCACGTCAGCGCCATCCTCGATCCCGAGGCGGCCGCCGCGGTGGCGCGGTGGCACGACCAGCCCGAGCGGCCCGGCGACGAGGTTCCCGCCGGGCAACCGGCCCCGTCCGTCGACGGCCGGGAGCGACCCGTCGACGACCCGGCTCGGCGCGACGACCCGGCTCGGCCCGACGACCAGCCGGGGTCCGACCAGCCGGCGGCGGTCCGTGCGCTCGGCCGGGTGCCGGTCGGTGGTCAGACGGTGGTGGTGACCGGTCGCCGGGAGGGCGCGGTGGTGGGGGTCGGCGTCGCCTGGCACGGTGCCGGCGGCGGCGACGTCGTCCACGTGGAGGTCGCCCCTGCGGTCCGGGGCCAGGGCATCGCCCGCCACCTCCTCGCCGCCCTGGACGACGAGGTGGCGGCGGCGCGGGGGTGAGCGGGGCTCAGCTGCCGGTGGGCTTGATGTTCCGGTCGATCCAGACCTGGAACAGCGGGTGGCTGCCGTCCTGCAGCGGCAGGCCCTTCTGACCGCCGGGCAGCGTGTAGTTGGTGACGTTCACGAGGTTCTTGTCGGCCACCACGCTGATCTGGGAGTGGAACAGCCAGATGTAGGGGATGTCCGAGCCCAGCTTCTTCTGGACGGCGTCGTAGTAGGCCTTCTGCTTCGCCTCGTCGGGCTCCTGCCGGGCGGCGTCGAGCGCGGCGCCGATCTCGGGGTCCTTGTTGCGGGCGAAGTTGAGCGACGGCTCCTTGGTGGCCGGGTCCTTGGCGGCGTCGGGGTGCCACCAGATGGAGTCGCCGACCGGGTTGGGCGACGAGAACTGCTGCCACATCGTGGCCTGGTAGTCGCCGTTGAGGACCTTGATGATCAGGTCGAGCTGCTGGAGCGTGTCGATCTTGGCGTCGATCCCGACCGCCTTCCACTGCTGCTGGAGCAGCTGGGCGCCCTCGAGGGTGCCGGGCGTGGGCGGGCCGATGAGGGTGAAGGAGAACTCGCCGCCGTTGCGGGCCTTCACCTTGTCGACGAGCTCCTTGGCCTTGGCGGGGTCGTACTGCGGGTAGCCGGTGTCGGTGTGCCACTGCGACGACGGCGGATAGGGCCCGTTGGCCACCTCGAAGATGCCGTCGCTCAGGGTGTTGACGTAGGTCTGCTTGTCGGTGGCGTAGGCCAGCGCCGCCCGGGCGTCGGGGTCGGAGAACAGCTTCGACATCACGTTGAGCTGGACGAACGACTCGGACGTCTCGCCGCTGGTGGAGTTGAACACCTGGTACTGGCCCGACTCGCCGAGCTTCTGGTACTTGGCGATCTGGCGACCGTCGGTGACCATCATGATGTTGATGTCGCCCGACTCGAGCGCCGCCGCCCGGCTGTTCTCGTCGGGGATCGGCCGGAACTCCACCTCGTCGAGCAGCGGGAAGCCCGACCGCCAGTACTTGTCGAACTTCTTCACGACGAGCTTGTTGTCGGGGATCCAGGAGTCGAGGCGGAACGGGCCGGTGCCGATGGGCGACTTCATGTCGCCGCTCTTGAGCCAGTCGGTGTCGGTCACCACGCCGATCTGGGTGGCCAGGGCGTAGGGGTAGGACACCCACGGCTTCTTGGTCTTGACCACCACGGCGTCACCCTCCACGCCGATCGACGCCACGGGGTCGTAGGCCGCCTTGGTGAGCGGAGCGTTCATCAGGAAGGTCTGGTTGTCGGCCACCGTCTGGGCGGTGACGGGCTTGCCGTTGTGCAGCACCACGTTGGGCCGGATCTTGATGGTCCAGGTGGTGTAGTCGGCGCTGGGCGTGAACGACTCGGCCAGGTTGGGCTGCACCTTGTTCTGGGCGTCGTAGGCCGACAGCGTGTCGTAGAAGGTCCGCATGACCTCGAGGCCGGCCGGGGCCCACTGGCTGCTGGCCGGGTTCCACCCGTTGGTCTCGGCGTTGAGCCCGTAGACGATCTTGCCGCCGGGCTGGCCGGGGCCGTCGCTGACGGTCACGTTGGCGTCGCGGCCGACGGGCGCGGTGTCGCTGGTGGACTCGCCCGACGTGGTGGACGGGCAGCCGGTGGCCAGGGCCAGCACGGCCACCAGGCCGGCGATGGTCGCGGCCAGGCGGCCCGGCGCGGACGAGCGTCGCTCGATGATCATGATCCCCCCTCCGTCGCACCGGGACCGGCCCGGGTCGACGATGAGAACGCTAGGACACCGCGGTCCGCCCGGGGTGTCATCGGTCACCGCCGCGCCGGGCGCAGGGCCGACGGGGGTGCTATCTGCCGTCAATGACTGTGCCACTGATCGATGGCAAGGTCAAACGACCCGGACCGCGGGCCCCCGCCGGGGCAGGGCCCCGCCGGCGTCGGGCCCACGGAGCCCGGCGCTAGAGCAGGCCGCGGGACGCCCCGCCGTCGACGGCGAGGGCGGTGCCGGTCACGTAGGCGGCCTGCTGCGAGCACAGGAAGGTGACCACCGCGCCGAAGTCGTCGGGGTCGCCGATGGCGCGGGCGGGCACGCCGGCGGCCACGGCGTCGAGGTCGCGGTTGAGGTGCACGAGGCGATCGGTGCGGTGGAAGCCCGGCAGGACGGAGTTCACCGTCACGCCGTCGGCGGCCACCTCGGTGGCGAGCGTCTTGAGGAAGCCGGTCGCCCCGGCCCGCGCCGTGTTGGACAGGATGAGCGTGTCGATGGGCTGCTTCACCGCCACCGACGTGATGGCCACCACCCGGCCCCAGCCCTGGGCCTGCATGGCCGGCACGGTGGCCTTGCACAGGGCCACCACCGACAGCAGGTTGAGGTCGAGCGCCGAGGGGTAGGCGTCGAGCGGCGTGGAGGCGAAGGTCCCCGCCGGTGGGCCACCGGCGTTGGTCACGACGATGTCGACGCCGCCGAGGGCCTCGACGGCGGCCTCGGCGAAGGCGGTGGCGCCCTCGGGGGTGGAGACGTCGCCGACCAGCGGGACCGCCGCCGGCCCGAGGGCGGCGGCGGCGGCCTCGATGCGCTCGGCGGTGCGGCTGCCCACGACGACGGTCGCCCCCTCGGCCACCAGGGCGCGGGCGGCGGCCAGCCCCAGCCCCAACGACGCTCCCGCCACGATCGCCCGCTTGCCGGAGATGCCCAGGTCCATGACCGGACGCTATCGCCGGTCGGTCCCCGCAGTCGCCGTCGCGCACGCGGCCCGGTCCGGGCTCCGGCAGGTCGCGGCCCCGACCGGTACGGTGGCGGCCGTGGAGCTCGTCGAGGTCGCCCCCCACGTGCACGCCTGCGTCACCGAGGGGAGGGCGCTCGGCCAGTCCAACTCGGGGCTCGTCGACCGGGGCGGTGGCCTGGTCGTCGACACCTTCTGGGATCTGCCCCACACCCGGTCGCTGCTCGACCTGTACGCGTCGGTGTGCCCCACCACGCCGGAGCGCGTGGTCAACACCCACCACAACGGCGACCACTGCTGGGGCAACCAGCTCGTGGTCGGGGCCGAGATCATCGGCCACCGCGAGTGCGCCGAGCGGTTCTCGGCGGACGGGTCACCGCAGCTGTTCGCCGACCTGTGCGCCATGGACGATCCGCCGGCGTCCATGGCCGAGCTGGTGGAGGGCCTGCGGGCCTACGACTTCCGAGGCATCGAGCTGACGCCGCCCACC
Organism: Acidimicrobiales bacterium; assembly: GCA_046331175.1. Classification (GTDB taxonomy): domain Bacteria; phylum Actinomycetota; class Acidimicrobiia; order Acidimicrobiales; family Acidimicrobilacustridaceae; genus JAWKIW01. Next base: position 131,575 of record JAXLRI010000012.1, read on the forward strand.
ACCCTGATCGACGGCGACGCCACCCTCGACCTCGACGGCACGGCCGTCGAGCTGCTCTACGTCGGACCGGCCCACACCGCCGGCGACGTGGCCGTCTGGCTGCCCGAGGAGGGCGTGCTCTTCACCGGTGACGTGCTGTTCCACCAGTGCACGCCCATCGGCTGGGAGGGCACCTTCGCGGGGTGGATCGGCGCCCTCGAGCGGCTCGAGGCGCTCGAGCCGGCGGTCGTCGTCCCGGGCCACGGTCCGATCTGCGGGGTCGAGGGGCTGGCGGGCCTGCGCGAGTACCTCGCCTACGTGCGCCGCGAGGCCGAGGTCCACCACGCCGCCGGTCGCACCACCCTCGAGGCCGCCGAGCGCATCGACCTGTCGCCCTTCGAGGGCTGGGCCGAGCCGGAGCGCCTGGCGTTCCAGATCCTGCGGGCGTACCGCGAGCTCGACGGCGAGCCGTGGGACACGCCGGTCGACGTCGGCCGGGCCTTCACCGAGACGGCTGCCCTGCGCAGCGTGCTCGAGGCCCGCGCCGCCGAGGGCTGAGTCCGGGCCGCGGCCGCCTCGCCCCCGAGCGGGGACCAGCCGGCGGGGATCGGCGACCGGGGATCAGTCGGCGGCGGGGCGGGCGACGGCGTCGAGGGTGACCCGCACCGTGGCGTGGACCTTCACCAGCAGCAGGCTGGGCGGCTGCACCCCGAAGTCGGTCACCTCGAAGGTGGTCTCGCCGGTGAGGGCGATCGCCGCGTCGTCGGTCGCCTCGACGTGGAGCGTCCCGTCGATCGGGGCGGTGACGCCCTTGAGGGTGAGGTCGCCGATGCCGGCCAGGTCGCCGTCGCCGGCGGCGGCATCGGTGGCCGGGGTCAGCACCTGCAGGTCGCCGGTGACGGTGGGGTGGTGGCGGGTGTCGAGGCGGCGGTCGGCCTCGCGGTCGATGAGCGGGTTGCCCGACCGCAGGCCACCGAGGGGCACCTCCACGTGGGCGGCCACCGGGGCCGCAGGGTCGACCGTGCCGTCGTCGCCGACCGTGAGCTCGATCCAGCCGGTGAGCGGGGCCTCGGTCTCGATCGGGTGCACGCTCGACGAGGCGTGGATCACCACCCGCGAGGCGTCGGGATCCAGGTCGTAGCGCACGTCGTCGCGGCGGCGGTCAACCGCCGGGCTTCACCGGTGTCGACGACACGGGTGGCTTGGCGGTGGTGACGGGGCTGGAGGTGGGTGGCGTGGTGACGGTGGGCTTGGTGGAGGTGGCGGGCGTGGTGACCGACGACGAGGTGACCGGGCGGGTGGTCGTGGTGGTGGCCGCCGTCTGCCCGCCGCTGCCGGCGCCGCTGCCGGCCGACCCCGGTCGGCGGGTGGTGGTGGGCGTGGTGGAGCGGGGCCGCGGGGCGAAGGTGGTCTGGGTGACGCCGGTGCCGGTGGGGGCGTTGTCGAGGTCGGGCTGCTCCGACTGCGCCGGGCGGGCCGGGTCCTGGGGGAACACGTCGTTGAGGAACCGCAGCACCTCGGTGGCGGCCTGCTCGCCGAGGCGCGACAGCCGGGTGCCGTCGCCCTCGTCGAAGCCGTGGCCACCGCCGGCGACGACGACGGTGCGGGCCGTCTGGCCGGCGCCCTCGAGCGTGGCCTTCATCTGGTCCTGCTGGGTGATCTGCAGGTCCCAGTCCTTGTCGCCGGTGAGCAGCAGGGCGGGGCCCTTGGCCCGCTCGGCGTGGTCGAGGCTGTCGGCCTCGTCCCAGCGCTGCTGGACGACGGCGAGCTGGCTCGTGTCGGAGCCGCCGTAGTACTGGTCCTGGTACTGCATCGAGCCGTCGAAGGGGTGGTAGAAGCCGATGAAGGCGTTGACCGTGTCGTCGAGGCCGGGCCAGAGCTCGTTGCCGGCGAAGTAGGTGTCGCCGGGCGTGGTGTAGGCGACGGCGCCGAGGCGGGCGCCGGCGGAGTGGCCCTGGACGGCGATGCGGTCCTTGCGGATGCCGAGGGCGTTGCCCGTGCCCCGGACGAACTGCACGGCCGCCTTGACGTTCTGCTCGGGCTGGGGGAACACCGGGCTCTGGATGCCGGGCTGGAACAGGTGGTAGTCGATGTTGAGGGTGGGGTAGCCCTCGGCGTTGAGGCGGGTCTGCCAGGGGCGCAGGCCGGCGAAGGTGCCGGCGATCCCGGCGCCGCCGTGCACGATGATGACCAGCGCGTCGCGCTGGGAGGCCTTGGGCCGGCACAGCTCGCCCTGCTGGGGCGATGCCGAGGTCGGCGGGGTGTAGGTGACGATCTGGCAGGCGCCGGGCCCGACGCCGGGGTCGGGCAGGGTGTCGGGGGCCTGGTCGACCTTCTTGGTGGCGACCCCGGCCGCTCCGCCCCCACCGCCGCCTCCGTCGCCGGCGGCCGCCTCCTGGCCGGCGCCGCCGGCGCGGGCGCTCGAGCACCCCGCGGCCACCAGGGCCAGCGCCAGCACGAGTCCCGCCACGCGGACGAGGACCGGGCGACCGGCGTCGCTCGGGCGCGTCGGCGAGGTGGGGGAACCGGGGGAGGAGGTCATGGGGAGGCCCTCCGGGCGATCGGCCCACCGCGAGGGGCGGGTCGGCGCAACGGGATCCCCCAGTCTGGCCGATCGGGGTGCCAACGCGGCAGTCGGCGGCGCGAACGCCCTGGTCAGGAGGGTGTGGGGTCGGCGGGATGGGGGCGGGCGCTCGGTCCACGGCTCCGGTCCCCGTCGGGGCCGGCCGGGCTGTCCGCGGCCTCGACGGCGGCCAGGCGCCGGCGGTCGAGCTTCTGCATGGCGGTCTGGGGGAGGGCGTCGACGATCCGGATGGCCTCGGGCTGCTTGTGGTGGGCGAGGCGGTCGGCGGCGAGCCGGCGCAGGTCGTCGAGGGTGGGCGGCGCCGCCGGGTCGGCTGGGACGACCACGGCCACGCCGATCTCGCCGAGCACGGGGTCGGGCCGGGGGACGACGGCCACGTCGGCCACGGCCGGGTGGTCGAGCAGGATCGCCTCCACCTCGGCGGGGTACACGTTGTAGCCACCGCGGATGAACATCTCCTTGGCCCGCCCCGCCAGCCGGACCAGGCCCCGCTCGTCGGTGCGGGCGAGGTCGCCGGTGCGCAGCCAGCCGTCGACGATGGTGGCCGCCGTCCCGTCCGGGTCGTTCCAGTACCCCCGCATCTGGGTGGGTGAGCGCAGCCACAGCTCACCCACCTCACCGTCGGGGACGGGTTGGCCGGCCTCGTCTCGGACCGTCACCGAGACGCCGGGCCGCGGGTGGCCCACCGTGTGCAGCGCCTCCTCGTCGTCGGCGTCGAAGGCGGTGCCGAGGCCGATCCCGCCGGACTCGGTGGACGAGTAGCGGATGGAGTACGCCGCCCCGAACCGCTCCCGGGCCTCGCGCACCAGGGCGGGCGGCGAGAGGGCTCCGCCCATCACCAGGGTCTGCACGCACGACAGGTCGTAGCGGTCGAAGTCGGGGTCGCGCAGCATCAGCGCCACCTGCGGCGCCACGCCGCCGACGCTCGTCATCCGGTGCTCCTCGACGAGGGCCAGCACGTCGGCCGCCCGCCACCGCTCGAGCAGGTGGGTGGTGGAGCCGAGGCGCAGGTACCACGGCAGCTTCGTCATGAACCCGATGTGGGCGAAGGCGGTGGCGGCGAGCAGGTGCCCGCCCCCGCCCCAGCGGTCGCCCACGTCGGCGGTGGTGACGGCGGCCAGCTCGCGGTTGGCGAACATCGCCCCCTTCGGGGTGCCGGTCGTGCCCGAGGTGAACACGACCACGACGAGGCGGTCGGGGTCGTCCGGGTCGGCGAGCGGGGGAGGGGCGGACCCGGCGTGACCCCGTCGCAGGTCGGCCAAGATGGCGCCGGGCTCCGACGCCCGCACCACCGGGATGATCCGCCCGGCGTGGGCCTCGCCGGCCGGACCGGGTCGCAGGTCGTCGGTGGCGAGCACGGCCGACGGCCGGGCCACCGCCAGCACGGCGTCGCGCTCGGCCGTCGTGTAGCGCGGGTTGACGCCGGCGGTGATCGCCCCGAGCTTGGCGAGCGCGGCGTAGGCCACCACGTAGTCGGGGGCCGACGGCAGCAGGAGGCACACGAGGTCGCCCTCGCCGATGCCGGCCGTCGCCAGGCCGGCTGCCGCCTCGTCGGAGAGCCGGTGGAGGTCGGCGTAGGAGAGCGGCCAGCCGCCGGTGCCGTCCGGCAGGTGGGCCGAGACGAAGGCGGGGGTGTCGGCGAAGCGGCGGGCGGCCTCGGGCACCGTGGCGGCGAGCGTCATGGCGAGCATTGGACCACGCGCGGTCGTCCCCCCGTCCACCCCCGCAGACCCCTCCCCGCCCACCCCGGCGAACTTTGGAGGATTCGCGTCAAGGGGTGACGCGGATCCTCCAGAGTTCGGCGAGGTGGCGAGATGGCGCGAGGGGAGGGCTCGGCAGGGGAGGGCTCGGGAGGGGAGGGCTGGGGAGGGAGGATCAGTCGACGCCGAGGACGAGGGTGCCGTTGGAGCAGAACCAGCCGCCGGTGCCGCTGGCCACGGCCAGCTTGGCGTCGGGGACCTGGCGCTCGGCGGGGATCGGCTCGCCGTTCTCGGTGCGGCCGTTGCCTCCGGCGTAGTCGCCGCGCAGCTGGCGGGTGGCCTCGACCAGCAGGAACAGGCCGCGCATGCCGGGGTGGCAGGCGGACAGGCCGCCGCCGTCGGGGTTGGTGGGCAGGGCGCCGCCGAGGCGAAGCCGACCGTCCTCGACGAAGGGGCCGCCCTCGCCCTTGCCGCAGAAGCCGAGGTCCTCGAGGGTGGCCATGAGCATGAAGGTGAACGCGTCGTAGATGCAGGCCAGGTCGATCTCGTCGGGCCGGATGCCGGCCCGCTCGAAGGCGATGGGCCCCGACACGGCGGCCGGGCCGGTGGTGAAGTCGGCCCACTCGCTCATCGTCGTGTGCGACACGGTGTGGCCGTGGCCGAGCACCCAGACCGGCTTGGTGGCGGTGTCGGGGACGCGGTCCTCGGCGGCCAGCACGATGGCGCAGCCGCCGTCGGAGCGGATGCAGCACTGCAGCTTGGTGAAGGGGTCGGCCATGACCCGCCCCGACAGCACCTCGTCGATGGTGAGCGGGTCGCGGTAGTAGGCGTCGGGGTTGAACTGGGCGTTGTAGCGGGCCGACACCGCCACCTCGGCCAGCTGCTCGAGCGTGGTGCCGTTCTCGTGCATGTGCCGCCGCGTCGACATGGCGTACTTCGAGATGAGCGTGTGCCCGTACGGGGCCTCGAACTGCATCGGGCCGCGGTTGCCGTAGGACAGGTTCGCCCGGCGGATGCCCTTCTTGAGGTCGGCGCGCGTCGTCGAGCCGTACACGAGCACCACCACGTCGGCGTGGCCCTGGGCGATGGCGTCGGCGGCGTGGCAGGCCATGACCTCCCACGTGCCGCCACCCACCTGGGTGGAGTCGACCCACGTGGGGTGGATCCGCAGGTACTCGGCGATCTCGATGGGCTGCAGGGTGCCGAGGCCGTTGGACGCCAGGCCGTCGACGTCGGACTTCGACAGCCCCGAGTCGGCCAGCGCCCGCCGCACGGCCTGCGCGTGCAGGTCGTAGGGCGTCTTGGTGTCCACCCGGCCCGTGTCCGACAGGGCCGCCCCCACGATGGCCACTCGTCTCGTCATCTCTGCTCCTCGTCGGGTGCCGGTCCTGGTGGCCCGGTGTGGGTGGTTCGGTGGATGGCTGCGGGTGCGGTCACGACGCGGCGGTCGGTCCCGGCGCCGCTCCCGGATCCGGTCACCGCGTCCGGTGCTGGATGCGGCGGCCGGAGGTGAACACGGCTTGGCCCTCCTCGAGGGCGTCGGGGTCGGTCCCCAGGTGCAAGAAGGTGTTGCCCAGGTCGAGGGCCTGGCGCAGCGACAGCTCGCGCGCCGCCCAGATGGTGCGGACGGTGGCCTGCACGGCTCGGGCCGGCTGGGACGCGATGGCCTCGGCGGCCCACTGGGCGGCGTCGTGCAGGTCGGCGGCGGGGACGACCTCGGACACCAGCCCGATCTCACGGGCCCGCTCGGCGCCGATCCGCTCGTGGTTGCCGAGCAGGCTCAGGCGCATGATCTCGCCGAAGGGCATGCGTGCGGCCATGAGCGTCGGCTCGAACACCGCCGCCATCCCGTAGGTCACGTGCGGGTCGAAGAACGTGGCGTGGTCGGCGGCGATGATGAACTCGACCTCGCCGAGGAAGTAGAAGGCGCCCCCGCAGGCCATGCCGTTGACGGCGGCGATGACCGGCTTCCACAGGCCGTTGGACTTGGGGCCGAGGTCGTTCAGCGGGTCGTCGTAGGTGAGCGGGTCGAAGTCGAACTCGTCGGCCTCGGGGATGCCCTCGCGGTCGATGCCGGTGCAGAAGGCCTTGTCGCCGGCACCGGTCAGCACGACGCAGCGCACGTCCCGGTCGGCCTTGAGCGCGGCCCACACCTGGCGCAGCTCGGCGCGCATCGCCGGGTTGAAGGCGTTGTACCGCTCGGGGCGGTCGAGGGTCACCCAGGCGACGCCGTCGGCGACGGTGCACTGCAGGGTCTCGAGGTCGGGCAACGGTCCCTCCGGGAGGTCGGGCGGTCAGACTATGACACGCGTGTCAGGTAAGGCGCCACGGCGGGCCGCGGCCGGACGGGCGAGCGGCCGAGCGCCCGGTGGTCACCGGGGCGACCCCGTCGCACCCGGTGCCCTCAGCCGGCGAGCGGGGCGACCTGGCTGGGGTCGAGGTACTCGTCGATGCGGCTGATGGCGCCGTCGGTCACCGTGACGACGAGGCAGGCGGGCATGGCCACCTCGGTGCCGTCGGCGGCCGTGGCGTGCAGCACGTGCTGCTGGACGAAGCCGTCGGGCAGCAGGATGCGCCGGGTCACCTCGTAGCGCAGGCCGTTCGCCTTGCCGGTGAGCCAGCCCAGCAGCCGGCGGGTGGCCACCCGGTCGGCCTCGCCGCCCATGTTGGTCCACGTGACCACGTCGGGCGCCCAGGTCGCCTCCACCGCGTCGAGGTCGCCGGCCTCGATGGCGGCGATCATCCGATCGGCCAGGGCGTCGTGGGCGGCGAGCAGCGCGGGGTCGGCGCCGGAGGCGGGCTCGGAGGCATCGGTCATGGCCGCCATCCTGGCCGATCCCGGTGCCTCACCTTGCGCCGAGGGGCCGTCCTCCCGTGGAATGGCAGCCAGGTGTCCGATCGACAGGAGTGGCGCCATGGCGCTGAAGGTGTTCCAAGGGATCGACGAGGTGAAGGCGGCCCTCGGCCAGCACCTCGGCTTCAGCGACTGGCTGGAGGTCGACCAGGACCGCATCGACCTGTTCGCCGACGCCACCGGTGACCACCAGTGGATCCACGTCGACCCCGAGCGGGCGGCGACCGGGCCGTTCGGCACGACCATCGCCCACGGCTACCTCACCCTGTCGCTGTCGAACTTCTTCCTGCCCCAGGTCGTCGAGGTGCAGGGCGTCTCGATGGGCGTCAACTACGGCGTGAACAAGGTCCGCTTCCCCGCGCCGGTGGCGGTGGGCTCGCAGGTGCGGGCCGGCGTCGAGCTGGCCGCCGTCGAGGACATCGCCGGCGGCATCCAGACCACCATGATCATCACGGTCCAGCGACGCGGTGACGACGGCGAGCCCGAGGCCAAGCCGGCCTGCGTCATCGAGAGCCTGAGCCGCTTCCTGTCGTGAGCGATCCCGCCGGTCCGGTCGACCTCGAGGCGCTCGTCGCCGACGCCCGCCAGCACGGCATGCACGCCGTGCACCTGCTGGCGTGGCGCGACCTCGACGACATCGAGGCGGGGGGCTCGGAGGTCTACGTCCACGAGATCGCCGCCCGGCTCGCCGGCGCCGGCATGGAGGTCAAGCTCCGCACGTCCCACGCCGCGGGTCGCCGGCCCATCACGCAGCGCACCGGCTACACGGTCGTGCGACGAGCGGGGCGCTTCTGGGTGTTCCCGTCCACGGTGCTGCAGGAGATCCTCGGGCGCGACGGGCGCGGCGACGGCCTGGTCGAGGTCTGGAACGGTGTGCCGTACTTCTCGCCGCTGTGGTTCCGCGGCCCGCGCGTGGTGATCCTGCACCACTCGCACAAGGACATCTGGAAGCTGGTGCTGTCGACGCCGTCGTTCGCCAAGACCGGCCGATTCATCGAGACGCGCGTGGCGCCGCCCGTGTACCGCACGTCGTTCCTCGTGACCGACTCCGAGTCGTCCCGGGCCGAGCTGGTGCACGAGCTGGGCTTCCGGGCCGATCGGGTGTCGATCGGGGAGCCCGGCATCGACCCCCGCTTCTCACCCGACCCCAGCGTGGGCCGCTCGGCCGAGCCGCTCGTCGTCAGCGTCGGCCGCCTCGTGTCCACGAAGGGCTTCGACGAGCTCATGCGGGCGTCCGCCCGCGTCCGCAGCCACGGGCACCCGCTGCGCCTGGTGATCGTCGGCGAGGGCTACGAGCGCGACCAGCTCGAGGAGCTGCGGGCCGACCTCGGCGCCGAGGAGTGGATCCGGCTGGCCGGCCGGGTCAGCGACGACGAGCTGATCTCGCTGTACCGACAGGCGTGGGCGGTGGCCTCCATGTCGATGGCCGAGGGGTGGGGCATGACCCTGACGGAGGCGGCCGCGTGCGGCACGCCGGCGGTGGCCACGCGCATCACGGGCCACGTCGACGCCGTGCGCGACGGCGTGAGCGGTCTGCTGGCCGACGGCTTCGACGAGTTCGTGACCAACCTCGAGCGGATCGTCACCGACGAGGGGCTGCGCGACAAGCTGTCGGCCGGGGCCCTCGAGCGGGCCGGCGAGCTCGACTGGGATCGCACGGCCGCGGCCGTGCTCACGTCGCTGATCGATGCCGCCCGCATCCGCGGCGCCGCCCGCGGCCGCTGACGAACCTCCGGCGGCCGGTCCGGGTCCCGGCCCGCGCAGATCTGACGCCCCGTCAGGGACGCCACTAGGCTCGCCGCCGATGGACCTGCGCTTCACGCCCGAGGAGGAGGCCTTCCGCAAGGAGGTGCGCGCCTACCTCGACGACCTGCTCCACGGGGAGTTCGCCGGCATCCGGGGGCGGGGCGGTCCCGGCGACGAGCATTCCTTCTTCGACGAGCGGCTGGCCTGGGAGCGCCGCCTGGGGGCCGACGGCTGGACGTGCGTGGGCTGGCCCGCCGAGGTGGGTGGCCGGGGCCTGCCGCTGAACCAGCAGGTCATCTACTACGAGGAGTACGCCCGGGCCGGCGGTCCCGGCCGCCTGGGCCACATCGGCGAGGGCCTCATCGGGCCGACGCTGATCCACTTCGGCTCGCCCGAGCAGCAGGAGCGGTTCCTGCCGAGGATCCGCCTCGGTGAGGAGCTGTGGTGCCAGGGCTACAGCGAGCCCAACGCCGGATCCGACCTGGCCAACCTGTCGACCCGCGCCGACCTCGACGGTGACGAGTGGGTGCTCAACGGCCAGAAGGTGTGGACCTCCCTGGCCCAGTGGAGCGACTGGTGCTTCGTGCTCGCCCGCACCGATCGCGACGCCCCCAAGCACAAGGGCATCTCCTTCCTGCTCATCCGGATGGACGCCCCCGGGGTGGAGACCCGCCCCATCGTGCAGCTCACCGGCACCTCGGAGTTCAACGAGGTGTTCTTCTCCGACGCCCGCACGCCCGCCGACCTCGTCGTGGGCGGCGTGAACAACGGGTGGAAGGTGGCGATGGGCCTCCTGTCGTTCGAGCGGGGCGCCTCGACGCTCGGCCAGCAGTTCGCCTTCGAGCGCGAGCTGCGCGAGATCCTCGCCATCGCCGAGCGCACCGGGCAGGCGGCCGACCCGGTGTGGCGCCAGCGGCTCGCCTCGTTGCACAGCCGCCTCGAGATCATGCGGTGGAACAGCCTCCGGATGCTGACCGACGCCGGCAAGCCCGAGCTGTCCGAGGCGGCCTACATCTCCAAGCTCTACTGGGCCCGCCTGCACCGCGACCTCGGCGAGGCGCTGGTCGACGTGGCCGACGTCGACGGCCTGCTGTGCGAGCAGGGCGCCGACGACCCCCACAGCGTGGTGCGGGGCTACGCCCTCACCGCGGCCCAGCGGCTGTTCCTGTTCACCCGGTCCGACACGATCTACGGCGGGTCGAACCAGATCCAGCGCAACATCATCGGCGAGCGGGCCCTCGGCCTGCCGCCCGAGCCCAAGGTCTGACCGGAGGCGTCCCATGCCCGCACCCACCCCCGACTACGTCGCGCCCCACGGCCTGCTCGGCGGCAAGACCGTGGTGGTCACCGCCGCCGCCGGCACCGGGATCGGCTACGCCGTGGCCCGCCGGTGTGCCGAGGAGGGGGCCCGGGTGCTCATCTCCGACATCCACGAGCGCCGCCTCGCCGAGGCCGTCGACCGGATGGAGGCCGAGACCGGCTGGAGGCCGCCGTCGGTCGTGTGCAATGTGACCCAGCAGGCCGACGTCGACCGGCTGTTCGAGACGGCCGTCGTCGAGCTCGGCCACGTCGACGTGGTGATGAACAACGCCGGCCTCGGCGGCACGGCCAACCTGATCGAGATGACCGACGAGCAGTGGTCCTCGGTCATCGACGTCACCCTCAACGGGACCATGCGGGCCACTCGCGCCGCGCTGCAGCACATGGTGCCCCGCGGCCGCGGGGTGATCGTCAACAACGCCTCGGTCGTGGGCTGGCGGGCCCAGGAGGGCCAGGCCCACTATGCCGCCGCCAAGGCCGGCGTCATGGCGCTCACCCGGTGCGCCGCCATCGAGGCGGCGCCGGCCAACGTGCGCATCAACGCCGTGGCCCCCTCGCTGGCCATGCACCCGTTCCTCGCCAAGGTCACCACCGACGAGCTGCTGGCCGAGCTCACCACCCGCGAGGCGTTCGGCCGGGCGGCCGAGCCGTGGGAGGTGGCCAACGTGATGGTCTTCCTCGCCAGCGACTACTCGACCTACATGACCGGCGAGGTCGTGTCGGTCAGCAGCCAGCACCCCTGAACCGCCCCGCGTCGAGCGTGGCCCGGGCCCGGTCCCGGCCGCGGGGCCGGCCGCCGGGGGCGCCGGTACCCTGCCGGCATGGGTCGCTGGGGCCGCGCCGCCATCTGCTGGCTGCTCGTGGCCGTGGCGGTGCCGGCCTGCTCGGCGGTGCCGTTCGGCCGGTGCGACCTCGACGTGGCCGACCGCTCGCTGCCCCCTGGTGGTGACCGTCGCAGCGAGTCGCTGCTGCTGGCCGGCGTGAAGCCCGGGGGCGTGGTCCTCTACGAGGCGCGTGCTGGCGGTGACGCCTCGCGCGTGGCCGTGCTCGCCGACGACGAGCTGGGCGGCCCGGCCGATCGCACCCGTCTGGTGGTCGACGGGGCGCGCCCCTACGTCGTGTCCGGTGGGGGTCGGGTCCTCGCCGTCAACCCCGTCAGCGGCCACACGAGCCCGATCGCCGAGCTGGGCTCGCTCGACCACCCGTCGGTCGCCGTGCGCTCGGGGGCCCTGTTCGTGGCCGACGGGGCCCGGCTGTTCCAGGTCGGGTTGCCGTCGGGCCTGCCGGTGGTCGTCACCGGCCTCCCGGGGTCGGCGATCGGGCCGGCGGTCGTGGTGCCCGAGGGGGTCGCCACCCTCGTGCGGCAGGGCGACCGGGCGTCGGTGGCGGTGGTCCCGGCCGGGAGCCGCTCGCCGGCACGCACGGTGGTCCTGGCGGGGGCCGCGGACGACTGGACCTCGCTGGTGGCGCGCGGCGACGGGACGCTGGTGGCCGGCGGCCCGGCCGGGGTGGCGCGGGTCGCGCCGGCGGCGTCGTCGCTGCCCGTGCTCGGTGCGGACGGGGCCGAGGGCCCGACCGTGGTCGGGTCCCCCGGCACCCACCTGGCCCTGGTCGGCGAGCGTGTCTGGGCGGGTGGCCCCGGCGGCCACGTCGACCGCCTCGACGCCGGACTCGAGGTCGCCACCACGGCCACGGTGCAGTGCGGCGACGCCGTCGCGCCCGTCCCGGTGGCGGGCGCCGGCTCGGTGTGGGCGGCCGTCGACCGGGACGACGTGGTGGCCCGCATCGACCCCGACACCGGTCGGTTGCTGGGGCGCCTGGCCCTGCCGCTGGCCACGGGCGGGGGCTCCCGCTACCGGGTCGTGGGCGGCCCGGCGACGGCGTGGGTGGCCGACGAGGTGACCGGCGCCCTCTACGAGCTCGACCCCGTGGCCGGCGCTGCTCGCCGCGTGGGCCTGCCCGGGCCCCCCGACGCCGTCGTCGGCGCGGTCGTCGTGTCGACGCCCGACGGCTGAGCCGCGGCGCGCGCACCGGCCCCGGTAGCCTCGGCCGCCGTGGGGGATGGGCCCGACGCGCAGCTCGCCGCCGCCGACGCGCTCGATCGGCTCATCGAGGCCTGCCCGTCGTTCCTCGGTGCCGGTGACCTCTTCCGGTTCGTCGCCTGGTCCGAGGAGGAGGGCGAGCCCGATCCCTACTTGCGGGCCTCGGCGCTGGCCCAGCACGTGGCCGACCTGTGCGAGCGGGGCCAGGTCGCCGAGCTGCCCGGCCTCTTCGCCACCGCCGAGGACCTCCTTGGCGCCTCCGACCCCGACGTGGTCGACCTGGTGCGCATGGGTCTGTTCGAGAGCCTGCAGAACGTCTGCTCCCACGTCGACGTGCACGTGGAGCCGGGGACGGTGGAGGCGTGGCTCGGCCCCCGTGGCCGGGCGGTGTGGGACGAGCTCCTCGGGCTCTGGGCCTCAGCCGCCGATCGGGCGCCGAGCGAGGGTCCCCGGGTGACCGAGGTCGACTACCTCGGCGTCGACGACCCCAACCTGCGCACGTACCTGCGCACCACCCGGCGGCGCCGCGACGACGGCGTGCTGCTCAGCAGCGGCGACGTGCTGCGCTACGAGCACTGGGTGGCCGACGTGACCTGGCGCTCGCCCGAGGCCCGCCGCCGGGTCAACCGCACGGCCCTCGTCGTCGGGATCGTCCTGGCGCTGGCCGTGGCCATCGCCCTGTTCCGCTGACCGGGCCCGCGGGCTCAGTCGTCGTCGCCGGCGGCGTCGGCGGCCTTCTTGGCCGCGACGATGGCCCGACCGGCGAGCCGCCCGCTCATCCGCCCGAACCGCTCGGCAGCCGAGGGCGTCCGCGCCGCGGCCGGCTTCGGCTTCGGCGTCGCTTCGGGCTCCGCCTCCGGTCGGTCGTCGGTGGCGGCGTCGGCCTCGGTGGCCGCGTCGGTCTCGGTGGCCGCGTCGGCCCGGGTGGTCGCGTCGACGTTCGGCTCGGCCTCGGGCTCGAGGCCGGCCGCGGCGGCTGCCTCGGGTTCGGCGTCAGCGATCAGCTCGGCCTCGGCCTCGGGCTCGGCGTGCAGCTCGGGCTCGACGTCGGGCTCGGGCTCGGCGTCGGCAGTCGGCGGGGGCGCGGGCTCGGCGTTCGGCTCGGGCGGGGGCGCTGGGACCGTCGCGTCCCCCGCCGGCGCCGGCTCGGCGGCGGCCTCGGTGGGGCGCGACGGTGCCGCCGTCGCGCGCCCGTCGTCGGTGGTCGTGGCGGGGACGGCCCGGGCCCGGGCCTGCTTGGCGGCCCGGCGGCGCTCGCCCTCGGCCTGGCCCTCCTGGAAGCCCCGGATGGCCCGCACCGGCACGAGGATGGCCGTCGACAGGATCATGAAGCCGAAGAAGGCGCAGCCGACGATGAGCACCCACGCCGCCCACGGGTTGGTCACGTGGGTGGTGATGGTCCCGATCTGGGACGCCCCGACGAGCAGCGCCAGCACGAGCGACAGCCAGAACACCGGATCACGCCAGATCGGGCGCAGGAACCACTGGTGGGAGCGGTCGCGGTCGGCCCGGGCCATCGGTGCACGCTACCCGGGGTCGTCGACCGCCACGAGGTGCGGTCGACGAACCGGCGCGAGGCGGTGCGGCTACTTCACGCAGATGACGCTGGAACCGTGGCCGAACAAGCCCTGGTTGACCGTGATGCCGACCTTGGCCCCCTCGACCTGGCGATCGCCGGCCTGCCCGCGCAGGTGCCACGTGAGCTCGCACACCTGGGCGATGGCCTGGGCGGGGATGGCCTCGCCGAACGAGGCGAGCCCGCCGCTGGGGTTGACCGGAACGCGGCCGCCGATGGTGGTGTCGCCGTCGCGCAGCAGCTTCTCGGCCTCGCCCTCCTTGCAGAGCCCGAGGTTCTCGTACCAGTCGAGCTCGAGGGCCGTGGACAGGTCGTAGACCTCGGCCAGATCGACGTCGTCGGGGCCGAGGCCGGCCTCCTCGTAGGCGGCGCGGCCGATGGCGTCGCGGAACGAGTGCGGCGGCGGGGCGACCACGGCGGCCGAGTCGGTGGCGAAGTTGGGCATCTCGATGACCGTCTGCGGATAGGTCGGGGTGACGGTGGAGATGGCGGCGATGCGCACCGGCGACGTGGTCTTGGTGCGGGCGTAGTCGAGCGACGACAGGACGACGGCGGCCGCGCCGTCGCTGGTGGCGCAGATGTCGAGCAGGCGGAGCGGGTCGGCCACGGTGGGGGAGGACATGACCTCCTCGACGGTGACCTCCTTGCGGTAGCGGGCGTTGGGGTTGGCGACGCCCGCCTTGGCGTTCTTCACCTTCACCTGGGCGAAGTCCTCGCGCGTCGCCCCGTACAGCTCCATGCGGCGGCGGGCGTAGAGGGCGAAGTAGGTGGGGTTCGTGGCGCCGAGCAGGCGGAACCGCAGCCAGTCGGGATCGTCGGGCCGGTCGCCCCCGACCGGGGCGAAGAAGCCCTTGGGCGTGGTGTCGGCGCCCACGACCAGGACGACGTCGGCCATGCCGGCGAGGATCTGGGCCCGGGCGATGTTGAGGGCCTGCGCGCCCGAGGCGCACGCGGCGTAGCACGACGACACGCGGTTGCCCTTCCACCCGAGCGCCTGGCTGAACGTGGCGCCGGCGATGAACCCGGGGTAGCCGTTGCGGATGGTGTCGGCACCGGCGACGAAGTCGACGTCGTCCCAGGTGAGGCCGGCATCGGCCAGCGCCGCCTGCGAGGCGTCGATGCCGTACTCGATGAAGCTGCGGCCCCACTTGCCCCAGGGGTGCATGCCGACCCCGAGGATGGCGATGTCTCGATCGGCGCTCACGACGCGTCCTCCACGACCTTCCACTTCCACACGAGGTACTCGTGCTCGTCGTCCTCGAACAAGGTGTCGAGCACCAGCTCGACCTCGGTGCCGGCGGCCAGGTCGTCGACCACGACGTCGGCGGTCATCTGGCCGAGCACCACCAGCTGCTCGTCGGCCAGCTCCACGGCGGCGATGGCGAAGGGCGTGAACTCGTCGCCCGTCGGCACGTACGGCGGCGGCGGCTGGTAGCAGTTGTTGGTGAAGCTCCACACCCGGCCGGTGCGGCTCAGCTCGACCTCGTCGAACTCGCGCCCGTCGCAGGCCGGGTTCTTGCAGAAGTAGGTCTCGCGGGGGAAGCCGTACGTGCCGCACGAGGTGCAGCGGCTGCCCAGCAGGGCGGGGGCGTCGGGGTCGGTGGTGAACCAGCCCTCGATCGCCGGGACCTTCGTCTTGGCCACGGTGGCTCCTTGGCTCGGTCGGCCTGTTCGGCTCGGCGGCACGCGCTCGCCGCGGCGGCGCCGGGCCACGCTACCGCGCCGCCACCGTTTCTGACGAGCCGTCAGGACCGAGGGCTCGGGCTGCCGGGCCTCCGTCGGGCTGCCGGGCCTCCGTCAGGCTGCCGGGCCTCCGTCAGGCTGCCGGGCCTCCGGCCACGGGCGGGCGGGACGGCGCACCCTGGGCCTCGGCCAACCGCAACAGGTGGGTGAGCTCGGCCACGTCGCGCCGGTGCCCCAGCTCGGAGAACTCCGTCCGGGCCTGCTCGTAGAGCGGGACGGCCGCCGACCGCATCCCGCGCGCCCACGCCAGGTGGCCCTCGGCGACGCGGCCGAGGGCGGCCGCCGGCCGGCACCCCAGGCGCACGAAGTCGCCCACCGCGTCGCGCAGCAGCGGCTCGGCCTGCAGGTGGGCACCCTTCTGGCGCCACAACACCGAGATGGCGAGGTCGAGGTGGGCGTCGAGCAGCGGGCGACCGACCTGGTCGGCGGCGGCGGCGCCGGTGAGCAGCATGCGCTCGGCGGTGGCCAGGTCGCCGCGGTCGGCGGTGAGGCGGCTCAGCGTCAGCGCCACCGCCGCCGCCTCGGCGGCCGCCCAGGCGGGGTGGTTGCCGCGCCCGGGCCGGGTGAGCGGGCCGAGGACGCTGTCGGCCAGGCGGACGCCCTCGTGCAGGCGACCCCCGATGGCGAGCACCAGGGCTCGGTCGGCGTCGACGAGCGCCATCGAGAAGCGACTGCGGAGGCGGGCGGCGAGGTTGGTGGCGGTGTTGAGCAGCCAGTGGGCTTGCTCGTCGTCGCCCCGGGTCCCCGCCACGAGGGCGCGGGCGCGGATGGCCCCCAGCCGGGTCTCGACCGGGCGGTCCGGTTCCTCGAGTGCGGTGAGCCGTCCGAGGGCGCGGTCGTAGCGGCCGAGGAGGAGCTCGCACTGGACGAGGGCGAGGGCGTAGTCGTCACCGGCACCGGCCTCCTGGACGGCGTCGGTGCCCGGCAGCATCGCCAGCCCCTGCTCGAGGTAGTCGCAGGCCGGCACCAGCTCGTCGGCGGCGGCCAGGACCATGCCGTGCATCAGGACGACGGCGGGGACCCAGCCCCGCTGGGCCGGATCGGCCGACAGTCGCACCGCCAGCGCGTCGCCGTGGTCGCGCACGTGGCGCTGCTCGCCGCGCAGGTAGGCGTCGCGGTAGCGGCGATAGGCAGGATCGGGCAGGGCCACGCAGGTGTTCTAGCGGGGCGCGGTGGTGCGCGCCTCGCGGGCGGGTGGGTCGGCGCGCGCAGGTCAGGTGGCGGCGGCGGCGAGGAACGGCGGGGCCTCGCCCCCGCCGTGGACGGCGAGGTTGGCGCCGGCGATGTGCCGGGCGAGTGGTGACGCCAGGAAGACGCAGGCGTCGCCGACGTCGGAGGGGTCGGCGAGGCGGCCGAGCGGCACGGTGTCGGCGACCCGGGCCAGACCCTCCTCGTCGCCGTAGTGCAGGCCCGACTGCTCGGTGAGGATGTAGCCGCCCGACACGGCGTTCACCCGGACCTTGGGCGCCCACTCGATGGCGAGGGACTGGGTGAGGTTGAGCAGGCCGGCCTTGGCGGCGCCGTAGGCGGCGGTGCCGGGGCTCGGCCGCATGCCCGAGAGGCTGCCGATGTTGATGATCGAGCCGCCGTCGTCCTGGGCCTGCATGATGGCGTTGGCGGCCTGCGCCAGGTTGAGCGGCGCCAGCAGGTTGAGCCGGATGATGGCCTCGGAGAACCGCGGCGACGCGGTGGCGGCCTCGGCGTTCGGTGAGCCGCCGGCGTTGTTCACGAGCACGTCGAGGCGGCCGTGGGCGGTGACGGTGGCCCCGATGAGGGCGTCGATCTGGTCGAGGTCGCGCACGTCGGCGGCGACGAACGTGGCCTCGCGGTCGCCGGCGGCGATCGGCGCCTCGGGTTCGTTGCGGGCGGTGATCACCACGTCGGCCCCCGCCTCGAGGAACCGCTCGGTGATGCCTCGGCCCACCCCCTTGGTGCCGCCGGTGACGAGCACGACCCGACCGGTCAGGTCGAGGGCGGTGGCGAGGGGCACGGCCATGGGGGACCTCCGCGAGGTGGGCCCGGGACCGCGGTGGCCCGGGGGGACGGTGACGGGGCACCGGCGGGGCGAGGTGGTCGCGATCGCCGGCGGTCGGTCGAGGATCTGACCGCCCCGGCAGTCTGCCATAGACTTCTGACGCCTCATCAGAAACGCGCCGCCCGAGCGACCTGTGGCAGGGGGACCCATGCCGACCACGCACACCACCACCGACGGCATCGCCGAGGTCGTCATGGACAACCCGCCGGTGAACGCCCTCACCGTCGCCGGCTGGTTCGAGGTCGCCGACATCGTGCGGTCGCTGGGCGAGGACCCCGAGGTCCGGGTCGTGATCCTGCGGGCCGAGGGCCGGGGCTTCAACGCCGGCGTCGACATCAAGGAGATGCAGGCCACCGAGGGCTTCTCCGCTCTCATCGGCGCCAACCGCGGGTGCTACGCCGCCTTCGCCGCCGTCTACGAGTGCGCCGTGCCCGTCATCGCCGCCGTGCACGGCTTCTGCCTCGGGGGCGGCATCGGCCTGGTCGGCAACGCCGACATCATCATCGCCAGCGACGACGCCACCTTCGGCCTCCCCGAGGTCGACCGGGGAGCACTCGGGGCCGCCACCCACCTGTCCCGCCTGGTGCCGCAGCACAAGATGCGGGCGATGGTCTACACGTCGGCCACCGCCACCGCCGCCGAGCTGCACCACTTCGGGTCGGTCCTGAAGGTCGTGCCGCGCGACGAGCTGCGCCCGGCGGCCCTCGAGGTCGCCCGCGAGATCGCCACCAAGAGCCCGACGGTCATCCGGGCGGCCAAGGAGTCGCTCAACGGGATCGACCTGTGGGACGTGAAGCGCAGCTACCGCTTCGAGCAGGGCTTCACCTTCGAGCTCAACCTGTCCGGTGTCGCCGACGAGGCCCGTGACGCCTTCGTCGACAAGCGCGACGCCGAGTTCACCAAGTAGCGAGTCCACCAGCTCGGTCGGCGGCG
>JAXLRI010000013.1:0-147595 GCA_046331175.1 Acidimicrobiales bacterium
GAACCGGCCGGGCCGATCCGCTCCGAACCACGCGGCGTCTGGCCCGTTCGGCGTGGCACGCTCGGGTCGTGGAGGGGGCGGAGCCGATGAAGGTGCGGGCGCTGGCGGTGGTGTGCCAGCTGTGGTGCTGGCTCGGACCGCTGGCCCTGATCCCGGTCGTCGCCCGCTTCACGGCTGCCCGTCGGAGTCCCCATCTGCACCAGGTCACGGGCGAGGTCCTGAACCTGCAGATCGCGGCACTGGTGCCAGGCGTGCTCTGCGTCGTGGCCGGCGCGTCCGGCTGGAACCTCGCTGCGCTGGCGCTGTGGGGGTGCTTCGCCGTCGTGGCCATGTACGGCTACGTGGTCGGGGTGATCGGCGCCGTCCGGTCCTGGCGGGGTGAGCGGTGGCGGTACCCGCTGAACCTGTCGGTGGTCGCTCGCGGCTGAGCCGGGTCCGGCCGTCGAGGCGACGAAGGGGCGGGCGGGTTCGGTGGCCGCAAGAGGGGTGGCCGAGGTCCCCGAGGTTCGCTGTCACACCCCTTCTGCATGATGGGGGCATGGTCGAGGTGGCGCCGGTGCCGCAGCCGAGAGTCGTCGAGTCGGAAGGCTCGCGTGGTGCGGGTGCGTCGTGTGGTTCGGCCGAGGGCCGCGAGCGGTTGGCAGCGTGTCGGGTTCGGCTGCGGCAGGGGTTGGAGGCCGATGCCGCGGTGACCGGGCCCGGCGGGGTGGATCGGGTGGAGGCGTTGGCAGCGGCCGAGGCGTGGTTGGCGGCGGCGCCTGGTGCGCTCGGGGTGTTGTGCGATGACCTGGGTGGGGTTCCCGGGTCGGTGGTGGGGGAGCGGTTGCGGTCGGTGTCGGTGGTGGCGGATCGGGTGCTGGTGGCGGTGGCACGGTTGTCGGGGGCGTTGGACGGGTCGGCGCAGTGGTCGGTGGAGGGGTCGCCGTCGGCGCGGGCGTGGTTGGTGGCCTACACGGGGGTGGGCCAGTCGGCGGCGGGTCGGTCGGTGGCGGTGGGTCGTCTGGTGGAGCGGTTCGCGGCGACCTCGTTCGTCGGTCACCTCGTCATCGACCTTGGCGCCCCATCAGTCGGCGACCGGCAGGCCAGCCCGGCCGAGTCGAGCTGGTCGCACCCCTTGGCCGAGCTCAGGTGGCGTCGGCTTTGGGGGGCATCGGCACGATCATCGACGTGCGCGCCGCGTAGGCGGCGAAGCCGGGGCGGCGCTCGGCGCTGCGCTTGTCCATCATCGGGATGCTGGCGAACACGAACATGGCGGTCATGGCCAGCGGCCCGATCACCGTCCACCACCACGCCGGATCGGCGGCCACGCCGAACAGCCACAGGCCCCACCAGAACGACAGCTCGCCGAAGTAGTTGGGGTGGCGGCTCCACCGCCACAGCCCGACCTCGCAGATCTCGCCGGGGATCTTCACCTGGTTGAAGGCCCGCAGCTGCTCGTCGGCCACCAGCTCGACGAGGATGGCGCCGGCCGTCACCACCGTGGCCAGCACGTCGATCGGGCCGAAGCCGCGCGTGCCCACGGTGAGCGCGGGGTACAGGGCGAGGCACCCGAGGTAGACCTCGAGCGTGGGGAACAGGTGCAGGCCGAAGAAGCTCTGCAGCCAGTACGGCTTGCCGTTGGTGCGCATGTCCCGATAGCGCCAGTCCTCGTGGTCGAGGCCGGTCCAACCCCGGGCCCAGTTGGCGGTCAGGCGGATGGCCCACCCCCATACGAGGCCGAGCACGATCACCTGGCGCAGCACGTTGGTGCCCGGGTCGTGGACCCAGAACAGGTAGAGGGCGATGACCGGCGGCACGACGCTCCAGTAGGCGTCGTACATGGAGGTGTTGTTGAAGGTCCGGCTGAACGCGAACACGACCACGGTGGCGACGAGGTCGGCCACGAGCACGGTGAGCAGCGGGTAGGCGCTGCCCACCAGGGCGGCCACCACGGCGGCGATCCCGGCCGCCACCGCGTAGGCGCCGACCACCACGAGGAACGAGGCCCGCCGGTTGAGCGGAGGCTGGGGGCCGACGACGAGGTCGTCGTGATCGCTCATCGGTGGGGGTGGAGGCAGGGTCGGGTCGAGGCCACGGCGGGATGGTAGGCACCCGGGCGTCACCGGTGCCCGGTCCGACCGCCGAGGACCCCGCCGCTGCCACGACCGTCCCGACACCAGTCGCCCTAGGCTCCGGCGGTGGGCGTCGACGAGATCATCGAGCGGCTCGGCCTCGAGCCGCACCCCGAGGGCGGCTGGTACCGGCGCACCTGGGCGCACCCGGGGACGGATCCGGCCGGCGAAGACGGCGGACGGCCGCCCGGCTCGGCCATCGTGTACCTCCTCCCGGCCGGCGAGCGGTCGCACTGGCACCTGCTCGACGCCCACGAGCTGTGGCACCACTACGCCGGCGACCCGCTCGAGCTCGAGCTCAGCGACGACGCGGTGGCGGTCCGGTCGCTCGTCCTCGGCACCGACCTGGCGGCCGGCCAGCTGCCCCAGCACCACGTCCCCGCCGGCGTGTGGCAGTCGGCGCGGTCGCTGGGCGCGTGGACGCTCGTGGGGTGCTCCGTCGTCCCCGCCTTCGACTTCGCCGGCTTCACCCTGGCGCCGTTTGGCTGGCGACCGGGCAGCGGGCCACCCGACGCCACCTGAGGCGAGCCGACCGTCCCGGACCTCCGGGGCGAGGGCGTGCCCAAGGCTCGGCGCTCCGTGCGCCGTGCGCCCGTTCTACCGTGCGCCGCGCTCCGTGCGCCGTGCTCCGCCTCGTGCGTCGCGCGCCGGGACCTGGTGTGCCGGGACCGTCGGGGTGGTCCGCGCGACCTGTCTCGGTAAAGGCCGGCGGGGGAACGGTCGATGCCTCGGCGGAGATCCCGGCCGCGGGGGCGGCAGGTGGATCGGACCGGCGGACGCACGACGGAGGACGCGATGTACCTGAAGGTCGACAGCGAGGCCAAGACGGCGACCCTCGAGGACCCCGACGACTGCGAGGAGTTCCACGTCCTCGTCGTGGGCGGAGGCAACGACGGCGCCGTCGACGAGGCGATCGCCGACCTGGGCGCCGGCCGCCTGGTCGGGCCCAACGCCTACATCGCCGTCCACCGGCTCGAGGAGCTCGCCCAGGGACGCGTCGGCGACGACTGGCCGGTCCGGTTCCGCAAGATGCTCGACTACGCCGGCTCGCAGGGCTGGATGAACGACGACCGCAGCTACGTGATGGGGCACCTCAAGCGCGACTGACCGCGGCGACGCGGCGCGGCCCGAACGCCGGCGACGAGCCATCGGAGCCGCTGCGACGCACTCGACCCACGCCGACGTCGAACCGGCCGTGATGACGAACGTCGGGTCAGCGCCTCGTCAGCGGATGGCGAAGCCGGCTTCGCCGACCGGCTCCTCCTCGGTCAGCTCGACCCCGGAGACCACGGCGTGGGGCGGGCCGGTGCCGCACCAGTTCACCATCGAGAGCACCTCGTCGGCGGGGCCCTCGAACACGGCCTCGACCCGGCCGTCGTGGCGGTTGCGCACCCACCCGGCGACGCCGAGCCGTCGCGCCGCCCGTTGGCACGAGTCGCGGAACCACACCCCCTGCACCCGTCCCGACACGAGCACCCGTCGTCGGATCACCGGACCGGCCACCGCGCCGTTCTAGCCGACGGGCCCGACCGCCCGGTCCGTCGCCACCGGTCCGTCGTCACCGGTCCGTCGCCATCGGCCGTCGCCATCGGCCGTCGCCACCGGTCCGTCGCCATCGGCCGTCGCCACCGGCCGCCGCCGGTCGTCGGTCCGTCCCGCTTCCCCGCGGCCCCGCCACCCGGTCCGGGGACCGCGGCACGGCCCGGACGAGCCGACCTAAACTGACGGCCCGTCAGATCGACGGACGACCGCCACGAGGGCGAGCCGGCCACGCCGGCCGGGGAGGGGACAGCCATGATCGAGGGCACGACGCTGTGGGACCTGGTCGAGCAGCGGGCGGCGGCGTCGCCCGACGACCGGCTCGCCGTCGACGAGAGCGGCCGGTCGCTGACCTTCGCCGAGTACCGCGACCAGTGCGAGCGCGTGGCGGCGGCCCTGCAGGAGCGCGGCATCGGCGCCGGCGACACCGTCACCTGGCAGCTCCCCACCTGGCTCGAGTCGCTCGTCCTGGTCGGGGCCATCGCCCGGCTCGGTGCCCGGCAGAACCCGATCCTGCACATCTACCGCGAGCGCGAGGTCGGCTTCTGCGCCCGCCAGACCAGCGCCAAGCTCCTGGTCGTTCCCACCACCTTCGCCAACGTCGACTTCCTCGCCATGGCCGAGGGGATCGCCGCCGAGATCAACGCCGAGGGCGGCTCGATCGAGGTGCTGGCCTGCGACCGGTCGCTGCCCGAGGGCGACCCGTCGACGCTCCCGCCCCCGCCCACCGACGGCGACGAGGTGCGCTGGTACTTCTACACGTCGGGCACCACCGCCGACCCGAAGGGCGCCCAGCACACCGACCGGACGATCCACGCCGTGGCCGAGGGCATGGGTGGCCGCCTCGCCGTCGCCGCCGACGACCGCAACGCCCTGGCCTTCCCGTTCCCCCACATCGGCGGCATCACCTGGCTGTTCACCAGCCTGCAGACGGGCATGTCCCAGATCTGCTTCCAGGCCTTCGTCCCCGACGTGGTCGTCCAGGTGCTCGACCAGGAGGGCGTCACCCTGGCCGGCTCGGGCACCGTCTTCCACCAGACCTACCTCGCCGCCCAGCGCAAGGCCGGCGGCGGCCTGTTCCCCCACGTGCGGGGCTTCCCCGGCGGCGGGGCGCCCAAGCCGCCAGCGCTGCACTACGAGATGAAGGAGGCCTTCCCGGGCTCCAAGGGCATCCTCTCGGGCTACGGCCTCACCGAGGCCCCCATCCTCACGATGTCGGGCGTCGACGACGCCGACGAGGACCTCGCCAACAGCGAGGGCGCGCCCATGCCGGGCGTCGAGCTGAAGCTGGTCAAGCCCGACGGCACGGTGGCCGCGGTGGGCGAGGAGGGCGAGGTGCGGGCCAAGGCTCCGCAGCTCATGAAGGGCTACCTCGACGCCTCGCTCGACGCCGAGGCCTTCGACGACGAGGGCTACTTCCGCACCGGCGACCTCGGCGTGCTGAACGAGCGCAACATGCTCGCCATCACCGGTCGCCTCAAGGACATCATCATCCGCAAGGGCGAGAACGTCTCGGCCAAGGAGGTCGAGGACCACCTCTACGCCCACCCCAAGGTCGGCGACGTGGCCGTCATCGGCCTGCCCGACGCCGCCAGCGGCGAGCGGGTGTGCGCGGTGGTGGCCACCGCCGAGGGGGCCGAGCCCCTCGAGTTCGACGAGATGGTGGACTTCTTGAAGGCCGAGGGCCTGATGGTGCAGAAGGTCCCCGAGCAGCTCGAGCTGGTCGACGTGATCCCGCGGAACCCCGCTGGCAAGATCCTCAAGCGCGACCTGCAGGCCCGCTACGAGGGCACGGTGGCCAACCGGGACCGCTGAAGCTGCCGGAGGCGACGGGCTGACGTCCGTCACCCCCGCGTGTGATGCCTGCGCCGACACAGCAGAAGGCCCCGGGGAGAACCCGGGGCCTTCGCTCGTCACCCGCATCACGCGGATCTGGTCGGCGCCGGCCGGTCCGTCACGACGGGCCGGCGCTCGGTGGTCGGATCAGGCGTCCTTCACCTGGGCCTGGACGGTCTGGTTGCCGCCCTTCTCGAACGTCAGGGTGATGGCGACGGTCTCGCCCTTCTTCAGCGGGGCCGCCAGCTCCATCAGCATGATGTGGTAGCCACCCGGCTTGAGCTGCACCGAGCCGCCGGCGGGGATCTCGATGCTCGAGACCTCCTGCATGCCCATGGCGCCGCCACCCATGGTCGTGCCGGTGGTGCCGCCCTTCATGCTGGTGTCGGTCTCGCCGTCGCCGTCGTCCTCGCCGTTGTGGCCGTAGGCCGTCAGCTCGGCCTGGGCGCTGCTCGACGCCGCCGTGCCCTTCTTCATGGTGGTGCCGGTGGTGCCACCGCCCATCGAGTCGCCACCCATCTTCATGGTGGTGCCGGTGGTGCCGCCGCCCTCGGACATGGTCGTCTCGTGGAGCTGGGCCTCGGCGGCCACCGACGTGGGCACGCTCACCTTGGTGAGCTTGTCGGCGGTCTTGTCACCGTTGCTGATGGTCATGTAGCAGGCGCCGGTGGTGGCCGACTCGGCGGTGGCCCGGCACCACGGCTCGCTCACGGTGATGCCCTTGGCCGGCGCCGTGGTGGCGGTGGCCTTGGCCGTGGTGGTGGTGCCCGAGCTGGTCTCGGACGAGCTGCTGCACGCGGTGGCGACGAGCAGCCCACCACCGAGGAGCAGTCCGGCGACGGTGACGGTCTTCTTCCCAGCCATGCGTTCTCTTGTCCTCCTGGTCCGGAGCACCTGGTCCGTGGCGCTCACGTCGTAGTGGTCGCTGATCTGCCGGTCGTGGTTCCCGGCCGGCGAAAAAACGGTCGAGGTCGGGCAAAGCCGCCTGGGCCGACCGCCGAGGCTGCCACGGGAGGGGCCGTCGGAGCGATCCGGGCCGGTGATCGGG
Source organism: Acidimicrobiales bacterium (assembly GCA_046331175.1). Taxonomy (GTDB): domain Bacteria; phylum Actinomycetota; class Acidimicrobiia; order Acidimicrobiales; family Acidimicrobilacustridaceae; genus JAWKIW01. Next base: position 6,535 of record JAXLRI010000013.1, read on the forward strand.
CCAGCGATCCGGGCCGGTGATCGGGCCGCCCGTGGCTAGGCGACGGTGATGGTCACCTCACCCGAGGGGTGCACCGAGCAGGCGCCCTTGAACACGCCGGCGTTGGAGAAGGTGTAGGTGAGCGTCTCGCCGGCCCGGACCGCGAACGGGCCCACGGTGTGGTTCCGGCTGTCCTGGTTCTCGATGATCATCGTGTCGCCGACCGACAGGTCGAGGTCGCGGGGGATCAGCTCGACGGTCTCGCCCTTGGCGATGCGGTCACCGGTGCCCGCCGGAACGGTGACCTTGTACTCCTGGGGCCGGTGGGTGAGCAGCAGGGCGCCGCCGGCGATCGCCACCACGGCCACCACGGCGGCGATCCACACCGCCGGGTGGACCCGGCGACCGCCTCGCAGCGCGGACCCGCCCCCGCCGCCGTCGGTGGGGGACTCGTCGCCCGCCGACGGATCGCCGTGGCGCTGGTCGTCGGTCGTCGGGGTGGGCTCGTCGCTCATGGCGTGCTCCCGGTGGTCGCAGGACCGACCCTGGCCAGCGCCACCCGCAGGTCGTTGGCCATGTCGTCGGTGGTGATCCCGAAGGGCCACTCGACCAGCACCGTACCGTGCTCGTCGACGACGTAGGCCGTCCCCGTGTGGGTGACCTCGACCTTGCCGTCGCCGGTCTTGGTGACCGAGGACGACGCGCCGAACACGTCCTCGGCGGCCCGCAGCTGGGCCGGATCCGTGGTCCGCAGGACGTGGTAGCGGTCGGCGAAGTGGCGCAGGTAGCCGTCGAGGACCGAGGCCGTGTCGCGCTCGGGATCGACGGTCACCATGGCCAGGTCGACCCGGCCGGCGTCGGCGCCGACCTTCTTGCGGGCGGCGTTGAGGTTGGAGAGGGTGGTCGGGCACACGTCGGGACAGCTCGTGTAGCCGAAGTAGGCGACGAGCAGCTCGCCGGGCTTCGCCTTGAAGGGGAAGGTCGTCCCGGCGGCCGGACCGGGGGTCTCCTCGGGCAGCGTGACGTCGCCGACCTGGATCGGCTGGGTCCTCACCACGCCCTTGAACGACGGGGCGGCGGTGGTCGGCACCGACGACGCCGTCGTGCTCCCGCCGCACGCGGCGGCGGTCACGGCGAACGAGCAGGTGACCAGGGCGACGGCGGCGCGACGGATCCTCACGTCGACATGGTCGCACCAGGTGGGTGTGTGGTTCCCGTCGCGTGCGACTCGAGGCCGGGAGCCCGGCCGTCCTCGGGGTGCAGATCGGCCCGTTCCGCCGGGGACGCGGCGCCGGTTCGCCGCCGCCGCTGCCGGATCACTACGATCTGACGGTCCATCAGGAAACGGTCCGCCACGGCGGACGTCGCACGGGGAGTCAGGCATGGGGTTGCTCGACGGCAGGGTCGCCATCGTCACCGGCGCGGGGCACGGCATCGGCCGGGGCCACGCCCTCGAGCTGGCCAAGGAGGGGGCCAAGGTCGTCGTCAACGACCTGGGTGCGTCCCTCAAGGGCGAGGGGGCCGGCCGTGACGCCGACCTCACCGTCGATCTGATCACCTCCCGCGGCGGCGAGGCCGTCGCCAACTACGAGGACGTCGCCGACTTCGAGGGCGCCGGCCGGATGATCGCCCAGGCCGTCGACACCTACGGCCGCCTCGACATCCTGGTCAACAACGCCGGCATCGCCCGCGACGCCACCATCTGGAAGATGACCGAGGACGACTGGGACAAGGTCATCCGGGTCCACCTCAAGGGCACCTTCGCCCCCACCCACCACGCCGTGAACCACTGGCGGGCCCGCTCGCAGGCCGGTGAGGACGTCTCCACCGGTCGGGTCATCAACACCACCTCGGGTGCCGGCCTCGTGGGCAACTTCGGCCAGGCCAACTACACCGCGGCCAAGGCCGGCATCGCCGCCTTCACCATCACCGTGAGCCTCGAGGTCTTCAAGATGGGCGTCACCGTCAACGCCATCGGCCCGGCCGGCGCCACCCGCATGGCCGCGTCCATCCCGGGCGCGGGCATCGAGGCCAAGGAGCCCGACGAGTTCGACGAGTGGAACCCGATGGACCCCTCGCTGTCGTCGCCCGTCGTCGCCTGGCTGGCGTCGGACAAGGCGTCGCACGTGACCGGCCAGATCATCCGGGCGGTCAAGGACGAGATCGTGCTGATGGAGGGCTGGAGCAACGGCCCGAGCATCTCCAAGCCCGGCAAGCGCTGGGAGGCCTCCGAGCTGACGGCGGCCATGAACGCCGACGTGTTCCACAGCCGGGCACCGGGCCTGCGCTACTAGTCGATCGCCGGTCGTCGCCGACCGGCCTGCATCCGACCACCGACGACGGCTGCCCGTGGGTGCCGTCGTCGGTGCGCGTCCGGGGTCGATCAGGTCTGCAGGGGGAGCAGGCCGTCGGCGATGGCCTCGAGCTCGGCGGTCCAGTCGTCGGGGTCGGTGAGCGGGAGCACGACGAACTTCGACGCCCCGGCGTCGACCATGGCCTCGATCGTGCGCCGCACACCGGTGAGGCCCTCGGGGATGAGCTCGCCCGGGTCGATCTCGGGTCGGCGTCGGGCGATGAAGGCGGCGTAGCCCTCGGGCAGCGGGCCGTGCCGGTAGGCGATGAGGGCGCCGAAGTGCTCGGGGTCGATCGTTCGCCCGTGCGACCCGGCCTCGGCCTGGACCACCGGGATGCCGGCGGCGACGTCGGCGGCGGTGCAGAACGACGGCAGCCAGCCGTCGCCGAGGCGCCCGCAGCGGCGCAGCTCGGAGGGGGCCAGGCCGCCCAGCCACACGTCGAGGTGGCGGTCGACCGGCGTGGGCTGCAGGCGAAGGCCGTCGACGTGGTAGCGGGGGCCGTCGTGGTGCACGGCCTCGCCGGTCCAGAGCCGTCGCAGGAGGGGGAGCACCTCGTCGAAGAGGGGGGCACGCTCCTCGCGGCGCACGCCGAAGGCCGCCTGCTCGACGGGGTCGACGGCCCCGAGCCCGACCGCGGGGAGCAGGCGGCCCTGCGAGAGGACGTCGAGGCTGGCCAGCTCCTTGGCGAGCAGGACCGGGTTGCGACCCGGCACGACGAGCACGCTCGTGCCCAGCTTGAGGTTCCGGGTGCGGCCGGCGGCCACGGCCAGGGCGATCAACGGGTCGGGGATCTCGCCCGACACCCGCTCGGACAGCCACAGGGAGTCGAAGCCGAGCCGCTCGAGGTCGTCGACGATGCCGAGGAGGCGGTCGCCGCCGGCGCCGCCGGTCCGGGTCCCGAGGCCGAAGCCGATGCGCACCTTCATGACGGGCGACGCTACCGGCGTGTCCGGCCGTCGGTGCGCCGCCGTCCCTCGCCCGCCCCCGGGCCGCCATGGGCGAGAATGCCCACCATGACGACGACCGGTGCCGACAGCGAGGACGGCCGACCGCCGGCGACCGTGGCCGAGCTGCTCGGCCGCTGCCTGCGCGCGGCGGGCGCCACGCGGCTGTTCGGCTCCTCGGCGTCGGGCATCTCGGGCGTGCCGGGCCTGGGGCACCTCCGGGTCGACGAGCCCGAGCTGGCGGCCCTGCTCGCCGACGCCGCCGGGCGGATCGGGACCGGCCCCGGCGTGGCGCTGCTGCCGGGCCGCCGGGTGCGGCTGTCCTCGGCGCCCGGGGCGGAGGCCGGCGTCCTCACCGTCACCGATCCGGCGTCGCTGCCGGTGGTCGTCGCCGGGTGGACCTTCGGCGCCGTGCACGCCGCCGTCGAGGTCGTCCTCGACCTCGACCTCGACGCGCCGGTGCCCGACGACGTCGAGGCGCTGACCTTCGACGAGGCGGCCGCCGGCCAGCTCTACAGCCTCGACCCGTCCCTGGCCTCGCTCGGCATCCTCGTGCTCGCCGGCCCCGGCGTGGTGCGCGGCGGCCAGGTCGCCGCCCTGCAGGACTTCGCCGCCCGCGCTGGGGTGGGCGTGGTGAACACGTGGGGCGCCAAGGGCGTGTTCCCGTGGGACAGCCCGCACCACTTCGGCACCGCCGGCCTCCAGGACCGCGACTTCGAGCTCGCCGGCTTCGGCGAGGCCGGCCTGGTCGTGGCGGTGGGCGTCGATCCCCTCGAGGCGCCGCCCGAGCGGTGGGCCGGTGGCCAGGTGCTCGAGGTCGAGCCGTGGCAGCTGTCGGCCCTGGCGTTCCGCTGGGCGGAGCCGGCCGAGGTCCCGCCGGTCCCACCGCTGTACCGCGAGCTGGCCGCCGCCGTCGGTCCGCTGTACGAGCTGGACTCGGTGCCGATCAGCCCGGCCCGGGCCGCCCGCGACCTGGCCGGCGCCCTGCCCGACGGCGGGGTGGTGGCCGCCGACCCCGGCCCGGCCGGCCTCTGGGTGGCCCGCACCTTCCCCACCACGGTGCCGGGCAGCGTGGTGGTGCCCGCCACGGTGGCTCCAGGCTTCGCAGCGGCCGCCGGCATCGCCGCGTCTCTCGACGGCCGGCCCTCCCTCTCGGTCACCGCCGGCCCGCTCGACCCCGCCTCGGAGGTGCTCGTCGAGCAGGCCCGGGCCTGGGGGGCCGCCCTGTCGCTGCTGGTGTGGGGCGACGACGGGGTCCTCGCCCACGCCGCCGACCACGCCGAGCTGGTCGGGGCGCTGGCGGGCTCGCTCGGCACCGAGGTGGTGCCGGTCCCGGTCGACCTGGGGCTCACGCGCGTCCTGGAGGACGTCGCCGGCCCGGTGGTCGCCTGGAGCGGCGGGTGAGCCGGTCCGCCGGCTTCGGGCCACCCGGCCCGGTTCGCGTCGTGTACGTCGCCGTGCTGGCGATGTGGGTGCTCGTGCTCCCCCTGGCCGTGCAGGGGAACGTCGCCCAGGACGCGGTGCCGTTCCTGGTCGCCGGCGAGCTGTCGACCAGCGATCCCGGCGCGGTCTACTCGGCCTCGGGCGACCTCTACGCCATGGCGCCGGCCTTCGCCGAGCGATCGTGCGCGATCTCGCCGCCGGGCACCGACTGCGCGACCGTCAACGTCGGCTTCGTGAGCCCGCCGCCCGCCGTGCTCGTCGGCCGGGTCGCGGCCGCGCTCGGGCCCGACCTCGGTGCCCTCGCGTTCCGCGTCCTCGCCGCCGCCTGCCTGGCCGCCGGCATGGCGGTGCTGTGGGCCCGGCTCGCCTCGCTGGCCCCGGAGGCACCCGCCTGCCTGCTCGCCACCGCGCTCCTGGCCACCCCCTTCGCCACCGCGCCGATCGCCCTCGGGCAGAACTCACCCCTGTTGTTCCTGTCGGCGGCGCTCGGGCTCGTGTGGGCCACCCGATGGCCCCGGGCGCTGGCGGTGGCGGCGGTCCTCGCCGCCACCGTCGTGTTCAAGCTGTTCCCGCTCGCCCTCCTGGCCGTCCTCGTCTGGCGGCGTCGATGGGCGGTGGCGGCGTGGACGGCGGGGCTGGTGGTGGCGATCACCGTCGTCACCGTGCCGGTGGTCGACCGAGGCCTGTGGTCCGCCTTCGTCGACGCCTCGGCGGCGCTCGGCCCCACCACGCCGGCCAACACCTACAACGGCTCGCTCGTCGCCCTGGCCCACCTCGTGGCCCCGGCCACGACCGGGGGCAGCGGCATCGGGGTGATCGTGGTCGGTGCCGTCCTGGCCGTCGGCCTCCTCGTCCTGGCCGCCCGCCGTCGAGCCGACGACGACGCCCTGTGGTCCCTCGCCTGGCTGGTCCTGCTCCTCGTCGTGCCCATGGTGTGGTGGCACTACCTGTGGGTGGGCCTCGCCGCCGTCGCCTACGCCTGGCGGGCCGGTGGGGCGGTCGGCCGGCGGCTGGTTGCACTGCCGGTGCTCGCCGCGGCCTCGCTGCTGATCTCGATCGTCACCGCCGGCGGCACGACGGTGCCGTGGGCCCAGGCGCTGTTCCTCGTCGGCACGGTCGCCGTGGCCCTGTGGCTCCTCCTCGCCGCGCCGGCCCGCCGACCGACGGAGGTCGCCGCCGGGTGATCCGGGCCCGCCCGGCGGAGCTCGCGGCCGGGTCCCCAGAATGAGAACGTGTTACAGTTTCGTTCGACCGGCGGCACGGGCGATCCGCATGGGCGATGCTGGTCGCTCCAGGACGGCGACGATCCGGGCGGGCGCCGGCCGCAGCTGTCGAGGGGCGACGAGGGAGGCACCGTGAGCGGCACCGAGACGACGCTCGAGTCGTTCAACCTGGCCGACGTCTGGGAGGCCGTCACCGACCGCGTCGCCGACCGGGAGGCGGTGGTGTGCGGCGACCGGCGGCTCACCTACGCCGAGCTGGAGGCGAGGGCCAACCGCCTCGCCCACTGGCTCCTCGCCCAGGGCGTCGAGCCGGGCCAGCACATCGGTGTGTACCTCACCAACGCCCCCGAGTACTTCGAGGCGATGCTGGCGGCGTTCAAGGTGCGGGCCGTGCCGATCAACGTGAACCACCGGTACGTCACCGACGAGCTGCGGCACCTCTTCGACGACGCCGACGTGGTGGGCGTCCTCTACCACCGCAGCTTCGCCCCGCGCCTCGAGGCCGTCCGGGGCCAGCTGCCCCGCCTGCGCTGGGCGCTCTGCGTCGACGACGGCGGCGCCGAGCCGATCGCCGCCCTCGGCGGGCTCGAGTACGAGGACGCGCTGGCCGCGTCGTCACCCGACCGCGGCTTCGCGCCCCGCTCGCCCGACGACCCGTACGTGATCTACACGGGTGGCACCACCGGCTTCCCCAAGGGCGTCGTGTGGCGCCAGGAGGACGCCTTCTTCGCGTGCATCGGCGGTGGCGACCCGATGCGCCTGATGGGACCGGTGACCGCACCGCCCGAGGTGCTCGACCGCATCATCGACGGCACGTTCGTCTTCCTGCCGGTGGCCCCGCTCATGCACGCCGCGGGTCAGTGGACGTCGCTGTCGTGGCTGTACGCGGGCGGGCGCGTGGTGCTGCTCCCCGGGAGCCTCGATCCGGTGCGGGTGTGGCGCACCATCGAGGAGGAGGGCGTCAACCTCATCACGGTGGTCGGCGACGCCGTCGTCCGCCCGCTCGTCGACGCCTGGGAGTCCGACGGCCCGTTCGACGTGTCGACCCTGCTGAGCGTCGGCTCGGGCGGCGCGCCGCTCACGCCGTCGGTGCGCGAGCGCTTGATGAAGGCCGTCCCCGACGCCGCCATCGCCGACGGCTTCGGCTCGTCCGAGACCGGCGCCCAGGGCGGTTCACGGCTCGAGGCCGGCACCGCGCCCACGGCCGAGGTCACCCGGTTCACGCCCTACGGCGACTCCACCGTCGTGCTCGACGAGGACACCCGCACGCCGGTCGAGCCGGGCAGCGGCACCGTCGGGCGCGTCGCCCGGCGCGGCCACATCCCGCAGGGCTACTACAAGGACCCGGTCAAGACGGCGGAGACCTTCGTCGAGGCCGGGGGCCACCGGTGGGTGCTCACCGGCGACATGGCCACCGTCGACGTCGACGGCACCATCCACCTGCTCGGCCGCGGATCGGTGTGCATCAACACCGGCGGTGAGAAGGTGCACCCCGAGGAGGTGGAGGCCGTGCTCAAGGCCCATCCCGACGTCTACGACGTGGTCGTGGTCGGCGTCGACGACGACCGCTGGGGCCAGCGGGTCGCCGCCGTCGTGCAGCCCGAGGAGGGCGCGTCGCCGACCATCGACGACCTCCAGGCCCACTGCCGCTCGTCGCTCGCCGGCTACAAGGTGCCGCGCACCGTCGCGGTCGTCGACCACATCGAGCGATCGCCCGCCGGCAAGGCCGACTACCGGTGGGCCAAGCAGGCGGCGGAGGGCGACGATGTCGAGGTGGCCTCGTGAAGCGGGTCAGCGGCGTCGACGCCGCCTTCCTCTACGGCGAGACGCCGGCCTGGCACATGCACGTGTCGGCGGTGATGGTCGCCGATCCCACCGACGAGGCCAGCTCGACGGTCGAGGCCTTCAGCGTCGATCGCCTGCGCCGACAGGTCGAGGAGCGGCTGCACCTCGTGCCCCAGTTCCGCTGGCGGCTCGTCGAGGTCCCGTTCGGCCTCGATCGGCCCCGGTTCGTCGAAGACCCCGACTTCGACCTCGACAACCACATCCGGCGCATCGGCGTGCCGCCGCCGGGCGGACCCGAGCAGGTCGGCAACCTCATCGGCGACCTCGTCAGCATCAAGCTCGACCGCCGCAAGCCCCTGTGGGAGTTCTGGGTCATCGAGGGGCTCGAGGGGGGCAAGGTGGCCATCCTCGCCAAGATCCACCACTCGATCATCGACGGGGTCTCCGGCAGCGAGCTGGCGACGGTGATCATGGACCTCGAGTCCGACCCGCCCCCGGTCCCGCCGCCGGACGAGCCCCGGAAGGTCGAGCCGCTGCCCAACGCCTTCGAGCTGCTGCTGCACGGCATCGGCCACACCGTGTCGACACCGGTGCGGGCGGCCCGCTTCGTGCGGGGGTCGGTCCGCCAGGGGCTGGCCCTGGTCGGCTTCCAGCGCCGGCCGGCGCCCCCGCCCATCCCGTTCCAGGCGCCCCGCACGTCGTTCAACACCGAGCTCACCCCACATCGGCGCTTCGCCTACGCCAGCGTGCCGCTGGCCGAGGTGCGGGCGGTCAAGGCCGCCTTCGGCGTCAAGGTCAACGACGTGGTGCTGGCCGTGTGCAGTGGTGCGCTGCGCCGCTACCTCGAGGACCGCGACGACCTCCCCGACTCACCGCTGATCGCCCAGGTGCCGGTGTCGCTGCGCGCCGACGACGAGAAGGGCGACGTCGGCACCAAGGTCGGGGCCATGTTCGCCTCGCTCGCCACCCACCTGCCGCACCCCGTCGAGCGGCTCCGGGCCATCCACGAGAGCACCCAGGGCGCCAAGGAGATGCAGAAGGCGCTGGCTGCCGAGAAGCTCATGGGCATCTCCGAGGCGGCGCCCCCGGCGCTCATCTCGCTGGCGGCCCGCATGTACACGGCGGCCGGGCTCGACACCCGCACGCCGCCGATCATGAACCTCATCATCTCCAACGTGCCCGGACCGTCGTTCCCCATCTTCTGCGCCGGGGCCCGGGTCGAGTCGCTGTACCCGATGGGGCCGCTGCTCTACGGCACGGGAGTGAACATCACGGTGTTCTCCTACGAGGGCACGATCGACTTCGGGTTCATGGTGTGCCGCGACGTGGTCGACGAGCCGTGGGACCTCGCCCAGGGCGTGCAGGAGGCGTTCGCCGAGCTGGTGGCGGCCGCCGAGCTCGAGTCGCTCGTCGCTGACGGGGAGGCCTGACGTGGCTGCCATCATCCGAGATGTGCCCGACGCCGAGGGCGGCCTGCCCGTGCCCATGGGCCGCCGCATCGAGCTGCCCGGCCGGGGCACCACCTTCGTGCGCGAGGTCGAGGGGCCGCCGGGCGCCCCCACCATCGTGCTGCTGCACGGCTGGATCGCCAGCGGGGGCATCAACTGGTACCAGGTGTTCGGCCCCGCCTCGCAGCACTTCCGCGTCGTCGCCCCCGACCTCCGCGGCCACGGCCGGGGCGTGCGCAGCCGGAAGCGCTTCACCCTGGCCGACTGCGCCGACGACGTGGCGATGCTGCTCGACGAGCTCGAGATCCCCTCGGCCGTCATGGTCGGGTACTCCATGGGCGGCCCGGTCGCCGAGCTGCTGTGGAAGCGGCACCAGCGCAAGGTCGACGGCCTCGTGCTGTGCGCCACCAGCCACTCGTTCGTGCCGGGCATGCGGGCCCGACTCACCTTCACCACGATGATGGCGGCCGCCGCCGGCACCACCCGGGCCGGACAGCTGTTCACGCTGCTCCCGCGCTCGATCGCCAAGCAGATCGCCCCGGTCAACACCCGTGGTCGGCCCGACACGCTCCAGCGCTGGGCGGCTGCCGAGATGGGCCGCCACGACTGGCGGATGATCCTCGAGGCCGGCAGCGCCATCGGCCACTTCGACGCCTCGCGCTGGATCGACCGCGTCGACGTGCCGACCGCGGTCGTGGTCACCACCAAGGACCGGGCGCTGGTGCCGGCCCAGCAGGCCAAGCTGGCCTTCGCCATCCCGCACGCCGCCATCCACCGCATCGAGGACGGCCACACCGTGTGCACCAGCCCCGACTTCGCCCCGCCGCTGCTGGACGCGTGCCTCGACGTGGCCGTGCGGGCCTACCCCGGCTTCGTGCCGCAGCGCCGCCGCGAAGACCGCTGACGACGGCCTGGGCCGCGTCGGCGGCCTCGGCGCGTCGCGTCGGCCGCCTCAGGTGACGGCGCCCACGTCCCAGCGCACCGGCATCCGCTTGATGCCGCCGATGAAGTTGGAGCGCAGGTACTCGACCTCGCCGTCGGGCTCGAGGCGGGGGAGCCGGGTGACGAGCTCGGTGAAGATCAGCCGCAGCTCGAGCCGGGCCAGGTTGGCGCCGAGGCAGAAGTGCGGACCACCGCCGCCGAACGCGATGTGGTCGTTGGGCGAGCGGGTCACGTCGAACCGGAAGGGGTCGTCGAAGACCTCCTCGTCGCGGTTGGCCGAGATGTGCCACATCACGACCTTGTCGCCCGCCTTGATCTGCTTGCCCCGCAGCTCGTAGTCGTCCATCGCGGTGCGGCGGAAGTGCAGGACCGGCGTGGCCCAGCGGAGGATCTCCTCGACGGCGAGGGCGATCGCGTCGGGGGAGGGGTCGGCCTGGAGGCGGGCCAGCTGGTCGGGGTGGTCCATCAGCGCCTTCATGCCGTGGGCGGTGGCGTTGCGGGTGGTCTCGTTGCCGGCCACGGTGAGCAGCAGGGCGAACATGTCGAACTCGGACTCGCTCAGCTTGTCGCCCTCGACCTCGGCGTTGATGAGCTTGGTGACGAGGTCGTCGGCGGGATCGGCGCGGCGCTCGTCGGCGAGGGCGTTGAAGTACAGGTACAGCTCGCCGGCGGCCTCCATCCCCTCGGAGCGGTCGCCCTGGAACTCGGGGTCGTCGAAGCCGATCATGCGGTTCGACCAGTCGAACAGCTTGGTGCGGTCCTCGAGCGGCACGCCGAGCAGCTCGGCGATGGCCTGCAGCGGCAGCTCGGCGGCCACGTCGGCCACGAAGTCGCAGCGACCCCGCTCGACGACGTTGTCGACGATGGTCTGGGCCTTGAACCGGAGGTGCTGCTCGAGCAGGCCGATCATCCGGGGGGTGAACCCCTTGTTCACCAGCAGCCGGTACCGCGTGTGCCGCGGTGGGTCCATGTACAGCATCATCTCCCGCACGCCGCCGTCGTCGGGGCCGATGTCGGGGATGTTGATGCCGTGCTCGTTGGACGAGAAGGTCTCCCAGTCGCGGTTCACGGCGATGAGGTCGGCGTGCTTGGTGATGCACCAGAACCCGTCACCGTCGGGCTCGGGGTGCCAGTGGACCGGGTCCTCGGCCCGCAGCACCTCGAACATCTCGTGGTGCCGGCCGAGGCGGAAGGTGTCCGGGTCGTAGAGGTCGACGTCGGAGAGCTGCACGGGGTCCCCCTGGTGTGCGTGGCCGGCCCCCCGCCGGCGCTGGATCCGCCCGCCCGCAGGCTACCGGGCGCGGGTGCGGCGGGGGTCGGGCCGCGTGGGCCGGCGGGCCTTCGCGCCGCGTTGGCCGACGGGCCCTTGCGCCGGGTGGGGCGACGGGTCACGCTCGCCGTCGTGGACCGGGGGATCGCGAGGAGCAGGCGTCGTCGCCGAGGCCGGCGCGCGGTGGCCTCGGTCACCATCCTCGCGTGCACCGTGCTGTTGGCTGCCTGCACCTTGCCGATCTCGCCGATCTCCCTTCCCCCGCCAGGCGCACCTGGCATCGTCCGGGTGGTGCCCGGCTCCGTGCACAAGGTGTGCCAGCTGGTGGGTGAGGCCGACTTCGAGCGGGCCGTGCCCACCGGCAACCGCACGGCCAGCCGGTCGGGGCTCTACGGCACCGACCTCGGCATCCCGGTCGAGTACGGCGGTCGCCTCACCATGCTGTTCGGGGACTCGGTGGCGTTGGGCAACACGTCCACCCGCACCTGGCAGGAGGACGCCGTCGGCTACTCGACCGATGCCTCGGCGGACGACTGCGTCGACCTCACGTTCCCGACGGCCGCCGACGGCTGGTTCGACTACGCCACCATCCCGGGTGTCTCGCTGCAGGGCCTCGAGGTGCCCACCGGTGCCTTCGCCGCCCACGGCTTCCTGTTCGCCTTCTACACGACCGACTCGAACGTGTCGGCCGGGACCATGGGCCGCTCCGTGCTGGCCGTCAGCGAGCAGGGCACGCCCCGCTTCCGCAAGGTGCTCGACGTCTCGTCGGACCGGTTCATCAACGTCTCGCCGGTGCCGGTCCGCAACGCCGACCTCCCGGGGCTGCCGTCGAACACGGGCGACGGGGTGCTGCTGTTCGGCTCGGGCGCGTGGCGCAAGAGCCCCATGTCGCTCGCGTGGGCGCCCCTCGACCGCCTGGCCGACAAGGCGTCGTGGCGCTGGTTCGCCGGGGTCGACGGCAGCGGCACGCCGCGGTGGGCCGAGACCGAGGCGGGGGCCACCGATCTGTTCGGGCCGCCGTGCCTCGGCGAGCTGCAGGTCACGTGGCAGCCCGCGCTCGGGCGGTTCGTGCTGCTCGACAGCTGCGACACGCCGCGGGGCATCCACCTGGCGTCGGCGCCGCGGCCGTGGGGGCCGTGGTCGGACCACCTGACGGTGTTCGACCCGTGGGCCGACGGCGGGTACTGCCACTTCATGCACGCCGTGCAGGACCCGCCGTGCGACACGGTCAACGACCCGTTCCGGGCGGGGGACTGGGGCGGCGAGTACGGCGCCTACCTGATCGACCGGTACACCCGCGTCGAGCCGGGCGGCGACCTCACCGTGTTCTTCACCATGTCGACGTGGAACCCGTACACGGTCGAGCTCATGACGGCGCGGCTGCGCCTGTCCTGATCGGCCGGCACGGCCGGACCGGCCGAGGCGCGATCAGGCGATGGCGCCGGCGGCGCGGAGGGCGGCGACCTCGCCGGCGGTGAACCCGGCCTCGGCGAGCACCTCGTCGGTGTGGTGGCCGGCGGGTGCCGGCGGCCGGTCGAGCGCGGCGGGCGTGCGGTCGAACCGCGGGGCCGGGGCGGGCTGGGGGACGCCGGCGACGTCGACGAACGTGGAGCGGGCGCGGATGTGGGGGTGGTCGAGGACCTCGTCGAAGGGCAGCACCGGCGCCACGCAGTGGTCGGGGTCGGCGAAGGCCTCCATCCACTCGTCGCGCGTGCGGGTGGCGATGATCGCGGCGAAGCGAGCCTTGAGCTCGGGCCACTTGGATTCGTCCGCCTGGTCGGGCAGGTCGTCGGCGTCCAGCCCGAGCACGGCCAGCAGGTTGGCGTAGAACTTCGGCTCGATGGCCCCGATCGACAGCCACCGGCCGTCGGCGCACTCGTAGACGTCGTAGTAGTGGGCCCCCGAGTCGAGCCAGTTCGTGCCGCGCTCGGGGTGGAAGAAGCCGAGCGCGTAGGCGGGGGCGATCGGGGCCGAGAGCAGCGCCGCGCCGTCGACCATGGCGGCGTCGATCACCTGGCCCTCGCCCGAGCGGGACCGCTCGGCCAGCGCGCAGGCGATGCCGAAGGCCAGCAGCATCCCGCCGCCGCCGAAGTCGCCGAGCAGGTTGAGCGGCGGCGTCGGGGGTTGACCGGCCCGGCCGATGTGGGCCAGGGGGCCGGCCAGGGCGATGTAGTTGATGTCGTGACCGGCCCGGTCGGCGAAGGGGCCCTCCTGGCCCCAGCCGGTCATGCGGCCGTAGACGAGGCGCGGGTTGCGGGCCCGCAGATCGTCGGGGCCGAGGCCCAGCCGCTCGGCCACGCCCGGGCGGAACCCCTCGACGAACACGTCGGCGCCGTCGACGAGGCGGCGGACGGCCTCGACGCCGTCGGGGTGCTTCAGGTCGACGGCGAGGCTGCGGCGACCCCGGCCGTAGACGTTGCCCTTGGCGGCCTCGAGGGGCGCCCCCATGGCCTGGTCGGCCCGGTCGACCGACACGACGTCGGCGCCCATGTCGGCCAACAGCATGGCGGCGAACGGGGCGGGCCCCAGCCCGGCCAGCTCCACCACCCGCACGCCCTCCAGCGGTCCCGGCATCGGCTCCCCTCCTGCGGTCGGCGATCGCGCTGCGAGCACGCTGGCCGATGGGCGGCGCCCGCGCCAAGTCCGCCGGGTCGTGGTCGGCGCACCCGGCGCGGCCATGCTGTGCCGGTGCGCCTCGACACCCAGCTCACCGCCCCGCTCGGCCTGGTCGGCCTCCAGGTCGCCGAGCTCGTCGCCGCCGGCCTCGACGGCGCCTACACCTTCGAGGGGCCCAACGACGTGTTCCTGCCGCTGGCCGAGGCGGCCGCCGCCGGCGTCGCCGCCCGTGGTCGTGGCGAGGGCGAGCTCGACCTGTACTCGAACGTGGCCATCGCCTTCCCCCGCAGCCCCATGCACCTCGCCCTGGCGGCGTGGGACCTGCAGCGCGCCACCGAGGGCCGGTTCGTGCTCGGGCTCGGCACCCAGGTGCGGGCCCACGTCGAGCGCCGCTACGGCGCCACGTGGGGCCGGCCGGTGGCCCACCTGCGCGAGGTGGTCGACGCCGTGCACGCCGTGTTCGCCGCCTTCCAGGACGGGAGGCCGCTCGCCGTGGAGGGCGAGTACGTCCGCCTGGACCTGCTGCCGCCGCTGTTCGACCCGGGTCCGCTCGAGTGGGGGCCGCCCCCGGTCTGGTGCGGCGCCTTCGGTCCGGCCATGACGCGGATGGTGGCGACCGTCGCCGACGGCCTCCTCGTCCACCCGTTCCACACCGAGCGGTTCCTGGTCGAGCACACCCTGCCGCTCGTCGCCGAGGGCCTGGCCGCCTCGGGCCGAGGGCGAGACGCCTTCGGCATCGGTGCATCGACCTTGGTGTGCGCCGGCCGGGACGAGGCCGAGCAGGCGGTGGCCGACGAGGGCTGCCGCTGGCTGCTGGCGTTCTACGGATCCACCCCCGCCTATCGACCCGTCCTCGACCTCGAGGGCCGCGGCGATCTGCAGCCCCGGCTCCAGGCCTGCACGCGGGAGGGGCGGTGGGACGAGATGCCGGCCCTCCTCGGCGACGACCTGCTGCACGCCGTCTGCGTTCGTGGCACGCCCGAGCAGGTCGGCGCCGAGCTGGTCCGGCGCTACGAGGGGCGGGCCGACCGGCTCGGCCTGACCTTGCCCTACGCCGCCGGCGACGGCCTGCTCGCCGACGTCGTGGCGGCCACCCGACGGGCATCACGTTTCTGACGCGACGTCACATTCTTTTTGGTAGGTTCCCGGCACTCACCCGCTGGTGTGCCGACGGGGGTCGATGCGGCCGGGTGAGCCGAGAGGGAGGTCTTGTGGCGCGAGGGCCACGCAGAGATCAGGTGTGCCGGACGCGCCCGGGGCGACGCCCCACGACGCGCTCGGGGTGGTGGACTGCCCGTGTTCCGGACCGGGGCGCGCCGACGCGCCCGTGGACCTCTGGGGAAGAAGGGGAGCCATGAAGACGCGCCTGGTGATCGTGCTGGTGATGGTGGGGCTGGTGGCCGCGGCGTGCGGCACGCGCGTGCCCGACCAGACCAAGGCCAACGCCACCGGTGGCCTCACCACCGGTGGGGGCAGCGCGGGTGGGGCCCAGGCCGCCTCGGGTGCGCCGGTGTCGGCCGACGGCAAGGTGATGTTCGGCTCGGTCGAGTCGCCCTGCGGCCCCGGTGACGCCAAGGGCGCCACCGACATCGGGGTCACCGACACCGAGATCCACGTCGGCACGATCGCCGACGTGAGCGGCCCCAAGCCCGGCCTCAACAAGGGCATGCACGACTCGATGAAGGCCTTCGAGAAGTGGTGCAACGACCAGGGCGGCATCCTCGGCCGCAAGCTGGTGGTCGACCTGCTCGACTCCAAGCTCCTCAACTACCAGGACACCATCAAGGGCGCCTGCAACACCCAGCTGGCCCTGGTCGGCGGCCTCGGCGTGCTCGACCAGACCGGCGCCCAGGACGCCGTCGACTGCGGCCTCGTGCTCGTGCCCGGCGCGGCGGTCAGCCCCGAGCAGACGGAGGCGTCCAACGTCGTCCAGCCCATGCCGAACCTGATCCACAAGTACCTCGTGGGCCCGGCGGAGTGGGTGGCCAAGACGTACCCGGACAGCATCAAGAAGGCGGGCAACGTCTACAGCAACTTCCAGACCACCAAGCAGCAGTCCGACAAGCTCATCGAGGCGTACAAGCAGAGCGGCTTCGACTTCACCTTCCACGAGGCGGCCAACGTCAACGAGTCGAACTGGGCCCCGATCGTGGTGGCGATGAAGAACAAGGGCGTCGACTACTTCACCCTCACCTCGTCGTTCGAGGAGGTCGTGCCGCTGCTCGCTGCCATGCAGCAGCAGGACTACAAGCCCAAGGTCATCGAGCTCGAGACCAACTTCTACAACTCGAAGTTCCCGAAGGACGCCGGCGCCACCGCCGACGGCACGTTCGTGCGCCTCACGGCGTGGCCGTTCGAGGAGGCCGACAAGAACCCGGCGATGCAGCAGTACCTCAAGGCGCTCAAGGCGGCCGTCCCCGACGCCGAGCCCGAGCTGCTCGGCGTGCAGGCCTGGTCGGCCGGTCTGCTGTTCGCCACCGCCGCCAAGGCCACCGGCTCGAACCTCACCCGCACGACGCTCTTCGACGAGCTGAAGAAGATCCACAAGTGGAACGGCGGCGGCCTCCAGGGCACGTCCGACCCCGGCAACAGCACGCCGAGCACGTGCTTCGTCATCATGGAGGTCAAGGACGGCGGGTTCGTGCGGAAGTACCCGCTCGAGGACGCCGACGCCGAGGTCTACAACAACGACGTCGCCAAGGGCATGGCGTGCCCGCCGGCCGACGAGGGCCTCGCCACGCTCACCGGCGACTACGGCCAAGGCGCCAAGAAGAAGTAGGGGGCGATGCGCGACTTCCTGTCGTTCACCATCCTGGGGCTGGTCACCGCGGCGATCTACGCGGTGGCGGCCAGCGGCCTGGTGGTGACCTACACGACGTCGGGCATCTTCAACTTCGCCCACGGCGCCATCGGCATGATCGGCGCGTTCGCCTACTGGCAGCTCGCCTACGGCTGGGGCGTGCCCACGCCCATCGCCATCGCCCTGGTCCTGCTGGTGCTGGCGCCCGCCTTCGGCTGGGGTCTCGACCGCACCATCTTCCGCGGCCTGCAGGGCACGTCGGAGGTCACGCGCGTCGTGGTCTCCATCGGCCTCACCTTCGGCCTCATCGCGCTCGCGCCGATCGTCTGGTCGCCCAAGCAGAACCGCAAGGTGCAGCCCCTGTTCGGCCAGAACAAGGTGACGATCTTCGACGTCGGCGTGACGTGGCACCAGCTCACGATCATCGCGGTCGCCATCGCGGTGGCCATCGGCCTGCGCGCCCTGCTCTACGGCACCCGGTCCGGGGTGAACATGCGGGCGGTCGTCGACAACCGGTCGCTGGCCCAGCTCAACGGCGCCCGGCCGAACCGGGCGTCGTCGCTCAGCTGGGCGCTGGGCTGCTCGCTCGCCGCGCTGGCCGGCATCCTCATCGCCGACCAGCTCGGCCTCGAGGTGGTCGCCCTCACGTTCCTGGTGGTGAACGCCTACGCCGCCGCCATCGTGGGCCGCCTCACGTCGTTGCCGCTCACCTTCCTCGGCGCCGCCATCCTCGGCCTGCTCCAGAGCTACGCCTCGGGCTACCTGCCGAAGAACCCCGACTGGCTGCCCGCCGACGTCGACCTCGCCACCCCGCTGCGGCTGGCCATCCCCGTGATCATGTTGTTCGTGGTGCTGCTCCTGCTGCCCCACGCCCCGTTGCGGGTCCACGGCCTGGTCCGCAGCCGGGAGTCGGTGCCGCGTCCCACCATGAAGCGGTCGCTCGTCGGCTTCGGGCTGGTCATCCTCGCCACCGCCGGGCTCACCCTGGTGCTCGACCCGAAGAACACGCTGTCGTGGAGCCGCGGGTTCGCCTTCGGCCTCATCATGCTGTCGCTGGTGCCGCTCACCGGCTACGGGGGACAGATCTCGCTCGCCCAGATCAGCTTCGCCGGGCTCGGCGCGTACGCGGTGGCCCAGTGGGGCGGGGTGGACTCGTTCAACCCGCTGGGGCTCGTGCTCGCCGTGGTGATCGCGGCCGCCGTGGGCGCCGTCGTCGCCCTGCCCGCGCTGCGCCTGCGCGGCATCTACCTCGCGCTGGCCACCCTCGCCTTCGCCTTCTTCATGGAGAAGGTCGTGTTCTCCCAACGGGCCGTCTTCGGCGCCGGTGCCCGCCCGGTGGTCCGCCCGCCCGGGCTCGAGGGCGACGGCGCCTTCATGATCTTCATGGCCGTCGTGTTCTGCCTCGTCGGCCTCGGGGTCGTGTGGCTGCGCCTCGGGCCGTTCGGCCGCCGCCTCCAGGCCATGAAGGACAGCCCGGCGGCGTGCGCGACGCTCGGCCTGAACCTCACCGTCACCAAGCTGCAGGTGTTCGTGCTCTCGGCTGCCATCGCCGGCCTGGGCGGCGCCATGCTGGCGATGCTGCAGAAGTCGGCCACCCCGGCCAACTACGACACGCTCCAGGGGTTGCCGATCCTGCTGATGGCCGTCGCCGGCGGCATCGCCATGGTGAGCGGATCGCTCACCGGCGGCATGCTGTACGCGTCCTTCCCGATCGTCGGCGACCTCATCCCTCCGCTGGCCAACCTGCTCGCCGTGGCACCCGGCCTGATCGGCATCAGCCTCGGTCGCAACCCCAACGGCATCGCCAGCGACGTGAGCACGCGGGTGCGCGAGCTGAAGGAGCGCCGGGCTCGCCCTGCCGACGTTCCGACCGCGGTCGCCTCCGAGGCCGAAGCCGAGGCCGAGGCGAGCGACGCCGCCGCCACCGGCGGCATGCGGTGGCGCCTGCCGATGGAACCGCTCGCCGACATCGAGCAGGTCGGCATCGATCGCCCCTTCACCGCCGCCGACGTCGCGCTCATCGACCGCGTGCTCGGCCTCGACGAGGAGGAGGTGAGCGCCGGTGTCGTTGCTCGAGGTCGCTGACGTCAGCGTGCGCTTCGGCGGCCACATGGCGCTGCAGGACGTGTCCCTGCAGATCGACCAGAGCCGCATCACCGGGCTCATCGGACCCAACGGGGCCGGCAAGACCACGCTGTTCAACGTGATCACGGGCCTGCAGGAGCCGGTGCGGGGCAAGGTGCTGCTCAACGGCATCGACATCACGTCGTTCGCCCCGCACCACCGCGCCCAGCGGGGCATGGCGCGCACCTTCCAGCGCATCGAGCTGTTCGGCTCGCTCACCGCCCGCGAGAACCTGATGGTGGCCGCCGAGATCCCGCGCAAGTGGGGCGGTGAGCACGCCGCGCCGCCCGCCACCCGGGTCGAGGAGGCCATCGACATCATCGGCATGGCCGACTTCGCCGACACCCGGGCCGACGTGCTGACCACCGGCCAGGCCCGTCTGGTCGAGCTGGGCCGGGCCATCGTGACCGGGCCGAAGGTGCTGCTGCTCGACGAGCCGGCGTCGGGGCTCGACGCCGACGAGACCGAGGAGTTCGCCGGCATCCTGGCCGACCTGGCGTCGGCCGGCGTGGGCATCCTGCTCGTCGAGCACGACATGCCCCTGGTGATGCGGGCCTGCAGCCGCCTGTTCGTCCTCGACTTCGGGCGCGTGATCGCCTCGGGTGCTCCCGAGGACATCCAGCACGACCAGGCCGTCATCGACGCCTACCTGGGCGCACCGGCGGAGGTGGAGGTGTGAGCACCACCGAGCCGACGGGCGCGCTCGACGCGCCGGTGGCCCCCGGCCTCGTCGACGACGTGCCGCTGCTCGAGCTGCGCGGCGTGCGGGCTGCCTACGGTCGCATCGAGGTGCTGCACGGCGTCGACCTCAGCGTGCCCGAGGGCAAGGTGTTCGCCCTGCTCGGCCCCAACGGCGCCGGCAAGACCACCACGCTGTCGGTGTGCGCTGGGCTGATCGAGCCGACCGCCGGCGGCTACCACCTCGCCGGCCACCGCATGAACGGGGCCAAGCCCGAGGACCTCGCCCGGGTGGGCGTGTGCACCATCCCCGAGGGGCGGGGCATCTTCCCCAACCTCACCGTGCGCGAGAACCTCCAGATGATGACCTTCACCGGCACGTCCCTCGCCCAGATCGAGGAGACCGCCTACGGCCGCTTCCCCCGGCTCGGCGAGCGCCGCAAGCAGACCGCCGGCACCATGTCGGGCGGCGAGCAGCAGATGCTCGCCATGGCGCGGGGCCTGGCCACCGACCCGGCCCTGCTGCTGCTCGACGAGCTCTCGATGGGGCTGGCGCCGCTGGTGGTGGAGGAGCTGTACGGCATCGTCGCCCAGATCGCCGCCGAGGGCGTGTCGATCCTGGTCGTCGAGCAGTTCGCCCGCACCGTGCTCGGCGTCGCCGACATGGCGGCGATCATGGTCCAGGGACAGGTCACGAAGGTGGGCAGCCCCACCGAGCTGGAGGCCGAGCTGTCGTCGGCCTACCTCGGTGGCTAGGCACGCGCCGGAGCGAGGAGGAGAGACGTCGTCATGGAGACGAACCAACCGCGGATCGAGCAGTTCAAGTCGGAGCTGGCCGAGGTGAACGTCAAGACACCCGCCGACCAGGGCGAGCGCACCTACCTGCTCGTCGGCATGGGGCTGGCGGTGGTGGGCCTGCTCGTGATCCTCATCGGCTGGTGGGGCGCGTCGGGCACCGCCATCGTCGCCGAGCAGATCCCGTACCTCATCTCGGGCGGCCTGCTCGGCCTCGGGCTGGTGATCATCGGGGGCGCCCTCTTCGTGCGCTACTCCCTCACCCGCTACCTGCGGTTCTGGGTCATCCGGTCGGTCTACGAGCAGCGGGCCCAGGCCGATCGCCAGGTCGAGGTGCTCGAGCGCATCGAGGCCTCGCTGTCGGGCGGCGCCCGCCCCGCCGCCGCCCGCCCGGTCGCCGCCGCCCGTCCGACGGCGGTCGCCGCCACCCCGGTGCCGGCCGAGCCGGCGCCGGGCGGCGCCACCCACACCGAGTTCTGAGCCGACCCCGATGACCTTCCGCGGCCAGGTCGCGCTCGTCACCGGCGCGGCCAGCGGCATGGGCCAGCTCGCCACCTGGCGCCTGGCCGCCGCCGGCACCCAGGTGGTGGCCCTCGACGTCGACGAGGCGGGCCTCGAGCGCACCGCCCACCACGCGCCGATGGTGCACCCCCGCCGCTGCGACGTCGCCGACCTCGCCGAGGTCCAGGCGGCGGTGGCCGACGCCGTCGACCGCTTCGGGCCCATCGACCGGGTGGTGAGCGCGGCGGCCATCGCCCCCAGCGGGCGGCTGCTGCGCCAGGGGGCCGCCGAGGTCGCCCGCATCCACGCCGTCGACCTCGTGGGCTCGGCCAACGTCCTGCTCACCGTGGCGCCGGCCATGGTCGAGCGGGGCCGCGGTGACGTCGTGCAGTTCGCCTCGCTCGCCGGCTGGCTGCCGAGCATCGGGCTGGGCGCCTACTCGTCGGCCAAGGCGGGCATCGCGTCACTGACCGAGACGCTGTGGCGCGAGCACCGCGGCTCGGGCGTGCGCTTCGTGTGCGTCTGCCCGCCGGTGGTCGACACGCCCCTGCTCGACACCATCGGCGACGACGCCCCCGCCGGGCTCACCCGGGCCCCGAGGCTCGCCCCCGAGGTGGTGCTCGACGCCATCGAGGACGCCCTCGACGCCGACCGCTTCTGGTGCTTCCCCGGCCGGGGCACCACGCTGCTGTGGCGGCTGCGCCTGCTGGCACCGGTGCGCTTCGCCGGGTGGATGGACCGCTTCGAGGGCTGAGCGTCCGGGCCGACCACGCCGCCCCGTCCGCGCCGCCGGTCGGTGGTCGCGCCACCGCGCTGCGTGTTGCCGCAGTAGGGTGGCGGCCGGCGGACGTCGAGGTGGGAGCGCAGACGGTGGTCGAACCAGGTCGGAAGGGTCGGATCGTGGCAGCGCGCCGAGGCGTCGGCGTCGTCGCCCTGGCGTTGCTGGCGGTGGGCCTGGTGGCGGCGTGCGTCGTGCCCCCGGCGGCGCCGACGGCGACCATCTCGTCGGTGGCCGTGCCGACGGCCGGATCGGTGCGGCTCGTCTCGGCGGCCACCGGCGACGGCGCCGTGTGGTTGCTGGCCCAGAGCTCCTCGTACCAGACCTCCTCGTCGCTGGTGACCATCGACGGCGCCGGCACCCAGACCGTGCAGGTGGTGGGCCCTCCGCTCAGCCAGCCCCGCGTCGTCGCCAAGGGTCCCGACGGGCTGCCGTGGGTGGTGTTCGACGACCACGTGGTCCGGGTCGGCAGCACCGTCACCACGGTCACCACCTACCCCTCGGTGGTCTCAGCGCAAGGGATGGGCGCGGTGGCGGCCAGCAGCCGGGCCGACGGCTCGTTCTGGATCACCACCTGGGGGGGCCTCCTGCTGCGCGTCGTCGGCGGCACGACGACCGTGTTCGACGCCGCCGTCGACCGCACGATCCTGGGCTCGATCAAGGAGGGTCCCGACGGCGCCCTGTGGTTCGCCGATCCCGGCGCCCACCGGCTGGCCCGCACCGACGGCACGTCGGTCACGTCGTTCGTGCTGCCCGACGGCTGGTACCCGGGCTCGATCGACTGGGGGACCGACGGCCGCCTCTGGTTCACGGCCTCCGGGGCCGGGTGCATCGGGCGGCTCACCACCGGCGGCTCCCTGGTCTCCTTCCCCGTCGAGGCCACCGTCGGCGGGCGGCCGTTCGCTCTGACGAACGGGCCTGACGGGCAGCTGTGGTTCCTCAGCAGCGGGTCGGGGACCACCCGCCCGCTGGCGAGGATCTCGACGGGCGGCTTCATCCACGTGGTGGGCAACGTGCCGAACCAGCCCGAGGTCATCGCTGCCGGCTCGGCCGGCACGCTCTGGACCGTCAGCCGGTACTTCGACGTCGCCGGCCGGATCGACGTCACCAACGGGGTCGTCGACGGCGGCGACGGGCTGCTCACCACGACCACCTCCGCGCTGTCGTCGAGCGTCGCGCCGCTGCGAGCCACGTCGTCGTCGGTGGCGCCGCCCACCACCTACGTCGGGCCGACGCCCACCTGCGCGGCGCCCGCATCCGGGCTGCAGCTGCCGGTCACCGTGGCCCCGCTGCGGGTGGCCGGGTCGGGGTCCTAGACCTCGACCACCTCGGGGGCGCCGAAGGTGGCCGAGAGGCGCCCGGTGGTCATCGAGAAGACCGCCTTGGCCGGCAGGCCGAGGTCGCGCAGCTCGCGTGCCATGGGGTGGGTGGAGCCCAGCTCGAGGTTGGCCCCGCCGACCGAGCCCCACATGGCCTTGTTGCGGGTGGTCCACGGGGTGCGGCGAAGGATGCCGTCGTTGCAGGCGTAGCAGGACATGTGGAGGTCGCGGGCGGGGATGGGGATGGGGCCGCGCTGCACCTGCAGGCCGAGCACCAGCTCGCCGTCGTCGACCAGCACGGCCTCGGTGCGACGGCCCTGCCGGCGGTAGGTGATGTCGGTGACCCACTTGGGGAAGCCCCAGATGCCGCGGCCGGCGGCCCGGGTGAAGGCCTGGTTGACGGGTAGCCGGTGGATGTAGGTGGTGACCTCGCCGCCGAACGGGCTCGGGGGCTTGGCCCCGGGCGGCAGGTCGTGGGGGCGCACGACGACCGCCACCGCGATCTCGTGGTAGGGGCCGAGGTCGTTGTCGCCGTACTGCACCGCCGACAGCGACACCGAGGCCCGGCCCTTGCGGTCGATGACCGCGGCGAGGCCGGTGTGGTCGATCATCGCCTGGGCGGCGTCGCCGTCGACGAGGAAGGTGGCCGAGACCATCGCGGCCGAGCGCACCTCGACCGGCAGGGCCACCCGTTCGCCGGCCACGAGGTACGCCTCGGGTCGGCCGTCGTCGCCGAGGACCTCGTCGACCGCGGACGGCGCCCCGCCCAGCAGCTCCTCGACCTCGGGGGCCAGGTGGCCTCGGGTGGGGGCGGCGGTGGGCGACGCGGTCGGCATGGGGCGCGAGACTACCGCCGCCCCCCGGGCCGAGTCGGCGGCGGGAGCGAGGAGGACCCGTGCCCACCATCGTCATCACCGGATCGGCCTCGGGCCTCGGCGCGGCCATCCGCGACCGCCTCGAGCGCGACGGTGCCACGGTGCTCGGCGTCGACCTGGTCGGCCAGGAGATCGACGCCGACCTGTCGACGGGATCGGGGCGCAGCCAGGCGATGAACGCGGTGATCGACGCCACCGGCGGCACCATCGACGGCCTGGTGGTGTGCGCCGGCCTCGGCCCCCACGTCCAGCCGGCGTCCCGGCAGGTGTCGGTCAACTACTTCGGCGCGGTGGAGGTCCTCGACGGCCTCCGGCCGGCGCTGGCGGGTGGCGCCCGCCCCGCTGCCGTCGCCGTGTCCTCCAGCGCCATCGGCCTGGTGCCGGTGCACAGCACGGCGCTGCTCGACGCCATGGTCGACGGCGACGAGGTCGGGGCCGCCGAGCTGGCCGACGACGGCCTCGACGGCGCGACCGTCTACGGCCTCACCAAGCGGGCCCTCGCCATCGCCGTGCGGCGGCGCGCCTCGGGGTGGGGCAAGGCGGGGGTCCGGTTGAACGCCGTCGCGCCCGGTCCGGTCCTCACCCCGCTGCTGCAGGGCTCGTTGGACGACCCCGAGCTGGGGCCGCTGGTCAACGCCCTTCCCGTCCCGCTCGACCGCCAGGCCGAGCCGGCCGAGGTCGCGGGGGCGGTCGCGTTCCTGCTCGGCGACGACGCCTCCTTCGTGCACGGTGCCGTCCTGTTCGCCGACGGCGGGACCGACGCCCTGGTCCGGCCCGAGCACGCCTGATCTGACCGCGACTCGCCGGTGGGCGGCCCCCGCTCGTCGGGTCGCCGGCCGCCCCGCCGAACGAGAACAGGTTCTAGTGTGGCGCGATGGGGACCGACACCGACGCCGCCACGACCGCCGCCGACGCCGAGGAGCCGCACCTGCTCTTCGCGCGCGAGGGCCACACCGCCATCGTCACGCTGAACCGACCGGCCAAGCGCAACGCCCTGTCGAGCGAGATGCTCGTGCGGATGCACGACGCCTGGCTCGAGATCGATCGGAACCCCGACATCCGGGTGGCGATCGTGACCGGTGCCGGCGGCAACTTCTGCTCGGGGGCCGACCTCAAGGCCATGGCCGCCGGCCACCCCGACGACGAGTACACGAAGCGCTTCGCCACCGACAGCGACCTGCACTGGAAGGCGCTGCTGCGCCACTTCGTGCCGGCCAAGCCGATGATCGCCGCCGTGGAGGGCTACGCCATCGCCGGGGGCACCGAGATCCTGCAGGCCTTCGACATCCGCGTGGCCGCCGAGGGCGCCACCTTCGGGGTGGCCGAGGTGCGGCGCGGCCTGTTCCCCCTGGGGGGCTCCACCGTGCGCCTGAGCCGCCAGATCCCCTACACGGTGGCCGCCGAGCTCCTCCTGACCGGGCGGTTCGTGCCGGCCGCCGAGGCCTACCGGGTGGGCCTGGTCGGCCACGTCGTGCCCGACGGCACCGCCCTCGACAAGGCCAAGGAGATCGCCGCCGAGATCGCCGCCAACGGTCCGGTCGCGGTGCAGGCCGTCCTGAAGTCGCTCCGGGCCACCCGGGAGATGCCCGAGCGGGTCGGGCTCGCCTACGAGCTGGAGATCGGCTCGCCGGTGTACCTGACCGAGGACGCCATGGAGGGGCCGCGCGCCTTCGCCGAGAAGCGCGAGCCCAACTACCAGGGCCGGTGACCGGATCGGTCGGGTGCCGGCGGCCGCGCGCGCTCGGTGGTCGCCCGAGCAGGCCGCCGCGCGGCCACGTAGGGTGAGGCGACGGGACGGGGCGGCGCGCGCCCCGGCCGCCCTCAGCCCCCAGCCCCCCGGGCATCGCCCCCCACGGAGGAACCTGCCGTGACCCGCGACCAGAAGGCGTACGGCTCGCTCGCCGCCATCCTCGTCGTCGCGCTGGCCGGCCCCCTCGTGGTGCGGGTCCCCCTGGTGCTGTGGATCCTGCTCGTGATCGTGGCGCTGGTGGCCTGGGCCGTGATCCTGCGCCTCACGCACCCGCGCCTGCGCGCCCCGGACGGGGGCCTGCGCCTGCACGACCCCATCTCGCTGCTGAAGCCCTCCACCCCCGTGGTCGAGGAGCGGCCCGAGGGGATGTCCGACGAGGCGTGGCAGGCCCACCAGGACGAGCTGGCCGAGCGGGCCCGCATCGACGCCGAGCGTCGCCGCCTCGAGCAGGAGGAGCGCCAGCGCAAGAACGCCGAGCAGAAGGAGCTGCGGCGGCGCGAGCGGGAGGCCGCCGCCGAGCGCCGCCGGGAGGAGCGCGAGCGCAAGGCCGCCGAGCGGGCCGAGCAGCAGCGGGTCGAGGCCGAGCGCAAGGCCGCCGAGGACGCCGAGCGGGCCGAGCGCGAGCGGGTCGAGGCCGAGCAGCGGGCGGCCGAGGAGGCGGCCCGCCAGCAGGAGGAGGAGGCCCGGGCCGCCCGCGAGCTGGCTGATCGGGCCGCGGCCGAGGCCGAGGCCCGCCGCGAGGAGGAGCGTCGCCAGCGCGACCTGGCCGACCGCAAGGCGCGCGAGGACGCCGAGCGGGCCGAGCAGGAGAAGGCGGCGGCCGCCGAGGCCGAGGCCGCGGCCGCCGAGCAGGCCGAGAAGGAGCGCATCGCACGCGAAGAGGCGGCGGCCGCCGCCGCCAAGCTGGCCGAGCAGGAGCGTCGCCACGCCGAGCAGCGCGCCCGGGAGGAGGACGAGCGCCGGGCCGCCGAGGCCGAGGCCGCCCGCCGCCGCGCCGAGGAGGCCGAGGCCGCAGCCCGGGCCGAGGAGCAGCGCCGCATCCGCGAGGAGGCCGAGCGCCTCGAGCGGGAGCGGCTCGAGGCCGAGCGGATCGCCCGCGAGGAGGCCGAGCAGGAGCGGCTGCGGCGCGAGGAGGAGGCCCGCGTCGAGGCCGAGCGCCTCGAGCGCATCCGGGTCGAGCAGGAGCGGCTCGAGGCCGAGGCCCGGGCCCGCGAGCAGGAGCACCTGCGCCGCCAGGAGGAGGCCGAGCAGGCCGAGCGCGAGCGACTCGCCGCCGAGCAGGCCGAGCGCGAGCGCCGGGCGGCCGAGGCGGCCACCCCGATCATCGACGAGTCGCAGGTGACCGACGACGACGGCATCCTCGCCGCCAGCCAGATGGCGGCCCTGGGGTCCGACGTCGACGACGAGTCGCTCGACGAGGAGCAGCGCCAGAGGATCTACCTGCTCAACAAGGTCCGCCTGAAGCTGTCCGACTACGAGTAGCCGTGCCCGACGGCCGCTGGACCCTCGTCGAACCCGATCCCGAGCGGGCCGAGCGCTACCGGTCGGCGGGGCTGTGGACCGACGACACGCTCGGCGAGCTGCTCGACCGGCGCCTGCGCGACCAGTCCGGGCTCGCCTTCCGGGTGTGGTCGGCCACCCGGCCCTGGTCGGGGACGGTCGGCGACGTGCACCGGGCGGCGGCCCGCTTCGCCGGCTCGCTGCAGGATCGGGGCTTCGTCGCCGGCGACGTGGTGGCCTTCCAGCTGCCCAACTGCGCCGAGGCGGCGGTGGTGTTCTGGGGGGCGGCCCTGCTCGGCCTGGTGGTCGTGCCCGTCGTGCACTTCTACGGGCCCCGCGAGGTGGCCCACATCCTGGGCGAGGCCCGGCCGCGGGCCTTCGTCACCGCCGACGGCTTCGGCCACCTCGACGCGCTCGCCGGGCTCGACGCCGTGGTGGCGGCTGACCCCGACCTCGACCTGGTGGCCGTGGTCGACGTCGTCGGCACGTCGGCGGCCGAGCTCCCGGCCGGGACGGTCGCGTTCGCCGACCTGGTCGCCGACGCCGTCGAGCCCCTGCCGGCCCCGGTGCACACCGACCCCGCCGCCCCGGCGCTCATCGCCTACACGTCGGGCACCACCGCCAACCCCAAGGGCGTGCTGCACACCCACCGCAGCATCGTCGCCGAGGTGCGCCAGCTGGGTGACATCCAGCCGCCCGAGCCCCGCCCCACCCTCACGGGCGCGCCCGTCGGCCACGCCATCGGCATGCTCACCGGCCTGCTGCTGCCGGTGTACCGGGGCCAGGCCGTGCACCTCATCGACGTGTGGGACCCCGCCCGCATCCTCGACGCCATGGTCACCGCCGACCTCACCGCCGGCAGCGGGGCCACCTACTTCCTCGTCTCGCTCCTCGACGCCCCCGGGTTCGGGCCCGAGCACCTCGACCACATGCGCTGGGTCGGCCTGGGCGGCTCGTCGGTGCCCGAGGCCGTGGCCGACCGGGCCATCGCCCTGGGCATCTCGGTCGCCCGCTCGTACGGGTCGACCGAGCACCCCTCCACCACCGGGTCGCCCCACGACCTCCCCCAGGACCGTCGCAAGCGCACCGACGGGCGGCCCCTGCCCGGCGTCGAGCTCCGGGTCGTCGACCTCGAGGGCCGCGACGTGCCGGCGGGCACGCCGGGCGAGGTGCTGTCCCGCGGCCCCGACCTGTTCGCCGGCTACACCGACCCGTCCCTCACCGCCGGGGCCATCGACGACGAGGGCTGGTACCACACCGGTGACGTGGGCGTGCTCGACGACGAGGGCTGGCTCACCATCACCGACCGCATCAAGGACGTCATCATCCGGGGTGGCGAGAACATCTCACCCGCCGAGGTGGAGGGGCTGCTGCTGGCGATGCCCACGATCGCCGAGGTGGCGGTCGTGGCGGCGCCCGACGAGCGGCTGGGCGAGCACGGCTGCGCCTTCGTCCGCTTGGCCGATCCCGGCGCCGACCCACCCACCCTCGACGACGTGCGACGCCACCTCGACGCCGCCGGCCTGGCTCGCCAGAAGTGGCCCGAGGAGCTGCGGGTGGTCGCCGACCTGCCCCGCACGCCGAGCGGCAAGGTCAAGAAGCACGACCTGCGGGCGGCTCTGCGCGCCGAGGGCGGCCGCTGAGCGGCCGCCCTCGGGGACGAGCGTTCGGACCGTCGCCGACGATCAGCCGGTGAAGGCCGGGGTGACCGCCACGGGCGCCGTGGTGGTGGTCGTGGTCGGCAGGATCGTCGTCGACGTGGTGGTGGTGGTGGGCTGCTGGCACACCTCCAGCTGGCGGGAGATGGTGATGGTGCCGAACGGCGTGTTGCTGTCGAGCAGCTGGCTGCCGACGACGTAGGTCTTCGTGTAGTAGGCGCCGGCGGCGTTCACCGAGGTGGACGTGACCGGGTTGCTGTTGCTGGCCAGGGTGACGGCGATGGCCTTGTTCCCGCTGGTGGTGTCGGTCTCGCCCTGGTTGCCCTCGGTGACGTTCGAGAAGGTGGCCGTGCCGTTGATGGCGACGTTGACCGCCGGGGCGAAGGCGGCGTGGGCGACGCCCACCCGGGCCGTGCTGCTGGTGGCCACGCACGAGACGTCGTTCACGAAGGCCAGCACCGACGGACGGCCCTCGGCCGGCGTGCCCGTGTAGGCGGCGACCAACGTCTCGTTGGCGCCCGACACGATGTTCACGTTGGTCCCGCTGTTGCCGTTCACGGCGATCGCCTGGTTGTCCTGGCAGGCGGTGATGGTGGACACCGGGTTGGCGACGTGGGTGCACAGCAGCACGTTGATGCTGCCCGGGTTCAGGTCGCCGAGGGAGGCCGACTGGCTGTACTGCAGGTTGGCCGAGGCCAGCGACCAGGACGTGGCGTTGTTCGGGCCCGTGTAGACGTCGATCGGGTACGTGTCGGCCTGGTTGATCTGCAGCAGGCCGTGGACGATGTTGACCTGCGCGGTGGTGGCGGCGTGGCCGGCGGCGGCCGGCACCACGACGGTGCCGGCGGCGAGCGCGATGGCCGCGAGCGCCTGGGTGAGGCGACGGGGCATGAGGGGCTC
This sequence comes from Acidimicrobiales bacterium, assembly GCA_046331175.1. Lineage (GTDB taxonomy): Bacteria > Actinomycetota > Acidimicrobiia > Acidimicrobiales > Acidimicrobilacustridaceae > JAWKIW01. The sequence continues at coordinate 36,217 of JAXLRI010000013.1, forward strand.
CTTCGGTTCGGTTGGTGGTCCCGCACGGGTGGTGCATCGGCACCACCCCGTTCCCGGGAGGCGGACCTCCCGAGACGCCCAACCGACCCGTCGAGCGCGACGACAGGCTAGTCGCGTCGCCCGCCGTCGTCCTCCGGGATCGGCGCGCACCGATCGGTGCTCGGCGTCGGCACCGCGCGACGACGGGGCGGCCGGAGCCGCCCCGTCGGACCATCGACCTGGTGGAGCCGCCGGCCGGGCCGGCGCCGGATCAGGGCTCGGGCACCCAGTCCATCGGCATGGCGATCGACTTGTCCTCGAGGTAGGCCTCGAGGCCCTCGGGGCCCAGCTCGCGGCCGAGGCCCGACGCCTTGAAGCCACCGAAGGGGGCGCCGAAGTCCATGGCCAGCTGGTTGACCTGGTAGGTGCCGGTGCGCACCTTGCGGGCCACGTCGAGGCCATGACCGGGATCCGACGTCCACACCGAGCCCGACAGGCCGTACTCGCTGTCGTTGGCGATGGTGACGGCGTCGGACTCGTCGTCGTAGGGGATCAGCGACAGGACCGGCCCGAAGATCTCCTCCTGGGCGATGACCATCGAGTTGTCGACGTCGGCGAACAGGGTGGGCTCGACGAACCAGCCCTTGTCGAAGCCGGCCGGGCGACCGCCGCCGACCACCAGGGTGGCGCCCTCGGCCTTGCCCTTGGCGATGTAGCCCTCGACCCGCTCGCGCTGGCGCTCGGCCACGAGCGGTCCGCACTCGGTGGCGGGATCGAGCGGGTCACCCACGGCGAAGCTGCCCACGGCCTCGGCCAGCGCGTCGCGGACCTCGGCGTAGCGGCCCCGCGGGGCGAGGATGCGGGTCTGGGCGACGCACGCCTGGCCGTTGTTCATCAGGGCGGCCGGCATGAGCTGGGGGAGCGTGGCGTCGAGGTCGGCGTCGTCGAGGATGATGGCGGCCGACTTGCCGCCCAGCTCGAGGGTGACCCGCTTGAGCTGCTCACCGCAGATGGCGCCGATCTTGCGGCCGGCGGCGGTGGACCCGGTGAAGGCCACCTTGTCGATGTCGGGGTGGCGGACCAGGTGCTCGCCGGTCTCGCGGCCGGCGGCGACGATGTTGACCACGCCCTCGGGCAGCCCCGACTGCTCGAGCACCTCGCCGAGGACGTAGGCGTCGAGCGGCGTCTCGGGGGCGGGCTTCAGGACCATGGTGGCGCCGGCGGCCAGGGCCGGGGCCATCTTCAGCATCACGATGAACAGCGGCACGTTCCACGGGATGATGCCGGCGGCGACGCCCACCGGCTCGCGGCGCACGACGACCGGGCCGAGCATGCCGGGGCGCACCTCCTCGAAGGCGTACGACCGGGCCAGCTCGATGTACTTGTCGAGGACCATGGTGGCGGCCATGACCTGGCCCATGATCGAGAACGAGTACGGCGCGCCGTTCTCGGTGGAGATCAGCTTGGCCAGCTCGTCGGCCCGCTCGTTGAGCTTGGCCGAGATGGTGGCCATGACGTCGGCCCGCTCGGCCGGGGTCATCTGGGGCCAGGGCCCGTGGTCGAAGGCGTTGCGGGCGGCGGCGACCGCCCGGTCGACGTCGGCCGGGGTGGCGTCGGGGACCCGGCCCACGACCTCCTCGGTGAACGGCGAGACGACCTCGATGGTGCCGGTGCCCGCCGGCGCCACCCACTTGCCGTCGATGAAGAACGTGTCGTGCTCGATCATGGGATCTCCCGGGTGGTGGTCTCGTGCTGGTGGATCGTCGGAGGGAACGGGTCAGGCCTTGTGGGTGCCGGCCTGGGCCAGCTCCTTGGCCCACGGGTAGTCGGGCTTGCCGCTGGGGGAGCGCTGCACCTCGGCCACCACGTGGAGCTCCTTGGGCACCTTGTAGCCGGCGAGGTGGTCGCGGCAGTGGGCACCGAGGGCCTCGAGGCTGACCTCGGCGCCCGCTCGGGGCTGCACGACGGCGCAGACCCGCTGGCCCCACAGCTCGTCGGGCACGCCGACCACGATGGCGTCGTACACGTCGGGGTGGGCCTTGAGGGTCTGCTCGACCTCTTCGGGGTAGACCTTCTCGCCGCCGGTGTTGATGCACACCGAGCCGCGGCCGAGCAGCGTGATCGAGCCGTCCTCCTCGACGGTGGCGAAGTCGCCCGGCATGGCGTAGCGCTCGCCGTCGGCGGCGGTGATCCAGGTCTCGGCCGTCTTGACGGGGTCCTTGTAGTAGCCGAGCGGGATGTTGCCGCCGCGGGCCACCTTGCCGATGACGCCCGAGCCCGGCTGCACGGGCTTGAGGTCGTCGTCGAGCACCACCGTGTCCTTCATGGGGGTGACCGTCGGGCCGCCCTTCATCGCCGTGTTGTCCTTGCCCACGGTGACGATGCCGTTCATGCCGCTCTCGGTCGCCCCGATCGAGTCGGTGATGACCAGGTTCGGGAACCGCTCGAGGTAGCGCTGCTTGACCGTCGGCGAGAAGATCGCCGCCGACGACGACAGGCTCAGCAGGCAGGTCAGGTCGAGCTCCTCGCCGTCGGCCTCGATGGCCTCGAGCGACTCGATCATCGGGCGGCCCATGGCGTCGCCCACGATGAGCACCGAGTTGACCCGCTCCCGGGCGATGACCCGCCAGACGTCGGTGGGGTCGAACTTGGGCACCAGCACGTTGATGTTGCCCTGGAACAGCTGCATGAAGCTGCCGACGAACGCGGCGCCGTGCATGAGCGGTGGGGTGTTCATGAACACCAGCTGCCCGGGCGACGCCTTGGCGTTCTCGGACTGGACCCACTCGCTCTCGACCGGGATGCGGGTGAAGGGGTCGATGCCGCCGGCGAGGGCGAAGAAGAGGTCTTCGCCCCGCCACATGACGCCCTTGGGCATGCCGGTGGTGCCGCCGGTGTAGATGATCACCTGGTCGTCGGGGGAGCGGGGCCCGAAGTCGCGCTCGGACGACCCGGAGGCGACGGCCTGCTCGAAGGGGATGGGGTCGAGGGTGCCCTGGTCGGCGCCGGTGCCGTCCTCGATCATCATGAGCGTCTTCAGCAGGGGCAGCTCGTCGCGCACGTGGGCCACCCGCGGCCCGAACTCCTCGGCGTAGACCAGCGCCGTCAGGTCGGCGTTGTCGAAGAGGTAGCGCAGCTCGTCCTCGACGTAGCGGTAGTTCACGTTGACGGGCACGGCCCGGGCCTTGGTGATGGCTACCGCCGCCTCGACCCACTGGATGGAGTTGAGCGAGTAGATCCCCACGTGCTCACCGGGCTGGACGCCACCCTCCTGCAGCACGTGGGCCAGGGCGTTGGTGCGCGCCTCCAGCTCGGCGAACGTGCGGCGATCGTCGGCGCACACCAGGGCCACGCGATCGGGGACGGCGTCGACCGTGTGCTCGACGAGGTCGGCGAAGTTGTAGGGCATCGAAATAGTAGAACACGTTCTCAAACGCGCGGCAACTGGCCCCGTGGCGGGGGATCGAGCGCCCTGACGAACGAAGCGTGGTTCTGGTGTCGTGCGCGCGAGGCGGTGGGCCGGGCTCAGCCGGGAGCCGCCGCCGGCCCCGTGGTGACCGAGACCAGCTCGGCCAGGGAGGGCTCGACGGCGGCGGCGAGGTCCCACACGTCGGGCACGAGGTTGGCGGCGGCCATGAACCCGATGTCGACCGCGTCGCGGTAGCTCATCACCGTGATGTTCAGGCCCGTGCCCTCGATGATCGGTCCCATGGGGAAGGCCCGGGTGACCTCCGCGCCGGCCAGGTAGAGCGGGAACGGCGGGCCCGGGACGTTGGAGATCATGAGGTTGATCGCCGGGCGGTGGCGGTCGGCCAGGCCGGTGCCGGCGTACCAGTCGAAGGCCCAGGAGAAGAGGTTGGGGTCGACCACCTCGGCGAAGGCGTGCAGCGTGTCGGGGTGGAAGAGGGCGTGCTCCTCCTTGGCGGCCCCGGCCCCGGCCACGGTGGCCGCCAGCCGCTCGCCGGGATCGGCGATCTCGGCGTGCACCGGCGTGAACAGGGTCGACAGCCGGTTGCTGCCGGCAGTGGCCGCGTCCTCGCCGCGCACGTTGACGGGGCAGGCGGCGACCAGGGGCTGGTCGACCTCGTCGCCGCGCGCCAGCAGGTGGCGGCGCAGCGCCCCGGCGCAGACGGCCAGGATCACGTCGTTGACCGTGCCACCGACCGCCTGCTTGACCGTCTTGATGTCGTCGAGGGAGACGCGGGCGAACGAGACCTTGCGCCGCCCGGCGATGGAGCCGTTGATCGACGTGGGCGGGCCCGTGAGGGGCGTGGCGCCGGCGGACTTGTCGGGCTCGGCCCGGTTGCGGCGCACGGCCAGCACCGAGCCGGCGGTGCGGCGGACGAGCGGCACCACGTCGGCCAGGCCGCGCAGGCGCGACCCCGCGGCGAACGCCACCAGCTCGAGGTCCGACGGGATGGCCTCGGGCTCGGGGAAGGGGACCGGCTCGGTCGGGGCGGGATCGGGCTCGAGGTCGAAGAACGCCACCATCTGCTCGACGCCGCCCACGCCGTCGAGGGCGGCGTGGTGGATCTTGGCGACGAAGGCGACCTCGCCGTCGGCCATCCCCTCGACGAGCCAGATCTCCCACAGCGGCCGGGAGCGGTCGAGCGGCAGCGAGGCGATCTGGGCGACCACCTCCGACAGCTCCTCGCGCCCGCCCGGCGCCGGGACGGCCGCTCGCAACACGTGGTTGTCGATGTCGAAGTCGGGGTCGGTGGCCCACAGGGGGTGGTGCAGGCGCAGCGGGACCGGCACCAGCTTGCGGGTGAACGGGGGCACCAGCGGGACCCGGCCGGCGATGTGGCGCTTGAACCGGTCGAACGAGTAGCCACCCGGCACCGCCGAGGGGTCCAGCACCGCCGTCAGGGTGACGTGCATGTGCTGGGCCGGGGTCTCCACGTACAAGAAGAAGGAGTCCATCCCCGAGAGCCGCTCCACGTCGGGCAGGCTACCGCCGCCCCCGGTGGCCGCGTCGGGCCCGGCCGGGCAGACTGGGGCCATGGCGAGCAAGCCCCTGGTCAACAAGCTGCTGCGCCCCGAGGTGACCTCGTGGGTCTACCTCGCGGTGAGCATCAACAACGCCGTGTACACGGTGAACGCCTACGTGCCCACCAAGAAGAACCGGGTGCTGTTCGGCCCGTCGTTCTTCGCCTCGTGGATCACCATCGAGCTGGCGTGGGTCCACCTGGTCTGGCAGATCGTCCAGACGCTCGTGTTCGGCTGGCTCGGCGCCATCAAGCGCCGGCCGGGCAAGCTGGCCCTGGTCATCAACGTGGCGTCGTGGGCGGCGCTGGCCCTGACGGTGCGCCACAGCCTGGCCTCGGCCCACGAGGTGCGCGAGTCGCTCAAGGCCCTGAACCACCCGAAGCGGGAGCGCCGCCACCTGCCGTTCCGCGTCGAGCGCAACGTCGAGTACCAGCGGGTGGCCGGCAAGAAGATCCGCCTCGACGTGTTCCGCCCGGTCGACCCGCCCGCCGAGGGCGAGCGCCGGCCGGTGCTGGTCCAGATCCACGGCGGTGGCTGGACCATCGGCGACAAGCGCGAGCAGGGCCAGCTGCTGCAGAAGTACATGGCCAGCGAGGGCTGGGTCTGCTTCAACGTCAACTACCGGCTGAGCCCGGGCGCCACCTTCCCCGACCACCTGGTCGACATCAAGCGGGCCATCGCGTGGATCCGCGACCACGCCGACGAGTACGGGATCGACCCGCACTTCATCGCCGTGACCGGTGGCTCCGCCGGCGGTCACCTGACGGCGCTCACCGCCCTCACCGCCAACGAGGCGCAGTTCCAGCCCGGGTTCGAGGACGTCGACACCACCGTCCAGGCCGCCGTGCCGTTCTACGGCGTCTACGACTTCACCAACCGCAACGGCAACTGGCCGCCCGAGGTGCTCTCGCAGTTCCTCGAGCCGATGGTGATGAAGGCCTACCTGGCCGAGGAGCCCGAGAAGTTCGCAGCGGCCTCGCCGATGGACTGGGTCGACCACGACGCCCCGCCCTTCTTCGTGATCCACGGCGACCGCGACACGCTCGCCCCCGTGGGTGACGCCCGCGACTTCGTCGACCGCCTGCGGGCGGCGTCGGCCGAGCCCGTCTACTACCTCGAGCTCCACGGGGCGCAGCACGCCTTCGACATCTTCCCGTCGATCCGCGCCAACCGGGTCATCGAGGCCGCGGCCCACTTCCTCGACGGCGTCCACACGGCCTACCGCCGCGAGGGCGGCGAGCTGGTGCCCGGCGCGGTGGAGGAGGCCGTCGGAGAGGCCCTCGACACCGACGCCCTGGAGCGGCCCACCGACCAACCGGCCCAGGTCTGACGAGGAGCGCCCGTGGCCACCACCAGCCGCACCGACGACGTCACCGCCCACGACGGCGGCACCTTCCACGCCCTGGTCGTCCGGCCCGAGGCCGGCGCGGGGCCGGGCGTGCTGGTGCTGCACGAGATCATGGGCATCGGCGACTACATCCAGGTCGTCGCCGAGCGCCTCGCCGACCTGGGCTACGTCGTGGTCGTCCCCGACCTCTTCTGGCGGATCGACCCCGACCACCCGCTGGCATCGGACGAGGCCGGGCTCGCCGCCGCCCTCGAACGGGTCGGCGGTCTCGACGTCGAGGAGGCCGTGCGCGACGCCGACGCCGCGCTGGCCCACCTCTCCGAGCTCGAGGAGGTGACCGGCCCGGCGGGCGTCGTCGGGTTCTGCCTCGGGGGCACGCTGGCCTTCGGCGTGGCCATCCGGTCCGAGCCCGACGCCGTGGTCTCGTACTACGGCTCGGGGGTGGCCGACGCCCTCGACGGCGCCGGGGCCATCGATTGCCCGGTGCTGTTCCACTTCGGTGGGTCCGACCCCTACATCCCGGTCGAGCAGGTCGATGCCGTGACCGCCGCCTTCGCCGATCGCGCCGACGTGGTGGTGCACCGCTACGACGACGCCGGCCACGCCTTCGACAACCCGGCCGAGCTCTTCCACCACGCGGCGTCGGCCGAGACCGCCTGGGGTCGCACCGTCGACTTCCTGCGGCGCGTGCTCGGCACCTGAGGCCAGGGTCGGGTTCGCCGGTGGCGGCCGTCCACGCGGGCGGCGCGAGGCCCCGGCCGCCGTCGAGCTGGGTCCTGGGGGCCGGGTAGCCTCGCGGCCACCACGTCGCGCCGGGGGGCGCGGCGGCACCGGTCACCAGGGGGACACGATGACCGTCATCGCCGACACCACCGCGGGCAAGGTCGAGGGCCGCGAGAAGGACGGCGTGCTGCGCTTCGCCGGCATCCCGTTCGCGGCTCCGCCGGTGGGCGACCGCCGGTTCCTGCCGCCCGAGCCGCACCCGGGCTGGGACGACGTCCGCGACGCCACCCGCTTCGGCCGGGTGTCGGTGCAGCCCGGCGACCTGCTGGGCGCGATCGGCGCCGCCCCGTCGCCCGAGTGGAGCGAGGACTGCCTGTTCCTCAACGTGCAGACGCCGGCCCTCGACGATGGACGCCGCCCGGTGCTGGTGTGGATCCACGGGGGAGCCTTCGTCAACGGCACCGGGGCCACGCCCTGGTACGACGGCACCCGCTTCGTGCAGCGCGGCGACGTGGTGGTGGTGTCGATCAACTACCGGCTGGGCGCCCTGGGCTGGCTCCACCTCGGCCACCTCGACCCGGCCTACGCCCGGTCGGGCAACAGCGGCCTGCTCGACCAGATCGCCGCCCTCGAGTGGGTGCGCGACAACATCGCCGGCTTCGGCGGCGACCCCGGCAACGTGACGATCTTCGGCGAGTCGGCCGGGGGCATGAGCGTCGGGACGCTGCTCGGGACCCCGGCGGCGGCCGGCCTGTTCCACAAGGCCATCCCCCAGAGCGGCGCCGCCCACAACGTCTCGACCGCCGACGAGGCCGCCGAGGTCACCGCCGCGGTGCTCGCCGAGCTGGGCGGCGGGGGGCTCGACACCCTCCTCGGTGCGTCGCCCGAGCGGCTGCTCGAGGCGCAGAAGGCGGTGTCGACGGCGATGGCCACCGGGAAGGGCCCGCGGCGCTCGACGGCGGCGTCGGGCCTGCCGTTCGGTCCGGTGATCGACGGCGAGACCCTGCCCCGCCACCCGTACGAGGCGGTGGTCGACGGCCTCTCGTCGTCGGTCCCACTGCTGGTCGGCACCACCAAGGACGAGTGGACGCTGTTCGGCCTGATGCAGTCGAGCCTGCCCGACGGCGAGGCCCTGCGGCGGAGGCTGGGCCGCATCGTCGAGGAGCCCGAGCCGCTGGTGGCCGCCTACCGGTCGGTGCGGGCCGAGGCCAGCCACGACGACCTGTTCACCGCCATCATGACCGACCGGGTGTTCCGGGTCCCCGCCATCCGCCTGGCCGAGGCCCAAGCCGCCCACCAACCCGCTCACACCTTCATGTACCTGTTCGAGTACGAGTCGACCGCCTTCGACGGGCGGCTGAAGTCGTGCCACGCCCTCGAGATCCCGTTCGTGTTCGACACCCTCACCAAGGGCGGCGTCGAGATGCTCACCGGTGCCGAGCCGCCCCCGACGCTGGCCGAGGCGATGCAGCAGGCGTGGATCGCCTTCGCCCGGAGCGGCGACCCCGGCCACGACGGCCTGCCCAGCTGGCCGGCCTACGACCACGACGGTCGGGCCACCATGCACTTCGGCCTCACGTGCCACCTCGAGCACGACCCCGCCCCCACCGAGCGGCTGGCCTGGGAGGGCGTGCTGTAGGCCGGGGGCTGCCGGGCGGATCGCCGCAGCGGCCCGGCCTCAGCGTCCGGCGACGACGGCGCCGGCATCGCTGAACGATGCCGAGTCACCGGGCTGGTGGCCCCGCAGGTCGAGGCCCAAGGCGTCGAAGCCGACCACGTACCCGGTGTCGGCGCGCGCCGCCGTGCTGGTGCCGTCGAGCTCGGCCTCGACCCGGACGGCGCCGCCCTCTGCGTCTCCCTCCTGGCCGCCGTCGGGCGCACACGTGAGCGACAGCCGGCTGCCGGAGTGGACGGCGGCCACCCGGGTCGTGGCGAGGGTGGCCGGGGCGAAGCCCACCCGCTCGAGGGCGAGCTGGTCGCCGTGCACCGCGACGGCGAATCCGTCCTCGACGGCCCCGGCCGTGTCGGTGCGCACGCACGAGACCCCGACGGTGACGTCGCCGGAGGTGCCGGCGAGGCCGGCGGTGACCTGCACCTGCGTGGTCGCCGAGCCGAAGGCCCCGAGCGCCCGACCGGTGGTGGCGGGATCGCCGACCCGGGTGGCGATCTCGTAGCGGCCGTTCGCCGGGCCCAGGTGGTAGTCGCCCACGTCGCCCACCGGGAAGGGCGAGGCACCGGCGGCGAAGGTCGTCTGCACGAGGACCTGTCCGTCTTCGGACCTGCTCCCGCCCCAGGCGATCAGCGCAGCGAGCGCGACCACCGCGACGACCGCCACCACCGCCCCGACGACGAGCACCACGGCGGCGCCACCGGCCAGCACGCCGGCGAGCGGCACCGACCGGCGGTGGGGTGGGGCCGCGGGGCCCGGTGCAGCCGCACCGGACGGCGGCGCCGAGCCGGTGGCCGCGCATGGGACCGGGCCGCCGTCGGCAGGGGGTGGCAGGGGCGGGGGGATCGTCATCGGCGCACCTCCACCGCGGTCGGCCGTGATCCGGTCTCCACCCTACGCCGGGCGGCGCAGGAGGTCAGCGGCTCCGGCGGCGCCGCGGCGCCGCACGCGGGTGGGGCGACCAACCCTGCTCGTGGCGCTGCTCGATGCCGTCGAGCAGCAGGTCGAGGGCGAACTCGAACTCGGCCTGGTCGTCGCAGCCGGAGCCGACCACCGAGCTCTCGTCGTGGCGCACGGCGTCGGCGACCACGGCCAGGCCGGGGAAGCGGGCCCGCAGCACCTCGAGCGCGTCGGGATCGATGGCGTCGGCGTTGGCCACGCCGTCGTCGAAGACGTCCTGGGTGAACCCCCACACACGGCTGCCGATGGCGTGCATCCCGTGGTGGACGAGGTCGGGGGACAGGCCTCCGGCGACGAAGCGCGAAGCGACCGCGTCGAGGTGGGTCAGCACGGTGGGCGAGCGGGCGGCGCGCGTCTCGATGGCGGCGCGCGCCCAGGGGTGGCGCAGCATCGCGGACCGGGCGGCGAGGACCTGCGCCCGAACGGCCGCCTTCCAGGGCACACCGGTGGGGTCGGGGTGGTCGATCTCGTCGATGACGAGGTCGACCATGCCGTCGACGAGCGCCTCCTTGTTGGCCACGTGCTTGTACAGCGCCATCGGCACGACGCCGAGGTCGTCGGCGAGGTGGCGCATGCTCAGCGCGGCGAGGCCGTCGCGGTCGGCCATGGCGACCGCAGCGCGCAGGACCCGCTCCCGGTTGAGCCGGGGCGGGCGAGCCGGGCCTGTCGAGCGGTTCGGAGCCTCCGGGGCCATCGGGTGCGCACCTCCGCTCGGCGCTCGGCGGGGTCATCGTCGGCGTGACCCCTTGACAGGTGTACGCCGTCCACCTTACCGTCCCGTCAATGGTGTACGACGTACACCAAAGCGCTGATCCGGACCCGGATCCCGCGCCAGGCCGACGCCGGGAGGGCCGCCGTGACCACCACCACCGAGCAGCGGAGCGAACCGATCGGACCACGGGCGAGGCGGGTCGGGCGCCGGCGCGGCTGGCGACTGCCGATGGCCCTCGTCGTGCTCAGCGCCGTGCCGGTGCTGGCCGGCACTGCCCGCCTGGTGCAGCTCGCCTCAGCCCCGGCCGTCACCGACGAGAACCGCCGCTTCGTCGAGTCGCCGGCCCCCGTCGTGGCCCACGTCGTGGCCGCCACCGTGTTCTGCCTGGGCGGTGCCCTGCTGCTCACCCCGAGCCTGCGGGCGCGCCGCCCCGACGTGCACGCCGCGCTCGGGCGGGTCGTGGCGCCGGCGGGGGCGGTGGCGGCGGCCACCGGCCTCTGGATGACCCACCGCTACGAGCTGCCGTCGTCGGACAACGCCGTGCTCGGCGTCGTGCGGGACGTGGTCGGCGTCGGGATGCTGGCCGTGCTGGCGGCGGGGATCGTTGCGGTGCGCGACCGGCGGTTCGCAGCGCACGGCGCGTGGATGGCCCGTGCCTACGCCCTCGGGCTGGGCGCCGGCACCCAGGTGCTCACGACCCTCGTGTGGATCATCCCGTTCGGGACGCCCACCCCGATGGTGCGCGCCGGTCTGATGGCGGCCGGCTGGGCGATCAACCTCACCGTGGTCGAGGTCGTCCTGTGGCGACAGCGGGTGCGGCGCCGGGCACGCGCCGTTCGCAGGCCGGCGGCGGCCGCTACGCTCGCCCGGTCCGGGCCGCGGCGGAGCGGCCCGCCGAGGGGGACCGATGCCCACACCAGCGTTCCGGCGACGTGAGGACGACCACCGCCGTGCCGAGCTGAGCCGGCGCCGCGTGCTGCAGGGGATGCTCTACGGCGCAGCGGGTGCCGCCGCCGGCGCCGCCATCAGCCCGTGGTTGGCCCAGGCGCCGGCCCGGGCCGCCGGGGCGATCGTGGGCCCCGGCACGCGCCCGTTCCCGAACCGGCCCGAGGGCGTCGACACGATCCCCGAGATCGAGCACGTCGTCATCTACATGCAGGAGAACCACTCCTTCGACCAGTACTACGGCGTGCTCGGTCGGGGCGACGGCTTCACCCTCGGGCCAGGGGGGAAGCCCACCAACAGCAACCCGAACCCGGCCGACGGCGGCAACCCGTTCACGGTCTACAAGTCGCCGACCACGTGCGACTCGATCAGCGGTGACCACGGCTGGAACGCCGAGCACATCTCGGTCAACGGCGGGGCCATGGACGGCTTCATCGCCGCCAGCGGCAACACCAACGTGATGGGCTACTTCGACGGCACCGACCTGCCCTTCTACTACGGCCTCGCCAACACGTTCCCCATCTGCGACCGCTGGTTCTGCTCGGTGCGCGGCCCGACCCATCCGAACCGCCGGTTCCTCCTCGCCGGCACCTCGAACGGCATCGTCCAGACGAGCGTGCCCGAGGTCCTGGCCACCCCCAACGCCCCGAACGGCACCATCTTCGACCGCCTCGACGCCCACGGCATCAGCTGGGTCGACTACGCGATCGACGTCTGGGACGTCCTGCTGTACCCGACGTCGGACCCGCAGGCGTTCCTCGACCGGACCACGAACCAGCGCAAGTACTTCGCCGACTTCCTGCACGACTGCCTCTACGGCACCCTGCCCCAGGTCAGCATCATCTCGCCGGGTGTCCAGGACCAGTACGACGAGGGCTCGCGCGACGTGCAGAACGGTGAGGCCTACAGCTACTCGATCATCACCGCCCTGATGCTGAGCCCGCTGTGGGAGAAGACGGCGCTGTTCTTCACCTACGACGAGAACGGTGGCGGCTACGACCACGTGCCGCCGCCGCCCGGCGTGGCCCCCGACGCCATCCCGCCCCGGATCACGGTGCCGCCCGACCAGCCCGGCTCCTTCGCCGACCTCGGCCCCCGAGTCCCCGGCTTCGTGATCTCGCCGTTCGCCAAGAAGGACTACGTCTCGCACGTGGTGCACGACCACACGTCGATCCTCAAGTTCCTCGAGACCAAGTTCAACCTGGGCGCCATCACCTACCGCGACGCCAACGCCGACGACCTGCTCGACTGCTTCGACATCCAGGCCGCTGCCTTCCGTGAGCCACCGACGATGCCCGAGCCCGGCCTGCCGCTCGCCGGCAGCGCCTGCCAGCCCCAGCCCCGGCCGCCCACCAACTTCGGCTCGACCACGACCACGTCGACCACCTCCACCACCACGCCGCCCACGACCGGCCCGATCACCACGCTGGCCGTGCCCGGCGTCGACCCGGCCACGGCGGGCGTGGGCACCACCACGGCGGTCACCCCGGCCTTCACGGGGTAGGGCGTCGGCGGGCGGCGGCCCCGGCGTCAGCTGCCGGCCGCGGTCGGGCCGCCGCGGTCGAGTCGGTGCGGTGGGTCGTGGTCGCCGGTCCGGCGCGGGCCGACCACGTAGCCCAACGTGACGATCACGGCGGCGGCCGAGAAGCAGATGGCCGCGGCCTGGTTGCCCCCGATGGGGTACCCCACCGCCCCGCCGGCGGCCATGGCGAGCAGGGCCGCGGGCATGGACGGTCGACGGCGACCCACCTGGAACAGCAGCACGGTCGCGAGTGCTGCGGTGGCGACGAGGGTCAGGGCCAGCACGGTGATCATGGCGTCACCGGCTGCGCCACGCCTGGGCCAGGTCGACCTGCCCGGTGCCGAGCGGGTCGAGGTCGTCGCCGTCGGTGCCGAGCGCCGAAGCGAGGTGCGGACGCCCATCGGGGGCGACGCCCGACGGGCCGATGCCGAACCAACGCCACGAGGCCAGCGTCGCCGGCCGGCTCGTGAGCCACAGGACCGGGCGAGCCCGGGCTGCGATGGCCTGGGCCTGGTCCCACTGCTCGCGGCGCCTGGCGTCGTCGTCGGTGGCGCGGACGCCGTCGAGGGCGGCTCGCAGCTCGGGGTCGCCCGAGGCCAGCAGCCAGGGGCGAAGTCCGTCGACGTCGGGTCCGGTGGCGATGTGGACCAGTGTGGCGTCGGCGGCCGGCGATGCCACCGCCGACGCCGCGGTCGCGGTCGCGGTCGTCCCGCCGGCCGGCGACGTCCCGGCCGCGGGGGGTTCTACGACCCGGATGGTCACGGCGAAGCCGGCGGCACGCCAGGCGTCGGCGATGCCCCGACCGAGCTCGGCGTCGTCCTCGCCGGGTCCGATGGCCAGCACGACGGGGGTCGACGCCGCACCCCCCGCCATCGATCGCACCTGGGCGGCCCGGGCCGGGTCGGCGGCCGGGGCGGCGACCGGGGGTCCGGTGCCCACGGGAGGCGCCGTGATCGGTGTCGTCGGCTCGAAGGCGGTCGTGGCCGCGGTGGGAGACCCGACCAGGGCGGTGCGGTCGATCGCCAGGTCGGCGGCCTCCCGGAGGCGGGGGTCGCGGAACGGGCCCGAGGCCGGGTCGAAGGTGATGGCGGTGACGCGGGCCCCGTGCTCGCTGCGCCACCCGGTGAGGTCGCCGTCGGCGGCGCGTGCCCAGACCTCCGGGTCGCCCGGGGCGAGGAGCACGTCCAGGTCGGCTGCGGCCAGCGCCTGCTCCCGATCGTGCCGTGAAGGGAGGGTCCGCATGGTGACGGTGGCAGGACCGGGAAGGGGGGCGCCCGTGGTGTCGCGCCGCCAACCGGTGCCCACCCGCTGCAGCGTCACGCCGTCGGGTCGCTGGCCCCGCACCCCGTAGCGACCGGTGCCCATGGGGTCGAGGCGGCTCGTACGGCCCGCCGGGCCCAGCGTCGACGGGGCGGCCACCAGGCCGGCGGGACCGGTGAGCACGGCGGGGAACCGCGCCCACGGCGCGGCGGTGGTCACCTCCACCGTCAGGGGGTCGACGACCCGCACGCTGGCGACGTCCGCGAGGGCGGCCGCGGTGCGCGGGCCGGTTCGACGGTCGTCGAGGTTGGCGGCCACCGCGGCGGCGTCGCAGGGGGTGCCGTCCCGGAAGCGCACGTCGGGCCGGAGGCGGATCCGCCAGGTGCGAAGGTCCGGGTCGTGATCGAACCCAGCGGCGAGGTCCGGGTGGACGGCACCGTCGGTGCCCACGGCGGCGAGCGGGTCGTACACCAACGTGGCGGCGGCCCACGCGTCGCCGTCCAGGTCGTCCCACGACGGGTCGAACCCCGAGACCGGTCGGGTCAGGCCGATGACGAGGTGGCCGCCGTCGGCGGGCGCGGTGGAGATCGGGGTGGCGGTTCCCACGGCGTCCTGGTCGCGGCGCGCGGCCGCCGCGTCGAGGGAGGCCAGCCACCCGCCGACACCGACGAGGGCACCGACGACCAGCCCGAACGCCACGCCGGTGACCACCGTGGCGCGGGTGCTGCGGGCCCGGCGGGTCCTCGGGCCGCGCCGCCAGCCCAGGGCGACCACCCCGGCGCCCACGACCGCGGTGAGCGCCGCCGTGAGCGGCGTACCGCCGAGGCCGGCCACGACCACGGCGAGCAGGACCACGGGGACCGTCGCGACCAGGATCGGTGGTCGTCGTCGGCCGAGCCGGTGCAGAGCCCAGACCGTGCCGCCGGCCACGACGGCGGTCGCCAGCGTCCACCAGTAGACAGCGGACAGCGGGGGCATGACGTTGGCGAGCGGGGCGATCGCCCACGGCGTCGTCGCGCGCAGCCCGGTGGGGCTCGCCAGCGTCCCGTCGACCACGACGACCCCTCCTCCGCGTCCCGCGATGCGGCCCGACGCCCACCGCGCGCCGCCCGAGGCGGGTCGGGGTGGACCCAGCCGACGCTAGTGGCGGCCACGCCGGGCGGGGCGTCGCCCGGCGTGCTTCAGGCTGTCCACTCCCACCACTGCGTCTCGACCATCATCGGCAGCCGGTAGCCCACGTACCACGCGTGCAGGGTGACGCCGGGGTGGACGTCGGTGGACACGTCGATGAGGTCGACCTCGGGATCGCGCTCGGCCCAGCGCCGGGCCCGCTCGTAGCGGTCGAGCAGCTCGTCGCGGGTGGCGACGGACTGGCCGAAGTGGTCCAGGCGCGGCGCGTCCATGGCCTCACCGGACTCGTCAGCGATCAGGAAGACGAACTGGTCGTAGCGACCGCACATCAGCACCAGCCGCTTCCGGTCGACGGTCATGCCCGGCGCCTCGACCCAGCCGAACACGTCGCCGTAGAAGGCGAGGATGGCGTCGCGGCCGGCGGCGTCGAGGGCGGCGGCGGGCATCGACATCGCCACGTGGTTGAAGCGGGCCGGCGGGCCGTCGTCGCGCGACGGCGGCGGCGGGTCGAGCGGGCGGTCACCCGGGCCGGCCGTCACGGCGCCACCAGCACCTTCCGGGCGATGCGGCCAGCGGCCAGGCCCTGCATGGCGGGTAGCAGGCCGTCGAGGCCGACGTCGTCGGGCTCGACCAGGTCGTCGAGGGGCAGCCGACCCGAGGCGAGCAGCGCCAGGGCGGCCTCGAAGCCGCCGGCGTCGTAGACGAACGAGCCGGTCACCACCAGCTCGTTGAGCAGGATGCGGTTCGGGTCGAAGCGGGGCGGGTCGATGCCGTTGCCGACCAGCACCAGCGTGCCGCCCCGAGCCAGGCGGCCCAGCCCCGCCTCCATGGCGGCGCGGTGGCCCGAGCACTCGAGCACCACGTCGACGGCGTCGGGGTCGATGACGTCGGGCTCGGCGATCGAGTAGGTGCGCACCTCGTCGGGGTGCAGCACCATGCGGGCGCCGAGCCGCTCGGCCAGCTGCCGGCGGGCGGGACCGGGCTCGACCACGTCGACCTCGTGGCCCCGGGCCCGCAGCGCGGCCAGCGCCAGTGCGCCGATGGGCCCGAGCCCGGACACCAGGGCGGTCTGGCCCGGCTCGATGCCGCTGCGGGTGACGGCGTGGAGGGCCACCGCCAGCGGCTCGGTGAGCGCGGCGTCGCGAGGGGACAGCCCCTCGGGCACGGCCAGCAGCTGGTCCGCGGGGAGCAGCAGGTAGCGGGCGAAGGCACCCGGTGGATCGGCCCGCCCCGGCGTGGAGCGCTCGGCGCACAGCGATGGTCGCCCGGCCCGACAGGCGGCACAGGTGCCGCAGCGGGTGGTGGGCCCGGCCACCACGGCGTCGCCCGCCGACCACGACGTCACGCCCTCGCCGACGGCGGCCACCGTGCCGCTGGCCTCGTGGCCCGGCACCGTGCCCGGGGTGCCCCAGCCCTCGAGCACGAGGTGCAGGTCGGTGCCGCACACGCCGCAGTGGCCGACCTCGACGAGCACCTCGCCCGGGCCCGGGCGAGGCGTGGGCCGGGCCTCGAGGGCGAGCTCGCCCGGTGCGGTGTAGACCGCGACCGGCATCTCGTCGGGGAGCGGGGCGGGCGGGACCATGGCGGGTTGTGACCGGTCCTAGGGCAGGGCCGTGGTGGGGCGGTCGACGGCGTCGTCGGTGGCGAGCTGGGTGAGCAGGTACGGCGCCAGCTCGGCGACCGACAGGGGCGGTCCGCAGTAGGCGACACGGCCCCGGTCGAGGGCGACGACCTGGTCGGCCAGCTCCAGGGCGTGCTCGACGTGCTGCTCGATCACCAGCAGGGCCACGCCCTTCGCCTTCAACGAGGCCAGGTTGGCGTAGACCTCGTCCACCACGATGGGCGCCAGGCCGAGCGAGAGCTCGTCGGCGACGAGCACCGCCGGCGGCCGGACCAGCAGGCGGGCCAGCGAGAGCATGCGCTGCTCGCCGCCCGACAGCGATCCCGCCAGCTGCGTGCGCCGCTCGCCGAGGCGGGGGAACAGGTGGTAGGCCTCGTCGAGGGCGGCGGGCAGGCCGTCCTTGCCGACCTGCTGGCGGAACCCGAGGACGAGGTTCTCCTCGACGGTGAGCGAGGCGAACACCGAGCGCCCCTCGGGGGCGTGGGCCACACCGAGGCGGGCCACCTCGAACGCCGGTCGCCCGACGATCTCGGTGCCCCCCACCGCCACCTGGCCACGGGTGGGCTCGACCAGGCCGGTGGCGACGCGGGCCACGGTGGTCTTTCCGGCGCCGTTGGGGCCGATGAGGGCGGTGGCCGATCCGGTGGCGACGGCGAAGGACACGTCGAACACGGCCTTGAACGGGCCGTACCCAGCGTCGACGTGGCGCAGCGCCAGCGCCGGTTCGCCCGAGGCGGGAGGAGCCGGCGCGCCGGCCGCGGCCGGGTCGGCGGCGGTGGGCGGCGGCGTCATGCGCCGACCCCCAGGTAGGCCTCGCGCACGCGTCGGTCCGCCATCACCTCGGCGGTGGGGCCACCGGCGATGCGCACGCCGTAGTCGAGCACGAACAGGCGGGAGCAGATCCGCTGCACGGTGGCGATGTCGTGCTCGACCAGCACGATGGCCGTGCCCTTCTCGCGCTGGACCCTCACCAGCACGTCGGCCACCTCGGTGGTCTCGTGCTGGTCGAGGCCCGACGACGGCTCGTCGAGGAACAGCAGCGTGGGCTCGGTCATGAGCGCTCGGCCCAGCTCGACGAGCCGGCCCTGCCCGAGGCTGAGCGACTCGATGGGGCGGTCGAGGTGGGGGACCAACCCGAGCAGCTCCGCCATGGCCCGGGCGCGGGCGACCTCGTCGTCGGTGGCCCGGCCCCGGAAGGTGAGGTCGTGGAAGAGGCCGCCCCGCCGGGAGCGGGCGCGCTCGGCCACGACGAGGTGGTCGACCACGGTCATCCCGTCGAACAGCTCCATGCGCTGGAACGTGCGGGCGATGCCGAGGCGGGCCCGTCGGTGCACGGCCATCGCCGTGAGGTCGGTCCCGTCGAAGACCACCCGGCCCTCGTCGGGTCGCAGCACGCCGGTGAGGCAGTTGAACAGGGTGGACTTGCCGGCGCCGTTCGGGCCGATCAGGCCGACCAGCTCGCCGGCACCGACGTCGAGGTCGACGTTGTCGAGGGCGCAGATGCCGGCGAAGCGCTTCGTGATGCCGGTGGCTTCGAGGAGGGTCATGCGTCGCCGCCCGCGCCGGCGGCGGCGGTGGCGACCGCCGGTTCGGGTGGACCGCCGATGGGTGCGGCATCGGCTCCGCCGCCGCGGCGCGACAACAGGTCGACGATGCGCTGGACCGCTCGGCGGGTCTGGAACTCGACGATGCCCTCGGGGTGCTTGGCGTAGGTGAGCGCACCCAGGCCGAACATCACGAAGGCGATGCTCTGCGCCGCGGTCTGGCTGAGGTTGGGGATGAGCTCGAGGATGCGGGGGAACAGGAACAGCGAGATGCCGGCGGTGATGGCGGCCTGCACCGAGCGGGCCCCCATGGTGACCACCAGCACGACCCACACCAGGCCGAGCACGTAGTTGAAGTTGGCGTCGTAGCTGACCCGGCCTTCGAACGAGGCGAGCAGGCCGCCGCCGAAGCCGGCGATGCCCGCCGACATGGCGAAGGCGAGCACCTTGGTCTGGGCCGGGCTGATGCCGAGCGACTGCGCCGCGGTCTCGCTGCCCCGCAGCGCGTCGAGGAACCGACCGGTGGTGCCGTGCTTGACCAGGACCACCGCGGTGGCGACCAGGGCCAGCAGGATCATGCACAGCAGCAGGAACAGCTTGTTGTCGTTGAAGTTGATGCCGACGATCATCGGTCGCGGGACCTTCGGCGGTCGGGTGCCGCCGCTGACCCAGTCCTGGGGCTTGAGGACGTTCTCGAACATCACCGCGAACGCCAGCGTGGCGAGGGCCAGGTAGATGCCACCGAGGCGAAGGGCGGGCAGGGCGATGATCCCGCCGAGCACGCCGGCCACGGCGGCGCCGATGACCATGGCGATCATGATCGGCATGCCCGTGCGCGAGACGAGCTGGGCGGCGGTGAAGGCCCCGGTGGCGGCGAAGGCGGCCTGGCACAAGGAGATCTGGCCACCCATCCCGGTGAGGATCGTGAACGACAAGAAGATGACCCCGAAGATCACGCCCTTGATGAAGATGCCGAGCCAGAAGGCGTCGAAGCCGGTGAGGGCCACGACGGTGAACAGGGCGATGACGGCCACCGCGAACACCCGGGTGGCGACCGTGAGGCTGCGGGTGCGGATGGTGCTCACCGGCGACGGCGGCGGTGGGTCGACGCCGGCCAGCGGATCGGTGGCCTCACGCCGCTGGCGCAGCCCGGGCCAGAACAGCAGCAGCAGGAACAGCGCCACGAACGGCAGGGACGGCCGCAGCCCGGTGGCGAGGAGGTTGGAGTTGGGGAGGTAGCCCTCGAGCAGCTGGTTGAGCATGCCGAGGGCGAGGCCGCCCACGAGGGTCAACGGGATGGACGACAGCCGGCCGAAGGCGGCGGCGGCCAGGGCGGCGACGAGCAGGACGAAGAAGTTGACCTCGCTCACCGCCGCGAACAGCGGGGCCAGCAGCACACCCGCCAGCCCGGCGATGAAGCTCGACAGCATCCACGAGATGGTGCCGACGCGGTCGGCGTCGATGCCGGCCAGCTCGGTCATGCGCGGGCTCTCGACCACCGCCCGCATCTGCAGGCCGAGGGCGGTCGAGCGGAAGAGGATGGTGAGGCCGATGACGACCAGCACGGTGGCCACGATGGTGACGAGCTGGTTGTTGTCGATGACGATCTCGCCGATCGAGTGGAAGGACTCGGAGGCGAGGCCCGGGGGCCGCTGCTTGGCCCCGGCACCGAGGAAGAGCTTCACGATCGACGGGATGGCCACGAGCAGGCCGAGCGAGGTGACCAGCTTGGCGATGGGTGGCGCCGTTCGGAGGTGGCGGTACAGGCCGCGGTCGAGGATCCAACCCACGAGCGGGGCGACGATCACCACCGAGACGACGAAGGCGGGGATCATGGGCCAGCCGAGGTAGTCGTCGGAGCGCAGCACGTAGAACAGCGCCGCCGACACGTAGGCCTGGGCGCCGAAGGCCAGGTTCAGCACCCCCGACGTCTTGTAGGTCAGCACGATGCCGACGGCCATGAGGGCGAACACGCACCCGATGGGTATGCCCTTGACGAGGTAGGTGATCAGGTCGGTCACGGGCGTCCCGCCGTCGTCGCTAGGCCCGGGGTGCCGGGTTCGGGTCGAGGGTGGTCGTGGAGGCGTCGAGGCAGAGGAAGGGCTTGCCCGGCTCGCCGGTCTGGGGCACGAACTTCGAGCTCTCGATCTTCACCGCTGCGAAGCAGTACTGGCCGCCCTCGCTCTCGTGGGCCCGGGTCCAGTCGGTGCCCACGGCGATGCCGTCGGCGTCCCAGTCCTTCATCTGGTTGATGGCCGCCACGACCTTGTCGCGGGTGAACTCGGGGCCGGCGGCCACCAGGCCCCGGTAGAGGAGGTCGGCGTTGAGCCAGCCGGTCAGGCTCAGCTCGCCCCGCTTGGCGCCGGGGACCTTGTCGATCCAGGTGAAGTAGTCCTGGAGCCCCTTGGGCGGTTGGGGCGCCTCGAAGGGCACGAAGCCGGTGAGCACCCACGAGCCCTCGAACAGGTCGCCGAACTTGGCCAGCAGGTCGTAGTCGTAGCCGTTCTGGAGGAACTGGGCGGCCTTGACGTCCTGGCGCTTCATCTCCTTGGCCAGGGTGACCACGCCGTTGGTGTCGAGGCAGGTGACCACCATGTCGGCGCCGGCGTCCTTCATCTTCTGCACCGTGACGCTCATGTCGGTGGCGCCGATCGGGATGCTGGCGTCCTCGTAGGCGATCTCGGCGGTGGGCCAGTGCGAGAACGACTCCTTCACGCCCTTCACGCAGTCCTTCGACTGGTCGACGGCGTAGCCGAGCACGGCGATCTTCTTGGCCCCGATGTGCTGGGCGACCCAGGGCTGGACGGGGTGGCCGCAGTCGATGCACACCGCCGAGCCCTTCTCGCCGAACAGGTTCGGTGGCCCCGTCCACTCTCGCTGGATGTTCCAGCCGAAGGTGGGGATGCGGGCGGCGGCCGCGGTGTCGGCCCCGGTGAACAGCAGGCTCATGACCGGCGCGATGGCGAAGACCTGGTCCTGGGACACCAGGCCCTGGACCTCGGCCTGGTTGTTGACCATCTGGTCGTCGCGCTGGGACACCAGCTCGAGCTTGCGCCCGTAGATGCCGCCCTGGCTGTTGATCATGTCGAAGTAGGCCTGCACCCCCTTGGCTCCCTGCTCGTAGGGGGCGCCGAGGATGTTGGTCTTGGCGGCGACGCCCCCGACGCGGATGGTGTCGTCGGTGACCCCGACCTCGGTGGACGGCACCTTCTTCTGGAGGTCGGCGGGCGTCACCGTGCCGACCGGCCCGGTGACGTCGGCCGAGGCCGTCTCGCTGGGGTCGGGCGCGTTGCCGCACGCCGCCAGGACGGCGGCGAGCGCGGCCACCAGCACGACCACTCGCTTGCGCATCGGAACCCCCCGATTCCGGGCGACGCCCTCTCGGTCGTCACCCTAGCGCCTGGATGTGACGCCCGTGTCAGGTATCTCCGCCGGGACCTACCCGCCGGAGGCGGCCGTCGACCCGAACAACGAGGCGTGGACGACCCCGGCCAGTGTGTCCGACAGCTCGTCGCGATGGGCGTCGACCTGACCCGAGAGCACGAAGTAGTTGAAGCGCTCGATCATGGCGACCAGCGCCAGCGCGGCGAGGTCGCGGTCGAACGGGACGCCTGCCGGGGGGCGGGCCTGGCGCACGATCCGGTCGGCGACGGTGGCCGCGAGGTCGCCGAGCAGGTCGGTGCCGATGCGGCCGGCGGCGCTGGTGTCGATCTCGGCCTCGGTCCACGTGCGCAGGATCGGGCCGTAGTGGGCGTACATCTCGGTGAAGCGGCCGAGCCAGTCGGCCAGCTCGGCGCGACCGGCCGCGTCGGGCGTCACCGGGCCCAACGAGCCGGCCAGGCCGGCCATCTGCTCGGCGACGTCGGCGATGAGGGCCTGGAACAGGTCCTCCTTGTTGGCGAAGTACAGGTAGAAGGTGCCGTGGGAGGTGGCGGCGGCCTTGACGATGTCGTCGACCCGGGCGGCGTGGTAGCCGCGGGTGGAGAAGACCTCGATGCCGGCGTCGAGCAGGTTGCGCAGCGTCCGCCGACCGCGCGCCCGCAGCGCCCGGCCCTGGGCAGGGGCGCCGGCCCGGCCCGGCGCGGCGGGCGGCGTGCCGTCGCCGTCGGCCCCGGCCGATCCGTCCTCGCCCCCGGTCGGTCGGTCGCCGGCCCCGGCCGGTCCCTCGGCGTCCCCGGTCGGTCGGTCGCCGGCCCGGCGGGGGGTGCGGGAGCGCACGGCGGCGGCCTTGCGGGCGGGCATCGGCCCACCCTAGTTGGGGCGCGGGGCCGGCCCACGAGAACCCTGACACGGGTGTCATAGACTCGCCGGCGGTGCCCGCCCGACCCTCCTCCGTCCCCGCACCGGGCCAGGCGCCGCTGCCGGCCCCGAACGCCGCCGCGCTGCTGCGGCGCAACGCCGCCGACCCGCTCATCGCGGCCCGGCCGGCCGTGCGCTTCGGCTCGCGGGTGTGGACCCACGGCGAGTACGTGGCCGAGGCGTGCCGGTGGGCCAACCTCATCCTGGCCATCACGCCCGAGGCGGGCCCCCGCCACGTCGGCGTGCTGCTCGACAACACGCCCGACTACCTGTTCGCCCTCGGTGGGGCGGCGTTGGCGGGCGCCACCGTGGTCGGCGCCAACCACACCCGCAAGGGCGAGCACCTGGCCCGCGACCTCGTCCACACCGATGTGGCGGCGCTGGTCACCGAGCCCCGCCACCTCGGCGACGTCGAGGCGATCGTCGACCACCTGCCGTTCGGGCCCGAGCGCATCGTCGTCTCGCACCGCTACGAGGAGCTGTCGGACGGCTCGCCGGCCGGTCCGCTCACCGACGGCATCGACCTCGACGTGGCGCTGGCCGGGGTGCCCGCCGACGACCCCGGGCTCGACCCGGACGTGGCGACGCCGTGGGCGCTGATCTTCACCAGCGGCACCTCGTCGGCCCCCAAGGCCGTCATCTGCTCCCAGCGCCGGCTGCTGCAGACCGGGGCCCGCATGGCGACGATGCTCGCCATCGGTCCCGACGACGTGGGCTACGTCTGCATGCCGCTGTTCCACTCCAACGCGGTGATGGTGGGGTGGGCCCCGTCGATCGTGGCCGGGGCGTCGGTCGGGCTGGCGAGGCGGTTCAGCGCCTCGGGGTGGCTGCCCGACGTCCGCCGATACGGCGCCACCTGGTTCAACTACACGGGCAAGCCGCTCGCCTACCTGGTCGCCACCCCCGAGCAGCCCGACGACGCCGACAACCCGCTCCGGGTGGCCTTCGGCAACGAGGGGTCGCCCGAGGTCGTCGAGACGTTCGGCCGCCGCTTCGGCGTGCACGTGATCGACGCCTTCGGCGCCACCGAGGGCGGGCTGGCCCTGAACCGCGACGGCGACGTGAAGCCGGGAGCGATGGGCATCGCCGGACCAGCCATCCGCATCGTCGACGAGGACGGCCACGAGCTGCCCACGGCCGAGCTCGACGCCGAGGGTCGCCTGGTCAACCCCGAGGCCTGCGTCGGCGAGATCGTCAACACCGCCGGTGCCGGCCCGTTCGAGGGCTACTACAACAACGCCGAGGCCACCGAGCGCACGCTGCGCAACGGCTGGTACTGGAGCGGCGACCTCGGCTACCTCGACGCCGACCGCAACCTCTTCTTCGCCGGTCGCACCGCCGACTGGATCCGCGTCGACGGCGAGAACTTCCCTTCCGGCCCCATCGAGGCGGCGCTCGGTCGCCACCCCGACGTGGTCGTGGCCGCCGTGTACGGCGTGCCCGACGAGCAGGCCGGCGACCAGGCGATGGCGGCGCTGGTGCTGCGCGACGACGCCGCGTTCGACCCGGCGGCGTTCAGCGGCTGGCTCGACGGGCTCGACGACGTCGGTCCGAAGTGGCGGCCCCGCTACCTGCGGCTGGCGCGCGAGCTGCCCACCACGGGCACGAACAAGGTGGTCAAGCGCACGCTCGTGCACCAGAAGTTCCGCCACGACCGGGTGGCCGGCGACGAGCTCTGGGTCCGTGGTCGCGGCGAGGACCAGTACCGGCCCTTCACCGAGCTCGACGAGCGCGCCCTGCACGACACGTTCGTGCGGGCCGGGCGCGAGCGGTTCTGGGACCTGTGATGCGGCCGATCGTGGTCGCGTGCGTCGAGGGGGGACCGCGGTGGACCTGAGCTTCGACGAGGACGAGGCCGCCTTCGCCGGCGAGGTGCGGGCCTGGCTCGACGAGCACCTCGAGGTGCCCGGCCCCTTCCCCACGCTCGACGAGGAGATCGCCTGGGGCCGCACGTGGCAGGCCCGGCTCGCCGCCGACCGGTGGGTGGGGCTCACGTGGCCGCGCGAGGTGGGCGGTCGCGGCGCGTCGCCGGTGCAGGTCGCCATCTTCAACATGGAGTACGCGCGTGCCGGGGCGCCTCAGCCGGTGGGACGGGTCGGCCTCAACCTCGCCGGCCCCACGCTGCTCGCCCACGGCACCCCCGAGCAGCAGGCCTGCTGGCTGCCCGGCATCCTCGACGCCTCCGAGATCTGGTGCCAGCTCTTCTCCGAGCCCGACGCCGGCTCCGACCTCGCCTCGCTGGCCACCCGGGCCGTGCCCGTCGACGGAGGCTGGCTGCTCTCGGGCCAGAAGGTGTGGACCTCCTACGCCCAGTTCGCCCGCTGGGGCATCTGCCTGGCCCGCACCGATCCCGACGCCCCCAAGCACAAGGGGATCTCCTACCTCGTCGTCGACATGGAGGCGGCCGGCATCGAGATCCGCCCGCTGGTCCAGATCACCGCCGAGGCCGAGTTCAACGAGGTCTTCCTCGACGAGGTGTTCGTGCCGTCCGAGCACCTCGTGGGCGGCCTGCACCAGGGCTGGGCCGTGGCCAACACCACGCTGGCCCACGAGCGGGGCACCACCTTCCCCTTCAAGGAGCAGGTGGTCCACGAGGTGTACCTCGACGATCTCTACCGGGCGGCGCTGGAGTCCGGCGCCCTCGACGACGTCACCGTGGCCGACGACCTCGCCGATGCCTTCGTCGCGCTGCGCGTCCTGCGGCTGCACAACTGGCGCACGCTGTCGCGCCTGGGTCGTGGCCTCGAGCCCGGTCCTGAGTCGAGCTACGTGAAGCTGGCGTGGTCCGACATGTCCCAGCACCTGTCGGCCGTCGCCCTCGACGTGGCCCCCGACGACCCGCGGTGGCAGCGGCAGTGGCTGTGGTCCAAGGCCGCCTCGATCGCCGGCGGCACGTCGGAGATCCAGAAGACGATCATCGGCGAGCGCCTCCTCGGCCTGCCGCGCGGCTGAGCGTCGCATCTTCGCCGACCCGGCGCCGGGCCGACCGTCGGTCGATCGCAGGTGGCTAACGTTCGGCGCCATGGGACTGGCCGCCGACCTCGGGTACACCTACTCGCCGCCGAACGCCTTGCAGCGCACGATGCAGGCCTTCGGCTCCACCAAGCCGGGCGCGTGGTTCTTCTCGAAGTCGCTGCGCCACTTCGACCGGGCCATCCACAAGGTGTCCAAGGGGCGGACGAGCATGCCGGCCGTGCTCGCCGGCCTGCCGGTGCTGATGGTGACCACCACCGGCCGCAAGAGCGGCCAGCCGCGCACCACGCCGCTCATCGCCCCGCCGGTGGGCGACACCGTCGCCCTGCTCGGCACCAACTTCGGCCAGGCCAACACGCCGGCGTGGGTGCTCAACCTCGAGGCCGACCCCCACGCCACCGTCGAGTACCACAACGTCACCAAGGCGGTCGTGGCCCGGCCCGCCACCGACGCGGAGCGCGACGAGATCTGGCAGGTGGCCGACGGCGTCTACGGCGGCTACGCCAAGTACCAGCAGCGCATCACCGGCCGCCAGATCCGCCTCTTCGTCCTCGACCCCGACCCCGACCCCGACCCGGGTTCGACGAGCTGATCCACGGGGCGGGTCGGCGGTGACCGATCGGCTCAACCCGCGGGGTTGTCGGTGGCGGGCTCGCAGATGACGACGGGGATGTCGCGGTCGGTGTTGCGCTGGTAGCCCTCGTAGCCCTTGTAGGCCGCCACGATGGTGGGCCACAGCTCGGCCTTCTCCTCGGGCGAGGCGGTGCGGGCGACGTAGGGGCGGGTGACGTCGTCGATGGTCAGCTCGACGTCGGGGTTGGCGGCCAGGTTCTTGTACCAGTCGGGGTGGTCGGTCGACCCGCCCTTCGACGCGACGAGCACCACCCGGTCGGGTTCGCAGATGGGCGCGGTGAGCATCGTGGATCGGCGCTGGCCGCTCTTGCGGCCGGTCGTGTGCAGCTCGAGCGGCTGCATGCCGAGCAGCTTCTTGGGGAACCGGCCGCCGCTGACCCACAGCAGGGCGCGGTGGCCGTGTTCGAGCATCCAGGCGCCGGCGGCGATCACGGGGTCGGGGGTGCGCACGGGTGGCTCCTCGGGGGTCGGGTGCGCCTCAGGATGCCACGGCCGTGCCCAGAGACCATCCGGCGCGACCTGCCGAGGTCGTCGGCCGGCCTACCAGTACCCGGCCATCAGCTCGGTGGCCCACGCCGGCTGCGCGACCTCGCCGCGCGGGCCGAACTCGACCATGTGAGGCTTGATGTCGACCACCGGCGTGCCGTCGATGGCGTCGAGGCCGGCGACGCGGAGCGTGGCGCCGTCGACCGAGAGGACGCGGCAGGTCGTGACGCCGAGGCGGTTCGGTCGGTCCTTGGCCCGCTGGGCGAAGATGCCGACCTCGGGCCAGTCGGGGTTGCCGCGCGGGTGGCGGCTCATGCGGCTCGGGTCCCACGACGCAAGGTGGAAGGCGTACACGACCAGGCAGTGGCTGAAGGCGTCGAGGCCGAGCAGGGCCCGCTCGTCGAACGGCGGGACCAGCTCGATCGACGAGGTCTCGTCGTCCCACGCGTCGTCGACGGCCTCGGCCCGGGTGCTGCGCACCACGCCGATCGGATGCAGCACGAGGGGGTCGAGGCCCGAGGGCGGGGGAGCGATGTCGTCGGAGGCCATGGTGGCCAGTCTGCCCGTGGTGGCGTCGATCCCGCCGACGATCACCCGAGGACGTCGGCGACGCGGCCGGCCCAGCCGCGGTCGCGGCGGCGGGCCTGCTCGGCGTCGAAGGGCTCGGCGGTCGGCAGCGGCGTGCCGGTCAGCAGGTGAGCGGCCCGGGCCGCCAGCGCGGCCAGCGTGAGGGTGGGGCCGTAGCCGGTGGAGGTGACGAACACCGACGAGTCGGCGCACAGCAGGTTCTCGATGTCGTGGAAGCGGCTCTCGGGGCCGACGACGCTGGTGCGGGGATCGTCGCCCATGCGGCAGGTGCCCATGATGTGGCGCGACGCCGGCGCCACCCCGAGCGGGTTCTTGAGGTCGAGCTCGGTCAGCTCGCCGAGCGGGGGCGACGTCGTCGAGAAGGCCCACTCGGCGCCGGCGTCGCACAGCACGTCCTCGAGCAGCGGGCCGTGGTGGGCCGAGGCCACGTGCTCGTGGCGGTGCGCCTTGTAGGTGACGCGGCCGGCCGGGCGGCCCCACACGTCGCGCACGGACGGGTCGAGGTCGATCCGGTTCGACGATTGGGCCAGGTCCTCGCCCTGCATGGTGAAGACCCAGAGGCGGCGGCGCAGGTCGGAGCGGGCCATCGACGCGTTGTGCTGGGGCCCCGGGGGATAGGTGCCGGCCTCGAGGATCGGCCCGGCCGCCGACCCGTGCTCGACCAGCCCGCCCCGGAACCACGGCAGGTCGTGGGCGGCGGCGGCCGCACCGGTGACGGGCAGCAGGTGGTCGTCGTGGAGGTGGGTGACGTCGCGGCCGCGGTCGCCGTGCAGGTCGAAGGGGAAGGCCCCGACCGTCAGGGTCTGCACGTGGTACATGAGGTTGCGCCCGACGAGGCCCGACGAGTTGGCCAGCCCGTTGAGCAGCAGCAACCGGGGCGTCTCGAAGGCGCCGCCCGCCAGCACCACGAACCGGGCCCGCACCTCGTGGGCGTTGCCGTCGACGTCGAGGTAGCGCACGCCGGTGGCGGTGCGCCCGCTGGCGTCGGTCAGCACGTCGGTCACGTGGGCCCGGGGCCGCAGCTCGCACCGACCGGTGCGAAGCGCCCGCACGAGCATGGCGACGGGGTCGCCCTTGGCGTGGATCGGGCAGCCGTAGCGGCCGCAGAAGCCGCAGTTCACGCAGGCCGGTCGCCCGTCGTAGGGCACCGAGTTCACACCGGTGGGCGCCCGGTACGGGTGCAGGCCGCGCTGCTCGGCGGCGGCGGTGGAGAGGCGGGCGCCGAGCATGTCGGCGCCCGGCGGCATCGGGTACGGCGTCGAGCGCCACGGGGCGAACGGGTTGGCGGCGGCGTCGCCGGCCACGCCGATGGCCGCCTCGGCCTCGCCGTAGTACGGCTCGAGGTCGTCATAGCCGATCGGCCAGTCGTCGACCGCCGCCCCCTCGATCGGTCCCAGCTCGCTGCGCAGGCGGAAGTCGAGCTCGAGCAGGCGGGGCAGCTTGCCGTCGGCGTGCACGCCGCCGCCGCCGACCGTCGACGGCAGGTTGTTCACCTCGCCGGTGTAGAGGCGGGCACCGTCGGCCTCGTCGCGGCGGTACGAGCGCGGCTCGAGCAGCGGATCGGGGCCGAGGACGTGGCGGGACCCGAACTTGATCTCGTCGTTGGAGAAGTGGCCGAGCGGCTCGTGGGGCGGCTCGAGGTCGACGAGGAGGTTGCGGCCCTTCTCCAGGACGATGCAGGTCCACCCCGCAGCGGTCGCCACGTCGGCGAAGGTCGCCCCGCCCGGTCCCGAGCCCACGACGACGACGTCGGCGTCGTGCAGGCTCATGCCGGCGCCGCCGAGCTGTCGCCGCCGTCGGCGGCGTCGGGTCCGACCTCGTCGACGGTCGTGGACCGGCCGAGCGCGACCCACACCTCGTCGCCGCGCACCTCGGCGTCGCTCCAGCCCCGCGGCAGCACGTCGCCCTCGTAGCGGGCGAAGGCCCAGCCGGCCCCGCCGCGGTTGCCGCCGTACACGGGGTCGCCGTAGGCGGCCTCGCAGGCGTGGCCGTAGGCGAGCGCGACGAAGCCGGGGTCGAGGGCGAGGCGGGCGTCCTGCTCGTCCGCGTCGCAGTCGGCGAAGTCGGCTCCCAGCGCGTGCAGGGCGGCCCGGTAGCGCACCTGCAGCTCGTCGAGTCGACGGCGCCACGCCATCTCGTCGAGGCGGTCGAGCGGCAGCCACCGATCGAACGAGGCCGCGCCGCCGTGGCGGCCCGAGAACGGGCCGCCGGCCCAGATCCGGGGCGGGTCGAAGGCGAAGGCACCGAGCAGCTGGTCGACGTAGTCGGCCACGCCGAGCGCCCGACCGCCGGGCGCGCCCAGGTCGGCGTCGGGGGGCAGCAGCCGATCGGCGACTGCCTCCAACGCCCCGTGCTCCGCCTCGGTGAGCCAGACCGGCATCGCCGCACTCTACGATCGCCGGCGTGTCCGAGCAGGGGAACCGGCCCTGGTGGTGGTGGGCCGGCGTGCTGCTCGCGGTGGCGGTGGGGATCTCGCTGCTCGTGCGCCTCGGTCGCCACGACCTGTACACCCAGGACACGACCGCGATCATCGACGGGGCCAACCGGTCGCTGGCGTGCGTCCGCGAGGGCGTGTTCCGGGCCTGCCGCTACCACCCGGAGACCTCGGCCACCGACGTCAACCCGTACCCGCTCCTGCAGTACCTGCCGGCCACCGCCCTCGCCGCGCTGGGGGCATCCGACGACCTCAACCGGAACGTGCTGATCTGGGGCAACGCCGCGGCCATCGCCCTCCTGGTGGGCATCGTGGTGGAGCGGGGCCGGCGGCTCGGTGGCGTCCGCCTCGCGGTCGCCGCGGCGGTGGCGATGCTCACCGGGATGCTGCTGCCCTATGCCGGCCAGTCCTTCGGCGAGCCGCTCGTGATGCTGGCGGTGGTGGTGGTGTGCCGGCTCGCGGTCGCCCGGCGGGCCACGCCCTGGCTGCTGCCCGCGGCCGCGCTGGCCACCACCGGCAAGGAGACGATGTTCCCCGTCGTCGTGCTGTTCGCAGCCGGCTTCGCCCTGCTCGGCGCCGAGCGGGGTCCCGAGGCGGCGATCGTGGTGCGTCGCAAGGCGGTGTGGGTGCTCGGCGGGGTCGGCCTGGGCGTGGCAGCCAACCTGGCGTTCAACGTCTTCCGGTTCGGCGGCACCACCAACGTGCAGTACCTCCTGGAAGCCCGACCGGGCCCGGCGGCCGCGGTGGTGAACACGGTCAGCCTGCTGGTCGCGCCCAACGGCGGCCTGCTGTGGTTCTGGTGGACGGCGGTGGCGGCGCTCGTGGTGGTGGTGGTGGCCGTGCTCGCCCCGCGCTTGGTGGCCGGGCCCGCGGCCGACGACCCGGTCGACCGTCGCCGCCTCCGCCTGGGCGCCCTGGCGGTGGCCGCGGGGTTCGGTGTCGGCCTGGTGTCGCTCGGGTTCTGGTGGGGGCCCTTCGGCTGGTACTCGTGGGGGCCGCGGCTGCTGCTGCCGTTCGTGCCGGCGGTCGTCCTGGCCGCGGTCGAGCTGCTCGGCCGCCGGCCCGCCGGCGAGCCGCTGCCCCGCGGCTGGGTGCTCGCCGGCGCGGCGACGACGGCGGTCGCGGTGGTGCTGCTCGTCCCGGCGCTGGGCGAGGTGTGGGCCCCCGAGTCGTGGAACGTGCACCAGGTGGCCACGGTGGCCGAGCGCCCTGCGTGCGGCACCGTCGACCTGCGCGGACCAGAGGGCTACGGGCCGTTCCACGAGTGCTTGATGGCGATGGCGTGGCGCACGTCGGCCATGCCGCTGGTCGAGTCGGTGCGGGGTGCGACCGGTGCCGATCCGGTCTGGTTCTGGGCGACGGTGGCGGCGGCGATGGCCGCGATCGGGTTCTGGGTCGCCGTCGCGCGCGCCGCTCCCCGCACCTCGGGTCGGGCCGCCGCGCCCCGAGGTGCGGGGTCGGGCGACGTCGACGTCGGCTGAGGCCGAGCGATCGCTGCCGGTCTCGTGCTCGAGCCGGCGCCGCCGTCCGGGCCCGACCGCGCCACCGCCGACCCCTGGGGTCGCAGGGGTCGGCGGTGGAGGCAGCGGAGGATCATCCGCTGGGTCACACGATCGGAGCCGGCGGGTGCGGGATCCCGTCGGCTCCGATCGCGAGCCGGTGGCGTCGGGCTAGAGGTAGTAGCCGATGACGTCCACGAAGAAGTCGGTGCTCGAGCCGGAGGGCACCAGGCAGGTGAACTGCTGGCTGTCGTTGATGGCCACCACCGTCGTGTTGGCCACGATCGTGCCCGGAACGAACCAGTTGATCGTCGACGTGCCCGGGAACGCGATGCCCGTCTTGTAGGCGGCGAGGAAGCCGTTGGCCGAGGTGTTGACCACCGTGAAGTTGGCCAGGACGGCGGTGCTGTGGGCCGGCACTCCCGAGCTGTTGCCCTTGGCGTCGATGGCGCGGGTGGCGCCGTTGGCCAGCGGGGTCTTCAGGCCGATGTTCGGCGGGTTGCCGGGGCGGCTGTCGTACACGCGGACGGGCGAGGCCAGGAGGTGCAGCGATCCGGCGGTGTTGGGGCCGGCGAGCTTGCGCCACGTGCCCGGTGTGCCGGCGACCACGCAGTTCCACAGGTCGCCGTTGACGTCTTCGAGGATGTCGCCGTCGTTGTGGGCGGTGCCGGTGGAGTACGGGGCGGCGCCGAGGCCGCCGAGCGCGATGTCGGCTCGACCACCGCTGGCGAACACGCCGGCTTCGTCGGCGACGCCGACCACGCCGTAGCCGTTGGTCTGGCTCGAGAAGCCGTAGACGCCGTGGGTGACGTTGCCACCCGACGCCAAGCCCTGGATGGCCGCCGGCCACAGGGTGATCGACGTGGTGCCGTCCTGGACCACGAACAGGCCCATGGTCCCGGCGTGGCCGCTGGAGCGCAGCTCGGTGGTGGTCGAGCCCAGGTTCGTGGTGGCGCCGTTGTGGCCGATGATGACGGCGTCGCCGTTGGCGGCCGACGCGATGCCGGTCTGGGTGGCGAGCACCGCACCGCCGACGGCGGCTCCGGCGGCGGCGACCCCCGCCCGCTTGAGCATCTGGCGGCGGTCGGTCACCCGATCGAGCGTGCCGGTGGTGTCGATGGTGGCCGGGCCGGCGGTGGCCGGCGCGGCGGCGGCCGTCGCGGCGCTGGCCGCCTTCATCTCGGCGACCTCGACGCTCAGCTCGGCCACCTTGGCCTCGAGGCGAGCGACGACGTCGTCGTCGTGTGCGTGTTCGTTCCCCATACGGTGATCCTCCGCATCCCGCGGCCCCTGCTGGGCCGGTCCGGGGCGAGCATCCCCCCACCCCCGCACGAGGGCATGAGTAACGCCTACTCAATCTCTCTGGCGCGCTCCTGCTGACCCCCCTCGGCGGGGCGGTCGCCCTGGGCTGGCGCGCTCCTGGTGGCCCCCCTCGGCAGACGAGCCCCAGCCTCCGCGGCGGACCACCGCCCCTGCCGCAGGCCTGACCGTCAGCGCCAGTAGCCGACGACGTCGACGATGACGTCGGCGCTGGACCCGGCCGGGACGTAGGCGGCGATGCGGGCCAGCACGTCGACGGCGACGACCGCCTGGTTGGCGTTGACCTGGCCGGCCACGAACCAGTTGACGTTGGAGGTGCCGGGGTAGGGGATGCCGTTGCGGTACAGGGCCAGGAAGCCGTTGGCCGACGTGTTGACCACCGTGGCGTTGACGAGGACCGCGGTGCTGCCGATGGGCACGCCCGAGGCGTTGTTGGTGCACGAGATGGTGCGCGCGGTGGCGTTGGCGATGGGGCCCTTGGTCACGTTGTTCGGCGGGTTGTTGGGGCGCGAGTCGTAGACGCGGACCGGGGTGGGCAACACGGTGAAGGCCCCGGCGGTGGTGGGCCCCGACATCCGCCGCCAGGTGCCGGGGGTGCCGTCGGCGATGCTGAACCACAGGTCGCCGTCGATGTCGACCACCAGCTCGGCCTGCAGGTGGGCGTCGGCGCGCTCGGGAGCGGGGAGGCCACGCGGGGTCATGCGCAGGGGGGCCCGCACGCCGTTGGCGATGACGCCGAAGCTGCCGTCGGCGTTGCTGGAGAACACGCCGGCAGCGCCGTTGACCTTGTCGGTCAGGCCGTAGATGGCCGTGCTGAAGCGCGTCTTGGCGTAGCCGACGAGGGCGGCGTTCACCTGGAAGTCGGTGTCCTCGCGCACGATGAACGCGGGGTAGCTCGTCGCCCCACCCGCGTACACGAGGTCGGTGGGGCTGGTGGCGGTGGTGACCTGGCCGGCGGCGACGGGGTCGCCGTTGGCCGCCGCTGCCGGGCCGGCGGCGGCCAGCGTGGCGGCTCCGCCGGCCACGGCGCCGGCGGCGACCGCACCCAACGAGCGCAGAGCGGCCCGCCGGTCGACGGAGGCGTCGGTGGACGAAGCGTCGGTGGACGAAGCGTCGGTGGACGAAGCGTCGGTGGACGTGCCGTCGGTGGACGAAGCGTCGGTGGACGAAGCGTCGGTGGACGAAGCGTCGGCGGAGGCCTCGGCCGGTGGGGCGACGGGGGGACCGGCGAGGCGAGCCTCCAGTGCCTCGATGCGCCGGCGCAGCGCCGCCAGCTCGTCGCCGGCGTCGGCGGTGGTGTCGGCGGCGGCGTTGCCGACGCGGTGCGCGTCCCCGTCGTCCATGGTGGCCCTCCCGTGTCGCGGTGGGGGCAGTCTCGCCCAACGGGGGCGGCGGTGCTGGGTGGACGGGACATGCGAACAGGCGTTCGACAGACGAACGGACGTTCGCTACCGTCGGTCGGGTGAGCTGGTTCAACCCCCCGGTGCCGTGGTCCGAGATCGAACGACGCCTGTCCGACCGACCGCAGACCGGCGCCGTTGGGTCCGACGACGATCTGTCCGCCGCTCGTCCGGCTGCTCGTCCCGGCGATCGTCGCGGCGATCATCCGGGTGCTCGTCCCGGCGTCCCCGGGCGGGCCGATCCGGTCCCGCCCGGCGCCGACGGTGGCGACAGCCCCGCCTGGTCGCGCCACCGGGCGCCGTACCGGCCACCGGCCCGGTCGGGGGGCCGCTCCCGGGGCGGTCCGGCCTACGCCGAGCTGCACTGCCACACCTGCTTCTCGTTCCTCGATGGTGCGTCCCACCCCGAAGAGCTGGCCGAGGAGGCCGATCGGCTGGGGCTCGAGGCCCTGGCCGTCACCGACCACGACGGCTTCTACGGCGTGGTCCGCTTCGCCGAGGCCGCCCGGGCGCTCGGCCTGCCGACGGTGTTCGGCGCCGAGCTCACCCTCGGGCGCACCACGCCCCAGCTCGGCGTGGCCGACCCCGGGGTCGCCGAACCCGGCGCGCCGAGCGCCCCGCGGCGCACCCGGGCCCGCGGGGCGCCGGTGGCCGCCGGCGACGCCGGGCCTCGGGCCGGTGGCGTCGATCGTGGCGACCGGCTCGGCGGCGAGACCCACCTCGTCGTGCTGGCGCGCGACCCGCGCGGGTACGCCCTGCTCGGCCGGGCCATCACCGAGGCCCAGCTGCGGGGCGAGAAGGGGGCGCCGCGCTCCTCGCTGGCCGACCTGGCCGCCATCGGCGGCACCGGGGCCACCCCCGGCTCGGGCGATCGCGACCACTGGTTGGTCCTCACCGGCTGCCGCAAGGGGGCCGTGCCGCGAGCGCTGGTCGACGCCGGTCCGGCGGCGGCCGAGCACGAGCTGCGCCGGCTGGTCGACGTGTTCGGGCCCGCCAACGTGGCCGTCGAGCTGTGGGACCACGGCGACCCGCTCGACTCGGCCCGCAACGACGCCCTGGCCGAGCTGGCGGTGCGCGTCGGTGTCGACGTGGTGGCCACCAACAACGTCCACTACGCCACCCCCGCCCGCCGGCCGCTGGCCACCGCCCTGGCCGCGGTGCGGGCCCGTCGCAGCCTCGACGAGATCGACGGCTGGCTGCCGGCGGCTGCCGGTGCCCACCTGCGCTCGGGGGCCGAGCAGGCCCGCCGCTTCGCCCGCTACCCCGGCGTCGTCGAGCGGGCCGCCGACCTCGGCCGGGCCTGCGCCTTCGACCTGTCGCTGGTCGCCCCGAGCCTGCCGCCGTTCCCCTGTCCGGTGGGCCACGACGAGATGTCGTGGCTGCGCCAGGTCACCGAGCAGGGGGCCGAGCGCCGCTACGGCCGCCGCGGCCAGGAGCGGGTGCCGGGTGCCTACGCCCAGATCGACCACGAGCTGGCCCTGGTCGACCAGCTCGGGTTCCCCGGCTACTTCCTCGTCGTGTGGGACCTCGTCGAGTTCTGCCGCCGCTCGAACATCTACTGCCAGGGCCGTGGGTCGGCCGCCAACTCGGCGGTCTGCTACGCGCTCGGCATCACCAACGCCGACGCCGTCTCGCTCGGGCTGCTGTTCGAGCGGTTCCTGTCACCCGAGCGCGACGGGCCGCCCGACATCGACATCGACATCGAGTCCAACCGCCGCGAGGAGGTCATCCAGTACGTCTACGACCGCCACGGCCGCACCTATGCCGCCCAGGTCGCCAACGTCATCACCTACCGGGCCAAGTCGGCGGTGCGCGACATGGCCAAGGCCCTCGGCTACGCGCCGGGCCAGCAGGACGCCTGGTCCAAGCAGCTCGACCGCTGGTCGGGCCTGGCCGGCCAGGTCGCCGAGGTGCGGGGGCCCGGCCGGGTGGCCGTGCCGGGGGTCCAGGGTCAGGTCGACGACGCCGATCGGGCCGACGACGAGCGCGATCCCCGGGGCCCGGCGCCCGAGCCGTCGCCGGCTTGGCAGGCCTGGGGCGGCGCCGACGGCGCCGGAGGGTCTGGCGCCGAGCACCCGCTGGCCGGGATCCCGCCGGCGGTCCTCGACCTGGCGGTGCAGGTGGAGGACTTCCCCCGCCACCTCGGCATCCACTCCGGCGGCATGGTCATGTGCGACCGGCCGGTGGGCGAGGTGTGCCCCGTCGAGTGGGCCCGCATGGAGGGCCGCAGCGTCCTGCAGTGGGACAAGGACGACTGCGCGGCGGTGGGGCTGGTGAAGTTCGACCTGCTCGGCCTCGGCATGCTCACCGCCCTGCACGGCGCCGTCGACCTGGTCGCCGACGCCCACGGCGTCGAGGTCGAGCTGGCCACCATCCCCCAGGACGACGCCGTGTACGACATGCTCTGCGAGGCCGACTCGGTGGGCGTGTTCCAGGTGGAGAGCCGGGCCCAGATGGCCACGCTGCCCCGGCTGCGGCCCCGCACCTTCTACGACCTCGTGGTCGAGGTGGCCCTCATCCGTCCCGGTCCCATCCAGGGCGGCTCGGTGCACCCCTACATCCGGCGCCGCAACGGCCAGGAGCCGGTCACCTACCTGCACCCCCTCCTCGAGCCGGCCCTGGCCAAGACCCTCGGCGTGCCGCTGTTCCAGGAGCAGCTGATGCAGCTGGCCATCGACGTGGCCGGCTTCACCCCGGCCGAGGCCGACCAGCTGCGCCAGGCGATGGGGTCCAAGCGCAGCCAGGCCCGCATGCAGCGCCTGCGCGAGCGCCTCTACGAGGGCATGGCCGCCAACGGCATCACCGGCGAGGTGGCCGACCAGATCTACGACAAGCTGGCCGCCTTCGCGAACTACGGCTTCCCCGAGAGCCACTCGGTGTCGTTCGCCTACCTCGTGTACGCCAGCTCGTGGATCAAGCGGTACTTCCCGGCCGCCTTCTGCGCCGCCCTGCTCGACGCCCAGCCCATGGGCTTCTACTCGCCGCACTCGCTGGTGCAGGACGCCGAGCGGCACGGGGTCACCGTGCACACCCCCGACCTCGCCGCCTCGGGGTCGGGGGCCCTGTTGGTGTGGGACGGCCCCTCGTGCGAGGCCGCCCGGGTCGAGGCCCGCCCGCGGCACCCGTCGGCGGCGCTGCCCACCGGCGGGGTGATCCCGCCCCAGCCGGCGGTGCGGCTGGGGCTCGGCTCGGTCCGGGGGCTCGGCCGCGAGCTGGCCGAGCGGATCGTCCTCGAGCGCGACACCCGCGGGCCCTACCTCGACATGGAGGACCTCAAGCGCCGCATCCCCGAGCTCACCCTGCCCCAGCTCGAGGCGCTGGCCACCGCCGGCGCCTTCGGCTGCTTCCGCGGCCCCGACGGGGCGCCGCTCGACCGCCGGCGGGCGCTGTGGGTGGCCGGGGCCGTGGCCCAGGCGGGGGAGGGGCGCCTGCCCGGCATCGTCACCGGGGTGGAGGCGCCGCCCCTGCCCGGGCTCAGCCGTCCCGAGGAGGCCACCGCCGACCTGTGGGCCACCGGGGTCGCCCCCGACGGCCACCCCACCCGGTTCCTGCGGGCCGACCTCGATCGCCTCGGCGTGGTCGCCGCCACCGATCTCCCCGGCGTGCCCAGCGGGTCGCGGGTGCTGGTGGCCGGCGTGGTCACCCACCGCCAGCGCCCCGCGACCGCCGGGGGCACCACCTTCGTCAACCTCGAGGACGAGACCGGCCTCATCAACGTCGTCTGCTCCAAGGGCTGCTGGTCCCGCTACCGCACCGTGGCCCGGGGGGCACCCGCCCTGCTGGTGCGGGGCCGCCTCGAGCAGGCCGAGGGCGTGGTCAACGTGGTCGCCGACAAGCTCGAGCCCCTGCCCGTGGTCGCATCCACGGCCTCCCGCGACTTCCGCTGAGGGGCCTCGCCGTGAGAAGTCTTGGAATCAAGAGAAAAAGCCTTGACTCCAAGATACTTGAGGTAGAGAGTGATGCCACCAGACCAACCCAGCCCAGGGGGAGCACCCATGACCACCGCCATCGTCCAGCACACCGTCGCCGACTACGACACCTGGAAGGCCGCCTACGACCAGCACGAGAGCGCCCGTCGCGCCCACGGCGCCACCAGCGCCAGCGTGCACCGCGTCGCCGGGTCCGACACCGTCGACATCGTCGTCCTCATCGAGTTCCCCGACGCCGGGTCCGCCCAGGCCTTCCTCTCCGATGCCAGCCTGAAGGAGGCCATGATGAACGCCGGCGTGCAGGGCCCGCCGCAGATCAGCATCGTCGAGGAGGCCGAGGTGGTCGAGTACGCGGGAGCCAGCGCCTGAGCCCGCAACCCAGGTCGAGCAAGCGAAGGCGTCCGCCCGAGGCGGACGCCTTCGCTCGCGAGTACCCCGACGGTCGCTTCGGCACCACCGACCTCGCCCGTCGCCTCGAGCGAGTGGGCGACCAGGTGACCGCCGCCATCGGCGAGGTCTTCGGCGCCCGGGGGCTGTCCCACGCCGCCGGCAACCTGCTCGCCGTCATCGAGGGGGCCGGTGGGCCCGTCACCGCCGGCCAGGCGGCCGAGGCCATGCACATCACCAGCGGCTCGATGACGAGCCTGGTCGACACGCTCGAGGGCAAGGGCCTCCTGCAGCGGTTCCCCGATCCGTCCGATCGTCGCCGCGTCCTGCTCGACGTCACCCCCGAGGCCGAGGCGCTGCTCGACGAGGTGCTCCCGCAGGTGGTGGTGCGGGCCCGTCAGCTGGCCACCCACCTGTCCGACGACGAGATCGTCCAGCTGCTCGCGCTGCTCGACAAGGTGGAGGCGGGCGTGGCCGACCGATCCGACCCCGAGGCACCGAGCGGGCGCCGGCGGCCGACCACGCTGCAGGCCGAGCGGGCGCCGGACGGACGGCGCCTCCCCGTCGACGGCCCGGGCTGACGTCGGCACCGGCGGCCTCGGCGCCGCCGGTGTCGCACCCGCCGCCTAGCATGCCGCCCGGCGGATCGCCGACCGGGAGGACGACCCATGACGCCCGACGACCTCGTCGAGCTCGAGCTCATCAAGCGGGTCAAGTACCGCTACATGCGCGCCATCGACCAGAAGCGGTGGGACGACCTGGCCGAGGTCTTCACCGACGACGCGGTGGCCGAGTACTCCGGTGGCAAGTACCGCTACGAGGGCCGCGAGGCGATCGTCGACTTCCTCCGCACCAACATGGGCGCCGAGACGTTCCACTCGGCCCACCGGGTGCACCAGCCCGAGATCGATCTCACGTCGCCCACCACCGGGGTGGGCACCTGGGCCATGGACGACGTCGTGGTCATGACCGACTGGGACCTCACCGTGCAGGGCGCGGCCTTCTACGAGGACGAGTACCGCAAGGTCGACGGGGCCTGGCGCATCAGCCGCACGGGCTACAAGCGCACGTACGAGGAGCTGGTGCCGCGAGCGTCCATCGCCGGCATCCAGCTCACCGCCAGCTGGTGGTCCACCGGCGGCCAGAGCTCCCTGGAGGTGCAGTGATGTTCGGGGTGAACCGCTCCCACCGGTCCCGTCGCTCGGGTGTCGCCCGCCCGCTCGGCGTCGTCGGCGTCGTCGCCCTGGCCTTGGTGCTGCTGGCCGCGGCCTGCGGCAAGGACGAGCCCAAGCCCTCGGCGTCGAGCACCAGCGTGCCGTCGGTGGCGGCCAACACCACGGTCCCGCCGCTGCCGAACCCGCAGACCAACCCGGCCTTCTCCCAGCCGAGCGACCCGTTCTACGTGCCGCCGAGCCCGCTGCCGGCCGGCAAGCCCGGCGACATCATCCGCAGCCAGCCGATGGCCGGCGCCCCCGCCGGCAGCCAGGCGTTCCAGGTCCTGTACCACTCCACCAGCGTGAGCGGTCAGGACATCGCCGTGTCGGGGTTCATCGTCGTGCCCGACGGTGACGCCCCCGCCGGCGGTCGCCCGGTGGTCACCTGGGCCCACCCCACCACCGGGGTGGTCGACAGCTGCGCTCCGTCGACCAGCCCGCTCGGCTTCACCATCCTCGGCGGGCTCGAGCCCATGCTGCAGGCCGGCTACGTGGTGGCCGCCACCGACTACGAGGGCCTCGGCACGCCGGGCGTGCACCCGTACCTGGTGGGTGACAGCGAGGGCCGGTCGACCCTCGACGCGGCTCGGGCGGCGGTCAACCTGCCGCAGGCGTCGGCCTCCAAGGACGTGGCGGTGTGGGGCTGGTCTCAGGGCGGCCAGGCGGCGCTGTTCGCCGGCCAGCTGGCGCCCATCTACGCCCCCGAGCTGAAGCTGGTGGGCGTGGCCGCGGCCGCCCCCGCCGGCGAGCTGGCCACGCTGCTGACCGACGACATGAACACCCTCGACGGCGTCGTGCTCGGCAGCTACGCGCTGAACGCCTACCAGTTCGTCTACCAGTCGGCCCACCCGGGACTCGACGCCAACACCCTCCTGACGCCGGCCGGCCAGCAGGCGCTGCCCGAGCTGGTCAAGCTCTGCGACCTCACCCAGTCGGCCGAGCAGGAGCAGATCGCCAACCCGATCATCGGCAAGTTCTACGCCCAGGCGCCCGCCGACGTGTCGCCCTGGAACGAGCTGCTGGCGGCCAACACGCCCGGGGGGTTCCCCACGCCGGCTCCCATCTACATCGCTCAGGGCACCGCCGACCCGCTCGTGATCCCGTCCACCACGGTCACGCTGGCCCAGAACATCTGCAACCTCGGCGGCAACGTGCGGCTCGAGGAGTACGTCGGGGCCGTGCACACCAACATCGCCTTCGTGGCGGCCAACGACGTGGTCACCTGGATCGGCCAGCGCTTCGCCGGCCAGCCCGCCTCGAGCACCTGCGGCCAGCCGACCCAGACCGTGCCGGCGGGTGGATCGGTTTCGTCGGCGCCCCCGGCCACGCCGTAGATTGTCGGCCCGGGCCGGCGCCAGCGGTGGTGTCCGCTCGGGCCAGCCGGGAGGCGAGGGTGGAGCTCCACAACGCAATCAACCTGGGCCTGCTGATCCTGCGGGTCGCCGTGGGCTTCACGATGATCGCCCACGGCTACAACCACATCTGGGGCGGCGGGAAGATCGCCGGCACCGCCCGCTGGTTCGAGAGCCTCGGGATGAAGCCGGGCACGCTGCACGCCTGGCTGGCCAGCCTCACCGAGCTGGGCGCGGGCACGCTGCTCATCGTCGGCTTCCTCACGCCGCTGGCCGCCGCCGGCGTGGTGGGCACCATGCTGGTCGCCCTCATCACGAACCACCTGAAGAACGGCTTCTTCATCTTCCGCCCGGGTGAGGGCTACGAGTACGTGTTCAACCTGATCGCCGCCGGCCTGGCGCTGGGGGCCATCGGGGCCGGTTCGTGGTCGATCGATCGCCTCGTCAACGACACCCGCCCGTTCTCCTACCTCTTCGGGTGGAAGGGCTTCGCCGTCACGCTCGTCGCCGGCGTCGGCGGGGCGCTGCTGCTGCTGGCGGTGTTCTGGCGCCCTGAGAAGAAGCCCGAGCCGGCCCCGGAGGACGCGGCATGACCGACCCCACGCTCGACCCGACCCCGGCCGACGAGGCCCCGGCTGCCACGCCGTCGCCCGATCCCGAGCCCGCCCCGGCATCGACCGACGAGTCGGCGTCCCGGGCCGAGGCGGCGTCGGGTCCCGAGGCCGAGGCTGCCCCGCGGTCCGAGCCCGTCGCCTCCGGGTCGGCGCCCATCCGCTCGAGTGGCAAGGCGGGCCGCGGCGGAGGCCGGCCGCCCAAGCGGGGGGGCCGGCCGGCGGTCGACCCCGAGAACCTCGACGACGAGACCAAGGCGCAGCTCCACCGGTTCAACGAGTACCTCGCCCTCTCCAAGGCCGCCGACGCCGAGGCCAAGAAGCGGCGCAAGGCCGAGGTCGACAAGGACAAGGCGGCCGAGCGGGTCCGCGCCGTCAACGCCGACCCGAACGCCTCCAAGCAGGACAAGGCCGAGGCCGAGGCGGCGTACAAGGCCGCCCTCGCCGCCCTCCAGGCGCCGCCCGACGAGGCCGCGTCGACCGATGAGGCCGCGTCGACCGATGAGGCCGCGTCAAACGATGAGGTCACGTCGAGCGACGAGGCGGCATCGGCTGAGGCGCCGACTGAGGACGCTGCCGACGAGCCGGCCGCCGAGGCGGAGGCCGTCGCCGAGGCGCAGGCCGAGGTGGCCGACGAGGCCGAGGCCGCAGCGGTGGCCGACGACGTGGACGGGTAGGCCGAGGTGGCCGACGAGGCCGAGGCCGCCGCCGTGGCCGAAGACGGGGACGGGTAGGCCGAGGTGCCCGCCCGGGCCGAGGCCGTCGCGGTGGCCGACGACGGGGACGGGTAGGCCGCCGCTGGGCCGGCGGCGCGCGGCCCGCCGGTAGGCTCGCCGCCCGTGGCCGTGGTGCAGGTGGTGCTGGCGATCCTGGGCGGCGTGCTCGTGCTGGCCACGATCCGCTCGGCGGTGCGCACGGTCGTCGTCCCGCGGGGCGAGCAGGCGCTGCTCACCAAGGTCGTGTTCCTGTCGACGCGGACGCTGTTCGACTTCATCGCCCGTAACAAGCGCACCGCCGACGGGCGCGACACCTCGCTCGCCCACTTCGCGCCGGCGGCGCTGCTCGCCCTGGCGGCGTCGTGGTCGCTGCTCACGATCGTCGGCTTCGCCCCGGTCTACTGGGCGCTCGGCGAGGTGAGCCTGACCGACGCCCTCGCGGTGAGCGGGTCGTCGTTCACCACCCTGGGCTTCGTGGGGCCCGCCACCGAGGTCGAGCGGATCGCCGCCGTCGTCGAGGCGCTGATCGGCCTGGGGCTGATCGCCCTGCTCATCAGCTTCCTGCCCACCATCTACTCGCTGTTCTCCCGGCGCGAGACCGAGGTGATCAAGCTCGACGTGCGGGCCGGCAGCCCGCCGTCGGCGCTCACCTTCCTGCTCCGGTTCCACCAGATCGGCTGGCTCGACGAGATGGACGCCCAGTGGGAGGTGTTCGAGCAGTGGTTCTCCGAGCTCGAGGAGAGCCACACCTCGTACCCGTCGCTCGTCTACTACCGCTCGCAACGGCTGGACAGCTCGTGGATCACCTGCGCCGGGGCGGTCCTCGACACCGCCGGCCTGGCGGTGTCGGCGCTCGACCTGCCTCCGTCGCCGCGCGCCGCGGTCACGGTGCGGGCCGGCTTCCTGGCCCTGCGCGCCATCGCCGGCTACTTCCGCCTCCCGTTCGACCCCGACCCCGCCCCCAACGCCCCCATCTCCATCTACCGGGGCGAGTTCGACCTCCTGCTCGACGAGCTCGAGGCCCAGGGCTTGCCGGTGAAGGCCGACCGGGACGCCGCCTGGCAGGACTTCGCCGGATGGCGGGTCAACTACGATGCCCCGCTGATCGGCCTGTGCGCCCTGGTGGAGGCACCGGCCGCGTCGTGGTCCTCGGACCGCATGGACCGGTTCCACCGTCCGACCCTGCTCCGTCCGCACTGGGTCGTCGACCCGCTCGACACCCCGCCGTCCTGGTGAGGCCACCGGTGTCCGACCCGTCCAGCGACCAGCCCCGCGATCCGATCAGCCGCTTCGCGCGCGACACGGCCGTCGAGGCGGTCGGCCCGGGTCGCTACCGAGGGAGCATCGATCGGGGGTGGTGGATCGAGCGGGGGCCCAACGGCGGCTACGTGGCCGCTCTCGTCCTGCGCGCCATCACCGCCGAGGTGGCCGATCCCGAGCGCCACCCGCGCTCGCTCACGCTGCACTACCTGCGCCCGCCGGCCGAGGGGGCCGTCGACGTCGACGTCGTGGTCGAGCGCGAGGGCCGGTCGCTGTCCTCGGTGACCGCTCGCCTCAGCCAGGACGGCCTCCTGTGCGCGGTGGCGGTGGCGGCCCTGTCGGTCGATCGCCAGGGCGTCGTGCTGCGCGACGAGTCGATGCCGGTGGTCCCGCCGCCCGAGGACATCGCCCCGCCGCCCGCCGATCGACCCACCATCCCGCTGACCGCCCGCTACGACATGCGCTGGGCCATCGGCGACCCGCCCTTCACCGGCGGCACCGAGGCTCGCGCCGGCGGCTGGATCCGCCTGGCCGAGCCCGACGTGGTGGACGCCCACCTCCTGGTGGCCCTGGCCGACGCCTGGGTCCCGCCGATCTTCTCCAAGGTCGCCGAGCCCTTGGCCGTCCCCACGGTCGATCTGACCGTCCACCTGCTCGACGAGCCCCACCCCGCCGAGGAGTGGGTGCTGGTCGAGTTCGCGACCCGGTGGGCGGGCGCCGGCTTCCTCGAGGAGGACGGCCGGCTGTGGAGCCGGGACGGCCGGCTGCTGGCCCAGGCCCGCCAGCTGGCCGCCGTGCTGACCTTCGGCTGAGGTCGCCGGCGACCAGGATCAGCCGCCGGTGCCGTCGGGCCCGGTGCTGGTGGTGACCTCCGAGCCGCGCCCGCTGCCGGTGCCCGCGCTGCCGCCGGTGCCGGCCGCGGACGGGTCGGCCGCCACGGTGCCCGTCAGCGCGGCCCGCTTGGTCCCGGCCAGCTGCTCGAGGCGGGCGGCGGCGTCGGCCGCCGGTAGGTCGGGGGGCAGCGCCGACGTGACGCCCAGGGCGAGCAGCTCGACGTCGACGGGATGGCTTCCCTCGGTGGGGCAGGGAGCGGCGTAGTCGGCGGCACCGGTCGCGTTGGGTCGCACGGTCGCGCCGGCGGGGACGCCACCGGCCGGGCTGGAGGTGGCCGACGGCGCGATGCCGGTGACCAGCCAGCGCACCGACCGGTCGCCGTCGAGCTCGCGCAGCACGAGGGCCAGCTCGGCGGTGCCCGGCGGGACGTTGGACCAGGTGAGCGGCGGCGAGGTGCCGCCGGGGCACACGGCGCTGGCGGGGAGCCGCCCACCCGACGTCCACGCCGGGCTGGAGAGCGTGAACAGCGGCGAGGTGGTGGTGGAGGCGACCGTCGACGAGGTGGCGCGCGGGGGTGCGGTGGCACCGGG
Organism: Acidimicrobiales bacterium; assembly: GCA_046331175.1. Classification (GTDB taxonomy): domain Bacteria; phylum Actinomycetota; class Acidimicrobiia; order Acidimicrobiales; family Acidimicrobilacustridaceae; genus JAWKIW01. The sequence continues at coordinate 81,145 of JAXLRI010000013.1, forward strand.
GATGGGCGTGGCCATGGTGCGCCCCGAGGAGCCGCAGGCCGTCGACGTGGCCACGCCGGTGAGCGAGGCGGCCAGCACGGCGGCGGAGGCCCAGCCGCGTCGGCGGTGGCGGACGCGGGCGGGGGACGGCGGGAGCGAGGACGGCATCGGGCGCCGAGGCTACCGGCGGCGGCGGGGCAGGTGGCGACGGCCGGTAGCGTGCCCCCATGCCCGAGCCACGCTGCGTGCTGACCGTGCACGCCCACCCCGACGACGAGGCGTCCAAGGGCGCCGGCACCATCGCCCGCTACCACGACGCCGGCATCCGCACCGTGCTGGTCACCTGCACCGGCGGGGAGGAGGGCGACATCCTCAACCCGGCCATGGACCGGCCCGAGGTGCGCGACCACCTGGCCGAGGTCCGCCAGCAGGAGCTGGCCGAGGCGGCGCGGATCATCGGCTACGACGAGGTCGTCCTGTTGGGCTACCGCGACTCGGGGATGCCCGACAGCGAGGCCAACGCTCGACCCGAGGCCTTCGCCAACGCCCCCCTCGACGAGGCGATCGGTGCCCTGGTGGCCGTCATCCGCCAGGAGCGCCCCCAGGTGGTCGTCACCTACAACGACGACCAGAGCGGCTACCCCCACCCCGACCACCTGATGGTCCACGACATCTCGGTGCCCGCCTTCCACCGCGCCGGCGACCCCGACTGGCACCCCGAGCTGGGGCCACCTTGGCAGCCGGCCAAGCTCTACTACACGGTCTGGTCGCGCTCCCGGATCGAGGAGATCCACAAGGCGATGCTCGACCTCGGCCTCGAGTCGCCCTTCACCGAGGAGTGGTTCTCGCGCCCCTCCCAGGAGGAGCGGATCACCACCTCGGTCGAGGTCGGCGACCACTACGCCGTGCGCAAGCAGGCACTGCTGGCCCACGCCACCCAGGTCGACCCCGCCAGCCCGTTCTGGTTCGGGCTGCCCGACGACGTGGCGAGCACGATCCACCCCTACGACGACTACGTCCTCGCCCACAGCCACGTCGACGTCGACCTGCCCGAGGACGACCTCTTCGCCGGCATCGACTGAGCGCGTCGGGTCACGACGTCGGGCGGGGGACCTCCACGAGGGCGGTGGTGTCACCGCGGCCGCCCTCGACGCGGACGACGATGGTCTGCTCGGCGGTGATCGGCGACGTCAGCGCCACCGTGACCCGCTCACCCGGGCGCAGCGTGCCGGTGTCGAAGACCTTGCCGTCGTCGCCGACCACCCGCCGGTCGCCGGCGCTGTCGTTGGCGATCTCGAGCACCGTCCCCTGCCGGGCCCGGGCCGGGTCGACCTGCACGGCGTCGTCGGCGGCTGGCCCGGCTCGCCACCGGGCCCCGTCGTCGGTCACGTCGAGCACCAGCTTGGGGGCGAAGCGTACCGACGCCACGGTCGGCGCCGTCGGGCCGTTGGGCGTGCCGGCGCACGCGGCCAGCGCGGCGGCGACCCCGACGGCGGCGGCGGTGCGCACAAGGACGACCAGATGGCGGGTGGGCGAGGCGACCACGGGCGGAGTCTCGCACAGCGGTCGCGTGGCGAGCCGTAGGCTGCGGCGGTGCCGATCGCGCCCTGGGGACCGGAGCGGGCCGCCGACGTCGCCGCCCTCCTGGCCGACGCCGCCCCGCACGAGGGCCTGACCACCGACGAGCTGCTCGCCTGCTGCTGGGACGACCCGGGGCTGGTGCTCGGCGTCGACGCGGCCAGCGGGGCGCCCGGCGCCGACGCCGTGGTCGCCGCCGTCGTCCGCCGGGCCGGTGAGCACGTCGTGGGCTTCGTCCGGCTGCTCGCCGTGCACCCGGGCCGTCGTCGCGAGGGCATCGGCCGCCGCCTGCTGGCCGAGGCGGAGGCCTGGTTGGTCGACCAGGGCGCCACCGAGCTGCGGCTCGGCGGGGAGGCGCCTTTCTACCTGTGGCCCGGGGTGGACGTGCGGGCGACGGCCATGCTGTGCCTCGCCGAGGCCGCCGGCTACGAGCCGCTGGGCGCCGAGCTCGACCTGTCGCTGCCGGTCACGTTCCGGTCGCCACCCCCGCCCGACGTCGAGGTGCGCCGGGTGCTCGATGACGCCGACGTCGTCGCCGTGCGCACGCTGGTCGACGACGTCTTCCCCTGGTGGTGGCCCGAGACGGCGCGGGGGATCGAGGGCGCGGGGTGCCTCGGCGCCTTCGCCGCCCGGGCCGACGCCCTCAGCCCGGGGGCCGGGGGCGGTCGGGCGCTGGGGTTCGCCTGCCACTCGGTCAACCGGGCCGGGTGGCTCGGACCGATGGGCACGGATCCGGCAGCCCGCCACGGCGGCGTCGGCCACGCCCTGCTCGGCGCGGTGTGCCAGGACCTGATGGTGGCCGGCCGCCGCGACGTCGAGGTGGCGTGGATCGGCCCGGTGGGCTTCTACGCCTCGGCCGGGGCGTCGGTGTCGCGGGTCTTCCGCACGCTGCGTCGACGGCCCTGAGCGTCGACGCCCTGAGCACGGGCGGCCCCGGGCGTCGACCAGGCCGGCGGTGACGGTCAGCCGGCGCGCTGGAGGTCGCGCAGCTCGCGCCAGCCGATGGTGACGACGCCGCTGCGTTCGATCAGCGCCCGCAGACCGGGGTCGTGGCACAGCAGGTGGTGGTCGTCCACCCGGTTGGCCCAATCGGTGGCGAGGGCCCGCAGCTCCTCGGTGTCGTGGGCCGGGTGGAAGTACACCTCGGTCACGCCCGGGCGCAGGTCGAACAGCGCCTTCTCGACGGCCCGGCGGCTGCCGACGCCCCCCGGCACGAGCACGAAGCTGTCGGGGAACACCACGCCCTCCTCCGCGGCCAGCCGGCGGAACGGGAACCCGACCACCTTCTCGGTGGAGGCGCCCGAGAGCCGCAGCGGGAGGCCGAAGTCGACCGCCAGCTCGAGGTAGACGTCGAAGAACTCGGGCCGCAGCTGGAGCGTGCCCATGTGGGAGTCGAGGTGGGACACGTCGAAGCCCCACAGGATGGCGCGCTCGATCTGGGCCCGGCACTCGCGGCGCACCTCGTCGAGGTCGGCGTGGTCCCAGACGTCGTCGACGGTGCGGGGGAAGCCGCCGTCGCCGCCGAGCAGCGAGGGCGCCTGGGTGATGGGGCCCCAGCGGTACAGCTCGTGCTCGGCGTTGAGGGTCAGGTGCACGCCGACGTCCTCACCCAGGTACAGCGCGGCGGCCTGGCGCGCCCAGGGACAGGGCACCATCAGCGTGGCGCTTGTGGCGACCCCGTGGCGCAGGCTCTCGTAGACGCCGGTGTTGGCGGCGTGGCACGAGCCCAGGTCGTCGCAGTTGAGGATGAGGAGGCGGTCGTCGGGGCCGTAGCCGAGCCGCTCGGCGAGGGTGGTCACGCCGACAACCTACCGGTCGGATCGGTCAGGCTTGCGGGCTGTGGGGCCCGGGACACGTCCCCCAGAGGCCGGCGCGGGTGTCGCGGGCGGCGCGGACCGCGGCGCGCAGCTCGGGTTCGTGGGCCACGTTGGGGGCGATCGTGAGCCCGTCGGCGTAGCCGTCGGCGACCATCGCGAGGTTCACGAACAGGCCGTCGGACCGGTGCACGTAGGCGAGCTGGCGCCCGTAGCGGTCGCGCGCCTCGACGTCGGGCTCGAGCAGCACGGCGGCGCCGGGGGGCAGCAGGTCGGCCAGGCGGGCCGACGCCTGCGTGCCGAAGCACTCGACCGGTGTGTTCGGCTTCTTGGTCTCGGGGGTGTCGATCCCGATCAGGCGCACGGTGGCCTCGGCGCCCTGGCCGTCGGGGCGCACCACCACGGTGTCGCCGTCGACGGTGCGCACGACCGTGGCGGCGCTGGTCGGCTGGCGCGGCGCCACGCTCGCGGGCGCGGCGGTGCCCGCCGGGGCGCCACGCACGCAGCCCGCGGCGGCGACGGCCAGGACGACCGCCAGCGTGGTGGCGACGAGGCGGCGGTGGCCGCCCACCTCGTCGCCGGTGCTCAGATCCGCTCGATGATCGTGCCGGTGCCCAGGCCGCCGCCGCAGCACATGGTGATCAGCGCCGTGGACCGATCGGCCCGCACCAGCTCGTGGACCGCCTTGGTGGTGAGGATGCAGCCCGATCCCCCGAGCGGGTGGCCCAGGGCGATGGCCCCGCCGTTGGGGTTCACCGTCTCCATGTCGGGCTCGAGCTCCCGGGCCCACGACAGCACGACCGAGGCGAACGCCTCGTTGATCTCGACCACGTCGATGTCGCCCATGGTCATGCCGGTGCGCTCGAAGAGGTGCTGGGTGGCGTCGATCGGCCCGGTGAGCATCAGCACCGGGTCGACGCCGACCAGGCAGGTGTCGACGATCCGAGCCAGCGGCCGCAGGCCCAGGGCGTCGGCCTTCTCGCGGGTCATGAGGAGCACGGCGGCGGCCCCGTCGGAGATCTGCGACGAGGATCCCGCGGTGTGCACGCCGTCCTCGCGGGCCACCGCCTTCAGGCCGGCCAGGCCCTCGAGGGTGGTCTCGCGCAGGCCCTCGTCCCGAGCGACCCGGTGCGTGGTGCCGGTGGGCTTGCCCTCGTCGTCGAGGTCGGGGGCGTCGATCGGCACGATCTGGGTGCCGAAGCGGTCCTCGTCCCAGGCGGCGGCGGCCAGCTGCTGGGAGCGCAGGCCCAGCTCGTCGGCGTCCTGGCGGGTGAGGCCCCACTTGTCGGCGATCCGCTCGGCGGCCTCGAACTGCGAGGTGAACTCGTAGGACGCGAAGTAGGACTTGGGCACGGCCTTGCCGACGTCCAGGCCCCGGGCGAGGCTGGCGCCCATCGGGACCTGGCTCATGTCCTCCACGCCGCAGGCCACGGCGGCGTCGACCACGCCCGAGGCGATCAGGCTGGTGGCCAGGTTCATGGCCTGCTGGGACGACCCGCACTGGCTGTCGACGGTGGTGGCCGGCGCCGAGATGGGCAGGCCGGCCGTGAGCCAGGCGGTGCGGGCGATGTTGAACGCCTGCATCCCGACCTGGGACACGCAGCCCCCGACGACCTGACCGACCTCGGTGGGGTCGACCCCCGACCGGTCGATGCACTCCTTGAGGACCGCTGCCAACAGATCGGCCGAGTGGATGGTGGAGAGACCGCCCCCCCGGCGACCGATGGGCGAGCGGACCGCTTCGACGATCACGACTTCGCGCATCGGGCCAGCCTAGGCGGCGGCGGAGGCGGGCCACCACCGCAGCGACCACCGGGCGGCGGCTCACGCGGCGCTGGCCTCGTCGTGGTGGGCCCGGCGGGCGGCCCGCAGCACCTCGCGGGCCCGGGCGATGCCGGCCAGGCCGACGGTCCGGGCGTCGTCGTCGAGGCGCCAGGCGGGCCGGCCGACGTCCTGGCGGCGGGCGGGGGAGCGGGCGTCGCGGTGCTCGGTCGGGGTGCTGTCGACGGTGAGGAGGTGGAGCTGGGCGTCCATGCCTCGATGGTGCCCAGGTGGTATGACAGTGACGATCGGACACGGTGCCCGGCGGTGGCTCGGGTCCTGCACGATGGGCTCGAACGGGCCGACCACCAGGTGCCATCGGACCGTGCGACACGGGCCCGGCGCCGGGTGCGCCGGGAGCCCGGCGTGCGGTCGCAGCCGGCTCGGAAAGGGATCGCATGCGGGGACCGACAACCAGGCGACGGCGCCTCACGACGCTGGTCGCCTTGGTCGCGCTCGTCGTGGGGGCCACGGCCCTCGGCGCCGCCGCCCAGACCACCACCACCGTCGGGCCCGACGACGCCGGGTCCACCCTGCGCCCCGGCGAGCAGGTGGTGACCCAGCAGAAGGCCGGCCAGCTGGTGGTGATCAACGCCGCCGGCCAGAGCCGCCTGCTCAACGGCAACCTCGAGAACCCGCGCGGGGTCGTGGTCCTCGAGGACCACTCCGTCCTCGTCGCCGAGAGCACGGCCAACCGGATCTCCGGCGTCGACGGGCCGTTCGGCCCGCGGCCCGCACCGGTCGTGTCGTTCCCGTCGCCCGAGGCCCTCGCCGTGGGAGCCGACGGCTCGGTCTACGTGTCGTCGCTCAACGGTGGCCAGATCGCCCGGCTCGACGTCGCCTCCCGCACCACCACCACGGTGGCCGACGGCTTCGTCCGCCCCACCGGCCTGGCCGTCCAGGGCGGTGCGGTCTACGTGGGCGACGCCGGCACGGGCACGATCGTGCGGATCAACCAGGACGGGTCCAAGGACACGGTCGCCCAGAACATCGGGACGCCCACCGGTCTGGCCATCGGCCCCGACCGCACGATCTACGTGGCCGACTACCTGGGCAAGCGCATCCTGAAGGTCGACCAGAACGGCCAGCCGAGCGAGCTGGCCCGCATCGACGACCCCGTCCAGCTGGCGCTGGTGCCGGTCGACCCGAAGCCGACCGAGCCGTTCGTGCTCGCGGTGACGATGGTCGACGGCGTCGTGCAGCTCGACCAGCAGGGCCAGCCGGTCGGCCGCAAGGTCGTGTTCCCCCGCACCGCGGCCGTCGGCATCGCCACGGTGCCGGGCGGTCCGCCGGTGGCGCCCTCCACCACCGTGGCGGGCGGCAGCGCCGGGTCCACCCCGCCGTCGTCGGCCGCCACCACCACCAGCGTCGTGCGCTCGGCGCCCGAGGAGGCCGGGGGCACGTCCGCCGCCGGCGTCCTGGCCGGGGCCATCGCCGTGCTGTTCGTCCTCGCCGGCCTGGCCGCTGGCGCGCTCGTCCTGTCCCGGCGGGGGCGTTCCGGCTTCGAGTCCGGGTTCGGCGACCTCGACTCGTCCGAGCTGTCCATGAGCGACGCCATGGGCCCCTGCGCCTCCGAGGAGGTCGAGCTGGCCGAATCCGAGAGCGCCCTGGCCCAGGTGCTCGACCAGCGCGAGAGCGCCGTGCGCCGCAAGGCCGAGGCCACCACCCGCGTGACCAAGGCGGCGAGCCGCCGGGAGGAAGCCCGGCTGGGCCTCGAGAAGGTGTCGGCCGCCCGCCCGGCCGCCGAGCTCGGCGACCGGTTCACGGTGGCCGACCTCGGCCTCGGCACCGACGAGGGACGGGCCGCCCTGCGGGCCTACGGCCAGCAGGAGATGACCGCCGACCAGCTGCGTCGCCGTTGGGACCAGCTCGGCGAGGTCAAGGCGCTGCAGCTCGTGGCCGGCGCGGCCGACGACGGCCCCGCAGCCGCCTCGCCGCCGGCGTGGAGCGAGGCGCGAGCCGCGGTGCTGCTCGACCTCGAGGCCGAGAGCGAGCTGGCCCAGGCGGCGCGCGACGTGGCCGACGCCGATCACGACGTCGAGCGGCTGGCCGTCCGCGAGCAGCAGGCCCGCGAGCGCATCGCCACGGCCAAGGAGGCCCTCGACGCCTGCCGCGAGCGGGCCCGCCAGGCCGCTGCCGCGCTCGCCGCCCGTCAGCAGGAGGCTCGCCGCCGCGCCGAGGAGGCCGGTGCCGGGGTCGCGGCCGCCGCGGCCACGACCACCGACGCGAAGGTCGGCGCCAAGCCTGGCGATGCGAAGCCTGGCGATGCGAAGGCTGGGGCGAAGCCGGGCGATGCGAAGCCTGGCGATGCGAAGCCGGGTGGCGCGAAGCCTGGCGATGCGAAGGCCGGGGCGAAGTCGGGCGATGCGAAGGCCGCGGACGCGAAGGATGCGGACGCGAAGGCCGGGGCGAAGCCGGGCGATGCGAAGGCCGCGGGCGCCAAGGCTGGGGCAGGCACCAAGCCTGCGGGTGCCAAGCCGGTGCCGCCGGGGTCGGGTGACGCGAAGCCTGCGCGGCCCAAGCCGGTGCCGCCGGGGTCGGGTGACGCCAAGCCTGCGGGGGCCAAGCCGGCGCCGCCGGGGTCGGGTGACGCCAAGCCTGCGGGGGCCAAGCCGGCGCCGCCGGGGTCGGGTGACGCCAAGCCTGCGGGGGCCAAGCCGGCGCCGCCGGGGTCGGGTGACGCGAAGCCTGCGGGGGCCAAGCCGGCGCCGCCGGGGTCGGGTGACGCGAAGCCTGCGGGTGCCAAGCCGGCGCCGCCGGGGTCGGGTGACGCGAAGCCTGCGGGTGCCAAGCCGGCCGATGCGAAGCCCGCCGACGCCAAGCCCGCCGATGCGAAGCCGGCGGAGGCGAAGCCTGCCGAGGCGAAGCCGGGTGACGGCGAGCCGGGTGACGACCCCGGGACGTCGCGGCCGCCGCGGTTCCTCTGAGCGTCCCGCCCTCGGCCACCGACCCGGCACGGGTCCGGCCGTCGACGGATCCGGCGGATCGGACGGGCCCGGACGGGCGCCGGCGGTAGGGTGAGGCCGTGGCGCGCACCGTGATCGGCGATCTGCTCGGCGACGTCTTCGGCGGCGCCGAGCTGCGGTTGGCCAAGGTCGACCGCGCCGTCACCAACGCCACCGATTCCATCGAGGAGCGGATCTGGCGTCTCGCCGGGAAGGGCCTCGTGATCGCCGCCACCGTGCTGCGCCTGCTGGCCCTGCTCGCCGCCGTGCGCGACGGCAAGGGCGTCGGCACGCTCCTGGTGGCCGCCTTCATCCCGCTCACCATCTTCCGGGCCGTGGCCAAGCAGCACCGGCGCAACAGCAGCCGCGTCACCTGGTTCTTCCAGGGCCTCTGCCTCGCCGGCGACGTCGGCGTGCTCATCGCCGCCTACCTGATCGGCCAGGAGTGGTCGGTCGTGATCCTGGCGGCGTCGGGCGAGATCGTGGCCTGGGCCGGGCGGCGGGCCGACGAGCGCGCCGACGACATCCAGGAGGCCAAGGTGCGCCGCCTCCTGCGGCGCGAGGTGCTCGGCCGCCGCTGATCCGGCTGATCCCGCCAGCCACGATGCCGGCGGCCCGGCACCGCGGCACCCCGGCCGACCGCACCGTTGCCGGTAGGCTCCGCCGCCCATGGACGCACGCGAGTGGCTCGGCCTCCAGCCCACCCACAACCCCATGCGGTGGTTCCTGCCGGTGGTGCCCGGCATCTCCACCGGTGGCGGGTTCCTGTTCGGCGGGTGCGGGCTCGGCGCCGCCATCGCCGCCCTCGAGCAGACCACCGGCCGGCCGATCGTGTGGGCGACCGCGCAGTACCTCTCGTTCGCCCGACCGCCGTCGATCATGGACATCGACGTGACCGTGGCGGTCGACGGGCGCCAGACCACCCAGGCCCGAGCCGTCGGCCACGTCGGTGGCACCGAGATCCTCACCGTCAACGCCGCGCTCGGCCAGCGAGCGTTCCCCGAGCAGGGCCAGTGGGCCCTCCGTCCCGAGGTCCCGCCGCCCGACGACTGCCCGCGGCGCGAGCCCCGCTGGAACGTCGGCGACTCCATCCTCAACCGCCTCGACCAGCGATGGGCCCTCCCCGGCGACGACGGCTCGGGCCACTGCGCGGTGTGGACCCGCATGCCCGACCTGCTCGCGGTGTCCGCTCCGGCGCTGGCCGTGCTCGGCGACTACGTGCCGCTCGGGCTCAGCACCACGTTGACCAACGAGATCACCTCGAACAGCCTCGACAACACGCTGCGGGTCGGTCGCATCGTCCCCACCGAGTGGGTGCTCGTCGACATCCGGGTCGACCTGGTGGCCGAGGGATTCGGCCACGGCTTCGTGTACCTGTGGGCCGAGGACGGCACGCTCATGGCGATGGCGAGCCAGTCGGCCCTCGTCCGGGTGTGGAAGGGCGAGGGCTACCGCCCCGCCACCGCTCCGGACGCAGCCGGCGCCGCGGGCGCTGGCGGTTCGCCGGCGGCCGAGACCACCGGCTGAGCGGGTTCGGCGGGCCTCAGCCGGTGGTGCCGCGGCTGACCATGCCGGTCGGCACCGCGAACACGGCGACCGGGCGGGTGCCGGCGGCCACCTCGTCAGGGCCGGGCCAGGCGCGGGCGACCGGCACCGCGAAGGACCGCGCCGACCAGCGGGCGATGGCGTCGTCGCCCTCGGCGACGACGAGCTCGACGGCCGGCGCGGGTGTGCCGATCTCGTGGCCGGGCACGAACACCCGACCCCACCAACCGGGCAGCTCGACCTCGGTCCCGTGGCGGTCCACCGCCGCGGCGACCCCGGCGTACCAGGTGGGCAGACCGGTGCCGTCGCCGTGCACGGCCACGCGGCCGGGTGCGGCGGCGTCGAGCCAGGGCTCGAGCCCGTCGCGCAACCGGGCCATCATCGGCCCGTCCGCCTCGCGCGGCAGGGGGGCGTCGACCGCGCCCACCGCCGTCCACGCCCCGAGCCCGATCACGACCACCGCCACGACGACCGCCGCCGGTCGGGCCGACCGGGTGGCGACGGCCGGTCGCCAGGTGGCCACCGCCCGGGCTGCCGCGGCGCCGGCGAGGGCGACCAGGAGGGTGGCCGGCGCCCACGCCGGGCGGACGAGCCACGGATAGGCGGGCCCGACGATGGCGGCCAGCCCGACGCCGGTCGCCACCAGGCCCACCGCGGCGGTGACGGCGCCGACCCCACCGTCGGCCCAGCGGGTGCGCCGGGCGACCACGCCGACGCCGGCGAGCAGCCCCAGCGGCAGGAGCAGCCACATCGGGGTGGCCGGCTCGACGGCCCCGGGCACCACCACGGGCTCGCCGAAGCCGAGCCATGCCGGGCGGCCGGTCGCCCGGGCGAGCAGGCCCACGCCGTCGGCCCGCACCCGGCCGCCGGCCTCCAGGGCGCCCGGCGTGCCGTCGGCGGTCGTCGCCGTGGTGAGGTCGTCCCCGTACCCCTGGACGATCGCGGCGAGGTTGCCCCGCTCGGCGGTCAGCTGCTGGGCGATGGGCAGCGCCCACAGGACGACCACCACGCCGGCGCTCACCAGGCCGACGGCCAGGGGGCGAGCGCGCCTGGGGCCGGGGGTGGTCGGGTCGGCCTCGTCGACGTCCGATCGGCGGCGGCGGGCGACGCGCCAGGTCGCAACGGTGGCGCTCCAGACCACCAGGGCGGCCGCGAGCGGGAGGTAGCCGAGGTGGCACTGCACGGTGAACGAGGCCACGGCCAGCCCGACCGGGATCGACCACCGGCCGCCCCGAGCCACGTCCCACGCGAGGAACACCAGCAGGACGCTCGGCAGCAGCGCAGCCCACGGGTTCCACGGGTTCACGAGCAGGTCGACGCCGAGGGCGTGCACGAGGAGCGCCAGCACCAGGCCGGTGGAGGCCGCCATGGCCGTCCCGCCCCGCCGCCGGGCGATCCACCACGCCCCGAACACGGCGGCGGCGTCGAGGGCGGCCACGCCGAGCAGCAGGCCGTTGGGGCCGCCGGCCAGCCGGTCGGGGAGGGCGAGCACCCAGGCGAGCGCCGGTCCGGGGTGGTTCCAGCCGAACCGGGAGTAGGCGCCGACGAGCGGCCCGTGGGCCGAGCCCACGTCGGTCACCGACACCTCGATGGCGGCCCAGTCCGAGACCGGCTCCCACCGACGGGACGCGGCCAGGCCCAGCGCGGCGACGAAGGGCAGGGCCAACCCCGCGGCCAGGGCGAGGCCGAACCGGTCGGCGCGACGAGCAGCACCGGTGCCGTCGTCGGTCGCCCCGGTCGGGTGCGGATCGGTCACGGGCACCGGGTCGGGTTCGGGCACCGGGTCGGGCACGGGCGTCGTCCCGGTCCGGGCCTCAGCCCCGGGTGGCGTGGGCGTGGAGGGTGGCGGCGACGCTGACGGTGAGGTGGCGGGCGGCCGGGACGTGCAGGAACTCGTTGGGCCCGTGGGCGTTGGAGGCGGGGCCGAGCACGCCGGTCACCAGGAACTGCGCGGCGGGGAAGCGCGCCCCCAGCATCGCCATGAACGGGATCGAGCCACCGATGCCCATGGCCGCCACGGGGGCGCCGTAGGTGGCGGTGGAGGCCGCCGCGGTCACCTCGGCCAGCCACGGGGCGGTCGGCGGTGCGTCCCAGCCGGCCATGGTCCCGAACACCTCGAAGCGCACGTCGGCCCCGAACGGCGGGTCGGTCGTCAGCGCCTCGGTGATGGCGGCCACGGCGGCGTCGGGGTCGCACGACGGGGGCAACCGGAACGACAGCTCGAGCGAGGTGGACGGACGCAGCACCGCCCCGCCCGAGCCGATGGCGGGCAGCCCGTCGGCCGCGATCACGGTCAGGGTCGGCTCCCACGTGCGCCGTCGCACCAACGTGGCCACGTCGTCGACGTCGGGTCGGGCGCCGGCCACCAGCGGCAGGTCGAAGGCGGGGTCGTCGCCGAGCACGGCGGCCGCCTCGTCGATCTGGCGGACCCGTTCGGGTGGGATGGCGACGTGCAGGGCGTCGACGAGGATCCGGCCGGTGGTGGCATCCTCGACCCGGTCGAGCAGCAGCCGGGCCAGGCGGAAGGTGTCGGGTGCCCCGGTGCTCATGCCCGAGTGGATGCCCTCGGTGAGCACCGACACCCGCAGGGCGCCGTCGACGACGCCGCGCAGCGACGTGGAGACCCACAAGCGGTCGTAGTCGCCGCAGCCCGAGTCGAGGGCGACGACCAGGTCGACGGGCCCGAGGCGATCGGCTGCTGCCTCGATGTGGGCCGGGAGGTCGGGGCTGCCGCTCTCCTCGCTGGCCTCGATGAGCACGAGGCACCGGGCGTGCTCGCCGCCGGCCTCCTCGACCGCCCGCAGCGCCGTGAGGGCGGCGAAGGCGGAGTAGCCGTCGTCGGCGCCGCCCCGCCCGTAGAGGCGGTCGCCCTCGAGCACGGGCTCCCAAGGTCCGAGGCCGTCGCGCCAGCCCACCATGGGCGGCTGCTTGTCGAGGTGGCCGTAGAGCAGGACGGTGCCGTCGGCGGTGGCACCGGGCGTGGCGGGCACCTCGACCAGCACGACCGGCGTGCGGCCGGGCAGCTCGAGCACGTCGACGACCGCCTCGGCCGGGGCGTGGGCGGCGCACCAGTCGCGCACCAGCGCCACGGCGGCGGCCATGTGGCCGTTGGCCTCCCAGTCGGGGTCGAAGATCGGCGAGACGTTCGGGATGCGGATGTAGTCGTGCAGCGTCGGCACGACCTCGTCGGCCCACCTCGCGTCGACGAACCGGCGGGCGGCGTCCAGGTCGAAGGTCACGGCGGCGAGTGTAGGTTTGCCCGATGGCCGACCCCGTGTCCCGCTACGGCATGACGATCCCCTTCGACCGGGTCCCGCTGCACGACCAGCGGGAGTGGATCGAGGAGCTGGCCGACCTCGGCTACACCGACGTGTGGTCCTCCGAGGCCAACGGCGCCGACGGCTTCACCCCGCTGGCCCTGGCGTCGGTGTGGGCCCCGTCGCTGCGGCTCGGCAACGCCATCATCCCGGCCTTCACCCGTGGACCCGCCTGCTTCGCCCAGTCGGTGGCCTCGCTGGCCGACGCCGCCCCGGGCCGGTTCGTGCTCGGGATCGGCACGTCGTCCAACGTCATCGTCGAGCGCTGGAACGGCATCCCGTTCGACAAGCCCTACCAGCGCACCCGCGACATGGTCCGCTTCCTTCGGGCGGCGCTGGCGGGGGAGAAGGTGAGCGAGGAGTACGAGACGTTCTCGGTCTCGGGGTTCAAGCTCGGCATCCGCCCCGAGCAGCCCGTGCCGATCCTGGTGGCGGCCCTGCGCGAGGGGATGCTCAAGCTCGCCGGCCGCGAGGGCGACGGCGCCATCATCAACTGGCTGTCGGCCGACGACGTCGCCACGGTCGCACCCATCGTGCGCCAGTACGGCGAGGACAAGGAGATCGTCGCCCGCATCTTCGTGGCGCCCGTCGACGACCGCGAGGCCGTGCTGCCCATGGGCAAGTTCGCCATCGCCGCCTACCTGAGCGTGCCCGTCTACGCCGAGTTCCACCGGTGGCTGGGCCGCGAGGAGATGCTCGCCACGTTCTGGGAGCGGTGGGCGGCCAAGGACCGCCAGGGCGCCCTCGAGGCCATCCCCGACGAGCTGGTCGACCAGCTCATCGTCCACGGCAGCCCCGAGGCGTGCCGGGCCCACGTCCAGCGCTACGTCGACAACGGCGTCACCACGCCGGCCCTGGCCATCCTGCCCTTCCCCGGGGTCGACCAGCGCCAGGCCATCCGCGACCTCGCCCCGCGCTGACCGGCCTCGGGGCCGCCCCAGCCTGGCCTCGGACCCGCCTGCCGTGGCGGGGCCGACGCCGCGCACGGCGCTTCGGCCGGCGTCGCGTGGTCGTCCGGCCCTGCCCCGGCGGGTCGGGAGGGCGCACGGTCGAGCCATGACGACACGACGGGAACCCCAGCCGCGCTCCTCGACCCGCCCCCGACGAGGTCGGCTCGGGGTCCTGGTGGCGGCCGCAGCCCTCATCGCCCTGGTCGTCGTCGCCGGGCCCCCGACCGCGTCGCCGGCGGGGACGTCGGCCCCGTCCACGACGGTGACGACCCCCGGCTCGGGGACCGGGCGGGCGCTGCTCACCGACGTCGGCCTGGCCGCCGGCTCGTCGGTCGTCGGTCGGGCCACCTTCACCTTCGCCGACCCGGTCGTGCCGGCCGTGCGGGTGCAGCGGATCGCCGGGCCGGCGATCCTGTCGCCGTCGGGCACCCCGGTCGCGGTGAACGGTGATGCGCTGCTCTCGGTCGTCCTGGCCGACGCCACCGCCTTCGACACCGGCACCTGCATCGCTCCCGCCGGCCCCGCGCCGGGCCCCGGCGAGGCGGCGATCGGCGTGGGGTTCACGTGCGCGTCCCCGGCGCCGGCGCCCTGGCCGGTGGTGCGCGTCGCCCGGGTCGTCCCCACGCCGCTCGACGACACCGCCCGGCTCACCGCCGCCGTCAGCCTGGTGCTCGCCGGTCCGACCGCGGGCGAGCAGGCCGCCGGGTTCTCGTCGCCGTTCTCGGCCGCCACCGCGGGCACCCTGACCTCCGTGGCGATCCTCGCCGGCACGGCCACCGTCGACCTCGCTCCGGCCCTGACCGCGGCGCTGCCGGCCCCCGACGGCGACGCGGTGGCCCGCGGGCTCGACGGGACCCTGGCGCAGGTGCCCGGCCTGGTCGGCGCCCGCTACACGATCGGTGGCAGCTGCGCCGCGTTCACGGCGTGGTCCGGGTTGGCGTCGTGCGACCGCACCCAGCAGCAGCTGGTCACGGCGTCGATCGTGCCCACCTACCGGGGCCCGGCCCGGGTCGAGCCCCCGGCGGGCGGCGCCGGGCCCATCACCGAGGCCGTCGCCACCGAGGACTTCGAGGCGCAGCTCGGCTGGGTGTTGGGCGTCGACGTCCCCGCCGGCCAGGACGTGGTGGCCACCGCGGTGGTGTCGGGCGCCGATCGCACCGTCGTCGTGACCGTCTCGCTGGTGCCCGCGCCGACCACCACGACGACCACCCCGCCCGCGCCGGTCACCGCCTCGTTCACCGGGTGAGCCCGCGCGGGCGCCGGCGGCCCCTGCGCTGAGCGCCGAGGACGGGCTCAGGCCGGTGGGCGGAGCATGGCGTCGAAGGCCGCGACCACGCCGACGAGGTGGCGCTCGGTGGCCATGCCCCCGGACTGCACCGTCGACATCAGCAGGGCCACGACGATCGACTCGAGGCCGGCGCTGAGCACGGTCGCGTCGACGTCGCCCCGGATGTCGCCGGCCGCCTGGGCGACGACGAGCCGCTCGGCCAGCTGGGCCGAGAAGCGCTCGATGGCCGGCAGCCCGACGAGGCGGGGCAGGGCCTCGGGCTCCTGGCCGGCGAGGACGCGCTTGGCCAGCGGGTGCGACTCGAGGCCGACGACCAGGTGCACGATGGTGGACGGCAGCAGCTGGTCGATCGTGGTCTCGGCGACCTGGACCAGCGTGTCGTCGAGCAAGGCGGAGGCGTCGGCATCGACGGCGGCCGCGAACAGCGCGTCCTTGCCGTCGAAGTACGCGTAGGCGGCGGCCTGGGTGAGGCCGGCCTCGCGGGCGATCTCGGAGACGGAGGTGGCGCGGAAGCCCCGGCGGCCGAAGCGCTCGACGGCGATCTCGAGCAGGCGGCGCCGGGTGCGCTCGCCCTTGGTCTCGGTCCGCTCCCCGTCGTCGCCCGCGGATGCGGCGGCATCGGTCAGGCGCTCGGCGAGGTCGGTCACCCCGTCACCGTACAACGAAATCGTTGATTCGGGAAGATCTATCGATTTTTCAGGCCGGTGGGCGCAGCACCGTGTCGAAGATCGAGAGCACGCCGAGCTGGCGGCGGGCCTCGGTGGAGCCCTCGACCTGGGTGACGCTGAGCAGCAGGCTGACGATGATCGCCTCGGCGCCGTTGGCGAACTGCTCGGCGTCGAGGTCGTCCCGGACCTCGCCGCGGGCCTGCGCGTCGCGGACCTTGTGCTCGATGAGGTGGGCGAGGTCGGTGAGCGCCGGCAGGTTGACCAGGCGGTGCAGCGCCTCGGGCTCCAGCCCCTGCAGCACCCGCTTGAGCAGGGCGTGGTCGTCGACCCCGCCGAGCAGGAAGACCAGCAGCATCGGCACCAGCTGGGTGGCGGGCACCTCGGCCACCATGGCCCGGACGCGGTCGATGGTGGCGGCGGCGTCGGCGTCGACGGCGGCGTCGAACAGGTTCTCCTTGGAGGAGAAGTAGGCGTAGGCGGCGGCCTGGGTGAGGCCCGCCTCGCGGGCGATCTCGGACACCGAGGTGGCCCGGTAGCCGCGTTCGCCGAACTTGTCGATGGCGATCTCGAGCAGGCGGCGCCGGGTGCGCTCGCCCTTGGTCTCGACCCGCTCGCCGTCGTCGCCGGCGTCGCCCGAGGCGACGGCGGCCGTCCCGGGGCCATCGCCCGAGGGGGCCGGGACGAGGTCGGTGCCGGTGGCCATCGCCGACCACCGTAGTGCGGTGGGCGGCCGCGAATCGATAATCGTCCGGGATCTATCTAATCAATAGGGTTATAGGACCTATTGACTCGTCAAATCGACACCGGTTTGATGGTCGCCATGGCAGACGAGGCCGTGCTGCAGCGACAGACCCCCGACTGGCGCGACGCCGCCCACGGGATCGACGACGAGCTCGACCGGCTCCACCAGGCCGTGGCCGCCGCCCGCCGCCAGCGGGGGCGCGACGCCGACGTGCTCGAGCCCGAGCTGGAGAACTTCCTGTCCGTCCTCGCCCACCCGCCGTCCTACGAGCAGGTCGTGGCGGCCAACCCGGGCTGGCGACAGGGCCACAACAGCTGGCGTGAGGCCATGGAGGCCACCGGCTGAACAAGATGGCATGTGAGGGAGCAGGTCCAGTGGCCGGCGCCCCCCGGGCAACCGGGTGGGCGCCGCCACCGGCCCGCACCGCTCGCCCACCGGCGTTCCGGCGCCGGCGCACCGCATGAGGGGCGGCGCGCCGGCGCCGGAGCCCTTTTCGGCCCCGGTGCGGATCCCCACCTCGTCCTGCTCGGCTGCTGGTCGACGCCGACGCGGCGCCGACCGCTACTCGGCGATGCCGACCGGCTCGCCGTCGACGATCTGGTCGAGGTACTCCGACAGGCCGTAGCCGACCCGGCCGTCGTCGAGGGTCCACTCGGTGAGGCCCTCGGAGATGCGGGTGACCTTGCCGTCCCGGCGGTTCCGCAGGGGGATCAGGTTCAGCACCTTGCCGGTGACCCGCCACTCCTTGGGGTTGCCCTCGGCGTCCTTGGCCCGCAGCACGGCCTCGATGCCCTGGTGGTAGCGCTCGTCGCCCTCCCAGGTGGTGGCGATCTCGAAGTCGTGGCACAGGTGGATGCGGCCGTCCTCCCACACGAAGCCGCCGCGGGTGCCCTCGGCATCACGCCGGGCGATGCGCGAGCCCATGAACCCGAAGTCGCCCCCGACGTTGGCGGTCAGCCAGCGGTAGTACCAGGGGGCCTGCCAGGTGCGGGGGCCCCACGAGTGGTCGCGCAGGCCGAAGCCGTCGACCGCCCAGCTCTGGTCGCCGACGGTGATGGTGCCGGTGGCCGAGACGAGCTGCTCGTAGTGGCCGCGGGCGAACTCCTCGCCGGGCTTCTCGTGGGACTCCTCGGGCTCCCCGCCGAAGGGGTCGGCGGCCCGGCGGTAGACCAGGTCGACGTGGGCCTCCTCGTACGGGTTCTCCGTGAAGGCGGCCCGGGGGTCGGCCATGTCGAGGGGCTCGTCGAGCAGCACGACCTTGCCGTCGTAGCGCACGGTCAGCTCCTCGAACGGCTCGACCACGTCGAAGCGCATGCCGGCGGCGTCGAAGGCGTCGTTGGTCGCGACCTCGGGGCGCTTGTACATGAAGCCGACCCGGCCGTCGGGCAGGTACAGGCACACCGTCATCTCGCCGGTGCCCTCGTTGGCCCGGTTGCCGAGGCGGAAGAACCCGCCGAGGTTGCTGGCGGGGTCGTAGACGTTGAAGTACATGCTCTCGTTGAAGGTGGGCTCGGGGCCCAGCTCGTGCAGGTACTCGTCGACAGGTTCCAGGCGGACGCGCATGGACGCCAACCTACCGGGCCCCGACCGGGGCCGGCCTCGGGGAGGCTCGGGGGTGGCGGCTCCCCGAGGTGGCGTGCGGGGACGGGGTGGCTCGGGAGGAGGCCTCAGCGGCGGGGGACGAGGTCGACGGCGGCCCGGAGGTGGGCGGCCAGCTCGGCCGGCGGGGTGCGGGCGTTGAGCCCGCTGGTGGACGGCATGACGTAGACGGGGACGCCGTGGCGCTCGCCCTGCGGTCCGGCGACGGCTCGCCGGTCGACCGCCGATCGCCAGCCGGCGAGGCCGACGAAGACCACCACCCCGGGGGTGAGCCACGCCAGCAGCCGGTCCACCCGGGCCAGGCCGTCGCGGTACTCGTCGGGGCGCAGGGCGTCGGCCCGGGGGGTGGCCCGCTTCACCAGGTCGGTCATGCCGACGCCGTGGTCGACGAGCGCGGCCACCGGATCGCGGTCGACGGTGACGAGGCCGGCGTCGAGCGCGACCGGCCAGAACCGGTTGCCGGGACGGGCGAAGCCGATGCCGGCGTCGGCGGAGAACACGCTGGGGTTGAGGCCGCACACGAGCACCCGCATGCCGGAGCCGACCGTGTCGGCCAGCGTGCGGGCCCGGATGCCGCGAACGTGCCACCGTCCGCCGCGCCGTTGGACCCCGACATCGGTGCACCCGCCCCCGACGAGGACGTCGCGCAGCCGATCGCGATCCCACCCGACCGGGTCGAGGGCCAGGCGGATGGCCTCGCCCACGGGGGTGGCCCGGTGGAGGCGGGCGAGGGCCAGCGGGACCTCGCCCGGGGCCAGGCCGGGCTCGATCACCACCGCGGCGCGGGCGCGGGGCCGTCGGCGCGCCCGAGTCGGATCACAGCAGGCGCATCTGCTCGGTGCGGGCCGCCCGCTCGGGGAGCGGCTCCCACACCACGCCGCCCCGCGGGCCGGTGCCCCGGACCTCGATGCAGGCCACGTCGATGGCGCGGGAGGCCCCCTTGGCGTCGGTGAGGGCGACGCTGCCATCGCGCTCGCGCCCGGTGACGACGCCGTCCTTCCACCGCTCGGACTCCCGGCGGCGGAACCGGACCCGGTCACCGGCCGTCAGGCCCAGCTCGGCGAGCGAGGTGGGCGGGAACGGCTCGGGCTCGGTGCGGCGGCGCGGGGTGCGGGCGCGGGGCGGGCTCACGGGCGACCGCCGCTCACAGGAGGGACCCGTAGCGGGCCTGGAGCCGCTGCATGCCGCCGATCCAGCGGTCGTGGTCGGCGGCCTTGCGCTGGACGTACTCGCGGACCTCGGGGTGGGGGAGGATCAGGAACTGCTCGGCGGCGAGCCCGGCCACGACCGCCTCGGCCACGTCGGCCGGCTCGATCATCCCGTCGACCCCGGCGACGCCCCCGCCCTCGACCCCGGCCGTCATGGCCGTGCGGACGGCCTGCGGGCACAGTGCGGCGACCCGCAGGCCCTGCTCGCCGTAGGTGATGGCCAGCCACTCGGCCAGGGCGAGGGCCGCGTGCTTGGTGACCGAGTACGGCGCCGACCCGAGCTGGGTGAGCAGCCCGACGGCCGAGACGGTCATGAGGTACCAGCCGCCGCCCCGCTCCGCGAAGCGGGGGACCAGGTGCCGGGCGGTCCACACGTGGGCCATCACGTTCACGTCGAGGCTGGCCCGCCAGGCGCCGTCGTCGACCTCGGGTCCGCCGGGCACGGCGATGCCGGCGTTGCCGCAGAACAGCCCCACGGGGCCGAAGGTGTCCTCGGTGCGGTCGAGGAGGGCGACGATCTGGGACTCGTCGGTGACGTCGACGGCCATGCCGAGGCTGTTGGTGCCGAGCTCGGCCGCCACGGCCTGGGCGTTGGCGCCGTCGAGGTCGGCGACCACCACGGCACGGGCCCCCTCGGCGTCGAAGCGCCGGGCGAGCGCCTCGCCGATGCCCTGCCCGCCGCCGGTCACCACCACGACCTGTCCCGAGACGTCCATGGCCGTGATCGTAGGCGGCGGGTGTGACGACGTCGGACGGGGCCGGCCGGTCTCGGCCCTCGTCCGGCCCGGTCGTGGCCGGTCGTGGCCGGTCGTGGCCGGTCGTGGCCGGTCGTGGCCGGCTGTCCCCCGATGGCCGTCACACCCCCTCCGTAGCGTGCTCCCCAGCAGCCCCGGCCCCACCGCCGCCGTCCCCGGAGGTCCTCCGATGCACGTCCTCGTCGCCACCACCCAGACCCAGGGCCAGCGCCCCGACGACTTCTGCTGGACCGTCGAGGGCGAGCTGGTCCGCCTGCCCGGGCTCACCTGCGCCGACCCCCCGCTGCGGGTGCGATCGGTCCTGGGCCGGGCTCGCCAGCTCGAAGGCCACCACCACCTGCCGCGTGGCCGAGCTCGACATCCAGCGCGAGGGGCTCCGGGCCGCGTTCGGCGACGCCCTCTGGCGGGAGGGGTGGCTCGCCGCCGACGACGCCTGGGTCGACGACCTCGTCGACGGCCACCTCGAGATCGCGTCCACGTTCCCGCTCGGCGCCGTGCTCGAGGTCGACCACGGTGAGCAGGTCCGCTGCCGCCGGGTGGCGGCGTGAGCGTGGGTCGGCGCCGTCAGCGGCTGGGCGCCACCGCCTCCATGGTGGCCCGCACCACGGCCATGCGGTCGGGTCCCCACGGCAGGGGCATGAGCACGGGCACCTCCACCCCGGCGGCCACGTAGGCGTCCACCGCGGCCCGCACCTGGGCGGCGTCGCCCACGACGTCGATGGCGTCGACCATCCGCTCGGAGATCGCGGCAACGGCGCCCGGGCGGTCGCCGGCGGCGTGGCGCTCGCGCACGGCGGCCACCTCGTCGGCGAACCCGGCGCGGGAGAAGGCGTTGGCGTAGGCGTCGACCACGGCGTAGGAGAACAGGTCCTTGCGGGCCGGCTCGAGGCCGTGCTCCTTGTCGGTGACGCCGGCGTGGACGTAGGCGTAGATCGTGCAGCGGCCGCCGTCGGTCCGTCGCGCCTCGCCGGCCCGCACCTGCTCGACGCACCACGGCACGGCGCTGGCCGGCAGGTAGTTGAGCAGCACGCCGTCGGCCAGCTCGCCGGCCAGGGCCAGCATCTGCTCGTTCAGCGCCCCGAGCACGAGGTGGGGGCGTTGCTCGCCCAGCCGGATGCCGAGCCGGAACCGCCGGGCCTGGTACCAGGTGCCGGCGTGGTCGACGCTGTCACCGGCCAGCACGGCCCGGACGAGGGTCAGGTACTCGCGCACCTGGGCGATCGGCCGATCGCCGAAGGGGGCGCCGTGCCACCGGCCGACCACCACGGGCGAGGAGATGCCGACGCCGAGCAGCACCTCGCGGTCGGGGTGCAGCGCCTGCAGCGTCGCGGCCCCCATCGCCGCCAGCTGCGGGGTGCGCAGCTGGAGGGCGAGCACGCCGGTGCCGAGGTCGAGCGACGGTGCCGCCATGCCGGCCGCGGCCAGCGTGGCGAACGCCTCGGGACCCACCGTCTCGGCGGTCCAGAAGGAGCCGAAGCCGAGCTCGTCGGCCCAGCGGGCCGTGTCGAGGGCGGCGTCGAGCCCGAGGGCCATGAGGCTGGCGAAGGTGACGCCGATCGGTCGGGTGCTGGGGTCGTCGTCCACGCGGCGACCCTAGTGGCCCGCCCGGCGTCGAGGTCCCGGCCGGGTCAGAACGAGCCCGACGCCTGCAACCGGTAGGGAGCGGCGGTGCGCGCCGATCCCGACCAGCTCACGCGGGCCTGCAGCTCGCCGCTGTCGTCGGTGCCGCAGCCGTCCTCGCGCAGGACCACGGTCGCCGCCTTGCCGTCGCTGCTGACCGCCGCGCCGAGGGGCCGACCGTCGCGCAGCACGTCGACCCGCATGGCGGTGCCGGCCGGCGCGGTGAGGGTGACGTCGACCTGGCCGTCGCAGAACAGCTGGAAGGCGTCGTCGACGTGGAACGGGTAGCGGTCGACGTCGGCGGCCGGCACCAGGTTGGCGGTGATCGGGCGCTCGAGGCGCGTGCCGTCCACGGCGTCGGGTGCCGCCTCGCAGCCGTTGGCGGCATCGCCGTCGTAGTCGGCGTGGTCGTCGGTGCACTGCACGCCATCGGTGAACGGGGCCGGGGGGCCGCCACAGGGCTGGAAGGGGAGCGGGGTGCAGGGCACGGTGGTGGGAGCGGGCGCCTCGGTCGGCGCGGGGGCCGACCCGGCCGCCGCGGAGCTCTCGGGCGTCGTCCCCCGCACGACGAGCGCCGCCGCCAGCACGGCGGTGGCGGCCCCGACGGCCGCGGCCAGGGCGACCGCCAATGTGGTGCGTCGTCGACGCCCGCCCCGCCGGGCCGGCCGGACAGGACCGGGCGTGGGGGAGGGCCGGGTGCCGCGGTGGCCGCCGCGCGCCCGGGCCGCCGACGGGCGCTTGTCGGGCGCCTTGCGCAGCAGGGGGCGCACCAGGCGCGCCACCTCGGCGTCGAGGTCGTCGGGCAGGCGCACCACCCGGCCCTCGGCGGCCCGGTGGAGCAGCACCCGGGGATCGCCGGTGCCGTAGGGGCGCAGGCCGGTGGCGGCGTACAGCAGCGTGGCGCCGAGGGCGAACACGTCGCTGGCGGTGGTGGCCCGCTCGCCGCGGGCCTGCTCGGGCGCCATGAACTCGGGGGTGCCGACCACGGTGCCGGTGGCGGTGAGGCCCGAGGTGGCATCCCGGAAGGACGCGATGCCGAAGTCGGTCACGTGGGCCCGCCCGTCGAGGTCGAACAGCACGTTGGCCGGCTTGATGTCGCGGTGGACGATGCCCTGGCGGTGGGCGGCGGCCAGGGCGTCGAGGAGCTGGTCGGCGAGGTGCAGCACCTGGTTGCGGCTCAGGGGACCGTAGGTGCGCACCTGGTCGGCGAGGGTGCCGCCCGCCAGGTAGGGCATGACCAGGACGACGTCGTCGCCGTCGTCGACCACGTCGAGCAGCTCGACGATGCCGGGGTGGCGCAGGCGCGAGAGCGCCTCGGCCTCGCGCCGGACCCGCTGGCGGGCCAGCTCCATCTCGTGGATCGAGCCGTGCAGGGCGAGGCGCTTGAGCGCGACGGCGCGGCCGTGGGCGTCGACCGCGAGGTCGACGACGCCCATCCCTCCTCTCCCGAGGCGTTGCTGCAGCAGGTAGCCCACCGTGGGGCGAGCCTAGGCGGGCCCCCGCGGCGTGCGACATCGCGTTCCGGCTTCCCACCGCCTGCCTGTCCACGCGGGTGTGATCAGCGCGCCCCACCTCCCAGGACCGGTCCGGCGACGTGGGGAGCACACGGCGAGGCCGGGGAAGACATGAGGGTGAAACACGGACGTCATCGGCGGTCGCTAGGGTGCTGACCCAACGGGCAGGGCACCGGCGATTCGGGTGTCACGCTCGGAACGGGAATCCCTGCGGCCCCCGCGGCCGTTGTGCACTACACAAGGCTCGACAACCCGAGACGGGAGCACCGATGACCGAGACCCGCGAGATCGACCTCGAATCCCTCACCGAAGCGCTGGCGCTCATCGATCGGGGGCTCGGCGATCTCCAGCACCGCGAGCTCGTGTCCACCGCCGAGGTCGCCGACCTGCTCCTCGACGTGCGGCTCCTGCTGGCCACCGATCCCGCCGCCAGCGCCGACGTCTTCACCAACTGATCGCGCGGGGCGCTCCCCGCCCGCCAGCACGATGCGGACCCCGGCCCCTGGGCCGGGGTCCGGCGCGTCTGCACCCCGGCCGCGCCCCGGGGCTCAGCCGCCCGCGGCGATGAGCTCGGCGTAGGCCTCCCGCAGGCAGTCCCGCAGCTGCTCGGGGTGGGCCACCGCACCCTGGTCGACGTGCAGCCCCATGTTGAGGGTGCCCCGGTAGGACATCGTCGTCAGGTTGAAGGCGGTGCCCCCGAGCGGGCCGATCGGGTAGTTGGCCAGCAGCAGGGCGCCGGCGATGTAGAGGTCGAAGGGCGCGGCCCGGACGTTGGAGGTGGTGAAGTCGATGGTCTCGACCTGCTGGCGGGCGAGGCGGATCACCACCGAGGTGGGCAGCACGTTCACGATGCCGGCCAGGCCGTCGACCATGCCGATGGCCTTCTCGCGCTTGGTGGCCCCCAGCAGCTCGTGGACCTCGGCGAACTGCTCGGCCGGGTCGTCGACGTCGACCGGCAGCACCACCCGGGTGGGCACGAAGCTGTTGCCCCCGGCCGACCGGTCGGTGCGGGTGCTGACCGGCATGGCCATCCGCAGGTCGTCGACCGGGCGGCCCTCCAACCGGTGGTACGCACCGGCGCCCCGGGCCGCGCCGGCGACGAACAGGTCGTTGAGGCTGCCCCCGAGCGCCTTGGCGGCCCGGTAGGCGTCGTCGAAGTCGACGTCGAGCACCTCCAGGTGGCGCCGCAGCGACCGCTCGGTCCACACCGGCGAGTGGGCGTGATCGGTGATGGTGATCTGGCGCACGGCCGACCGGGCCGTCTCGACCAGCTCGGGACCGAGGTGGGCGGCCTTGTCGGGGTGCACCACCAGGTCGGCGGTGTTGACGACGGCCCGGTGGCCGATGCCGAGGGCCCGACGGACCCCGTGGCCGAGGGTCTCGACGGTGGTCTCGAGCAGGTTGGCCGGCGGCGAGGTGGGGGCCGGCGGGATCTCGACCTCGTCGATGTCGGGCTCGTCGCGGCGCAGGTCGATGAACTGCTCGGACATCCGGATGCCACCCTTCCCATCGGTGATGGTGTGGTGCATCTTCTGGATGATCGCCCCCCGCCCGCCGGCGAGGCCGTCGACGACGTAGTACTCCCACAGCGGCCGGGTGCGGTCGAAGGGCTGGTGGATGAGCCGGGTGGCGAGGTCGTAGAGCTGGCGGTCGGTGCCGGGCGGCGGCAGGGCGACGTGGCGCAGGTGGAAGTCGATGTCGAAGCCCGGGTCGTCGTGCCACTCGGGTGGGGCGAGCCGGCCGAGGGCGGGCACCACCCGCTGGCGGAGCCGGGGGATGCGGACGCTGGCCCGCAGCAGCCGTCGCCGGAACCGACCGACGTCGGGCGGCTGGTCGAGCACCGAGATGTTGCCGAACGTCGACGACAGGAACGGGTCCTTCTCGACGTTCCACATCATCGCCTCGACGTCGCTCATGCGCCGGTCGCTGCGCACCTCGCGCGGACGTGGGGCCGGGGCGTCGCCGTCGGGGGCGGGAGCGTCGGGAGCAGCCATCGCGGCCCAGGCTAGGGGGGTGGCCGCCGGCGTGCTCGGGTGCCGGCTCGGGGTCAGCGGTGCAGCGAGGTGTGCTTGAACTCGTTGAGCTCGGGCCAGCCGGTCAGCAGGGCGACGATGCGCTCGATCGCCTGGCGGGACGCCTCGGGCTCGCCCCGGACGGCGGGGTCCATCAGGCGGACGAAGACGGCCTGGTCACCGCTGATGAAGGTCGGCACGCCCCACACGTCGTGGTCGACGGCGGCCGCCTCGTGCTCCTTGCGGATGGTCTCGAGCGGCGTGCCGGTGGCCACCTCGGCCAGCACGGCGTCGGCGTCGACGCCGGCCGTGCTCAGCACCTCACGGACCACCGCCTCGTCGCGAAGGGCCCGGCCGTGCTCGTGGCGGGCGTCGAACAGCGCCCGGTGGACGGCCAGGAAGCGATCGGGGTGGACGTCGCGCACGACGACGCCGGCCTGCAGCGCGAGCAGGCCCGAGTCGTCGCCGGGGCGCTCCCAGATGTCGGTCTCGCCCTCGCCGACGTGGACCTGGCCGAGGGAGAACGGCACGAAGGTGACGTCCCAGCCGGCACCGCCCTCGAGGGCCTCGACGAGGTGGTCGTGGACGTTGCGGGCGAAGGGGCACCGGTAGTCCCAGGTGACCGAGAAGGTGAGGGCCATGCGGGGTCCAACCGTGCGCCGCGCCCGGGCATTCCGCGGCCGCCCCGCCTCGCCTCCCCGGGTCGCTGGGTTCGCGCGCCCGTCGGGCCACGGATGGCTGCGGTTCGCAGGGCCGTGGCCCGGACCGCTGCGCCCGACCCGGCTCCGGTCGCTCGGCTCGGCTCGGCTCGGCTCGGCTCCGGTCGGTCGGTCAGCGCCGGCGCAGGGGCCAGACCTTGCGGAACACCGTGGCGAACACCAGCCCGGTGACCGCTCCCCCCGCGACGTCGGACGCGTGGTGGATCTGCACGTGGATCCGGCTGGCCGCGACCGTGGCGGCCAGGCCCCAGTAGACCGGCCACGCCCGGCTCTCCTCGCTGAGGAGGGTGGCCGCCACCACCGCAGCGCTGGCGTGGCCCGACGGGAAGCTGGTGGTGAGCGGGACCCGCAGGCGGTGGGGTCGGTCGACCTGCACGACCGGCCGCTCGCGCTTGAACAGGCTCTTCACCACGCCGTTGACCACCACGGACTCGGCCGCCAGCGCGGCGGTGACCCGTAGCGCCTTGTAGGCGTCGTCCTCGGACCGCAGGCCGCGGGCCCAGGCCAGCAGGAGCCAGCCGAGGCTGAAGTCGCCCAGCTCGGTGATGGCGTACAGGATCCGGTCGCTCGGCTCCCGCCCCCGGACGTGGTCGAGGAGCCGATCGACGGCATCGTCGAAGCGGTGGATGGGGCCGACGTCGTGGGGCGGCTCGAGGTGGTGGAGCAGCTCGTGGTCGTGCGCGTCGGGCTCGCCGGCGGTCGGGTCGGGGGTCGTCACGGCGGGCGATCCTACGGAAGGTGGCCCCGGGTGTCAGGCCTGGTGGTCGGTCGCCACGCCGCGGCCGCAGGGGCGGGCCGGGCGAGGTCAGCCGGCGGCCGGGACGGCGAGGGGCGGGTCGACCGGTCGGTCGGCGAGGTCGGGGGTCGGCAGGGCGGTGAGGTCGCCGCCCCACGACGGGCAGTAGGCCTTGAAGGCGCACCAGTCGCACAGCTTGGAGACCTTGGGGCGGAAGTCGTCCTGGTCGCACGCCCGCTCGACGGCCTTCCAGATGGCCTGGACCTTGCGCTCGAGGCCGCGCGTGGACTGCTCGGTGGGCTCGGCGATGATGGCCATGGGCTCGGACAGGTAGAGCAGCTGCACCCGGGCTGGGCGTTGGCCGAAGAGCCGCTCGCACAGGTACGAGTAGAACTGCACGCCACCCAGGCGTGACCGCTCGTGGCGCTCGGAGGGGACCCGACCGGTCTTGTAGTCGGTGACCACGAGCCGGCCGTCCTCGTCGAGCTCGAGTCGGTCGATGATGCCCCGGAGCCGAAGTCCGTCGAGGTCGACCTCGACCTTGAGCTCGATGCCGATCGGGTGCACCGAGGTGGGGTCCTCCAGGCCGAAGTAGCGCCGCACGAGCTGCTCGGCGTCGTCGAGGAAGGCGGCCTCGGCCTCGGCGTCGAGGTCGAGGCCGGTGAACTCGGGGTCGACGCGGATGGCCTCGATGGCCTCGTCGAAGCAGGTGAGGGCGGCGGCCAGGTCGCGGGCGTCCGGGGGGAGGCAGAACAGCCGCTCGAGCGTGGCGTGCACCAGCGTTCCCTTGGTGGCCGGGGCCGACGGCGGTTCGGGCAGGCGGT
This sequence comes from Acidimicrobiales bacterium, assembly GCA_046331175.1. Taxonomy (GTDB): domain Bacteria; phylum Actinomycetota; class Acidimicrobiia; order Acidimicrobiales; family Acidimicrobilacustridaceae; genus JAWKIW01. Next base: position 108,779 of record JAXLRI010000013.1, read on the forward strand.
CGATGGCCGAGAAGCGGAAGGCGAGGGCGCAGTCGGTGAACGACGAGACCTTCGACGGCGACAGCGAGCTCGGCAGCGGCAGGGCCATGCCCCAACCCTAGAGCGGGGGTGTGACGACCACCGGGAAGCCGCCCACCCCGATCGCGACCCCGTGAGCGGGGCAGGTGGTCAGTCGCCGTCGAGCAGGGCCGCCTGGACGGCGGCCGCGATGGCAGCGGGGTCCTCGAGCGGGCCGAAGTGGCCCAGGTCGGGGTGGGGCTCGAGCCGGCCGTGCGGGAGGGCCTCGGCGATCTGGCCGGCCACCGCGGCCGGGCCGTACGGGGTGACCTCGCCCACCGCCACGGTGACCGGGCAGGTCACCTGGCTCAGCCGCTCGAAGGCCCGGTGCTGGCCGCCCATGCGGTAGACCTGCGACTCGTGCTCGGGGCGGCACTTGAGCACGACGGAGCCGTCGGGCTGCTCGGCGAAGCCGTGCTCGACGTAGGCGCGCAGCGCATCGGGGTGCAGCACGCCGAGCGGGGGCTTGCCCGAGAAGTTGGCGATGGCGGCCTGGTACGAGGGGAAGGAGGTGCGCCGGCGCAGCGCGCCCTCGGCCAGCGGGTTGGGGCCCGTCAGCAGCTCCTCGTCGACGGGCGGGAACACCACCGGCTCGTAGCAGTACAGGGCGCGGAAGGTGCCGGGCCGCCGCTGCTCGGCCAGCAGCAGCGAGGCGCCGCCCTTGGAGTGCCCGACGGCCACGCCTCCGTGCAGGCCGAGGTGGTCGACCACGGCCAGCACGTCGTCGGCGAAGCCCTCCCAGTCGAAGGCGGCGTCGGCCGGCGCGGAGCTGTCGCCGTGGCCGCGCAGGTCGGGGGCCCAGGCGTGCACGCCGGACAGGTGGGCGGCCAGGGGCGCCCACACCCGCCCGTGGAAGCCGGTGGCGTGCGCGAGCAGGATCGGCTCGCCGGTGCCGCCCAGGTCGTGCAGGGCCAGCTCGACGCCGTCGGTGGACCGCACCCGCGCCGCGGGCGGGTCGGCCTCGGCCGGGGTCAGGGTCGGCTGGTCTGGGTGGTCGGCTCGCACAGGTCGATGCTGCCATCGACCGAGGCGAAGGCCAACCTCCACACGCCGAGGCGGCTCTGGCGCAGGAGGTCGCGGACCGTGCCCAGCACGGTGGTGGTGATGACCTCGGGACCCCGGGCCAGGGTGTCGGCGAGCAGGTCGGGGGGCACGACGGTGACCGACGGGTGGGCGGCGCTGCTGTCGCCGGCCACCACCAACCCGTCGACGAACGGCACCCACGCGACGTGGTCGGCGAGGATGGCGCGGGTGGCCACGGCGAGCCCGGCGACCCGGGCGGCGGCGACGTCGAGGCGGTCGGGCGTGCAGGGCTCGAGCACGAAGGCCCCGGGAGGCCCGACGACCAGGCGGGTGGCGCCGGCGCCGGCGACGGCGAACTCGCCCGGCAGGGCGCGCAGCGAGCGGTCGACGCCCTCGCGCAGCTGGTGGTCGTTGGGTGTGCTCATGGATCGCCCCGGGGCCCGGATAGGCCGAACGGCCTAGATGCTAGCCGCGGTCCCGCCGGCGTGCCCGGCGCGCGTCGTCGCGTCGGGTCGGCGGGTCGCACCGGGCCCGGGCCCGGGGCTAGACAGGCCCGGTGACCGCCGTCGACGAGGTGCTCGCCGCCAACCGCGCCTTCTACGAGGCGTTCGAGGCACGCGACCTCGACGCCATGTCCGACCTGTGGGAGCACTCCGACCGGGTCTCGTGCGTCCACCCGGGCTGGCGCCGCCTCGAGGGGTGGGGCGCGGTCGCGTCGTCGTGGGCGGCGCTGTTCCAGGGGCCCCAGCAGCTGCAGTTCATCCTCACCGACGAGCGGGCCGAGGTCGTCGGCGACGCCGCCTGGGTCACCGTCGACGAGAACATCCTCGGCGCCGAGGCCGGTGCGACCGTGGCGGCCGTCAACGTGTTCGTGCGCACCGGCCCGGCCTGGCGCCTGGTCGCCCACCACGGCGCCGCCGTGCTCGGTGGTCCCGGCTGAGCCACCCGAGCGGGAGGTCCGGCGCCGGTAGCCTGGCGGCCGTGCCCACCGACGACCCGCCTGCGGACGGACCCGCCGAGGTCCCCGACCCGGCCGTGGGCGCGTGGCTCCGCGAGCTGGCGCGGGTCCCGGCCGGCCTCCTCGACGCCCACCTGCCCACCGGTCGCGGCGTTCCGGCCCGGGCGCGCGAGCAGCTGGTGCTGGCGGTGGTCGACGTCCAGGGCGGCACCGCGTCGCTCTGGATCCACGGCACGTGGCTCGAGTTCCTCGGTCCCCGCGACCCCGAGGAGGCGGTCGAGCCGCTGCTGGCCTACGCCCGGTCGTGCGCCGAGGCCGGCGAGCCCCTCGACACCACCGTGCTCGACGCGGTGTACCCGCGCCCGGTCGTGCGCTCGGTGCGGGCCACGGTGGCCCACGCCGCCCTCGGCTCGGCCGCGTCGCTCGCCGCCGACCGGACCGTGCGACGCCTGCGCTCGCTGGTGCCCCTCGGGCGCCGATCGGCGGCGCCGGCCGGCGGCGCGGTGCGCGACGCCGCGGTCGCGGTCGCGGCGCTGCCGTGGGCGGTGCCCGCCGTGGTGCTGGCCGCCGGCATGGGTGTCGCCAACCGCCTCGCCCCGTCGCTGCCCGAGGTCGACCTGCCTCCCGACGACGACGCCGACCTCGCCGTGCACCTCCTGGCCGAGGCGGTGCCCACCTACCTCGGCAGCACCGTGCTGCGGACCCTGGCGCTGGCCCTGCCGCTGCCGATCTCGGTGGCCGTGCGGCTCGAGGACAGCACGGCCACCCTGCAGATCGGGCGGGGTCGCATCGGGGTGACGCCCGGCGTCGACCGCGACGCGCTGCTCGTCATCGAGGGCGGCAGCGAGCCGCTGCTGCGCGTCGTGGCCTCGTCGATCCTGCGCGACCTCGGCACCGGACGCCCACTGCGCCGGCCGCGCTGAGCGCCCTCGGGCCGGCCCGTCCCCGGCGGCGCCGAGCGCGGCGTCAGGAGAAGGCGCCGATGCCGGTGATCGCCTGGCCGAGCACGAGGGTGTGCACCTCGTTGGTGCCCTCGTAGGTGAACACCGACTCGAGGTTGTTCATGTGGCGGATCACCGGGTACTCCAGGGTGATGCCGTTGGCGCCGAGGACCGAGCGGGCCTCGCGGGCGACCCACAGCGCCTCGCGCACGTTGTCCATCTTGCCGAAGCTCACCTGGGCGGACGAGAGCCGGCCCTCGTCCTTCATGCGGCCGAGGTGCAGGGCCAGGAGCGTGGCCTTGTTCGTGCGCACCATCATCTCGACCAGCTTGCGCTGCGTGAGCTGGAACGAGGCGATCGGCACGCCGAACTGCTCGCGCTCCTTGCTGTAGTCGAGCGCCGCCTCGTAGCAGGCGCGCATGGCGCCGGCCGCGCCCCACAGGATCCCGTAGCGCGCCTCGTTCAGGCACGAGAGCGGCCCGCGCATGCTCGAGACCTCGGGCAGGCGAGCCGAGTCGGGCAGCCGCACGTCGTCGAGGACCAGCTCGCTGGTGATCGAGGCCCGCAGCGACACCTTCTTGTGGATGTCGTTGGTGGAGAAGCCCGGCGTGTCGGTGGGGACGACGAAGCCGCGGATGCCGCCGCCGTCGTCCTCGGTTCGGGCCCACACCACGGCGACGTCGGCGATGCCGCCGTTGGTGATCCACATCTTCGTGCCGTTGAGGATCCAGTCGCTGCCGTCGCGCCTGGCGGTGGTGCGCATCGACGAGGGGTCGCTGCCCGAGTCGGGCTCGGTGAGGCCGAAGCAGCCGATGGCCTCACCGGCGGCCATGCGCGGGAGCCACTCCTGCTTCTGCTCCTCGGAGCCGAACCGCCAGATCGGGAACATGGCGAGCGAGCCCTGCACGCTCACGAACGATCGGGCCCCGCTGTCGCCGGCCTCGAGCTCGAGGCAGGCGAGGCCGTAGGCGACCGCCGAGGTCTCCGCGCACTCGTAGCCCTGCAGGTGCATGCCCAGCAGGCCGAGGGCGCCCATCTCCTTGGCCAGGTCCTTGGGGAACGTGCCCTCCTCGAACCAGTCGGCGACGTCGGGCAGGACGCGGTCGCCCACGAACTGGCGCACGGTGTCGCGCAGCAGGCGCTCCTCGTCGGAAAGCAGGGCGTCGATCTCGAGGAAGTCGCGGGCATCGCCGGTGCCGAACCGCTGGGGGGCATCACCTGCGCTCATGGGTCCTCCGGAGCTGGCGGGGCTGGTCCCACCAGCATGGTCGCCGACCGGCGCGGCTGCCATTCCGGCCGACCCGCCCGGGCCGGGCGTCGAGGCCGCCGCACCACCGTCGGGCACCGGCGCTCGACGGCGGCCACCACTACCCTCCCCGCCATGGCCGACCGATCCGCTGCGCCCGCCCCGGGGACCGACGAGCACCTCGCCGACGTCGACATCGCCGAGGGGGCGCTGCTCGACCCGGCCATGGCCCACATCGTCGACATGGTGCTGCGGTCCGTGGGGGACGGGATCTACGAGGCCGCCTCGGCCGAGGGCCGCAGCCGCTTCCACCGCGAGGTCGATGGTCCCGGTTGGCGGTACGTGGTCGACCGCGTCGAGGGTCGCGACCCGCTGGGCGACACCGCGGTCGACCGGTTCTCGCCGCTCGCCGAGGAGCAGGCCTCGCCCCACCCCACCCGCGACGTCAACGCCTACCCGTTCGCCCACGACCAGCTCTCGCAGCTGTTCGACTCGCCGGCCGCGCCCGACCTCGTGGCGATCCACACCGCCGCGCACAACTGGGCCGACCAGGGCGGCCACCTCGGCGAGCACGGGTCGATCGGGGTGGTGCAGGCGCGGGCTCCGTTCGTGTTCGCCGGCGCCGGTGTGGCCCAGCGCGGCACGGTCCCGGCGGCGGCCCGGCTGGTCGACGTGGCGCCCACCGTGCTGGCGCTGCTGGGCGCCGAGCCGTGCGGCGGGATCGGGGCCAACGGCACGCACCGCGACGACGCGCTGCTGGCCCGCCAGGACGGTGAGGTGCAGCACGCCGTCCTCGACGCCGGTGCCCGACCGCCCGAGCACGTCGTGGGGTTCCTGCTGGACGGGGCCAACGCCAACGTGCTGTACGACCTGGCCGCCCGAGGCGGCGCGCCCAACCTCGCCCGCCTGATGGCCATGGGCACCACCTACCAGCACGGTGCGATGTCGTCGTTGCCCACGGTGACGCTGGCCAACCACACCTCGATCCTCACCGGGGCCCATCCCGGGCACCACGGCATCCTCAACAACGCGTGGTGGGACCGGGCCTCCGGTCGCCAGGTCATCACCAACTCGCCGGCCACGTGGGTGACGTCGATGGACGCGATCGATCCCGGCGTCGAGACCCTCTACCAGGCTGTGGCCCGCGCCTTCCCGGGATCGACGACCGTGTCGGTGAACGAGCCCTGCGACGTGGGCGCCGACCACTCGATCTTCGGCCTGATGCGGGCGGGTGAGCCGATCGACCGCCCACCGCCGGCCGACGAGCTGCCCCACTCCACCCAGCGGTTCGTGCGGCCGGTCAAGGAGTACAAGTGGTCGTCGCTCATCGACCACACCGCCGTCGAGCAGTTCTGCGGCATCTGGAGCGGCACCTACCGGGGGCGCTCGTGGCCCCTGCCGCGGTTCACGTGGGTGAACTTCTCGCTGACCGACGCCGCCTTCCACGAGGGCGGTCCGTACTCCGAGATCGCCGCCGCCTCGGTGGCCGACACCGACGCCCGCATCGGCGACGTGCTCGCCGCGGTCGAGGCCAGCGGCGCCTTCGACCGCACCGCCTTCTTCGTGGTCGCCGACCACGGCATGGAGGAGTCCGATCCCGGCTGCACCGGCAACTGGGCCGACGCCCTCGACGCCAGCGGCGTGGCCTACCGCGACGAGGGCTACAGCTTCATCTACGTCGACCCGTAGCAGCGGGCCTCGCTGCGCTCGGCGGTCCGGAGGCTCAGTCGCCGGCGCCGATGTCGTAGTCGTAGGAGTCCCACACCAGGTCGGCGCCCTTGTGTCGATGCCGGCTGAGCTCGGCCAGCAGCGCCACGCCGAGGTCGCGCACCCGGGCGACCTGCTCGGGCGCGGCCCGCTCGGCGAGGATGGGCTCGAGTTCCGCGATGTGGCCGCGCAGGTCGTCGTGGTCGTGGCGCAGCTCGGAGATGCGGTGCTCGAGCTGGGGGGCCCGGGCCATGATGTCGTCGTAGAGGCCGCCCGCCCCTTCGACCTCGTGCACGTGGGCGGCGAGCGCGTCGCTCAGCTCGATGACGGCGGCCTGCACCGCCGTCTTCCACCCCGACAGGTTGCCCGCCGGCCGGGCCAGCGCCTCCTCGAGGTGGTCGGCGGCCACGGCCATCCGCTCCCGGTGGACCCGGGCCCGCCCCACGATCTCGCTCGCGTCCCCCACGGCGCTCCTCCTCCGCTCGGGGCCACGGGGAATGCCGGTCGGTTCCACCCGGTTGGGCGATCCGGGCCGCCCGTGGCCTGCGAAAGGATGGCATGTCGATGACCGCCGATGCCGTGACCGTGCCCGAAGCCCCGACCTCCGGTGTGGCCGCGGTCGCGCTGCCGAGCGACCGATCCCGGCTCGGGTTGGCCGCCTTCATGGTGGGGGCGGGGGTGATGCACTTCGTCGCGCCCCGCTTCTACGAGCAGATCGTGCCCCGGTGGATCGGCCACGAGAAGCAGGTGGTGGCGTGGTCGGGGGTGGCCGAGGTCCTCTGCGGCGCCCTGGTGGCCGTGCCGAGGACCCGCCGACTCGGTGCGTGGCTGACGCTGGTCACGCTGGTCGCCGTCTACCCGGCCAACGTGCAGATGGCCATCGACAGCGGCACGCCCCACGACGCCATGTCGTGGGGGGCCTGGTTGCGCCTCCCGCTCCAGCTGCCGATGTGGCGCTGGGCGTGGAAGCACACCCGCTGACGCAGGCGGTGGGGCGGCCGAACGGACGAGACTGGTGCATCCGTCGGCGCGGGCTCGACGGAGGAGGAGAGATCACCATGTCCCCGTCCCTGTCCACGCGCGCTCGGCGCCTCGCCTCGCAGGCGGTCACCATCGTGGTCGCCGCCCTCGTGGCCGGCGTCTTCGTGCCCCGGGTCGTCGCCGCGTCCACCTCGTCGGGTGACCGCGCCATCTTCGAACCGCTCCCACCGGCGCGGATCCTCGACACGCGCGACGGGACCGGGGCGCCTGCGGCCAGGGTCGGTCCGGGCCAGACCATCGACGTGGTCGTGCTCGGCCAGGGTGGCGTGCCGGCTGACGCGACCGCGGTGGTCGTCAACCTGACGGTGACCCAGCCCTCGGCGGAGAGCCACCTCCGCGTCTTCCCGACGGGACAGCCCCTGCCGGTGGTGTCGAGCCTCAACTTCGTGGCCAACCAGACGATCGCCAACATGGTCACGATGCCGATCGGAGCCGGCGGCAAGATCTCGGTCTTCAACAACTCGGGACAGACCCACGTCATCGGGGACGTGACGGGGTACTACCGCGGCCACGACCACGACGACCGCTACTACACGAAGGCCCAGGTCGACGGGAAGCTCGCCGCCAGCGACTACGTCGGCTCGGCCCAGATCGCCGCCAACGCCGTCGCCGCCAGCGAGATCGCGGCCGATGCGGTGGGCACCAGCGAGCTGGCCCCCGACGCCGTCACCGGGGCCGAGGTGCTCGACGGCAGCCTCCGCCTGGTCGACGTGTCGGCGAGCTCGTTCACGGGGAGCGGCGACCTGTCGGCGGTGACCGTCGCCGCGGGCCAGTGCGTGTCGCTGTTCTCCAAGACCGGGGCGCCCCTGCAGGACGGCGATCTCCTGGTGCCCCGGTTCACGGTGGCGGGCACGATCACACCGAACTCGATCATGTTGGTGCCGACGGTGGCCCGGAACATCGCCGGCGTCCCGAGCGCCCGGATCGTTGCCTGCAACGCGGGGACGAGCCCCGGCTCGTTCACCGGGACGTTCACCGTCGCCGTGCAGCTGGTGCGCTGACCCACCCGACGCGACCGGGCGATCACCCGACCAGGCGCGAACGAGGGGCCGGCCCGTGGCCGGCCCCTCGTTCGCGTTCGCTCGTCGCGTCGTGGTCAGCTGTTGGCGCTGAAGGTCTCCAGCAGCAGCTTGATCTCGTCGCCGGTGCCGATCGGCACGCTGTAGCCGTCCCGGTCCTCGATCTCGTCGAGGTGGTCGCGCACGTCCTCGACGGTGAGGTCGGGGTTGAAGTACCCGGCGGTGCGGCCCACGAAGAAGCGGCTCACCTGGCCACCGGCGACCGAGAAGGTCTCGCCCGTCACGGCGCACTCCTCGGAGGCGAGGTAGGCGACCACCGGGGTGACGGTCTCGGGGGCGAGCTTCTCGCCGAAGCCGCCGAGCAGGTCGGCGGTCATGCGGGTGAGGGCGACCGGGGCGATGGCGTTGACCTTGATGTTGGCCTTGGCGCCCTCGATGCCGAGCACGTGGGTGAACCCGACCAGGCCCATCTTGGCGGCGCCGTAGTTGGCCTGGCCGAAGTTGCCGAGGATGCCGGCGTTGGAGGCGGTGTTGATCACGCGGCCGTAGCCCTTGTCGCGCATGACCTTCCAGGCCGGCTGGGTGACGTAGAAGGCGCCCTTGAGGTGCACGTCGATGACGGCGTTCATGAGGTCGGGCGTCATGTTGTGGAAGGACTTGTCGCGCAGGATGCCGGCGTTGTTGATCACGATGTCGACGGTGCCGAAGGCGTCGAGGGCGGCCTGCACGATGGCCTCGCCGCCCTCGGCGGTGGCCACGCTGTCGCCGTTGGCGACCGCCTCGCCTCCGAGCGCCTCGATCTCCTCGACGACGGTCTGGGCCGGGCCCTTGTCGCCGCCCTCGCCCGACACCGAGCCGCCGAGGTCGTTCACCACGATGCGGGCGCCGCGGCGCGCCAGCTCGAGGGCGTGGGCCCGGCCGAGCCCGCCGCCGGCGCCGGTGATGATCGCGACCTTCCCGTCGTAGCCGATGTCTGCCATGGGGTTCCCCGTCTGTCGTGGTGTTCGGTGGGCGGCGACGGACGCGTCGCCGCAGGACCCCGGCAGCGTAGCGAGGGGCCCCCAGCGGGCGAGAATCGACGCCCTGGCTGCCGGCGGGGCCCGCGCTCCGGTGGCGCCGACGCGCCGCCGGAAGGTCAGCCGGAGAGGCTGACCCCGAGCTCGTCGGCGGCGTAGCCCTTCATCCGCTTGTAGTCGACCTTGCCGTTGGGGGCGCGCCCGATGGTGTCGATGAGGACGACCTTCTTGGGCGCCTTGTAGTGGGCGAGGCGGCCCTTCACGTGCTCGATCAGCTCGTCCTCGTCGGCGGCCTGGCCGGGCCGCAGCTCGACGACCGAGGTGATGGCCTCGCCGAAGCGGTCGTCGGGCAGGCCCACCGTGACGGCGTCGAGGACGGCCGGGTGGGTCTTGAGCGCCTCCTCGACCTCCTCGGGGAAGACCTTCTCGCCACCGGTGTTGATGCAGACCGAGCCGCGGCCGAGCAGCGTGAGCGTGCCGTCAGCTTCGACCTGGGCGTAGTCGCCGGGGATCGAGTACGTGTCGCCGTCGATCACCACGAACGTCTTGGCCGACTTCTCGGGGTCCTTGTAGTACCCGATGGGCGTGTAGCCCTTCACGGCCACGCGGCCGATCTCGCCCGACCCCGGCGCGACGTCGTGGCCGTCGTCGGTGATCACCCGCGAGGTGTCGCCGAGGGAGAACTTGGCGGTGCCGCTCGACCCGCCGGCGGTGGACACCGACTGGCCGAGGCCGATGGCCTCCGACGACGAGAAGGCGTCGATCAGCATCATGCCAGGGTTGTGGACCAGCAGGGCCTCCTTGACCGGCTGGCTCCACATCACGCCCGAGGAGGTCATCACGATCAGGCTCGACAGGTCCCAGCGGCCCGGGTTCTCGTCGAGCTGCTTGAGGATCGGCTTGGCGAAGGCGTCGCCGACGATCACCAGCATGTTGATCTTCTCGCGCTCGACGGTGTCGAGGATCTCGGTGATGTCGAGGTGGCGGCTGGTCATGGTGACGACCGTGCCGCCGCCGACGAGGGTCATCATCGCGGTGAACTGGCCGGTGCCGTGCATCAGCGGGCACCCCGGGATCATGCGCAGGCCGGGTCCGAGGATCTTCTCCTCGCGGATGCGGCGGTAGTGGTCGTCGTCGGCGTCCTCGCGGTAGAAGGGGTCGGTGGCGCCGACCACGGCGCGGATGAGCGAGTCCTGCCTCCACATCACGCCCTTGGGCATGCCGGTGGTGCCGCCCGTGTACATCATCAAGATGTCGTCGTCGCCCCGGCCCCACGGTGGGACCACCCGCTCGGTCTGGGTGGTGGCGGCGTCCTCGTAGGGGGTGGCCCAGGCGGGGCACGGGCCCTCGCCGTCGTCGACCCACAGCCAGGTCTTCACGCCCGGGACGCGGTCGCGGATGCCCTCGATGCGCTCGCTGAAGCTGCCGTGGAACACGACCGCGACGGCGTCGGCGTTGTCCCACAGGTAGACGAGCTCGTCGTCGGCGTAGCGGTAGTTGGTGTTGACCGGGACGAGGCCCGCCTTGAAGCAGGCGAACATCGACTCCATGTACTCGGGGGCGTTGTAGAGGTACTGCGCCACCTTGTCCTGGTGCTGCGCGCCGGCGTCGAGCAGGGCGCGGGCGACCCCGTCGGCCCGACGGTCGAAGTCGCGCCACGAGATCCGACGGTCGCCGTGGACGAGCGCGTCGTTGTCGGGCACGTTGTCGGCGGCGATCTCCCAGATGGACGCGTAGTTGAAGGCCCCCACGGGTCCCCCCTCGTGTGGTCGGCGGCGATGCGGGGGCCGAGTGTAGGGGCGGCCGGTCGGGCCGGGCACGCCCGCGCCCGCACTAGCCTGGCGCGGCGCCGGTCGCTGGGGCCGGTGGTGCGACCGAGGAGCGATGGCGATGCGGCGATGGCTGGCGGCGGGCCTGGTCCTGGCGGCGGCGGTGCCGATCGCCGCCTGCTCGAAGTCCGATGGACCGACCCCGGCCGCCACCACGGCGGCGCCCGGCTCGACGTCGACCAGCGCGCCGCCGGGCACGACGAAGGCCCCCGGGACCACCGTGCGCGGCGGCTCGACCGGTACGACCGGCACCACGCCGGCCGACGCCGCGGCGTACTGCACGGTCGTGCGCGACAACGAGCAGCTGGTGAAGAGCGGCTTCTCCGAACCGGCCCAGGCCAGCGACTTCCTCGCCGTGCTCGGCAAGATGGAGGACGCGGCCCCTGCCAGCCAGAAGGCCAACGTGGCCGCCGTCCGCAAGGTCGCCGAGGGCCTGGTGGGCGTGTCGCCGGCCGAGGCCGACCGGAAGATGCTCGACCTGCTGCAGCAGCCCGACGTGCTCGAGGCCGCGGCGTCGCTGTCCGACTTCACCGACCAGGCGTGCGGCGTCCAGCTGCAGTCCACGTCGGCCGGCGGCTCGAGCGGCGGCACCGGCGACACCAGCGGCGGCGGTTCGTCGGGCAGCGGGGGAGGCTCGGCCACCCCCACCCTCGACGAGCTGAAGGCGGCGGTCCAGGCCGCGGCGAACGGCGCCCCGTGGTTCCAGGCCCTCAACGGCTGGAGCATCGGCAGCATCAACAGCGCCGGCCAGATCACCATCACCGCCGACGCCACCGACACCCCCCTCGACAAGGCCGGCGCCATCGCCGCCTGCGAGGCGGCGGCGGCCTGGGGCACCGGCAAGTACGGGACGGTCGAGGTGTCGGTCACCGGGCCGAACCTGGCGGTGCTGGCCTCCAAGGGACCGACGGCGTCGTCGTGCACAGCCGCGTGAGGACCGCCATGCCTCGTCGGCTCGCCGGTGCGGCGGTCGTCGCCGCCGCGCTGATCGTGGGCTGCTCCCAGAAGCAGGCCGACGTCACCAGCGCGGCCACCACGGCGGCCCCGACCACGGCGAGCCCGGCGACGACCGCCGCCCCGGGCACCACCCGGCCGGCCGGCGGCGACTTCTGCGACCAGGCGGCGGCGCACGTCGACATCCTGCGCGACCTGTCCGGCGACCGGGCCGAGGCCGTGGTGGTCTTCCGCGACCTGGCGGCGGTTGCTCCCGACGGCGACATCGGCGCCGGGCTCAGCAAGGCCGCCGACCTGCTCGAGGAGAACGCCGACGCCTCGCAGGCCGACCTCGAGGCGGCCGTGGCCCAGGCCCGCGACGACGATCCCGACTTCGCCCGCAACATCTCCCGCGTGCCGGCCTACGTGCAGGACCAGTGCGGGATCTCCATCTCGTCGTCGACCCAGACGACGGTGCGACGCTCCACCACGACGACGGTCCGCGGCTCGACCAGCACCACGGCGTTCGACCCGCTCGCCACCACCGACAGCCGTGACCTCTTCGAGGGCGGCCTGCGCAGCTACCTCGCCCAGAACTACGGCGACCAGCCGTGGTACGCCGACATCGACCGCTTCTCGCTGGTGATCAGCGAGGACTCCGTGGGGCAGCCGATCGTGCAGGCGGCGGTGGGGTCGACCACGACCGACTTCGACGAGGCGACGGCCAAGGACATCTGCCTCGCCGTGGTGCGCTACGCCGGCAGCTCCGAGCTCGACCGCGACGTGTCGGTCACCGGCGTCGACGACCGCATCCTCGTGCGCACGAAGAGCTACCGCTACCAGTGCACCCCGCCGTGATCGGTGCCCAGCCGCCCGGCTGAGGGCTCGGGTCGAGCGGCCCCGGGGCCGGTGGCGCCTCCCGCGGCCCCCGACCGTCGCGGCCGGTACGATCGCCGGCCGTGGACTTCGACATGCCAGCCGAGTACGACCCGCGCCGCGTCGAGCTGCGCGACTGGTTCGCCGCCAACCCGTCGCCCTCGGGCCGCCAGCTGGCCGAGCGGGGCCTGGTCGCCCCGCACTGGCCGGCGCCGTGGGGCCTCGACGCCGACCCCATCCACCAGCTGATCATCGACGACGAGATGAAGCGGGCGAAGGTGCGACGCCCGAACAACATGATCGGCATCGGCTGGGCGGGCCCGACGATCCTGCACGCGGGATCCGACGAGCAGAAGGAGCGCTACCTGTTCCCGCTGCTCGCCGGCGAGGAGATCTGGTGCCAGCTGTTCTCCGAGCCCAACGCCGGCAGCGACCTCGCCAACCTCGGCACCCGCGCCATCCGCGACGGCGACACCTACGTCGTCAACGGCCAGAAGATCTGGACGTCGCTGGCCCAGTTCTCCCAGTACGGCATCCTCATCGCCCGCACCAACCCCGACGCGCCGAAGCACAAGGGCGTCTCGTACTTCATCTGCCCGATGGACACCCCGGGCATCGAGATCCGCCCCATCATCGAGATGACGGGCGGCCACACGTTCAACGAGGTCTTCTTCGACGACGTGCGCATCCCCGCCGAGAACCTGGTGGGCGAGGAGAACGAGGGCTGGACCCTCGCCAAGGTCACGCTCGGCAACGAGCGGGTGTCGCTGTCGGGCGGCGGCGCGCTGTGGGGCAACGGCCCGAGCGCCAAGGACCTGTTCGACATCGTGCGGGCCCAGGGCGGCGTCACCGACCCGCTGCTGCGACAGCGCCTGGCGTCGCTCTACATCGAGGCCGAGATCCTGCGGCTGATCCGCCTGCGCACCGTCACCGCCGCCATCAAGGGCCGCCAGCCCGGGCCCGAGGCGTCGGTGCGCAAGGTGCTGGCCGACGAGCACGGCCAGACGATGATGGAGCTGGCCAAGGACCTCGAGGGCACCGCCGCCCTGCTCACCGGCGGCGACCCCGCCGACGAGGAGCGCATGAGCCTCACCGGCACGCTGCCGTGGGCCGACCCGGCGGCGTGGCACTTCGGCTTCCTGTTCAGCCAGGCCCTCACCATCGGCGGTGGCACCGGCGACGTGCAGCGCAACATCATCGCCGAGCGCGTCCTCGACCTGCCCCACGACCTCGACGTCGAGGCCGGCAAGACCTGGGCCGAGGCCCGGGCCGCCGCTCCCGCCTGATCGGCGCCCGTCGCTCGCCGCGGGCGCCCGCCTCGGCCAGCAGCATCTTGGTGTCGGCGCGCCGGCTCGGCCAGACTCTCGCCCATGGCCCCACGCAAGGATGTCGCCCGGTTCCGTCGCCACGAGAAGGTGGTGGCCGCCGTCGACCTGCCCGACGTCCCCGCCGGCACGCCCGGCAAGGTGCTGCTGGTCAACGGGCTGTCGTGGGTCCGCTACCACGTGCTGTTCGACAACGGCGTCAAGCGCTCGGCGGTGCGGGACGAGTGGCTCGCCACCCGTGACGAGTGGGCCGATCGCGAGCGCGAGGCGGCCCTCGAGCGTCGCCGGGCCGAGAAGGCCGCCGCCCGCGAGGCCGCGCTGGCTTCCGTCCAGGGCTGAACCCGCCGGACCGCTCCCGTCCGCGGGGCGGCTAGCGTGACCGGCACGCCGGAGCGCTGAACGGCGTTCACCGCAACCACTCGCCACGGCCGTCGGCCCGACGGTCGCCATTGATCCCGGGGGGACACCGATGCAGATCGGCATGCAGCTGCAGTACGCGGGCGGCTTCAAGGAGTCGGCCGCCCAGGTGGCCGAGTACGAGAAGGCCGGCCTCGACATCGTGTGGGTGGCCGAGGCCTACGGCTTCGACGCCCCCAGCTTCATGGGCTACCTGGCCGCCAGCACCGAGCGCGTGCAGATCGCCTCGGGCATCCTGCCCATCTACACCCGCACGCCCACGCTGCTGGCCATGACCGCGGCCGGCGTGGATGCCATGACCGACGGCCGCTGCATCCTCGGCCTCGGCGCCTCGGGCCCGCAGGTCATCGAGGGCTTCCACGGCCTGCCCTACGACGCCCCCATCGGCCGCACCCGCGAGATCGTCGACATCTGCCGCAAGGTGTGGAAGCGCGAGGAGCCCGTCACCTACGAGGGCAAGCACTACACGCTGCCGCTCCCGCCCGAGCGGGGCACCGGCTTGGGCAAGCCGCTCAAGATCATCGCCCACCCGGTGCGCCCGGCCATCCCGATCTACATCGCCTCGCTCGGCCCCAAGAACGTCGAGGTGACCGCCGAGATCGCCGACGGCTGGCTGCCGATCTTCTACCTGCCCGAGAAGGCCGACATGGTGTGGGGCGACGACCTGCGCAAGGGCTTCGCCAAGCGGTCGCCCGAGCTCGGGCCGCTGCAGACCGTCGCCGGCGGCATGCTCTGCATCACCGACGACCCCAAGCCGATCCTCGACTTCGGCCGGGCCATGGCCGCGCTGTACATCGGCGGCATGGGCGCCCGCGACCGCAACTTCTACAACCAGCTCGCCTGCCGCTACGGCTACGAGAAGGAGGCCAAGGAGATCCAGGACCTCTACCTCGACGGCAAGAAGAAGGAGGCGGCCGAGCTGATCCCCGACGACTTCCTCGAGCTGACGAACCTGGTGGGCTCCGAGGGCTTCGTCAAGGACCGCATCGCCGCCTTCAAGGAGGCCGGCGTGAGCGTGCTCAACGTGGTGCCCATCGGCGACAAGCCCACCGAGCTGCTCGAGAAGGTCAAGGCCTGGTCGGAGTAGTCGGGCGCCGGATGCCGGCGCGACGGACGTGGGGGCGATCACCGTCCGCCGCGGCGAGATCACAGGCGACTGAGCAGCCGCCGTTCGAAGCGGTGGATCTGGGCCAGCCTGCCAGTTGTCTCCTCGATCAGGTCGTTGGCGAGCGACGGTCCCCCCGCTGGCTCGCCACCCTCGATGTTCCGCCGGATCTTGGTCTCGGTCTGCAGCGTCCGGTCGTTCACGCTCGCCGCGAGGTCCGAGCGCGTCTCGGGGTCGACGCCCGGCCAGCCATCCCGGGCCTCCGGGCTCGATGCCGCGTCGTGTCGAGCCTGCAGGAGACGTTCGGTGTCCGGGTCGAGCGGGCCGACCCGGTCCTCCGCCACGGGGATCGCCAGGTGGGCGCTGGCCGAGGCGAACAGCTGGGCCTGCTGGCCCGGCACCTCGGTCAGCTGGGCGGCCTGGATGGTACGGGTCGCGGCCTCGCGCTGCGCCTGGGTGCCATTGGCGGCCCCGCCGCCCTGCTTGGCGATGATGCGGGCGACCACGGCGACGGCCTCGACGGTCAGGTCGTACTGGCCGAGGATCGTCGTCGTGTCGCCGCCGACCCGGTTGGGGGCGGACGCGTCCGGCGAGCCCGGGTCGCCGGCGGCCCGGCGGATGACCGCCAGGTTGCGCATGCGGGACTCCAGCACCTGCCGGGCGTTGCGCTCGGTCTCGCCGTCGCCGAGGCGGGGCAGCGCCTGGTCGGTGACCTCGCCGGCTGCAGCGTCGGTGGCGGCTCGGGCGTTGGCCAAGCGCTGATCGGCGCCGGGGTCGAGGTCGTAGCGGGCCGCCACGGTGGCCAGCTGCTCGCGCTCGAGGGCGTATCGCAGGCCGGCGGTGGCCCACAGGGCGCGACCCAGGTCCGATGTCGGCCGGAGCGGGTCGTCCAGCGCGACCGTCGTGCCGGTACCGGCCGTCGTGGTCGGGCCGACGTAGACGTCGCGGCCGTCGTCCCGCCGGGCGACCACGATTCCCACGGCGATCAGGGCCACGGCCACGCATGCGGCCACCGCGAGGAGCAGCGCCTGACCGCGGCGTCGGTCGCCGACTCGCCCGGGGCCGGTACCGGACACGTTCGACCGTCCTCCCGCGTCGATCGGGACGACGACGGTGTCGGCGGCCGAGCGGATGGCGTCCCACACGGTGGCCGACGCGTCGACCCCGCTCGTCTCGGTCCGCAGGGCGTCGCGCAGGCGGCTGTCCAGCGGGCTGGTCGGGCCGCCGTCGTGGGTGGTCGTCGGGCTCATCGGGCGCCCTCCAGCGTCGTCTCCAGCGTGGCCAGGGCCCGGTGGAGGTGGGTCTTGACCGAGCCCTCGGAGATGCCGAGCGTGCTGGCCGCCTCGGCGGTGGACAGCTCGAGCAGGTAGCGCAGGACCACCACCTCCCGCTGCCGCTCGGGCAGGTCCCGCACGGCGGCGAGCACCTCACGCTGGGCCTCGGTGGCGGCCACGGCGCGGTCGGCGCCGGGCTCGTCGGGGACCGGGTCGAGCGGGGTGCGCCGCGCGGTGGCCCGCCGTCGCAGGCCGCCGCGAGCCAGGTTCACGACGGTGGTGCGCAGGTAGGGGAGGGCGGCGGCGGGGTCGTCGAGGCGGTCCCACGCGGCGAAGGCGCGTGCGAAGGCCTCCTGCACCAGCTCCTCGGCCTCGGCCCGGGTGTCGATCAGCAGGCGGGCCAGGCCGACCAACCGGGCGTACTCGTCCCGGAACAGCCGCCCGAGCACCTCGTCCGCGTCATCCGCGCCCACCGGTCTGCCGGTTCCGCCCACGGCCCCACGCTCCCCCAACGGTGTCCTCACGCCTGATCAGACGCGCGGGCCGTCGATCGGTTGACACCGGCGGTCGATCAGCCGGCTCGAAGGTCGACCAGCCGGCTGATCGCAGCGCTGCCGCCGGCCGCGTCAGTCGACGTTGGGCAGCTCGATGGGCATGAGCACCTGGTCGTGGCCGTCCTCGGTGAACCACGCCGCCGTCTTGCCCATGACCTCCCAGTACGTGGCGTCCTGGTTGAGCTTCGCCTGGTACGCCTCGTAGTCGGCGAGGTCCTCGAAGTCGATCGACCACACCAGCTTGTTGTGGGCGCCGAAGCGCTCGGTGAACACCTCCACCGGGTTGTCCGGGTAGGTGTCGTTCAGGTACTCGGCCACCTCGACGGCGAAGAACAGGGCGTCGATCCCGTACTCCGGCTTGGCGTGCGCGGTGCGGATGAAGCGGATCACGGCGGCGCCCTCCCTGGTCTGAGCGATCGGCCCGGCGACGCTACCGCGGCGGCCTCGGCCGTGCCGGGGGTCGCGCCGTGGCGCCCGTCACGGGGCGGACCGACCGGTGGCGATCGAGCTCAGGCGCGCAGGGCGGCGACCCGGCCGAGGACCTGCTCGGCCTCGGCGACGAAGCGCTCGACCAGCTCGCCGGCGGGGACCAGCTCGTCGATGGCGCCCACGCCCTGGCCGGCGGGCCAGAACTCGCGCTCGGGGTCGATGAGGGCGGGGTCGGCGTCGGACCGCATGCCCAGGTGGTTGGCGCCGTCCTCCATCGAGCGCAGGAACTGCATGGGGAAGGGCTGGAGCTCGCCAGGGTGCTCCTCCCAGAACCGGGTGTAGTCGTTGGCGACCACGCGGCAGGTCTTGCCGGTGTACCCGCGGGAGATGGTGGTGCCGTCCTCGCCCGTGGTCAGCAGGCGCTCCTTGTAGCCGGGCACGCCCTGGGCCTCGGGGGTGGCGATGAAGCGGGTGCCCACCCACACGCCGTCGGCGCCGAGCGACAGGGCGGCGGCCAGGCCGCGCCCGTCGACGATGCCCCCGGCCGCCACCACGGGCACGCGGTCGCCGACGGCGTCGACGACCTGGGGGACGAGCGCCATGGTGGCGACCTGGCCGGTGTGGCCGCCGGCCTCGGTGCCCTGGGCCACGACGATGTCGCAGCCGGCCTCGACCGCGGCGATGGCGTGACGGACCTTGCCGCACATGTTGACGACGAGCACGTTGGCCCGGTGGCACTGGTCGATGACGTCGCGGGGGACGCCGAGGCCGGCCACGAACACGGTGGCGCCGCCGGCGATGATGTCGTCGACCTGGGCGGCCATGTCGCCGGGCGACGCCGTCAGCAGGTCGACGCCGAACGGGCGGTCGGTGCGCTCGCGGACGGCGGCGATCTCGGCCCGCATGGTGTCGCGGTCCATGGTCGACGCGCCCAGGCAGCCGAAGCCGCCGGCGGCCGACACCGCCGCCGCCACCTCGCTGTAGGAGACGCCGCCCATGCCGGCGAGCATGACGGGGTGGTCGACCTCGAGGACGTCGGTCAGTCGGGTGCGCAGCACGGGGGCTCCTCGGTTCTTCGTCGGTGGATGGTGTGGTGTTCGGTGCGACGGGTGGTGGCGCGGCTCGGGGCGATCACACGATGCGATAGGTCTGGATGCCGTGGGCGACGACGGTGCCCTCGGCGTCGGTGGCGGTGATCTCGGTGAAGATGAGCTCGCGGCCCCGCTTGACGGCCCGGGCGTGGCACACCAGGTCGGACTGCTTGGCGGCACCGACGTACTGGATGCTCATCCCCACCGTCGAGGCGCTGGCGCCCTTGGTGAAGTCGTGGTTGGACCACGCGGCGGCGGCGCCGGCGGTGTCGATGACCGCGGCGATCACCCCCCCGTGGTAGGCGATGCCGTCGTTGGTGAGGTCGGGGCGGAACGGCAGCCGCACCACCACGTCGTCGTGCTCGTAGCGGTCGAAGGCGATGCCGAGCCAGCGCATGTACGGCGTCGTCGGGAAGAGCTCCCGGATCGCCTGGCGGCGCCGCTCCTGCTCGTCCTCGCTCAGCTCGTCGGCCACGTCACCCCCCGGTCGCGCCGGCGCGAATCCTGGCACAGCGGCCGGGGAGGCGATGACGGTGGGGCCATCTGGGCGGCCGTCGTCGCGACGGGGCGCCCGATCCGATGCGACGCCGACGCGGTAGCGTGCCCTCGTCGACCGGTGGCCGTGGGGAGCAGGGCCACCGTGCGGGACGTCGGCGCAGGAGGTCGGGATGTTGTGCCAGGGGACGCGGCGCCGCATGCGCCACGCGATGGTGGGCTCGGTGGTCGTCGGCGCGCTCGTCGCGCTGGCCCTCGCCGTCGCACCGCCGGTGCCGGCCGTCGCCGCCGGTGCGGCGACGACGGCGGGGACGGCGGGGACGGTCCCTGCGGGGCCGGCCGCCGGTCCTCGTCGGCCGGCCGGCGTGCTGCCCACCGTCGCCCCCGGGCTGATCGACACCCTGGTCGACCACCACGACCAGGGCCCCGATCCGGACCACATCGTGCTCGACCCGGCCGGCCTGGCGGTCACCGGGGGCGGGCTGGTGGTCGCCGACACTCGCAACCACGTGCTGCGCCGGTTCGACCTCGCCACCCGCGTCGGGTCCATCCTGGCCGGCAACGGCTCCGACGCCCGCTTCCAGGACGCCGGGCCGGTGGATGCCCACACCCAGGCCTACCCGGGCCTGCGGGGCGTGTGGGCCGGCCCCGACGGCGTGGTGCACTTCGAGGACCTCGACGACCACCAGATCAACCACCTCACCGCGTCGGGAGCGGTGACGTCCGCGTACGCCAGCGGCACGGCCTACGCGTGGTCGGCGACCGGCGACTACGTGGACGTGCCCTCCGGCTTCGCCGGGTCCGGCAGCGCCGCCCACCAGGTGCAGCGTCGGGATCCCGGGGGCGTCACCACGGTGATCTTCTCGGAGACCACCGGCTGGGTCGACGGGTCGTTCTCGCTCCTGCACGCCACCGATGCCGGCGTCGTGTACGCCGTGCGCGGCCGCCAGGTCTTCCGCGTCGTCGCCGGCCAGCCGCTCGTCCTGGTGGCCGGCAACGGAGGTCCCGGCCCCTACCCGGAGGGCGGGTCGGCCACCGGCTCGGGGTTCGGGGAGATCACCGGGATCACCACGATCGGTGACGACCTGTACATCGCCGACGGTGGGTACCGGCGGGTCCGCCGGGTGGACGCCGGAGGCCTCATCCACACCGTGGCCGGCACCGACACCTACCAGGACCTCGGCGACGGCGGGCCCGCGGCGGCCGCCAGCTTCGCCCGGGTCGCGGCCATCGCAGCCGGGCCCGACGGCTCGCTCTACGTGTCCAGCTCGGTCGTGCGCCGGATCCGCCCCGATGGCGTGGTCGAGCGGTTCGCCGGCGTCGCCTCGCCCGACGACGGTCCGCAGTCGGGTCCGGCCGACCAGATCCCGTGGGCCGGCGTCGCCGACGTCCTGCACCGCCCCGGCGGCCACCTGCTCGTCGCCGACGGGGGCAGGATCCTCGACCTCGGGCCCGACGGCAGCGCCGCGGTGGTCGTCGGCGGCGGCAGCTCGTACGACCCGGGGGCGCCAGCCACGCAACGACGCTTCTTCGCCGTCCGCCGCCTCGCCGCCGCCGCCGACGGATCGGTCCTGTTCACCGCCGACGCCGCCGTGTTTCGACTCACGACGGGCGGTGCCGTCGAGCGGGTGGCGGGCGAGCAGCTCACCAGTGGCGCCGGCGGTGACGGGGGGCCGGCCCTCGACGCGCGGCTCGGCGAGCCCACCGGCGTCGCGGTCGACGCCCAGGGCCGCATCCTCGTCGCCGACACGGCGAACCACCGGGTCCGACGGATCGCCCTCGACGGCACGATCACCACGATCGCCGGCGGTGGCGCCTCCACCGCCGACGGCGTGCCGGCCACCAGCGCGCAGCTGGCGCGTCCCACGGCCACCGCCGTCGGGCCCGACGGCACCGTGTTCGTCGCCGACTCCGACGCCTTTCGGGTGAAGGCGATCGACCCGAGCGGCACCATCACGACCGTGGCTGGCAGCGGGCAGCCGCCGACCATCGGCGGCAGCGACACCTCCGCCGGCGATGGCGGTCCCGCCACTGCGGCCCACCTCGCCCGACCGGTCGACCTCGCGGTCACCGACGCCGGCCTGCTCATCAGCGACGCGGGGCGGCTCGTGTCCTTCTGCTACGGGGGCGGGTGCTCCAGCTTGGCGACGGTCGCCGACAGCCGGGTGCGCATCGTCCTCGGCGACGGTCGCATCGAGACGCTGGCCGGCCGACGCACATCGTCGATGCTCGGCGACGGTGGCCCGGCCAAGGCCGCGTGGCTGTCCCACCCGACCGGCCTCGACGTCCTCGGCGACGACGTGGTCATCGCCGACACCGGTGACCGCCGGGTGCGGCGAGCGGTGGTCGGCCACGTCGCGGCCCCCACCGGGGTGCAGGCGGTGGCCTCGCCTGACGGCTCGGGTGCCGCGACCGTCACGTGGACCGCGCCCGTGAACCTCGGGCTCCACCCCGTGACCGGGTACGAGGTGACCCGGGTCGGCGGTGGGCCCGGTTGCTCGTGGACCAGCGGGCCGCTGTCGTGCACGGTGACGGGCCTGGCGGCGGGCGAGCACGCCTTCGTCGTCCGGGCGGTCACGGCCGAGGGCCCGGGCCCGGGTTCGGCGCCGTCGAACACCATCGCCGTGCCCGTCGTGGGCCCGCGCCTCGTGCCGGTGGCACCGACCCGGATCGTCGACTCCCGCAGCGGCACCGGCACCGCGGCCTCCCCGTGGGGACCGGCGTCGGCGCGCGACATCGTCGTCGCCGGGGGCGGCGGTGGGGCAGCAGGGGCCGGTGCCTCGCCGGTGGTTCCCGCCCAGGCGGTCGCGGTGGTCATGACCGTGACGATCGTGCGGCCCAGCGCCCCGACCCACCTGACCGTGTGGCCGACCGGCTCGGCCATGCCGGTGGCCTCGAGCCTCAACGCCGCGGCCGGCACGGTCGTGGCCAACACCGTGGTGAGCGCGGTCGGGACCGGCGGCGCGGTGTCGATCTTCAACAACGCTGGATCGGCCGACGTCCTCGTCGACGTCACGGGCTACTTCGTCCCCGGGGTCGACGGTGGCGTGCTGCGCCCGACGAACCCGACCCGGATCGTCGACACCCGCGAGGGGATGGGCACGGCGGCCGGGCCCTTCGGCGACGCCGAGGAGCGCACCGTGGTGGTGGCGGGCGGCGCCACCCCGGTCCCGGCTGGCGCCTCCGCCGTGGTCGCCACGGTGACCGTCGTCGCCGCCCACGAGACCCACGTGTCGGTGTCCCCGACGACCTTCGGTGGGCCGGCGGCGACGTCCAACGTCAACGTCCCGGCCGGGCGGGCCGTGGCCAACACCGTCGTCGCGGCCGTCGGGGCCGGGGGGACGTGGCACGTCTACAACAGCTCGGGGCCGGCCGAGGTGATCATCGACGTCACCGGCTGGTTCGAAGACGGGCCCCTCGGGGCGACGTACCACGGTCGGACGCCGACCCGCATCGTCGACAGTCGCGAGTCCCTCGGTGTGCCCGGTCCGTGGGCCCCAGGCGAGGCCCGCCAGCTGACCCTGGTCGACGGCACGGTCGTGCCCGCCGGGGCCGGCGCGGTGGTGGTGTCGCTGACCGGCGTCGGCCCGACGGCGCCCACCCACCTCTCCGTCAGCCGCGACGAGGCGACGCTCGCGGCGGTGTCCAACCTGAACGTGGCGACCGGCGAGGTGCGGGCGAACACCGTCGTCGTGCCGGTGGACGCCGATGGCCGGGCCTGGCTCCGCAACAACGCCGGGACCAGCCAGGTCGTGGTCGACGTGGTCGGCTGGTTCGCCTGACGCGGAGCATCCGACGCCGAGCACCTGAGGAGGAGCCCGACGGCTGATCTCCGACGGCTGATCTCCGACGGCACGGCGGCGAGACGAGCGGGGCCCGGGCACGGGGAAGAGCACCCGGGCCCGCTCGGCTCGCACCGTTTGCGGAGCGACCGCCCGTGGGTGGGGGAAGGCACGGACGATCGACTCGTGGGTGACTCTACGGAGGCGATGTTGCCCGCCGGTGTGCCGGTCGTGAACGCCGTGTTGCCGTTGGGCGACCCGTCGCTGACGGGCTGCGGGAAGCCTCGGCGCGGCGTCGGCGCACCGACGTCGCGGCGTCGTCGGGCGGTCAGCCGGACCGGTAGGCGCCGGGGCCGGTGAACATGCCGGCGTGCCACCGGCGGGGGGTGGTGATCACCGACCGGGGGTAGTCCTCGAACAGCCAGCGGGCGAAGTTGCGTCGGGTCCACGGGGTGAGGCCGGCCAGGCCGATGGCGATGCGGGCGCCCTTGCGGTGGCCGATGGCCCGACCGAGGAGGTGGGACATGGCGTGGTCGGCGTGGAGGTGGTCGTGGACCTGGCGCTCGTAGCGACGGGCCACCTCGGCTGGGGTGCCGCCACCGAGCACGGCCTCGGCCGCCCACCGGCCGGTGGCCAGCGCCTGGCCGATGCCCTCGCCGGTCAGGGGATCGGCGGCGGCGGCCGCATCGCCGACGAACAGGGCCCGGCCGGCGGTGAGGGCGAGGCCCTCGCTGCGGGCTGGGATGGGCCAGGCCCGGGGTGCGCCCTCGAGCTCGGCGTCGGGTCCGAGCACCTCGCGGATGTGGGGCCGGGCCAGGATCTCGGACCACAGCTGGCCCATGGCCGACACCGGCCAGCGTCCCCCGCGCAGGATGCCGAAGCCGACGTTCGCCCCACCGTCGCCCACCGGGAACGACCAGGCGTACCCCGGGAGGAAGTCGGGCTCGAACCAGGCGTAGAGCCGCTCGGCGGCGAGCGGACCGACGTTGCGGGCGTACTGCCGGAAGGCGTGCCACTCGCCGCGGTACCCGGGCACCGCCACGCCCAGGTGCTTGCGCACGGGTGACCACATGCCGTCGGCCGCCACCAGCGCCGCGGTCCGCAGCGGCTCGGCGCCGTCGAGCGACACCGCGATGCCGTCGGCGTCCTGGTCGGCCCTGGTGCACGCCACGCCCTCGAGGACCTCGACGCCGGCGTCGCGGGCCCGGTCGACCAGGGCGGCGTCCAGGTCGATCCGGCGGGCCACCGCCGCGAACAGGCCCTGGCCCCGCGGCAGCGGCAGCTCGACGATGCGGCGCGAGGGAGATCCGACCCAGGCGGTGCCGATCGGGGTCCAGCTGGCCACGGTGGCCGGTTCGAGGCCCAACCCCTCCAGCTCGCGCAGCGCCCACACCGTCAGGCCGTCGCCGCAGATCTTGTCGCGGGGGAAGGTGGCCTTGTCGACCAGCACCACGTCGCGGCCGGCGCGCGCCAGGGTGACGGCCGCGGCGCAGCCGGCCGGGCCGGCCCCGACGACGACGGCGTCACGAGCGGTGCCTGCGGTGGGGGCCATCGCAGCGGAACCTAGGTGCGAGGGCCCGGTCGGCGACAGTCGAGGCGGCCGGACCGGTCCGGCCTGAGCCGCCGGCGGACCTCGACGGGGTCAGGAGGGGGCGTCGCCCTGGAAGTCGAGGACCTGGGACGGGTCCCAGGTGCCGTCGTCGGGGCGCTCGCCGCCGCGGAGGCGATCCTCGATCTGCTCGGGCGTCTCGGGGCGCCCGTAGAGGTAGCCCTGGGCCAGGTCGACGCCCATCTTGTAGAGGGCGTCGGCCTGCTCTCGGGTCTCGACGCCCTCGGCGATGGCGATCAGCTCGAGGTCGTGGGCGAGGCGCACGATGTTCTTGCAGATGACGCGATCGGCGTCGGACACCAGGACCTCGGACACGAAGTTGCGGTCGACGCGCACGAGGTCGAGGTTGATGTCGCGCAGGTAGCCGAACGACGAGACCCCGGTGCCGAAGTCGTCGAGGCCGAGCTTCACGCCGAGCGACTTCAGGTCGCGCAGGGCGGCCCAGGTGGCGCTTCGGTTGTAGCGGAGCGTGGCCTCGGTGATGTCGAGGCACAGCTGCCACGGCTGGATGCCGGCCAGCTCGATGGCACGGGTGACCTCGGCGGCGAACTCGGGGTGGGCGAGCTGGCGGGGGGCCACGTTGCAGGTGATGAACAGCGGGCGGGCGTCGGGGAACGCGGCGCTCCAGGCCGCCGACTGGCGGCAGGCCTCGCCGATGACCCAGTTGCCGACCGGCACGCTGAGCCCGGTCTTCTCGAGCAGCGGCAGGAAGTCGTGGGGGAACAGCAGGCCGACGTTGGTGGCCCCCGGGGCCCGCCAGCGGATGAGCGCCTCGACGCCGATCATCTCGTCGGTGTCGGTGCGCACGATCGGCTGGTAGTAGAGGCAGAACTCCTCGGCGTCGAGCGCCTCGCGCAGGCGCTCCTCGTCGATGCGGGTCGTGTGGCGGGCGCGGCGGACCTCGTCGTGGACGTGCCAGGCGCGGCTGCCCTCGCCCCGGACCTTCACCAGCGCCTCGTGGGCGTCGCGGATCTGCTCGTCGACGTTGTCGTAGGCGTCGCCCCAGATGGCGGCGCCGACCGAGATCTGCACGTCGATCTGCTCGGTGCCGACCTGGTAGGCGGGGGCGAGCAGCTCGACGATGAAGGCGGCGACCTCCTCGACCATGGCGATGTCGGCCAGCCGCTCGAACACCAGGTAGAACTCGGTGCCGGTGTAGTGGCCCACGCGGGTGTTGGGGACGTCGATCGACTGCAGCCGGGCGCCCACCTCCCACAGGACGTGGTCGCCGGCGTCGGGCCCGTAGCTGTCGTTGACGTCGTCGATCCGCCCGATGTTCACGAAGACGACGGCCGACCGCAGGCTGCCCGGCCGGCTGCGCTCGACGGCCTCCTGGGCGAGGTGGTGCAGCGGCGCACGGGTGGCCAGACCCGAGATGGGGTCGACCGCCGTGCTCGGGGCGGCGGCCGGCTGGTCGGCTCGGGCCGGTTGCCCCCGGCCCATCAGCCGCCCGAGGCGTCCGGCGCGGTCGCCGTCGCTGCCTGTCGTCGGACTCATCGAGACCTGCTCATCGACACACCCACCCCCGAGAGGATTCGCCGCGCCCGGGCGGGCGCGGCGACATCGTAGTGCCCGGTCGTCGTCGGCGATCGGGCCGGTGCCGGGCGGGCGGTCCGGTGCGGACCTCCGCCTACTCGTAGGCGGCGAGGCGGCTCTGGACCTTGGCGAGCAGCTTGGCCAGCTCGGTGTTCTCGCCGCCGTCGGGCACGTGCAGCTCGGTGGCGTGGCTGGCTTCGAGGATCTCCTCGTCGCTGCTCAGGTCCTCGCGGATCGGGGCCGGAGCGGAGAAGAGCGAGGTCTTGACCGGCTCGGGCTCGACCTCGGCCTCGACGACCTCCTCGTACTCGACGTCGGTGCCGTCGTCGGTCACCGTCTCGTAGGTGTCGACCTCGGCGACCGCGTCGACGTCGTCGAACGAGGCCAGCTCGTCGAAGGTGGAGGTGTCGAGGTCGTCGTCGTCGAAGGAGGCGTAGGCCGGCTCGGGCTCGTCGTCGGCACCGTCCTCGGGCGGGGACCAGGTGGCCAGCGGTTCGGCGCTCCACGTGGGGAGGCCGCCGCCCGTGCCGGTGGCGGTCGAGGCCGGCGCGTCCTGCTCGTCGTCGTCCTCGTACTCGTACTCGTCGCTGCTGCCCCCGCCGCTGCCGCCCCGCTTCATCAGGACGAACACGCCGACGAGGCCGACGATCAGCACGAGGCCGGCGGCGATGATCCCGTTGTCGCCGGCGGCGAGGTACGCGACCGCAGCGAGGACCACGACGATGCCGAGCCCGATGAGCGCCTTGGCGTTGTCTCCCACTTGCCTCTACCTCCGCACCCGGGGTCCGCGCCCCAGGCCGATCCGGGCGCACGTGTTCCTATCGGCACACCCTTGCCGATCAGTAGGCCATTTCGCTTGGGTCTTTCGCGTCATTTCGGGGTCCCTCCGCCGCGCTCCACCCGCTCGGTGGGCGGCCGGCCGGGGTCCCGGCGCGTATCCTGACACGAACGTCAGGTCCGCGCCGTGGGGGCGGTGCGGCGGTCGGGACGATCGGGGACGGGGGAGCGATGGTGAGCAGCGAGGCGAGGTTCGGCATCCCGGCGCAGGCGGCGGTGCGGCCCGACGACGTGGCCCTCGTCGCCGACGCCGGTGCCCGGACCTACGCCGAGCTCGACGACCGGACCCGGCGCGTCGGTCAGGCCCTGCTCGGCCGCGGGGTGGCCGAGGGGGCGGGCGACCGGGTCGCCGTGGTGCTGCCCAACGGCATCGAGTTCTTCGAGGCCGTCCACGGCATCGGGCGCGTCGGTGCGATCGCCGTGCCCGTCAACACCCACTTCAAGGCGGCCGAGACCGGCCACGTCGTGCGCGACAGCGGTGCCGTCGCGGTGGTGGTCCACGCCGACCTGCTGGCGAGCCTCGACGAGGTGCCCGACGTGCCCCGGCTCGTGGTCGGTGGCGATCCCGATCCCGGCGACGACGATGATCGCAGCGTCGGCGATGACCGCGGCGACGACTACGAGGCCGCCCTGGCGGCCGTCCCCGACGGCGTCGACGTCGAGCCCGCCGGCGGCGACGGCTGGCCCACGACGATGCTCTACACGTCGGGCACCACCGGCCGGCCCAAGGGCGTGGCCATCGGCGAGGACGACTTCCGGCGGCGGGCCGCCGGCGTGGCGATGATGGGCATGCGGTGGGACCTCGGCCCCGACGACACCTACCTGCTCGTCGGCCCTGCGTACCACGCCGGCCCCGCCATCTGGGCCCAGGTGCTGCTGGCCACGGGCGGCACCGTCGTGATCCAGCGGCGCTGGGACGCCGAGGGGTTCCTCGCCCTGGTCCAGGAGCACCGGGCGACCATCACCCACCTGGTCCCCGCCAACTTCATCCGGATCCTCGAGCTCGACGACGCGGTGCGCGCTCGCTACGACCTGTCGAGCCTCCGGGTGGTGCTGCACGCGGCGGCGCCGTGCCCGGTGCCGGTCAAGCGTCGGGTGATGGAGGAGGTCTTCCCACCCGGCACGGTGTGGGAGTACTACGGCGCGTCGGAGGGGGGCGGCACCTCGATCTCGCCCGACGAGTGGCTCCGCAAGCCGGGATCGGTCGGCCGGCCGTACCCGGGCAACGACATCCAGGTCCGGCGGGCCGATGGGTCCGTGGCGGACACGGGCGAGCCCGGTCGCCTGTGGGTGCGCACCGCCACGTCGAGCTTCGCCTACCACGGCGACCCGGCCAAGACGGCCGACACCTACGACGGCGACGGGTGGTTCTCGGTCGGCGACGTCGGGTACGTCGATGCCGACGGCTACCTCTTCCTCACCGATCGGGCGGCCGACATGGTGATCTCGGGCGGCGTGAACATCTACCCCCGCGAGATCGAAGACGTGCTGCACGAGTGCCCCGAGGTGGCTGACTGCGCCGTGTTCGGCGTGCCCGACGAGCGCTGGGGCGAGGCCCTCGTGGCGGTCGTCGAGCCGAGGGCCGGCTCGTCGCTGACCCCCGACGACGTCGTGGCCTGGGTGACCGCTCGTCTGGCCGACTACAAGAAGCCCCGCCACGTCGACCTGGTGGACGAGCTGCCGCGCGACCCGAACGGCAAGGTGGTCAAGCGGCTCCTGCGCGAGGAGCACCTCGCCCGCGCCGCGGGTGCCGCCTGACCCGCACCCGTGCGGCTCGCCCGCTACCAGGCCTCGTCGGGGGAGAGGCGGGCCGGCTCGGCCGGGGGGCCGTCGCCGTCCGTGCCGTCGCCCTCGCCGTCGTCGTCCTCGTCGGGCGTGCGCTCGATCTCGTCGAGCAGCTCGGTCATCCACTCGATGCTGCGGCGGATGGCCGACTCGTAGCCCTCCTCCTCGATCTTCGGGCCCACCAGCTCGATGTCGTAGGTGCCGGTGTACCCGGCGGCCTCGAGCTGGCGGACGATGCGCTCGATCGGAAGGTCGCCGTCGCCGGGCACCAGTCGGTCGGGCGTGGTGCGGGTGCCGATGGCGAAGTCGCTCACCTGCACCGCCACGATCGCCTCCACGCCGGCGGTGATGGTGCCGGCCAGGTTGCGCTCGTTCCAGCAGGCGTTGAGCTCGAGGCAGGTGCCCATGTCGACCCGGAACCCGAGGTCCATGGCGTCGCGCAGCGAGTGGACGAAGCCGACGTCGGAGCGCAGCGAGTGCGTGTGCTCGATGGCGAACAGCAGGCCCTCGCGCTCGGCCTCGGCCACCAGGCCGCGGGTGATCTCCTCGAAGGCGTCGGCGGCCCGCTCCCACGGCAGGACGCCGGCGGGTCCGGTGGTCATGATCACGACCTCGGGCCGCAGGGCGAGCGCCACCTCCATGAGGCGGTCGGCGGCCGGCCGTTGGTCGGGCCAGCCCTCGGGGTCGTCGAGGCGGAAGGGGCCGGGAGCCAGGAGGTTGGCGATGCGCAGGTCGCCGGCGAGGAGCCGCTCGACGGCCGCCAGGGGATCGCCGGTCGCCTCGAGCTTGCGCAGCGAGACGCCGACGGCGTCGACGCCCAGCTCGTCCCACAGCGCGAGGTCCTCGTCGAGGGTGAGCGTGAAGCTGGAGATCTGGCTGACCGAGAGGCGCGGGTGCACGGAGCCGCTTCCTAGTCGATCGAGCGCGGGTCCGCGGCCGGGCCGCTGCCGCCGGGGCCGGTCGGCGGGCCACCCTCACCGCCGTCGGCCCGCACTCCCGAGCGGTTGCCCGAGCCGTTGCCGGACCCGTAGGACGACCCGTTGGACGACCCGTTCCGTCCGTTCGTCGAGCGGCCGGCACCGGGCCCGGTGGCGGGCGCCTCGTCCTCGATCTGGGGGCCGAAGCCAGGGGCGACCTCGCCCGGCTTCAGCGGGTTGAACATGAGGTCGAAGGCGAGCCAGAGCGTCTTGGACGACGGGTAGAAGAGCACCGGGAGCGCGATCGTCACCGCCACGCACGTGACGACCATCGCCGTCACCGGCAGCTCGGGCCAGGTGAACAGGAAGAAGGCGAGCATGGTCACCAGCAGGGCACCGAAGCACACGATCGTGTTGATGCCGATGTCGCCGGTCATCGATCCCTCCTCCCGGCGGAACCGCAGCGAGCAGCGGGGGCAGCGCGGCGCCATGGTGAACCAGTGGCGGAACAGGTGGCCCGACCCGCACACCGGGCAGCGGTGCACCAGGCCCCGCCACACCATCGCCCCCTTGCCGGGTGGTGTCGGTTCGGTCGGCGGAGGCATCGTCGGCGACCCTACCCACCCGCTCCTCGGGCGCCCGCATCCCAGGCCGGTCGTGCCGGCCAGAACTAGAACCGGTTACAGTCCGAGGTCGTGGACTTCGACGACACGCCCGAGGAGGCGGCCTTCCGGGCGGAGGCGAGGGCCTGGCTGACCGAGCACGCGGTGCCCAAGGGCCACCCCGACGACTTCTCCCGGTCGTTCTTCGACCCGGACTCCGATTGGGACGAGCTGGTCGTCCGCTGCACGACGTGGCAGCGCACGCTCTTCGACGGCGGCTGGGCCGGCATCTCCTACCCGGTCGAGCACGGGGGGCGAGGCGGGACGCTGGTCGAGGAGCTGATCTTCGCCGAGGAGATGGATCGCTTCGGGGTCACCAACGGCGCGTTCATGATCGCCCACACGATGGTCGGCCCGGCCATCCTCGCCTTCGGCACCGACGAGCAGAAGCGCCGCCACATCGAGCCGATGCTGCGCGGCGACGAGGTGTGGTGCCAGCTGTTCTCCGAACCGGGAGCCGGCTCCGACCTCGCCAACCTGTCCACGCGGGCGGTGCTCGACGGCGACGAGTGGGTCATCGACGGTCAGAAGGTGTGGACCTCGAACTCGACGTGGGCCCACCACGGGATCCTCCTCGCCCGCACCGCGCCCGAGCTGCCTCGTCACCGCGGCATCACCTACTTCCTCGTCGACATGTCGACGCCGGGCATCGAGATCCGGCCGCTGCGGCAGATGACCGGTGAGTCGCACTTCTCCGAGGTGTTCTTCACCGACGTGCGCATCCCGGCGGGCCAGGTGCTCGGCGGGTCCGACCGGATCAACGACGGGTGGCGGGCGGCGATGCACACGCTGTCGAACGAGCGGGCCTCGATCGGCACGGCGCCCACGTCGCTCGACACCGAGGGGCTCCTGGCCCTGGCCGAGGCCCATGGGCGCGTGGACGACCCCGTGGTGCGCGACGAGCTGGCCGCCGCCATCATCCGCACCCGCATCGTCGGCTACCTCGGGCTGCGGGTGCAGACGGCCATCCGGCAGGGTCGAGAGCCGGGACCCGAGTCGTCGGTCGTCAAGCTGTTCTTCACCGAGCACGTCAAGCGGGTCGGTTCGCTCGCCCTCGAGCTCGAGGGCGCGTGTCAAGGTCCGGTACTCGTGCGACCTTCGGGGTCCGGTAGATGTGCGACACCTGGTCGGGGGTTCATGAGGCGGCGTTGATCCGGTGGGGTCGGCCACCGGGGTTGGCGAGGGCACCGTGTTCGCGGGTGCGGTCGTGGCGGATCGGGTGGACGCGGATGAGCTCTTCGCCGATCGAGATCTCGACGGTGCCGGCGACGACGGCGACTTGGACTTGGCGGCGACGGAACTTGTTGCCGACCCGGTAGGTCGTGGCGGCGAAGGACACGTTGCCTGAGCTGTCGACCTTGCGGGTCACCGACACGGCCGACGCCGACGGCCGTGGTGTCACTCGTCGGGGTGTCCGCTGCTTGCCACGAGCGATGGCAGCCGCTTGACGGCCAGGGTCGTGGCGGCGGGCGTGGGTCGCGACGAGCACCCCACGGTGATGGATGTGCACAAGGCCGTCTTCGCAGATCAGCTCGACGGTCTCCCCGGCGAGCCAGCGGGCGACCATGTAGCGCGCTGCGGCGAACGAGATCTGCCCGTTCGCGCCCACCCGCCGCGTGGCCGTCGGAACCGGCTCGGTTGTGTCCGGCGCTGCACCGGCGAGCTCAAGCGTCGACGACATGGGCTTCGCGAGCGCGAACCGGCGCGCCGGCGGGACCATCCCGATGCCCTGGTGCGGCCGGTCGTAGTTGTAGTGCTGCACCCACGCGTCGATCCGGACCTGCGCGTCCTCGATGCTGTCGAACACCACGCCACGAACCAGCTCGTCTTTCAACGTGCGGTGGAACCGCTCGATCTTGCCGGTCGTGGTCGGCGACCGAGGCGCCGTGAGCAGATGCCGGATGCCGTTCTCCCGGCAGATCCGATCGAACAGCACCTCGCCCGTGCCGGGACCGAACCGGCCCGTGAACACCTTCCCATTGTCCGTCAGGATCGCTTCTGGGACACCGTGGCGGCGCATCGCCAACGCCAACGCGTCACACGTCGGCCGGGCCGTCGCCCGCGGCACAACCAACGCCGAGATACAGAACCGCGAGTGATCATCCACCCCCGTGACGACCTTGGCCTCAGAACCATCGACGAGACGGACGCCGCCGACGATGTCCATCTGCCACAGCTCCATCGAACGGGACCGCTCCCAACGCTTGTAGTCGGCCTTCTTGCGTTTCCGGGCCTCCGGGGTGATCAGCCCGTGACGGACCAGGCACCGATAGATCGAGGAGCGACCCGGCAGCGGGAACACGCCTTGGCGTTCGAGCCAATGACCGATCGTCACCGGCCCCCACCCCGGATGCTCGACCCGCATGGCCACGATCAGCGCCTCGGTCTCCGGAGCCATCTGATGAGGACACGAACCTGGCGCCTTCGACCCATCGACCAGGCCCGCCAACCCGCGGGCCGCATAGCGGGTCAACCACCGGTGCACCGTCTGGCGCGACACCCCCGCCCGGGCGGCGACCTCGGTCACCGGGACCCCGTCGAGGACCTCCAACACCGCCACATGCCGCTGTTCCACGAGCCCGAGCTCCACCAACACGACGACACCCCTTGATCGACTCCGTCGACCAAGAAGCACAGCCCGTCAGCCAGCCGCGCGTCGCAGATCACCCGGACCCGATGTCACACATGTACCGGAACCCCTGTCGCACATGAACCGGACCCGCGCCGAAACCTGTCACACGACTACCGGAGCCGCGATGTCAACCATGAACCGGGACAGCACAGAGCTCGAGGGCGCGCACGGCCTGCTCGACACCAGGGACGGCTGGCCGGGCTACTTCACCCAGCGGTTCCTCTACGCGCCGTCCCTGACGATCGCCGGCGGATCGAGCGAGGTGCAGCGCAACATCATCGGCGAACGGGTCCTCGGACTCCCCGGCGAGCCGAAGGTGACCAACTAGCGTGCGGTCCAAGGGGAGTGGGTGATGGGCGAGACGGCCACGGATCAGCTGACCAAGAGCCAGGCGGCGCGCCGCGAACGAGCCATCCGCGCCGCGCTCGAGCTGGGGGCCGAGGGCGGCTACGACGCGGTGCAGATGCGTGACGTCGCCCAGCGGGCCGACATCGCGCTGGGCACGCTCTACCGGTACTTCTCCGGCAAGGACCACCTGCTCGCGGCGGCGCTGGTCGAGTGGGCCAACGACCTCGAGCAGCGGGTGAACGTGCGCCCGCCCAAGGGCGACACCACCGCCGACCGCGTGGTCGACATCCTGCGCCGGGCCACCCGGGCCATGGAGAAGGAGCCGGCCCTGTCGGCCGCCGTCGTGCGGGCGCTGTCCACCGGCGATCCGCAGGTGTCGAGCTGCCAGGAGGAGGTGTCGGCCGTGATGTACCGCATCCAGGCCCGCGCCTACCCCGACGACTTCCCCGCCGATGTGCGCGACCGCATCAGCCGGGCCCTCGGCCACGTGTGGTTCTCGAGCCTGATGGGCTGGGTCAACGGGTGGGTCGGCATCTCCGAGGCCGGTGACGAGCTGGCGTCGGCCACCCACCTCATGCTCGACCACTTCGAGTAGCCGGCCTCGGCGGCGAGCGGGCGGGGCGGAGCGGTCACCACGTTGCTGCGCAGCTCGCTGTCCCCCGGGCCGAGGCAGGTCGTCCAGGCGTCTCCCGGCGCCACGGTGGAGCGGCTGGTGATCGAGCACGCCGCGGCTGTCCGGTGGCTCGGTCGGCTGGGTGTGGTGGAGCAGCTGCGGGTGATCAGGGCGACGCCTTGACGGCGTGACGGGTCGACGGTGCGGCGGTCCGGCCGGTTCAGGGTGCCGGTCCGCGGGTCGGGTCGTCGCGGGTACCGCCGGTGGTGGACCGCCGGCGGCTCGCCGGCCCGTCGTCGGCGAGCGCTCCTCGTCCGTCGGGTCGGAGAGGCTCGGTCCGTCTGACCTGCTCGCGCCCCTCGCGTCCGTCATCGTGACTCGGCCGGGCGACCTCGCCGCGGCCCGAGCTCCGGTCGGGGGTGGGGGAGCCGGGGACCGGCCGGCCGCCGTGGGTGTACGGGAGCAGCAGCGTGCGGTCGACGCGCACCCGGGGGATGTCGTCGGCCGGGGACGGCAGGAGGCGCGTGGTGGGGTGGTCGTCGGGGTGTCGGTGGTGCCGCGGCCGTTGCCGTACGGATCGACGTGGTGGATCTGGACCCAGCTCGGCGGGGCATCGCAGCCGGGCACGGTGCACCCGCCGTCACGGGTGAGCACGGCGCGGCGCTGGGCGGCGGTGGCGAAGCGGACCGCCCGGCCGTGATCGAGCGGGACGCCCAGCGAGTCGACCACGACGGGGTGCCAGTCGGCATCGCAGACGAGGCGGCGGATGGTCCCGTCCTGCACCGGCACGCCGGCGGGGGTGGTGACGTCGGCGAGCGGATCGGAGGCCTCGGTGACCAGGACGACGTCGGCGCGCCGGGGCTTGGTGGCATGTCGGTCGATGGCGCGGCCGCGCCGGCACAGCTCGACCAGCGCCCGGGCCCGCAGGACGTGGCGCGGTGGCAGGGCCAGGTCGGGGAGGTGCTGCTGCTCGTGGCGGATCTGGTCGGCCAGCTCGTCGGCGGTGGCCTCGATCGTGGCGACGACCTCGGCGGCGTCGAGGCCGGTGAAGGTGGCGGCCAGGTCGACGGTGCCGTCCAGCGTCGGCGTGAGGCGCAGCGAGGTGGCATCGTCTTGGGGCGGTGGCCGCCGTCGGCGTCGAGCAGGTCGGCCACGGCGGTGTGGGCCAGCCAGGCGGCGGTGCGCAGGCCGTGGGTGGCGACGGTGGCGTCGCGGGCGTGCAGCTCGCCGAGGCGGCGGGCCTCGGCCGCGTCGAGGACCCGCCGCAGCGAGTCGATGGCGGCGACCTCGTCCATGAGCTCGACGTCGGTGGCGCCGACCGGGTCATCGGCGAGCGCAGCGCGCACGGCGTCGACCAGCGACGTCAGCGCTGATCGCGCCGATGCCGCGCCTCGCGTCGATGAGCGCTCCACCGCCTCGACCATGGCCCCATCATGACGAGGGGGTGTGACAGGAACGCGGGGCGATCGGTCGCGTCTGCGAACGGGAGGCCGGCAGCGGGGGTCGCCACCGTTCGGTCGCTGCTCGTGACACGTCCTGGCGTGCGAGGCTGGGGGACGTGGCCGACGACGTGACGCCCTCCGAGACCCGAGTGCTGCTCGACGGGCTGGCGTTCGGGGAGTCGGTCCGGTGGCACGACGGTCGGGTGTGGGTGTGCGACTGGGTGGACGGCGACGTGCTGAGCGTCGCACCCGACGGGAGCGATCGGCGGGTCGAGGCCCACGTCGACGGGTTCCCGGTGTGCATCGATTGGACCGCCGACGGCGAGCTGCTGGTGGTCAACGGCCGCGCCGGGCAGCTGCTCCGCTGTACGGCCGCCGCGGGTGACCTGGTCGAGGTCGCCGACCTCACGGGACTGTCCCCCCACCCGTGGAACGAGGTGGCCGCCCATCCCGGCGGGTGGGCCTACGTCGACGGGATCGGCTTCGACATGATGGGCGGTCAGCCATCGGAGCCGGCCGGGCTGCTCGCGCTGGTCGACATCGACCGCGGGGCCCGGATCGTCGCCGAGGGCCTCGCCTTCCCGAACGGCATGGTCGTCGTCGACGACGGCGCCACGCTGCTGGTGGCCGAGTCCCACGCCGGGCGGATCAGCGCCTTCGCCGTCGCCGACGACGGCACCCTCGGCGAGCGCCGCACCTGGGCCGAGGTGGCCGACAGCGCGCCCGACGGCATCGGCATCGCCGGAGAGGGCTCGATCTGGTACGCCGACGTGCCCAACGAGCACTGCCGGCGGGTGGCCGAGGGTGGTGAGGTGCAGGCGACCGTCGCCCTCGATCGCGGCGGGTTCTCCTGCGCGGCCGGCCCCGACGGCACGCTGTACGTCGCCGCCACGGTGTGGGACGAGCAGACCTTCACGACCCGCCGGGGTCGGCTCCTCGCCACCGCCCCCTGAGCGCGACCTCGCCCGCTCGTCCCCGGCGGGGGAGCGGGTCGCCGTAGACTGCGGCGGCGCGCGGACGGCCCGCGCTGCGGCCCGTCGTCCCGAGGTCTCCCGTGTCCGATCCCGCCGCCAGCCCGCTCGGCATCGAGGGACTCGAGGACGCGTCCGAGATCGGCGTCGGTGGGTTCGCCACCGTCTACAAGGCGTTCCAGCCGGCCTTCCGCCGCACGGTGGCGGTCAAGGTCCTCGCCGCCCTGAACCTCGACGAGGCTGCCCGCGAGCGCTTCGAGCGCGAGTGCCAGGCGATGGGCTCGCTGTCGGAGCACCCCAACATCGTCACGGTGTACGGCGCCGGCTTCACCACGTCCGGTCGGCCGTACCTGGTGATGGCCTACCTGCCCGGTGGCTCCATGGCCGAGCGGCTCGCGCAGTCGGGCCCGCTCTCGTGGCAGGAGGCCACCCTCATCGGGGTCCACCTCGCCGGCGCGCTCGAGACGGCGCACCAGGCCGGCATCATCCACCGCGACATCAAGCCCGGCAACGTGCTGATGTCGACCTACGGCGACGCCCAGCTGACCGACTTCGGCATCGCTCGCATCTCCGGCGGCCACGAGACGCGCAGCGGCGTCATCACGGCGTCGATGTCGCACGCCCCGCCCGAGGTCCTCGACGGCGAGCGGCCGTCGGTGCTCGCCGACGTGTACTCGCTCGGCTCCACGCTGTTCGAGCTGCTCACGGGGGCACCGGCCTTCCAGGTCGAGGGCGACGAGTCGATGGTGCCGATGCTGCGCCGCATCCTCACCGAGGCGCCGCCCGACCTGCGCAGCCGGGGCGTGCCCGATGCCGTGTGCCAGGTCATCGAGCAGTCGATGGCCAAGACCCCCGCCGACCGCCAACCGAGTGCCGCCGTGCTCGGACGCCAGATCCAGGCGGTGCGGGCGTCGCTCGGCCTCGAGCCGGGCAAGCTCACCCTGCCGGCCGGCACCGACGTCGCCGACGAGGCCGCCGCCGGCGAGACCATCTCCTTCGTGGCCGCCGCCGTGGTCGATCCTGCGGCCGTCCCGCCGCCGACGCCCCCGCCGGCCCCCGGCGCCGCACCGGTGCCGCCCGTCGCCCCGCCGGCCCCGGCGCCACCCGGGCCGGCGGTGCCCGTCGATCCCACCCCCGCCGCCCCGGCGGCGACGTACTCGGCCTACGCCCCTCCCGCCGACGGCGCCTACGGGTACCCGCCCGCTGGTCAGGGCACCGCCGAGGGTGGACCCCCGGCGTACGCGACCGCCGGGGCACCGCCGGCCACCCCGCCCGCCAAGAAGCGCACCGGTCTGCTGGTCGGACTGGTCGTCTTCCTCCTCGTGCTGGTGCTCGGCGTGGGTGCCGCGATCGTGCTCACCCGCGGCTCGGGTGAGACCGCCTCGGGCACCACCTCCAGCCTCGCCTCGTCCACGACCGCGTCGTCCACGTCCTCCTCCTCCACGTCGACGAGCACCTCGACCACGGTCGAGGAGTCGAGCACCACCACCGCCGCGCTCGGCTACAACCGGGTCATCGAGCGGCAGTTCGTGCGCGAGTGCGCCCAGGGCGGTGCGGTGAGCGACCAGTTCTGCCAGTGCGTGTACGAGCAGTTCCGCGACACCGTGCCGTTCGAGCGCTTCCGCGACCTCGACGACCGGGCCCGCAAGGGCGAGCAGGTCGGCAAGGACCCGACCTTCCGCCAGATCACCCAGGCCTGCCAGGCCAAGCTCGGCCCGGCGGCCACCCCCGCGCCGGGGGGAGCAGCCGGCGCACCCGCCTGATCGACGGGCCCGGTCGGCCAGCCGCCCGGTCCCTCGTGCTCGTGCGCATCCAAGCCCACGAGCGCGGCCGGAGCGGCCTCAGGGCATCCAGCTGACGGCCTTGGGCTCCAGGAACTCGCGCACGCCGTACTCGCCGAACTCGCGGCCGACGCCCGACTGCTTCACGCCGCCGAACGGGGCGTGGAAGTTCAGGGCCATGCCGTTGATGCCGAGGGCGCCGGTGCGCACCCGTCGGGCGATGCCCATGGCGTTGGGCAGGTCCTTGGAGAAGATCGTGCCCCACAGGCCGTAGTCGGAGGTGTTGGCGATCGCCACCGCCTCGTCGTCGGTCGAGAAGCGGTGGACGACGAGCACCGGTCCGAAGATCTCCTCCTGGGCGATGCGGGCGTCGACCGGGCAGCGGTCGAACAGGGTGGGCTCGACCCAGTGGCCGTGGGGCTGGTCGGTGATCGGGCCGCCACCGGCCACCAGCTCGGCGCCGGCGTCGACGCCCGAGGCGATGTAGCCGAGCACCCGCTCCCTGGCCACGGCCGAGATCTGCGGGTTGTGGGTGGTGCCGGGCTCGGCGGGATCGCCGGCGGTGA